>PLNS01000007.1:0-133626 GCA_003141855.1 Candidatus Bathyarchaeota archaeon | reverse complement strand
CATGTCTTCGATGCATTTTCTGTCGATTTGGCGTCCCAGCCATTCGGGTGTGAAGTATCTTTGGTCGATGCAGCTGAGAATTGCTTTAACGCCCGTGGATTGTTCCATTTCCATGATTCGCTTGCGGCGTCGGCTACCTGGAATCAGGTTGAGGGGTCGGTCCCAAAGCGGCATCATAAGCTGCACGCCCAGCTTTTTGCAGGCGTCTTTCCATACGCGTCTGTGGTGTACGTTGTCGATGTCGCCTGTGACGATGGCTTGTGCGCCTTCTTCTTTGTGGAGCCGTTCAAGGGTTCCCATGATGTCGTCATAGCGGTTGTCGGTGATATTCACGAATTGGTGGGGCATGCCCAGCGCTTTGGCTTGTTGCTCTATTACTTTGAAGCTGTGGAAAACGTAGGGTTCCATGTAGATGTATGTGACAAGGCATGCTACTTCGTGGCCTTGCTCGATTACCTTGTGCAGTGCGGTGCAGCAGTCTTTTCCTCCGCTCCAGTGAACAACAACTTTCATCCTAGTTCAACATCCAAAGTCCCGTCTGGACCTGTTGGATGAGGGATAAACACCCCCAAATATAAGCGTTTTACAAGAGCCCTCAACTTTGCTGGTCTTTGCTGGGCGTGCTGTGCCCTCCGGGGCTCTTCTTTGTGTGCCTCACCCTGCCAAGCTGCCTAAACGCCCATCTTGTAAAGCGGTATTTCCATACAAGGTGGTTTAGTGCCATGCGTGCCATGATTTGGCTGTGGAAGTCTCCTCTGCGCCTCATCTTGAGGAAATATGCAGGGGTAAAGATGCTATCGTAGACTGCTTTTTTGGTTGCCTCTAGCTTTTCAAGTGGCAATAGGTTGTTTTTGAAAACTTGCATTTGCTCATGGTACTGGTTCCAGTCTTCAGTCATTTTCAAGCCCAGTTCTTTCACGTAATCAGCGAGCTCCGTGCCCGGATACGGAACGGCCTCACACATGTAAACGTAGTCAGGTTTGGTTTTACGAATAAAGTCTACTGTTTGCTGTAGCATTTCCGGTGTCTCGCCCGGGTAACCGATAACCAGAGAAATTGCGACTAGTATTCCTGAGTCTTTTACCATTTTTATGGCTTTGGCGTTTTGTTCAACGGTGGTGCCTTTTCGCATGGTGTTTAGCATCTGTTGACTGCCTGATTCAACACCGAAGTGGATGAGCTGGCAGTTTGTGTTCCTGAGTTTAGTTAACAATTCTTTTGATATTCTGTCTACTCTTGTTCGGCAATCCCATGGAAGCAAAAAGTTTCTTGCTTTCATTTCGTCGCAGATTGCCATTGCCCTGTTTATGTCGTGGGTGAATGTGTCATCGTAGAAGGCGAAGGCTCCTGCTCCAAAGGTGTCTCTTAGCCATTCGAGTTCGTCAACAACTTTGCTTGGGCTTCTTGCTCTAAAGCCGCTTCCGCACATTTTTGATGCCAAGCAGAAGGCGCAGTTGAAGGGGCATCCTCTGCTGGTTATGATGGGCATGTAGTTTTTCCCGTTGATTTTGTACCTTGTCATGTCGAAGTGGTGGTGGGCTGGGCGAGGAAGCGAATCGATGTCTTCTATGAAGGGGCGGTCAGCTGTGGCGATGACTTTGCCGTTCTTCTTGAAAGTTATACCTAAAACTCCGCTGAGGTTTTCCAGTTTGCCTTCCGACACCAGGCTTGCGAGCTCCAGCATTGTTTGCTCCCCTTCACCCCGCACCACGATGTCCACATCTGCGCTTTCCGTGAAGGTTCGTTCGTCCAAAACTGTAACGTGGGGTCCGCCAATCATGGTTACGCAGTTAGGAAGCGCGGCTTTGGCGGCTTTTAGGATTTTAAGCGCTGGAAAATAGGTTACTGTTGCCGCTGTTACGCCGATTATGTCTGGGTTGAGGCTTCTGAACTTGTCTTCCATCTCTTTTTGGCTTGGTCGGTTAACTTGGCAATCAACCACATCCACCTTGTACCCCTTCTCTTCAAGCACCGCCGCCAAGTAGCTTATGCCCAATGGGATGAAGACGGCTTGCGGCACATCATCCGGATAAGGTGGATTTGCAAGGACTACGTGAGCTTTCACTTGATTCCCCAGCTTTAATGATGAAAAACGGTTGCGGGAACTATTATGTGTTTTGCAGAAACATCGTTTGAGGCTGTTTTTGGTTTTCTTGCTGGCTCTCTCCGCCTTACCCGCCGCACGTGAATCGAAACTTGGTTTTGTTTTTCTATTGTTAGATAATGGCAAGAGCCCCCTTACTCATCTTCTTCTAGCGGGCTTAGGGGCAGCTTGCTTAGTTGATTTTGCATCCGTTTTGGGTTGCAGACTGGTTGTGGAGCAATCCTCAAGCAGAGTAAAAAAATTGACCTACTGAAAGCAGACATAGAGCAGACGCTAAAATAAAAGGCTAACCACAACATCAAGTCGCTTCGTCCCAAACCATAATTTTGGGCATTAATAGTTGTTTGAATTGTTGTCAAGAAGTCACCTAATAAAAAACTTTAGATAAATTGATGTTAGCAAGCGTAGGGTCTAATCGACAACTTTTATAGTCTGGTCAATCGATACTTGCAGTAAGGGATAGAATCTGAACAAAACTGCTATTATAGCGATAACGTTGATTGTAGTTATAGCTGTTGGGCTATCCGTGGCTTATTTAATCGTCAATAAGCCTAACACTAACATCGTTTATGGACTCTACTCTGCCTCTACTTTAGATGAACGAAGTGGTGAAAACTTTGAAGTAAATATTCTATTTAATACCACTTACACGGTAAATCTTAATTCGAGTGATTTCTACATACTTGTACAAACAAACTTTAATCACTTCTATTCTAACCAGACTGCAACACTGAGAATGACTCCAACGGATACCGGCGTAACGACACTTGTGCCACATAATCCCCAGCAAGTCTATCTGCATTTTGTCTTAGATGTGCAAAATAACGACAATAGTTGGATAATAGGATACAACGGTTCAGCAAATGTTCGGTTATCGCCGGTACTTCCACCTTTTACTTGAAATACTGACTGCTACGGGACTATTCCCATGATATCGACTCGTTGTTTAAAAGCAACAATTTTAATTCTAAATAGCATCTATGGGATTAGGCCGTTTCGGTAGCTGTCAAACGCCCGCAGATTGACTGTTTTGCCATTGGGTGAATTGTTAGGTAGTTGTGAAGCTTTGTGCTTGCATGACAGTGCGCTGATACTCTGCCTGCTGCCGTCTGCGGAAGGGTTTTTATGTTGAGCATTCATAGCGAGTAATAACTAACGACTTGGGGAGGATGCTTTGCTCGCGGATTTGGTGTTTGTTGATGCGAAGGTTTGGACGATGAATCCCAGCAAGCCCCATGCAGAAGCCGTAGCTGTGAGAGGCAACCGTATCCTCAAAGTGGGCACAAACCAGCAAATCAAAGGTCTGATTGGGAAAAAAACAAAAATTCTCAACCTAAAAGGAAAAACCGTTGTCCCCGGGTTAATTGATACACATATTCATGTTGCGGATTTTGGCAGATGCCTCATGTGGCTTGACCTCTCCAGTGCCCAATCAATCAAAGATCTGCAAAACCTCCTAAAGGAGAAGACAAAGCAAACCCAAACAGGGAAATGGATTGTTGGTCGCGGCTGGAACGAGAACCACTTCAAAGAAAAGCGCCTACTAACCCACAAGGACCTCGATGAGGCTGCACCCGGCAACCCAGTGATTCTATACCATGAAGCCGCAATGATATGCGCCGCAAACAGCAAAGCCTTAGCCTTAGCTGGCATAACTTCCAAAACAGTTACTTCCTCAGGTGGATCCATAGACAAAACTGCAGCTGGCGAGTTGACGGGGATTTTTCGGGGCAGCGCCACCAACTTAGTTTGGCAAGCAGTTGCAGAACCCACCGCAGAGGAACTTGTAGACGCCACGTCGTTGGCTTGCCAACAAATTGTGCAAGCAGGCATAACCAGCATAGACTGGATAATCCTCTCAGAAAACGAGCTCTCCCTAATCCAAACCCTTCAGGCAAAAGGAAAGCTTCCAGTCAGAGTTAACGTGATAGTGCCCCATGAGTTCCTAAAGTGTGCAAGCGGTTTTGCGTCAACTGACCCTCTGAAGCTGCGGTTAGGAGGCGCCATAATCTTCACCGACGGCTACTTAGACTCAAAAACCGCCGCGCTTATGCAACCCTACAGCGACGACCCCGACAACAGCGGCAAAATGATGTGCACCCCGCAGGAATTGGCAGCTTGGGTAGCGCAGGTTTTAGCGTTGGGTCTTCAGCCTGTTATCCATGCCATGGGCGACAGGGCAGTTGACACAGCCCTCAGCGTAATCGAGCAAACCCCGAAAAAAGTTAGGTTCCGCATCGAGCAGGCAGCCGTCCTAAACCAGCAACTGGTCAAACGCCTCAGTGCGCAAGACGTAGTTGTTTCGGTTCAGCCCAAGATGGTTCCCACAGAATTCGAGGTGTGGTCAGCCACAGAGCATTTGGGAACTGAGAGAGCGCGATGGCTGCATCCCCTCAAAACCCTACTCAAAGCAGGCGTCAAGGTTGCAGGCGGCTCAGACTGCCCCATGGAACCCCTAAACCCGTTGCTGGGCATCCAAGGCGCTGTCACACGGGAAAGCTACCCTGAACAGCGGCTCACCGTTGAGGAAGCTCTGAGGGCATACACGCTGGATGCAGCTTACTGTTCAGGTGAAGAAAACCTCAAAGGCTCAATCGAAGAGGGCAAACTGGCGGATTTGGCGGTTCTGGCATCTGACCCCACGGCGGTTGAAGAGGGCAAAATCAAGGACATCGCCGTCACAATTGTAATAGTGGATGGCAAAGTATTGCAGGGTTAATTTCTGCGTTTCCAAAGAAACACAGCAAGTCCTGCTACCACGACGGCTGCCAAGACTATTCCAAGCAAAACCGGTAAACTAAGGTTCTGCAATGCGTTTGTGCCTGCGGCTTCTTGGTTGGGCAAGAGTTCGTTGGTGTTAGTGATGTCGACTGGCGTCATAAGTGGGTAGTTGTCGATGTTGTTTTGGTTTATGTAGAATGCTTTGTCGCCGACCCCTGTTTCGCCTAACTCAGCGGCGTTTGTGTATCTTGCGGTGTAGTCGCTCCAGTAGTTGCCGCCTATGGTGTTGTTCCAGAAGTTGGCTTCTCCAGGAACAAAGTCTCTTCGAGGCGGCTTGTATGTTCCGTTTACGCTGCTTCCATTGTCTATTTGTTTCCAAAAACCAGTAATGCACACCTGCAGTTTATCGGTCACGTTGTTGCCTATGAAGTTGTTATGGTATATGCTGTTGTTTTTTGGGTTGTTTTCCAGCTTCATACCCCAGTCAAGATTATCTGTTATATTGTTTAGGGTAATGGTTGCTCCATTGGTAGAGTAAAGGTAAATGCCTATGCTGTTTTTTGATATGACATTTTGGCTTACCAAAGTTGTTGAGGCAGAGCTGTTGAAGTAGATAAAGCTCATGTTGAGCCCCATCGTGTTTTGGGTTAACTGGTTTTGGCTGACCGTGTTGTTGTCGCATAACTGCATGCTTACGCCTTCGTCGTTGTCGACTATTTGGTTTCTTACCACGCGGTTTTCTCTGCAAAATTGCAGTAAAACGCCAGCGTGGTTGACATCGGCGATTTTATTGTCTTCAATGACGTTACCGCTGGATTCCATTAACGATATGCCGCTTTTAGATAGACTATTTCCTTTGATGGTTGAGTCGGTGGTGTTGTAGAGCTGCACTTCGCCGCCGGAGCGGGTGATGTTTAAGCCTTCGACAACGATGTTTTTGCAGTGCTTAAGAACAACCCAGCCAGCATCAGAGGGAACAGTCATGTTTTGCTGGTTAATCCAGTAATAGACGGGTTTGCCGTTCACCTGATTCGAGGGGTCAACGTCGTTTAGGCCTGGATCGGTGGGCATGCAATATTCGTTGTCGAGGAACTGGTTGCCTCTAAAGCTTACGCCAACAGCGCCCTTGACGCAAATGGTGTTGGCTACAAAGCAGTTATCTGTAATGTTGCTTCCCTGAAGGTGGTCTGTGAAGGCTATTGCGTTTTTGTTGCCGCTGAACGTGTTATGAGAGATTATAATGGTTCTGCCATCATAGTCGCCATAGTGGCGCCAGGCAAGCTTTATGGCGCATTCGCAGCCTTCGATTTTTAGGTTTGTTATGGTTATGCCGTCTAGTCCTTGGATAAAGATTCCTCTTTGACCGCTTTTTCCATGAAGGGTATGGCCGTTGCCATTGAGGGTTATGCCGTTTTTGAGAATTGTTATGCTATCAGATATGTCGCTTGTGAGGCTGTATGTGGTGTTGTTTGTTTGGACTATTTTGTTGGTGCCCTCTACGGTGCCATCACCGTTGATTTTTATGCCTGGAGGCGCTTTTTCGCCGAAAAGAGCGTCAGCCATCCAGGGGTTTGCTTCTGCTGCAGGTGTAAACTCGACAAGAATTAGCGTAGAAGATAGAAGCGTTAAGGCAATGATTACAACTAATTTTTTATAGCGAAGCATTGTCATGCCTTCAAAGTATCAACGTTTCTTTTAGGTAAAAAGCTTTGTCGTCAAGCTTTCTTGACTAAACTTTTCGGCCCAATCTGACGGTTAATTCTTTAGTTCTGTCTTGTTTACCTCAGCGATTACTCTCCAGACAAAAAATCCGATGGCGCTGACTATGAACATGAGGATGGTGAAGGTGTCGGTTCTTATCCATGGCAAAAGATGCGACACAGACAACGGCAGCCACTCAGGATGAGTAAACTGTACAACTACGCCGTCAAGCCAAGCCAGTAACCCAAACAAAAAAAGCAACTGACCTAAAACCTTCACAATAAGCATTAACCTGTAAAAAATAGAATTCATGTTTGAATAGGAACCAAAAAGTCTATAATAAAACTATCGAGAAACCGGCAGGGTACACTTTCTCCGAGAAATTATATCATTTTCAGCAAAATCTTGATAGTTTTCTTAGGATTCCGTGCTGCCCTCAAAATCTTGGCTCTGGTAAAGGTTGGGTTTGCCATGTTGGCTCGTATGCATAATTCCTGCAGATCCAGCGCCGTAAACTCTGGTGTCTCAATCAGTGGTTCCGTCGCTGCCAAGGCGTAGTCGCAGAAGCCTTCCCGCAGGTAGCCGCCTTCTTTTGCCTGCTCGTAGAGGGCTGTTCCGTAGAGGGGCATGGCGATGCTAAAGATGAGGTTGTCGGCGCCGAGGCTGCGGAGTTTGTAGGCGAATTTTATGGTTTCTTCGATGTCGGCTTTGGTTTCTCCAATCAAGCCTAATACGAAGAAACAGCCAACTTTAATGCCGACTTTTTTGCACATAACAACCGCTTGCTCGACACTCTTCAAATCTAAATTCTTGCCAATGACCTCGTTAACGACGCGTTGGACGCCGGATTCAGGTGCGACACGAATCTTTTTGCAGCCAGACCTCTTCATCTTTCGCAGCAGCGGTTCATCAAGCGTGTCTGCCCTAACACCGTTAGGCGTAAACCACTCAACATGCACGCCACGTTCAACAATTAAGTCGCAAATATCCGCCATCCGTTTTTTATCCAGCGTCATGTTCTCGTCGTAAAAATCAACCTGTTTAATCCCGTAAGTCTTCACTACATGCTCGAGTTCATCAACCACGTTTTTTGGGCTTCGCGCTCGCCAAGTTCTACCCCAGAGAATACAGACAGAGCAAAAAACACAGCTATATGGGCAGCCTCTAGTGGTCGTTACGATAGTCCATGGCTTGCTTATTTCGCCCCTTAGCGGATTCTCCTTAACAGCTTCGTAGTAAAGTTTCATTGGAAGCAAATGCCTAGCTGGAAATGGCAATGAATCTAAATTCTCAATAAAAGCGCGCTTACCTGTAAGAATGGCTTTCCCATTCTCTTTAAAGCCTAAACCATCTATGCCCTTGAAATCTTGCTTTCCCAACTCAAGCGCATCAACCAGTTCAGAAACGGTGTTTTCTGGTTCACCGATAACAACAAAGTTAACATCGGCATCTGAAAGACAAGCTTCTGGTCTAGCGGAAGGGTGCTGACCCATCAGCACAACAGTAATCTTCTTGTTAACAGCCTTCACTGCGGAAACCACTTCAAACGCGGTTTTGGACCAACCAGAAAACGGAATCTCAACAACAACCACGTCAGGATTCCACTGCCTAAGGCGTTCAGCAATGGTTTGTGCACTTAAACCTACACGGTACTTGGTTTCATCCATTTCCATAAGGTTCTTCCAGCCTTCCGTTGGAGCATCAATAATGCAGACGATATGCTTTTGTTCCAAGACAGCGGCGACTAATGCTAAGACTATGGGTGGAAAAACGTTTGGTTTTCCCCATGCTTTCGGCTGAATTCTCGGCGGATTTATCAAGCAAACACGCATGTGACTGTGCACTTCTTGGATTAGAAATACCATAAAGCTTCGATTAATACTTTGCACTAAAAGGGCAAAAAGAAGAATCGCATAGCCACTATGACGCCAACGCACAAAAGTGCCCACAGAACAATCGTCACATCACGAATTCGCAAGGCACCCAAAATCTTGTCCCCCGTAAGCGGTTCCAAACTGTCCCCAAGAATGTACTGTCCAGGCTTCTCTAGCTGGACCCGCAATGCCCCAGCCATTGTAGCCATTGGCCATCCATGGTTTCGGCTTGGCGTTTTCTTATGGTCTCTGCGCGCGATTTTCCAAGCGTTTTTTGCGTCTTTGCCAAGAATTGCTGCTGCCCCAATCATGAGTAGGGCGGTGAATCTTGTCGGTATGTAGTTGACGACTGTGTCTATGTTTGCGCTAAACCAGCCTGTGTTTATGTGTTCTTTATCTTTGAAGCCNNGAGAGTTTGAAGTCGATTAGGTTTTCAGCCATGGATTCGATGACTGCACTGCCCATTTGAGCGCCGTTTAGGTCTTTGGATTCTCGCCTCGAGAAGTGGCTGTACTTTTTTGCTTCTGGTAAATCGCTTGCCTCTATGGCTTTGGCTGCTGCTTTTGCCCAATCCGTCTCAAGCTTAATACAAATCGTCATCTTGAGCAATATGATGCCGATGAGAGCGTAAACAAAAATGCTAACGTAAGTGAAGATTGCCCACAACCCAAAGTAGACTGGAATGGTAAACGCGCCAATAACCGTTAAAGCTAACAAAACGCCCAGAAACTTTTCTATCTTGGGGTCAGGGTTTTTGAAGTAGGGTTCGATTTTTTTGGTGAATTTACCCATCAAGACGGTTGGGTGAAGCTTGAAAACCCATTTGTCAGGGTAATTTGGTGATGGGTCGCCCAGAACTAAATCTAACAGTACAGCGAGAACCAGAACGATGATGGCGACTAATATGTTTAAGATGTTTAGCACCAAGAGTTATCCCAAGTATTGCTTTCGTGATACTTCCAATAATCAGTTTATATCAATTACGGTTTGCAGCATTAAATGAGGCATGTGCATTTGTAGCGTCAACTGGAGCGGCTGGATTAACTAAAGTTACATGAGGCTTCATTTCTAAGTCACTATTTATTCTTCCAAAAGAGGTGCTTGGTGCTTAAACGTTTCGCCTAAATAGCTAAAAAGACAAAAAAAGATGTGAATATCAAAGTTGAAACAAAAATAACTGATTAAGTGATAGCCTGATTGCTTACCCTGAGAGTCAGCAAACCCTTTGGCAGTTTGACCTCCAAATCTTTAGTCAGTGTTTGTTCTTGTTTTGTTTTTTCGTTTCAAATGTTTCAAAAAGTTGTCGTCAGTAGGTACTTCCCATAATTTTATAAAGAACAATAATGAATAAGTCAAGTTATGGGGCAAGGGCATTCTTTACTTGGGGGTGTTCTTGTCACATTAAAAATAAATTTAAAGGAAAGGAAAAAAAATGCAAAATCTAAAAAGTAAAACTATGGCTATTTTGATTGCAGCACTTTTAACAATTTCAATGGGAGCATCAATGACACTACTACCAAATGCCAGTGCACATACACCACCATTGCAAATTTTAACCAGCTCTTTCATCCACGTTGCACCTAACCCTGCAGGTCTCGGACAAACAGTTACCGTTGGCTTCTGGGTTAATGAACCGCCACCAACAGCAAGCGGCCCCTACGGTGACAGATTCGGGAACATGACAGTGAAAGTTACGCATCCGGATGGAACAACTGAAACACTCGGACCGTTTACATCTGACGATACAGGAGGAACATACACAACAATCACACCAACACAACTCGGCACCTACACCTTCCAAATGATTTTTGGAGGATGGGCACTTCAAGGCAATAACCCCCCGCCTGGAACACCCAGCGCATTTATCGGCGACTACTTCATGCCCAGCACAAGCGCTGTTGTAGACCTTACAGTGCAGCAGGAACCAGTCTCAGGCGTTTCAGTAGCTCCACTTCCAACAACTTACTGGCAGACTCCAATAAACGCAATGAACGTACAAAACTGGTATCCACTTGCCGGAGCCTCTTTGTTCGTCACAGGCTACAGCACAAGCAGCGGCGCCTTATACAACATCAGCTCAAACTATAACCCATACACTGAAGCACCGCAAACACCCCACGTCATCTGGACAAGACCAGTGGCGTTCGGAGGAGTACTCGGAGGACAATTCGGCGGATCAACTACCTACGGCAACTACTATTCGACCGAGCAGTACGAGCACAAATACGAGCAAATTGTCATTAACGGCTATCTTTTCTACACGCAATACCCAGGAAGCTCAAGTAATCCAGTAGGCAACGTATGTGTTGACTTACGAACAGGACAAACAGTATGGACAGACGACGCAACGAACTATGGCGGAGGTAGTCCAGCGCAAACAGCCCTAACATCCAACGGTGTAGTTACGCCTCTCTCCTACGGTCAAATAAACGATTATGTGTCACCTAACCAGTACGGAGCCATCGCATACTTGTGGACCACAGGAAACCTTGCCGGAATCAACACAACCGGAACCGCTTATAACATGTTTGACGCAATGACAGGAAAATACGTCCTAAGCATAGTCAACGGCACCTCACTATCCATAACCAACGACGAACACGGAAACTTGATCGGCTACTACGTAAACTCAAGCACCGCAAACGCATACAATGCACCAACCCTAAACTGTTGGAACTCAACCCAAGCCGTAATTGTTGGAACCAACGGAATCACAGCTTGGCAATGGAGACCCGCACAAAACGCCCAAATCAACTTCTCAAAAGGAATAATGTGGACAAAACCAATAGCTACAAACTACACAGGCAATCCCATAACTCTTGGAATACGGAATAACGATGGCACAACTATAGTAATGAACAGCTATGCACCAGGCAGCGGAAGTTTCCAGGGTGGATGGGGAATCTTTGCAGGCTACAAAGCAGCAACTGGAGAACAATTATGGATACAAAACATAACCACAACGCCGTTCGCTGGAGACGTTAACACTGGTAGCTCAACATGCGGCAACGGAGTTTTCACCATATCCCTCAAAAGTACATTTGAAATGAGTGGCTACAGCATGACTACAGGAAACAAGCTTTGGACAACTCCACTTAGAGGTTACAATGAAGCAATTCCAGACGCTTACAGCACAGCAGGCGGCTACTGCGAAATATTTGCTGGCAACAGCATCTACTATGCAGGCATGGGCGGAGACATATGGTCCATAGACACTGCAAGTGGAAAAGTCAACTGGTACACAAACACAACCACACTTCAGGGCGATTCAGGCACAAGCACCCCCTACGGCATATGGCCAATATGGACCTTCTCAATAGGAGAGGTCGCTGACGGATTACTATTCCTCTCAGAAGGACACGAATACAGCCCACCACTATTCATCGGAGCAAAACAGCTCGCAATTAACGTCACTACCGGAGAGCTCGTTTGGGCAATCGACTCCTTCAACGTTGACAGCCACCCAATTACAGCATATGGTGTCATGACAACCCTGAACGCATACGACAACCAGATATACGCATACGCCAAGGGACCCAGCAAAGTAACCGTTGACGCACCCAGCGTTGGCGTAACAACAGCCACACCAGTAACCATCACCGGCACAATAACAGACATCTCTGCAGGTTCAAAGCAGGCAACAGTCGCATTAAACTACCCCAATGGTCTCCCCTGCGTCTCTGACGCAAGCATGAGCCCGTGGATGGAAACAGTTTACATGCAACAGCCAATGCCAGACAACATAACAGGCGTTCCAGTTACCATAAGTGTCATCGACTCTAACGGCAACACAAGACCAATCGGTACCGCTACAAGCAACGTCTATGGCACATACAGCCTGAACTGGACCCCTGACATCGCAGGCAGCTACACCGTCATCGCTAAATTCGGCGGCTCACAATCATACTATCCATCGTCAGCTTCAGCAGCCTTCTACGCCAGTGAACCAGCGCCAACAGCATCACCATATCCAATAGTCAGTTTGCCACCCACTGAAATGTACATTGGTGCAGCAGCCGCAGCAATAATAGTTGCAATAGCTATTGTCGGCGTTATGCTGGCAATGATGCTTAAAAAGCAGCCATACAAGCAATAAAAAAACCACACCAAAAAATCATCTTTCCCCTTTTTTAGTTTTTTAACCAATCTAGAAGAAATAAGGCTAAGAATGCTCTCTGGTAAAACTCGCTATACTAGCCACAAATTGTTGTGATAGAGCGTTTGCATTTGCTCTTTTCTCCAAAAAATGTTCTATAGTCTTAGCGCACTTTGTTAAAATGCTTTCGTGGCGGTCGTTTCTTCGCGAATTTTGCAAGTCCCATTGATGATTCGTTAGTTTTGGGCTAATGATTAACCGAGAGAAAACATTTCCCATTTTTTGTTGAAAATGAAAGTGAATGAAAATTTGACAATGAAAACTTTAACTTCTTTCTACTTTGTTACTTTTGTATTCAAGTCGGTAGGCCAGTACTTTGGTTGCATAGTTTCATTTTCAATTAATGAAGGAAACAAATTCAGCGGCCATGACGGCGGCATTGGTGCTAAGAAAGCTTCTATTGTCTCTATACCACTGATTCTTCTAATTTTCTCATTAGACTCAAATAATTTATCAAAATTTTCAATGGCAATTGCGACGTATAAATCATACGCTCCAATGAGTCTTATAATAACTATTAGATTCGGGATTTGAATCAATTGAGAATATATCTCTGACATTTTGCTTCGGTTTGAAATTTTTATATATAGGTTTGCAAGAGCTTTATATCCAAGTTTGTTCAGGTCCAGAGTTATTGTAGAAAGAGTCAACAGGTTTTCTCTAAGTCGATTATATTTTTGAATTACCGTTTTAGATGATATGTCCAGTTCCTCGGCAATTTTCTTGAACCGCGTTCGAGAATTTTCTGAAAGAATTTTTGCAATTTTTCTATCTATCTCATCAACTTCTAAATGTGCCCGATCTTGATTAGTTAACTCAGGCATATGATTGTTTTTTTGGTCTTTTTGATGATCTAGAGGCTTTATAATTAGGTTTTGAGGAAACTCCAAGTTTATTGCCTCTGCCCAGATTAACGCATCAACATGTTTGATAATTTGGTTTGACTCTAAATCTTCAATTATTTCGTGTAATTTATTGAGGTTTCGTAATGCTACTTTTCCAAAAAAACTGTATTTGCCGAATGGTCCGACCACTTCGGATATGTACGGTTTGCTTTCTAGAATTTTTGCTACTTCTTTGTCGTCTTCTACATTGCTTATAATAAATAAATCTGCGATGTGGCGATACCCCAAGCAGTGAGGGTTCACAAGCATTTTTTCGCCGTTGATTACGCCATCTCTCCATAGACGTTTATAGCGCATTCTGACAGCTGTAACTGTAATTTCGCATGCCTTAGCAATATCGGTGAAACTGGTGCGTGATTCCAACAAAAGTATCCTTAATATTTTCGCATCAATTTCATCGATTTTTACTCGATCTGCCAAAGTTGCCTTGCCCATCCGTAAAACTTGGAATCTTATCATCAAAAGCGTGCCGTTTTATATAAGATTTTTCAAACATTTTAAGGAAAATGCCCTCAATGTTATCAATGCAGTTGCCTCATTGGGAAGCTATTATCTGGACTATCTCTCCAATAACCTGTATTTTTTGGGTTAATTATTCATTTTCATAAGATTGAAACATATGACTTTTTTTCTTCAGATTTCCTCAGTTATTTGAATGTTTGTTATAGGCTTAAGCCTACAACAATTCAAAAAATGACCTTTTTTCCTGAATTTGTGCACTTTTTTGAAGGGTTAGGCATAACTTTATAAATAAATTCGCGGTTACTTAAATTTGGCTGACAATCAGCCATAAATTATGGAGTAATGAAAAATGCAAATTAGAAAAAATAAAACTGCAGCTATTGCGATTGCAATACTTTTATCCCTCTCAATGGTAGCTTCAATATCTCTATTGCCCCAAGCTAGTGCACATACACCTGCTTGGAACATCCCAACTTATGCATTCATCAACGTTGCACCAAACCCAATAGGCGTCGGTCAACGAGCGGTCATTATCATTTGGCTTGATAAGCTCTATGGACCCGATGCGGGACTAGGCAACAATTACAGATTCCACAACTACAATCTCACCATTACAGCGCCTGACGGAACAGTAACACAACAGATTTTTGCGACCGTTACAGACCCAACGTCGGCACAGTTCACTTTCTTTAGTCCTACCCAAACCGGCAAGTACATTTTCAACTTTAGCTTCCCAGGACAGTTATACAATCAATATCCCGGTGGATTCAATCCAGCTTCGGTACTAGTCAATGACACCTTCTTACCAGCCAGTGCATCGGCAACTCTTGTTGTACAACAAGAACCAATACCCAGCACGAGCACTCCACTTCCATCAGAATACTGGACTCAACCAATATACGGTCAAAACCCTAACTGGTGGACAATTTCTTCAAACTGGCTAGGCTCGGGTTCACCTGTTGAAGCCTCAGTAGGCTCAGGCGCAATCGGTGCTTATGGTGCAAACAGTCTGTTTTCAGGTGCAGCTCTTAATAGAAACCCAGGCGACGCTGTAGGTCCTCAAACCAGCCACGTCATGTGGACAAAACCACTGCAAGCTGGCGGAATCGTTGGCGGAAATAACTTTGCTATTCAGGGAGACAGCTACTTCGAAGGTTCAGCTTACGTTCAAAGATACACCAACCCAATAATAATGAATGGTATACTCTACTATCAGGCTCCACTAGGATACTCTAGTGGATCTGGCGGAGGAACTTACGCTGTTGACTTACGCACAGGACAGCAAAAGTGGTTTAGCACTGCCATACCTACCGGAGCACTATCATTTGGTTATATCTATGATTCTCAACAGCCCAATCAGAAAGGAGTTATGCAGCCAATCTTATTCACAAGCAACTTTGGCCAAGCTTATGACGCATACACAGGAACCTACCTATTCAACGTAACTAACGTGCCAAGCGACATTTCAACAATGGGTCCAAACGGTGAAACCATAAAATACGTCGCTTCAAACGGATACTTAGCTCAATGGAATTCATCTGACATATGGAACTGGAACATACTTGTTGGCGGAGGCGTACCAGCAGCTGCAACAAGCAACTTCAACGTAACAACTCCTGCTAGTCCATTCGCACCCGCAAGCACAACTAGCTATTTCAACACCGTCAATGGTGGCGCGACAAATTCAACACCACGTTATTCTGGCGATACTGGCACATATGACTGGAACATTTCATTACCAACAATCGTGCCCAGTTCTTTCACGCAAGTCGCAGCTTTCTACGGCAACATGTTAGTTGGCTTAATTGGCACCACCTCTGGACTAGGCATAGGCCTGTTATCTGGAGGCGTAGTTAGCAACGATGCACCCTACACATACTTTGCTNNTATTAGGTCCAGCTGATCCAGCATCAGGCGTCTTTACTGAAGGATACAAAGAAACTATGCAATGGGTAGGATATAGCTTAGCTACAGGTGAGAAGCTTTGGGGTCCAACTCCATCTCAAGCATCTCTCGACTACTATGGTAACCCAATCACCCCCCTAATACAGGCGCAACTTGCTTACGGCAATCTCTACAGCATGGGATATGCAGGAATAATGTACTGCTACGACGTAAAAACAGGAGCCCTCAAATGGACTTATGGCAACGGCGGAGAAGGCAACAGCACAAACAGCGGTCTCTACTCGCCCTTCGGCAATTATCCAACCTTCATAAACGCAGTTGGCAACGGAGTAATCTATGTAGTTGCATCTGAGCACACGGTCAATACGCCAATTTACAGAGGCGCTTTGAACCGCGCGATTAACGCCACTGACGGAACGGAAATCTGGACTATTTCAGGCTACACCGGCGAGTTCTCTGCTATGAGTTACGCTATTGCAGACGGCTTTGCAACATGGTTTAACGGCTATGACAACCAAATCTACACTGTTGGCAGAGGACCAAGCGAGCTAACAGTTACAGCGCCAAATAATGCAGCAGATTCCGGAGCAGCCGTAGTTATACGCGGTACAGTCACCGACAAATCTGCAGGAACAATGCAAGCACAGCAAGCTGGTCAATTCCCGAATGGTGTTCCAGTCTCATCTGATGCCAGCATGAGGGAATGGATGGGCTATGTTTATCAACAGATGCCTCTTCCAGGTAACTTTACTGGCGTTGAAGTGACAATCGACGTAATTGACTCTAACGGCAACCTCAGAAACATAGGCACAACAAAAACTGACACAACCGGAATGTTCAGCCTCCCATGGATACCTGACATCTCAGGCGATTACAAGGTTCTCGCCACTTTCCATGGTACCAACGGTTACTGGCCATCATACTCAGAGACTACTTTTGCAGTTTCAGCAGCACATCCAACGGTAGCACCAACAGCAGCACCACCAGCATCAAACACTGACACATACATATTGGCTTCAGCAATCGCCATCATAGTCGTACTAATCATCATAGGCGCAATCCTTATGATGATGGTTCGAAAAAGAGCATAAATCCAACAAGGGAAAAAATCTAATCCCCCTTTATTTTTTTTGTCAATTTATAAAATTAGTGTTTTTTCAAATTATTTAAATTATAAAATGCATGTATTGATTAACACTGACTGTGAGAACTTATTTTCTTCTGAGTTTAAGCTTAATATCTGCAATGAGATTGGCAACTATGATCATGGCGGTAGATACTTTGAATCTTCTTTTCTTCTCAAAGATGAATGCCCGGCGCAGATAGTAATGGTGAAATGCCCCTTCCCGCAGTTTGCCAAGGTCTTTCATGCTAAGATATGGGGTCTCAAAGATCGGGTGAGTTGTGTCGTACATGTCAAAGTCGGTTACTCTAAGCCAACCCTTCTCTTTGACCAAATCATACATTGGTGTGCCCGGAAAAGGCGTGGCTACATTGTAGAAGCCCACGGCGTCGGGAGCGATTTTTTCTACGAACTTGATGGTTTTCCACGCGCTCTTCTTTGTCTCACCTGGAAAACCCAAGATAACGTTTGGAACAGGCTTCAAACCCAGCTCTCGTACCCAACCGAGAACTTTAATTGTTAATTCAGGGGTGATTCCTTTTTTCATCGCGTCTAAAACCTGCTGCGTGCCCGACTCAACGCCGAACCAAACGGAGATGCATCCAGCCTCCTTCATTTTCATAAGCAAGTCTTTGGTTATCATGTCAACGCGTGTTCCACAGTTCCACTCTATCTTCAAGCCGCGCTGTAGAATTTCACTGCAAAGCGCTTCAGTTCTCGGCTGGTCCACTGTGAATGCGTCGTCGCAGAACGTGAACTTTTTCGCTCCATATGTCTTATGCAGAAACTCTAATTCGTCAACCACGTTTTTTGGGCTTCGCATGCGGTACTTCCGACCGTGCATTCTCACGGTTGTGCAGAATTCGCACCAGTAAACGCATCCCCTGCTTGTCGCCAAGTAAAGTATGTCTTCGTATTCCCGTAGACGCTCCATTGGCCAAAGATGACGTGCTGGAAAAGGCAAGCTGTCTAAGTCTTCTATGTAGGGTCTGTCTGGATTCCTCACGGTTTTGCCGTCTTTTCGGCAGGTTGTGCCCAAAACATCATGGTAACTTTTCCCTGCCTCTATTCTCTGCACCAGTTCCAACAGCGTATTTTCCCCTTCCCTTCTAATCACAATGTCGATTTCTGGGCATTCTTCCAATGCCTTGTCATCCCAGAACGTCACGTGAGAACCGCCGACGACTGTTATACAGTTTGGACAGGCCTCTTTCGCAATTTTCACCAATTTCAACGCGGACTTGTATGTTAGCGTGGACGAAGTCACCCCAACTATGTCGGGTTGGCGCTTACTAATTTCCCTCCTAAAATCTTCTAACGAAAGCTTAAGCATTTGGCAATCAATCACGTCAACTTGGTAGTTGTTTTTCTCTAAAACAGCAGCCAAATATCCTAAACCTAACAGTGCAAAGGGCATGTGCATTGCAGCGTCAACTGGAGCAGTCGGGTTAACTAAGGTTACGTGAGGTTTCATTTCTAGTCACTATTTATTCTTCCAAAAGAGGTGTTTGATGCTTAAACGTTTCGCATCTTTAAGATAAAAAGGAAGTAAATAAAAATTTGATAATAATTAATCTATTTTATGGGTTTACGGTTCTCCATAGAACCCAATCCCTTCAGGAGTTTATTTTTTTGCCTGAAAAGCTAATTTTTTTTAATAGCTACTTGCCCGAACTATTGGGCTCCTTTGATGAGAAATCGCCCCAACAGTACCACAAAGCATAAGTATTAAATTAAAGCAAAGACAGAGCCCCAAATCTGGGATAGCTTTATAAGCAAATCTGCGCTCCTTTTTTAGGAAGGAGAAAAATNNAAAAAATGCAAAATAGAAATAAAACTTTAGCTATTACGATTGCTTTACTCTTGATAATTTCAATGGTATCTTCAATGATGCTTATGCCAAATGCTAATGCGCATACACCTGCATATAATATTCCTACGTATGCTTACATTGTTGCGGCACCTGACCCTATAGGTATCGGTCAGACAGCACACGTTTATATGTGGCTTGATTGTGTTTACGGTGCGGCTGGTGGAACTGTTGCCTCTATTGGAACGAATGGTTCTACTGTCAGTGCAGCATTGCTTGCAAACAACTATAGATTCCATAACTACAATCTTACCATAACAGCGCCCGACGGTACAGTAACAACACAGATTTTTGCTGTTGTCTCAGATTCAACATCATCACAATACATAACATACACTCCTACCCAGACCGGCAAGTACAGTTTCAAATTTAGTTTTCCAGGACAAGTCTACGGCGAGAATGGTAACGGTTACGAGAAATCACAACTGATTGGCGACTATTATCAGCCTAGCTCTGCAAATACAACGCTTACTGTGCAGCAAGATCCAATACCTGCAGCCAAAAATAGCAATCCACTTCCACAGGCTTACTGGGCACGCCCAATTTATGGCGAGAACACTGACTGGTGGACAATCTCGTCCAACTGGCTAGGTTTAGGTTCACCACCTGTAGGAGGATGGAGTACTAGCGGAGGACAAGCTCAAATGTACCATCAAGATGCCATAGGACCATTGACTTCACACATCATGTGGACAAGACCGCTCCAATTTGGAGGAGTTGTCGGAGGAAACCAGTTTAGAGCTGGTGGCTCAGACCCTAACTCAGATGCCTATGGAGTGGGATACTTCGAGGGTTCTTCATATGCGCCAAGATTCTACAATCCGATAGTAATCCAAGGAATACTCTACTACACTGAAACCGCATCATTCACAGGATCCCCAATTATGGGAGGCAGCTCTACTGGACCAACCATCGCTCTTGACCTTCGTACAGGAAAACAACTTTGGAGTAACCAGAACATACCTGTGCTGTCATTCGGCTACATATACAACCTTTGGGACCCTGACCAGCACGGAGTGTACCCAGCAGTACTAGTTGCATCAGTATCAGGCGGATGGAACCTGTATGATGCAGCCACAGGGCTTTCACTGTTCAACGTAACCGCTCTGCCCTCAGGCACAGCAGTTATGGGTCCAAGCGGTGAACACTTAAGGTATTCATTGACAAACTATGGCACACCTTCAAATCCAGCATACTATCTGACTGAATGGAACTCATCCAAGCTATGGCTATACGACGTTAACCCATACACCGGCGGCGGAAGTCTATCGCCCTCAATCATAAATGCAAGTAACGGTGCACTCGTTCAACAACTTCCACTTCCGATTACCGGCGAGTCTGTTACCTTGGCACCTAATAGCTACTATAACGGCAACTTCTACTACTATTCCGCAACCAATCCGATGCTAAACAATAACACGGTTGTTGTTCCTTACGGGTCATCATTAACAGTCAATGCAAGCATTCCGATAAACAACGATACTCTCGGTTTGACAGGCAAATATGCTCAAGCGATAACCACTTATGACTGGAACATTTCGATGCCCTGGGCAAACACCATGACTCCAGCGCCCTCTATCGTTGCAATTAACTATAACGATATAATGCTTTGCAGAAGCGGTTCCCTACCTACAGGTTTCGCAGCAACCGGATCAGGAACACAACAAAATCCCTATACATACTTCGCCGTTAACCTCAACGCATCCAGGGCTGGACATAACGTTGGTGACGTACTTTGGACCAAGACATATACTCCGCCAGCAGGCAACCTCACTGTAGTAGCAGAGCCAGTTGACTTCAATACCCGCGTCTTCACATTCAGCTATCAGGAAACTATGCAATGGGTAGGATTCAGTCTGGATACAGGCGCCCCGCTATGGGGTCCAACTGCATCTCAAGGAGCCTTCGACTACTATGGCAACCCAGGACAACCAACACTACTAGGTGTAGCTGCTTACGGTAACATCTACGTCGCTTCATTCTCAGGAATAACCTACTGCTATAATGATTTGACTGGCAAAATAGTGTTTACCTACGGTAATGGCGGTGAAGGCAACAGTACTAACGCCGGCTTTAACGTCTTTTACGGTGATTACCCAACCCAGATACAATCGATTTCTAACGGAGTAATATACGAGGCTACTAACGAGCACACTATACCCAACCCGATTTACAAGGGCTGTGTAATAACCGCTCTTAACGCAACCACAGGAAAAGAGATATGGAAGCTCTCAGATTACCCCAGCGAGTGGTCAACCGCTGGAACTGAATGGGCTACCGCAGACGGCTACTTAACAGCAATGAACGGCTATGACCAACAAGTCTACAGTATAGGCAGAGGACCCAGCGCTCTAACAGTTACAGCTCCAGACCTATCAGCAGCATCCGGACAACCAGTAGTGATACGCGGTACAGTTACCGATATCTCTGCAGGTACACAACAAAGCCAGCAAGCAGCAGACTTCCCCAACGGTGTTCCATGCGTTTCTGATGCAAGCATGCAGGATTGGATGGGTTATGTCTACCAGCAGATGCCTCTCCCAACTAACTTCACAGGCGTTGACGTAACAATAAATGTCGTCGACTCTAACGGCAACTCCAGAAGCATAGGCACAACAACAACTGACTACACCGGCGCATACAACCTAGTATGGCAACCAGACATCTCCGGCAAATACACAGTCGTCGCAACATTCGCAGGCACCAATGGTTACTGGCCATCATCTGCAACAACCGCATTCAACGTAATGGAACAAGCACCAACCGCTACTCCAGCTCCAACTGCCGCACCATCAGCATCTGACCTATACTTTGTTCCCGCAATCGCAGGGCTGTTCGTTTTCGTCGCTATAATAGGCGTTGTCATAATCCTGGTTCTCAGGAAACTGGTTCTCAGGAAACAACCATAAAACCACAAGGGAAAACCAAATTCCCTCCTTATTTTTTATTTTATAATTATTTAGCTTAATTTTCAAACTATATATTAATTCGAAAACGCAACTAAGTGACAAGTAGACTGCAGGAACTAGGCGGAAAAACAACAAATTGCTCAACACCCCAACCCTCAAAGAACAAATTCACCAAGCAAACGTTACAGTCCACCGATTCGAAGCAAAATACTATGAACTGCTCCATCCAGAAGTCTACAGCAAACAAGAACAAAAAAGAGTAACCGCCCAACTAAAAACGATAGACAAACAAATCGAAAACAACCAAAAAAACGCTCTTGACGTTGGAGCAGGCACCGGCAACTTAACAGGCAAACTATTACAGATGGGCTACAAGGTTGTGGCAATAGATATCTCAGCGGAAATGTGCGTGATACTCAAGAAAAAGTACGCTGCCTACTTACCTGATAAGTTGACTGTAATTAACTTGCCAATAGAAGACCTGTCTTTTAGCGAGGGCAAGTTTGACCTAGTAACAGGCTACTCCGTGCTCCATCACCTGCCCGATTACCTCACCGCCATCCAAACCCTTTCCACATGGCTAAAAAAAGGCGGCGTAATGTACATTGACCATGAAGCATCCCCTTTCTACTGGAAAAACGAGCCCAGCAGCCTCGCCAGCTTCGTAAAAAACCTGTACTTTCACTCTAACCCAGCAATCAACAGCCTATACTTCCAACTCATAGGCTTAAAAGTTCCCACAATCGACTACACCCTATCGGATTACTGGCACAAAAAAGCCCACGCCCTAAACCACCACGCCATAGAACAAGTCTTCAAAGAACAAAGTTTTGAATTTTGCAGGCGAACAGATTATTATCAGCATGCTACCTGGACTCCAAACCCACTGTTTCCGATTTATAGGCTTTTGTGCAGGCCCGAAATGAGTTATTGGATAGCCAAAAAGTAATGCTAAATAGAGATTTTATTGGAAATCCAACTTAGCCTTCTCCAACAAGCTTACAACGGGCAATTGATAGGGGCATTTTACTTCGCATTCACCGCACTTGGTGCATTTATCAGCTTTAACTTCTAATCCGTTGTAGAGTTTTTTAGCCCACGCCCTCAAGCCATAGCCTGTGTAGAGTGTGTGGAACCGTAGTACGGCGGCAATGTTGATGTTTTGTGGGCAAGATAGGCATTGTCCGCAGTCTCGACAGTAATTTTTCCCAAGGTTAAAGCTGAATCGTCCTTGCTCTTTTAGGGTTAATCCCTTGTACTGCTCCCCAGTTTTAGTTGCGGTTTCAACTTCGCTGACGGATTTTAATCCTGGAATAACAGTCGCGACATCCTGCGATAGGACGTATCTTAAAGCGCTCTTAACCATTGCAGTGTTATCTTGACCCAACAAAGCCCTAAGTTCTGGCTCCTCCGAAACCAAGGAAAGCGAAGGCTGGTAGAGACAAGTGATTAGCGTGGATGTTTTGGCTGAAAGCGGCTTCATCACCACAACGCCCACATCATGCGCCTTCGCAATTGGCAACAGTTCCTCCAACGCTTGCCTAGTTACAACGTTAAGGGGAACAAGAACCAAATCAAACTCGCCACTCTCCACAGCCTTAACCAGAACCCGCGGCTTGTGTCCCGTGATGCCGACGAAATCAACAAGCCCCTGCTTGCGCGCTTCCTTGCAGGTTTGCAGTGAACCATCCGAACCCATAGCTTTGGCAAGTGTTTTCTCGTCATCTATCCCATGAAGCTGAATTATGTCGAGTCTGTCGGTTTTGAGCCGTTTTAGGCTGCTTTCGAAGTCTTCGAGGGATTCTTTTTTGGTTCTCGAACCCGTTTTCGTTGCAATTACGCACTTGTCTCTGACGTCTTGTAGGGCGGTTCCGATTTTTTCTTCGCTGTCGCCATCTAGCTTTGCAGTGTCAAAGTAGTTTATTCCTAATTCAAAGGCTTTCCTAACAACGTGAACGGTTTCAGGTGTGTTTAACTCGGAAATCCATGTTCCGCCAAAACCAACGATGGACACTTGAAGGTTTGTTCTACCAAGTCTTCTCTTCTCCAAAATACATCATCCCAAACTTAAGCGATTCCAGTGCTCTTCTTTGTGCCGCCCAAGAGCCTGCGTTTCGCGAAGTTTATTGCGCCTTCACGTCTGATTCTCTTCATTATTTGTTTGGGCGTCATGTGGAATTCCTTAAAGAACCGCCTCTGAACCGCCATAAGCGAGTTGTAGTCGAACTCGTCGGTTTTTACGCTCAGCAAAAACTCGTCCAGTTTCACGTAATTACCGCTTGCGAGCAATTCATTATAGAGTCTGCTGTCTGGGTAGGCGATGAAGGTGTTGAATTGGCACCAGTCGGGGTTGAGTTTTTTGGCGAATTTTAGGGAGGCTTCCATGTCCTTTAATGTCTCGTCGGGTAAGCCGAGCATGAATGAGCAGGCTATTTTGATGCCGTTTTTTTTTGCAGAGCTTAAAGGCGGTTTCCACCTCTTGAGGAGTTGTGTTTCTGCCAATGCGCTGCAGGATTCTTGGTGAGGCTGATTCGACACCAAACCAAATGGTTTTGCACCCAGCTTTGCTCATTAAAGCTAAAAGCTCATCGTTGACAAGGTCGACGCGTGTGTCGCAGACCCATTCCAAATCCAGCTTGTTCTCAAGCATCAAGTTGCAGAGTTCAGCGGTCTCTTTCTTTCTCAGCGTAAAGTTGTCATTGATAAAATAGATTCCCTTCGTGCCATACCTATTCATCAGGTCTTGGATTTCGCCGATGACTCTTTGTGGACTAAAGCCTCTGCAATGTTTCCCCAAAGCTTGCGTGTTTCGCAAAAGCCGCAGTTGTAAACGCATCCGCGTGAGATGCTCATGACGTCGGCGGGTTTAGCGTCTAAAAACTCTATGGTTCTGTCGTATAGTTCAAGTGGCAGAAGGTGTCTTGCTGGGTAGGGTATTTCATCTATGTTCTCGATGAATGTGGGCGGGTTCTTGATGTTTTCGCCGCTGCGTTTGCATGCGACGCCTGGGATGGTTGCGGCGGCTTTTTCGTTGCCGTTTGTGATGGCGGTGGCGAGTTCGGTGATTGCTTTTTCGCCTTCACCCATGACGACATAGTCAATTTCGGGGTTTGCAAGTAAGCTGTCGGGCATGTATGATGCGTGCCATCCGCCAACAACTATTTTGCAGTCGGGCTTTGTTTGTTTGATGGCTTTGGCGGTTTCTATGCAGCGCGGGTAAGTGGCTGAGCCGCATGTTATGCCCACGATTTGGGGATTAACTTGTGTAATTAACTGTTTGATTTCTTCGGTGGTTTTTTTCATGAGGTAGTTGTCGAGCATCTGAACTTGGAAGCCTGCTTTTTCGAGTGCTGCGGCAACGTACATTAAGCCGATTGGAGGCAAACGTTTGCCAAGGTACCATGCACCGTTTTCAGGGGGCGCCGTGGTCATGAGCAGGATGGTGTTGTTTTCGGTTTTGGGTTTAGAATTTTTTTGTTTAGGTTGGGCGGGCACGGTTTTGCCTCTGTGTGAAAGGTTAATTGTTCCTTTTGATGAATTGCGCACTTTATAGCTTTAACGGAACAAGGCGCTGATATGGATTTTGCCAGTGATTTTGCAGTATATGGGGTTGAATCATCAGCGCTTTTTAACATTTTATCGGCTGGAAAAAGGGCAATGGCGGCCTACCCCCTATAGGTTTCTGCAATGAACCCCTATTAGGATCCAAATATGCCGACATATACTGAAACATCAGGCTTAAAAGAGATAGTAATTTAACTTATTTCGTTACCATCCAATATTCACTGTCTAACTTTCTTAGTTTAAGCACATTTCTGGATAATTCATGAAGGAGGTATAAGATTGTCGATAGATCCTTATTATGATCCGAGCAATTGCAGCTCTTTTGGATAAGGGTTAGATCAGGTAAAGAATAGATGCATCCATGATTAAATAATAACTCTTTAAAATTATCCACAATTTCTGCAACGTGAAGGTATTTATCCCCAAAGACAACCCATAAACCAAGTACCACTTGATCTAGAGCTTTTGTGGACGGCGTGACTATTGAAGCCTCTGGCTCAAATTCAAAAATAAGATTGTTTGAAGGTAAACTGTTTTTGCAAATTCTTTTCCAAGAAAATAACTTTGTGACATGATCCGTCATTAATCTCGAGAAAATTATTTTGGTGGCTCCTCTAACTTTAAATCTTTTATCTTCGCAGTTAACCACTTCTCTAGCTATGTTCCATTTAAGCGAAGGGTATGTTTGCAATATTTTTGTGAAAGGTGCATATTCAAGGATTATTTCCTTGGGCGACTGTGCGTATATTGGAAACATGCCTAGTAGTGGATGCCCAATCATGAGTTTTTTTTCTTCTTTATCGGGAGTGATATAGTAGGGGATTGTGCAAAGTTGACGGTAAAATGTATCTGCGCTGGGAGGCGGGAAAAGTTCAGAGGTCTTAAGATTATACTTTGATTTACTAAACCAACCATCATCTATTATTGTAAACTTCTTTATTATAAGACTGTCAGCTGAAATGCGCTTTGGCGAGCAAAATATTGCACCAGCTTCCTGTTTGTGTATCCTTTTTGCAGATTCAGGCATTATTTTGGTTAGCTCCACATATCTGTGATCGGCATGACTGGGGCACTTAACGATATAGACGTACCCTTTCTGTGTTGAGACGTAATAAGACCTCTGAAAAACGGCCGAACGTAGTTCATCTCCAATAAAAAGCGGTGCTTGCTCATTTTTAAATTGATGGAGTGCAAACCAAAGAGCAATAATTGGATTGGTGCTAACATCAATAAAAGTTGAACGATAGCCATAATGCTGCATAATTGCTTCGATTTTGAAATTATTCGGGCGAACTCCGAAACCCGAGACAATCCTTTTTGCACAAACATTCCAATTCGCTGTTAGAGAAGGAATGCAACCTGGAAAACGGGCAGATGTGATATTGCCTCTGTATATGCTAGGTATGAGCGATCTCTCGGAAGTTTGACCTCGAAAAGCTATTTTACCCTTTTTGGAGCTAAATCGTGTTACTATTAATTGAAAATCTTCAAGTGAAGTTATTTCAATTGATTGCATTTTAATAATATAAGCGCTACAATTATTTTAAGGGTTTACGATGAAGATAGAAAGAATCAGTGACAATGAAATTGATAGGAAAAGAACGTTCAAATTACTTAATTACATGACAACTAAATATGGCTCACCTGTCGGACTAAAACTCGTTAAGTACTTTCTCGAGCATAAACTTGCGAGAGAACAAAAGGGCTTTTCAATCTATGAGTTGACATTTAATATTCCACCTTCACTAGTGCTAACTAAAGAAACATTGATTAAGATTCAATCTATTGCTGATGATACCCCTGAGGAAGCATCAAGAAGAAGCTTTGACCTTTTAGTTGAAAAAGGAATATTTAAGATTGATACTGAAACAGGAATACTTGAATTAGCAGTACCGACAAAATCGATAGCTAATTTGTTTTTAATTGAAACCTCAGCAGGTTTTGACATAACGGAAGATGCCAATCTAGCGACGGTCATCTTGTTACCGACCGGCTCCAGGGATTTATCTGAAAGTAACTTTAAAGACCTTTCAAATATATCCGGTGTTACTGATATGATGGTTAAGGAAAAAAATGGTCAATGGATTGTTATTGAAAATAAATTCGTGTAAATTTAGTCAATTAAAGAAGAAGGGACGAATAAATAATGCCTAGGATTTACCCTCCAATTTGGTGTCAGAATCCTTCTTGTCAAACTTGCACTAAATTCGATTGTGACACTAAAATAATAAAGTTATTCAGTCCTTTGAAGGAAGAGAAATTGAATTTCGCAGATTCGAACAAAAAGATAGAAATAACCTCAATAGCCATATATTTTGAATATTGCCAGCGTTTGGCAAAGTATTATCTTTTATTTCCACAAGAATCCCTTATGATAGTTAAGAATAATTTCGTTAATTTTTCAACCGGTGAACCTACAACTGTTGAAATTCAAAGGATTTTTCTAGATATGCTCGACCATAATGATCCCAATGCTCCTACAGATGGTGTTCATAAATTTCGGATGAAATTTTTTCTTGCGGCAACAAAAAAAGGTAAAGGATATGTTGTAAGCGAGAAAGGGCAAGAAGAAATAAAATTATCAAAAAAAGAGAGACTTGAACTAATAACTCTTGTCAAAAGTTTTTGTCAGAAACTGAAAAAAGGAGAAATATTCACCTTTAACAAAACTGATAACTTACTAAGATGCAAATACTGTTTTCTGCCTGATTGTGAGCAAATATAGGGAAAAAAGCTCGGCGAATATGTTATGCCTTTGATCTATTCGTTTAGTATTTGTTTTATTTTTTTTACGAGTTGCTGGTTATCTCTAGCTGATCTTACTGTAACACGGAAATAGTGGTCGTCTAAGCCCATGAAGGTGCAGCAGTCGCGGATTAGGATGCGCTCCTTAGCCAGTAGCTCCTTAAGCATGGTGGATGTGATTTTGGGGTTCTGGATTTTTACGAGCAGAAAGTTGGTTACGGATGGGTAGACGTGTAAGCCTTCAATTTCGCCCAGGCTTTTGGCGAGTGTAGCTCGTTCTTTGGCGATGGTTTGCTTGGTGTTCTTGATGAATTCTGTGTCGTTGAACGCTGCCAGCGTCACTGCGCCTGCTAAACCGTTGATGCTCCATGGTTGCCTAACCGTTTCCAGTTTGTCGATGAGGTTTCCCGCTGCGATTGCGTAGCCAAAGCGTATGCCTGCCATGCCGTAGAACTTGGTGACTGAGCGAATAACAAAGAGGTTCTCGTACTCTTTCACCATGCCTACCAGTGTGGTTTCTTCGCCTTTGTCGGCGAACTCGATGTAGTTCTCGTCAACGCTAAAGATGATGTCTTTTTTGTTGCAGAACTCTGCGAGGTCCAAGAGCATTTGCTTGCTGTAGAGGGTTCCCGAGGGACTGTGGGGGTTGCAAATGCACATTATCTTTGTGTCTTCGGTGACAGCCTTCTTGATTTTGTCTATTTCAAGTGCAAAGTTTTCTGGCAACTGGACAAACACTGGTTCTCCGCCAACCCGAAGCGCCGCTTTCTCATATTCCGAAAAAGATGGCACTGGAATCAGCGCCTTAAACCCACGCGGCAGACTCTCCGCAATCATGTAGATGAGCTCGATTGACCCGTTGCCCAAAAGGATGTTTTCCTCTTCAACCCCGTGCCCAACATACTTGGCGGTTTCCTCCTTGAACTCCACTGGGTTTGGGTCAGGATAAAACCGAATTAACCGTGCATTCTGCTTAACCGCTTCGATGGCTTTTGGGGGTGGTCCAAGAAAGTTTATGGGTCCGCTGAACTCAAGCACTTCGTCTAGGGGGATGTTGTATTTTCTGCTAAAACCCCAGATGTCTCCTCCGTGGCTAACGAACCTGCGTTTTTTACATGTGCTCGACAACTTTCTCTTCCTCCATCAATCGACCTAACTCTTTCTCCACTTGCAAGTGCGCCTTAAAGTGAGCGTTATACAAGTTAACAACCTTGTAGAGCCAATATACCACCCCAACGCCCAATGTGACTAAGGTAATCAAAGCATAAGTTTTTATCGGTATTGTCTGCGGCATAAACACTCGCTCTGGTAGAGCAGCTGCAAGGAAGGCGTCCTGATTTTGTTCGTGAACTGCTAAATCTTTGGATAATAAGTAAGCGATGATGAAAACGGGCACGATTAGTATGATGCTGGCAGCCCATGCCGTCGCGTTCATCGCTTTGAACCGCTCGCTTACTGCTGGCGGCTCCTCCCCATGACCCTTCAAATAAGCAGCAACCCGCGCTTCAAATTCTGCCTCTTTTCGGAAATGCCTGTTCCTACCATCAACCAAACGGTAAAACATCGGAAAAAACGCAACGCCGAAAGTGACAACTGCCCCCAAGAACCACATGGAAAACCAAACCTTTCGGTCGCCTTCAACTTTAATCTTCATAGCAGTTTCCATCTTAAGCTCAAACTACCCAGTCGATTGTTTACAAGGTTGAGGAGCCAAACTTTATAAGTTCTTCCATTGGCTTCTTAAATAAAATGAGCCGAAGGGAAATGCTGCTTTCCGTCATAATTCCCGTTTACAACGAGGAATTAACCATAGGCAACATTATCGACCGCACAAAAACGGCTATGCAGCAAATTGGCTTGAAATATGAGGTAATAGTCGTAGATGACCATTCTTACGATAAATCGCTTGAAGTAGCCGGAAGGCACGGCGTCAAACTTTATACTCTAAAAGAGCATCTCGGTAAAGGCTACGCGTTGCGGGCTGGGTTTGCCAAAGCCAAAGGCGACGTGATAGTCACAATCGACTCCGACGGTTCCCATCGCCCCGAAGAACTCCAGCGCGTCCTCACGCCAGTCCTAAAAGACAAGACAGATTTAGTCATTGGTTCAAGGTATCTAAACCAAAAAAACGTTGCCGCAAGAAAACTAAACGCCTTCGGAGTCCGAATCTTCAACTTCCTAATCCAACTCTTAACGGGCACAGCCATCACCGATTCCCAGTCGGGTTACCGCGCCATGAAACGCCAAATCCTAAACACGCAAAGGCTAAAGTCAGGCGGATACGAAATAGAGTCTGAAATGCTCGTTAAAACCGCCAAGGAAGGGTTTAGGGTGGCTGAGGTTCCGATTAGTTTTGAGCAGCGCACGTATGGGAGGTCAGGCGTTGACCCGATGGTGGATGGCACCAAAATTCTGTTATCGATAGTTTTAGCTTATGTGAAGGGGTAAACATTGGCTGATAACGCAACTCCTAAAGTTTCAATCATAGTTGCAGCCTACAACAGCCAAGACACCATCGAAGAATGCTTAAAATCAATCCTAGCGCTGAACTATCCAGCAGGCTTTTTTGAGGTCATCGTTATGGACGGCGGCTCCAAGGACGCCACAGTCAAAACAGCCGAGAAATTCCCAATCAAGGTAGTTTCCATCCGACTGAACGCTCCAGCAGCTTACAATTACTCCATGAAAATCGCAGCCCACCCAATCCTCGGCTTCATAGACGCAGACGCCAAAGTCGAAGGCGAATGGCTAAACAAACTTATCCCCCACCTCGCCGAGTCGAAAGTGGCAGGCGTTAGCGGTAGCATAGAAACATGGAATGCTGAGAACCCGTGGGCAAAAAGCATCGGCTACGAACTCAAAAACCGCTACCGACGCATAGGAAAGTTCACTGGTCGCATAGCCACAATGAACCTGCTCCTCAAAAAAGCCGTCATCGAGGAAGCGGGCGGATGGGACGAGAAACTGCCAAGCCAATACGACACCGACCTTGGCTTCCGCATAAGCGCCAAAGGCTACAAAATCGCCTACGAACCCAGCGCGGTTTGTTACCACTTTAACCGCCCAACACTTAGGGCTTATTATCGGCAACAGTTACAATACGGCAAAAACACCCTAAAACTCTACTTCAAACACGGGCGTTTAGCTCGGGGCGATGAAATCACGGATGTCGGCATGAATATCCAGCCTGCCTTGCTTTTGGGGGTTATCGCGTTTTTCCTTCTGGGCATCGTGCCAGCGCTTAGGGTTTTATGGGTTGTTTCAGGATTAATCTTATTGGCGATGTTGGTGTATTTTGTTTATTCCGCCGTCAAGATAGCAGTTAAGTTTAATGATTGGGTTTCGCTGCGTTTGGTAGTGCTCTACTTCGTGAGGGCGGTAGCGTGGTTTGTCGGCGCAGTTATAACTACAGCAAGATATCTATCAGGGAAGGACAAGTAAATGGCGCGCAAAGTCTGCTTTATCTCACCCGAATACTGGCCCCTCTCAGGCGGAACAGGCGCATACGTCTACTACTTATCCAACGAACTCCTAAAAAACGGCTACAAAATCTGCGTCGTCACAGGCTCAAACCAAGCCTTAGACATCCAAGTCAACCCCCAGCTAAACGTGTTCTTCCTAAAAATCCCCAAAACACCCATAGTCAAATCCTTCCTGCTCGCAGGCAGCAGCTACCGCAAACTCAACAGCGTCCGCGACTCCGTTAACGTGGACATCACCCACGCGCAATTGCCGTTGACGCCGAATTTTGCGGTGCCGCCGAACTTTGGAAAAGCCCTCGTCTGCACCGTCCACTCCACTTGGAAGGGAGAAGCTGAAGCCATCCGAGGCGAACCATACAGCAGACTGAATGCGAACGAAAAGTTTCTGGTTAGTTTTAACTGGTTTTTGCGGATTTTTGAAGAAAAAATGCTTGCGCGCGCCAAAAAAATCATCGCTGTCAGCCACTTCACGAAGTGGGAGCTCACAAACTATTACAAGATTCCAGAAAGCAAGATACGGGTCATCCACAACGGCGTAGACGTAAACAAGTTCAAGCCAGCCGCTGACAAGCGTAAGGTCAAGGCGGAACTTGGGTTTAACCCAGACGATTTAGCCATCGTCTCCGTGGGCAGGCTCTATGCTCGGAAAGGCTTGTTTACGCTTATCGAAAGCATGCCAGCCGTCATAAAGCGCTTTGGCAACGCGAAATTCATCATTTCAGGCAAGGGACAAAGCGACGAAATGCACAAACTCATCGCCCACGCAGAAAAACTCGGCGTAAAAAACAACATAATATTCACGGGTTACTACCCTGACAAGAAATTGCCTAAACTCTACCAAGCCGCAGACGTCTTCGCTTTCTCCACCTTCTACGAGCACCATCCCTTCGCCGTCTTGGAAGCGCTCTCAACAGGCTTGCCTGTGGTAACAACCACCGTGGGTGGCATCCCTGAAACCATCGAGAACGGCAAAAACGGATTTCTGGTTGAACCCTTCAATCCAAATAAGTTCGCTGACAGGATACTTTACTTGCTTGAGCACCCCGCCGAGGCTAAGGAGATGGGTGTATTGGCGAGAAAGACGGTTTTGGAGCGGTTTGACTGGCGCATAGTCGTCAAAGACGCAATGAAAGTCTACGATGAAGCGTTGCGCTAGCCGACTTCTACGGGGGTGCCCCTGTACGCGGTAGTTACTTTCTGGAACAGCCTAACCACGTCCAACGAGCAAAAGAGCATTTTCGTCAGATACTCGTGCTGGTAAACCATCATTTGCGCTTTCACGGGCAAATCAATGTGTGGTGGCTCAAACCTGTGTGCAACCTCAGACACCTGCAAGCCCTCAACCCTGATTTCTTCTTCACGCAAGCCCGTTTTGTTGGCGATGTAGTTCAGGTAGGTTTCTTTCCAGTTCAGCATCATGACTTTGGCAGCGGTAATGTCTATGGCTAAAGCATCGTTGCCCGTCAGCATTAGGTCCATTTTGACGGGTTTGCCTTTTGTTGGACCGTTACCCTCGATGCCGATTCGCGCATCCATAATCGTTAACTGCGGCTTGAAGAGCGTGTAGAGGCGATAGAAAACCTCAGGCAGGTACGGATGCAGGTAAATTCGCCTGTTGCTGGGGACGCAGCCGAAGAGGTTTTTGATTGCGCCGCTGTAAGCGGTGAACTCGTGAGTTTTCATCAACGGCAAATCCACCACCGCATCCGCATCCAAGATGGTTTTTGGCAAAAACAGCCGCTTTAGGGGCGTGTTGCCTTGAAACTTTACTTCAACGACTTTGTCTTCTGAGAGGTTGATTACGGTGCCGCCTGCTTTCTTGACGGCTGCTTCGACGCCTGTTTTCTCAAACGCTGTCCAACACGGATAATTGAAGCCGTTGGATTCGCCTACGATTACTTCGCTGCTGCCGTCTCGAAGCAAACCGACCAGCTGGTGCATCAACTCTGGGCAGGTCACCACACCGGGCAAGTACTCTGGATGGCTCAGGTTTGGTTTAATGAAAATCCTGCGTTTCCCGCGCAACCCTGAATTGGCAACTGCTTCTTTTAGGATGCCGCTTATGTTTTCTTTGGCTCGGAAGATTTTAACGGTTTTCTTCGTTGCGTTAGGCACTTTTAGCACCTTTCACTCCCATTATGCAGCCGGGGTCACCATTCAACATGTCGCCGTTATGGTACGCTGCCGACCTTGCCCTGCATCCGCCGCAAATAAACTTATAATCACATTTTCCACATGAGCCCTTCAAGTTTGCCCTGTTGCGGAAAGCTTTGAAGAGCGGCGCGTTTAACCAGATGTCTTGGAACTTTTCGGTTTTGAGGTTGCCCACGTTTACGGGCAGGAACACGCATGGGTACACGTCGCCTTGCGGTGACAATGAACAGTAAAGTCGTCCAGCGCCGCAGCCGCCGATGAAATCTGCTAGGGGCACGGCTTTTTTGGTTACCTTGGCGGTTTGCATGTGCGCCATAGACATCATGACTTCCCCCGTTCCCGAAGATCCCTGGCATTGCAGGGCTACGCGGGCTAGTTGCGGCGCGGTGGTTAGGATGGTGGTTTTGCAGCCCGAAGACATGCGGTTTAGCAAATAACGCATGAGTTTTTCGCGTTCTTCGGCTGAGAGGTCTTGGTCGTAGTGGGCTTTGCCGCGTCCTGTGGGGATGAAGTTGAAGTAGGTGAATCTTTCAGCGCCGATTTCCTCCGCCAACGAGATAATTGCAGGCATTTCTTCGAGGTTGCTTTTCGTTGCTGTTGTTGCTATGCAGGCGCACAGGTCGGCTTCCACGCAGTTTTTGAGTCCCGTTACTGCCTTATCGAAAGCGCCTGGGACGCCTCGGAATGCGTCGTGGGTTTTTGCGCTTGCGCCGTCAATGCTAATCTCAACGTAGTGCACGCCGGCTTGCTTGAGTTTCTTAACGTTCTCTTTAGTCACCAAAGTGCCGTTTGTTGCAACCGAAACATACAAGCCCCGCTTAACCGCGTGAGCTGCCACTTCAAAAAAGTCCTTTCGGCTCAAAGGTTCGCCGCCTGAAAACGCCAACGCGGTCACTCCAGCACCAGCAAGCTGGTCTACAACTGCCATGGCTTGCGGGGTTGTTAGTTCTTCCTCTTGAACTGCACCGCTATTGGAGTAGCAGTGCTTGCAGTTGAGGTTGCATTTGTGCGTGAAATCCCAAACAATCAAGAACGGCGCATAGAGCGAGATGGGTTTTTTTATTCCCATGTAAGCGAAAGACTTTGTCAAGTTTATAACTGCTCTTCTTGCGTATGGGTCGGTTAAGAGTTTTTCAACCTTCGCCCGCTTGATATTGAGGCTTCTTCTGAGGAACTCAACCCAAAAACCAATAACCTGCGAGTAAAGCCCGCTGCACTTCGCGCATCGCCGCTCCGTCTTGCCCCCGTAATCATCCAATGCCGCTTCGAGTACGGTTCTGCCGCATGCGCCGCATTTTTTCAGCGACAGCTGGAGCATTTTTTTGGTCATGGGCAAAGTTATGACTGCGTTCCAGAAAGTGTCGTGGCTAAGTATGCTCATGCGAGATTTGCTCCTAAGCAGTCTTGATACTTTATTGGATGCGTGGGGATGTTAAATATTTCTCTAAAACTGCCAACTAACCTGCCATACAAAAATTTGCTCTTTGTAGTTGAGCCATGTGTCGCTAAACCCAAAGCTAATAAGCAGTTGCTAACAACCTCTGAATGGTTCGCTGAGTGTCCGTATGAATAAGGAATTAGCTATAGCAGGCTTTGTTTTTGTTCTCTTGTTAACAGCGACTGTTGTGGACGTAGCCAAAGCCAACCCTTTGCCGATGCCGATGGTCTCAATTGATTCTCCAAAAAACAATGAAGTTTACCCTTCAAGCACTGTTGAACTCCACTTTACCCCACGCCCATCAAGCTACCAAAATTTTATGTCGTTAACCTATGTTCTCGACGGGCAACCACCCAAAGCAACCAACGGCACGACAACCCTTACTGATTTGCCGTCTGGCTCACATATCTTAACGGTCTACGTTACATATACATACCAAATCGGCAATACAACATACGAAACCAAGGATGCAATCGGGGCTATCGTTTACTTTAGCACACAATATTCAACCGCATGGGTAACCATTACTATAATCACGCTATCTGCTGCAACCCTTATTCCATCCTTGCTATTTTTTAAACGCAGGCAGATAGCCACACGGCTTAGGTGCAAAAAGAGGGACACTTTCTGGGTGGGCACGGCATTTCTTGCTTTTGGAGTTTTAGTGTTTGTCTCATTTACTTGGCAGACGGTAAAGGATTACCTGTTTCCATACTGGCCAAGGAGCATGCTAATTTTTCCACCTTCTTGGCTTGTGCTGATTGTGGCGTTAACGTTTATGGGCATGGGTTTAAGCATGATGACATCGGGAACCAAAAAAAGTCAGCCAACAGTTGTGAAGATAGAAGAAGCACCAGAATAATAACGGAAAACTTCACGAAAGCATTTATGGATGACCAACATACAAGCGCATCAATGAAGAAATTGAATAGACGCACCCTAATGGTAATAGTCATCGGTTTAGTTGTAATAATAGTTGCGTCATCGTTGATAATTTACGGAAACAGTGCCCTCAACCCAGACGGCTCCCGAGTTGCTTGGCAACACAACATTGAGAACTTTGCCACTGCTTTAGCGACTGATAATGGAAAGGTGTTTACGATGGATATTTCTGGGAATGTAAACTGCTATGGAATTCAAAGCGGCGAATCTGTCTGGAACGGTAGTAGTGTGGGTGGTTATTTTGCTTCGGGACTTACGGTAGCTGAAGGCAAAGTTTACGGAGGCTACAGATACGCGTCCGTTGGCTGCCTAGATGAACCAACTGGTCAGTTTCAATGGAGTTTCACATCTAACATAGACAATCAAGCTCCTGATAACGTAATTGTGGATGCTGGTCGAGTGTTTGTGCTTGCAGAAGGCCCCAGCGCAGGTGTTAGCGCCCTCAACGCATCTACTGGTCAGCTTCTTTGGCAAGTGCGCTATTCCTTTGAAGATTTTGGAAACATTACTGACTCGAACACTTGGTGGGTAAGTGGCTTTCCATTGGGAGGCGATCCCTTTGACGGTAGCATAGTTTATGCGTTAGGCGGTAACGAGTCAAACGTGAATTTTTTCAAGTTAGACACTGATAATGGCAATGTTCTTTGGCGCAGTAATCTTACGTTATTCGCTGGGATTCCAAGCGTTCTAGCAATCTATCAAGGGCAAGTCATCATAGAGAACGGCAACCAAATTCTTAGCCTCAACGACACTTCAGGCGACAGCCTCTGGAGCGTCGATGTCGGCGCAGCAGTGTACTCACCAGCCCTCTACAAATGGATATTGTTCTTTGGGGCATCGGACGGCAACTTTTACGCACTCGACTTGAGCAGCGGCACCATAGCATCCAAAACAAAAGTAGACAACCAAAACCTGTTCTCTACGCTTAACGATAGTAATACTCTCACGACATATCCCATACAAGTTGATGCTCAAAACCAAAGACTATACTGGAGCTTCGGGGTTACACAGCAACTTGGAACAACAAGCGAAAATAAACACGACCATTACATAGGGGCGGTCTGCAGTCTTGACTTGGCTACTGGCAAACTTGTGTGGTCAAGACAAATCGAAGATAACGGAGTCTTTTACGGCTTTTCGGCTGGTTTGGTCGTCAACAAGGACGCTTTGTTTCTGAACGAGAACAATGCTCTTTGGGTTTTCAGCGCCTCAACAGGCAACTTGGCGAGAAACCAGCATTTCGACCATTACGTCTTGCCACCCGTCGTGTCAGATAATGTGGTGTTTGTGGCATCTGACCTTCAGCTTACTGCATACACATAACTTCGACATTATTAGTCATGGCTCGAATCTGGGATTCAGCCCTTATATAAGGGAGGGTCACAAAGAGAGTGAAGCCTTTTTCATTAAAGTGCCAAAGTAATAAACGGGTGCTCCTGCAAATGACTCGACACAATATACGTTTCCTAACAAACGCTGTTAACCGAACGTTTCCTCACAATGAACGGGCAATACTTCGCATTTTTACCCTGTTCAGTTGTTGAGCCTATAAATAGAGGGGGATATAGTCTGCTTCACGCGCTAGATTGCAGGTTTTTTCATTAACGGGTAAGTTTAGGGTTCGATATGTTTTTTACGGTAAATCGTTACTGCTAATGTGGGAACCGTTTTGGTTAAACTCAAAGGATTCCAAAAGTTAACGTTAACCGACCAAGCCCTGCAAACTTGGTTTAGTGCCCTGCAGCTTGGCAAGCCCAAAGTGGTTGTGGTGAATTTGCAGGAAGCGTTAGGTCGCGTTTTAGCCGAAGACCTTTTTGCCCATGAGGATTTGCCCCGCTTTGACAAGTCAGCTATGGATGGTTACGCTGTGAAGTCGGCTGATTTGGTAGGTGCCTCGCAGGGCAAGCCTGCGGTTCTCCAGTTAACCCAGGCAGACCAGGTGGACGCTAAGCAGGCTAAGCAGGTTTGGACTGGAAACCCCATACCCAAAGGCGCAGACGTCGTTGTGATGCTTGAGAACACCCAGAAGCGTGGTGGAGTACTGGAAGTTTGGAGCCAACTTGCGCCATGGACCAACGTCTCTAAGAGCGGTGAAGACGTCAAAAAAGGCGACCTCGCCGTCAAAGCTGGCACACGTTTAAGTCCATACCATCTGGGGTTAGCGGCTGCTTTAGGCTACACCCAGCTAAAAGTCGCCGAGAAACCAAAAATCGCCATCATAGCCACTGGCAACGAAATAGCCGAAGTAGGCACAGAACGTTTAAGCAACCAAATTTACGATTCAAACAAAACCATGGTTGCGGCAATGTGCCATGAACTTGGCGCACAAACAACCGACCTTGGCATCGCAAAAGACAACACAGACGAAATCGCGGAGAAAATCCAGAGCGCCCTCAAAACCCACGACGTCGTCATCACCACTGGAGGAACGAGCGTTGGCGGCTTAGACTTGGTGCCAGACGCGGTTAACAAGCTTGGGAAACCAGGCGTTATAGTTCATGGCGTTGCTTTGAGGCCTGCGATGCCCACAGCCGTTGCCATGTTGGAGGGTAAACCTGTTTTGATTTTGTCGGGTAATCCTGTGGCGGCAGTTATCGGGTTTGAAGTGTTCGGCAGACCATTAATCTCCAAGTTACTAGGAATGAGCAAAGAGGAGCCAAGGCAAATCGTTAAGGCTGTTTTGGCGCGAAGGGTCGCGAGTGCGCTTGGAAGAAAAACCTATGTCCGAGTCCGCGTATCTTTGAAAAACGGCGAATTGTTCGCTGAGCCAGTGAGCGCGAAAGGTTCAGGAGCCATCTCCACGATGACGCAGAGCAACGGATACCTCATTGTTCCAGAAAACCGCGAGGGCGTAAGCGAAGGCGAAACCGTGATTGTCCAAATGTTCGGCGGCTTGGAGGTTGCAAACGATGTTTAGGAAACTGTTGACGTTTGATGAAGCAAAAAAGGCGATTGATGACCAGTTTAAGCCTGTGTTTTTGGGTGAAGAAGAAGCCGTACTGTTAGAAGCTTATAATCGCGTGCTCAACGAGGACGTGGTTTCAGGGCTTGATATTCCGCCGTTTAACCGTTCAACCGTAGATGGGTACGCAGTCAAAGCAGAGGATACGTTTGGAGCCGAAGAAAACCAGCCTGCGACGCTGGAGGTTTCTGGCGCCGTTAACGTTGGAGAACAGCCGAATGTCAAAGTGGCGAAGGGCGAAGCGGTTGAAATCGTTACAGGTGCTCCGATTCCTGAAGGCGCAGACGCAGTTGTCATGGTTGAAGACACCGAGCGGGAAGACGCAGAACTGAAGGTTTTTGGAGCAGTCACCGTTAACGAGAACGTGATGAAGAAGGGCTCAGACATCAAGAAGGGCGCAGTGGTGCTCAAGAAAGGGCAAGTTTTGGGCTCTTCAGAGATCGGGGTTTTAGCGGCTTTGGGCTTGACTAAAGTTAAGGTTCTAAAGATTCCCATGGTTGCGGTCTTGTCCACGGGCGCAGAAGTAACTGAACCCGGCAAGGAGCTGCCGTCTGGAAAAATCTACGACATCAACGCTTACAGCATAAGCACCGCAGTCATCGAAAGCGGCGGAAAACCCGTTTACTTCGGCGTCGTTCCCGACGATAAAGCAGCTTTATCTAGGGCTTTGCAGACAGCGGTGGCTTCCGCGGACATGGTTATTACTTCGGGCGGCGTCTCGGTTGGTCCACGCGATTACACGCCCCAAATCGTGGATTCGCTGGGTAAGCCTGGAATCGTTGTTTACGGAATAGCGGTGAAGCCTGGCAAACCCACAACCGTCGGGTTCGTCGGGGATAAACCAGTTTTCTCACTTCCCGGTCATCCAACGTCTGCTTTGCTGATTTTTTATCTGCTTGCTAGACCGCTAATTCAGCGTTTAGCTGGCCGACCTGCAACCGGCATGAAGATGGTTAGGGCTTTTGCTGGTTCACGAATGTTTAGCGCTAAGGGCAGGCGAACCTTTGTCATGGTAAAATTAGAGTTTGATAAGGACTGCCGCTTGATTGCTGAACCCGTGGAGACTGGTGCTTCAGGCGCAATTACCACTCTGGCGAATGCTGACGGGTTTGTGGAGATTGCGGAGAATGAGCAGTTTGTAGATGCTGATGAAGAAGTTTTGGTTGTGCTTTTCCGCGGTTCTGCTGCTAGGGCTTAGTCTTTTCTTTTCAATAGGATGTACGCCGTAAACACCCATGTGAGAACTGCGTAAGCAAGCATGCTTAAGGCAACTAGTACGTTGCTGAAGCCTATTGAGAATAGTATGTCGAGTGAAAAAGCCGTGTTTACTATGAATAGGGCGGCGACTAACCATGGTGCCCAACCTCTTTTTACAAAGATGCTGTAAGCAGTTATTAGGCTAAGGATTCCCAGAAAACCAAGATGCGGCGGATAACCTGTCAAGGGCAAAAACGCCAGTAGAATTATGCCTGTGACTGCGTAGAAGGCTATGGCTGCTAGTTGGAAGGGCTTGAAGGTTTTTAGTTTGTTTGCTAGGGACACAGTTGTTCGCCTTTACCTTATGCAGTATGGGTTTAATTAATAAATTTAATGTATTGGGTCTGGAGCGAAAGAGTTTAGAGATGCCCTGTAAATACCCAAAGAGAGGATTGAACTTACGCGATGAGCAACCTTGAACTCTACACTTCCCAAACAAACGTTTTTGGTGGCAGGCAGAAACCCTTCGAAAAAGCAAACTACGTGATTTTTGGCGTGCCGTTTGATGCCACGAGCACTTACCGTTCTGGGGCAAGGTTTGGTCCAAACGCTATCCGCCAAGCGTCATTGAACATCGAAACGTATAGTTTCCGCAGCGGAGTAGACCTTGAAGATTTATCGCTCTATGATGCTGGGGACTTGAATGTTTCCATGGACGCCAAACAGACCGTTGACTTGACTAGGCTTGTGGTTGAGGATATTTTGGCGGCTGGCAAGATGCCTGTGGCGTTGGGTGGGGAGCACACGGTTACGCTGGGAATCGCTAAGGGTTTAGGCGCAAAGGCTGCGAAGACGGCGATTGTCAGCTTCGATGCGCACCTTGATTTACGCGCCGAATTTATGGGCGTAACTCTCTCGCATACAACGTTTATGCACCTGATTAGCAAGCAGGTTAAGCCAGCGAAAATAATCGAGGTCGGCACGCGCTCAGCCTGCAAAGAAGAACTCGCTTACGCCAAGAAGGCTAAAGTGGGCTTTTTCACTTCGCAGCAAATCATCAAGCAAGGCTCAGAACAGGTCATTGCGGAGTTGAAGCAGAAACTGGAGCCTTACGAGAACGTGTACTTGACAGTGGACATGGACGTTTTGGACCCCGCATATGCTCCAGCGGTGCAGAATCCTGAACCTGAAGGAATCAACCCAACCGCGCTCCTCGACATCGCCTGCGCACTGTGCGATAAACGCGTGGTCGGCTTAGACGTGCTGGAGATTGCGCCCATCTACGACCAAGGAGTCTCAGCGGTTGTAGCTGCGAAAGTAGTGTTTGAACTGCTCTGCCAACTGGAAAAATCAAGAAGCACATAGTTTCTATTTTTTTAGCATGTTTTTGGTAGAAAAAACGTCAATAGTGACCTACCCCCTATAGGTTTCTGCATCCTATTTCTATTAGGCTCCAAATATGATGGTGTGATCCATAGAAGCCGCAAAATAAGTTAACTTTTAGTTGGCGGTTAGAGCTTGGATTCTTATATTTTATCGCACATAATTAGTTTTGAGGGTTGAGTGGTTTGGCTAAAGCGTCAGAAGTGGTGGTTTTAACGATTGGGCACTCCACGCGAACGCTCGAGGAATTCGTGCAGTTGCTCGAGGTTTATGGCGTAACTTTGCTGGTGGATGTGCGTACCGTTCCCCGCAGCAGGCATAATCCCCAGTTTAACAAGGAAACCCTGCCGACAAGCCTCAAACACTACGGCGTAAGGTACATTCACATGCCAGATATCGGCGGCTTACGCCATCCAAAGCATGATTCCGTCAACTTGGCGTGGAAAAACAGCGGTTTCAGGGGCTACGCCGACTACATGCAAACCCAAGAGTTCACTGATAATCTGCTTAAAATCGTCGCGTTGGCAAGGGAGAACCGTTTGGCGTTGATGTGTGCTGAAGCGTTGCCTTGGCGGTGCCACCGCAGCCTCATATCCGACGCCCTCGTGGTACGGCACATAAAAGTCGAACACATCATAAGCAAAGACAGCGTCATCAAACATGAACTCAACGAAATGGCGCACGTGGAAGGAACAAAAATAACCTACCCACTATACGCAAAAGAAACCCCGCAAAGAACACTGGGCGATTTCGGTACAGCCTGATTTTTCGGTTTTCGCTTATTGTTTTTGTAGTTTTGCTATAAAGAAGCCGTTGCACTGGTGAATGTGCGGGTAGAGCCGCTGGCACTTGGTTAGTCCTCGCAGCCCGGGCAAGCCAATCGTCGGGGTTATTTCTGCTAAGGCGAATTCTTGGTGCCCTTTCAAGAAGCGTTCGATTATCATTTCGTTTTCTTCCTCAGTTATGCTGCACGTGGAATAAGTCAGTGCGCCGCCTGAAGCAACTTTCTCAGCGCAACTGTTAATCATTCGCCACTGGATTTCAGCCATTTTCTCAATAGAATTGGGTCTGAGCCGCCATTTAGACGAGGGCTGCTTAGCAAAAACGCCTGTGCTGGTGCAGGGCGGGTCCAAAACCACCAAATCCGCTTCACCCACAAACGGCAAAGAAGCGCACGCATCGGCGATTACTGGCTGGGCAATTTTGGTTCCCATGCGGGCGGTTTCTTTCTGCCACGTCTTCATCCTCCGCGCCGAAAAATCAACCGAGCCTATGCTGCCTTCATTGTGCATAAGCTGAGCCAAAAACGTCGTTTTAGCCCCTGGAGCAGCACAAACATCAAAAACCACATTGCCCGGCTTGGGGTTTGCGGCTTGTGCGGCGAAGCAGCTTGCTTTGTCTTGGATGTAGAATAAGCCTTCTTTGTAGCTGGGAAGGGTGTTTAGCGGCTGTTTGTACTCGATGATTTTATAGGTAAATTGTAAGGGTTCAGTTTTTTCGAGTTTAACGCCTTCAGCCTCGAGCTTTTGCAAAACCGCCTCTTCCGTTGCCGCCAAAGTGTTAACTCGGACGTACGTGGGTGGCGGATTTATGCTGCCTTCTAAAAAGGCGATGGCTTGGTCGCGTCCAAACAGCTTGTAACAATACTTCACAAACCAAGAAGGATGATAAGTTTGCAAGCTAACTCTTTCCACATCGTTTGCTTCCTTCAGAATGGGCTCTAACTGGCGGGTTAATAAAAAGCCCAAAAACGGCTCGACTTCACGCACGGTCTCCCAGCCCAGTATCGACCTGCCCAAACTTGCGATGCTTTCAGCTTCTTTCAGGTTCACTTTACCCCATTTCTTGACAACCCTTGTCTGGTAAACGTAGAGCCGCAGGAAAGATTGGATGCCCAGGTTGTATTCGCCGATTTTTTTGGGCGCCACAATCGTGTTTACGACTTTGTCTATGAGGTTTTTGCACCTTGTAGTTTCAACAACTAACCCGTAAGCGTAACGGATGGCGCTGGTGTCGCTTGCGCCGAGCTGCTTGATGGTTCTTGCTAGGGCTAAGCGTTCGCTTAGTTTTTGCATTTCCATCCAACTTAAAGTCTCAATGGCAACAGCCCAAGCATCCCGTAACAAACTTTTTCACACAAACCCTAACCAATGCAACCGTAGTAAATAAGAATTCAAAACAGGCGGCTATGTTACTTCATGTTTACAGCCACATATCCTTATGAATCATTCATTGGTGCTAACCATTATGTTCTGAAAAATCAGCTTCATGGATGGAGGTGACGTTTTTGTCAAGAAGAAGAAATAAGAACGAGGACATGGACACGGCCAAGGGTAAGATGTCTGTTCAAGATGCAGGGAAAAAAGGCGGTGCAAAAGGCGGTCCAAGAGTCCGCGAGCTCATTGAAGAAGGTAAAGAGCACGAAAATGAGTAAATAAATTAGGAATCTCTTTGCATTTTCTTCCAAATTTTTTACCGGGGAGGTGATTTTTTTGAAAGAAGCGACAAGAAGAGAAATTGGCAGAACTAATCAGGATGTATACTTCTGCCCTGAATGCGGCGAACCCTTTGCTGATATAAGCACAACTGAGAGTCATCTAAACAACGTGTATGAACTTCACTTGAAAGCTTGGCATGGAAAACAACATGACGAAGCTCACGGAAAGATCCCGCACTAAAACCCCAAAGAGCATACTGTTTCTAATAAAATGCTCATTAAATCGATAGTTTTTTGTCACTAAAGATTTTAGTCTCTATGTACCAATAAGAGGCTAAGGTCAAATTGGGATGGCGCGTACTCTCTTAGATTACTGCATTAGCGAACAAACTAAACCTCCTGCTAAAGAGGAGGCTAAAACGCAAGCGCCAACTCCATCCGCCCAAGTCCCAGAAGCTCAAGTAATTAAGCCAAAAAAACGGCAGCGCCAACCGTTTCCGCCAATCGCCCCAGAAAACCTGCCCCCATCATACTTTGTCTCTGCTTCCTACGACGGTCGCCAAAAAAAAGTAGTAATCAAACTGTACGAGCCAGAATCAGGGCAACTCTATTTTTGGTATGATAACACAGGGCACAAACCTTACTGCTTGACCAACCTCAAACCGTACGACCTAAACAGAATAGAGCGGTTAGTGCATCATGAAGGCTTTGACAGCTTAGAAGTCATGGAAAAATACGACCCGTTGCTTGACCAAAACGTTAGGGTTACAAAAATAGTGGCTAAAGACCCGTTGGCCATCGGCGGCAGACCACAAGGAACCATACGAGACATAATCCCCGAAGATTTCCCAAGAATCTCCGAAACACACATCGAACCGCAGGAAATCAAAATCTGGGAGTCAAAAATAAAGTATTACCAATCATACATTTACGACCGCCAACTCTTGCCCGGAATGATTTACGAGGTCAAAGACGGCAACCTTGTGCCTAAAGTGCTTGAGGAAGCCACCGAGAACCTCAACAAAATAAAAGAAATGTTCAAAGAATGCACCGACGAGGAACGCGAGTACGCTGAAATGTGGGCAAAACTCCTCGAGTACCCCGCGCCAAAGTTCCGTCGGGCAGCTATAGACATTGAAGTTTACTCGCCCCTATCAACAAGGATGCCTGATTCGCGGGAAGGAGCGTGCCCAGTAATCGCCTGCTCAGTCTACAGTTCCGACGGCGAAAAAAGAGTGCTCATTCTCAAACGTGAAGGCATGCGGGAAGGCAACCTGCACTTAGCTGCAGACATAGAAGTCGAGTACTGCGAGACAGAGGAAGAGTTGCTCCGTAAAGTGTTCGATGTCCTCTGCGATTACCCCTTCATTTTAACCTTCAACGGCGACGACTTTGACCTCCGCTACCTAGCACACAGAGCAGCAAACTTGGGCATCAGCAAACGCGATGTTCCCATCGAGATAGGAAAACGCGTCTGCCTCCTGCGATATGGCATCCACATCGACCTCTACAAATTCTTCTTCAACCGCTCCGTACAAATCTACGCTTTCAACAACCGCTACAAAGACGTAACCCTCGCCGACGTCGGCAACGCCTTAATCGGCGTAGAAAAAATCCACTTAGAAAAAACCTTCGGCGACCTCTCTTACAGTGAACTCGCAGCCTACTGCCTGCGCGATTCAGAAATAACTTACAAGCTGACGAGTTTTGAAGACGACTCAGCGATGAAACTAATCTTGGTCTTAGCCAGAATCAGCAGCATGCCCATGGAGGATGTGAGCCGCCAAGGTGTAAGTCGCTGGATACGCAACTTCATGCATCGCGAGCACCGAAAAAGAAACATGCTAATCCCCAACGCTGAAGATATCCTGACTAAGAAAGGGAAAACCTCCACAATAGCCACAATAAAAGGCAAAAAATACAAGGGCGCCATCGTCGTTGAACCCACCCCTGGAGTCCACTTTAACGTTGCCGTGATGGACTTTCCAAGCCTGTACCCCTCCATCATTAAGGTTTGGAACCTTGGCTACCAATCCATCTGCTGCAGCCATCCCAACTGCAAAAGCCACATGGTACCTGACACGCCCCATTGGGTCTGCACAGAGAAACGCGCCCTAGAAAGCCTCCTAATCGGCTCGCTGAGAGATTTGCGTGTGCGATGGTATAAGCAGCGCTCCAAAGACAAAACCCTGCCACCGGAACTGCGAAGCTGGTACAACATCACTCAGGGAGCGCTTAAAGTCATCTTAAACGCGAGCTACGGCGTTTTTGGCGCTGACAGCTTCGACCTCTACTGCCCGCCAGTCGCGGAAGCCACCGCAGCCATCGGCAGATACTCCATCACCCAAATCCTCAAGCACGCAGAGTCCGTTGGCATTCAAGTACTATACGGCGACACCGACAGCTTATTCCTCAAGAACCCCTCTAAAGAACAAATCGAAGACGTAGTCCGTTACACCGAGCATGAGTTGAATATGGGTATCGACGTCGACAAAGTGTATCGGTATGCCGTTTTTAGTACACGAAAAAAGAACTACCTTGGCGTCCTCGAAGACGGCACGGTAGACGTTAAGGGGTTGACGGGCAAGAAAAAACACATTCCCATCTTTATCAAAGATGCGTTCAATCAGATGAAAGAGCGACTAGCTAAAGTCAAGAACCCAGAGGAATTCGAGAAAGCCAGAAAAGACATAGCCAACATAGTTCGCGAACGCTACAACGTCCTCAAACGCAGGGAATGGAAAGAAATGAGTGACCTGGCCTTCCACGTGGTCCTCGGCGATGAGCTCTCAAGTTACACTAAAACTACGCCGCAACATGTGAAAGCCGCCAAGATTCTCCAGAAAAGCGGCAAAGAACTCCGCGCAGGTGACCTCATTAGCTTTGTAAAAGTTATAAAGTCGTGCTCCTCACACAACCTCGCCGATGATTCTAACTTGGGTGTGAAACCAGTCGAGTTAGCCTCACGCAACGAAGTTGACGTTGAAAAGTACGTTGCTTATTTGCAAGCCACTTTTGACCAAGTACTGGATGCATTGGGCTTAAGTTTTGACGAAATAATCGGGCTAACAAAGCTTGAGAGTTTCCTTGCTTAAAATTTAAGAGAGCAGTTGAATTAGTGCGGCCAGCAGTGTAAAGAGCCCAACTATTATGGCGATTATTTGTACTATGCGTCGCTCGGTTAACGGTCGATGGTAAGTTATTACCGTAACTATGCTTTTTCTACTGTCTGAACTGAGTTTTTTGCCGTCGAAAGTGACTTTAGCTCTTTTGCGCGTGAAAAAGATTGCGAGTAGTATGATTGATGAGTTAAAGATGAAGGGTAGAATGGAGATTAAGAGGTTAACTTTTAGGTCTGAAATGACGGCGAATGATGCAATGGTTATTCCTATGGCAAATGAGCCTGAGTTGCCTACAAAAATCTTGCCTCTAGCGTTAAAATAGGCTAGTATCAGCCAGAACATTAATGGTCCCACCATGAGAATGTAGGATGGTGAAAAAGCCATTAATCCCAAGATGACTATGGCTGGGCAAATTGTTTCTAAACCGTTTAAGCCTCCAAGCTGGTTCACGGTGTTAGTCACTATCATGACGATAATTGGGATGATTAGAAAAATGTATGATTGACCAAAGTCTATGGTTCCGATAAATGGGATTGAAATTGAAGTTCTAATGATGTCAAGCTTCGCAAGCTCAAGAGCGTAGTACATTAGGGGCAACGCTGCGATTAAGGGCATGAACGCTTTGTAACGCCATTTCAAATCCATAAAATCATCTAAAAGACCCATAAAACCGCCGAACAAAATGCACACAGCCAAAGTTAGTGCGGCAGAAACACCATTCACTGAAGTGTCTAAGCCTAAGTTGAAAACTTTGTTTGAGAAGTAAATCGAGAAAAGATAAATGGTGGTGGTTAGGACGAAAAGTACGCCTAAACCGTTGGGGATTAAAGGTCGACCAACTTTATGTTGATCTGGGACCTTTGGAAACATTCGTTGCTTCCTGCTTTAAGCTTAGGGTGTTATGCCGTGTGCGGCGTCGTATGTTGCCCAGTCAATTTGGTAGATTGCGATTATCGGGATTAAGCCGCCGTATTGGCCTGGAGATGTTTGTAGTCCTGCGAAGTATGCTTCTTTGAAGTATGTTGGCTGTGTAGTAGTTTGGTCTGGTGAGACATTGACTCCTAAAGCGGTCATGGTGTTGGCATATCGCACTTCTGCATAGTTCATCAGTTCAAATACGGTGCTGTTTAAGCCTTGGTCATTCCATTTCCACCGATTCGTTGTTGGGTCACTGGAGCCAAATTGTGTTTCATTTGTCCATGCTGTTGCAGGGTTCATGAAGCCTTCGTTTAGCAGTCTTGTCTTTGCCTGTCCTGAAATTCTTGCCATCCATACCCATTTGCCTTCGTCGCCGTAACCGGCTGGGCTTGCAACGTATGAATTGGAGCCGCTGCTTGATTGAGATATTTGAAGGACTTCAAAGACAGCGATGTATTTGACGCGTGACTGACCATAGCTATTGAGCATTGCCATCGATTGGTTCTCGTTACCCATGAATATGAAGCCTACGTTCTCTATTTGGGTGCTGTTTACTGTAGTGTTATCCGCTAAGCTGGTTACGTTTCCAAGGTCGGCTAGCCAGTTGCCGTAGTCCCACCACATAACGACAGCATCAGTTGAGGGAACGTTACTCTTCATCCAGCCTATTGCGTCAAGCCATGCCCTTACTGGCTGGGTTAGACCCGCTCCACCCACTGGAAGGCTTGAAGCGCTGATTGCTGTTGGTGTGTAGGCTTGCGAGATAGCTCTTGGCATTCCTCCAGTTTGCGGTGAAAACGCCAAGTTTGTTACCAAGATTATGAAGATTATGAAGACTGCGACGCCGCTGTATTCCTTGCTTACCCGCGCCATTCTGCGCTTTGACTTGGCAAGAGCCTTTGGCGTTTCCTGAAGTAAAGTGAAGAATGGCTTTAGTATGCTGATGATGCCTATGCCTGCTATTATGGCGAAGGCTGGTGCGAAGAGTACTAGTAGACGTACCATTGAAGATGCGAAGTAGAGTCCAGTTACCGCGAAGAGCAGCAGGAAGATGTTTCTGTTAGTTGGATTTTTCAGTACAAAGTAGAGACCTACAAGGAAGAATAGTATGGCTATGCCGAATTCAAGGTAGAGGTTTCCCCATGCAGAGATTCTCTGTTCTGCAACTGAATCAATTAGGGGTGAAGCAGCCCTGATGAAGGGGTCTAAAACCGTTATGAATTTTCCAGTTATGCCGCCAAGGAAGCCAGTTACCGCGAGAGTGACAAAACCGCCGACTATTATGACCAGTGAGGCGATTGCCAGCGAAAGTTTGCTTTTCATGGATATGTTGTTTCGCAGAATTTCTGCAACCACAAGTACGATGAACACTGCGGCGACTGGAAGGACTGCAGCTGAGCTTACGTAGTTGAGTGAGATGTAGGGAACTTTTGTTCCTATAAACAATGCTAGACCGAAAGTTATGCTGTAGTTAATCAGCATTCTTTGGCTGTATCTCTTTAACAGGACCATGATAAAGACGAACAAGACTGATAGGGCAATCAAGTAGTATGCTGCTCCCCAGCCTGCGATGAAATATGCCAATGCTGCACCTGAACCTAACGAGTACAATAATGATGCACGCAGGGATCTGTTGCTGTCCAGTGACCTTAGGAACAAGAATATGAATAGTACTAACCCAAGTACACCGGGCACTTCCGTATCGAAGAATCCCAGCGAGCTTCTCTGTAAGAATGATGGCGCTAACGCGAGGAATAATGCTGAGAATAGACCGACTGCTTTTCCACCCATGTCTTTGCCAACAAAGTAGAGTACTAAACATGAGACCACTGCTATGACGGCTGGTAATATCGATGTGAAAGTCATTAAATCAATCTTTGCGCCGAACAATGAGACAATTTGGAAGAGTACGGCAGCTGTCATGGGCAAAGCTGGCAGCGAAGTGGACATGTCTAATCCGTCTGGATACCATTTCTGCATGTTTATCCAGTGGGTCGGCCAGTAGGGTGAGAGTAAACCGTTTTGTACCATGTGCTGGGTTATGCTGAATTGGTAGTAGGGGTCAAACTCATTTAAGAGAGCTGTTCCTCCTGAAAGGTTTTCCCAGCGTAGAGGCAAAATACGAACTGTAAAGGCAACAAAGAGAATCATGATTAACGCTGCAAAAGCAATGATTGAACTGTGGCTTACCTGAATTCTTAGCCTGCTAAAAATTGATAAGCTATTACCAAGTCGTTCCTTAATTCCTTCGCCCACTTTAAGCCATCTCTTCCAAATGTATATTGCGATTGTACTATTTTACACATTGGCGATTTATTTATGGCTTTCCAAAACCAGCCAGAATGGCTTCAAGTGACTAGAGGGCTTAGTTATGTGCATTATAACCCAAGGGCTAAGACCCTAACAACCCTTCGCAGCCCAATTCTCTCAAACCAGCTAGAACAGGCACAAGCCTGCTCTGAGAAGTTCTTCCAAACGGCAACCAACTGTACCCCGTTTTCCTTTTCACCATCAACCCTGTCTTAGACAGGCACTGCATAACTTTCTTGTAAGAATGGCGGTAGGATTTTCCCTGCATCGCCTTCAACTTTGCTTTAAGGCTTGATTTGTTGCCAAAAGATAATATGCTGGAAGCATTCGGCTTCAAAGTGCGCTTGCACTCCATCTAAGCTTGTTCCAGTTCGGAGATGTAATCTAAAACCTCAATCATAAAAACAACATCAAACACTTCATCCTTTAAGGGAAGATGTCTTGCATCTGCCTGGATAATGTTGACCTGTTTAGTTTTGAGCTTGAGCCTTTTGAGGGCATAAGAATTAATATCGACGCTTACAACGGTGGCTTTACTGTTAGCGGCTAAAAGCGAGAAGCGTCCTGCTTCAGCGCCAACATCCATCACAGTAATGTTCTCTTGAGATAGGTCTATTGATTTAGAAATAAAATCAGTTTCCAAGTTGGTTAGGTACTTGCCCATTCTGGTTTTTGTTGCTTTTTCCCAATGCGTCTCAACTGACAAATCAAGCGGGGCTTCGGTTGGAGTATTCAAGTTTGTTGTCAACGCTTGTATAAGGGTTTAACTTCCACGTCTATGGGCATCAGGGATAGTTTTCTGTCGCATTTTGGGCATTTTCCACCATTCTGCGAGATAATTTCATCTGGCGGTTTGAGGTCTTTGCCTTCATATAAAATATGGTTGCAACCATGGCAAATAACGCGCTGCGGCATCCAAATCCCCAGTAGTTACATGGTTATGGCGTATTTATTGGTTGCTAAAAAATTTAAGCCCCAATTAACTTGATACTTACTGTAAAGCTTTTAACAGGAAGTCCATTGGAATGTTAAAGTGTGGTTTAACAGCGTTTGGAAAAATACACTTTAGTTATCACGGAAAAACCTGATGCTGCAAACAGGATAGCTATAGCGCTGGATGCTGAGGGCAAACCGAAAAAAGCAGTCAGCAACGGCGTCCCGTACTACCAAGCGTACCGAGACGGCAACATAGTAGTGGTTCCGGCGCTGGGACACTTATACACGATTACAAGCAAACAGAAAGGACGCGGCTATCCAGTTTTTGATTACCAGTGGGTTCCACGGTATCAAGCCGAGCGAAAAGCATCTAGGATTCGGGTTTGGCTAAAAGTCATTGCCCAACTAGCTAAAGACGCAGAGGGGTTTGTGGATGCGTGCGACTTCGACGTTGAAGGCAGCATCATAGGCTACACCATCCTAAAGTACGCCTGCGGCGGCAAAGAATCAGTGGCTAAACGAATGAAATACTCAACCCTGACAAAAGAAGAACTCCAAGAATCCTACACTCACCTACTACCAACCTTAGATTTTGCGCTCATCGAAGCAGGATTAACGCGGCATGAAGTTGATTGGTTATACGGCATAAACCTGTCGCGAGCCCTAACCCAAGCTGCCCAAAACTGCAGCGGGCAATACGCGACTCTCAGCACTGGCAGAGTGCAAGGACCAACCCTGAGATTTCTTGAAGCTCGAGAAAAAACCATAAACTGCTTTGTGCCCACACCCTACTGGATCATAACCGCAAAAATAACCATAAACGACACCGCCCTCGAAGTTGAATACGAAAAAACGCTCGAAAACAAGGCACAAGCAACGGCGATTAAGGACTCTTGCAAGACCAAGGAAGGCCAAATAGAAACCGTAACGGTGAAAGAGTTTGAACAGAACCCGCCAGTGCCGTTTGACCTTGGCGCTTTGCAGAGTGAAGCTTACCGCATTTTCAAGTACACGCCCATGCGCACCTCAAAAATTGCCCAGCACCTGTATTTGGACGCGTTGATTTCTTACCCGCGAACAAGCAGCCAAAAGCTTCCGCCATCAATCGGCTACAAAACAATACTTAAAAAACTGGAAAAGGCGCCCGCTTACGCTAAACACGCCCTTGAACTCCTCTCTAAACCATCCTTAAAGCCTAACGAAGGCAAAAAATATGACCCCGCCCACCCAGCCATTTACCCCACGGGAAACCTGCCTGAAAAACCCCTCGACGCCTCGGAAAGAAACATCTTCGATTTGGTTGTTAAGCGGTTTTTAGCTGTTTTCGGTGAACCCGAAATTCTCCAAAGCATAAAAGTAACCATAAGCATCAACGGCAACCTTTTCAGCCTGAATGCAGCTCGAACGTTGGCGGAGGGCTGGGTGCACTTTTACAAGCCGTACGTCCAGTTGAAAGATGCTTCTTTGCCGCCCCTAACCGAGGGACAAAAAGTCAGCGTTAAAAAAGTAATCTTAAGCGACAATTTTACTAAGCCGCCCGTTCGATACAACCCTCGCAGCTTGCTTTTGAAAATGGAGAAAGAGGAAATTGGAACTAAAGCAACACGTGCCGCAACCATCCAAACACTCTATGACCGTAAATACCTAACAGGCACTGACAGCCTCTTTGTCAGTGACCTTGGCTTTAAAGTCATCGAAGTCCTCTCAAAGTATTGCCCAACCGTCGTTTCCCCTGAACTAACCCGAAAGCTTGAAGGCGAAATGAACGAAATCCAACAGGGCAACCAAACCAAACAAAACGTGCTGCAAAACGCCACCGAAACCCTAAAACTAGTCACATCTGAACTCAAAGAAAAAGAAGCCGCTGTGGGCGCCCAGTTAAGCCAACCAATACAAAAAGCTAGACTTGACGAAAGAACGGTTGGCGCATGCCCAAAATGTCATGAGGGGAAACTGGTGATTTTGCGCTCGAAAAAAACTGGCAAACGCTTTGTCGGCTGCACAAACTATTTTGAAGGCAAATGCAACACCGCATTTCCACTGCCTCAAACGGGCACCGTTAAACCACTGGCTACTCCTTGCAAAAGCTGCGGCTCACCTACAGTAGCGGTTTATCTAAGAAGCAGGCGACCTTGGAAGTTGTGTCTTAACCCGAATTGCCCCTCAAAAGGAGCGCGCAAAAAGTGAATTGTAGGCTTTGTTGCCGAGAAGCCGAAGAGAACGGTTTTTGCCAACTGCATTCAAAGGCGTACAAGAATGTGCTTGAAAAATTCAGGGTTTGGGAGGCTGCATCGAACGTTATTTGGAGCCAATATTTAGTGGAGATTCAGAAAAATTCATTAACTGGAGTATGGGCTAAAGAAGTAGCAAAGTACCTAATTGAGGAAGAGAACCAAAAATGACTAGTAAAATAAAGAAAAGTTCTTCGAACATGTCGTTTTCGCTTAGCCGATGGTTCCGCAAAATCTCTACAAATGCACCTTCAGCGTTCATAGTTATAGCTGTTGGAATTTCCTACGCAATATTCCTCTTCGGCGGCGGACTATATACTCTAATTAATCATCCTATGCCTTCCGCCTACGTCAACGGCCAATTCTACTTCCTCTACCCAGACCTCGGCTCACAATTCATTGCCGACACAATCATTTCAGTAATACTCTACGCGCTGGGATTCGTTGGTTTATTATCAATTTACCAGAGCACCAAGAGCGCGTACAAACCAAGACAAGCCTACATGATGCTAGTCATAGGCGTCGCACTCCTACTGTTAGCATACGTGTTCTTGGAAGGCTCAATCTCGTTCAAAGCAAACGGCGGACGATAATTTTTTTTAGCCGTTTTTTAGTTGGCTACCAAGGATTTCTTTTTAACTTCATTTTATACGCTAAAAAGTTAGTGAACAAGTGAATAGGCGGCGTAATCAGCAAAGCTGTCAAAGCCACCTGCCAAAAAGCTGTCACTCCCGCTTGCCAACCTATCAAGGCTAATGGAAGCGAAAACACAACTGCCCCAACCACAAAGTCAACTTGGTCAACGATTGGCAACAAACCTCCTGGAGCTATGCTTAATCTTCGCTTTATGAATGCGCCAGTCAAATCGCCCAAAAGGGCCCCCAACGGAATAAGAAGACTAAACAGGACTGGGTAATTTTGAAAACCAAAAACTAAGCCTTCAACCAACCCAACCCCTATACCGACACCCCAGCCGAAAAAAAAGCCCCTGAAAGTCTTGTTATTCCCAAAAATTCGTTTGCCATCCACGAAGTTCTTGCCGAAATCCATCCGTTTGCCGCCTCCAGCAAGCACAGGCGTCCCGTTGGCGCAGTAGGCTGGAAAAATAAACTTTAAAGCTTCAACTATCAACAGGGCTATATCCATGGGGTTCAACCATTTAGTCAGTGGAATTGTGTATCTTGTATTCCAGCTTCCCCTATTTGTACATAACACGTTACTTCTTGCTCGATTTCCCGCGCCTTCTCCAGCACAGCCTTGATTGTTTGGGGGTAATCGGTTGGTTTGAGGGCGATTATTGTGTCAGCCCAGAACTTCAAAACTCTAGTCGCTACAGGCCTAACGCTTATACTTTGCTCGCTAAACACGTTGCGCACCTGGCTTGTTATTATGACTGGAATTTTTCGGATCTTTACGGTTTGCGCCAAAATAGCCAGTTGCCTGTTTAATTCACGGTTGACGCCAAATGCTTTGCCTGATGTTTGGCAGACTTTTGCGCCATACAGCGAAGTGAACGTGTCAATTATGATTAATCCAACGTTTTTGGTAGCGTAGTCTTGGATGCGGTCTACGACTGCTGTTTGCTCCCTAAAATCCTTAGGCTTAACCAGAATTATTCGTTCGGCAACCTCGTCAAAGCGGTCTTTTGAAATTTGAGACAGCCTCTTGGCGTAGAAAGTGTTATCGCAGTCAACAAAGAGCACCTTGAAGTCTTGGACGGCGCAGTTGACGGCGCACTGCATTGCAAGGGTTGTTTTTCCAGTTTCAGGCTCACCATAAATCAACGTGACGGTTTCAGGTGAGATGCCCCCGCCGATGCTAGAGTCGATGCATTTGCAACCAGTCTGGATTCTAACCATGCTTTACACGTCAAGGATTATTAACTTGAAGCTAGTATTGTGTTTTGCACTTAAATCTATACTTTAAGGTTGCTTTATGAAAGAAAAAGTTGCCGTCGCAACAGTCCAAGGCAAAGCCTACTTCCTCATCGTTAACCAGTTACGAGAACAAAATATTCCCTTCATCAGTTTAGTTCCAGGACAATCAGTTCCTGACAAAATGGCGCTGGTGGTAACAACCGAGCAGGAAAAGCACTTAGTAAATCACGAGAAAATCCTGGTTTTTCACAGCGAAGATGAGCTTGACAGTTTAGTTGACGAAGTAATGAAACTTCTTTTGGGAAAGGAAGCTTTCGAGAAAATAGTAATCGGTATAGACCCAGGGGTTGCGATTGGGTTGGTCGCCGTGGCTGATGGAAAAGTTATTGAGGAAGGTAACTGCTTTAGCACTAAAGAAGTAATTGACAGCATACTTAAGGTATTAAGAAACGTTGACTTTGCAGTAACCAGCGTTTCTGTTAAGATTGGGAATGGGGTTCCAGTCTACAAGGAACTGCTCGAAGGCTTAGATGGTGCTTTGCCACCTCAAGTAATCCTGGAAGTGGTAGGGGAGGCAGGAACCAACAAACCTTTAAAAGAAAACAAGCGTAGTCGAGGAGTCAGGCATATTTCCTCAGCTACACGCATAGCTGGAAGAACTGGAAATATTGTTCCAAGGGGAAAAGCAATTGAAGCAAACAGTCGAATCCAATAGAACATTGTTAGTGGATGGTCCAGCGTCGGCTAGGCTTGTTTCTGGAAAAGCAGAAGTTTTCGGCTTCCCAATGAAAGAATCCCAGCGGGTTGTGGTTCGAGAAGGAAAACGTCTGCCCTTCTTTGCCGTTGAAACTGCGGTCTTTGACGTTTCGTTGGGTCCCAACGCTAGCATAGCGGAAACTATTGGTAGCACGATTCCATCATCATGGAACAAACCTGTTGAAGCCATTTTGGGTTTGCAGAAACGCCCAGTTGCAGTTTTAATTTTAGGGACGGCTGATTGTGGAAAAAGCAGTCTATGCACTTACCTGTTAAACAACCTAACAGACGGCAAATGCAAGGTTGCAGTTTTAGACGGCGACGTAGGTCAATCAGACATTGGTCCCTCAGGCACAGTAGGTTACGCTTTGACTTCAAAACGCATTCCGGAACTCTACGATTTAAAGTTAAAGAACGCCTTTTTTGTGGGTGTAACCTCGCCGATAAAGGCAATGGTAAAGGCGATTGAAGGGTTAACCGCTATGAAGGCTGAGATTTTACAGCAGCAAGTGGATTTTGTCTTAGTTAATACTGACGGTTGGGTTAGCGGCGACGTCGCTGTTAGGTATAAAGTTGCCCTGATTGATGCGCTTAAGCCTGATGTTATCGTTGGGATTCAAATGCACGATGAACTCGTGCCCCTGATTGTAGGCTTAGACGCTCCAGTGGTCGTTGTTGAACCGTCATCCGCTCTTAATCAGCGAACTGCAGAAAAACGCAAGATTCTCCGCGAAATGACCTATGCAAGGTACCTCAAGAATGCAAAGTTGCAAGGCTACCCTAAGAGCCAAATGACAATCGAACCCAGAAACGCCGTTCCAAAAACCCAGGAACCCGAAAAAGGCATATTGCTCGGCATCTACGGTCGCGGAAGCAAGTTTTTAGGAATCGGTGTGCTGCGTGAGATTAATCAACTTAGGAAAACGCTGAAAGTACAAACTGCAGTTTCAGCCAAACCCTCAAGGATTGTCATCGGAAAAGTTATCGTTAACGAGAAGCTTCAGGAAGTTCAAGACTGAGCTCTAAAGAAACTGCTGACTTCGGTTGCTAAGACGTCTTTTTTGTCGGGTAAGATTTTCATTCCATTGGTTATCCATGATGGCAGGAAACTTTTGCAGTAGCTTGTGGAGAAACGGTAGTCTAAGAACACTATGGCGCCTAGGTCTTCAAGGGTTCTTATGGGTCTGCCTGCCGCTTGAGACGCCTTTTTCATGGCGGGCAAAATGTAGCCGTATTCGCGTCCAAGCCCTGGAAAACGCTTGTCGTAATATTCAATCTGCGCCTTAACTCTGGGAGTTGGCTCGGCATAAGGCACACCCACGACCACTACTGAGTTCATCTGGTTGCCTGGAAAATCCACACCCTCCGAAGTCCTGCCACCCTGAACGCCCAAAAACACGGCGCCGCCTTTGTCGCCACAAGCTTTGAAGTCTTGGACCATTTTTTCGTTAGCTTTAGAAGTCATGCCTTTGCGTTCATGGAATAGGGGTTTTAAGAGAGCGTTTTCTAAACCTTCAGCTAGCAGGGCGTTTAGGACTTGGAAGGAGGCTGCAAAGATCCCTGTGTTGGTTGGGGTGCTGTTTACAACTTCGTTTATGCGTTCAACCATTGTGCGGTACATTTGGGGGGTTCTCTTCTCCATCGAGGTTGTGACACCTAGGCAAACGGCTGAGAACACGTGTTCCTTAGGAAAGGGCGATGGCACAAGGAACTTCACCGTGCTCTCGGGTAATCGTGTTATTCTCGCAAAAGCTTCCAGTGGCTGAAGCGTACCCGACATAATGACGTTAGCATAGGTTGACGAGAAAACGGGCTGCGTAACCTTCGAGGGGTCAAGCGCCACTATTTCGAGCTTAGCGGTTTTGTTGTTTTCTTTGTTGAAGTATTGGCTTGCAACGTTAATGAAGGAATCATCATCAACCGTATCAATCCATTTGAGCAGAAACTCGCTCATTGCGTGAACGTAGGAGCGCGGGTTTTTGCCATCAGCCAACAAACTCTTCTTAATCGCAGCCCCCGCTTCATGCATGTGCTCAAAGAACTCTCTGGGACGAGCGATGTTTCCCTGCTTCTGGACAATTTCGATAATGTTGCTTGCAGGAATTATTTCTTCTCGGCTTATTTTATCCGTTATTTTTTCCACTTCAGTCCTGAAGAAATGGGCGAACTCTTCGATGTCTTTGTGGCCGAATCGGTTGGCTTCCATTTCTGCCGCCCTCATAACAAAGAGTGAGAGGGTGCTGCCTGAGATGCTGATGGCTGTTTCAGGTAAATTGTGGGCTTCGTCTACGATTAGGATGATTTTTTGAAGTTCCGTTTCAAGGTTTTTCAAAAAAGCCGTACGAATTACGGGGTCGAAAACATAGAGGTAGCTCAAAGCAATAACTTTGACGTCTGAGAGTCCAGCTTTTACGAGTTCGTAGGGGCAGACTTCTTTTTTCTTGCATATCCGCTGGATTTCAGATCCCATGTAGGGTCGACTGGCTACTTGCTGTTGAAGTTGCATGTAATCGTACGTGCGTTCTTCCACGTTAGTGTAGTATGGGCATCTGCTCTTAGCTTTCAGGAGCTCGCAGACTTCCATAAGCGACTTCGAGTCAAAAGCGCCTCTAGATGCGAAAACGTTGAGGCACATTTCGTTGCGCCCGCGGATAGAGAGACCTGAAATTTGATGTTTTCTAAAAACCGCTCTTAACTCTTCAATAACGCGGTCGTGCTGGCGGTGGGTTCGCGCTACATAGAGTATTTTGAGTTTTTTTTCGATTGCGACTGGTAAGCAGGCGGAGAGGGCGGAAATTGTTTTTCCAAGACCGTTGCTGCCTTCGATTAAAACCGAACGCCTGCTGCTTACGGCGTTGTAAACGGTAGTTATGAATTCGTCCTGGTGTGGGCGTACGCTGTCGTAGGGAAAGTACTCTGCGACTTGGCTCGGCAGCTTAATCATGCTTTATCCCCTAAACCCTTCGATGGGCAATAAGTGTTCACTGGGCATGGCGAGCGTGCACTGTAATGCTTTTAAGATTGTTGATGCGCATGTCTGAGTCATCATTTGCCTCCCCCGTCTGGAAAATACAGCCACAAGTATGGTTTGCATGCTATAAATACCAATTGTGCTAAAAAATGGGTTTTTTTGGAATATTTGAAGAGCGCAAATCTGGTGATTTAAGTTATTTTTGTGGGTAACTGTGAGTCAAAGTTTCTGGACTAACCAAAAGTTCACTTAGCAATTGTCGTTTTATCTAAGGGAGGGGAGGTCACTTGTGAGAGGTAGAGCCTTTTTTCTTTAAAGTATCGAAGTAGCAAACGGGTGCTCCCTGCAAATGAATCGACACAACAGACGTTTCCTAACAAACGCTGTCAACCGAACGCTTCCTCACAATGAGCGGGCAATACTTCGCATCTTATCCTGTTCACATATTGAGGCTATAAATAGAGGGGGGTATAGTCTGTGAGAGCACTAGACCTTCTTTGTTTTCATCATTATCTTCTCGGCTATCTCCAAGTCCTTGATCGTATTGATGTTCAATAGCACTTCAGTTTCCTCGGTGATTATGGCGCTTGTTTCTATTTTTCCGTCGCATTGGATTTTGGCGCTGTCTATGATGTTTACTCCTGAAACCGCATACCACACGCCCTTATACTCGTCAGTGGAGGAAATGGAAAGCCCCAAGTCCTGCCTTGTTTTGATGGGAACGAAGACTGCTAAGAAATCTTTTCCGCAGACCTCAAATTCGCTGATGACTTTGTCGAGGAACCTTCCTGTTATTGCTGGCACATCTGAAGGCATCGTCAGCACGGGGCCTATCAAACTAGCCCTCAAAACGGCTTGTTTTAGGTCGTTGTGGTAGCCTTTTGCGTCTGTGTGCAGAACCTTCCAACCCTTAGCTAAGCAGTATTTCTCCGTTTCAGGCGTATTCGCACTGGCTATAACATAAAACTCGGAAACTTTCCCTGCGCTGGCAACGGCTTGTACAACCCAATCCACTAATGGTTTACCCAAAAACGGCAACAGAGGCTTCTCAGTGGGCAAACCCATGCGGCTTCCCCTTCCGCCAGCCATAATCAAAGCAGGAACCCTCATAGCATCACCATCAACACAACTGCAAACAAAACCAGCGTCACAGCCCTTGCAACCTCGTTGGTTGCGCCAATCATGTCGCCAGAAACTCCCCCGAAAACGCCCTCTGAAACTTTCTCCATCCCAAACGCGACTGGAATGCTGACTAAAACTATGCCGACGCCCGCTAAGCCTAACAGTGGGTTACCTGTAAGAGCGAAAAAGGGGTAGACAATCAAAACAGCAATTATGTAAGCGATGATGTTGTGTTTCTTTTTGGCTTTGGAGAGAAAAATCGAGCCCAATCCTTTATGGCTGGGTTTTCCAACCCAGACAATCGTAACCATGGCTAATTTAGCTGCGACTTCAGCGGCGATAATTGCGCCGAAAGCAAACACTGGATTAACAAAAAATAGCCCTGCAAAAGCTGCGAACTCCACAACTAACGCCAAAACAGCCCCCGAATAGGTTACCGTCCAAGCGTGAGCGACCATTTTTCTGTCATGCACATTTCGCAAACCGACCGCGTTGCCTAAATCGATTAAGCCGTCGAAATGTTGCAGCCCAGTTAAAACAAGCAGAAACGCAACTGTCATCGTCGCAGGAAAAAGCTTAACCAAGAACCCAGTGGGCAAAGCAACAACCAGATTAACTAAGCCCAGCAAAAACCCAACGATAACGCTTGAACCGACAAAGTAAGTAGCTCCAAGTAAGCCTATGAAAGCGCCGATTAATGGAAAAAGGTACATGTTTTCCGCCGTTGTGAAAATGAAATCTTCTTTTCCGCCTAATGGAATGATGGTGAGGAAAGACAGCAAATCCCTAAAAGTTTTTATAGTTTTCACAGGCGACATATACCTACAACCTTACCAATAGGGAATATAGACTTTGTCGTGAGTTGGATGGCTGACTTGAAAGAGAAAAAAGTGATGGTTACTGGTGGAGCAGGCTTCATAGGCTATCACCTGTGCAATAAACTGTCGAATCTTACTGATGATTTGACGATTTATGATAACTTGTCAAGCGGCAAGATGGAAAACGTACAAGACAATCCAAAAGCCAAGTTCGTAAAAGGCGACATTTTAGACGTCAAAAAGTTGTGCTCTCAAGAGAAAGCTGATTTGATTTATCATTTAGCTGCGCAAGTTGTGGTTCCTTACTCGATGGAGAATCCGCTGGAGGATTTTGAAACAAACGCCAAAGGAACCCTGTGTGTTCTTGAAAAGGCGCGCAAAGACGATGCAAAACTGGTGTTTGCTTCCAGCGCAGCAGTCTACGGCAACCCCGCACAATTGCCAACCTCAGAAGATTACGGGTTCCACCCCTTCTCATGCTACGGCTTATCCAAAGTGGTCGGCGAAGAATACTGCCAAATGTATCGGGAACAGTATGGTTTAGACATCGTAGTTACCAGGTTCGCCAACGTTTACGGGCTAAGATGCCATGGCGTCATACATGATTTCCTAGATAAGCTTGCTAAGAACCCAAACAAACTTGAAATCATCGGCACGGGTTTGCAATCACGCGATTTCGTTCACGTTTCCGACGTGGTGGACGCGCTAGTTAACGCTGGCTCATTTGAGTCTGCTAACGGTCAAACTTACAACATAGGCTTTGGCAAAACCACAAAGATAATTGACCTTGCAAAAATGATGCTAAAAATCCTCAACCTCCAAGACAAAACAGTTGTGACAACGACCAATGTGTCTTGGCAAGGAGACATCAACACCATATGGTTTGTCAATGCTAAAGCCAAGAAAGAACTGAAATGGAATCCAAAGGTAAGTCTTGAAGACAGCATAAAAGAAGTAATCGCCGCGAGGAACCTATCCAAATGACCCCTGCCACGCCAGCTAGAGGCTTAATCGCTCTACTGCGGCTTCCTTACTGGCTAATGACAGGCGGCTTATCAGTCTTAACCGCGTTTGCCATCACAAAAGACCCTTTAAGCCTTAGCGTGCAGACGGTTTTGCTAATTTTCTTTTCCATGGCATTCATCACGTCCGCTGGCTTCGCCATAAACGACTATTTCGACAGGGAAAGCGACGCAGTCATCAAGCCAAAACGTCCCATACCCTCAGGCGCCTTATCGCTCAAGCAGGTAATGGCAGTTTCAGGTTTGCTCTTTGCCGTGGGCTTGGTTATGGCTTCTTTCATTAACTGGTTAAGTTTCGCAATCATCGCCGTTGACTCCTTGTTGCTTTTGGTTTACTCCTATATGGTGAAACGCAAGTCAGGCTTTGTCGCCAACGTTTTGGTTGGGATTTTAACGGGCACAGCTTTCATGTATGGACAAGCCACCATCACCACGCCTGCAACTGTCAGCTTGATTTCCTTAAGCCTGTACCCCATAGCTTTCGGCACCATAGGCGGAAATGTCCTGCGAGACATCCTCAGCGTAGAAGGCGATTCAAAAACTGGGTACCCGACGCTTCCGCAGAAAATCGGCGGCGCCAACTCGGCGAAAGTTGCTGCTTTGTTTTTCCTGTTAACTGGGGTCCTTGCACCTTTGCCCTTCTTCATAGGAAACTTTACAGTCTACTATCTGCCGTTAATTTTGCTGTGGAGTGTTCTGTTAATTTATGCTTCAATACGACTTGTGACCTCAGCCTCAACCGTGCAAAACGTATGCAAGTACGAGCGCATAGTTACAATGTCGATGATTCTGCTTCCACTAGCCCTGATAGTTGAAGCTGTACTTGGAGGGTAAATATGAGCGAAACCAAAAGCATCTGTCCCGAATGCCAAAAAAAAATAGACGCCCAACTATCACAAGGTAACGGCAAAATCCAAATCACCAAGCAATGCCCCGAACACGGCGAATTCAAAGCTACCCACTGGCAAAGCCCACGCGTCTATGCCCACATGCAAAAATACGACCAATTCCAGTACCTCGGCGACTTAAACGCGCCCAAAAACCCCGACGGCTGCCCCTACAAATGCGAAACCTGCACAACCCACGCATCAGGCACCGTCATAGGAGTAATCGACGTAACCAAACGCTGCAACCTAAAATGCGCCGTCTGCTTCTCCACCTTTCCCCAGCAAGAAGTCGAATACGAACCCACCAAAGAAGCACTCGTAAAAATGCTTGAATTCGTAAGCAAAGCCAACCCCAAACCACCAGCCATCCTGTTCTCGGGCGGAGACCCGCTTGAACGCGAGGACATGCCTGAAATCATCGGCGTCGCCCATGAACTGAAGTTCATGACGATTTTGGCGACGAACGGCACGCATTTGGCTAAGAACCCGCAGTTAGCTGAACGGCTGAAGAAGAACGGGTTAAACATTGTTTATTTGCAGTTTGACAGTTTCCACGATGACTTCTACAAGAAAGTCAGAGGACAAGCCCTCTTCGAATACAAGCTCAAAGCTATCGAGGTCTGCCGCAAATACGACATAGAAATAATCCTGGTCAACACGTTAATGAAGAGTTTAAACGACAAGGAAGTCGGCGATATGATCAGGTTTGCATCCAAAAACACTGACATCGTCCGAGGATTGATTTTCCAACCTATCGCTTTCACGGGCAGAGCAACAGAGAATCCGTTTAGAGAAAACTTCCGCGAGTGGTCTTTTGCCGAAGACGTGGAAAAACAAACTCACGGCGAAATAAAATCAACCGATTTGTATCCGATGTCAGTTATGACTTCGCCGATAAAGATAATGCGTAAATTCATGCAGAAACCTTGGCCGCTGTTCTCCTGCAGCCCGCAATGCGGCATAGTCAACTGGGTTTACGTTTCGAAAAGCGGCAAAATGTTCCCCATCAACCGTTTCGTAAACTTTGACAGATTCTTTAACAGCATTCGCAAAACCGCCGAAACCGCTGAATCCAAAGGAAAAATCTCGCTGCTCTCCTCGCTTTTCATGGCGTCGATGCTGTCGATGGACATGTTCTTGGTTACCAAAGAAGTCGGCATGCTGACCCTGATGAAGTCAATAATGCGGATGCATCTTTCGCCGTCTTATCAGTCGCTGGGCAAAATCCGCCGCAGAATCTTCCTGTTGGGCTGCATGGCGTTCATGGACTCCTACAACTTTGACGTGAACCGCGTAAGACGATGCGTGGTGCACTATATCACGCCAGACCTCAAAATTATCCCGTTCTGCGCCTACAACAACGTCCACCGAGTAGCCATAGAGAAAGCGTACGCTGAAAGACATAAGAAAGCCCTAATCAAAAATTAGATTTTGCTTCTCAAGGATAGTGCTCTGAGTGACCTCCCCCTCCCTTATATAAAGAGGCAATCACTGAGAACTTGTTTTTTTAATTTATTGTTTGGCTGCTTCTGTTGTCATTTTTTTGAGAAACTCTTTGATGCCGTTTGGTTGGCCGTATACTATTAGTCGTCCGTCGTTCTGGGGTTTGATTTGGAGGTTTTGGTCTTTGGCGATTTGCTGTATTCGTTCGGTTGAAAGATTTTTTATTGGCTCCACTCTAATCCATTTTTGGTCTCTGGGAACGCCCGTGACGAATTTGCTTTCTTCTGTTTTTTCTTCGCAGACCTCGGCGTTGGCTTCTTCTAGGCGCCTGAGCCACTGGTCAGCAGTTTCGGAGCCTAAGGTTTTTTGGGCTTCATTTATCAAGCAGGCTTCGACGTTTGCGAGGTATTCTTCGGCTTTTTGGGTGGCTTCTCCTCGGCTGTTCTCCATGCAGGAAAGTTTAATCATGGATTTGGCTGCCCTCAAATCCTCCATAACGTTGGCCGGGATGCTTACGCCTTTTTTCTTTAGTTCAAGCATCATGTCTTCGAGCAGTTTCCATGTTGCCATGTTATGACCCATAAACCAATCCTCTTGTATTTCTAGGCGCTTTGCGATATAAAGAGTTATCAGGGCAGTTTTCGGGTTTAGAAAGGAATAAATCACCTAATCGTTTTGTACTTAATTGGCAGAGGTCTGTTTTTGGATAATGGGAAGATTACCCGTTCTATCAATGTTTACAATTTATTGGCGATAAAAAATGAAGCTAAAAACAATCAAGTCTGAAGGTTTAGCCCACAACAGCTACTACCTATCCGACGAAAACGAAGCCGTCGTTATTGATCCGCGTCGTGACTGCGAAGTCTACACCCAACTATCCCGAGAAGAATGCGTAAAAATCAAGTATATTTTGGAAACGCACCGAAACGAAGACTACGTGGTTGGTTCAATGGAGCTGAAAAACATGACGGAAGCGGAAATCGCCCACAGCAAAGCCTTGCCGTTTAAGTATGGAGAACACAATTTGGCTGACGGCGACGCCTTAAACGTGGGCAGAATCAAAATCAAAGCCTTACATACGCCTGGGCACACAAACGAATCCCTAAGTTACCTCGTTTATCCGCCTGATAGTGCCGAGGCAATGATGGTTTTCACTGGCGACGCCCTCTTCGCTGGCTCCGTGGGGCGAACCGACCTCTACGGCAAAACCGCACAGAGAGCGCAAGCTGAAAAAATCTACATCAGCCTGCATGAAAAGTTGCTGCCGCTTGGCGACCACCTTCTTGTTTATCCTGCACATGGCGCTGGCAGCGTCTGCGGCCACAGCATAAGCGGTCAGGAACCAACCACGATAGGCTACGAGAAAAAAACCAACCCATACCTCCAGCTTGGCAAGGAAGAGTTCACCCAAAAGGTATTGAATGAAGAATTGGTCGTGCCACGCTACTTCAAGAAGATGGAAGAACTCAACCTGAACGGTCCGCCCCTGCTAAGCGAGCTATCTTACCCTAAACCGCTGTCCCTACCAGCCTTTGAAGAAGAAATACAGGAACCAATCGTTATGGTTGTGGATACTCGGTTGCCTTACGCTTTCGCAGGCTCGCATATCCCAGATTCGCTTAGCTTGTGGCTTGGCGGAACCAGCGTTTACCCAGGCTGGCTCCTCGACACAAACCAATACACCGTTTTTGTTCATGAACGCCCAAGCGACATTGACATAGTCGCGCCGCGGCTTCGCAGGTTGGGTTTTGACAACATGTGCGGTTACCTTTGCGGTGGCATGAACCAGTGGCAGGAAGCAGGTAAACCGATAAGAAGTGCAGGCACCATGTCGGTTATTGACCTCAAAAGTAAGCTGGAGAAGCGCGAAGTTTTGCTTTTGGATGTTCGTGAACCAAGCGAGTGGAAAGATGAAGGCTACATTGAAGGCGCCGAATTGATATTTTTCGCTGACTTACCAAGCAAAGCGCATTTACTGCCAAGGGATAAGCCAATCGCGGTCACTTGTTCCGTCGGGAACAGAACCAGCATCGCCGTCAGCATATTAGAAAGGGCAGGCTTCAAGAACGTCAGCAACGTGTTGGGCGGGATGACTGCTTGGACAAAACTGGGGTACCCAACGACAAAACAATAGCCCTTTAGGTTATCCAGTAAGAGTAAACGGGCAGTTCGCCGAACTCTTTTTTGAGGAGGTCTCTTATGTCGTTGTCTTCTATGCAGCGGGTTCCGCTCGGGTCCACGTGAATGGGAATTCCAGTTTCCCTGAGCGCATCGCCTTTGGGGAAATCAACGTAAACATAATAGTTCTTCGACGGGATGATTAGGCGCAGGCTGGTGAACTCGCGTTTTTTTGAGATGCCCGTTTGCTCGATGTTGTAGACGATGGAGTCGGGTTTTAACTCGTTAACGAGGCGTTTGAACTCTTCCCACTTGCTAACGCGGACTAATCTGTCGCTCAAAAGTTAATCGCCGATTACTCTTCTTTTTCGATTTCGCCCATTGTTTTGGATAGCCTATTCTTTGAGCTATCTTTGGGCTCGAACAATTCTTTAACAAGGTTAAACTGGCGGTGGTAAATGTGGCAGTTCTTTGAGTGGAAAATAAGCTTGCCCGTTTCTAAGCCAAAGTCGCCGCGCTCGTTGATTTCAGCCACAAACGCCTCATTGAACAACTGCAGACCCGCAATGTTGGCTGGCAAACCCGCGTAAGCATCCCAAGAGCGGAAGTAGCATGTTAAATGCATTTTGTTGTCTAGTATTTCTGAGTCGATGAGGCTTAGGCATGGCGGTTCATGCTTCTCACCTGTTTTCGGATTAATCTTGTAGATGTCGTCGGGTAGTCTAATCACCATTGTGACTTGCCTGTCGCGCTGTTCTTTCACGTAATTTTTGATTGCTTCCTCAACTTGGTCAACAGGTTCACGGAGCCTGCTACCGTAGGTGTAGGTTTCATCCTGCTTTCCTTCGCCGCACCAAAGGTAAGTCAAAGCGTACCATTGCACGTACTTAATGTCGCAAGGAGCTTTGTCGCTGACAAGCGGGCGATTCTCAGGATGAGCAATCTCTATGGTTAAATTGAGCTTTTTTGTCTCGGTGACCTCAGAGCCATAACCTACTTGGAAAGCGTCCCCTTCCTTCCAAATGTTGTTTAATGCTTTGAAATAAGCGTCGGGACAATCGAACGCTGAAATTTTAACGTGCTTCAAATCGGTAGTCTCCAAGACATCGAATAATGTCTAGCCATTCCGAATATAAGTTTGCTCTTAAAAGTGCTTTGTCTCTAATTTCTGCGGCATATTTTTACATGCTAATGGCTGCAGAAAACGCCAATACCGACCTACCCCTCTTAGAACTCTAAAAGGGATTAAACAAAACTTGAAATAGAAAGTTAACGCAAACTTGATTTAAATAACAAATAATAAAAGAAAAGAAGTTTGGGTTTTAGTAGGGCATTCCGCCCATACCGCCGCCCATTCCACCCATGCCTCCCATACCACCCATTCCTGGTGGCATCTGGGGCATCTTGCCGCCGCCTTTAATGCTGATTAAGTCGTCGATTTTCAGTATCATGTTGGTTGCTTCGGTAGCGGATTTTATGACTTGCTGCTTCACGCGGAGTGGCTCGACGACCATTTTCTCGCGCATGTTAACGATTTTGCCGCTGGAAACGTCGATGCCGAAGTATTGGCTGTTTGGTTTCTCGTGCTGTGCTCTAAGTGCTACCATGATGTCGATGGGGTCTAAGCCTGCGTTCTCGGCGAGTGTAAGCGGGATTTCTTCGACTGCATCTGCGAAAGCTTCAACTGCAAGTTGCTCTCGTCCGCCAACTTTCACTGCGAAAGCGCGTAGGTTCTTTGAGAGTTCTGCTTCGGGTGCTCCGCCGCCTGCAACGATTTTGCCGTCTTCAATTGCGTTTCGGACTACGCATAAGCCGTCGTGTAGTGAGCGTTCTGCTTCGTCGATTACGTGGTTGGATGCGCCTCTGATGACGATGGTTACTGCTTTGGGGTTCTTGCAGTCGCGTATGTAGATTAGTTTGTCGTCGCCGATTTTGACTTCTTCAACGCGTTTTGCTTTTCCAAGTGCGTCAGGTGTCAAGTCTTTTACGCTTGCACCAATGCTGCCGCCTGTGGCGCGGGAGAGTTTTTCCATGTCGCTGCTGCTTACGCTTTTAACTGCTAAAACGCCTGCTTTGCCTAAGAAATGCAGTACCATGTCATCGATGCCTTTCTCGCAGAAGATAACGTTTGCGCCTGACTTGGTAATTGAGGTAACCATGTCTTTTAGCATGCGTTCTTCTTCGTCGAGGAACATCTTCATTTGATCGGGGCTTTCAATGTTAATTTTAGCGTCGAACTCTGTTTTCTCAATTTCCAATTTAGCGTTTAAGAGGGCGATTTTTGCTCCATCGATGAGTTTTGGCATCTGTGAGCTTGCAACTTCCTTGTCTAAGACCATGCCTTTGACGAGTTCTGTTTCATCTAGGCTTTGGCCGTGTTTCTTGACGACTTTTATGAGGTCGATGTCGGCTACGTATTTGCTGCCAGTTTTTTCGGAGACTTGCTTTACGGCTTCGACGATTATTTTTGCAAAGTGGTCTTCTGCAACGTTGATGCTTTTGCTGGATATGGATGTGATTGCTACTTCCCGCAGAGTTTTTTCGTCCTCGAATGCGATGGGGATGGCTATTTTGTCTAAAATTTCCAGTGCTTTCTCACTTGCTTTCTTGTAACCCTCAATTATTACTGTGGGGTGTATGTTTTTGTCAAGTAAGCTTTCAGCTTTCGCGAGTAATTCACCTGCTAAAATGACTGCGGTTGTTGTTCCGTCGCCTACTTCGTTGTCTTGTGCTTTGGCTACTTCGACGAGCATTTTTGCTGCTGGATGCTGAACGTCGAGTTCCTTCATTATGGTTGCGCCGTCGTTGGTTATTGCAACGTCACCCATGCTGCTGACGAGCATTTTATCCATGCCGCATGGACCGAGCGTTGATTTTACTGCTTCAGCCACTATCTTTGCAGCCATGATGTTGTTTTTTTGTGCTTCGCGGCCACTTGAGCGGCCTGTGCCTTCTCTTAATACGAGAATTGGAATGTTTCCTCCACCTTGAGACATATTTTTCACCAAATACTTCCTTTTGAGTTATTAGATTCTAAACGGAACAATCATACATTTAGATATAAATTTTTCCCAAAACTTAGGCTATAAATCGGCTGACTAACACACAACAAACCCTGAAAAACGAGTTTAGCTTTGAGTTTCGCCTTTCTCTCGTCTAGTTTTATTGGTGGTTGCTGCGGCGATACGTTCAGCATCCTCTTCAGATGCTCCCCGCTTAAGTTCGGATTCCTTGATGTGTTCATACTGCCGTTTTCTTTTTTGACTTTCAACGCCTCTTGGAGGCAAACAATCACCACCTAAAAATTAGAACTAAAAAGTTGCAACGGTCATCTTGCCATTTCTCGACAGGATTCGGCGCAACGCCTACATACACTGGCGCATTCCTTCATAAAATCCTCGTCAAACCTGTCGCAGGTGTCAGCGCATTCATCACAAATATCGGCGGTTATGCCGCATGTTTGAGGATAATAAGTTGAGTTTCGCAGTATGAAATCCGCGTTTGTGCTGCATATTCTGGCGCAGTCCATGAGGAGGTTCAGGTGCTTGTATTCTGCGTGCTTACCACCCATTGTTAAGCATCTTAAGGTGGTTTCTGTACATGTTTGGTAGCAATCAAGGGAGTCTTTTAGGCATTCACGGACTTCATCACTGGTCACAACTTCGGAGCTTTGAATTCGCTCCAATTCCTCCATCGTTCCAGATATTTTGCCAGCTAACGGCGATTGATTTTTATTCTCCCACCCTTCATCAGCGTCTTCCGTAGTTTGTGCTTCATCTTCTGTTTCCTCCGAATAACTCGTATTGTCTGTGCTTCGCATGTCTCTGCATTCAACTTCTCCCATGTAGTTAGGTTTCCCCGAAACCGCAGGATCTGTTTCATGTTCCCAGGATTCTGACATGTCTTCAACTCCCCATAACCAGCAATTGACCGATAAAAAATCAGTTTGCGTTATAGAATACCCTCTAATCTCTTTCTAACTTTAGCCTGACTCATGTTAGGTTTACAACTACCTTCTAGATTGGCTATGATTTAAAAATATGTGACTACAATTCTACGCCAACAGCAAATCCCATATCAAATAATAATTTTTTTCCAGAAAAAGGTTGCTAGTTAAGCAACCGACTGCTTAATCGTTTATAGTTTAACGCTATTTTTTTGGAAGCAACTCGTTTAAATCATAGCTTGCGCCGCACAGCACTTTGTCAGCTCCACCATAGTAAACTATGACTTGGTCATCGATTTGCACGTTTCCACAGCTGAAAACCACGTTGGGAACATCGCCGACGCATTCATAGTGTTCGCTTGGTGTAAGTATGGGTTTGTCTGAGCGATAGAGTATTTTTTCTGGGTTACTCTTATCTAAAAGCGCAGCGCCAAGAGAATAATGCTTCTTCTCATCTACACCGTGATAGATGAACAGGTAGCCTTCGTTGAGTTCGATGGGTGTTCCTGCAGCCCCGATTTTAAGGCTGTCCCACATCTTGTCGCGCGGTTCCATTATGGATTTGAAGCCATGCCACTTTTTGAGGTCTTCAGAATAAGCAACGCAAATGCTGGGTTCAATACGGTGGAACATAACATAGTTGCCGTCTACTTTGCCTGGAAGAATAACCGCGTCTTTGTTGCGTACGCCAGGAAACGGCAGAATCCGCTCTTTCCAATTCCAATTCCTGTTAACGAAATCTTTTATGTTGATTGTTGTTAAGGAAATTTGGTAAATTACTGGGTAATCGTGGTTTCGGAAGGCTGTGTAAGCCATTAAACATTGATTGCCGATGACTGTTAGGCGTGGGTCCTCGCATCCGTCGCGTTCCGCATGGTTAACAGGATTAAAAACTGGTGTATCAAACCGCTCTTTAATGGTAAAGCCGTCGTTGGATGTAGCTAAGCCAAGCCGTGAAACATTATCCGTGCCCAAAGCACGGTAAACAATGTGGACTAACCCTTCACTGTAAACCGCTGCGGCGTTAAACACAGCTTGAGATTCCCAAGCATTATTCTTTATAGGCTCTAATATGGGATTATGTGCAAACCGTTTCATAGCCCCTCTCCCTTCAAGAAACAACCATCCATCAAGGTAACATATAAACTTCATGTAAAAGTATGTTAAAAATCGCCTTTGTGACTGTTGATGTACAATCACATGCGCTTAAAGACCGCCGAACCTCAATATATAACGTGATTTGTTGTTGGCAAATATTCTAGGCACTCCTACGTTGACTAGCGTTAAGGAAGTTGCTTATGTGAGCACTTTTCCGCCCAGAAAATGCGGTATAGCAACCTTCACGGCCGATCTGGTCAATTCTATCGGTCAACTGAAAAAGTTAAAAGATCAAAGAGTCATTTCTATTGATGGCCGCCGACTTTTCAAACCTGCTTACGAAGGAATAGAGCACAAGATTGGTCGCGACTTCATCGAGGACTACGTGTTAATGGCAGATTTCCTCAACAACTCCTCTGTAAACGTAGTCAACATCCAACATGAATTCGGCATTTTTGGCGGAGAATCAGGAGAATACATTTGTGCTTTTCTAGATAAACTGAAAAGGCCTGCAGCAACAACACTTCACACTGTCCTCCCTAATTTTGAGAATAAAGCTAAGGAAGTTTTTAACAAAATTGTTGGGCGAAGCGCAGCGATAGTAGTGTTAAATGAAACTACACGCTCACTGGTTAAACAATATGGTGTTCCTGCAAAAAAAGTAAAGTTGATTCCCCACGGCTGCCCTGATTTACCTCTGGTGCCTAGCGCAAAAGTGAAGCCTGTTTTAGGTTTAAAAAACAAGATTGTCCTGTCCACTTTTGGGCTGCTAAGCAAGGGTAAAGGCATCGAACATGTCATCCAAGCTCTGCCAGCAGTAATCAAAAGAGAACCCAGAATAGTTTACTACGTGTTAGGCGTCACGCATCCACAAGTTAAAAGAACAGACGGAGAAGCCTACAGAAACATGCTTTTGAAAATGGCTAAAAACCTTGGACTCCGTGGACACGTGAAATTCCTCAACCGTTTCCTCTCCAAACCTGAACTATTCAATTATCTTCAGGCAACCGACGTATACATCACGCCCTATCTTTCACCTAACCAAGTTAGTAGCGGCACATTATCGTACGCTTTGGCTGCGGGAAAAGCAGTGGTTTCTACCCCTTACCTACATGCAAAAGAAGCCCTAGGTGAAGGGCGAGGAGTATTTTGCAAATTTAACGATTCAGCCTCCATAGCCGAAAGAGTCACAGAAATAATTGAAAATAAAACCCTTCGAAAGTCCCTAGAGCATAAAGCCTACACGTACAGTAGAAAGTTCACTTGGCCTTTGGTTGCTAAAAAATACCTCGCCCTCTTTGACGAGTTAACCAAGCAATCCCAGGAGGAATGGCCATCCGGCTTCCACCTTTAAAGATAGATTACCTACTGTCTTTCACGGATGACACAGGCATCTTTCAACACGCCAAATACTGTGTTCCAAAACGAAACGAAGGCTACACAACCGATGACAACGCTCGCGCATTAATCGCTTGCATAAGATACCACCGCTTAAAAAACGACCCAGAAATGAAATCTTTGGCCAATATTTACTTGGCATTTCTCAACCATATGCAAAAGCCCGATGGCAATTTCCACAATTATCTGGGTTATGAACGCAGTTTCCTTGATGTTGATGGCTCGGAGGATTGCATGGGACGCACGCTTTGGAGTTGCGGATGCACAATCAACTCTGCCTTGCCCAAGGATATGAGGTTGGTCGCTAAGGACATATTTGACAGGGGATTACCGTGGGTTTGGAAAACAACGTCCCTTAGATTTTACGCTTTCACCATAATGGGGCTCTCCCAGTATTTCCAAGCTATCCCTGATAGCAACTTAACGGTGAGCGCAGGAAAACTCGCAGATAACTTGGTTCAACACTACCAAGATGAAGTTAAGGGTGATTGGCACTGGTTTGAACCCCACCTCACCTACGACAACGCCAGATTATCCCAAGCGCTTTTCATAGCATACAGAATGGTCGGTAACCGAAAATATCTGGAAGTGGCTAAAGAATCGATGGATTTTCTGCTTAAAACCCAAATGGTAGGTGACGTTTTTGTGCCAATAGGTAACGACGGGTGGTACAAACGAGGGGGAAACCGAGCGTTTTATGACCAGCAACCCTTAGAAGCCGCAGCCATGGTGGAAGCCGCCGTTGACGCTTACGAGGCCACGAAGGATAAGCGTTATGTGCGGTTAGCTAACACGGTTTTTGAGTGGTTTTTGGGAAAGAATAGTAAGAGAGTTATGGTTTACAATCCCGAAACTGCTGGATGTTTCGATGGTGTAAACGCTGACAGGGTAAACCTGAATCAAGGAGCAGAATCATCGATCTCTTACCTTTTGGCACGATTAAGATTGGAGGAGTTAAAGGGAGGGTTCTGGAAGCAGAAGCAAATTTAAACAAGAAATTGCTCCAAGACCTTTTGGGGCAAATTAATTTTTTAAGGGATGAAAAAATGTGTGTGAGCCTATGCTTAAAATCCGAGACATAATGTGCAAAAAAGTAGTTACCGCAAAAGAGGATACTCTAATACAAGACGCAGTTATGCTGCTTAATGAGAGGCATGTTGGGTCAATAATTATTGTTAATGACGAGCAAAAATGTATGGGCGTATTTACCGAGCGTGATGCAATTCGCATTTTTGCCCAAAATGTTTCGCTTGACCAACCATTGAGTAAGGTAATGAGCAGCCACATAGTTACAATATCGCTTGAAGCTTCCTACGATGAAGCAAAAAGGCTAATGCTCTCTCATAATATACGGCACTTACCAGTAACAGACGAAACAGGAAAGTTAATCGGACTTTTTTCACTGAGAGCTTTCTTGGATGAAATCCATGGAATAAAAACGCCCATACCGAGTTCTACTTAGGAACTTTTTATGGAACGTTTTTCAGATAATCCTATTTTACATCCAATAGAAGAGCATGCTTGGGAGTCAAGAGAAGTATTCAATGCAGCGGCAATTTACCTTGATGGCAAAGTACACCTTCTCTACAGGGCAATGGGTAATGACAAGGTTTCAAGGCTCGGCTATGCCACATCACTCGACGGTTATACGATAAAAGAACGTTTTGAAAATCCAGTGTTTGAACCAGCAACTGACAGCGAAAGGGATGGGTGTGAAGACCCAAGGTTAAGCGACGTAGAAGGACAACTTGTAATGACCTACACTGCGCTTAGAGAGTACAACCACTTGCAAGTTTACCAAATTGCTTTAACAACAATTGCTAAAGATGATTTCATCAACAGACAATGGAATTGGCAAAGCCGCAAGCTACCTTTTCCAGGTATCCGCAATAAAAACGCAGTTATTTTTCCTCAAAAAGTAAACGGCAGGTACGTTATGCTTCACCGCATTGACCCAGACCTTTGCATAGCATACTCTGAAGACTTGACCAAGTGGTGTGACATCATGTCAGTTATGAAGCCTAGAGGTGAAAGCTGGGACAACTGGAAAATTGGAGTAGCAGGTACACCGATAAAAATCAACGAGGGCTGGATAGTGCTTTACCATGGGGTAAGCGTGGAACGGATGTATTCTTTAGGCATTGTTTTACTCGATAAAGATCAACCCGAGCAGGTGCTTTACCGCTCAAAAGAACACATATTGGCTCCCAAAGAAGATTATGAACGCTTTGGCAAAGTGCCCAATGTTGTATTCAGCTGCGGTAACGTAGTTTTTGACGACCGACTTTTTGTTTATTACGGCGGCGCCGACAACGTTCTTTGTGTTGCCACAATAAGTATGGATGAAGTTCTCTCGTTGATTCACCGATAAACATGCTATTGTGCTTTGATTATGTGGTAGCCTGACGCTTTTCTGAGCCTATTCATCACAGCCAAACCAAGCCCTTCCGAAGGCACGCCCTCAGCGATTATGACGTCGACGTTTTCTGCGTCAACTTCCCGCAGTAGGCGAAATAGGTTTTGGGCGACCGTTGCTATGTTGGAGCGGCTGCCCAGCGATTTGACTACGTCTGCTTTGTAGGCGGTTTGGGTTTCGTCGGTGGCTAAGATGCCTACTTTTTCGCCTTTAAGCCTGTAGGATTCGGCTAATTCCTTGACCTTAGCTATGACGGCTGGAACTTTTCCTTCAACAAGGATTACTTCGGCTTTTGGCGCGTAATGTTTGTGCTTCATTCCAGGCGACCGAATCTCTTGCAACGGCAGTTCCTGTTCAGCTTGAACGAAGGGATGAAGCTTCATGTCGCCGAGAACTTTCTTTAACGCTTCAAAAGGTGTGCCTCCTGGGCGAAGAAGCATTGGCGGATCAACGCTTAAGTCGACAACGGTGGATTCAACGCCGATGTTCGTGGAGCCGCCGTCGAGGATGGCGTCGATTCTTCCGTTTAAGTCTTCATACACGTGTTGGGCGGTGGTTGGGCTGGGTTTGCCTGCGAGGTTTGCGCTTGGCGCCGCGATTGGACAGCGGCTTTGCCTGATTAGTTCCAGAGCTACTTTGTGTTTTGGCATGCGGATTGCAACGGTGTCTAAACCCGCAACCGTTACTTGCGGAACTATATTGGAGCGCTTGAAAATAAGGGTCAAGGGTCCAGGCCAAAACTGCTTCATGAGCACCTCAGCTTTTTTTGGCACTTCTTTAACTAACCTGTAAACTTCCTTTGGGTCTGACACGTGGACGATTGGAGGATTATCCAGCGGTCGCTTTTTAGCCTCAAAAAGCGCCAACACAGCCGCTGGGTTGAGTGCGTCTGCGCCTAAACCGTAAACCGTCTCGGTGGGGAACGCCACTAACCCGCCTTTCTGGATAATCTCCGCTGCTGTTTGGATTTTTGCTGGGTCAGGGTTTTCTGGGTCAACTTTAAGGAGGAGTGTTTTCATTGGGGTTGCCTTTTATGTTCAAGTACTACTGAGGTTTCAATTTGCCGTTCAGGGAGGTTCCAGTATTTCTCTAACAGTTTATTTGTTTCTTCCCTTGAAAGCAGCTTAAACCCATGCTTTTCGTAAAATTTGATTGCCCATGACGCAGTTTCCCAAGTGCCGACCAGAATCCTGTCAGTTTTGGCTAAGCTAAGCAGGCGGTTTAGGAGTTTTTCTCCAAGTCCTTTTCGCTGGTGACTTGTCAGAGTGTATGCGTGCCTGATTAATGTGACATCGTTGACGGGCTGGATGCCCATAACCGCAATCAAGGTGTTGTTTTCTGTGTAGCCGTAGAATTGGACGCCACTTTGGATTTCTTCTTTTAGTTCTTGGGCTGGCATGTAGGGTTCTTTCCAGCGGTCAGCGGGAATCTTGCCCTTGTAAGCGATGGCTGCATCGTTTACCACGGTTAGGATTGCTTGGAAGTCTGCGTTTGTTAGTTTGCGAATCATTGAAGCGCCACTTATTTGCGAAGAGCTATATTGCTGTTGGCTCTTTTTGGCTTTCACTCTTAATCAACTTATCAATAAGATGCATGAAGAACGATTGAGCCTGCAGTTCAGTAACCGTATCGAGGTAAACAGAGACCATGGCGATTTTGCCCTTCTTAGAAGCAACGTACTCAGCAAACATTCTAGCCGAAATAACGTTCTTATCTCCCAAAAGCACCGATGAAGTGACTGAGCCCATGAGGTCTTTGGGTTTGGGAACGGCGATTGCCAAAGTTCCAAGCTTATCCTCCTTCTCACTGAGCATTATCATACAGGAATTTTTCGCTTCCACGTAAACCGCTAGAAAACGCGTATCCTGTTCGAATACTTCTTCTTTTACGACTTTGGCACGTTCCACTTGCACTTCGCCCCTGAGTGTGCTTTAGTGTTCTAGATGCTTAAAAAGACTACACAACACCTAAACCTTTTTCGAGCGACTGTCGGTTAAGTTTGAAGAGAAACTAACGTCTGTGTTTCCCATGATATACTGCCAAACCCGCAACAAAAACAGCTACAATCACTGCAACGGAGACAACCTCTATTATGGGAAAAGGGGCAACCTCAGTTTCTGGCTCTACAGTGGGAGTTGGCGTGGGTAGGTCTGCGTTTACCATAAAGTTTACCGTTTTAGAAATGTTCCTTATATCCTGAAGATATTTACTGTGGTCAGGGCTTGGGTTAGAATAGTATGCATATGCAGTAACTACTACTTCGGCCGTATGATTACCTCCTGTTAGTTCAGCAAAATTTGACGAAATACTCTGCGTTAAAGATTCTTCAAGATTTCGGTTAAATTCATCCTCGAATTTGCTCAGGATAGCTTTTCCATCTAAAATAACTAAAACATGATAAGTGCCAATAACAGGTAAATGCATCCAGTAATAATCCCACGATTCCGGCTTAGTTACATTGAAATTTAAAACAACACTTGTAACGTTGAAGACCTCTCCATCTTTTGGTGAGTAGACTTCGATGGTAGGAAGCTCTTGGTTGGGTTGGCTTGGATACGGAACAGTATTTGCCGACGCCAGACTAAAAAATTGAAAAGAGCCAACTAATAGAAGAATCGATACGATAGACGCAATTGCCCTTTTCACAAGCAATAATAAATAAAGCATAGACTTAATAACTTTGTTGTGATTGAGTAAGAATTTGCGATATTCATTTGTTTTGATTTAAAACCCCTTCTGAACAGCAATTTTAGCAGTCTTACCCATTCCATTCACTTGGCCATACCTAATGAAGGGAGACTTGCTGGTTACACGGCGTCAAATCACATTTTAATGAATGGCAATTAATAAAACTCTTATTCTGTCATTTATAAAACCGAGTGACTAATTTGCTCACTCACTAAAGATTTAGTATATTTTAAATATATTGCAAATTTTTGCGATATAAATTATAGAAAATATTAAATATGTAGACAACCTGATATCAATTGCTGTATGCTGAATGCGTAGCTGGCGCGTCACCGCCTAGCCCTAAGTGAAGGGCAGAAAGAGAACAAATTTTAAGAAGAGGCAAAAGAAATATGAAGAAAATTGCAGTTTTTGCTATTGTAATATCAGCAATATTTTTGGCGGTTTCCTTCGTCAAAATGGTCGCAAACACAATCTTCATCATAATAGTCCCAAGCTTTGGCTGTTGGAAACGGTGATAGAAGCTTATACAATTTGGGACATGTATACCGGGACAGCAGTTCATGCAGAAGGGTGGTGTGAGTATGGGTATTTTGAGTATTTCTATGTTGACCATACAAGAGGTTTAGGTGGATACTACTCTCCCGCACCGCCGCTAGTTGACCAGATGACATGCATGGACGAATGGTTTGACTGGGGTATGGGATACCGATATACATATGACATAAATTCCCCGATACCTTGGACATATCCATTTGATCCCTTCAATCAAGGTTTCGACTATCATGTGCAGGAATCTATAATTCCCCAGTATCCAATTCAATGCTTGTATGTAGGAGGCACTACTGACTCGTATTTCCCTTGGCCACCCTTTCCAACCGCCATGTGGTTTGATGAGGGTTCTCGAGCTTATGTACCCCAATAACAATAAAAAGGAGAGTTGATATATGACTGCAAACAAACGAACAAACTATCAGAAAGTATACAAAACTTTTATAACCAAAATGCATCAGCCTAGACTATTCTATCCAACAATACTCTGCATAAGTATGCTTGCCACAATGTTTCTTCTTCCATACTCTACGACCACAATAGTACCATCCCAGTCAAATATAACGGCAAACCAAGATACAAGCATAGAATCCACCCCACAGTTTAACGTCGATGTAATATATGCTTATACAGGTCCGAACAATTATAGCGCTAAATCGCTCAATGGCACCATGATTATGAATGGAACCAAGTTTGAAATGCATCCGTTAAGCCTTTACCCAGATATAATATTCTTTAACTTTACGCATGTTGCAAATGCAGAAAAAGAAAATTGCGATGCGAAAACTGAGGTTTACTTTGTAGAAATATCAACGGATACAAAAGTTAAAGAGAATTTCGTAATACATTTCGGTACAAACTACAACCCAAAATATGGCACTCAACCATCTATTCAAGCACCAGATATGTCCAAAATTGACAGTTTAATAGACAGGCAAACTACACTTCGAGTAAGCGGTCTATTTGCTCCTAACATGGTTGTCAACGAATCTCTTTGGTTCAAAATTGGAACACTGGATACAACCACAAGCCGACCTAGTGGGCTTGGTCTTTGGGCGGCTGGAGAACCACATTCAATAACAGTAAAAGTGCACAGAATAGGTTGGTTATCAATGACTGGAAACATTACTTCAGTTATAACCGCGAGTGCGTCCGATCCGTTGCAAGTCAGCCTAGCAAAAACAAGTCAAGGATTCCTATATAATACCATACCTGAAGATGATATGTTACAAACAGATGCATTCCACCCAATCGACTTGTATAAGCCAATTTCATAGAGAAACCATTAAGTAAACTCTTCCCCTTTTTTTATCTTTTAATAAATTCAGCAAAATACTTCTTTTCACATTTTATCTGCAAAACCTTTGCAAAGCCCAATTCGCCACTCAAAAAAACCCTTGTTGTCTTCTTTCAATATTTGACAAAAAAACGCCAATCAGTTTAGCCCTCAAGAAGAGTTAACTCAGTCGTGGTGTTAAATTACTGATACTTTTTGAAGAAAAGCGTGAAGGCTCCGCCCGCTGCATAAGCGGTAGTTGTCTGCGCCGTAGACTTGGGTAACCGCTTTGTTGTATAGAAAATGTTTGGGAGCGATTTGGGGCAAAGCATTAAGAGATGAATAAAACTATTGTGTATATTAAGGCTTGAGCATGAGTAGCTCCAATCGGGTTAGGAAATTTTTGGTTCCAGCCTTCCTAATAGTGATTTTAGCGGTTTCGATGTTAGCAGTTTACGTGTCGTATTCTAATGGAAGCCAAGCCAAAGCCGACCCCAACGTTTACGTTGGCATCGCTTTTGGCGGAAACACTACAGCAGAAGCTAAAGTACTCATTGACAAAGTAAAAAGTTATACTAACCTATTCATTTTGGATGTTGGCAGAAACCCGATAAGCGAAAACCAAACACGTGTAGAGGCAATTTGCGATTACGCTGTTTCTCAGGGCTTAAACATAATTATAAATGTGGGAATCAAAGATGCAAGTAATACTTCAGCATGGAGTTGGTTCTGGCAGCAACCGTCACTTGACGGCATAAAGCAACGTTGGACCGAGAGGTGGGGAAACAAATTCTTAGGCATCTACTACAATGACGAGCCAGGTGGAGTGCAACTTGATGCCGCTTGGAGAAAATTTTATGAATGGGTTGGAGAAAACCTAAGCCGAATTGATTTTCCTGCAGCTCAAGCGCTCAACGACGTCTACCTAAAACTGCTCAATTACGTCAACAACGGGACTAAGCCAGAAAACTATGATTTAGAAGCTAACTTCTTCATCCAAAACGTCATCAAAGAAGACCCGGGAATTGAAAACCTGACCGCTGCTGGAATCCCTACTTTCACCTCTGATTATGGCTTGTACTGGTGGGATTACTTGGGCGGATACAATGTTATGTTTGCTGAGTTAGGTTGGAACGTTAGTGTGGCTGAACAAATTGCTTTAGTTAAGGGTGCGGCACGGTTGCAGGATAAAGAGTGGGGTGCAATGATCACTTGGAAATACGACGCGCCGCCATACCTTGACAGCGGAAACCAAATTTACGATCAAATGTTAACATCCTACGAGGCAGGAGCCAAATACATTGCCGTTTTTAATTACCCCTACGAGGGCAGCGTTTACGGAACCCTCACGGAGGAGCATTTTATTGCACTTCAAAGGTTTTGGAATGACATAACCAACAAGAAATTTGCTAATTTAAGCAGTCCACAAGCAGCATTGGTGCTGCCCAAGAATTTTGGATGGGGCATGCGGAATCCTAACGATACTATTTGGGGTTTCTGGCTAACTGATAACAGAACGCAACAGACTGCATTAGTCACAAGCAAGCTTTTAGCTTATTACGGCGCCAGTCTTGACATTGTGTATGATGACCCAGCCTATCCAGTGGCTAAAGTGAATTACCAGCATGTATATTATTGGAACTCAACAACCCCTTAGAGCCTCTAGCTAACCGTGGCATGGGTTGGAAATGCTTAATTAAGAGCTTATCTTATTGCTGGTACGGAAGGAATAAAACGTGAGTGACGAAATTTCAAAATTACCGCCTAACGTGCAAGAAAGGCTTCTCAGACTCCAACAGCTCCAGCAAACTCTACAGTCAATCTTAGCTCAGAAACAGCAGGTTGACATGGAAAAAACCGAAGTCGAACAAACCGTCGCTGAACTGGAGAAAACAGCCGAAGACGCAGTCATCTACAAAGCAATCGGCTCACTATTAGTCAAGGCAGAAAAACCAAAAGTAACTGAAGAACTCGCAGAGCGCAAGTCGCTTTTGGACACAAGAAGCACCGTTATGGCAAGGCAAGAAGAACGCATACGCAGCCAAGTTAAAGAAGCACAAACAAAACTGCAAGAAGACCTCAGTCCAGTCTCTGGTCAACCCTTATCTTAAGGTGAATGCTTGTGGTAGAGCTCGGCATCCCAGAGCTAACCACCGAGCAAATCGAAACCCTTTGTTCCACCGCTGAAGACGCCGCCAGAAAATACGTTTTATCCAAAGTTTCCAATAAAGACATTGACCGCTTAGACATCAGCGTGGAAGCCGACGGGTCAAAACCAGTAAACGTAACAGTTGAAATTAACCTTATTTTAGCATCCCAAACAAAAGATGTTGACGCAGACGCTTTGGTTAAGGAAGCAGTGAACCAAGCGCATAAGGCTACTGAAAACTTTTTGAGAAAGATAAAATGAGCTTCAAAGAATTACTTCACATTTTAGAAGATGGTAAGGCATCGTTTGTTCTTTTGCTGTGTCACCGCAGTGCTGATGCTGACGCGATTTGTTCAGCTTACGCCTTGCAGGGTTTGCTCAAACGGTTTTTGCCCAACGTAGTCATTGAGATTGGTTGTCCGCAGGGCGTCAACAAGCCTGCTAAGCAGTTGTTTGAGCACATGCCCATAACCGTGAACCTCAAGCCCAACATTGAATCGGCAGAAGCCATAGTGCTCTTAGACATGAACACCGTCGAACAACTCGACGAAGTCGCCGATGTGATAAAGAAATCGCCTTCGCCAAAAATAATCATCGACCACCACGCGCCCAGCCCTGAAACGATGCAAATCTGCCAGTTCTGCATGATAGATGAAAAAGCAGCCGCAAACTGCGAATTAATCTACCGACTATTCAGCCAAGCAGGAGTCGAGCCTAACCTCAACGAAGCCAAGGCACTGTTTATCGGCATAGCGTTCGATACGAGGCATTTTGCTTTGGCTAATTCGCCGACTTTTGAGATTATTGCTAAACTGGTTGTAAAAGGGATAGATGCTCAGCAAACGCTGGCGCTGTTTGCCCTACCCATCGACCCTTCCGAGCGGGTTGCTAAGTTGAAGGCTTGCAAGAGGGCAAAAATCATAAAGATTGAAGGTTGGATTATTGCGCTCTCGCATGTTAGCGCTTATCAGGCGCCCGCAGCCAAAGCCCTAGTTGACTTGGGTGCGCATATGTCGGCTGTGGCGGGCAAGAAGAATGGGAAGGTTGAGTTGAGCCTGCGTTGCACGCGCCAGTTTAATGAGCAGGCGGGCGTTCATTTAGGAGTGGACATCGCTGCTCCGTTGGGAGAGTTCTTGCATGGTGTCGGCGGAGGCCACGCGATGGCTTCGGGGGTCAGCGGCAAGGGCGAAATACAAGAAGCGCTCAAGCAGTGTCTGGTACTTCTAAAGCAGAAAATAGCCAAAACCGCGTAGCTACGCTTAAATGAGCAAACGCTCACGCTTAAAGTGAGCAGGCACAAAAAAATGGCTATAATTGAAACAAAAAACCTCACCTACACCTATCCAGGCGCCACAAAGCCGTCAATTGTGGACGTTTCGATTAAGGTGGAGAAGGGGGAGTTTGTTTTAATTACGGGTCCAAGCGGCTGCGGAAAAACAACTTTGTGCCGATGCTTCAACGGCTTGGTTCCACATTTTTACCAGGGCGAATTGAAGGGTGAAATTTCGGTTTCTGGAATCGACACTCTCAAACATCATACCTACGAGATGGCAAAGCATGTAGGCTTGGTGTTCCAGAACCCAGAAAACCAGCTCTTCGCATTATCCATCGAAAAAGACGTCGCGTTCGGCTTGGAGAACGTTGGGGTATCCCGAGAGGAAATGCGAAAAAAAGTCGATTGGGCACTAAACCAAACAGGCATCTACGACATACGGGAGCGCTCACCCCACGAAATCTCGGGTGGACAACAGCAGCGTGTAGCCATCGCGTCTGTGCTTGCCATGGAACCAGAAATCATCGTGTTAGACGAACCGACATCTTTTCTTGACCCGTTAAGTGCCGAGAAGATTTTTGAGGTAATCTACAGGTTAAACAAGGAGCAGGGAATAACCGTCATCCTTGTTGAGCACCGTTTGGATTTGACGGCGAAGTACACTGACCACCTTATCGTTATGGATGAGGGCAAAGTCCGTTTTGAGGGCGACCCAAGACAAATCCTCAGCAGTGAAGAAACCCGTTTAATCGGGGTTGGAATCCCCAAGGCGACGCTGCTCTATCAGATGCTAAAGAAAGAAGGCTTAAACCTGGGCGACAAAACCCCGCTGTCTTCAGAAGAGTTAGCTGACCAACTGCTGGAGGCGCTATCGCCCCAATGATTGAGGCAACTGACATCCGCTATTCTTACCCCAACAAAGTTGAAGCCCTAAAAGGCGTCTCATTAACCATCCAAGACGGCGAATTCGTCGCCATTATGGGGCAGAACGGCGCTGGAAAATCTACCCTGGTCAAACACTTCAACGGGCTCCTGAAGCCTTCGGTGGGCAAGGTACGCGTTGACGGCGTTGAAACCACGAAATCAAGCGTGGCAGCCTTAGCCCGAAACGTCGGCTTCGTTTTCCAGAACCCCGACCACCAACTCTTCAGCGAAACAGTCGAAGAGGAAATCGCGTTTGCCCTCAAAAACTTCGGTTTCCAGCCAGATGTCATCGAGCAGCGGGTTACGTGGGCGCTGAACCTTTTATCTTTAACCCAGTACCGAAAAACCTCTCCTTTCCTGCTTAGTGGCGGCGAACGAAAACGCGTTGCGTTGGCTTCTGTTTTGGCTTGGGACCCATCAACTTTGATTTTGGATGAACCCACGATTGGGCAGGACCATGAGCAGAAGGAGAAGCTGCGCCAATTCATAATGCAGATGCAGACGCAGAAGAAAACCGTGGTTATTGTTACTCATGATGTTGAGTTTGTGGCGGAATGCAACCCGCGAGTGGTCTTGATGAAGGAAGGCAAAATCGTCGCGGACGGCGAGGGAAAAGAAATTCTAACTGACCCTGCACTTTTGGAGTTGTCTTCTATTGTTCTGCCGCAAATAGCCCAAGTCTTCACGAAGCTGGCGCCTTTAGGTTTTCCGAAGGATGTTATTGACCTTTACGAAGCTAAACAAATCATCCTCAAAGCCAAGGAGAGCAAACAGGGCAGATGAGCGTTTTTGACGGCTTAAGGTTCAGAAAAGTCTACTCTCCAATCCACAACCTAGACCCAAGAATAAAATTCGTGTACGTCATCGCCATCTTTGTGGTGGCTATTCTTTTTTACCAGATTATTCCGCTGCTTGTTTTGTTCTTTATGCAGATTCCCTTTGTCTTGTTAGCGCGCGTCCAGAGGCAATGGCTGCGTTCGTTGCGTGGAGCAGCTTTTTTGGCAACGTTCATATTTGTGGTCAACGTTGCAACGACCTATTTCACTTCTGGCTACCTCTTGACGGCTGCTAACGTGGAGAATGCGGCTGCAATGACCCTGCGTTTCGTCGTGCTCGTTGAGTCGTTCTCAGTTTTCTTCTTGACCACTTCGCCAGACCACTTAGGCTTAGCACTGGAAGAATCCCGCGTGCCATACGAGTTTGCTTTTGCCTTCACAACCGCAGTCCGATTTGTCCCCGTTTTGGCGGAGGAAGCCCAGACAATCATGGATGCGCAGAAAGCCCGAGGACTGGAGCTGGAGAAGGGCGGCTTGCTCAAACGCATAAGGAACTACGTGCCCGTGCTCATACCGTTGATTGTAAGTGCCATCCGCAGGAGCTTGGAGTTGGCGGAGGCAATGGAGTCTCGCGCGTGGGGAGCAACAAAGAAACGCACCAACCTGTACCTGCTCAAGCTGCACAAAGGCGATTACGCTTTGTTGGCAATCACTGTCGGAATCCTTGCCGTTGCAGTGTATGTCCACTTTTTTGTGTCGATTCCAACCATAGCCAGTTTACTTTAAACACTTTAGACTACGTATATGTCGGAAATAAGGGAACACTGCGTTGTTTTTGCAGGGCAATTGTAATATATTTAGGATTATGCAATAGGTATTATCATCCAAACAGAATCGGTGAGTAAGTGTATGGAAGAGTTTATGGATAGAATAGTGATAGATCATGAAATTCTGGGCGGCAAACCAGTCATTAGAGGTACTCGCATTCCAATCTATCTCATCATCGAACTTCTTGGCAACGGCTTGACGGAAAAAGAAGTCCTCAGGCAATATCCTACCCTTAAAGCGGAAGATATCAAAGCTGCACTTCTTTACGCTTCAAAATGCATAGAGAACGAAGAAACAATTACCCTTTAAAAGGCTTGTAACGCTTGCCTCGCATAATAGTTGACGAGAACATTCCAAGAGATGCCAAAGAATGGCTATCCAAGAAAGGCTTTGACCTGATAAGCGTCTCTCAAACCCATCTTAAAAGCGCCAAGGACCACGTCATAGCGGAATACGCCGCAAAAAACAACCTGACGATCATTACATTGGACAAACATTTTTCCCAAATCTATCGCATGCTTAAGAAAGACCAAATTACGGTTATAATCATAAGTGCTAACCCAGCTACGCCCGCAAATATCATACAAACCCTTGACGTAGCGCAAGGAAAAATAGACCTAAAAGCTGTAAAGGGCAAGTTAGTGATTATTTCAAAAAAGAAAATCAGGATAGTTACCTAGTTTTAAAGAGAAAGCCTTAATGTCGAACTAACATAAAAGAAGTAAAGGGATTACATGACTGAGCGCACTCGTTTTGGTCCAGCAGGCGTTCCCCCAATGTTTAGGCTCCTCGGCGCAACGTTAGCTGACGTTCCACGGCTTCTGCATGAGGAGGGACTTGATGCTTTCGAGTACCAAGCTTCCCGCTGGGGACCAAAGCCGCAGATGAAACAGGAAGACGCAGAAAGGCTTGGCGCGGAAGCAAGAAAAAACGATGTCAGGCTCAGTATGCACGGTTCCTATTTCGTGAATTTGTCGGGTAAGAAGGAGGTTGTGGAAGCTAGCAAACGGCGCTTGATTGCATGTGCAACGGCGGCTGATTGGATGGGAGCGTACGTCGTGGTTTTCCACACGGGCTTCTATGGCAAGGTGGAAAAGAGTTTTGCTTTCAAAAACGCCTTCACCGCCCTAAAAGAAGTCAGCGCAGAAATGAAAGCTCTCGGCTTAAAAGCGAAGCTTGGACCCGAAACGATGGGAAGAAAATTCCAAGTCGGAACCATAGACGAAATTCTAACCCTCTGCCAAGAAGTCGAAGGCACACAACTCGTCATCGACTGGGGACACCTGCATGCGCTGCACCAAGGCGCCCTCAAAAAAGTCGAGGACTTCCGCGCAATAGCCGAAAAAGTCGAGCAAAAACTCGGCACACAAGCCCTAAAAAGTATGCACTGCCACTTTTCAAAAATCGAGTTCTCAAGCCAAGGCGAAAAACGCCACCACACCCTCGACGAAGAAAGGTACGGACCAGACTTCCGCATGCTAGCCGAAGTGATTGTGGATTTTGGGTTGCACCCGACGATGATTTGCGAATCACCAATTCTCGACATAGACGCCAGAAAAATGCAAGCAACTTTAAAAGAAGTCTTAGAGAGTAAGCAACAGAAAGTTGAACCTTAAGTTTCCTTGGCGCTTGAATCTATGTATAAGGGAGGGGATAGGTCGGCAAAACAACAAGTATGGGAAGACTGGCAGTTTAACGTGGGCACTGTATTGGTGGTGTTCATTGAGCGCGAAATCTCGCTTATTGTGGATGCGAATCTACATTTGTGTTCCTCAAGCCAATATATTCAAAGGTATTTATTGACAAAATATAAAAGAACAACGGCAAACATTCCAAGGGATAAAGTTGCAACGGACAGGTTTAAATGAAAAAACGCTTGGCAATAACTATATCGTTGGTCATAATCGTCATTATCGTTGTTTCAGCGTTTACAGCTATAGTAATTTACTCGGCGAGTAAACCGTTTTATGTCGGCGTCACTTACGGCGGCGACTCAGTTGACGAGGCTAAGCAACTTATCGACAAAGTGAAAGGTTACACGAATTTGTTTGTTTTCACTTCCAGTTCACTGATGAATAACCTCTCCGCCACCGAGCAGATAGGCGACTACGCAGTAAACGCAGGGTTAAACGTCATCCTCTACTACGGCAACATTGGACCCAACACCGACAACTCCCACGCTTTGGTCAGTCTTGCGCAGACACGTTGGAACAGCAGTTTCTTGGGGTTGTATTTTAACGATGAACCCGGCGGAAGAATGATAGATTCAACGCAAGTCAACCTCTACCCGCAGGACATGAACGGCTCCGTAACCAGAGATTGGGACGGCGCCGTCACCCTAAGAATTACCTATTCTACTGAGACAAATTTGAATTACACCTCACCCAACGGCAAAACTGTGGTTGAAAGCGTGGGCGTTACAAGGTACAACGCCACCGGTGTTTCAACCACGTTTCATCCTTCGGGGGTAATCGACGTTTATCCGACAACCTACTTCGGTGTTGCTGTAAACTCAACCCTTACTGGCAACCAAACCGAAATCCCTGTGAGGTCACCCACCGAAATTACCGACATCTCCAAAATGATATATTACTATCCCAACGGCACCATAACCTGCCGAGTAATGTACAGCACAGGGTTAGTCACCATAGATTCTGGAACCTACACTTACCTGCCCGACGGCACAGTGCTGGACAAGAACGGTGCACTGACAACTGAAGGCGGCAGCATTTCCCAGTTCACGCCTTACGCGGGGCTTCTTAAGTCAAACCCGCTGGGAGACTACGCTGAAACAGCCGACACCTTCCTCAGAATCAAAGAAAAGGGGTTAGATTCAGTCAGAACTAACCAGTCCGACCTCAACGTTTTCACCTCCGACTATGCATTGTACTGGTTCGACTACCAAATCGGCTACGATACCGTGCTCGCCCAGTTTGTGGGCAACGAAAGCAGAGACCGCCACATCGCACTCTGCCGCGGTGCAGCCGAAACTTTGGGCAAAGACTGGGGCGCCATCGTCACGTGGAAGTACAATCAGCCGCCGTATCTCGAAAGCGGCGACGAACTCTACAGCGACTTAGCACTGGCGTACAGTGCAGGCGCCAAATACGGCATAGTCTTTACCTACCCCAACGTCACCGCCTATGGCACCCTCACCGAAGAGCATTTCACGGCGATGCAGCGGTTCTGGAACACCCTCAAAAATGACCCCGATAGCTTCGGCAGCAAACCCTCCCAAGTCGCCTACGTGGTGCCAGCCGACTACGGCTTCAGCTTCCGCAACGCAAACGACAAAATTTGGGGTTTATTCTCCGCCGATGAGCAGGCACAGAAAATCTACAGCGACACCGTTTTCCTCACAGACAAATACGGCGCAAACCTCAACATACTCTACGATGGACCACAAACCAAAGCGAAACTCGGCAGCTACTCAACTGTTTACTACTACAACCAAACAATAACTTAGCCTTGCGGTGCAGAAACTTTCCTGTTCTATATATAACAGTAGATCAAGATTTTCTCTGTTTGTGGTGTATTGCACAAGTTGTTTGCAGCCCAAATTAAAAGCAGAAATCTCAGAGCAATCTTTAGCGTAGCCTGCTGGTTGTTGTTGTGTATAGGGGCTTTTCGGCAACAACAACTAATGAAAAACAAACACAAACAAAAAATTTAATCTACTGATAAGGGAGGGGGTCTATGGGCAGAGCAGTAGTCACTGGCTTAATCCTGCCTATAAATAGAGGACGATAGGTCGAGGAGAGCAAAAGCTATTTTTGTTTCTTTTCAGCCAACATTAGTTCTGCCAACTGTAGCTCCTGCACTGTGTTGATGTTTACAGCCAGTTCCTCGTGGTTTAAGACGTAGATGTCTTGGTCGAGCCATTCGTCGCCGTACCGCTTGTGCCCATCGATAACGTTGATGCCTACTGGAACCACGTCTTTGTCGTCCATTTTGAAGGAGTACTCGATGCTCATGCCGAGTTTGGTTTTGGTTTCCAGCGGAACCGCAACGGTTAGGGCTGGTTTGCCACAGCGCTCGTAGCGTTCCACGACGGCGTCTATCATTTCGCCCCTCACCAGTGGCAGGTCGGCGGCGATGGCTAAGAAAACGCCTAGTTTGAGGGTTTGGACGGCGTAGCCCATGTCGGAAACGTAGTCTTTGCCGGGGGTTTCGATGACTTTGAAGCCGAGCTGGTTCATTAGTCGGGTGGTTTTGGGTGTGCAGTTGGTTGTGGCGACGATGATTGAGTCGATTTTTTTGGCGTCTTTTAGCGCTGAGAGCACGTATTCGATAACGGGTTTACCGCAAACTTTAATCAAGGGTTTCTCTTCGGCATTTTTCATTCGGGTTCCTTTGCCGCCAGCCATAACCAGCGCAACTACACCCATGCAGCCACCGCCAACAGAACAACCACGCAAACCATCCGCGCCAACTCGTTTGTAGCGCCAAACACGTCCCCTGTGACGCCGTTAAAATGCTTATGCGCAACCGCAACCATAACCAAACCTGTAATTACGCCTGCCAAAACAGTAAAGATGCCTGCCCAACGCAACAACGGCAAAGCAATCGCAAAAGAAATCACCAGTGCCGCAGCCAAACGTAGGTTACCCTTGCTTCCATGCATGGCGTCCAGAAACGGCGAGTTCATGCCTTGGTGGACAGATTTTCCTGCCCAAGCAGCCACCACCATCGAAAGCTTCGCCGACATCTCAACGACAAGAATGCCAGGAAGAATTATTCTGCTGCCGAGCTGTCCGATAGATAACGCCGAAATCAAAATTGTTAAAATACCTAAGGATAAGCCGCCCGCGCCAGTCAACTGGTCATGCATAACCTCAATTTTATGCTCAAATGTGCCATGCGCCATGACGCCGTCGCCGAAATCCAGCAACCCATCCGTATGATGCAACCCCGTCATCCACAGCAGCAAAGCCAAAACTAAAGCGCCAACCACGATGCCGGGCAAAAACTGGTAAGCCACCCAGCCGAACAAGCCCGCCAACAAGCCGATGAACGCGCCGATTAAGGGGAAAGCCCACATGTTCCTAGCGCAATCCGTCAGCATGTCCTTGTCCATGGCTACTGGGAAAACTGTTAAGAAAGAAAATAGGTTCTTTAGTTCTTTAACGACCAAGCGCGTCTCACTTTATGCCCATCAGTAGAGCATAGTTACGCTCTATTTCCTTAAGAAGTATATCCTTTGTTACAGCGCCGCCAAGCTTCGCCATCGCCGCAATCGAAGCGCCGCCTGCACCAACCCCTTCTTTGACTAGCCCAGTCTCGTAGATTCGTAAGCCCGGATACTTTGAGGGACCAAAATCCAAGTCCGCCGCCAAAACAGGCACATCACAGAACTGCTTGACTATGCCCTTGATGTCGGAGTTTTTGTCTTTTGCTACCCACCTTGTCGTGCCCACAGCCACGTTGCAGAGCGCTTCGGGGTTCAAAGCGTTGATTATTGCCAAAACCGCGGTCATTTGGGTTCCGCCAGCCATCAAAACCGGCGCTTGCCTTGCACCGCCGATGACTAAGCCAGCCATGGCAGCCATCATGGGGTCGCCGACGCAGGAAATCGCTTTTATGGGGTTTTTGGCTAGGCTTCCGAATTTTTCGCCTGCGGCTTTCAAGCCAGCCGCAACCACTTCAGCCTTCAAGTTATGCGGGTTTTCGGGCAGGGTGCTGCTGACTTTTCCCTGCGCATTCACGCCCAACGCCGACAAAACGCCGAGCGCGGTTGTGGTTCCCCCCGGAATGCTCTCACCGATAACCAGGTAATCGGAGGCTTTAGCTAACTGTTCTCCAAGAATCTTGGCTCGCTCGATGACTTCTTCCACGTTATCAACCGAATCGCCGCTTCGGATGTCTCTGCCGGAATTGCCGCCCAAATCCACGTAGGGAATCTGGGGCTTAACCTTCACGCCGCCGTTGACAACCAGCACTGGGATGTCCGCTAAACGCAAAGCCGACAGTGTAATCAAGCCGGGTGTCGGAATCCCATCGGGAGTAATGGGCACCCCTGCGATGGATTTGCATTTGCCCAAAAGCAAAAGTTCTGCGTCTGCGGGTGGAGTAAAATCAGTAAAATCTGGATTCATTCCAGCTGCCGATAAGCCGGGGATTTTTGCGGTTTCGGTAGTGGCTATGGTGCAGATGAAGAGGGGTTTTTTGCCTTCGATTTCGTCAAGGAAGGCTTTTGCTTTCAACTCGTTATTCGCGATTATTACGTCCATTTGGGTTACCTTTACTTGGGCACAACTTTGAATTTCTTGATTTCCAAGTATCCAAAGCCGCCGTCAAGCTTATGCTTCTGTGTTTCTTGGATTTCAATCTTTTTCTTGAATGTCGGACCATCGGTGACTACGGTGTGGTATTCGCCGCCTTCGCCGCATGGGTCAACGTTGCCGAGTTTGAGGATGTCGTCGTAGAATTTTTTGTCCAGCACTCTTCCAAGCCACTCTACGCCAAGCAAATCCAGTTTAGTGCGCACCACGGTAGCTTTGAAGCCTGTTTTGAGGTAGTCGAGGTAGATTTGTTTTGTGTCACCCATCCACAGGGGCTTTACGGGTGTTATGCCGACTTCTTTGCAGACGCGGCCAAGCCAGCCTTCCTCGTGCCCTGCGACTTCGTAGATGTCGCCTGTGACTAAGCCTTCAGCGCCCTTTGTCTTGCACTGTTGCAGTACGGCTTTGAAGTCTTTTTCGTAGGTTTGCGGGGATGTGGTTTTTTTAATCAGGGGAATCCCGATGGCTTCGGCTTGCGCATCGAGTATGCCTGAGGGTATCATGTGGAAGTTTGATTTGGTTTCACTCATCATCATGGTTAATAGGTTTATTACTTGGTGGCCCTGCTGGGTTGCCAGATAGTATGCGTAGCAGCTGTCTTTGCCGCCGCTCCATGAAGCAACAACTTTCATTTCAAATTTTTCCTCCTAAGTTACTTCACCCTCAACCCTTAATTGAGTTATAGGTTTTAGGTGAACATGAAATTGACTTAACACACAGGAATTTAGTCCGAAAACACATAAACATAAAAACTCAGTTTTACTGCTCAAACTTTTAGATAACTTACCTTTCGGTAAAACTTTGACTCGAACAGCGGAAATTTTCTTGATGTTCAGCAAATTACCACACTAACTGTTTGGTTGGTTTATCCAACCTTTTCATATAAGTATTACGGTAATCCAAGCCGCGCAACACTTAAAACAGTCTGCACCTCTAAAAAGTGAGGTTGAACCCATGACAAACCAAACACCACCACTGCTTGAATACCTGGAAAAAAAAGACATCTCGCTAAAAAGCCTCATTCACTGCGCACTCGAAATGTACGTGCCTCACCCAGGCGTAGAAACCGAGGAAAAAGCTTCGGAAATGCTCAGAGAAGAACTCCTCGACATTCTCACAGACGTTAACGTATCAACGCTTATAGTTGCTGCTTTTCGAGCCCAAGAAGACGCTGAGAAAGGCTTGATTCCGGGGTTGACGAAGGAGAGGTTTTTGGGCAGACCAGGACTGGTCGCTGACGAGCTTATCGGAATAGCCATCGCCACCTACATCGGCGGATCAAGAGCCATGTTCGAATTCGTACGGTTCGACCAAGCCAAACCAGGCATTCTAAAGAAGCTGCCTCCGCTCACTAACGACGCGATTGGCGCTTTAGTTGCGGGCGCATCGTCAAACGTGTATACTCGCGCTTTGAAGAGCGCAGGCATACCACCGTAAAGAGCCAAATTTTTTCTTATCGTGCCAGTCCCAGCTGCACCAGCGCTTGCCACGCGTTTACCATAAGATTATAATACTATGCCGATTGAGGATTTACCCTGTTGGGCTAGCATGGTTCAAACAAGGCTCTGCATTGTCACACACACCTTCCTACCGCATGTCGGCGGAATAGAAAAGGTGGTTAATGAACAAAGCAAGCGGTTGCGCACGAGAAATTTTGAGCCCATGGTTGTTACGAACAGGATTGGCACGCCCAAAAACTACGTTGTTGATGGCGTAAAGGTTGAATGTTACGAATCGCTCAACACGGGTTTTCGCTTGGGGATTCCGTATTCGATTCCGACCGTTACCAGTCTTCCAACGTTTCTTAAAGCGGTAAAATCAAGCAAAATAGTCCACGCGCACGGTCACCCATACTTGACGTCGCTTGTTGCTGGCAAGCTGGCTAAAATGTACTCCAAGCCGTTCGTGCTCACCCAGCACAACACCTTCATCGAGTACGACAGCATCTTCGACGACATCGAACGGTTAAACGACCTAACTGTCGGAAAGCAAACGCTAAAAGACGCAGACAAAATCATAGCAGTAAGCAACGCCACCAAAGACTACGTTTTGAGTTTAGGCGCCAAACCCCAGAAGGTTAAGGTGCTCCATAACGGCGTTGACTTAGTCAAGTTTAGGCCGCTGGCTGGGAAACGAGAGGAAATGAGAAAAAAGCTCGGAATCCCCCAGAACGCCATCGTTGTTTTGACTGTACGGCGGCTTGTTTACAAGAACGGAGTTGACACACTCATAGACACCGCCAACATCGCGGTCAAAAAGAACCCGCGGATAGTGTTTTTGGCGGTGGGGAAAGGGCCTGATTCTGACAGCGTCAAATTGAGAATACAGCAGTTGGGAATTGAAGCGAATTTTAAGCTTCCAGGCTTTGTCAGTGATGAGGATTTGCCGTTTTACTATAATACCGCGGATCTTTTTGTGTTGCCTTCTAAGTCGGGTGAAGGGTTGCCTTTGGTTGCGCTTGAAGCCATGGCATGCGCACTGCCAGTGATAGCTACGAACGTTGGGGGAATAAAAGAAATCCTAATGGATGACTACGGAAAACTGGTACCGCCTAACCAGCCTGAATTGCTCGCGAAAGCAATCTTGGAGTTTGCCGCGGTTGATTTTTCTCCACGCAAAAAAGAGCTCCGAGCCATGATGGAAGAGAAGTTTAGTTGGGATGCAAACGTTGAAAGGCTCGTGGAAATATACGAAGAGCTTATTTAACCATGTAACGGAAACATTATAGCCATTTGAAATGGAAGTTAGCTGATGACGTCAAAAGTTGAAATGGTTTCGGTGGTAATTCCCACACTCAACGAAGCAGGTAACATTCTGGAAGCTGTAACAACCATCCATGAAGACCTCGCTTACCCTAAAGAAATAATCGTTGTGGATGGAAACTCTACAGATGGGACTAAAGAAATCGTTAGAGACTTGGGTTATTGTAAGCTCATCATTGAACCCAGACGCGGCTATGGCTTAGCGCTTAAAACAGGCATGAAAAACGCGAAAGGCAACATTATAATCATGGTTGACGGCGACGGAACCTACGAAGTAAGACACATCAACCGCATGATTGCTAAGATGATTGAGAAAGACGCCGACATGGTTTTAGCAACGCGTATGTATGACCCGAACAAGGCAATGGGGTTGATGAATTTCATCGGTAACAAAGTAATTACCACCTTCTACGACTTCTTCTACAGCCAATTCCTTAGCGACACACAATCGGGCTTCCGCGCGATTTCTCATGAAGCCATCGACAATGTTGAGTTGAATGAGGGTGACATGGCTTATGCTACTGAAATGCTCATTAAATTTGCTAAGGAAGGCTACACGATGTATGAAGTTCCCACCACCTATAAAGCCCGAAAATATGGCAAGCCTAAACTGAGAAGATTTAAGTCGGGAATAGAGATATTTAGCACTATATTTAGAGGATTTCTGGATGCGAAAACGATTAGAAAGTGTCAAGAGAATTGGAAGAAAAATCGGGTTAAATGAAGATAAAGGTTACGCGGTCGCGATTTTTCTTGCGTTAATCATTGTTTCCGCCACGGTCATAGGCTACTATGTAGCGTTTAAGCCACAACCAGAACGTTACAACACAATTTACTTGCTTGATTCCCAAAAGAAAGCCATTGGTTACCCGGAGGTTTTGGTCGCTAACCAGAACAGCACCTTCAACATCTGGGTTAACGTGGTAAACCACATGGGCGGAACAGGCAATCAAACATACCAGGTCCTAGTGAAAATCACGCCAAACCTTTCAAGTGCTCCAGTTGACACCCAACCAATCCAAACATACGACATAAGCCTAAGAGACGGCGATAAATGGCAAAACTCAGCGGTAATCACGCAAAACCAGGTTGGAAGCTACTCAGTGGTTTTCGAACTGTGGCACTACAACCAAGACTCAAAAGCGTACGAGTTTACCCCAGATTACTGCGTCCTAAACATCCAAGTAACAGGTTAAGCTTGTTTTAGCTTCTTGAGTTTTGTTTTTGATAAAATAAACTATGCCAAACTGACTAAGACAATTGCCGAAGTTCCTATAGCACCTGGTTTCTTGACAAGCCAGAGTTTAGTTAGGAATTGCCGCTTTATATAAGGGGGGAGGTCACTTGTGAGAGGTGGTCTTTTCCAAATGCACCTAAATCTTGCTTTATATAAGGGGGCTATAGATTGTTCCGAGCAATAGGCTTCTGGACTATGGGTTTTTTCATGCCTTTAACCGTTAAAACCAGCCTCAAACCCTTTGCGCATTGCTACTTGGGTTTTGCTTTAATAGGAAAGGTTTTTAGTGTAGTTATTATATGAGACTGTGAAAAAGTGTATAGTTTAAAGTGAGGTTAACATTATGTCTGTATTTGCAGCACCAGGAGCATATGACCGTGCCATTACCGTTTTCTCGCCTGATGGACGACTCTTCCAAGTAGAATACGCGATGGAACTTGTGAATCGCGGAGCCACCATTATAGGCATCCAATCCAAAGAAGGATTAGTTCTCGGTTCAGAAGAAAACATCGAAGTCCTTGAAGAAGCAGGGTACTCTTGGAAAATCTTCAGGGTTGACGACCATATTGGCGCAGCCATAGTCGGCTTAAGTTCCGATGCAAGAATCCTAATTGACCAAGCAAGAATTTACGCTCAAAGCAACAAACTAACCTACGATGAACCCATCGACATAGAAGTCGTAACCAAACGCATATGCGACATCCAACAAATGTACACCCAACACGCAGGAGTACGACCTTTCGGAGTTTCAATCATCTTCGGAGGCGTCGACAAAACCGGCGCACGCGTCTTCGGAACCCACCCAAGCGGAACCTACAGAGGCTACAAAGCCACAGCATTAGGTGCAGGAAGAGAAACAGTCCTAAGTATCCTAAAAGAAGAATACAAAGAAGACCTAAGCTTAGATAACACCATAAAACTAGTGGTAAAATGCCTAGTAAAAGCCCTCGAAGCACGTCAGCTACCGCCAAGAATCAAAATCGCGGTCATCCCTGCAGCGACACAGAAAATGGAAATGCTAAACGACAACACTGTGGAAGGTTACATCAAAGAGCAGGGTTTAAGCAAGTGAAAATCTAATGAGTGAAAAGTTCACCATCGCACGTTTAACAAGAGAAAACGAACATTTTGAAGTCCTAGTTAAGCCCCAAAAAGCGCTCGACTACCGAAACGGCAAAATCGCGGGAATAACCGAGGTTTTAGCCGCTGAAACGATTTTTTCTGACGCAAACAAAGGCACCAAAGTTTCTGAAGAAGCAATGCGCAAAGCCTTCAAAACAACCGACCCACTAAAAATCGCAGATGAAATCCTAAAAAAAGGAACCCTGCAATTAACAACCGACCAAAGACGGAAAATGGTTGAAGATAAAAAGAAACAAGTAATAGACTTCATTTCTCGCCAAGCAGTTGACCCAAAAACGAATTTGCCGCATCCACCAGCACGCATCGAAAACGCCATGGAGCAGATTCATTATCCCATAGATCCATACAAGCCAGTTGAAGAACAAGCCAAAGACATCGTCAAACTACTTCGACCAATCTTGCCATTGAAAATCGAGCAGGTCAAGGTTGCGGTGAAAATACCCACGCAACACGCGGCAAGAGCTTACGGCACAATCAAAACGTTAGGCACCATCAAACGGGAAGAATGGCGCAGTGACGGTTCATGGTATGGCGAAATTGAATTACCCGCAGGATCATACGCTTCGCTGATAAACAAACTTGGCGACGCAACCAAGGGAAGTGGAGAAGCAAAAATAATCTCTTAAAGTAATGAAAAAAAATGATAGGTGATTTTATGCCAACATTCTTTGAAAAAAAACAGCTTGTTACGCCCGGAGAAATGCTCGCTGAAGGCGACTATTTACCTGGCGAAAACACGTATGTGGAAGCAAACAAGATTTATGCCTCAAGGATTGGACTCGTAGACAGTGACAATAAAAAAGTAAACGTTGTTGCACTAAGGGCATTTTACATGCCAAAAATGGGCGACATAGTAATCGGAACAGTCATTGAAGTAGGATTCAACGGCTGGACCGTCAACATTAAAGCACCCTACACAGCAATGCTTCGTGCATCAGACGTTTTAAGCAGGCCCTTTAAGCCTCAAAACGACGAGTTATCCCAAGTCTTAACCGCAGGCGACTTAATCGTTGCCAAAATCGCTACCTTCGACAGAGCACACGACCCACAACTTACCGTCGGGGAACCAGGACTGGGAAAAATTACTCGCGGCCAAATCCTTCATGTGACCCCAACAAAGATTCCACGCATCATCGGACGAAAAGGCTCAATGATTTCAATGATAAAACAGGAAACAAACTGCCAAATCATTCTTGGATTAAACGGTGTCATTTTGGTCACGGGCAAAACCTTGGAAGAAGAGGAACTTGCTATAAGCGTGATTCGAAAGATTGAGGAAGAATCCCATACAAGCGGTCTTACTGATCGCATTACACAGTTGCTAAAAGAAAAGAAAGTAGTCAAAGTGGAGGAAAATGTGAATGAATGAAAAACCAGAGAAATTAATCGATAAAAAAGGCATCCGATTAGACGGTAGAAAAGCGGATGAACTTCGCCCTGTAAAACTTCAAGTAGGCGTTTTATCACACGCTGATGGATCAGCCTATATTGAACATGGAAAAAACAAGATTTTAGCTGCAGCATTCGGTCCAAGAGAAGTGCATCCAAAACACCTCATGCAACCTGACCGTATGGTTTTGAAGGTCCGGTATCACATGGCGCCCTTTTCTGTACAGGAACGAAAATCCCCCGCACCCTCAAGAAGAGAAGTTGAACTCTCAAAAGTCATAAAAGAATCCTTAGAACCAGCCCTATTCCTTGAACTATACCCAAGAACAGGCGTTGACGTCTTCGTTGAAGTCTTGCAAGCTGACGGAGGAACAAGATGCGCGGCCATCACCGCAGCCGCACTAGCCATTGCAGACTCAGGTGTTCCAATGCGCGACTTAGTCGTGGGATGCGCAGCCGGAAAAATTGACGACACAGTAGTTCTCGACCTATACGATGCAGAAGACAAACTAGGCGCCGCAGACGTTCCAGTTGCTTACATGCCAAGTTTGAACGCAATTACGCTGCTACAGATGGATGGCATTTTACAACCCGCCGAATTCGAGAAAGCAGTGAATATGGCTGTAGAAGGATGCAAGAAAATCTACGAAATGCAAAAGGAAGCGTTAAAAACCAAGTACATGGTTGTTAAAGAGGTTGAAGAATAATGTCATCACTCGTAACAAAAGTTAGACTAAAGCAGATAGAACAACTACTCGAGAAAGGCAAACGCCTTGACGATCGAGGCTTACTAGATACCCGCGAAATCAAAATCGAACAAGGCCTAATCGAGCGCGCTGAAGGCTCCGCAAGAGTCTTTCTCGGCAAAACTGAGGTTCTTGTCGGCGTCAAAGTTTCAACAGGAGAACCATTCCCAGACACACCAAACGATGGAGTCTTAACTGTAAACGCTGAACTCGTTCCAGTCGCTTCACCGAACTTTGAGCCAGGACCACCAGACGAAAACTCCGTAGAACTAGCACGCGTTGTTGACAGAGGCATCAGAGAGTCAAAATGTATCGACACCGAGAAGCTGTGCATTGAGCCTGGAAAGAAAGTGTTCGTGGTCTTTGTTGACGTTTACGTGCTGAATCATGATGGAAACTTGATTGATGCTTCCGCGTTGGCTGCTATGGCTGCACTAATGAACACTAAAATGCCCAACTACGAAATCAAAGACGGCGAACTAAAAATCAAGCAAGGCTACACTCCACTGCCCGTAAAGAGTCACCCCATAACAGTCACCACTGGCAAAATTAACAATCACTTGATTGTTGATCCTTGGCTGGAAGAAGAACAAGTCATGGACTCACGCATCACATTCGCTACCAAAGAAGACGGAACCATTTGCGCCATTCAGAAAGGCGGCTCAGGCTATTTCACACCGCAACAGATTTTAGAAGCATCAAAGATTGCTCTGGACAAAGCAGTAGAACTGCGCAAGAAACTTGATTGGTGAAAAAGTTGCCTAAAATGAAGAAAGTTGGTCCAACACGAGGTTTAGGGGTACGTTACGGTTCCACAGTTAGAAAACGCTACATGAAAGTAATGATTGAACTTAAGAAGCCACACAGATGCCCACAATGTGGCTTTAACCGCGTAAAACGTGAAAGCGTCGGTATCTGGAAATGCAAAAAATGCGAGTACACTTTTGCAGGCGGAGCATACACGCCAGTAACTAAGTTGGGTGTTGTGGCCAAGCGTGCAGCTAAAGGTGCGCCAGTTGAAGAAACGGCGAAAGCTGTGGCGGCTGTTGAGTCGGCAACTGAAGAAGAAACAACTGAGTAAACCTTTCTTTTCTTTTAATTTTTGTTTTTATTTTTAGTTTTTGTTTATTACTTTGGAAACCTTGTCTTACCATTGGGAATGCTGAATGGCAATTGGTGCAAAGGCTACTGTACGCTTAAAATTCACTTCACAAAAACAACTCTCCACGCTCCTTAGCGCTTTAACGCCAGAAACCAACGCGCAAGTAACTCGACGAGCCAACGTTAAACTGGAAAAAAACGGCTTAACCCTCCTGTTGACGGTTGAGGCAGAGGACACGGTTGCCCTGCGAGCAACATTGAACGCTTATTTGAGATGGATAAACTCCACAATCAACGTTATGCATGTAGTTGAAGACGCTTAATTTCCTCAAGCACTTGATCGTTTTGGGGCATATTTGGAGCCTATTAGAAATAGAATGCAGAAACTATAGAGGGGTAGGCAGCGACCTCACTACAAACGTTATAAATACAATCAAGAATTTAATTCAACGGTGGTTATAGGTCACGCGGAAAACCTTGCTCTTTGGTCTAGTAGGTGGCGTCTTTGTTGTTCTCTTCGTTGCTCTTATAGCTCAAAACTTGGGCTTAATCCCAAACTTCAAAAAAGCATCTGCCCCAACTAATGACTCAATTAATCCTGGCGCTTCCCCTGTGCAATTTACTCCCTGGGAACTACAAACTTGGCTCGGCATAAAAGACCGCTTATCCGTCTATAATTCTGACCCTGACTTTACTGGCAACCGTACACTCCAATGGATTTCCATGCGTAACAGTTCAAGCGGTGACTACTATCAAAAATCAATGGAATATCTATGTTTTTGGTCTGGTCAGGGTGCTGATGGAGAATGGGAAGCTGTAATAAGCATCTATAACATCCCAAACAACAAATCGGATTTCGTTGTTGAAGTTTCAAGATTCACTTGGCATGAAATCCAAGTTCGTTTAGATGGCAACGTCATGGTTGATTTTCCTCAGGTAACAAATGACACGACATCGTTGGGTTACGCTACTTTTCATGTGACCATATCTTAGATAGCATTTTAAAAGATGAATACTTCAACCTTTGTTTGGACTTGGGAAAGCGGGTAACATTTGAGTATAGGTCAATGGAGTTGCATCTGCAATCGCTAAGAGGGGGAGGTCGGTATTGACGATTTTTCTAACAATTAGCATGTTAAAAGCCACACCAATCAGAGACCGCCACCTAAGAAAGTAGCATGGCGAACGAGATAAAGAGCGTTTTCTTAAGCGGAATAATTATTTGTATTTTATTTTGAAAACTAGAATAACGATGGCTTGAACGAAAGCCAATGAATTTGCGATAATAATTGGAAAATTATTAACGTACATTCCATAAATAAACCATACGAACACTCCCGCAGAAGTTAGCGCGAACATTCCAGTAGAGATGTCTTTGGTTGATTTTGTTTTCCAAACCTTGATTAACTGTGGAAACAGGGCACCTGTAGTTAATGCAGCGGCGATTAAGCCAATAATCATTATGAAGTCCATTGGATTTCTGCGGTTTTACTGTATGTTGAATGGTATTTAGGTTTCGCTGCGAATGATAATGTTCAAACAAAGATTACAATAATCAGAGTTTTACATTAACGGTTGATGGTGCTTTTTGGAAAGGAAGGTTTAAATAAATACCGCCATATTTCGTATATGCTTTAAAGTTAAAAAACGGATGAAAACTTAGCATGTCGTCACAGGAATATCGCTATATACTTCGTATAATGGGTACAGACGTTCAAGGTACCTTAAAGACTTCTTACGCCGTAGCGCAAGTCAAAGGAGTAAGCTCAGCTCTCTCAAACGCAATCATCAAAAAGGCAGGAGTAAACCCTGACCTGCGCGTGGGCTTCATAACAGAGTCAGACATCTCAAAAATAGAGGATGTTATCCGGGACCCAGCAAAATACGGCATTCCAAGCTGGATGTTCAACCGTCGAAAAGACACAGAATCCGGAAAAGACGCTCACCTTTTGAGCTCTGAGCTTGCATTAAAAATTAAAACTGACATTGATCAAGCCAAAGAAATCAGGTCTTGGCGTGGATACCGCCATGCTTACAGCTTGAAAGTACGTGGCCAAAGAACAAAAACCACTGGAAGAGCAGGCAAAGCCTTAGGAGTCAAGAAGAAGACCCTAATGCAAAAGCCAGGTGGAGCGCCCACAGAAGGAGGCAAATAAACATGGGAGATCCGAAGAAACAGCGTAAGAAATTTGATACTCCACGTTTCCGATGGCGCAAAGATATTCTTCAAGAAGAGCTTAAACTCTTGGGGCAATTTGGCTTAAGAAACAAGCATGAACTCTGGCGCCACAAAACCATTCTGTCCAAGAACAGAAGCATCGCCCGTTCACTCATCAGCAAAACGCCTGAAGAACGAGCAAAAATGGAAAATGAACTGCTCGCACAGCTCAAGAAGAAGGGTATTCTGCAGGAGACTGCGGTGTTGGATAACGTGTTAGACTTAACCATTGAAGACATATTGGAACGCAGACTGCAAACAATCGTTTTCCGCAAAGGCTTAGCAAGAACGGTGTTCCAGTCACGCCAACTAATCACGCACGGACACGTAACCATCGACGGCCGCAGAGTAACCATCCCAGGCTATATAGTGCCAAAAGAGGCTGAAACAAAAATAATCTATTCACCTGAAAGCGCAGTAGCAAACCAAGAACACGCATTACGCGTAGGATTAACAGTTGTCGCTAAACAAGTAGAAGCTAGACCACCAAGCAGAGGCCGCAGAGGCGGACGCGGAGGCGGCAGATTCTGAGCGCTCCCAACAACAAGCGGAACGAGAAGTGGGCAATCGTCCACATATTCAGCTCCTACAACAATACGCTAATCCACATCACTGACATTTCAGGCGCAGAAACAATCGCTCGCACCACCGGCGGAATGTTCGTCAAAGCCGACCGCATGGAATCTTCACCATACGCAGCCATGCGTGCATCAACAGCCGCAGCCGAAATAGCAAGAGATAAAGGAATAACCGCCATCCACATCAAAGTCCGAGCCCCAGGTGGCGCAGGACCCAGAACACCTGGACCAGGCGCCCAAGCAGCCATCCGAGCATTAGCTAGATTTGGTTTCCGCATTGAACGCATCGAAGAAGTCACACCAATTCCCCACGATGGTACAAGAAGGCCCGGTGGCAGAAGAGGCAGAAGAGTCTAATCTGCAATTTCCCTTCTTTATTGACAGAAAAATTGAAATAATGCACTGATATTTNNGAAGTCCTTGAAAAAAACGATATCAACCTCCGCATAGCCGTCAGAGATGCGGACGTGCCCTTAATGAATGCTCTGCGACGCCTAGCACTTGCTGAGGTTCCCTGCATGGCAATCGAAGAAGTTGTCATGATAGAAAACTCTTCAATTCTACAAGATGAAATTATTGCCCATAGACTGGGTCTTACTCCGTTGAAGACTGATTTAGACGCCTACAGCACTCCTGAAGAATGCGAATGCAAAAGCGAATTCGGCTGTCCCCAATGCCGAGTAACACTAACACTTGACGCTGAAGCAAAGGAAGGAACAAGAACTGTTTATTCAGGAGAAGTTATTTCTGAAAACCCCGAAATCGTCCCGGTGTCAGACAAAATCCCAATAGTTAAACTGGCAAAAAACCAGAAACTAAAGCTTGAAGCCTACGCAAGGCTTGGAATTGGCAAAACCCATGCAAAGTGGCAGCCTGTTTCCATGTGCGCATACAAATACTACCCAAAAATCACCCCTCCGACCGAGAAATGTGACGATTGCTCAAAATGCGTTGACATGTGCCCCAAGAAAGTTCTCGCCATAAAAGACGAGAAAGTCGATGTCCGCGACCTTTTGGCATGTAACCTTTGCATGGACTGCGTTGATGCTTGCCCGCAAAAACCCTCACCGTTGAAGGTTGAATGGGCGAAGGACGCTTTCGTAATGAACATTGAGTCTACAGGTGCGCTTCCTCCAGAACGAGTACTCAGAGAAGCGACTAAACTGTTAGGCAAACAACTAAACGAGTTTGAAGAACAAATAAAGGCTGGACCACAATGAGAGAAACCAAAACTACAAACCCACAATTAATCGATCTTATTTATCTTCTAAAGAAAGAAAGCCGAGAAAAACAAGCACCCATCTGGCTAGACGTCGCTGACCACTTAGCCAAGTCACGCAGCCAACGTGTCGCCGTTAACTTGAGCAAAATAAACAGGCACACAAAAAAAGCCGACGTTGTGGTTGTTCCAGGCAAACTCTTAGCTTCAGGCAGCATAGACCACGCCGTAACCGTAGCGGCATTCGACATCTCAGATAAAGCAAAGGCAAAGCTTGAAGCGGTCAAAGCAAAATACATCACGATTCCGGAGCTGTTGGAGAAAAACCCCAAAGGCTCAAACGTAAAAATTATTCGGTGAGAAAAATGCAAACAATACAATCCCCAATAACTTTCGTGAACGCTGAAGGCTTAATCGTTGGCCGAATGTGCAGCAAAGTTGCCAAACGATTGCTAAACGGTGAAGAAGTAATCATATTGAACGCTGAGAAAGCCGTGTTCTCAGGCAAAAAGAAGAGCAAAGTGTTAGAAGCACACAAATTCCTCGAAGTTGGCGCTCCAATGCGCGGACCCTTCCATTACCGTAGACCCGACCGTTTCCTACGCAAGACCGTACGCGGTATGGTTCCGTTCAAGTTGCCTAAAGGCAAAAGCGCCTACAAACGGCTGAAGGTATTTATGGGCGTGCCACTTGAGTTTAAAGACCAAAAGATGATAACATTCGAAGAAGCCCAATCAAGCAACCTAAAAGGGCCACACTTTACCCTTGGTGAGCTGGCGAAGGAAATCGGATGGTTCAATAGGATGGAATAATTATGCCCGCAAAGAAAGTACTAGTTGTTAGTGGAAAGCGAAAAACCGCAGTTGCCCGCGCCGTAGTCAAACAGGGCGTTGGCAGAGTGCGAATAAACCTGACTCCAATTGAAATTTACGAACCTGACATTGCGAAAGCAAAAATCATGGAGCCCCTCCTGCAAGCAGGCGCAGACGTCTGGCAGCAACTTGACATGGACGTTAAAACCAGCGGCGGAGGCTACATGGGACAGGCAGAAGCAGCACGCATGGCAATATCCAATGCGCTTCTCAAATGGACTAAGAGCACTCATCTACGCACCGTCTTCAACGAATACGACCGCACAATGATTGCTGGAGACAGCAGAACTAAAGAAACCAAGAAAGTCGGCGGAGCAGGCGCACGGTCTAAAGAACAGAAAAGTTACAGATAGGAGAATAAAACAAAATGATTATCCCCGTAAGATGCTTCACATGCGGCAAACTTGTCGGCGACCGATGGGACGAATTCACAAGGCGCATAAAGACAGGCGAGAACGCCAGCGACGTCCTAGACAGTTTAGGCTTGAAACGGTACTGCTGCAGACGCATGTTGCTCTCTAACGTGGAAATCATCGATGAAGTCCTGCGGTTCTACGAAGAAGCCGAGAAACGCAAAGAAGCCCGCAACTTCTACTAAACTTTCCTTTTTTAATTTTTCCAATTTCGTTCTATTGATAATTAGTTTTATCGTTAGTGTTTATCTAGTCATCGAAAAACCAGTAACTTGAAGCAATGACCTTTTCCCACGGTAGTGTATACCCTACCCTCTATTGGTTAGTCAAGAAACCTTGATTAAAAGGGCTATCGATTTGACTGTTGTTTGGTTGTATTTCTTTGCCCTAAGAATGCTAAAACTAAGGCTATAGCTGAAAGTACAATTATGTGCCATGTACCTAAAAGACCACTTATGACACCCGTTGTCCATACATATATGCCGATAAATGCTAGAATAACAGATAGAGCCAGTCCTGATACTAACACAAGAACCGTAAGAGCAATTGCTATAGCGGTATATTTTTTCATTAGTAAAAGTATCCCTGCCGGTAAAGCAAAAAAAGAGGCACAAACGTTGACTATCAAACTATAAAAAGGCTCAAGATAGCCCTGTCCACCATAATAATAGTGAAGTTGACTCTGGTAATAACCATAGAATAGAACCCCAAAAAAACCAGCAACTATGGAGCATAAAATCATCATAGCTCCCGATATTACCAATAGAGCGCTTTTTTGCATTTGCTATCGTTAACCTTTTTGTATATTTAAGATTATAACCCTTATCTCTTTATTTTCTGTTTTTTAGAAGGCATCGAAAAAACCGCTAACTTAAACCATTAGAACTTTTCCCACGGCAAAGTGTACCCCTAGATTTTGTTTAGTCAATATGTTGGCTGCGTTAGAAGCTGATTGTGTTGTGCTGTTCGGTAACTTGTGGAGATAAAACCAAATGATATGTGCCTCCACATCCACAGCTAAACCCCTCCAACATAGAGCCATGTAGGGCGTGTGGAGAAAAACGCATATCCCACACCGAAACAGGCGAAGAAAAACGTTGCAGAAACGAAACGAAGACCGATTCTTTTGCGGTCTTGTGGCAGCCGTAAAACCTCCACACTCACATAAAGAGAAAAACAAAGTTTAGCCCTTTAAATAAGGGGAGTGGGGGTCGTTGAGAGCAGCAGGCTTATCCAAAAATCCCTAAGAGGGGTAGGTTGGTATTGGCTGTTTTTTCAAGCATTAGCATGTTGAAAATAAGACTTTAAAATAAAAGAAAGGGTTTAGTGGGAGTATAGTTTTTCGTAGGGTCGCTTTGAGAGCGGCAGTATCTTCTTGAATTTGCCAGATAGGATTGTTTTGTGGTCGGCGCCGAAGTGGCTGCAGTATTCTTTGACTAAGCCTTCGATTACCCGCATGTCGCGTTTGCCCACCGGCAAGGTTTTGGTGCCGTTTTCGGGTTCAAGTATTTCGCCGCGTTCGTAGATGACTCCGCCGTGCATTCCTGTGCCCACAAAGCGCGCTACGCATTTTTCGCCCTCTTTAAGGTTCAAGCCCAAAATGAGGATTACTCCGCCTGCCATGTACTCTGCAAGGAAGTCGCCTGCCGTTTCCCCGATGACAATTGTTGGAACTTTGCGCTGGTACTCTTTCATGTGGATGCCGACTCGGTAGCCGACGTAGTCTTTGACGAAGATTTTTCCGCCCCGCATCGAGTGCCCCGTTAAGTCCCCAGCATGGCCGTGGATAATTATTTGTCCTTCGTTCATGGTGTTGCCGCTTGCGTCCTGTGCGTTGCCGTGAATTACGAGTTTTGGTCCGCTCATGAAAGCGCCAAGGTCGTTGCCGGGCGTTCCATAAATGTCGATTTGGATGGTGGTGTCTAGGTCTGTTCCGAGGTATCTTTGTCCGCAAACATTGTGCAACTCGATGCGTTCAACGTCGGTGGTGATTACCTGTCTTAGGATGCCGTTTAGTTCTTTGAAGTGGAGTCCTTCAGCGTTGATTTTGACCACTTTGTCTTCGGTTTTTACGCGGGTTTGGTATTTTGCGTCGATTTCTAAGGGTTTACTTTTTTGTTGCAGCATGCTTTTACGCTCCTGCCATTTTAACGCCCAGTATCTTGAGCTCAGTCTTCGTCATACCCACTCCCCGTAGTGCCAAGCGGTTGCCGCGTAAGCTTTCGATGGCGTTTATGCCCATGCCGCCCATCATGTCCTTAATCTCTAAGCTCCAGCTCTGTAGCAAATTCACGAGCCGTTTGGATGCGATGTCGGGGTTGATGCGTTTGCTAATCCACGGGTCACTCGTAGCGATGCCCCATGGACACTTGCCTGTGTAGCAGCGTTGGCAAACCGTGCAGCCCATAGCAATCAAGGCAGCAGTGCCGATGTATACTGCATCAGCGCCTAATGCAATGGCTTTTATGACGTCTGCTGAACTTCTTATGCCGCCAGCCGCAATAACTGAAGCGTTGTTGCGTATGCCTTCTTCGCGGAGTCGTTGGTCTACTTGTGCGAGGGCTAACTCGATGGGTATGCCTACGTTGTCTCGGATGACTTTGGGTGCTGCGCCAGTTGCGCCTCGCACGCCGTCTAGGGCGATTATGTCTGCTCCAGCCCGCACCATACCGCTTGCGATTGCCGCTGCATTGTGAACAGCCGCTATCTTGACGGAGATGGGTTTGGTGTAGTTTGTTGCTTCTTTAAGGGCGTAGATTAACTGGCGTAAGTCCTCGATTGAGTAGATGTCGTGTTGGGGTGCAGGTGAAAGCGCGTCGGAGCCTTGCGGAATCATACGTGTCTTGGCAACGTGCTCGGTTACTTTTTCGCCTGGAAGGTGACCGCCGATGCCTGGTTTTGCGCCTTGACCGATTTTGATTTCGACTGCTGCGCCAGCGTTTAAGTAGTCTGGGTGTACGCCGAAGCGTCCTGAAGCAACTTGGACAATTGCGTGGGCGCCGTATTTGTAGAGGCTTTTGTCTAAGCCGCCTTCGCCAGTGTTAAAGTAAGTGCCGCATTCCGTGGCTGCACGTGCTAAGGATTCATGCACGTTTAAGCTGACGGCGCCATAGGACATGGCGGAGAACATTATCGGCGTGTCCAAGCAAAGCTGAGGAGTAAGCTGGGTCTTTAGCACTGTTTCGCCGTTTTCCACGCCGAAGTCTAAGTGGTCTGGTTTTGCGCCAAGATACGTTCTGATTTCCATTGGTTCCCTTAGTGGGTCGATTGAAGGGTTGGTGACTTGGCTCGCGTTTAACAGGAGCCTATCCCAGTAAGTGAAGTATGGTTTATCGCAGCCCATACCTGTCAAGATTACGCCTCCAGTTTCAGCTTGCTTTTTCACGTCTCGGATTGCTTCCAATGTCCAGTTGGCGTTGTCTCTGCTAGCGTTCGGGTTCTTTCTTATGGTTATTGCGTGGGTTGGGCAGAAAGTTACGCATCTTTGGCAGTTAACGCAGTTCTCTTCCTTACTGCAGACAGCGTCGGTTTCTTCATCATAGAAGTGCGTATCGTAGGTGCATTGGTTAACGCATACTTTGCAGCGTATGCAGCGCTTCTCGTCTCGTTCAACCAGGTATTCAGGTATTAGGTAGGTTTTCATTACGTTAAGCCTCCAGCTTTCTTGCTGGTTTTTAGTCTGCCAACCACGGGTTCGCCGCCTCTTGGACACCAGAACTTATCCAGATTAGGAGAAACCAGCCGCATGGCTGATTCCTCAGAGGACAAGTACAGGTAGTCGCCGTTTGTGCCAGCGACGAGTGGACGCAGTTTGATTCTGTCGGTTAACCCTATCATTTCACCATGATGAGCAATGACTATGCTAAACGGCCCATTCATTAGTAGGCTGCCGTATGTTTGGCGCAGGGTCCGTAGCAGATTTGCCTGTTTGGGTTCCATGCGGTCTATTTCACTCCACAACGGTGCAGCCAGCACTTGAGCAACCAGCTCAATTGGTAACTGTTGTCTTCGCATAAGCAAATCCACAGCGTAAGCTAACACTTCAGTATCCGTCTGCATGGTGCATTTGTAACCGTACATCTCCAAGTATCTGCGGTTAATGCCGTAAGATGAGAGTTCACCGTTATGTACTACTGTCCAGTCAAGGATGCTGAATGGGTGTGCTCCGCCCCACCAGCCCGGCGTATTTGTGGGAAATCGGCTGTGGCATGACCAAAGGTATCCTTGGTAATCCTCTAAACAGAAGAACTCTGCAACGTCTTCTGGGAAACCTACGCCTTTGAAGACGCCCATGTCTTTGCCGCTTGAGAAGACAAACGCTTTGCCTGTTTCTGTGTTGATGCGCATGATGGCTTCTATGATGTAGTCTTCTTCTAGCTGTTCTTTGGGTCTGTTTTTCTTGGGTTGCACAAAGTACCGCCAAACTACCGGTGGGTCGCGTACGTTGGCTGGTCTGGTCTGCATTTCTTCATCGTAGATGATGTCGAATCTTGAGGCGAGTATGCGGTCGGTTTTTTCTTTCGCGTCCCTGCTTAGATACATTACGTGGAATGCGTAGTAGTCTTTGAAGTCTGGGTAGATGCCGTAAACTGCAAAGCCACCGCCTAACCCGTTGCCGCGGTCATGCATGTTTGCCATGGCGCGCACTGGGTCTTTTGAGCCGAAACGTTTACCTTCAGTGTTCATCATGCCGAAGATGGCGCAGGCTGCGAAATCCTTGTCGTCCCCGAACGGGTTGATTATGTTTCTATCTTGCTCGTTCATCTTATTGCACCACACACATTTTCCGTTGCAGGCTCACAGGCAAAGTGGCTAAGCCAAAATCGTCTGAGAGCAACTGCTGCTTGATTTTCTTAACGTTAATGGCATTTTTCATGAGGTAGAACAGGACGCCTGCCCGTTCAATGCAGTTCACCAGTGTCATGCCTACGATAACGTTGTTTTTGAGAACCAACTTCTTGTACACGTTATGTTCGGCGTCTTGTTTAACGAGCACTTCCAGCGTTGGATCTTCCTTGGGGTTGGCTAAGCCGATGGAGACGATGGGTATGCCAAAGTACTTTAGGCTGCTCATGTTGGTGCCACCTTCATAGCTGGTTTTTGTGCCTGCCATGTTATAGCCTGCAATTCTGCCTTCCAAAACCGCCAAAGGCCAAAGCGGCAAGAGCCGGTTCTGGTTGAGTATGAAGTCGAAAGCTTCAGCAACGTCGCCGCTGGCGTAAACGTCAGGCACGTTGGTCTGCATGAAATTATCCACCACTATGCCTCTGTTTATTTTCACAGCGGTTCCCGCGACTAGTTCGGTTCTTGGAATCACGCCGATGGCTACGATGACAAGGTCGCATGGCACTTGGTCGCCTTTGGTTAAGATTACTCCGCCAACTGCGCCGTCGTTTTCAGGTTTTCCAAGGATTTTTTGCACTGATTGACCTGTTGCGAAGTTAACGCCTGCCTTTCTGATGACGTCTTCAACGATGTCTGATGCTTTGCCATCTAAGAGTAAACTTAGGATTTTCTCTTGAAGCTCCACGACCGTGACTTTTAAGCCCCGCTTAACGAGTGCTTCAGTAACGCTTATGCCGATTAAACCTGCGCCGATAACTACCGCGCTCTTGGCATGTATACTGTCAATCTTTGCGGCTAAATGCTGGGCATCAGAGATGTTTGTGAAGGTGAATACGCCGTCTTTGTCTTGGCCTTCCATCTTGGGAACGAAGGGTTTGCCGCCCGTGGCAAGCAAAAGCTTCTCGTAAACTACTTTTTCTCCATCTTCTAAGCTGACGGTTTTATCGGTTAGGTTTAGGCTTACAACTTTCTTGCCTAAACGTGCTACTGCGTTGTTTTCCTTCCAGAACTCGTCGGTTCGGCACTTCATTTTTTGGATATCTGCTTTGCCGCTAACTAAGTCACTAATCATTGGGCGACTATATTGTGCGCATGTTTCTTCACTGATTACCATAATTGCGCCGACTGGGTCTACTTTTCTTATAGCTTCAACTGCGCCTATGCTTGCTGCTGAAGCGCCAACAATCACGTACTTTGCCATTTAGGCTTTCACCTCTTTGAATACCAACGCTTGGTTGGGACAGTTGGCAACGCACGCTGGCTCTTCGAGTCCTTGGCAGAGGTCACATTTGGCGACCACTTTGCCTTCCTTATCCATAATTAAGGCGCCGTATGGACAAACCATGACGCAGGTCCAGCAGCCCATGCACTTGTCCTTGTCGTGGGTGACTTCGCCTGTTTTCTCGTTTTTTTGCATGGCGCCAGATAGGCAAGCGGTAACGCATGGTGCGTCTTGGCAGTGGCGGCATTGGATGGCAAAAGAGACGGGCTTGTTTACTTCGCGTCTGATTCTGCTTATGGGTTTGGGGTGTTCGCTGTTGTAGGCTTTGACTATGTCTTTTGATTTGGAATGCTGCACGGTGCAGTAGACTTCGCATAGTCCGCAGCCCATGCAGGCTTCTTGTTTAGCGATTATTTTTTTCATTCAATTAACCTCTTTTAATATTTTCCATTTAGCGTGGACAAGTGAGCATGCGAACATGAAGTTCAACGTCATTTGTGCATAAAACGCCCTTACTTGTCGTCGCTTGATTATCGTTTCTGATTACTATTTTACAGGTGTTTAGCGGCATTTTATCCCCATCTTTTTAGGCGCTAGCCCACCAAATAGCATGTATTCTATATAACTTTGTTGAAAATCATTTATATGTAACTTAAGGAAATATGTAATGTACATGAAACATTTACCAGGTGAATGCTTTGGCAGAAAAAGACCTTGGCTATAGAAGAGTCCAATGCACCGGAAGAGGCTCCTACATTATCTCCCTACCCAAAGAATGGGTAGAAGACATAGGCCTAAAACGAGGCAGCGAAATCGCCTTCAACATCCAACCCGACTCCACGCTAAAGCTGGTTCCAAGAATAATAATGGAAAAAGAAGGCAGAGATGACACTTCCAAACCCAAAGAATACTTCATAAACATCGACCCCAAAGAACCCCCCCAATCTACCCTGCGCATGATCCGTGCATTATACGCCATAGGCGCCGACATCATACGAGTCCACTTCAAAAACACCCAAGACGCCACCAAAAACAAAAACGAAATAAAAAATCAAGCCCGAGACCACTTTTTGGGCTCAGAAATAATCGATGAGACGCAAGACGAAATCACATTCCAGATCCTTATCAAGCATTCGGAATTCCCGATTGAAAAAGCCGTCCGAAGAATGGCAATCGTTGCTCTCGCAGCTAACAGAGACGCCATCGCCGCCCTAAAAGACCGAAGCACTACCCTGTTTGACAGTGTCATAATTGCTCACAACGACGTAAACCGCCTCGGACTATACATTGTTCGCCAGTTAAAACATGGCATAGAACGAAATCTCTACCGTGAACTCGGTTTTAGAACACCCAAAGAATTTCTCCTCTACCGCATAGCTGTAAACGACATAGAAAGCATAGCGCAAAACGCCATGGATATCATAAACAACCTGGGCGCGCTCCAAAAACTAATCGACGACGAAACGCTCTTCATAAAAGACCCCATAGACGAGGAGATATACAATCAACTGGTCTTTTTCAGTTCACAAGCGCATCAACTCTACAATGACTCCATCAAAGCATTGTTCAAACGGGATTACAAGGATGCTGAAAAATTAATTTCCAAACGCGAAGCACTCGTTCCACTCGAAAACGAACTAATCATGCTTATGTCCAGCAAGAAACTTGACCCAAACATCGCCGCAGTGCTACGGTTAATCTTTGAGAGTTCGAGGCGCATAATGGATTACAGCCGAAACATGGCAGAACTAACGCTTAACCGCACAGTAGAAGAATTGTGCTCAACACTCACATCCAAATAATAACTTCTTTTTTATTGGATACAACGATTGCATATCTTTAATTGTCTTTAATGCTCTAATAATTATGTGATGGCAAAGATTACTATCTCAATCCCTGAAGAATTATACGAGAAGATGGAGCGGCACTCGGAAGTCAAATGGAGTGAAGTTGCCCGCAAAGCCCTAGCAAGCTACATAGACCGATTAGAATAGCTGAAGGCGTTATGGTTCCAATGAAAAGATTAACCAAAAAACTGAAAGATTCAGGCGTTGACATCTCAAATATTGACTTAAAAAAAGCCATTGAATATTATGAAGAAACCAGAAAGCTGGAATGGAAGAGATTGTCTACGACACAAACGAGCTCATAGACCTTTCAAAAAGAGCAAGCTCGACTTAAACGGCTTTACTCCAATATTCAACTTGGTAGAGTTTCCAAAAGCATTGGAATTCGAGCAATTAACTGTGATTTACCCAAACCTTGAAGACTACCAAGAAAGCTTAGAAATTTCCTTAGCACTTCTCCAAAAAGGCAAACCACTTCCAGCGGTCGACATATTGATAGTTGCCATGTGCATTAGAAGAAACCTAGTTCTCTGCACTAAAGACAATCACTTTACATCAATAAAATCAGTAAGAAACAACTTCAAGATAGAACTAACCAAGTGAAAATGGTGCTCCGGCCGGGATTTGGACCCGGGTCGCCGACTCGAGAGGCCGGCATACTTGACCGGACTATACTACCGGAGCTTCGCCAAGATGGTTCTCTCTTAGAAATAAATAGGTTTTGTAGCCTAAAGCCTAATCAGCAAAAATAGGGTGTTTTAGCGTCACTTATCAAGATTTTATTATTTTTGAATGTTTTTCGGTTTGGATGCAACCAAGCCAAGCACTATTGCAACTGACTCTACCAATGACACGTATGAAGCACGCCCAACTTAGGGCGCTCGCGTATAAAACTATTTTTAATAAACAAGCCTTTGCTTACTTAATAAAAAAAACCAGAAAATAGCTGGAACTAAAATTTTTTGATGATATGAAAAAGAGGGGGTTCTTGGGTTTTTATGGCTTTGTTTTTTAAGGTAGATCGTGCTAATTGGTTGAAGGGTGCATGTTAGCTTGGAGACCGAGGAAGCGCTTAATGCAACAACGTTCCAAACCTACGTGTATCTTGTTAAGGTTGGTAAGCCTATTGGACCCAGAGACGTAATGCGTGGAGCCAACCTCAGTAGCCCAAGCGTCGCCTACCGAAACCTTCAGAAACTTGTAGATTTAGGCTTGGTAGTCAAAGACAACTACGGCAACTATGTTGTTAAAGAAAAAGTAGGATTGAAGGGGTATGTTTGGGTTGGAAAAACGCTCATGCCAAGCTTCGCCATCTTCGGATTTATCTTCATAGGGATTTTAATTACTGAGCTTGCTGTTTTGATTCCTCACTTAATTGTTGGAGCCGGGATTGAAGAATCATTCTGGCTTTTAATGGTGCTGACGATTGTTACTGCTTCGATTTTTCTAGTTCAGGCACTCCGTTTCAAAAGAAAGCCACAAAACATTAACACCTGACTATGCGTTTGTTAGTGTTCCAGCTTTGGAACATTCTGTTCCAAGAGTAGAACTAAAAGTTACAAGCCCATGTTATTGACTGCAAGGTGTAAATAATGAGAAAGGGAATCTTTCTATTGATAGCTCTCCTCTTGCCTATCTTAATTTTGCTGTTTCTGGGAAACCAAGCTGTTGACGCGTCATCTCTGCTGCTACCTTTGCAACCGCCACCATCAATTTCGATAGTTAGCCCAACCAACAACGGAAATTATTGCAGTACCGTTCCATTGGTGTTTGTTCTTCCAACCAATGGGACATTTAACCTGCCAGTCGGTTATGAAGGAGGCCCTGGCGGTAACGGCAAAGGCGTATGGGGAACCGATGGGTTTAGCTATAGTTTAGACGATCAAGCGAATGTTACAATTTCTGGGAACACAACGCTGAACGGGTTGCCAGACGGTCAACACATCATTACCGTGTTTGTGGGTCGATGGGTATATTACGGTCTATATTATGGGGGCTACGAGGACAGTTTTTCTAACTGCGTCTCTTTTAATATCTACCGCCCAGTAGACATTAATATTCTATCGCTTGAAAACAAAACATACATGACAAGCGAAGTACCCTTGAACTTCACGCTGTCCAAACCCGCTCAATGGATCGGCTACAGCATAGACGAAAAAGCGAACGTCACGCTTGCTGGAAACACAACCTTAACATCGCTGGCAAACGGAGCGCATAACCTAACCATTTACGCTAATGATAAAGCTGGAAACATGGGGCGTTCTGGAACGTTAAATTTTAATGTAGATGTGCCGTCGCAGTCTACCAGCTTTATGGCGGTGGAAGTTGGAGTTCCAGCATCAGCGGCTGTTATGGCAATATTATCGTTTGTCGTTTTCAGAAAACGAAGAGCGTAATTACTTTTGTTAAATCTTGTTCAAATGGGTGGTTATAGGTAGGGAATCCGCTATCTCTTATTTTGTGCAAGCTAAAATTCAATTAAAATTAAAAAGAAAAAGGAAATTGGGGAAATTTATTCTTCGCCCATGCCGCCCGGCATTCCGCCTGGGCCACCTGGACCGCCTTTTGGTGCTTTAGATGTGATGACGTCGTCTATGCGTAGTATCATGGCTGCTGATTCGGCTGCGGATTTGATGGCTTGTTCTTTGACTACGATTGGTTCAATTACGCCGTTTGCGATGCTGTCTTGTAGTTTGCCTGTGAACACGTTGACACCCATGTTTTTGCCGGTTTCTTTGTCGTGTACTTGTCGTAGCTCTACGAGTATGTCGATTGGTTCTAAGCCTGCGTTCTCTGCGAGTGTGCGTGGGATGACTTCGACTGCGTCTGCGAATGCTTCTACTGCGAGTTGTTCTCTTCCGCCGACTTTGGTTGCGTACTTGCGTAGTTCTTTTGCGATTTCGATTTCGACTGCTCCGCCACCTGCTACGATTTTGTTGTTTTCTATGACGTCTGAGATGACTGAGAGTGAATCAATCATGGCTCTTTCTGCTTCGTCAACCATGCGTTCGAGTCCTGCACGGATAAGGATTGCAACTGAGTGGGGGTCTTTGCATTTTTCGACAAATATCATTTTGTCGTCGCCGATTTTGCGTTCTTCTACATGACCTGCGCCGCCGAGGTCTGCTTTCTTGAGGTCATCTAAGTCGCTGACTATTCTTCCGCCTGTGGCTCTTGCGAGTTTTTCCATGTCTGATTCTTTTACGCGTCTTGCTGCCATTATGCCTTCTTTGGATAGGAAGTGCTGTACCATGTCGTCGATGCCTTTTTGGCAGAAGATTACGTCTGCGCCTGAGGCTTTGATTTTTGTAACCATGTCTTGCATCATGTCGGTTTCTTGGTCGAGGAAGGCTTTCATCTGTTTGGGGTCTTTGATGCGGATTTCAGCGGTGATTTCGGTTTTTTCTATTTCTAAGGCTGAATCTAAGAGTGCGATCTTTGCGTTTTCCTTGATTTTTGGCATTCCTGGGCTGACGACTTCTTTGTCGATGATTATGCCTTGGATTAGTTGGGTTTCAAGGAGGCTTTTGCCTGTTTTCTTGATGAGTTGGATGTTGTCTATGTCTGCGATTGTTTTGTCTCCGCGTTGTTCTGTGATTTGTTTGACGGCGTCGATGGAGATTTCTGCTAGGTGGTCTCTTGCTGAACCGACTGCTTTGCTGCTCATTGAGGTTAATGCGACTTTGAGGAGTGTTTTGCGGTCGTTTATGTCGAGTGGTACGGCTATTTTGCCTATAACTTCGATTGCTTTTACTGAGGCTTTTCGGTAGCCGCTTACTAGAATTGTTGGGTGGATGTTTTGGTCAAGGAGTTCTTCGGCTTTTCTGAGTAATTCGCTTGCGAGAACGACTGCGGATGTGGTTCCGTCGCCTACCATGTCGTCTTGGGTTTTTGCGATTTCAACCATCATTTTTGCCGCTGGATGTTCAACGTCGATTTCTTTGAGGATTGCTGCGCCGTCGTTTGTGATTGTGATATCTCCTAGGCTGTCGATGAGCATTTTATCCATGCCTCGCGGGCCTAGAGTGGTTTTTAGTACTTCGCCTATTACTCGCGCTGCCATGATGTTGTTTCTTTGGGCTTCTTTGCCTCTGCTTCGGGTTGTTCCTTCTTTAAGGATGAGGACTGGTTGTCCTGAATTTGTTGTTGTTAAATACGCCATATTATCATTCCCTACTTTACCTAGAATCTTGTTCTAACTCGGAAATATGCAAAAACCCCAACGGAAATATAAACTTTTACCCTTGCATTAAGCCGCTACTTATGTTATCTGTTTTGACGGTTGCATAATTCAGCTAGGGTCCCTGGTTTTTTGGGTCGACTGCTCAGAGCATCTACCCCTCCCCTCTGTAAATGGGAAAATAGCGAACATCCAATAAGGCGAAAGCAAAAATAACCAGTCCACATTCTTTCCCTCTCTGAGTGAACTACTGTGATTAACGGCTTCAACCTCTTAGCTACCACTTCCCGCGGAAACGAACGCCCAATGACCAACGAAATCCTCTACCTGCTCAAGGAAGAGTTAGGCGACGCCGAAGCGCAAGCCGCCAAAACTAAAATCCGAGGTTTAATCGTCGCCAAAACCACGCTCGACCCCTGTGAGGTTATAGAAAAATTCCGCGTCATCCTTAAAGAACGGCCATACGAGTTCCGCTATGCCCTAAGAATCCTGCCCATCGAGCGGGTTGTGCCCACGGATTTAGAAGAAATTAAGCGGGCAACCGCAGAATTAGCAGCAAAAATAGGCGAGAACGAAAGTTTCAGAGTTACAGTTGAAAAACGCTTCACCACCCTCCACACAAAAGACCTCATTGAGGCAGCGGCAGGAGACATCAAGCGCAAAGCTAACCTTGAAAATCCAGACAAAATCTTGCTCATTGAAGTTCTGGGCGCATTAACGGGCTTGTCGTTGCTGAAGCCCAGTGATATCTTGGCGGTTGTCAGGGAAAAAATGCTCTAACTCAAAGTTGAGTCGATAGCAGGGCAACACGCTCGATAACTAAGTTGACAATTGCCTTCTGTTGATTACCGTTTTCCAAAGTTTTTAGTTCTTCGTCGGTGATTTCGAAGGCTTTCTTGATTTTTGCTTCCTTGTTCTTTGCCATTTCAAGAACGCTCTCGTCTGGTTCACTGCCAACGCTTTTGGTTACCGCTTGGAGCGCGTTTTGTATTTGCTTTGGGTCTTCACCGATTATTATCAGTGCCATGCTCTTGGTTTGCGGTTTTATTCCGCAGCGCTCAATGGCTCTTTGTATTTGACGCTGCGCCGAAGCATAGAGTATTGTTTCCATGGCTGGGCTTTTTGAAAGGTTTGTTTTGTTCTTGAAGGCTTGCAGGGCGTTTAGGACGGCAAAGTAGAGATGCTCTTGTGAGGCGATTAGTTGGGCGTCGAAGAATTGGATATCGACGTTTTGCCGGGTTTGTTTTCGGTTAGCCTTCAAAAACGCTTCTGCTTTATCGAATGCTACGCCTTGGTAGCCTGTTATTTCCACGTATTTACCGTACTCTTTTATGTACTGTAGCATTTTTTGGCTCCTACTGCATGTCTTTTAGGATTTTTTCAGCTAGTTGTTTTGGTAAGCCCGCTTTTACGAGTTTTGCAACTTCCTGGTTTAATGCGCGTTTGCCCTGTTGTCTTTGGATTATTTTTCTAAGCGTTTCTTTGGTGTCCCAGGGGAAGACTACCCAGTGGCTTGTTTGTTTTTCGTAGAAGTCTGGGGTTGTTGTGGATTGGGGTTTTTGGTATAGGGTGGCTGTTTTGATTTCGAGGGCTCCTTGTTGTTGGAGGTGGGTTTTAGCGAGTTTTAAGCTTTCTCCTGTGTCTGCGATGTCGTCGACCAGTAACGCTTTTTTGCCCGTTATTTGTGCGGCTAAGGTTTGCTTTAAGGTTGGTTGCTGCCGTGTTTGATTGATGCCTGTGTAGAATTCTATCTGAATGGTGGCAAGTTGCGGAGTTTCTAATAGGTCGGTTAGGATGCGTGCGGGTACTAAGCCGCCCCGCGCGATTGCGACGATTACGTCTGGTTTGTAGTTTTGGCGTTGGATTTTTTGGGCTTGGCTAAGCAGCATGTCGTAGATTTGGTTCCATGTGGGGACTTCGTAGTCAATGTTGGCAGCCAACGCTTTTTCCTTCTGTGATTGGAAATTACGTTTTTTGGTTCTGTTAAGCCTTTCGATGACGCAAATTCCCAATGTGCATTTACAGTTGCTTATTTTTGGTATTTTAGCTATTTAGCGGTTTTTTGTGCATGCGATTCTATTTTTATGTTGGGTTTTGTTGGTGCTTGATTTGTTTTTTGCTTGATCAGTTGCAGGTTTATTAAGAAGTTATTGTAATTGGTTTATTCGGGAGATAGGCGTCTGGAGATATGTGTCGTATTTCGTAATATAGTTTAAATGCCTTGACGTCTTTTCCAATAATTAACAATGAAAGGAGACTTGAAAATGGTGAAGAATGTGGAAGAAGAGAAGATAAAGCGCGTGCTCACAGAGCCCAAGCTGGCTGCCGTTAAAACAATGCTTGAAAAAGACCATGCTATCGACTGTTTGCTGCTGCTCCATGTTGGTCGCGGTAAATGGAAGGATGCTAAAGACTTCATGAGAGAGAACAACTTGACACTCAGCGATGGCACCTTTAGAGCTAGGATGATTGAGATTGAATCCTTGGGTTTAGCCAAGAGTGAACGTATCGACCCACTCAAAAAGTACTATGTTAAGACTGTACTCGGGGAAAAAGTAGCGAAGCTTCTTCTCGGTTTTTTTGACGAGCTTGATGTCAAAAGTTAGTTATTGGCATGAAGATTCATAGCCGTTCTTTTTCTTTTATTTAATTTTTATTCTTGCGTTTGTAGTTGTGTTCAACAGGGCATAGTAGGGTATAGTAAGACGTAATATTTAAAAGGTGCGTTTTGCCGATAAGTATTACAAACCTACAAAAGGAAGTAAAAAACAAAATGAACACATACAGAAAATTTAGGAAAAACGCAAAAGCCCTAAGCCCCGTAGTCGCATCAATCATACTCATCGCCGTCACCGTCGCAGTCAGCGTTGTCGTCGCAGCATGGATGGGAGGAATGACCATCGGATTAATGGGTTCAGCTGAACAAGTATCAATTACGAACGTTGCTATCCCAGATGCCACTCAGATTCAAGTAATGGTTCAGAATGCAGGTGGAACACAATCGTCAATTACTAACGCGTTTATTAATGGTGTAGCAATGGCTCCTGCCACAGCCGAACCAGTCGCAAAAAGTAGCTCAGTAACAATGACATTCACAGTAGCTAACTCTACCACTACTTTCCCACTAAGTCCAGGAACGAGCTATACAATCAAACTGATTACAGCAAAAGGTACATCAGTCGTTTCAGCAGCAACAACGTACAACCCATAAAATTCCAACCTTTAGAACATTAGAAATTCGGGGGTAAGGTGAAGCAAACATCCACCCAACTTTCCTCTTTCTCTTTTAAAAATTAAGGAGCAAAAATCATGGTAATACAAATCAAAGAATACACATCCGCCCAAGCCATAGCAGAAGCCATGGACAAGCAACTATCCGAAACCAAAAGCATCCTAGGCGAATACCTAAGGAAACTCGATGAAATCCGCACCCTAGCGGAAAAATCAAAAAAAATTCGTGAAGTCGTCTTGAAGCTGGCAGGAAAAAAAGCCCAAACGGAGAGCCAGAGCGAAATCACGGTGGGAACATTAAACATTGTTTTGGATGCTAACCCGTTCCACGAGTTAACCGCCATAGAATCCGTGGTGCGCAGCAACCAAGAACGGCTGCTGGTTTTGCAGAAGGTTCGTGAAGCCTTAAAATGGCTTGACCAACTCGGCGACGCCGAAGGCCTCAAGTACCTTGTGCTGGAAGACGAAGGCATCCCAGAGCGCATCCTATTCAAAATGTCCTAACAGGATCAGGAAAGGAGAACAAAACGGTGACTGAGGCTTATTCTAACGCGCTCCAACCAATCATAGATGAATTCAAAACACTAAGCCCAGAAACCACAAACGCCTTAATATTCAAAAACAACGGCCAAACCATAGCCAACACAAAAGCCACAACCGAAGACCAAACCAAGAAACTCATTCTAAACTTCGGCAGTATCGCTCAGCAAGCTGAAACCATCGGCGGCATAGAAAGCCTAACTATCCAAGCTGCCGACAGCCAACTAAACATCACCGCTATGAATAACTTTTATTTGGCAACGGTTTCTTCGCGGGCAGCAAACCAGGAAATCGTTAAGTCATTAACGCATGTTGTGGTTCCAACAGTTGTCAGGCTTATTGACCAATTTTCTCCTCAGGTCTCAGAAAACCAGCCGCCACACGTCAATGAGCTTGAAGAGAAACAGAACCAAGAAACTGAAACTGTTTTGCCGATTGAAGAAAAACCAACAATTCAATCCATCCCTGAAATCCAAGCCCCCTTTGAACCGCTTCCGCCAAAAACGCCAATCAACCAGTTCATGGTAGAAAAAATCGGAGGCCTACTTGTCCCAGCTGACACCGTGCGAATCGACGGCGAAGTCATAGCAAAATGGAGCGACCTCTATGACGGCAAACAAATCACAATGGTAAACATTGAAGCCTTAGATGGTAAAAGGACCACCTGCAAGTTTAAAGCGATAAAAGAAGCAAAATGCAACGCCAAAGGCATAATCCAAATCCCAGAAAAAATCCTTCAAACTTTGCAAACTGAAAAAGGCAAGCTGGTAATGGTTAAACCAGTAATCGAATAACCAGAGGTATGATTGTTGAGGAAAAAAACAACCGTTAAAATCACACAAGAACTCCCTGATGGAGTAGCTGTCATTTCAGTCGGGGACGATACCTCTGTGTTCGCAAACTTGGCTGCCAGTTTAGCTGAAATACGCAAACTCAAAGGCGTTATGGGTTATATTCTAAGAAGCAACACCTCAGCCATAATAGACTTAACTGAACAGGACAAAACAATCGAGTACGCCATCTTATCCTCCCAAATCTCTGAATCAAGCAGTGAAATGGCAAAACAATTCAACCTGACGGATATAGAGAGCGTGTTGGTTGAGGGCAAAAGCGTTAAGGTGCTCTGCATGTGTGTAGGCGAAAACAAAATCAGCGTTTTTATGGAGAAAACCGCCACTCACGCCTGGATAATAAAAAGAATCCTCCTATAACAGTCGCTCTAATTCTTCTGACATGTTTTATCGCTGTTTTTTAACCATGTTAATGACTGCAGAAAACACCATTAGCGACCTACCCCCTATAGGTTTCTGCATAGTATTTCTATTAGGCTCCAAATATGTTCGTGAATGCCTATCCCCTCTATCGTTTCTGCAATGAACCTCTATTAGGCTCCAAATATGCCCTAAAACCGCCAAATTAAAAGACCGCTCTATCTATAACAAACCGTTCGTTAAACTTTCTACTGACCGCTGACAAACAAAAAGGCCACTAATTCTTGCAACCTTTGCAGAACCGTTTCAAGCATCTCTCATCCTAAACTGACCTGCGATAGGATTAAACCGTTTTGCCTACCCGCAGCACCCATGAAATCGGTTAACTTCAGGTTTTCGGAGGGAAGCTCGGCAGTGCCTAAAACAAAAGACGGATGCTTCTCTAAAGATGCTTCTCGCATGTACTTTGTTTTAATGAAGGATAAGACGGTGGTTGCTCTTGCAAACGTCATTTCTTGAAGCAAACTATTTCTTTTGCTGCTTTCGTAGGGCAAGTAAGTTGCGATGAGTATGATCTGGTGTTTTCTTGCAAAGTTTGAAAGGTAACTGACGATTTGACTGTAGATTCTTTGTGCTTCTTCCTGCGGGACATCGTTGTCTAAGAAGAACCCAGCTATGTCAGAGATAACTACGAGTTTGGCGTTGTATTTTTTTATGGTTTCTTCTAGTTTTTCCATTATAAGAGAAGTTAACTGGTATGCGGTGAATGCTCTTGAAATAAAGACGTGTTCAAGCGTCTCTGTTGGGTTCAGTTGATGTAACTGCGCTAAACGTGCGATGTTGTATAGCCTAAAAGTGTTTCCGCCGTCGATAAAAACAACGTTGCTTCCTAAGCCGCCAAGCTGGACTGGTAACTGTGCCCTTACGCATAGTAGAGAAGTAAGTGAAATAACTGATGGCGACCCATAGAGAAGGGCGAAGTCGCCTGGTGCAAACCCTGGAAAAAGCTCATCTACGCCTGGCATGTTCAAAGAAAACAGTGGTTGAGCCATTACAGGTTTGGTTATTAAATTCTGAAGCATCTTGCTTTTTTCTCTCCCTTTGGTATGGAAGTTAATTACGCTTCCTAACCCTTTTTAAAGTATCAACAAAACGACGTTACAGAGTAGGGGAGAGTAAAGTGAAAGTGAAAAAAACGCAGGATTAGGCTTGTGTTTGCTTGATTTCTCTTTGTTGCCGCAGAAGAGTAGCCGCCAAAGTCGCCAAGAAAATTATAGTAAACACTATCACGGCAATACCAATCTTGAATGTAAAATCAATATCAACATAGAAGAGCACTAAAACAGACACCAACATCAACGCTAAAACAAGGGCTTCTTGAATCCCATTAAAAACCTTCAGGTTTCCAAAACTCAATTTTTAACTCACCACTTTCCATGCTCTTGCACAAGCGTACATATTAATTTTCCGTCTTAAACTTTTAATTTTCGGTTAAGTACCAAAAGTCACTGAAGGTTATCAATTTGTTTTTCCAATAAAACTTTACTTTTCGATAAAATGGCGCATGCTGGTTTCTTTTGGAGGCCATGAAATTTCCTATGGCTGGAAGATTATTGAAAAATTAGCATAAAATAGTAGAAAATGAGGGATAGTGCTGTTTAAATGTGGCCAGTGGACAATTCTTTGACTCGGGTTTCTATGAATTCAGCGACTTTTTGCTCACTAAACTTCCGTTCATTCTCCTGAGCTTGCAATTGTTCCTTCACAGTGTTTAGTAGCTTTTCAACGTCAACAGGCTTAAGCAAGTATGCATCAGCGTTCTTGTTTAGTGCACCTATAGCGTTCTGCATCGANNTAGTGCAACGTTGTAGGTTTTTTCTCGTGTTTTTTGGATTGCTTCTTTTGCAGTGGCTGCTAAATCGACAAGGTATCCTTCGTCTTCAAGTATAGCTTTCATGGTTGTTCTTATTGTTTCATCGTCGTCGACAACGAGGATTCGGGGATGTTTATCCATGTGTTTTCACCTCCAATTTCAAGTTTAGGTTCAATCAGAAAAGTTACCGTAAAAGTTGTTCCTTTACCCTTAACAGTTTTAACTGTTATCGTTCCACCATGCGCTTCGATAATGCGCTTGCAAATAGCTAAGCCAAAGCCCATACCCTGCGCTTTCGTCGTAAACAATGGCGAAAAAAGCTTCGGCAAAACATCCTCAGCAATGCCAACGCCCGTATCTGAGAAAGAAACCTCTACGCTACCATTGACTTGATTGCTATCGATTATAATTTTACCTCCATTTGGCATTGCATCGATTGCATTTTTGATTAGGTTTATGAAGACGCGTTTTATTTTATCAGCATCAATCTTTACGGTAGGCTTATCATTAAGGTGGTTTAATATTTCGATTTTTTCAGAAATATCCAAAAGGCCGAGAGACTCAGTGAGTAATTTTTTGAGGGATTCCTCTTGTAACTCCAAATGGACTTCTTTTGAGTAGTCTAAAAGGTCGTTGACAATTTTGTTTGAGTAGTCTACGCATTTATTGATAGTTTCAAGCATTTCTTGAGCTTGGGTTTGTGAGATTTCATTGCCCTTCTTTTTCATGAAATACGCTGAGTTTTTGATTCCTGTCAAGGGGTTACGTAAGTCGTGTCCAACCATGCCTGCTAATTCACCGATGGCTGCCAGTCGCTCTGATTTTACGAGTTCTGCTTGTGTTTTCTTTAATTGCTCGGTTCTTTTTTGCACCAATTCCTCGAGCTTTTGGGAATACTCAGCAAGTTTGGTCTGTAGTCGCTTCCTCTCGGTTATGTCTACAGCAAGCTCTAATGCGGCAACTACTTTTCCATCTTTGTCCTTGACTGGGGTGGCGATAAGTTCAATCCACCGTTCATAATCGCCATTTTTGACGTGATAGTCATGCCTATCGATAACGGCGCCGTTCTCAAAGATTTTTTTAACCCCGCAATCTTGACAGACACCGCAAGAAGCTTTGTTGAAGGCAGAGTAACAGAAGCTGTTTTCTATATTGTTACTGCCGCTAACTTCTCTTAACCGTTGGTTAGCCCATAAGACGCGGTAGTCTTTGCTGATAATTGTTAGACCTGCATCTATGTTTGTAGCCATGCTTTCAAGCGTATCTCGCTCTTGCCTGAGCGCTTCTTCCATGGCTTTCCACTCCGTGATATCCCTAACAATTGACAGGAGACAGCTTTTATCTTTTAACTCAACGGATACCACAGCGAGGTCTATGGGGAATAGGCTTCCATCTTTTCTTAGTGCCAAGTACCCAAAATGCTTCTTCGAAATGGGTTGCTTAAGTAATTCTTTTAGTAATTCTCCATGCTTATTATGTGCATGCGGCGGAATAACCAATTCTGCTAGCTTTCTACCTACTGCTTCCCTCTCTGTGAAGCCGAACGTTTTCTCCGCAGCGGGATTCCAATAAATCACTCTGTCTTCTTCATCACTCAAGATAATGGCGTCCATAGCAGAGGTGCTGATGGCGCGGAATCGCTCTTCGCTCGACCGTAAATCGTCTTCGAGTTGTTTGCTCTTTGTTATATCTTCAAGTTCTACAATGAAAAGAATAGGTTGACCCGTTTGGTTCCGAATTGCGTTTGTTATAACTTTGCCAACTATAGTGGTGCCATCTTTCTTGATGTACCTTTTTTCCATTACAAAAGAGGGTATCTGTCCGGCTTGAAGTTCCTCCATTTTTTGAAGGCTTTCACGGAGGTCTTCAGGATGAGTGATTTTCTTGAACGTTAGTTTCCGCAGTTCTTCCTCTGCGTATCCAAGTATTCTGCAGAATGCCTCATTTGCACTTACAAAATGGCAACTTGCGTCTGAAGTGGCTATTCCAATCGGTGCGTTTGTAACTATTGCTCTTGATAATTCCTCACTTTCTATCAGGGCATTTTGCACTTTTTTGATTTCAGTAATATCATGGAAAATACAATGTAGGAATGTTTTGCCTGCCGATTGAAAGGCTTTCGTAGTTACTAACACATTTTTAATGTCGCCGTTTTTTGTTCGGTGCTCGGTTTCAAATTCGCCTCCTCCTTCTGCTACCATTTGTTTCATGTGAGACCTTGTTTCTTCTGGGGATTCCTTAACCTCTATGTCGTAAACAGTAATTTTTTCGAATTCTTCCCTTGAGTAACCCAATTGTAAATGTGCGATATCGTTGAATTCAACGTATGCGGTTGTTTCTGGGTCAATAATCAGGACGCCTAAAGGTGCTTGGTTAAATAACGCATGGTACCGTTGTTCCGCTTCTCTTTGTTTCCGCTCTGCTCGTTTCCTATCGGTGAGGTCTTTCACTACTCCAACCGCATTCCATTTTCCACATAATTTTAGCGGCGAAATAGACAATTCAACAGGGAACTCGTTTCCATTTTTGTGTTGCCCGATTAATTGGACATTTCCGACTGTGAAATAGCCAGTTCCTGTTTCATTAAACGTTTTTACGCTTGTCTCGATTCGAGCTTTTGCTTCTTTACACATGGTTTTTGGAACTACAAGCGCATGCACACTTTTGCCTATTGCCTCTTCACTCGTGTAGCCGAATATGTTTTCAGCTGCTGGGTTCCAGTAAGTAACCTTTGCCTCTTGATCTACTGTAATTATAGCTTCTTTGATTGAATTGGTTATGCCTTGAAATTTTTCTTCGCTTTCAAGTAAGCCCTGCCGAAGTTCGTTTTGAATTTTATTTTCTTCAGTAACATCATGAAAAATTGCAAGGTCTAATGATTTCCCTTCGCTTATGATGCGATTTCCATTTATTTTTAAGCACTTAACTTCTCCGTTCTTGGTGGTTATTCTGATTTCATAGGGAGGGATGTTGGAGCCTGCTAATCTTTTTTCCGCATTTTTTGCCATCAACAGCTTGTATTCTTTGCTGATAAAGCCTAACTCAGAAAAGTTCTTGCCGATTAATTGCTCCCTTGTATAGCCAGAAAACTTTCCAATTATCTTATTTGCAAATACTATTTTTCCTACACTATCTATGGCTACAACTGGATCAGGAATAAGATCGATTAATACTGATAAGCAGTCGCTAGATTCGTTGTTCTTGTTGTTCTCCAGCATCCAAAATAACCTCTATGTCGCCAATTTTATCAGTTTCTTCACAGCTAAGTCTCATCATGTTAACATATTTTGTAAAAGTCAAGTCTGGAACAAGCCATTTTGGGCCAACCCACTCGTACGTGCAATCGACCCGTTGATTTAGATATTTCATGATTAAAATCTCAATTTGCCGGGCGCCTAAGCCGAATATTTGTTCAAGAGCATCCGAAAAATCGCCAACTCTATCTGGAATATCCTGCCTTGAAATCGCAAATTTAGTTTCAAGGTGAAAGTATAGCGATGATTTTGCGTTTTCTCCTAATGTTAAAAAGGCGCGGTCTATGGACTCTAGCATGATTGTGTTAAATCTTTTTTTACGATTTCTTTTGCCCAGTTTTCTCTTCATTCTTAATTCGTACCCTAGCTATTCATGAAGGTGCTCTTTGAGTCTTAGTGTTAAAGTGCGGTAAAAGCAAGTAAAGGCTTATGAATTTCTAATTCTAACTGCAGATTCATTAAAATTTGTTTTATTGGCTATTAATTTAAATAAGGTATGAAATCAATTTCTGTGAAATTCAAGATTAACGGAGAAAAAATTTCAAAGCTTTACCTACCAAAAAAATAGTTTGTGGGATATTACTTTGACAATAAGAAACCGATTACCAGTCCCACTATAAACCCTATCCCGAGCGGCAGTATTCCTATGAGAAGGGTTCCATACTGGACTGCCATGGGACCATATTTGTCTGAAAGGTCTTTCATCGCGCCAATATTTAGACTCAAGAAACCTAAGTAGGCGGCAACTGCAACTACAATAGCGGCTATAATAGCGATCTTTAGGAATTTATGGACAAGATAGCCCACGATTAATCCGATGACTAATGGAATAATCATTATAACAATTGGCGGTAAGCCGCCTATACTTCCAGACGTAACAAACCCAAATATGTCATCTAAGATACCCATGGCAGATAGCTCCACAGACAATTTAGCAATAAGTACAAACTACCTATTTAATACCTGCGCCGTTACCGCAAAGTCAAGCATTGAAGCGGTGGGGCATTTCATTTTTTACGTACGTTGCATTGGAGCACTTTGGGGCAAATCAAACATTCATCCTGCGTTAACATGCTTCCTGGCGGCGCATTTAAGAGCCCGCTGAAGTGAGCGCATTTGGCGGGTGAATCAAAAACTGTGGGGTACTCGGTTGCCCTAACGCCCACAATCTTCTCTTTGTCAGTCTCTAATTCTAATCGTGACATGCAGAATGGGCAAGCATAATGCGTTTGGCGGGGAATAACCGAGTCATCTGTAATCATTGTCGGCCTGTCAAAGTGCTTCTCGCAGCCTTTGTAGGGGCACTTAAGCTTCTCGCTTGAACCGTGGGAATGGAAAAGACGCATACTGCTCAGCCTTTAAAAAATCCATGTCGTAACATTTAATAAACCTTCCCGCAAAGGACTCAAAATTCATAACCGCACAACACAACGACACAAAAAAAAGCCTCGAGCGGGCCTTGCTCCCGCGGCCTGCTGCTTACGAGGCAGCCGCTCTACTGGGCTGAGCTATCGAGGCGCACAGATGTCTTTAGCGTATTTGAGTATGTTTCGTGTTTTTAAATGTTGGTTTGGATGCTGGCTGTGTTTTTGGGTGTTTATTTATTTGGTTGAATATCTGATTGATTGGTTGATGGTTGGTGTTAGGTTTGGCTGGCGAAGGTTTGGGTGAGCATGAAATAATCAGGCTTATTCAGCGGCGTTTGACGGTTATGCCAGATATGCCTGTGCCGTTCGGGGACGACGTTTCCGCAGTGTCGCTGGGCAGTGACGAAGTGGCAGTTCTAAAGACTGATATGCTTGTGGCAAAAACTGATGTGCCGGCTGGCATGAGCTTGTTTGCGGCTGCCCGGAAAGCGGTTGTCATGAACGTCAGCGACTTTGCAGCCAAAGGCGTTTTGCCTTCTACGGTTTTAGTGGCGCTTGGTTTACCCAGAGGCTTCGGCGCTGGTGATGTCGTGCAGATTGCTGATGGGTTGAATGCTGGAGCACGTGAATATGGCGCTTACGTGGTTGGCGGCGACACAGGCGAAGCATCCGACTTGGTAATCAGCATTTCGCTTTTTGGAACTGCTAAGCAGAGCGTTTTGATGCTGCGTAGCGGCGCTAAGGCTGGCGATGTTGTTGCGGTTACGGGGTTGTTTGGGAAATCTGCGGCTGGGTTGCGTTTGCTACTTGGAAACTGTGAGGCTTCGGCAGCAGTACGTGATGTGTTGGTTGATGCTGTATTTAATCCTAAAGCTCGGTTGCGTGAGGGCTTGGCGCTTCGCGGCTACGGCTACGTTTCGAGCAGTATTGATTCGAGTGATGGGTTAGCTTGGAGTTTGCATGAGCTGGCGCGGATGAGCAACGTTGGCTTCTTGATTGATAGGGTTCCGATTGCATCTGAGGCAGAAGAGTTTGCGTTGCGGAATGGTTTGGATGCGTTGGAGTTGGCGTTGTATGGCGGCGAAGAGTATGAGCTGGTGTTGACGGTTAAACCTGAAAAGTGGTCAGAGGCGAAAGCTGTGGTTGAAGTTGTTGGCGGATGCCTAATTCCTATTGGGAAAGCAACCTATGAAAAACAGGTCATTTTGGAGATGGATGGCGAGAAGCGGGTTATTGAGGCTCGCGGTTGGGAGCATTTCAAAAGCCAGATTTAGCTTTCTGGTCTAGGGTGTAATTGATTATCGTGATGCATGAAGCTGCAAGGTAAGGTGTTTTTCCAAGGCTGATTTTTTCTCCAAACCGCTGGGCAAAGAGTTCTGCTTTTTTGGGCAAACCAACGTGGTCGCCGAGGATAAAGAGGCTGTTTTCTGAGAGCGCAACCCGGTTTATGTCTTTGCCGTCCTCTTCTAGGACGTATATTTGGCGGGTTTGGGCTTTTGTTTTCACCAGTGCTTCAAAGCTTGTTTTGTCTTTGGTGATGCCGGGGTGGGTTTTTCCTTGGATTGTTTTTTTGAGGATTACCTGCCATGTGTCCATGTCGGTTCGCACGTCGTAGAGGGTTTCTCCGTCGATTTGAACGTGCAAAGGCGGGTTCGGCGGACCGTTAAGGATGGCGTGGAAGGTTACGTCCCGGCGCAACCCATGCGAAAGAAAAAGGCTGCTGACGATGCATTCGTGGACGATGTCGAGTCTTCCTGCATCATGAAGGTTGGTGAAGTAGGGGTCGGTTTTTCCCAAGCGCGAGAAAAGGATGAATTCTCTTGGCAAAGCAGTCACTGCACACTGCTATGCGTTGGTTGCTTTAAAGCGCTTTCCCGCAGGATTTTAGGGGTCTTGGGCAGACGCAAATAACTAATGGTTTTCAACATGCTAATGGCTGCCGAAAACGCCAATACGGACCTACCCCTCTTAGGGATTTTTGACCTCCCTCTATAGTTTCTGCATTGATTGGCTATTAGGCTCCAAATATGCCGCCGCGAATCCAGCTTCCAAGAATTGCCCCAGCAAACTGTCAACCCCTAAATCTCAAAATTTGACGGCGTTTAGCTAAGGTTTTTATGGTTCTTGCGAAATTATGTTCTCTGCACCACAGTGGGGCTCTCGGCTAGCTTGGTCTAGGCTTGTAGACTTGGGCTCTATAGACTCCGGTTCAAATCCGGGGAGCCCCACCATTAACTTTTGCTTCTCTCGCTTGTTATTTGATGTAAACGTTCATATCCAGTGAAACCTTTTAAAGAATGGAGTACTATAATCATTTATGGTGGGAATATTGGAAACTGGTGTTGAAATCAAGAAAGTGGATATTCAGGGTCGTCTTATCCTGCCAGCAGATTGGCGTGAAGCCGAAATCGGAGAAAGCAGAGAACTCTATGTCATCAAAAGGAAAGGATACTTGAAGCTGGTTCCTAAGCGTCGTGTTGATTTGACGGAATTTTTTGATAAGGTCGATTTAGGCGTAGATTCCATTGGGAATTGGAGTGAATTTGAAAAGAGAATCTCTGAGGAAACCACATGAGGTTCTTAGACGCAAACATCTTCATCTACGCGTACTATAAGCCCAAAAAGCAGCTCACAGAAAAAGAGCACCAGATGAAACAACACGCCAAAACAATAATCAGCAACATATCAAAAGGCAAAGAAGAAATAATGATAACCGTAGTCCATGTCTCGGAAGCCGCGAACATCCTAAAACACGGCATGCCCCAAGAACAATTAACTACAATCGTCCGAGGACTTTTCATGCTCGATAACGTAAAAATAATGGACGTAACCAAAAACGCCTACTTCGCCGCAACCGAACTGGGCGAAGACCTCAAACTTGAACCCAACGATGCACTAGCTGTAGACATTATGCGCCAAAACAACATTGAGGAAATATACTCTTTCGACGAACACTTTAGCCAAATAGACGGCATAACCCGATTACCCAGCCTATAAAACAAAAATAATTTCATAATGCAACGCAAACTGCCAAGCCAGCACCATATCCAAGCTTTTAGACTTGGGCTCCATAGACTCCGGTTCAAATCCGGGGAGCCCCACCAAGTTACTTTTATTTTGGGTATGGAACCATAGAGAATTAAACCGCCGGGCAAAGTTCGAATCCGATTTGGTATGTTACTGTCGCCACTCACGATATGCGGAATTTTAATTTTTCGCTTGGGGGCGTTTGCGTTTCTTAAAGTAGACTAACAAACCAGCACCCACCACAACCGCTACTGATATTCCTGCAACAGCCGCAACAGTCACTTGGTTAGGAGACTCGGGAACTGACGGTGAGGGCGAGGGTGATGAAGAGGATGTAACGTTTGCTGTCATAGGGATGTTTGTACTGATCAGGCTCAGCTGTCCATAAGCAATGCCCCATGCTGCGCCATTCTCTCCAAAGTCCTCAACAGCTGTCAAACCGGAATGCATGTCAACATAGACAGAAAAGTCATTCGCACCATTTGCGTCACTGGGTATCTGGAGCGCATCCGTGTTGAAATAATATCCTCCCAACGCGTAAGTGAACTGGTTAGGTTTAACAACAACGCCAGCGGGCATATCCGCTGGGATTTCACCTTTGTTTAGCATTTGAAGATCGGCAAAACTGGCTGCAGAGAAAGGGCTCTTTGACGTATTACTTGGAAAAGGCGAAATACTCGCAAAGGAAATGACTTCACTTGAACTTTTGAAGTCCCAAGATCCGATGAAGCTCCAAGATACCTTGAATATTTGAGAAGTCACATTGACGTCACTAATGGCAAAAGTTACCTTGCGATCAATGTAGTCGTTAAGAGTATAAGTGACGTAAGCGCCATTAAAGGCGTAAGCAGGAATGGAATTTGTCGAAGATTCGGATGCTGAGGTCGTTGTGTCGGCCATAACGGCTTTGATTTTTGTTGCTTGGAAGAAAGTTGCGGCAATTAAAACGGCAAAGAGCAAACCCGTTATTATTAGCGTTTTTGATGTTTTTCTTCTCGTATTATTCCTTCTCTCAGTTTTGGCAGCAGGTGTTAGCTTTACTCCAACGTCAAAGGCGAAACTTCGGTCTTTGTTCAATCATCAAGCACGCGCTCTAACGAGCATTTTCTCTAATTTAAATATACATTATTGGGTTCTAATTTGACCCGCAATTTTTTTCCCGAAATCTACGCATTTAGGCA
>PLNS01000015.1 GCA_003141855.1 Candidatus Bathyarchaeota archaeon | reverse complement strand
TTTTTTTTTTTATTTTTTATCCTGTTTCTGTTATTGGCGTTTTGTGTTGTCTGTTTTTTTGTTCTGCCACCGGTATTATTGCTATGGCGTTTATGATTGCGAAGGCGAAGTAGGTGTTTTTGAGGCTGACTACGAAGAGGGGTTCTTCCTGTGGCAGGGATTAACTGCGCTGGCTTATAGGTAGGCGTCGATTACGTATCGGCGCATCATTCGGTGGCTGTTAAAGTAATACGCTATCTTGCCAATGGAGTTCTTCATCATCTTAATCCATTCATCGTGCCTATCGTAGAACATCGGGGTGATAACGTATTCTAGTTTGTTGTATAGGTCCTCGGCTTCCTTTAAGGAAGTGTTTTCGTCATCCAAACTCTGGGTAGAGTGAGGGCCGATTGCCCAGCCAGTAAGGTTTTCTATCCAACCTTCAATCCACCAGCCATCCAAGACACTAAAGTTTATGACTCCATTGTGCGCTGCTTTCATCCCGCTTGTTCCAGAAGCCTCCATCGGCCTTAGCGGCGTATTAAGCCAAACATCGACGCCCGAAACCATCTTGGCGGCAATGTCCATGCTGTAATCTTCCAAGTAAACAATTTCAACATCACCTTTAAGCTGCCTTCCGTAACTGAAGATTTGTTCGATAAGCCGTTTTCCACCTTCATCTCTGGGATGCGCTTTGCCAGCGAATATGACTTGGAACTTGCCCTTTTCATTTATCGTTCGCAGTCTGTCAAGGTTTGAAAACAGCAAAGTCGGCCTTTTGTACTCCGTTGCTCGCCTAGCAAAACCCAAAGTGAACACGTCAGAGCACAGAGTAGCGTTTGCCGCTTGGTTAGCGTAGTCTATTAGGATCTGTTTTTGTTCTACGTGGGCTTGCCAGATTTCCTCGTCAGGAATCGTGTCAACCTTTGCCAAAAGTTCAGGCTCAATTGCCCAGCCGGGAAGGTACTTGTCGTAGAGTTTTCGGTATTTGTCGCCTGTCCAAGTGAACGAGTGAACACCGTTGGTTACGGCGTGGATTTCGTAGCCCGCGAACATTTTGCTCGATATTTCTTGATGCCGCTTAGCTACTCCGTTAACGTAGTTGCTTAGGTTCAACGCCAGAAGCGTCATGTTTAACCTTTCCGTACCACCGAACTGTTTCAAAGTGGAGAGGTCAACCGTCTCGAGCACTTCTGTTACCAAGTCATAGTTGAATTTGTCGTGTCCCGCTTCCACAGGAGTGTGAGTGGTGAAAACACAGAGTTCACGAACCCTCTCCGCATCCATGCCGTTCTTGCGTAAAAGCTCAACAGCTAAAAGACTCGAATGTCCCTCATTCATATGGTACTTTCTAACCCTAAAACCCAAGGCATCAAGCATCCGAACGCCGCCGAACCCCAAGATTGCCTCCTGTTTTAAGCGGTATTTCTCGTTTCCGCCATAGAGGTAAAAGGTAATTTCCCTATCTTCAGGCGTGTTTCCATCAAAGTCTGTGTCAAGAAACAGCACTGGAACGACCCCGCCAGTGATGCTTTGGTACTTGTAGAGCCACGCCTTAACTTTCACCGAGCGCCCTTCAATTCGCACGTACACTTCGTTTGGAAGAAGCGTCATGTATTTTTCAGGGTTCCACTCTCTGGGCTGCTCGGATTGTTTTCCGTTTTGGTCGAGTTGTTGCTTGAAATAATTTCGTTTACTAATTAAGGTAACTGCGACAAGGGGAAGTTTTAGGTCGGCGCTTGAACGGATGGCGTCACCTGCCAAAGTGCCTAACCCGCCAGCGTACGTGGGAATCTCACTCGTTAAGCCTACTTCCATGGAAAAATATGCTATTTTCTGTCCTTTCAGTACACCCTCTAACTCATCCATTGCTTGTTCCCCCTCTCTTCCTTGCTGCCTAACGTGCGCCCTCACGTAGCAGCGTTAAATCTATTCTTGCATTGGTTTGTCTTAATCTACTTTTCCATAAGCACAGAATAATTAGATTACACAGGTTAAACAAAAAAAATAAGAAAAAGTTGAGTTATGCGGCAGGCGCTGGCCTTGTTCCCAAGGTAACGGTCACAGGAATCTGCGAGTTTCCTCTAATGACTGTTAAGACGAGGTTGTCGCCTGGCAGGGTATTTTCTTCCAAGTAGCTGGCTAAGTCATCGTTGTTTTTTATGGTATGCTGGTTCATTGCGATGATTATGTCACCAACGTTTAGTTTGCCGTCCGAGGGTCCTCCCCTTGTTACTGATGCAATTTGCCAACCGTAAGTGACGCTTGCCCCTGTTTCTTTGGCTAAACTGTAACTCATGTCTGTTCCTGTAACGCCCAGATATGAGTGACCGTGGTATGAGCCTGTCGTCGTCAAAGCCGATACTTCCCTAAGTATGGTGTCTGAGGGGATAGCAAAGCCTAATCCTTGGGAGTCAGAAACTATCGCTGTCGTTATGCCCACGACGTTTCCAACAGCGTTTAGCAGTGGACCACCCGAGTTTCCAGGGTTTATAGGCGTGCTGGTTTGAATTATGTTGGCGATTGCGTATCCTCCAGCCGTATCCTCAGTTATGGTTCTCCCCGTGGCACTCACAACGCCCGTAGTCAATGAGCCTACAAGTCCATAGGGGTTGCCTATAGCGATAACTGGTTCACCTACACCCAACATGGATGAGCTTACAATTGTTAGTGGTTTGAACTCTGAAGCTGGCGCATCTGAGGAAACGGAAACAACCGCTAAGTCGGAGTACGGGTCGGTTCCAAGAACGGTGGCTGAGTAGCCATGTCCATCTGAAAAGGTAACGCTTAAACTGGTTGTACCTTGGACAACATGGTAATTGGTTAATACAAGGGTTCGGTCAGCAAAATTGTAGACAAACCCTGAGCCCTGTACGCCTCCGTCGCTGGTGGTGCCTTGAACTAAAACCACTGAGGCTCGAACATTATTGTATATTTCAGCTAGTGATGTTCCATTCTGCAGTATGGTGATGTTTTGGGTAGTGGCGTTTTGGAAGCCTCTAAGGTCCGAAACCTGACTTTGCAAATTCGAAACTTGACCGTTCAGCTTAGAAACTTGCTGATAAGTAACAAAGAAAATCAGTAGTCCTCCAACGAGCAATCCTGCAACAAAGAGCAGTATGAGGATGCTGGCTGAGGCTTTACTGTAGCCTTTAGACGTTAACATGCACTTGCCTCGAAAGAGGATAAACAAATAAGAAAATAAAAGTTGCTATGCTCGGCGGTCTATTAGGTCTAAGGCGTCTGGTCCAGTGCCGATAAAGACGATGGGCACGCCTGTTTTGGTTTCAACTTCTTTTATGAAAGCCTTCGCTTCCTTGGGCAAGTCGCCGTATTTTCTGGATCCTCTGCAGGTTGGGTATATGCAATCAAGTTTTGTCATTGCTCCCTGCGTGGCACCGTTTATCTTGGCGGTTTTCTTAGCTAACTCAAAATCGAAGGGTGCAGAACGTCGGTCGCGGCCTGTTCCAGCGGCAACTTCAAACCAGCCTCTTTTCTGTGCTTCTTCCTTGGTTATTTCACCAGGCAACGGTCCAGCGCCCACTCGGGTCATGAAGGACTTGTAAACTATGATTACGTCGTCAACTCTGGTGGGTCCTACGCCTGCTTCTGAAGCAATGGCGGATGCGCCTGTGTCTCTGCCAGTCACATATGGGTAGCCGCCGCCTAGGAAAAGCGACAGCATAAAGCCCTGAGTGCCTTCAAGGAGCACACTTTTGCCAGCGTCCAAGCCGTCATTAACTTCTGCTATTTCGTCGGCGAGGTAGGGTTTTAGTTCAGGAATATCTTTAGCAAGCTTCGCCGTGCGTCTGACGCGTTCTTCGAGGGCTGGTCCAACGCCTCGACCTGTGGTTCCAATGCCCTTGTTGACGGCGCTTGCCTTGTCTTGCTCGCTGTGTTTCTCCTCGATTATGGAGGCGTTCTGGTCTATGCCCATCCGCTTTTGGTCGACTTGGGTAAGTTTAACTTCGTCAAAGAATGTTTTGACGTGCACGTTTGCGCCTGCAGCAATGAGAAGGCGTGTTTTTGGGTTTATGAAGGCTGCGGGAACCATGTGCAGGGCGTATTTTTTGCCTTCATACCAGACGGTGTGGGCTGCATTTACTGAGCCGGTTCGGACGCAGAAATCAAGGTTATCTTTTAGGGCTAAGTACGAGATTATTTTTCCTTTGCCTTCGTCTCCCCAGAAGGCGCCAACAATTACTGAGCAAGGCATATTTTTCACCTTTGCTAAGTCAGTTCAAGAATTATTTAAAGTTGTAGGGCTTTTTAGGAGATTTATCATTTTTGGTTTCGTTTTTTGTCTTCGTTTATCAGTTCAGATAAGCGGTAGGTGACGTAAGCTGAGAAGCTTCGGATGCCTTTTTGTATGGTGTATTCTTCTTTGACTTTGAGCCATTCGTTAAAAAAATAGTCGTATACCTCAGTCTTAACAGTAATGCTTTTGTAGCCTTTTTTCGGCGTGTTGTGTTCCCCTCTAATGGTATCTACCGAACGTACATTTATATAAGGTTTAACAATACTTGCGGTAATTTACCGTTAATTATATATTCAGTTGTGTACCGTAAAGTACCGAGAGGAGATTGGACTTTTGCCACGGAAAGGCTATAAGTGCATAACCGTCACCGAAAGGATTCACGAAGATATCAGAAAAAGAGCCAGTGAAACCAACCGCACCATGAAAGAATACATCGAGTACCTGCTGACAAAGGAAAAAACTGCAAAAGAAGGAAAGTAATTTTGCCCATAAAGGTTCTCCAATACAACGACCGCGTTGCTGAAGTACAGTTTGTCTGTGATTTCTGTGGCAAACTGGTAGGAACAAGCTTGATTCCGACAAAAGAAGTTGAAGCTCAAAGGAACATAGAGGTAACGTGTTGGCAATGCAAACAAGCACCGCCTACAAACAAGTCATGATGCGGACTTTTTCAAGTACACCGTTCTAACGCTTCAGAATCGATTATTTCAAGAAGTTTAATCACTCGTTTGCCCTTGAGGTTTTTTTCCGACCGCGTTATCGACTTCCTTGACTGGCAAATATTATCTAAAATTATTCCTTTTTCTTCATCAACTATTACAGGGTATACTCTGCAACCAGCTGGTCGGTCCACGTAAACGCTGCACTGTCGGTTTTTGAGGTCGTAGAAGATGCAGTAGCCACCGCGGTTTTTTAGCTGTGCATAGCCTTGTCTGTCGTAGTTGACGAATTGGTTTTGGCTGAAGCCTTTTTTTTCTAAGCGTTTGATGTCTTTTTTGGAGAGAAGCATTTCGGTTTCTGTGCAGCAGACTCCGCAGTTTGAGCAATGCATAAACGGTGAAGTGTTAGGCGGGTATTTGTGTTTTTATCTTGGTTTGCCGTTTTCAAGCGGGGTTCATTAGGTTAATGTTAAGCATTTCTGCCCATGCAATGTTTCTGAGCGGTACCTTGGTGGCTTTGCGGTTGCCTGGTGGAGAATACTCGATTAGGTTGTTGTTTTTTCCCGCGCCCTTGTGAAGTTTTGTTAATTGTACGTTTATTATTACTGCTCCATCTTTTAGGTGCAGGTTGACGTTTCTTCCAATGTATGATCTTGCACTGTTGGCGCTGAAGCTTTCCATTTTTTACCAGTCCTCTTCTTGGTCAGCTATTTTGCTCCAGCATTGTTGGCATATGGGTAGGTTTTCGCCTTTTAATTGGATGTAGAGTTTTATGTTTTCGCTTTTGCAGGTGTCTTTCCAGGGGTTTTTACAATGTTCCATTCTTTTTTCCTCAAGACCCTCCTGTTTAGTGTTTTTGCTTTTAAGGCGGTTGCAGAAACTACTGTTTGGTTCTGGGGAGGGGTGAGTGAAAGTAAACTTTATTACGCCAAGCTTTCGATTGGTAAGCTGTGAGTTAATGGCTTTAAACGTCATTTTTGCTATCGTTACCGCGAGTTTAGTTATTCAGGTGGTGGTTTTGTTTTTGCTCGTGTACGGTTACCTGCTCAAGCGGAAGTTAAAGTTTCGTCAACACGGACTTACAATGGCTGTGGCGGTTTTTGTGCATTTAACAGCAGTGTTTACGATTATGATCCCATCATTTGTTCGTGCAGTAATCCCCGAGTACATTGTCACGCGCCCCTTTGAACTAGCCTCCCTCGTAAGCCTCGTCCACATAACATTTGGGACGTTAGCAGTGTCACTTGGCATTTGGCGAGTAGCTTCCTGGCGCTTCCGAAAAAACTTCGCGGGATGCTTTAACAAAAAGAAATTCATGCGTACTACAATGATAATTTGGCTTTTCGCCTTGGGTTTCGGAATCACTCTTTACACTATTTTTAACTGGGCTATCCTTATGGGTTAAAGCTCGATTATTTGGGGCGTGATGGTTTCCCTGGTGATTTTCAGTAATCCAACCGAAGGCTTAATCATGACGGACGGCGGGTCGGTTGGGCTGCCCGGGTTAATGTAGAGGACTTTGCCTGCCCATCTAATGTTAGCGGTATGCGTGTGCCCGTAAACAAAAACGTCAAAATCATTCTGCCCGTCGATTTCCTGCATCTTATTCGAGCCGTAGAGAATGTTTTGGTCATGAGTGACGATGATTTTCCAATCGAAGACTTTCAGCGAATTGAGCCTCGGCAAAGCGCCCGCGACTTCTAAGCCGTCCATGTTGCCGTGAACCGCTAAAACAGGGGCAATCTGCTCCAACTCATCCAATACAGCCAGCTCCACCAAGTCGCCAGCATGAATTATATAATCCACGTTTTCGAAGATTTCAAAAACCCTTTTAGGAATAGTTCTTGCCCTTTTGGGAACGTGGGTATCGGAGATTAACCCGACGGTTTTGACGGCTTTGAAGTTTGGAGGTTCTTTATTTACTAACGCTTGTCCACCGAGCATTTTTAGTGTTGCCTCTCAAGCAGGCGAGTCTTTGCTATAACATAGGTGTATGGCAATAAATATTCAACTGTTAAGAGGCACAAAAAAAGGTGGTGAGCACTGTTTAAGTCATGAATCTCTTAACAGCCTCGTAGAAGATGCTTGTTCCAAAAACAAGGTTCTCAATCGTTATACGTTCATCTATGCCGTGCATTCGTTTTTCCAATTCATCGTTAGGCTCATCGGGGCGCATCGGGTGGAAACCGTAACATACGCTGCCCGTTTCCCTAAAGAAGCGCGAATCAGTCCCGCCCGTCGTTAGCGTCGGAGTAACTCCGCAGTTTGGTTCAAACTCTTTTAGAACGCCCGAAATGGTGCTGTAGAGGGGTGTTTGGGTGGTTGATTCGTTGCCGTCATGCATCTGAATGATTTCAAAGCTTAACTTGTCCATGCCCACATCCTTAAGCAAGCTTTTGATTAAAGAAAACGTTTCATCCACGCTTTGGCCAGGCAGGACACGGCAATCGAAGACTGCTTCGCACTCAGACGGAATGATGTTCTCTTTTACGCCGCCATGTATTATGGTTGGTGTGATGGTGGTTTTAGTTCTTGGCCTGATTTCTTCAGCTAAAGCCTTGTTTGTCTTGGCTAATTCGTCGAGGATTTGCTCGCTCTGCTTAGGGTTCCCCAGTAAACGTGAAAAACTCGCTTCAAGGTCAGGGTTAATTTTTGCCACTTCCGATAGGAACTGCCTGAGCGTTGGCACATACATTGTTTCAGGCTGGTATTCTCCGAGTTTAGTTATGACTTTGTTCATACGTACAATCGCGTTGTCAGCGGTGTTGGGCGTGGAGCCATGTCCAGGGGTGCCTTTGGCTTTTATTTTAAACCATAAAATGCCTTTTTCCGCCGTCTGCACAGGGTAAACGTTGCCTTGTTTTTGTGGGATAGCTAATCCTCCGCCTTCGTTGAGCACGTATGGGCACCACACTTTTTCCTTTTGATGCTTTAGCAGGTAGCCTGCGCCTTCTTCTCCGCCTTTTTCTTCGTCAGCGGTGGCTGCCAGCACAACGTCGCCTTTAAGTGGGATGTTATTTCTTTTGAGGAGCAGGAGGGTTAAAACTTCAACGGCAGTCATGCCTTTAATGTCGTATGCGCCCCTGCCATATACGTACCCTTCCTTTACTGTTCCAGCGAAGGGGTCAACGGTCCATTCAGCTGGGTTTGCCGCAACAACGTCAAGATGCGAAAGCAAGAGTAGGTTGGGTTTTTCGCCTGAGCCCTTAAGCCGCGAGATTACGCTGCCTCTGCCTGATGCTGACTCGATGATTTCAGGTTTGAAGCCATCTTTGGCAAGGTATTGAGCTATAAAGTTGGCTGCTTGCGTCTCGTTGCCAGGCGGGTTGGTTGTGTTTATGCGTATTAAATCGCTAAGGAAACGTGTGATTTCTTGCTCTATCTCGTTTAACATTTGTATTGGCATGTTTTGGGGGCTCCAGCATGTTTAGGGAGGTTTTTTCTCTTAAGAGTTCCTGTTGTCGTGTCCCTGTTGCACTGGGAAGGTTTTTTAGTTCTTCAACATGATGTTTATATATGATGGCAAAAAATGCTATTAAATAACAAAAATCGTTTAAGTTGATTGTAATGAAAGAGTTGAAACCAATAGATTACAAGATTCTGTTTGAGCTCATGAAGGACTCACACAGAAGCGACAGGCAACTAGCAAAAGCCTTAGGTGTTTCTCAGCCAACAGTAACCCGAAGACGCGCCATGCTGGAAGAAAACTTTATCGAAGGGTACACTGTGATTCCGAAATTTGGCCAAATCGGGTTTGAAATTGCAGCTATAACATTTTTGAAGAGTAAACTAAAGTATGCAACGGGCGAGGAGAAAACTCAGGCATTACAGAAAATGAAAGAATGGTTCATGAAGCAAACCAACGTGGTTCTGGCTTTGGACGGCAGAGGCATGGGTTGGGATACTGTTTGCATTTCGCTTCATGAAAACTTTGAGAACTTCGCGGGGTTTATTCGGGCTCTTGATTCAGAATTGTCGGATTGGGTGGTTGAAAGCCAAACTTTCAATGCGGATTTGAAGGGCGGAATAGTGATTAAGCCATTCCACCTCAAATACTTAGCATCTACAAAGCAGTAGACTATCCCCAAAAATCCCATTCTTTCTTTTCTTTATTTTCTCCGCAAAATACCCGTTTTTAGAAACATACCATCCTCTAAGTTTTTACAAAAAATAGGTCATGAAGGTTCAATACGGGCTTATCTGCGGTTAATCTTCTTTAGCAACCGTTTCTTTGGCAGCTTTGGCTTTTTTGTTCTGCTTGCATCAACAGTCAAACCAATACACCAATACTCAAGTATTGACGCTAACCCAATATAAGGCAATGGGCACTTCATTTTTTGAAAGTGCAAGTTTTTTCTTTGCAGTTTCTAACTACTTAAAGAGGGGAGGGGGGTCACTTGTGAGCACTAGGCTTTCTCAAAAATCAACGTTTTCCTTTTTATAAGGGGGGATAGTCAAAAAAGAGCGCTAGAGTTCAAGTGCTTTCTCGACATTTGTTTTCTTTGTTTTTCTTAATTTTAAAGGTTCAAAGCCAAAATTTGAGGGTAAAAGCATATATCTGTTAACTTGTCCTTCTTACTTTTCACGTTAACCCCCCCTGAACTAGGCGAAAACATGGATTTAACGGACAAAATCCAAAAGCTCAAGAAAGAAAAGAAAGCCGTCATACTGGCTCACAATTATCAGCGTCCAGAAATCCAAGACATAGCTGACTACGTCGGCGACAGCATCGAGCTTAGCCGCAAAGCAGTTGAGGAGAAGGATGCTGAGATAATCGTGTTTTCAGCGGTTGATTTCATGGCGGAATCCGCAGCGATTTTGAACCCCAGCAAGAAAGTGCTTTTGCCCTGCTTAGGCGCACGTTGCCCGATGGCGCAGATGCTAACGGTTGACGAGATAAAACGCGCTAAAACCCAGTACCCAAACGCTCCAGTAGTCCTCTACGTTAACACGCTGGCTTCATGCAAAGCAGAATGCGACATCTGCTGTACAAGCGCCAACGCCGTAGAAGTCATAAAATCACTCGACGCCGACACAATCCTTTTCGGTCCAGACAAGAACCTAGCCGAATACGTCAGCGAAAAAACAGGCAAAAAACTAATCCCAATCCCAGAAAACGGCTTCTGCCCGACACATCTCTTGTTCCAGCCAGAAGACGTCAAAGTCCTAAAGATGCAGCATCCAGACGCCATAGCTATGGCTCATCCTGAATGCAGCTCTGAAATGCGTAAAGCAGCCGATTTCATAGGCAGCACCTCAAAAATGTGCCGTTACGCCAAAGAATCCCACGCTAAAGACTTCATCGTCGGCACGGAAGAAGGCATCCTGCATCGACTGCGCAAAGAGAACCCTCAGAAAAACTTCTATCTTGCCTACGAAGGCGCCATATGCCCCAACATGAAACTGACAACGCTTGACAGACTCTACGCTGCACTTAAAGAGGAAAAGAACGTGGTTAAGGTTCCTGAAGCAGTCGCCAAGAAAGCTAGGGCTTCACTGGAACGGATGTTTGAAGTTTAAAGCTCAACTGAAACAATCATTGACTTGAGAATTTTTACTCCTCTTCTTGTTGCCAATTCATCGCTTAATTCGCGTATTTCTGAGCCTTTGCCTTTGACAGCTATGACTTCAAGGCAATCGTGTTCAGCCAGATGGATGTGCATGGTTGAGGAGATTAGTGATGCGTGGTGGTGTTGGGATTCTGTTAATTCGCTGTCTAATCCTCTGGTGTCGTGGTCGTAAACCATGAGTAATACGCCTGTTTGGGTGGTGTTTTCTTCTTTTACCCATTTGCGTTCGGAAACGTAGAGTCNNATTTCGTCGAAGTCTTTGAGGAGTTCGGGTGGGAATGTTACGCCTATTCGGACAACTTTGGACATTACTATCAGTTTAAAATTGTTTGTTCTCCATAAAAGCTTTTATACGCTTAGTAACACTCAACCGCAGAAAAGTGTTACTGAAGGTTTTGGTGAACACTAAAACGGATTAATTGACAAACCTGCTTCTTCAACATTAATCCGAGCAGTTAAACTCTAGCGTACAATGCAATTTTAAAAAAAACTATTTTAAAAGCCGAGGTTTTTTCAAGCAAACAGTTTCTAGTTTGTCGGGTTAAGTTTCTTTATACTTTTTGGAATCAATGCAATTAGGATCGTTAGGATTTCTACTCGTCCAATCGTCATTGCCGCAATCATCAGCCACTTGTACGCTGTGGGCATGGCAACGGTTGTGGCGCCCATGGAAACGCCGTTTGTTGAAAGCGCCGAGCCTACCTCAAAAATAGCATCTCGGAAAGAGACACCCATGGTCGTAAAGAGCAATGAGAAAACAATCAGCACAAAAATAAACATTAGAATTGCAGTTATGGCTGGGAAAAAATCGTAAAAATCTTTCGTTTTTTTCTTGGAGCCTTTAGGAGATTTAACGAATGCCATTTTAACTGAATGCCCGATTGATTCTCCAAAACTGAGCAGTCTGGAAACCCTTATGCCTCCAGCCATCGAAAAAGCGCAGCCTCCGATTATTATGAGCGTTATGAAGATTGTTATTGCGGTATTGTTTAGCGTTGGGATGTTTAAGTAATCGTATCCTGTAGAGGAAGCCATACTTACAACATGAAAAACTGAATCTACAAATCCGACGTTTGCAACGTAAACGATGGCTAAGCTGGCAACGGTTATTATCACAAAGAACAAAATAATTTCCCCGGTAAACATCCGCTTGATTTTTCCAGCGAATAAATGATAGTTAAAAGCAAAGTTTACTGAGCCAACAAGCATCAGGATAATTATTAGAATTTTAGGAACAAAGAACAGGTACTGCTGAAACTGCTGCGCATTCGGCTGAAAACCCCCTGTCATGGTGTCAACCACAAAAGTGCCCGTGCCAAGCAAATCCTTGAAGCCTACAAGATAGAAAATAGCGGTAAAAGCGAAAATGTAAACACCGTAAATAGCGAAGACAAAAAAGAACATTTTTTTCAGATTACCGTTGAGGTTATCAATTCCTAACGCGTTCCCCAACTTTGTCATCGATTTTTTCGATTGGAAAAAAGCAAGAATCAAAAAGACTACGCCGACTCCGCCCATTAACTCGGTTAGGCTCCTGAACACAAGCATGGACTTTGGCAGGGCATCAGGGTTTGCTATAAAACTGAACCCTGTAGTGGTGAATCCTGAAGCGCTTTCAAAATAACTGTTCGTGAACCTGTCCAGCAGATTTGCACTGCTGAACGGGTCACTGTAAACGTAAGGTATCGCGCCTATCAATGGTAGTATAATGAAGGCAGAGAGCATTAGGGCGCTTGAAGATTTAAAGTCCAAATCTTTTCTTTCACTTAGAGCATTGAGTAGAAAACCGCATCCGAGAAAGGCAATGCACGTTATAAAGAGCGGAATCAACTGTTGCGTCTCATTAAAGTAAAACCCTATTGCGATTGGAAGAATCGTAAGCAAGCCTGCAATCTGAAGTAGGAAACCAAGATTAGCAAGTATGCGCTGGTTCATATCAATCTCTTAGGTGTTTAATTTAGACTTAAAACTTGCGAAAACTCTAAACAAGTTATCTATGGCAAATAGCCTTTTTTTATCAAAAAGGGAACAATCCAATGCGCATTCGCTTTGAAAAGTTTTTATCCGTGATTTAGCCATCTAAGGCTGATGTCGGGCAAAGAATTTTTCACAAGCCGATATGAACGGCTAGGTTGGCAATACCGAGAGGTTACGCTAAAGCAAGCCATCAGAATCAACAACACCAACGCGAAAGGAAAAAAACTCCTCCCAAGGCTTGAAAGCTTAGGCGTGCACATACAAAAAATCCCCTTCCTCGACTCAGGCTATTGGGTGCTTGACTCAAAAGTTTCCGCTGGAGCAACCGCCGAATACCTCCTGGGCATGTATTCAATTCAGGAAGCAGCCGCCCAAATCCCAGTTTCCCTTTTCACGCATCTAAAAGGTAAAAAAGCGCTTGACGTAGCAGCGGCTCCAGGCGGCAAAACCGTGCATTTAGCGGATTTAATGGAGAACACTGGGGGAATCGTGGCTTTGGATGTGGATAAGTGGCGGTTGAATGCGTTAGTTAACCATTTGGAACGTTGCCGCGTTAGTAATGCGGTGGTTTACATGTTGGATGCACGGCAAGCCTCAACGTTAGACCTAAAATTTGATAGGGTGCTTGTTGATGCTCCTTGCTCGGGCAATTTTGCGTCGGACAGGGACTGGTTCAAAAATCGAACCCTAAAGGACGTGGAGCGCAACGCGGGCTTACAGCGGGAAATTCTAACTGAAGCGGTTGATTGCTTGAGCGATGAGGGTGAAATGGTTTATTCTACGTGTTCGCTTGAGCCTGAAGAGGACGAGTTGAACATGGATTGGGCAATAAAAAACCTAAACCTGCAAATTGAAGAAGTATACTGCAGCGGAGAAAAGGGTGTAACCAACGTTTTCGGCAAACAGCTAGACCCATCGATTAAGCATTGCAGGCGGCTGTGGCCCGGTGAAACCCAAGGCTTCTTTGTCTGCAAACTAAAAAAACGGAGCCCAAAACCATGAACACAAGGGCAATAACAGACTTTGCCTCCCAATTCGGCGTGCAAATCGCTTTAAATTTGGATTTGATGGTTGAGAAAACTGGGCGTTTTTACCTTGTAAATCCCGCTTTGAAACCGTTGGTTCGACAAGATTTCTTTTCTGCTGGAGTTTTTTTGGGCAAAGCTAAGGAGGGAAAGTTCTTTCCAAGCTTTAACTTGCTTGGGATGCTCGCGAAAAAAGAAGCTAACCGAATTATCTTGGATAGGAAGGCGGCTTGGCTCTTTATTTGCGGCAGGGACGTTTTGAGGAAAAGTATAGTGCGTATTCAGGGTCCTGGCAAGAAGGATACTAATACTTTGGTGTTCAACGAGTTTGGCGAATGTTTAGGTTTTGGCAGAATTGTTGAAAAATTGAGCGGTGCAGCTGGGGATAATGAAATTGCGGTGAGGAATGTTTTGGATATTGGTGATTTCTTGCGTAGAGAACGATAATTGGAAATTTTTTGGTTATTTGACTAGTTAACATGTGTTTTTTACCGTTCTTTTACAGAGCATTAAGCAACCGAGTTATAGTACATTATTTCAACAATTTGCAGACATATTGAACATTTATCTAAGCTATCAGAGCGATAAACTTATATATGTTTACGTTTAATCTGGTTTGCATAACATATGGAGACTAAAGCCAAGCCTCACATAAGGAGTGTTAAAGTTTGAAAAACTTCAAAAATCCAGCGTGGAAAGAACAAGTATCCAAAGTTATCCAACAAATTCAAGAACAAGAAATAAAATTCGTTAGACTACAATTCACCGATATAAACGGCATGCTGAAGAATATAGCCGTAAGCTCAAAAAACCTCGAAAGCATTTTTGAAAACGGCCAATCCTTCGACGGTTCATCAATTACCGGTTACAGACCAATCGAAGAATCAGACATGGTCCTATACCCAGACCCAACAACCTTCGCTGTTTTACCCTGGAGGCCAAAAGAGAAATCCTCCTGTAGACTACTCTGCGACATATACACTCCGCAAAACAAACGCTTTGAAGGCGACCCACGTTACGTTCTTGAACGCGCCGTAGAAAAAGCAGCCAAAGCAGGCTACACATACATTTGCGCTCCAGAACTAGAATTCTTCATAGTAAAAGAAAGCGAAACAGGCGGCTTACCAACCCCAATTGATTTGGCTGGATACTTTGACTTCCACCCAAGCGATTTAACTGATGATCTTCGCCGTGAAATCGCTGATACTGCTGAAGCTTTTGGCATAGAAATAGAGCTCAGTCACCACGAAGTCGCCCTCGGACAGAACGAGATTGATTTCAAGTATGGCGAAGCCTTAGAAACAGCCGACCGCGCCATAACCATGAAGATGTGCGGTAAAGTTGTAGCTGCACGAGCAGGTTACGTAACCACATATATGCCTAAACCTTTCCAAGGCATCAACGGCAGCGGCATGCACTGTCACCAAAGCCTATGGAACAAGGACATAACACAAAACCTATTCTACTCAGAAGACGCCAAAAACGGGTTCCTCTCAGACTTAGCAAGAAACTTCATCGGCGGACAATTAGCTCACGGACGAAAGATGGCAGCAGTCCTTGACTCTTGGCCAAACAGCTACAAACGATTAGTCCCAGGCTACGAGGCACCTGTTTACCTTGCATGGGCACACAAAAACCGCTCACCACTCATCCGCGTACCCAACTTCGGCGGAAGAAAAGGCGCAGCCAGATGCGAAATCCGCTGCCCAGACGGCGCAGGAAACCCCTACCTACAATTCGCAGTTCTCTTAGCAACAGGCTTAGACGGAATCAAGAACAAGATTGACCCAGGCGACCCAGTGGAACTAAACGTTTACCACATGAGCTATGAAGAACGCAAAGAACGCGGTATAGTCTCCCTGCCAGAAAACCTAAAAGAAGCATTAGACGAACTAGAAACCAGCGACTTAATGCGCGAAACCCTCGGTCAAACAGCGTTCGAGAACTTCCTTAAAGAGAAACGCAATGAATGGGACCTTTACCGCACGCAAGTTACCGAGTGGGAAGTCAACCGCTACATAAAACGACTCTAAACAAACAAAAGCCTCTTTATGAGGCACCCTTTGCCCTTTTTAATTACCTTCTGTTGTGGATGTTTATCAATTATACAAAGACCTTTAAATAGCGTTTAAGTTTTTGCATTACTTGATTTATCGAATTTAATGCCTAAATCTCAATTTTTGTCAGGATATCACGATATGCGAGACAACAAGCCTGAAGGAATTAGACAAGGCGAAAATTTTATGGGCTTTGCAAAATAATTTTAACGTTATCTGTACCATTGTATGAAAGTTGGTAGCTAGTTACATTTCCTCTGACCGTGAAATCAAAAGCCCTCGATACTGCGATTCCACTTGAACTGCTTACAAGTGTTGAATTATTCACAGTTACAACGTAAGTCGATAGGGGGGAACCGTTTGAGGTTAGATAAAAATCGTTTATGTTCAAAGGATAATCTTTGCTTGAGCCACTAGCGTTGTCACCAAGGGATGAGCCAGCGTATAATGGAACATCTTTACTACTATTAAATAATGCAACCACAATAATATCCGTAACCACTGAATTGCTGCCTGTGTACCAATGGTCGGTTGAGGCTATAGAATGAGGCGTGTAGGTTACTGTTATCAGTTCAGTACTTTTGTTATTTCCATTTCCACTACCCGTTTGATATGCTATTAATCCAGCTACTCCAACAATCACAATCAAAACTAGCGCTATAGCTAAAATTTTTCTGTTCATGATAGCTACAAGGATTGATTTTCTTTTTAAAACTTGTTATAGTGCACTTTTTTGTCTTACGTGAACGGATGCACTTTTTTGGTTTTTATCTCTAAAGCGTCAAACAATTCTAGGCGTCTTTTGCCGTCAACAAACCTATATGTGAACAGTCTTTATACTTCCAAAATTTATTTTCTTTTTAGCTTTTGATTTTTTCAACCAATTTATCGATTGGGATTGTGCTTTGCTCTCTTTTCACTAAATCCTTCAGCACAACCGAGCCTTCCTTTAGTTCACGTTCCCCAACGATAACAGCGAAATCAACCTTGCGTTTGTCGGCGTCTTCGAGAGCTTTAGCCATTTTTCTACCCATAACCTCAAACTCCACCGTCAAACCCGCAGCGCGCAACCCTTGAGCAATCCTTAACGCTTCAGACTTCATCGCTTCCGTGATAGGTAAGACCGCAACTTTTTTCTCAGCTTTTGCGGCGAGGGCTGTTTTCTGGGTTTGCAGGGCAATGGCAACGCGGTCGATTCCGTGGGCGCAGCCAACTGCTGGCGTGGGTTCGCCGCCGAAGGCTTCGATGAGTTTGTCGTATCGTCCCCCGCCGCCCAACGCAATGTCCAATCCGGGGATGTAGATTTCAAAAATCATGCCCGTGTAGTATTCTAATCCTCGGGCAAAGGCAGGCTCAACGACGATAGTTATGTCTGCGCTTTCAGTTACGAGTTTAAGCACTTCTGCAAGGTTTTCTGCGGCAGCCTTGGCTTTCTCGTAATCTGCAACGTAGGTTTGGATTTGCTCAACTGAATCAAGCCAATCGTTGCCTCTAATCTCCAGCAAACCCCTCAGCATTCCGCGGCACTTTTCAGATTCCACAAGTTTGAGTGCTTCATCGTACTCTTTTTTGTCCATCCGCTGCAAAACGGCGTTCTGGGTTTTCTCGTCAACACCGTCTTGGCTAAGTATACCGCGAATAACGCCGATGTGACCGATTTTGAATGCGTAGCTGTGCAGCCCCAGCGACTTCATCAAATTGTTGGTTAGCAGCACTATTTCGGCGTCTGCCTCGGGTTTGGCTGAGCCCATTAATTCAAAGTTTGATTGCCAAAACTCGCGGTAGCGTCCACGCTGCGGCTCATCGTAGCGGTATACGGTTCCCACTGAGAACAGCCGTAAAGGCTTCGGCTCGTTCTTCAGCGAAGTCGTGGCTAACCGTGCGATTGAAGCAGTAAACTCCGGGCGCAAGGCAACTTGGCGGTCGCCGAGGTCCTTGAAGATGAACATGCGCTGGCGGATTTCTTCGCCCGATTTGGCGCTCAACAGTTCAAGCGGCTCAACATGGGGCGTTATGACTTCCTTGTAACCGTAGAGTACGGCGGTTTCTCTGGCCTTGCTGATAATGGTTGTGAAGGCTTGGGCTTCTTCACCGATTAAGTCTCTCATTCCGCGGACAGTTTGGAAAGCTGGCATGGCATTTTCATCCTTTTGCTTATTTGAAAGTTAGTTGTGAGACTGAATAGTAAACTATTTCGCCTCGGCGGTTCATAACTGCCAAGGTTAACTCTTTCTTTTGGCTCTGGCACTGCTGCAGGGCGCTGGCGAGGTCGTTTACTGGGAGCGGCGTTCCTTCTTGAGTGCTTAAAACCAAGTAGGGCGCGGTGTCTTTGCCGTATGCTCCTCGCTCGTAAATGCGAAAGTCGATTCCTCCGCCGAAACCTTCCCTGACAACGTAGCCGCGACTGCGTAGGTCACGGTAAACCAGATAGTTGACCCATGCATTCTCGTTTTGGGCTTCGTAGCAATGCAGAAGGCTCTGAAAATCCGCCGCTTTGCCCTTTTCGCCTTTAATTTCAAGCATGCCCTTGTCCAAAAGGTAAAGTGATTCGTAGAAAGTTAGGGTAAAAACCTTATTCTCCAACGTGCCGTAGCCTCGTGAAGATAGCGCGTCGATGTTACTTTGCTCGGTTACTATGACGCCTTTGTCTGCGAGGACGCCGCTGGTTCTGAATTCTACTGGGGTTGCCTTTTTGGGTTCGCTCATTACTTAACCGCTACTCTACTCTTTGAGGCTATACTTTTCCTTTTCTGAATTCCCCAAAATCCTTGCTGTAGAAAACACGGCTTTCACAGATGATTGCTGACACGTATTTTAGCGGGGTTATGTCGAAGGCTGGGTTCATGACGTTGACGCCGTCGGGGGCGATTTGCTGGGAACCTATGTGGGTGACTTCTTCGGGTTTGCGTTCTTCGATGATTACGTCGGTTGCTTTGTGGGCTAAATCGAAGGTTGATTTTGGCGCGGCAACGTAGAACGGTATGCCGTGCTCGTGGGCTAATACTGCAACGGAGTAAGTGCCGATCTTGTTTACCACCGCGTCTTGGACGATGCGGTCGGCGCCAACAATAACCTTGTCCACCAGCCCTTTACTCATGACGTAGCCCGCCATGTTATCCGTAATCAAAGTAACAGGAATCCCATAGCGTTTAAGCTCGTAAGCCGTAAGCCGCGCACCCTGCAGAAGCGGTCGGGTTTCGTCGGCGATGACTTTGATTTTTTTGCCTTGCTCCCAAGCCGCGCGGACGACGCCCAGAGCGGTTCCATACTCTACGGTTGCCAACTCGCCAGCGTTGCAGTGAGTCAAAATTGTGTCGCCGTCGTTGATGAGGACTGAACCGTTTTTTCCGATTGCACGGTTCTGGGCTGCGTCTTCGTCGGCTATCTTTTCTGCTTCCTCGATAACCACTGCTTTGAGTTCTTCAACGCCACCTGAAAAGCTCCGCGCTTTGTTTAGGACTCGGTCAACTCCCCAAAACAGGTTCACCGCCGTCGGTCTTTGGCGCTTAATCACGGTGCCAGCGGTCTCCAGTTCAGCCAACAACTTTTCCTTGCTTTTTGCTTTTGAGTGGTACGCTGCCAATGCCACACCGAACCCTGCCGCTGCACCCAGCAAGGGCGCGCCTCGAACGCGGAGGGTTTTTATGGCTTCAGCCATCTGCTCCACAGTTTTAATTTCCAATGTGACTTCTTGGAGGGGGAGTTTGGTTTGGTCGGGCGTTATGACGGTCCCGTTTTGCCACTTAATCATCCGCATATTCCATGTCCTCACACGTGAATGTAATAACGTTTAGTTATGGATGCTTGAGTTAAAGATTTTCTATCCTAATGCTTGAAGCGTTGAACCAAATCATAGAGGTTGCCATAGAGGTCCTCTAAAACCACATCGATGCCCCAAGCCTGCACCTCTGGCTTGCCATAGAATTTTACGCCCTTAGCTTTCAGTGCTTTGTATTCTTTTCGGCAGTCATCTGTTTCTAAAGTTAAGAAAACGTGGTCTCCCGCCTGCTTTCCCACCGCCTTGCGCTTTTCTTCGCTGTCAGCCACCACAAAAGTTAATTCAAGGTCTGTTTGGTTTTTGGGCGAAACCGTAACCCATCGTATGTTTCCGGAGATGACGATGTCTTGGCGTTTTTGGAATCCTAGTTTTTCTGTGTAGAATTTTAGGGCTTCATCTTGGTCTTTTACGAGGAGGGTTATGTGGCCTATTTTGTTCATTGTTTTCACTCAGCTATGGTTAATAAAATGGGAAAGGGTTGCTTAAGCGGAAGTGTCGAACGGCGATTTTAGGGATGTGACGACTTCGACTGGGGAGTCTTCGCCTGACTTTAGCCGTTTCTTCCATTCTTCTCCAACGGCGATGAGCGAGAAGATGCCTGAAACCTCAGCCTTCGACTTCTTCACAAGGTTTACGAGGGCTTCTTGTGTTTCGCCGCTCTTAATCATGTCATCCACGATTAGGACGCTGTCGCGTTTCTTGATGGATTCTTTTGGAATGTAGAGGGTTACGGTTACGCCTGAGTCTCTGCCTAAAATGTAAGTTTCTTCTAAGAAGGCTTTGACGCCTACTTCCTTGTTGCGTTTGGCAACGATGAGGTTTACGCCCAACGAGTTGGCTACCATGGTGGCTAATGGGATGCCGTCGACGGCTGCAGTTAAGATTTTGGTTACTCGTTTTCCCGCGAAGTTTGCGAGGGCGTGGTTTGCTGCTTGCTGGAGGATGTTGTAGTCTCCGACGATTTCGGTGTTGTCAAAGTAGCCTATGTCGTCGAATTTTATTCTGCTTCGCAGTTCCGCTTCTAAGCCTACAAGCTTGGTTAGTATGCGCCAGAGTTGTTTAGCTCTTAAGGTGTTTGGCAAAACGTGGCCTTTTGCGTATCGGCTCAGCACAGTGACTGGTAAACCTGTTTTTAAGGCTAATTCCCGATAAGTGATGTTTCGCTTGTACTTTGCGGTTCGTAGAAGTTCGATTGTCATTAAGCGAAGTTTCAAATCTTCTGCGTGAGTACTCAATTTTACCTTATCCCCTTTTTTACATTTATTAGTTAATTATTATATGCTATTCAGTATTGCATCTTGCCAATTTATAACTTTCCGTTAAAATTAATTGGAAACCATTATCAGAATTTTTCAGCTAGGCACTTTCAACATTAAGCTTTTTAGATGGAAACGCGACTCCTATACCAAAGGGGGTAAACGGATGCAGAAGGCTAAACGACTATTCTTAACTGCGCTCTTCGGCTCAATCATATTTGTCACCAACGTCTTTTTGCCGCCCCCAATAAACTACCTCATCATCGTCGTCCAAGCCGTCCTGCTCGCTTTAAGCGGATTATTCATCCCCCGAGTAGGCGCCATGTCCGTGGGCGCAGTCGGAGGACTCTTAACAGCACTCGTCAGCCCAGCCTTGGGACCATTCACGTTCTTCTTCGCTTTCCTATTCGGCGTNNTTCCCACAGTACATCAATTCGCAAGGGTTTTCGTATGTTAGTTTGTTTGTTCAAAGAAGCCAAATGCTCGACGCGCTCGTTTTGTTTATGGGTCCTGTTACGGGTGCAGTGGCTGGTTATGCGACTGCGTACTTGTGGAATAAGTACCTGCGGCACATCAGCGTTTAAAGCGAAAGTTCTTTGATTTTCTGGTCAACCAACTTGGCAATCATCAAGTTAGAAACAAACACGCAGCGGACACCCAGCAACTCTGCAAGTTCAGCGGGTTTCTGGTCCTGCGTAACCAAAATCAGGTTATGCTTGCCCGCGTACTCCACGATGTCCCGGTCTTTAGCACTCTTCAAACCCGCCTCCTGAGCAGTCAAAACATCGTAACCTAAAGTTTCCAAGTACTCCTTTAAGCCAGCGTACATTTCGTCAAGCAGAATCTTCATGCTCACTCATTTGTACGGATAAATTATTTAGCCTTTACCTATCCCGCAAACGCCTTAATCTATTAGGAGAATTGCGAAGGATTCAGGGTTCTTTGCAAACGGAAAAGTAACCTCGATTCCAGCGTTGGCGGCTGTTTTTTTCACGTTCACTCCCACCGCGTCTTCGGACCAGCGCGCAAGGTTGGGGTGTGCGCAAATCTTTGTTTCGGTGTTGCATTTTTCGCAGAGCTGGCAGTGACCTGAAACAAACGAAATGGCTAAGCTGTAGCCTTCGTTCATGGCTGCTTTCTCGAGGTCAACGACGCTCTGGAGCATCTTGCATTTGTCATCTTTCCAGTCCTGCCAGAACTTCGCGGCTTTTTCCTTGATTTCTTTGGAGACGGCGGGGTCGGTTTCCGCTACCATAAGCTTCTTAAGTGTTTCGGGGTCGGCTTCTGCGTTGGATTTGAATTTCATGAACATTGCGTAGCTGTATTCGCCCACGATTTTGCGGAATTCCTCAGCCGACGGCGTGTACGGTGGGCAAGCCAGGGTTTTGCCGTAGTGGTTGCAGCCGACCTTGCACTTGAGCACCACGCGGTCTTCCACGACGACTTTGTCGGTGGGGATGATTTTGGCGTCAGCAGCACCTTTCTCTAAGGCTAACTTGACGAGGAACTGGAATTTTTCAGCGCCACTTTCAGAGGACATCTATTTTTCACTAACCTTCTTGGCTTCACGTTTTCTTTTGATATAAAGATTCTTTAGCTAAACGCGATTATGCTTTGGTGGCTTGATTATTTGTTGGTAACGGGATTCCTGTTTTAGCATACTAATTGCTTCTAAAAACGCCAATACAGACCTCCCCTCTTAGGGTTCCAACCTTGTTTTCGTCTAAAAAACGTCAATGGCGACCTACCCCCTATAGGTTTCTGCAACGTATTCCTATTAGGATCCAAATATGACGGGGTAAAAAAGGAATCTGATTTTTTTTTCCATTCTCAGTCAAGCGGTTCATTGGGTAGTTGACACATTCGCTCTTTAGCAAGCGCAAGGATAATATAGCCAATCCCTAAATCATGTGAGCACTGAAGGTGCCGTTGCTATCAAAAGCAAAATCAGTACCATTGGATACGTTAATAGAATCCAAGAAAACATCATGTGCATCAAAAAGAGAGAACTCGCACCCTTATACGAGGACCTGAAAGCCGCGGACTGCGTCATCTGCGGAGGATCAGGCAGATCACTTTATTCCTTGAACGCGGCTATGAGCCAAATCGCGCTTAGCCAAGCGGGATGGCGAAACAAAGTCGTCCTAACACCCGACGACCCAGGCTTCCCAGGCAAAAACATGTACGACGCCGCAGCCGACCTGGAACGCCGCTACAAAAAAACCCTGCTCCTCATGAACTCAGGCAGCGGCTACTCCGACGACCCACTAGTCATGGCTCAGGACCTAGCCAAGTACATTGAAGAAAAGAAGTCCACGCATTTCTCCATGGGACTCTTAACCTCTGCCTTGACATCGCCGTTAGCTGAAATCACCAACAAATACGGCCAAGTCGTCCAACTCAAGGGAAGAGGCAAATCCAAACCAGGCGCAGAATACGCCGAAACAGGCATGATGGGCGACATCTTTGAACTCGGCACACTCGAACTATTAAACAGCATGATTGAAGCCATCTTCCGCAACCTCGAAGTCGGCGACGTCTTCCGCCTGTGCGAAGAAGAATTCGAGAAAGTCGGCGACATGATAGACACCAACGTCAACTCAGAAACCTACACCCAACTCGTCGATATTATGGAAAAACGAACAAACGTGTTCCTCGGCGGAAAAGGCACAGGAAACGAAATCGCAAAAATGACCGGCGTCAGACTCTTCCACATCAAAAGCTTCCTCGGCGACAACGTTTACATAACACGAGGCGTCAACACGCCACACCCAAGAGCAGGCGACCTAGAAATTTTGCTCTCGTTCTCGGGCGAAACGCGACCAGTCATCATCTGGGCAGACGTGCTCAAGAAATTCGGCGGAACAGTCTTCGCGATAACAGGCAACAAAGACTCAACTCTCGCAAAAAAAGCCGACTTAAAAATCATCCTTCCCGAAGAGGTAAAGCCGAGTACGCCAAGACGCTTCTACACCAGAGCAGCATACGTGCTAAGCCCGCTGCCAGTGAAGCTTGCGGAACGCCTTGGCGAAAGAGGACTCAACCTGCCCGAATACATAATCAGCTGGTACCACTCCGTAACCCAATAAAACGCTCTGTAATAGCAACGGTTGGTAATAGCCCCAGCTTACTGGTTTTTCAACCAGAAGGGCTTGCCAAAGAGAAAATCGGTCAAAAACTCAGCAAAATCCCCATTTCCACTATATACCTCAAGCACTTCGCTGTTAACGATGACTTTGAGGTTTTTCTGGATGACTTTTGCAATCAAGTCGGCGACGCCAGCGTTCTTGCCTCCATCCGCCAACCTTTCCTTCAACAGTTCGACGGCGTCAGTGGTTTTACGCGACAACTCTACCATCCAGCGTCCATCTTCAACGTAGGGTCCAGATATCACTCGCTCATTCTGGGCATACTTTGCAAGATATTTCTCGCATTCGGCTTCTCGTTCAAGCGGCGGACCCAAATGCTTCTTGATGTCGGGCAGAACTTGCTGTTCAAGCTCAAACATGAAAACGCTCAAGGATTTTTCGTTGCTCCAAACCGCATCTTTGAGGACCTTGTAATCGGATAACTCAAGCAGTGTCCGCAGCGAACGCTTTGACCTGTACAGTTGCCCCCATAGAACATCTGGGACAGCATTCAACTCGCCGATAACCACGAATACGGTGGATGAGCCACGGTGCCCAAGCTGGCTCTTTAATGCTTCCGCAGATAAAACTTCGGGTTTAGGCGGATAAAAGAAGGCTTCCGATGGGTTTTTGAGAAACGCCCTTGTTGCGCCAATGAACGTGTAGAGTTTTTGCGGTTGCACGGCTGAAGCGACGTTTCTTCCTTTGTCCACGGGGTCAACAATTACCAAGGGCTCGGGGAAAAGCAGTGAGAGCTCGTTTTCTCTGCCCGCATAAAAGCCCTCAATGTCAATTACAACCCGCCGATTATACTGCGCAAACGCACGTATGGTTTGGGCGAAGGAACCGTATTTCATTATTAGGAGTTCACAGAGGTAACCGCTGAAACCGCCAACCTTAATCTCTGCTCCGTAAACATCTATGCCCTGCATGAATTTTTTCAGAAGCCGAACCTCCCCGCGCATTTCCTTGCTCAAGCGTTTTTTGATGTAGTCTGTGTGGTATGGTGTTCGATCTGTGGCGCTTTGCCATTCCCCCGGCTTAGCATCATAACAAGGCACAATGTCCACTCGGTAACCGCTCAGGAAAATTTCAAGGTACGGGTGCTCAGCGAAACGTTCAATCTGCTCGGCTTGGCCAGCGGCTTTTTTGGCGATTTTTAACCCTACATCGCCAAGGTTTTTTCTCGGAATCGAGGTTGGCAGGCGCATGAAGATGTCGATGTCGGGATTCTCGCTAAGCCATGTGTCTTTGGCGATGGAGCCTTCAACGCGCACGATTGCATCTATGCCTTCTTGCTGGCAGGCTAAAGTTATTTTCTGCTCTAACTCGCGGCTTAACGCGTTAATTTTGGAGTATTCTTCTTTTTTAGGCGTGATTTTTTCAAGAACCCGCTTAGTCAACGAGTTTATTTCGTTTTCCATGGCTTATCATTTATGGGCAATATTCTTTGAGCGTTGAATAAGTGGGACCTTTAGGAGAAAGCTGGCTTCTTTTCAGCCTCAAGCAATCAGCTCTTATGATGCCAAAGTCGTAATTAGCCTGTTTAGTTACAAGATCTACCAGCCGCTCCTTATTTGCACCTGACCTAACACGCGCGATGGTCAAATGTGGACTAAAACCATTAGGGTCTGGCGCGAAACCTAACTCGTGGATTTGCGGTTCAAGCTGCTCAAAGATGCTTTTGAGTTGTTCTGCACCATCAGTTATTCCTGCCCAAACCACCCGCGGATAATTCAGTGTGGGAAATACCCCTAAACCATGGAGCCCAACGTTGAATGGGCTAAACTTTACATTCTTCATTGCCGCATAAACTTTCTCTACCATCTCAGGGCTGATTCCACCAAGAAATCGAAGCGAGATATGGATGTTAGCTGGCTCGACAAGTTTTAGGTCTGCGTTTGTTTGAATTAACAGTTTTTGCGCTGCAGCAAGCCTGTTTAAGACATTGTCGTTTTTCATATCGAAAGCGATGAAGCTTCTTATTTGCTCGGACATTAATTGTTCCTTCTAGTATTTTTAACACATAACACTCATAAATGCTTTTTAATCAAGAATACTGCTATACAACCAAAAAAAGGGTTACTTAACGTGAACGCTGACAAACTGGTTATCGGTTTAGCGGGGATGCCTGGTTCAGGAAAATCCGTTGTCGTTGACACAGCGCGCGAAATGGGCTACGCTGTTGTCGTCATGGGTGACGTGGTTAGGCAAGAAACATTAAAGCTCGGCTTAGAGTTGACGCCGCAGAACGTCGGAAAAGTCATGCTTCAACTGCGGGAAGAGGGCGGAAACTATGTTGTTGCCAAGAAATGCATCCCGAAAATTGAAGAGCAAACCAGCAGCAAAGTTCTCGTTGACGGGTTAAGGAGCCTCTACGAAGCCGACATTTTCAAAGAGCATTTTGCCAAGTTCAGCCTCGTGGCGGTGCATGCTTCTCCCGAAACAAGGTTTAACCGCCTCTCCAACCGCCGCCGAAGCGACGACCCCGCAGAATGGAAAGTCTTCCATGAACGCGACATGCGTGAGCTTAGTGTTGGTTTGGGAAATGTTATAGCGATGGCTCAACAGATGATAGTGAACGATAATAGCTTCGAGCATGTTAAAGCTAAAGTAAAAGAGTCTTTGATGAGGATTGAGGAGAAATGGTTGAAGTAACTGTTTTTGTTGAGGCGGAAATTAACCCCACCGAAACCGAGGACAACGTTAAGGCGGCAGTCAATAACGTTTTGGACAACGCGTCCATAACAATCAAGCCCTCCATCAAAGGCAGCACCTTAACTGCAATAGCTAAAGGACAAGATTCACTCTTTAAACTGCGCAATTTAATGCGCAACGACAGAATCCGCGACGCATCCAGAAGACTGCTTTTAAAATCAATCAGAGGAAACATGATAACTTTTTGTTTAAACAAGCAGGTGGCTTTTGCAGGGCACGTTTCTTTTTCCGAGGAAACAGCGGAATCACCGTTAGGTCCCATAAGAGTCAACATTGAAACAGAAAATCCGCAACAGCTCATCGAGTGGCTGGCAGAAAAAACTTAGCAAGAAGGATAATGCTTGGCTGAAAGGGCACTGGTAACTAAGAGTGGCGCTGTTCTGCTAGGTGACAGTGTCGCCTGCGACGCCTTCGACGCATCGAGACCTTTGCGGGTTGTGACCCATGCGCATGCAGACCACCTTGGCGGCTTGCGCAGTAGCTTGAGGCATTGTGAGAAGGTTTTGATGACTAAAGCCACCCGAGACCTCGCACAGGCCCTCAATGAATCGCTCAAGCTCAAAGATGCAGCAACAGTAAAAACCCTAGAGTACGGCAAAATCATCAAGTACAAAGATGAGAAAATCAGCCTCATCAAAGCAGACCACATCTTGGGCGCCGCGCAGGTCCTAGTTGAGGATGCTGGCGGCATACGCATCGTTTGGACAGGCGACTTCAGGCTGGATGGCACGCCAGTAGTCGATTGCGATGTTCTAGTGGTTGAAGCCACATATGGGAGTCCATCGTGCAGGCGCAATTTTGACGTTGACGTACGCGAACTTTTAGTCTCCATGATTGAGAAACGCTTGCGCGGCGGCGCAGTTTACGTGTTTGGTTACCATGGCAAACTCCAAGAAGTCATGCAGATCTTGCGGGATGCGGATGTTGCGGTGCCGTTTGTCATGCCTGAACGCGTTTATGAGGTTACGAAGGTTTGTGAGAAGCACGGGATGCGTCTTGGATGCCTCTCGCTTTCGACTGATAAGGAAGGGCATGAACTTTTAGACGGCAACTTGCCGTGCGTGGCGTTTTATCATATGAATTCGCGGCAGCATGTGGGTTTGCGGAACGCGCGGATTTGCGTGAGCGGTTGGGAGTTTCATTCGCCCTGCCGACAAATCGGCGACCGAGAGCATTTGGTTGCGCTCAGCGACCACTCGGATTTTGACGGGTTAATCGAATACGTGAAGCGCTCTAAGGCAAAGCAGGTTATCACTGATAATTACCGCAGCAACGGGGACGCGTTGGCTAAGGAAATCTGTAAGCGCTTAGGCGTTTCCGCCGTTGCCATGCCCAGAAGTAATGGTCAAACTACCCTTTAGGCTCATGTTTTGGGCACAGGGTTGGTTAAAGTTTAAAAGCAAAAAAACCAACAGTCAGTTGCATAGTGATTGAGTATGGCTAAGTCATCTGTAATCTCAGGCTTCTACAAGCTCTCGCCCAAAGAGCGGTTAGCAATCATTAAAGATTTGGCAAGCTTAACGGAAGATGAAGTTCGTTTACTGGAGAATACAGGTTCTTTGCCCATGGATGTGGCTGACCACATGGTTGAAAACTTCATCGGCGTTTTCCCTGAACCATTGGGCATCGGCGTTAACTTCCAAATAAATGGGAAAGACTATTTGATTCCCATGGCTACAGAAGAGCCAAGCGTGATTGCCGCGGCTAGTTATGCGGCTAAGATGGTTCGTGACGGCGGAGGATTCCACACCAGCAGCACCACGCCAGTAATGATTGGGCAAATCCAAGTCGTCAAAATCAAAGACGCCAAAGCAGCAAAAAAACAAGTCTTAAACGCAAAAGTAGACCTCATAAAAAAAGCAAACGACCAAGACCCCGTTCTCAACTCGTTTGGCGGAGGAGCCAAAGACCTTGACGCAAAAGTCATCGACACAACGATGGGGCAAATGTTGATTGTGGAATTGTTCGTTGATTGCCGGGATGCGATGGGTGCGAACGCGGTTAACACGATGGCGGAGGCAATTGCACCGTTAATTGAGCAACTCACAGGCGGACACGTTTACCTCAGGATTATTTCTAATTTAGCCACAAAACGCTTAGCGAAAGCATGGTGCACCGTGCCCAAGGAAGTGTTGGGTGGGGAAGCCGTCGTGGACGGTATCGCTTATGCGTCGGCTTTTGCCGCGGCTGACCCTTACCGAGCAGCAACCCACAACAAAGGCGCTCTCAACGGCATAATCGCAGTTGTTTTAGCCACTGGGAACGACCACCGCGCCATAGAGGCTGGAGCACACGCTTACGCAGCACTAAACGGACATTACACTTCCATCTCTAATTGGACAAAGAATGCAAACGGCGACTTAGAAGGCACAATAGAGTTGCCGATGGCTGTGGGCTTAATCGGCGGCGCAGTAAAAACCCACCCAATCGCCAGAATTGCCATGAAAATCCTTAACGTTAAATCCGCTAATGAGTTTGGTGAAGTTTTAGCGGCTGTTGGTTTAGCCCAAAACCTTGGAGCCTTGCGGGCGTTGTCCAATGAGGGAATCCAGCGAGGTCACATGTCTTTGCACGCCAGAAACATCGCTGTCACCGCTGGCGCAAAAGACCAACTAATCGATTTGGTGGCTGAGCGGATGGTTAAGGAACGCAAAGTCCGCGTTGACCGAGCCAAAGAAATCCTCGAAGAACTAACAAAAAAACAGTAGCCGCATTGGCGACCACGCGACCCCTCAGCGTTTACCCCATTAACGAAGACATCAAAGTAACATACAACGAGAAGAAAGCATAATCACGCTTTCTACCTCCCTTTTTTGGGGTCACAAATCTTTTTAATTGTCGCATTCAAGTTCTAAGATAAAAACTGGTACGTTTGATTGCGCGTCCACCGCGTATTCCTCCACGTGGGACTGTCCCACCGCCCCCAAATAGGAATGACGGCTAAGGAACACCCAAAAACAAAACAACCAGTCATACAAGTTTTTCATTATTATTATTTAAGAAACTGTGCGATCAAAAAGCTCAAACCAGCTAATGAAAGAATGTCGACCAGTTTTGGAAATGGATGTTTACTTTGTTCGTCACAATCTTTAATCCATTGATTGGTTGACATAAGTAACAGATCAAAAACCGAAGTATTTGCTTGGTTCATCTCAGAACTTGAGTCTTCATAATATTTTAGTTGGTCATATGCGTGCAATTCCTCTAATCTCTGTTTGTTGTTATCCAACATACTGTGGATTTTTTGAATACCTTCGCTAAAATGATATCGGCTCTTTATCAGACTATCTTTAATGTCTTGCAAAAGTACCACCGATTTTTCATCATAACTATCTAACATCAAAAAACCTGGTACTTCAATGGTTGCGACATAAACCCCTATTGCAAGAAGCCCATAAATTGTGATAAATTGACTAATATTTGGTGAATAATCATACCAAAAACTTATTGCCAAACCTGCAGAGAAGAGAATCATATTGAAAATAAAAAGTGGCGATAGAGACTTTTTTCTTAGTTCTTTGGACGCCCAGAACCTCTTAAGAACTGCGAGGAATGCTGAGAAATAAGCGATTACATATATCGAAAGAATAATAGTTTCGGTGTAGCTAAAGTTCACCAGGTTTTGCTTCCAACTGTTTGATTAGTTCTGCTATTTCTTTTATCTTTTCAAAACCCACTTGATTGATGAGGTCTGTTCTTCGATACAGCTTTCTTCGCCCATCCTTTTTATCAGAAAGATATCCTTTCTCTTGCAGGGGGTCGAGGAATGAGTTTAAGTTTCTTGCATCGGTATTTAACTTGGCACAAAGTTCTTCTCTGTCTATGTAGTCTTTAGTCAGAAGCAAGACCTGTAATCTTTTTGGAGAATTCGATAATAGTTCAATCAAATCCTGTTTAATAGTTTCACGTTGACCTATGGTGAGAATTCTACTAATATTATGAGTGTTGCCTTTTATTTCGTTTATATCGTTACGAATATCTCTTATGTCCTCTTTCATCTGTTCTATTTCCTTGTCTATTTCCTTATCTCGGTTATTTTTCGGCATATTATCTTCCTAAATTTCTTCGTAAACAACTATACCGTTTATTTCCAACGATCTGATTAGACCTTTACCTCTCAGATTGCTTAGCGTTACCTTAACGTTGTTTTCTGTCTTACCCGTTTCCTTCACAATGTTATCAATGGTGTGCTTCTTGTCACAAAGTTTCAGAACTTTTGTTTCCTCCACCCCAATTGGGGGTTTAGGGGCTACTCTTTTTTGGAGTATGATAAGAATGCTCAATTTGTCATCGATATCTTTCAAAGTCTTAGAAAATTCTTTGAACTGCTCAGTACTCATCATTCAGGTTTGCCCGCGTCAATTTTTTTTCGTTTTCTTGGACTTATCTTCCTCTTCTTTAGGAAGCGACATGCCGGGCGTTTGGTCCATTTCGTTTATTAATCCAATTTCTTCGAGGTTGAACTCCCGCTTAAAACGCTCTCCTCCTCCAGCAACTGGAATTCCGCTTCCTAAGTTTTGTTTTTTCCATATTTTCCAATAAGTGGCTATTGTGTGATTGCTCCCTATTCCCGTCAATTTCATGATCTCGCCTATGTTCCTTTTGCCATCACTTAGTTGGTAAACATTTCTTTTCTGGTCAGTATCAAGGATTGACATTAGTAAAGATTTCAATTGGGGCATTGTTCCAAATTTAATCCATTTAAGAATTTCTTTCAGCACAATTGTCTGTGAATCTTCTTCATTTTCCGTTTTCTTTGTCATCTTCCATTTCCTCAATTTCCTTAAGGTCATCTTCCTTCACTGTTATGCCTTCTGACTTTTCATTTTCTGCCACATTTTTTGCGTCTTGAACCGCCTTATTATTTATGCCAAGTATTTTCGGGATTTTTATGCCAATATCATCCAAAGAGCAAATTTTCTTTAAGCGTCCTTGATACGCTCCGCTTGGCTCTACGATTCCCAATCTAAACCATTTCTGCCACCAATTGTGCACAGTTTTCGATGGCGTTTGGGCGACTGTAGATATGTCTCTTACTCCTTTTTCTCCATCCGTATTTTCGAAAGCTATTTTTTTCTCGTCAGTATCAAGTTCTGTTTCAAGGATCTCCTTTAGCTTGCCTATATTTTGAAATCGCAACCAGCGCCCAACGTCCCGCATTATTTTCTCTTGTTCGTCTAGTTTTTGCCAAATGTCATTGAGCGTTTTTTCTTTCTTGTCTGCCAAGCAATCATTCTCCATTTTCAGATAGAGACCGCGGCTCAGGTGTATTTACACTTAAATTCGTCTGTTTTTCAAGATCTGGAATATCGATTCCAAAATCAGGTAATGAAAAAACTCGTTTGTACCTGCTTCCCCCTTGAGACTTTACCTCCTCAACAATTCCATACGTTGCCCAACGTTTCCAATACCGTGTAATCGTAGAATGGCTTGAACCAACAGAAACCGCAATTTCTCTACTTGTTCGCCCATCACTATTTTGATAGATAACCTTCTCTACATCGTTAGTTAGCAGAGTCTCAAGAGTGCTTTTCACTTTTTGGATGCCCTCAAACTTAGTCCATTTTAGAGTTTCCTCAAGCAATTGAATTATTTTGGTTAATTGTTCTTCGTTCATTTTTCAATCTCTTTTCTTGAAGTAAAACCTTTGACCTTTGTTGTCTCGTGAACCGATTAGTCCATAATCTTCCAGAATGCCCAAGTGATATGAAACTTTTGGCTGAGCTTTGTCAATAGGTTCAGAAGGAAAAATTGATTGGGTGATTTGAGTAACGGTTTTTTTGCCATCGCACAAATCAAAAATTTTTTTCCTGATTTCCAACTCCAATATCTTCGTTCGAGATTCATCGATTGCTTTTGAATTTACGAGTTTGTAAGTTGCTAATTGTGTACTTATCAGATTCCGTATTTCTTCCAGCTTTTCGTATAGGTCTTCATTCGTGATATTTTTCTCAGGCATCTCATTTTTCCCCCATTTCTTGCTTTTCCAATTGTGGCTGCTCTTCTACCTTTTTCGGCTTCCAAGCTTTCCATTCTGTTGGAAACACATCTTCTATTCTTTTCGGGTAGCCTCTTTTCTCGGCAATAACAAGCCCTTCGCTTTCAGCGTCTTGAACAAAGTACTGAACACTTCGCAAAGTTACCCCTATCAGTTTTGCTATTGCATCGTTACTGATAGTTCCATCAAAAAGTCGCCACATTTGCTGTCGCTCAGGCGTAGTGGCAATTTTATTCAGAACTGAAACAATGGCATCTCTGGCTTGAAAGCGCGCATATGATTTCATAACCTTGATGTCATCAGCCATCCGTTTAAGCAATGAAATCATTTCATCTTCTGCACCCATACATCCACTTCCATGTTACAAAATAAATTACGAAAGATAAATACCTTTGCTTTTTTCGTTTTTATAATTTATTGTTGCAGGACACATCATCGAGCAACCAACATATGAAAGTTGATTTATATACAAAAATCAAAATTACTTCATAATCGCATGGTTGTTTAAGCTCAAGTTTTACATAACGAAATGGATTCATTCTTTCAAAGATAATTGTTTGCTTTAATAAATGAATGATTGAGTTCTCTCATCGTGAAAAACAAATAGGCAATCAAAGCCTACGAGAGTGCTTCTTGATACTATTTGGCTATCCTTTGTTTATTGACCATCTTTTGAATCTACGTTTCTTAATTCTCTTAAATCAAAATGTCCGCGGTTGTTCCTTGAAAGTTCCAAGACATTATCTTTCCTGTCAATTAACGCGATTGCGTCACCTTTCTCAAGGTCAACAACCAACATTCGGTCGCTGTCAAACTCTTCCGAAGCAGTTATTCCGAGCAGTTGCTTAATTCTTAATTGTATGTTTTTTCTTTGTTTCGGCGAACTGATTTTAACCATAAGCAACTACCCTACTGGTTTGATAACACTATTTTTCGGTCTGTTGGATTGAAGGTTTTTTAAGAAGTGACTCTGACATGGCTTCGATTATTCTTTTTGCCATTTGAATTTCTTTTATCTGTTCTTCTCTTTTTTCTTTGCTGTTTGCAAGGGCTTCTACAAGATTAGAAAGAATTTTTTCCGGAGAAAGGAAGAATTTTTGTTTTATGCTTTTTATATCGTTAAGAGAGACTTCGACCTCCTCAGCGTAAAATGAACCATCAGAGCACAAGTGAATACTAATTTCGTATTCATAACTGGATGTTTTGCCCTTATCCTCGTAGGTCATAGTATCAATTCCCTCTGCGACTTTGACGCTGCAATCAAACTCTTTCAGCAATGGGGTAATAGAATCAAACAGTTGGTTGTAAGAGCCATATAGGTCATCGTTTGGTTTTTCGGCAGCAGTGTAACCTTTTAATACTTTTTCTGTAATTTCGGATATATTAATTCCTAAATTTTTCGCCTTTTGCACTACTTCTTTATCTACGCTTAAAGTAAGCTTTTCTTTAGGCATTTGCGGGTTCCTCTACGTATTAGAATACGTGTGATGTCGCTTTTAAATATTACGTATGTTTATACGTGACGTGTACTCACACGTGATATTTTGCGATGATTAAAGTACATTAATAAATGCACTTCATCCAATCAGGAAAAAGTATAATTGCCTTAATTTTCGGACTTTTTAACATGTCAATTCGTCAAAAATCGGGTAAAAATTTTCTGCGTTGAATGCCACAACGACCTCCACGATACCTACGCGGAGGACGCACTTTGTATGGTTGTCTGGGTTTATTGGGGGTAGGGTGTGGGTTGGGTGGGCGGTTGCTTAGCTTTTATGGGCTGTGCTAGTGGCCGATTTGCATTGCGCTGTTATTACTATTCCGCGGTTCTTGTGGAGAAAAAAACAAGCGATATGTGCTTTCACACACACAACTTGGCCTGCTCAATGTGGAGCTATGTTGAATTTGTGGAGAAAAGTGGATATCCCACAACCAAACGGGTGTAGGAAAACATTGCAGGCGCAAAAAGCAATCGCCCTCTTTTGGTGTCTTGTGGTAGCCATAAAAGTGCCGCGCCCACATAAAGAGTAAAAAAGAAAGTTCCCGTTTTTTATAGGGACAGGGGAGTTGTAGAGTAGCTGTTTATTCTAGGATTATTCTTGCGTCGACTGTTTTTGCGCCTTTCGGGTAAGCCATTACTGGGTTTAGGTCTAGTTCTTTGATTTCTGGGTTATCCATGACAAGACGCGAAGTATTGCACAGTATGCTTACAAGTGCGTCGATGTCTGCTGGCGGCGTATTTCGGTAACCCCTCAAAAGCGGATAAGCCTTAAGCTGCATAATCATTTCTTTCGCATCCTCAGATGTGATGGGGGCAACGCGGAAGTTTACGTCTTTTAGGAGTTCAACGAATATGCCGCCTAACCCGAACATTATGGTCTGCCCAAACTGCGGGTCCTTGATTGCTCCCACGATGACCTCAGTTGATTGCGGCGCCATCTCCTGCACCAAAACGCCGACAATTTTTGCATCCGCCTTGTATTTTTTAACGTTCTCAATTATTTTTTGGTAGGCGCTGGCGACTTCCGCTGGCGTTTTTAAGTTGACTATGACTCCTCCGGCGTCGGATTTGTGGATGATGTCTGGCGAGACAATCTTTAGGACGATGGGGTAGCCGATTTGGTCAGCGTATGCCGCGGCTTCTTTCTCGTTTTTTGCAAGGTTAAACTTGGTGACTGGGATGCCGTATTCGGCGCAGATGGTTTTGGCTTCCGTTTCCAGAAGCGCTTTTCTGCCTTCTTTTTTGGCTTGGTTGATGATTTTTACGGTTTGGTTCAAGGCTTACTCTTCCATTAGCATGTTTGTGTATGACATGGTTTGAGGGTTTAAAAATCGTTTTGTTGTGACTTCGGTATTCTCTTCTTTGTTGGAATTCGTCTGGTGTATTTGTGTTGAACACATTAACAGTGCGATGTAGTGAGACATAATACTTAATAGGATTTGCCCTCCCAAATCTGTAATACAGACCCACAATGACAAAGCAAACCCCTCAACCCAAACATTCACTAAAAGAAAAACTAAAAGAAAAATTCGCAAAAACAACTGACAAGCTACATAAAAAAAGCGAAGCAATCAAACTGCGCATCAAAACAATAAAGCAACGCCTCAAAAACTCCTCCGCAAACACAGCAGCCACAATCAAAAATATTAAACTGCCTAAACTCCCAAAAATAAACTTCAAAATCAAACTTAACCTCAAAAAGAAAAAACCCGAAGCCGAAACAACCCCTATAGCCAAAACCTTACCAAAAGGCGTAAAAATCATCGAAAAATACCCCCTCTACGAGCCATTCGCGCAAGTTGTAATAGTTCAAGACCCAAAAACAGGAGAAAACAAATACATCCTCGACGAGCTCCAACTTGACCCGATGGAACGAGGCATATACAACCGCATCCTAGAAATACTGCTCGCCGAAATCGAATCACCCAAAGAAGAAATAACCGACCCCAGAAAGTTTTTCGCCCAAGCAGCTAAAAAAATCGTAGACAAATACCGCATCAGTCTCGGCTGGCTTCCCGATGTCTCGTGGTACAAAATTCTCTACCATGCAGAACGAGACTTGGTTGGCTTTGGCAAAATCGACCCCTTAATGCGCGACCCAAACATAGAAGACATTTCCTGCGATGGAGTAAACAAGCCCGTTTACATTTGGCACCGAAACTTCGAGAGCATAGAAACTAACCTCCAATTTGAAAGCGACGAGGACGTCGATAACCTTGTCGTCAAATTAGTTCACCTGGCAGGCAAACACGTCAGCAGCGCCTTCCCCATCGTTGACGCCTCACTTCCAGGAAAACACCGACTTGCCGTAGCGTATAGGCGAGAAATTACACCTTTCGGCACAGCCTTCACCATCCGAAAGTTCCGTGACGATCCATATTCAATTATTGACCTTATCAACACTGGCACGTTCACCGAGGAAATGGCCGCATATCTTTGGATTTGCCTAGAAAACCGCGCGTCAGTTATGGTTCTCGGCGGCACAGCTGCGGGCAAAACTACCGCCTTGAACGCTTTAGGCTGTCTCATTAAGCCGGGCAGCAAAATCATGACCATCGAAGAAACCGCCGAACTCAACTTGTCACATGAAAACTGGGTCTCACTCATCGCAAGGCAAAGTTATGGTTTAGGCGGCAGCACTGTAGGTGAAGTCGCACTCTTCGACTTGGTGAAGACCTGCATGAGGCACCGCCCCGACCTGATGATTGTGGGCGAAGTCCGAGGCCAAGAAGCGTACGTCCTGTTCCAGGCTCTAGCAACGGGCCACGGTGGCATGTGCACTATGCACGCTGAAAACGTCCAGTCAGCAGTCAGACGTCTCACCCAGAAGCCTATGGATATTTCGCCAGCCTACATTCCGCTTATGAACATTGTAATGTCAGTGCAGCGTGTTCATTTGGTGAAGAACGGCGAAAAGAAAGCTTTCCGCCGTGTCCTCTCGGTCAATGAAATTATTGATTCTGATAAATACGTGAATCCCTTCAAGTGGGACCCCATCAAAGACCGGCAAGCCATAGATTTGGATTGCAGCTTCCTACTCACCAATTTTTCAGAGCGCCTCGGGATAACACGGAAACAGCTCATCACCGAGATGAACCGGCGAACAGAAGTGCTGCGCTGGATGCGCAAGGGCAATATACGAAGCTACAAAGAAGTCGCTTTAATTATTGCAGAATACTACGCTAGACCAAAAGAAATCTACCAGAAAATACTCGAAAGTGAGGAGGCTAAACCAGTTGCCGCTTCTAGATAAATTTGAAGCCTTGTCTTTTCGCCTCTTCGGGCGCATCGCCCCATACTTCCTAAAAAACGTCTTCCCCCAAACCAAGGGTTCCCTAGAAAAGGGACGCGTGAAAATTTACCCTGAAACCTATATTTCGCTGATGTTCTTCACTGCGCTGTTGACTCTTCCAGTTTCGGTGATAGCTGCAAGCGTTGCTTTGCTGTACGGTTTTTTACCTCTCTTAATCTTAGTTCCCCTCCCCCTCTTTCGTTATCGGCGGTTTTCTAATTGTACCTATGAACAATGCCAGTGATAGGTCTTCAGGCTTGGAGCGCGAAATGCCTTTTGCTGCAGCATACATCAGCGTCATGTCGTCAGGAGGCATCGCACCCTACTCCAGCTTCAAACGATTAACCCAAGTAGACCTCATGCCCGCGATGAGTAAAGAGGCAAGAGATATAATAAAAGACGTAGAAATCTTCGGCGTTGACCCCCTCTCAGCCCTTGATATGGCTGCAAAAAAGACGCCGCTGGACATATTCAAAGACTTTTTGGGCGGTTATGCTTCAACCGTCATCATTGGCGGCGACATCGGACACTATCTTGAGCGTAAAGCAGAAGACATCTTCAGAATCCGCGCTCTACGCGTTAAAGCGGCTGCTGAACGATTGGGAATGCTGCTGGAGACTTTCATCATCGTCATGGTCATGATGTCCTTGTGCTTTTACATACTGTTTGCCGTAAACGGCATCCAAAGTGGAACCAATGCAAGCTCAGACATATCACAGTACTCGGGTATACTCTTGTATACTTACATTTTTACGCCAATGCTGTCAATGCTCTTCATCTACTTGGCACATAGCATGCAGCCTAAAACCCCACTTGTGGACATGCGTCCCTACAAAGTATTCGGCATCTCCAGCGTAATAGCCATAATCGTATTCCTGTTGCTCACCAATTTCATGGGAACAACCCAACTTCCAATTTTCTCCACCTTGCAAACTTTAGGGGTCGACTTACCAGTAGCCATAGCTGTTGCATTGTTCATTTCTGCAGCTCCAGCCGGCATAGTGCACATGAGGTTAACAAAAACTAGGGCCAGCATGGAAGAGGGCGTCTCAAATTTCCTGCGAGACCTCACCGAAGTTCGAAAAACTGGATTATCACCTGAAAAATGTATCGAAGCCTTATCAAAACGAGATTATGGCGCATTTACCAAGCAGTTGCGGAAAATTAGCTCTGAGATCTCTTGGGGTATTCCAGTAAAAAAGGTCATGATGGATTTCCTTCACCGTACACGCAGTTGGATGGTGCAAATAGTCATGTTCCTACTAGTTGAAACTATAGATGTAGGCGGCGGAACCATTGCCATGATAGAGTCTTTGGCGCGTTTTAACAATTTAACTCAGGAAGTTGAGAAGGAAAAGAAAATGTCGGTTCGCCCCTACGTGTTCATGCCGTATTTAGCTTCGATTCTGCTGGTGGCGACCACCATTATGATGATGGGCTTAACCACCGGGATAACTGTACCGGGAGCTACAACGGCGCCCACAAACAATGGACTAATGACTACAGTATTCATGTCATCAGTTATCTTCAACAGCTATCTTATCGGAATTGTTGCAGGAAAAATAAGCGAAGAGTCAGTTGGAGCAGGATTCAAGCATGCAGCCATCCTCGTGCTCATCTCGATTATCGCTGCCAAGTTGATTCCGCAATTCGTAAAACTCGGATAAGGAGACTAAAAGCATGGGTATAAAAAACAAGCATAAGACTACGAGAAAAAAAGCTCAGATACTTAAGCGAAAGGTCGTAGCGTCAGCAATGTGTTTTACGCCACTGCGTTTTTTTATTAAAAACAGGCGGGCTGTAAGCGCAGTCATGTCCAATTTGATTCTCATTGGTGCTGTTATGGCGGTTGGGTTAGTTGTGTTGGCGTATGCAAGGTCCACCTCAATTAATTATCAAACACAATATGCGCAGACAATGAGTTCTGACATTGGCAAACTTAAAGAAACACTAACCTTCGAATACGCCTATTACAAACCTAGCTCGCATGATGTTTACATTTATTTCCTAAATTCTGGGACAGTTAACATAGAAATAAAAAGCATCTCAATCAATGGTTCGCCAAAAAGTTTCATAATGTATACTATGCATGATGTTGCGATAGATAACCACGTTCTCGCTAGCGGGCAAGAAGGGTACTTGATTTCGAATAACCCTGATTTGGTAAGTGGAACAACTTATTTAGTTAAATTAACATCAAGGAGCGACTCAACCTTTGCGTATAATTTCTTGGTCTAAAAGAAAAAGATGGAATAAGAAAGCGTTCTCATCGATAGTGGGAGCCATATTCATGATACTGATCGTAGGGGTGCTAGCATCAGCCTATTTTATGTTCACTTTAGCTCAAAACACAGTTTACAATGACACGGTAAGACAAAACAATCTTTTGGAACTCAACCGCATGTCTGAGAGCATCAATGTAACTGCACAACCTAGTTACACGTCATCAGCAGGTAGTGTACGAGCTGTTGTCAACGTTCAAAATGACGGACCAATAAATGTCGAAATCAAAACTCTATGGGTCAGAGGCACAAACAATGACCATTACGGCTTCGATAATCTAAACCTCAACCTTTCGCCTGGCAACAGTTCAACCCTCGATAGAGCTGTTAATGTTACTGGTGCGGTTCAAGGTAACGAATTTTATGGGTGGATAATTACAGCCAGGGGAAGAACAATCGAGCTTTACCCCGCACACCAAACGGGTCCAGCAGGCACTGACGGCTCCACTTGGTATATCGGTGCGGGTGTGCCAGCCAATAGCCTAGGTGCCAACGGTGACTTTTACTTCAGAAATGACACCAATTGGGTTTACAACAGAAATCAAACCGCGTGGATTTACATCGCCAACCTCACAGGCATTCAAGGTCAATCAGGCACTAACGGAGTAAGCGGCTCAACATGGTACTATGGGACGTCTGCCCCCTCAACTAACATAGGTGCTAATGGCGACTTTTACCTTAACACAGCCACAGGCGATGTCTACAATAAAAGCAATAATAACTGGAATTTCATTGGAAACATAAAAGGTGCAATCGGCAACACTGGACCACCCGGACCTGAAGGACCACCATCAGTAACAGCGCTGGTTTCTCAGGGAATCGGTTCAATTTCAATGGACTTTAAATCATACAATTCATATCCTGTGAATGGTTCAGGCTCTTCAGGCCATCTAGGGACCCCAAACCCAGCTTTTACTTTTTCACTTAGCGATAGAATAGCTTTCAGCATAAATATTACAAATCTAGATCCAAGTCACATGGAACTTAATCTTACCAACAACGGCCAAATGTGGCTTTTTTCACCTGCTAATGGAGCTATTAAAGGCGAAGTTTGGCCCTTAGCAACAGTAACTGATAATGTTATAACTACTTTAAACTCAAATCAATTCATCATTCTTCCATATAATCACACAACGACTTTGTATTTCGGTCCTTATAAGCCAGGAGGCAGCAATCTTGGCACCGGTATTACTGCGGTAAACTTAGTTTTGACTGGAAAAATTGGGAATATGGATTATGGGCAGAACCTTCCGTTCATATCACTTATCGCTACTTCATAACTCTGGAAATATGAAGGATCATCCAGTGGTTTGGGCAAACCATAGCGTATACAGCTATTCGTGGTACACCTTAGAGGCGTAGAATAGTCTATCAGTGTAATTACGCACAACCTAACATATCCTGCTTAAGTATGTGCTATACACATAGAAAAAGTAAATTTAGAGGATGCTTGGTTTGCAAGAAATCTTTGCTGCAGCACAAATAACGCTCTCACTGGGCATTCTACTCTACGCTTCATGGAGTGACTACAAAACACGCGAAGTCAGCAACCGCGTCTGGGCAGTCTACGCGCCAATAGCGCTCGCCTTGTCTTTGGCTGGACTGCTTTTGTATGAGCCTTCCCAGTTGCCTTTCTACGGCTTAAGCTTCGGCGTAACAGCGGGGTTAGCGCTTCTGCTGTTTTACGCTGGCGGCTTCGGCGGTGCGGATTCAAAAGCTCTCATGTGCATCGCCCTCGCCCTGCCTTTTGCTCCATTAGCATTATTCACGCCTCTGTTAGCTGGGGCAGTCTCGCCAACCTCACAAGTAATATTTCCCATAACTATATTCGGCAACGCCGTCTTGTTCGCAGCAGCAAGCGCCATATACATGGTTCTGCGCAACGTCGTATGGCATAAAAAAACAAAAACCAAAATGTTCCAAGGAACCCTCGCATCCGAGTCGATTGGCAAAAAGTTTCTTGTACTGATAACTGGTTACAAGATGAGTGTTGCCAAGGTGAAGGCGAAATGGCATATTTTTCCCATGGAAGACGTAGACGACTGCCAGGTTACCCTAAAACGGAAGTTGCTTGTTGTTCCGCATGATGAGGGACGGGACAAAATTGTTGAACGGTTATCCGACGCTTCTGAAGCAGGGAAAATCGACGCTTACGTTTGGGCAACGCCAGGGTTGCCTATGTTGATTTTTGTTACTTTAGGGTTGGTTGTTGCTTTGCTGTTTGGGGATGTGGTATGGTTGCTTGTACGGTTTGTTTTGGGTGCTTAAAAAAACTGAAGATTACTGTAAGATGGTTTTGCTTCGTTTTGAATAAGAAATTGACGCTGTAACCATGGAAACTGAGCCAAAACCCACGAACGCAAGGGCAATTCCTCGGTATGGGTAAGCTAAACTTAGGCTTAAAGCAACGTTGTCGCTAGCGGCGTTTTGGTATGAATAGAAGAACATTGCTACTGCAAACAAGGTAATTGCAATTAACAGTAGGCTAACTTCGGTTTTAAACTTCAAACTCCTCTACTCCCTTCCCAGTATCCTGAATCCATATTTTAAATCAAAAGGTTATTTTAGCCTTTTGGAAAATACTCTCTAAAGGAGTCTTTTCATGTCTTTAGCGGAGTGCAAAATGGAGTTGCAGAGCTTTCTGGAAAAAAACCTTAAAGAATGCAAAGCGGTTGTTATGCCCGATTTTTTCCTTGACAGAATCATAAACCTTGATTGGGATGCCGCCGAGTTTTCTGGGTTGGTTGCGGATGTGGCTAAACGGAAAGGCGGCAGCATAGATGGAATCCCCCAAACTGACCTGCGGGGAGGAAACGCCATCAACGTCGCGTCAGCCTTAGCTAGCTTAGGCGTCGAGGTTGCGCCGATTGTTTGCACAAGCGAATTTGGCCTGCAACAAATCAATTACCACTTCAAAAACACCCCAATCGACACTTCACACATCAAAATATACGGCAAAGCCTCAATAACAACCGCTCTGGAATTCAAAAACCAAAACGAAAAAACAAACGTCATGCTCCGCGACTTGGGCGCATTAGCCGATTTTGGACCCGCAAACCTCGACGAGAATGATTACGCATTGATTGAGGATGCGGATTACGTGTGCCTTTTTAATTGGGCTGGAACATTAAAGTTCGGCACGGAGTTGGCTCAAACGGTTTTTGAGCGGGCAAAACAGGGCGGCAAGGGTAGGACTTACTATGATACGGCAGACCCAACCCCAAAGGCTAAGGCAATCGCTGGTTTGCTGGATAAAGTTCTGAAAACTGATAAAGTTGATATTTTGAGTTTAAACGAGAACGAAGCAATAACGTACGCAAGCCTGCTTGATGAGGGCTTAAAAGAGAAAAAAGAGCGCTTAGGGTTTGCCGAGTTAGTGATGGAAGCGGCAAGGGTTTTAGCTAAGCGTTTGCCTGCAAGGATTGATTTGCATACCACGGTTTTCTCTGCTACTTTGAAGGGGAAACATGAGGTTGTGGTTCCAACGTTTAAGGTGAAGGTTTTACGCGCCACCGGCGCCGGCGATGCGTGGTGTGCCGGAAACATCTTGGGCGACCATAACGGGCTCTCTGACGAGTGCCGTTTGATGTTGGCGAACGCTGTTTCCGCCTGCTACCTCTCAGACGCCGAGGGAGTGCATCCAACTAAGGAAAAACTTTCCACTTTTCTTAGGGACAATGTTTAGGGCGGATGCCAAATTATTTTAAGCAACAAGCCTCTACCATGCAGTAAGTTAACTGTACAGGTGCGTATGGATGGCTAAACTGTTCGGAAGCTCAGGCGTCAGAGGATTAGCAAACGTCGATTTAACGCCTATCTTAGCTTGCAAGGTTGCTTTAGCAGTCGCGACTCACGCAATAGCAAAAAAAGCCGTCGTAGCCAGGGACACGCGGGTTTCGGGCTGCATGCTTGAGGACGCTTTGGTTTCAGGTTTACTTTCCAATGGCACGGATGTTTTGCTTGCAGGTATGGTGCCGACGCCTGTTTTAGCTTACGCAGCGAAAGCGTTGGGCGCCGACGTGGGCTTCATGCTTACGGCTTCTCATAATCCGCCCCAGTACAACGGCATAAAAGTGTTCAACGGCGACAGCCTATCCTACACCGACGCGGACCAAGATGCTGTCGAGAAAATCTTGGCTGACGAAAACTTCGCTTTGGCGGATTGGCGCAGCCTCGGCAAAACCACCCCCATAGATGCAAGCCAAGTTTACATGAGCATGGCACAAAAAGCCGTCACTCTAAAAAGACGATGGAACGTTGTTGTTGATCCAGGATGCGGCGCCGCATTTAGTATTGCTCCACAATTGCTCAAAGCATTAGGCTGCAAAGTAACCGCCCTAAATGCTCAACCCGACGGGTACTTCCCAGCCAGAAAATCCGAACCCACCGCCGAGTCCCTGCAAGACCTGGCAAAAACCGTAAAAACGCTCCATGCAGATGTGGGTGTTGCCTTTGATGGCGATGCTGACAGAGTTGCATTCATTGATGAGAGAGGGTTTTTTGTTAATTTTGACCGTTCATTGGCGGCTTATGGTGCTTTTGCACTTAAGCAGCGCGGCGGCGGAGTCGTGGTTACTAACGTTGAAGCTTCGATGTGCGTGGAAACGATGGCACAAAAATACGGCGGCAAAGTCGTCCGCACAAGAGTTGGGGACATTTACGTTTCCGAAGCCATAAAACGCGACGGCGCCGTTTTCGGAGGCGAACCATGCGGCGCTTGGGTGCATCCGCAGCTTCATCTGTGTCCCGATGGGCCTCTTTCCGCAGCCCTGTTCCTTGCGGCGCTAGAAGAGGAAGGCAAAAGTGTTTCCGAATTTGTCGGTGAAGTCCCAGAGTACATTACGATGCGGGAAAACATCGTCTGCAAGAACGAGCAGAAGTATAAGTTGGTGGAAAAACTCAGCGATGCCCTAAAGGATGCGTTTCCAGCCTACACGGATTTCTCCACAGTTGACGGCGCACGCTTAGCCCTCAAAAACGGCTGGCTGCTAGTTCGAGCTTCAGGCACAGAACCCCTCATCCGCTTAACCGTCGAAGGCGAATCACCGCAAGCGGCAAAGGATATAACCCAAAAGGCAACAGCACTAATACACAAACAAATCGAGGCAAACCAGACATGAAAGCTGTACTGTTAGCGGCTGGCGAAGGCGTCAGGCTACTGCCCATAACGGCAACGCGCCCCAAGCACCTCATTAAGGTCGGCGGAAAACCGATTCTGCAGTTCTGCTTGGAAGCCGTAAAGAAGGCGGGAATCGACGAGGCAATAATCGTTACCCACTACATGGGCGATGCCATACGCAGCTACTTTGGCGACGGCGAAAAACTCGGCGTAAAGTTGAGTTATGTGGAGCAGACAGCGGTTTTGGGCACGGGCAACGCCGCAAGCGTGGCTGAACCGTACGTGGATGGCGATTTTGTTCTGATTTACGGTGACTTGCTCTTCGGCATAGACGCAGTAAAAACCGTGTTATCGCAGTTTAAGAGCGGCAAAACCGCCGCCGTCATGGGCGTTGTCCCAGTCGATAAGCCCGAAAGCTACGGAATCATCGAATTGGACGCTGAGAAAAAGGTTAAGCGCATAGTCGAGAAGCCAGCCGCAGAGAAAGCGCCGTCGAACTTGGCTAACGCGGGAGTTTACGCTTTCTCCAACGAAGTTTTCGACAAAATCAAGCAGACCAAAGCTTCAATCCGCGGCGAATGGGAACTAACCGACGCCATAACCCTGCTCGCCAGCGAGGGCAAAACCGTTTTGGCAGCACAACTTTCCAAGGACGACTGGTTTGACGTGGGCAGACCATGGGACTTACTCGACGCCAACAACTGGGCGCTAAAACGCATGGACCACAAAGTCTTAGGCACCATCGAGCAGGGGGCACATTTGATTGGTCCAGTCACGATTGCAGAATCCGCGCGAGTCCGCTCGGGCGCCTACATTGAAGGACCAGTCTTCATAGACGAAGAAGCAGACGTCGGCCCCAACTGCTACATCCGCTCAGGCACAAGCTTGGGCAAAAAAGTGCGCGTCGGCAACGCTTGCGAAATCAAAAACAGCATCATTATGGATGGCACTCACGTGGGTCACTTGTCCTATGTCGGCGACAGCATCCTTGGCGAAAAATGCAATTTGGGCGCAGGCACCATAATGGCGAACTACCGATTTGACGCTGGAACAATCAAGATGATGGTAAAAGACAAACTGGTTGATACTGGCAGGCGAAAACTCGGCGCAGTCCTCGGCGACAACGTGAAAACTGGCATCAAATCACTGTTTATGCCAGGCGTAAAGGTGGGCACGAACACGTGGGTTGGACCAAACTTCATGGTTGAACGCGACTTACCAGCGAACACAATGGCATTCCTAAAACAGAACAGCGAAATAAAAGACAAGAAATAATTTGGCTATTGAGTTGCGCTTTGGAGTTGCTGTTGTAAGCTTCTTGTACCCTTAATTAGGGTCCCTTTCACGAAAATGTTCTCTCTAAGCGATTCTGGAGCTTTTGCTATCTCCACCATATCCACCGGTAAACCGAGTTCCAACTCTATTTCCACATTCAAGTTAAGTAACTCTTTGAAAGAGAGTTCTGGCTCTGAGTAAATGGCGATGTCTACGTCTCTTACGCTGTCTCGCCTTGTTAAACTGCCAAAAAGCCAAGCAAGCCTAACCTGTTTTTCCTCGGCAAGCAAAGCCTTCAGCTTGGCTGTTATGCTTTCCTTCTCTTTTTGCCCAATCTTGTAGTATTGTATCCTGTCATAAGTCGGCTGCATATCTGCCTTGTGCATATCTAAACCAGCTACAATACTATTTTCGGTTCAAAATATTACTATTGCGCAAGAAAACCGCGGATAAAAAAATCTCGCTGCCACAATGAACCGCCAATACTCTTAGCGATTGACCCTTTATATAAAGGCTAAAACAGCCCATTTTACCAGTTTTGCGAAAAATGATGTTGCAAAAGTGCTGCAGAAGCCCTAACTCGTTGGAACAGGACTTTTTCAATAGAAACCATTCGTTGAAATGGTTGAGAAAACTTGTCTTTCTTTTGACTTTTTAGGTAAAATACATTGGAGAACAATTTCCTTCTTCTTTCCAATCGAGAGCCGAATCAGTTTTCGGAGCAACCAGCTAACGAAAAGAAGAAGAAAACGCATTTGTCCACCTTTCTTCTTCTTTCAAGCTTTAAACCGAACTTACGCCAACACTTACGAGAAGAACAACAACAACCACAGCCACAAAACACGTGTTGTTGTTCTTTCAGTTTGTCGTCGTCTGGTAGCAGTAGTAGTAGTCGCTAACAGCCTTAGGACTACTACTTCTAAACAAGACTGAAACACATAGAAGGGTAGGGAGCCATCTGAGGTTAGGGTCAAACAAGTTTTGCGTAGGTTTTCTTTTTTTGAGAATTTGGTGAGATGAATACTTCAGGTGCTAAATTCTATTATTTTTTTCTTTGGAAAGTCTTAACTGTCCATATTAGTATATGCTACGCTGTTTGCCATAACTTAGTGAATCCCATTTGCGGGAGTTGAGATGATTGCCTGTTGAAATCAGTTTGGAGATGTACGCCGAGAAGCCTATGACCCTGCCGTTTTTTACTTCTTCGAGGAAGATAGCCCCATCAGGGGTATACTTGACAACGAAGAAGGTTCCGCTCACCTTGTTATTCCATGATCTTATGATTTCAAGTTCTGACGCGGTGAAATTGCAAGGATTTGACTTAGCAAATTCGTCGATGAGGCAAATCTTTCTCATTAAGCCATTCCTGATGTTGAACTTTTCTTCCGGAGTTAGCTTAAGAAAGTCCTCTCTGTTCTTGACGTTAGACTTTGAGAAACAGCCCCAATCGCCGAATCAAGCCAAAAACGGCTCGGGTGCAACGGAAAATCCCAAGTAACGGGAATTGAAGAGGTATTTGGTGGAGGAATACTCTATAACCAATATAACATCAATGGTTTAACCGATGGCTACTTTACTAGATTCTATACTCCTGTTATTGGATCTGGAGCTAGCGTAGTAGGCAGAATGAGCAGTAGTACCTCACGTGGAAGCATTTACATCGTTGCGAAACTTGGACCTACTGGACCTGGGCACATAGGAAATTACTTTGGTTCACGTCTCTAATAACCCTGATGCTTCATGGCAGGAATGGATAAATGGATTCGCTGGCTATGCACAAGTTACTGCTCCTAATAGTGGTCCTGCTCAGAACTTGTACATTGGGCAAGCGCCATTTACATTCAGGTACATCTCAGTCGGTTCCGTTGTAATGCCGGATCACCCAATTCCTAATACATTAGACAGATATAACGATGTTATGGGCGATTGCGTCTGGACAACTCTTGGCTAATGCTTGCCTGTTGGTGTTTGGCTGATAAAATACCCTTATTTTTTCCATTATTTTGTTAATATTTGAATAGTGTTCCTGCGGTGGAACAAACTGTTCCAGAATAAGAGTGAAATATCAGTTGCGGTCTTATATATACAACAATGGAGAATACAGCATGCGAAAGAGAATTGTTTTGTGTGTTTCCTTACTTTTTGGCTTAGCATTCTTGTTGTTTACTGGAGTCACTGTTAAGGCACAGATAGACGTAGACGTAAAAGTCACTGCTGGATCGACAACAACACTTGTAAATCAACCAGTTGAATTCACCGCAACAGCCAGCAGGGGAACACCACCATATAGTTATCAGTGGTACACTCAGTTGTGGACTACATGGGAGCCAGGGATGCCTAATACTCTTCCGCCTCTTGGGCCTATAGTGGCGGTGCCAGGTGCTACCTCTTCAAGCTTCGAGTTCATCGAGTCCTCACCTGGAACATACGACATTTCTATTAACGTAACTGATTCTGCAGGCAATTCTGTGTATGACGTTTTTCAACCAGGCGGAATATGGGTATGGGTTTCTGTCCTTGCATCACCAACACCCACACCTGCAACACCACTAACTGCTTCGCCTTCGCCAGCTCCAAACCCAGAAGCAGGCCCATCCACTGACCTGTACATCGTATCCGCAGCAGCCGTAATCATCGCAGTAGTCGCAGCAGCCGCACTCGTCCTCAGAAAACGCAAGCGAACCCCTAAAACCAAAATTTGACAAACGTCCATCTTATACTAAGAAGCGAAGTTGATTAGGCTCCGCCTGGAGCACGGAAACGTGCCCGCCCGATGAGCGGGATGAGTCACTCACTCATCACGGGTTCAAATCCCGTCGCCGGCGCTCGGCTCTCAGGGGACTAGACTAGACCACAGCGATGCAGCAAGGAAAATCCCAAGTAACGGGAATTGAAAGTAGTTTTGATTGGTCACTCTTTGATAACCCGTTTTTTAAGGTGCAACGGAAAATCCCAAGNNCAAGTAACGGGAATTGAAAGATTGACTTTTGCGAAAAAGCGCTTTTATATAAGGGGGTATACTCTTTTCCGAGCACTATAGTACACATACATAATCTAGTTGTCATTGTTAAATCTAGTAACCTACAGTAACTTGCAGTTGTAAAAAGTATTTAATTTGTTTTTCCAATAGATGCGGCAAGCATGTAGCAGGCGACTTATTGCTGTGTTTTTTGGTTTCTATTTAAATCAAAGATAAATAGTGGTAGTGCAATTTCGTATCCCTATTGGAGAAATAAAAGTTGTCTGTAGCGCAAAGAAAATACTTCACTGAAATCGCAGCGTTAGCAGATAAAACTGTAGCTGTAATCACAACTACTGGAAAAGCATTCAATGGCACACTCATCGGCATTAACCCCGACAACATGAGTCTTTGCTTAGCTGACGCCAAAGACGAAACCGCCACTTTAGTGCACCGCATATTCTTAAACGGAAACGTTGTTGCTCAAATATCCAGCGCAGAAAAACCCTTCGACCTCAAAGCCCTGGCCAATAGACTGGAAAAAGTTTTCCCGACAATGGTTAAACTCTACGAAGATAAGGGTTTCATCTGGGTTATGGATAAAGTGAAACTAACCGACCGCGGCGTCGTGGAAGGTTCAGGACCAGCCGCCGACCGCGTGCAAAGAGTCTACGAGCAATTCATGAGCGAAGTCAAAGCCTAAATAAACCAGCGCAGTTGCTGCTCCTCTTTCTTCTTTTCTTCTGTTATGCTTCGTATAATGCCAAAGGACTCTAACATCTTCTTTATTTCGTCGCCGCTGGCTTCTAGCCCTGTTAAGTCAACGTTTAGGTTCAAGTATTTGCCCAGCGTAGTTAATGCGTAGCGTGCAGCGTTCACGTCAGGGTTCATTCCAGGCGTATCCACCAGCAGCGAGAAACCCTTCAAATCCCTAATTCTAGCCAACCCGATGGATAAGCCAGCAATGCCGAAAACGTGGCCAACCATCACTTTTGTCCCTAAATCGAGTGCCTGCTGCATCGTCTCCAAATCCGTCGCTGTACTGTAAATCCCCGGCACAGGTTGCGCCTCGTCCTTTTTGAAGCCGCCGATGGAAATGACAAAGCGGCAACCGTACTCCTGTGCTATATCGAGCACTTTCCCGACTAACTCGTATTGCCCAACAGTAGTTAACGCTTGAGTGTTCCCATACCAAATAATCAAGTCGCGCTCACCATCCCGCTTTGCATAGTAGAGTTCGTTTATGGGTGTTCGGGCTCCGCCGTCGCCAGTAGTTATTGCAAAATCCTGAAAAGACGAAGAGAAAATTTGGACAAACCGTTTCGCCTTCAACTCTTTAATCAAATGCAAGGCTGCTATGTTAGCTACAAAGCCGATGCCTGGCAACCCTTCGATTAGGATGGGGTCGTTTAATGTTGGTTTTTCGCTTATGTCGATTGAGCAAACCATGACTGTGCACTTCGGTTGGGTATTTAGATGAACAAAGCGATATAAGTCTGCCTAATCTAAACGGCGACGACGTTTCGCTCTGGGGCTGAGGTGGATGTTTTTTCCTTGGAGTTTTCGGGCTTCTTGGCGCGAGCGGATGATGACTAACGCCGACATGCCTGCACAAAAGCTGATGTTAAAAATCAGTAAAACGTAAGCAAAACACATTTTCTCTACCTTTCCTTGGCAACTCTTCAAGCGGGCTAGCCATGATTTCTTTAAGACCGTGTTTTGTTTATAAGTTTTTCAATGCATGGCTCCTTACTCAAAATACATATCCCTTATCGGTCTTCAAGGCTTTTTGAGCTAATGTTTTTTATAAGCGAGCAACGCATCTTGTTTAGGTTTCACCTTGAGCTTTGAAATAAAAGAAAAGGACTTGCTTGGCAGAATCGGCAAGCTAAAAACCAAGAGCGGCACATTGGAAACCCCGCTCCTGTTCCCAGTAATCAACCCAAGCATCCAACCCATCCCGCCCAGAAAACTCAAGGAAACATTCGGTTTCCAAGCAGTAATAACTAACGCTTACATCTTAAAAAAACGCTACCAGAACAAGCCAGTGGACATGGGCTTGCATAAATTCCTGGATTTTGATGGAGCAGTCATGACTGATTCGGGAGCCTACCAAATCCTCGTTTACGGCGAAGTAGAAGTAAACCAGAAAGAAATCGTTGCCTACCAAGAGGGCATCGGCAGCGACATCGCCACCATACTTGACATTCCCACAGGCTGGAAGGTAACCAAAGAACAGGCAGAAGTAACCGTGGCAGAAACCCTGAGGCGAGCAAAAGCCTTCTTTGAAACCAAAACACGCGACGACATCTTGTGGGTTGGACCAGTGCAAGGCGGAAAACACCTGGACCTTGTGGCTAATTCAGCGGTTGAAATGGGAAAACTGCCCTTCCAAATCCACGCGTTAGGAAGCCCAACTGAAGTGATGGAAAGCTACCGCTACGACGTCTTAGCAGACATGATACTAACAGCAAAAAAAGGCTTACCCATGGAGCGTCCGCTGCACCTGTTTGGCGCTGGACACCCATCCATGTTCTCGTTGGCAGTCGCATTGGGCTGCGACCTCTTCGATTCAGCAGCTTACGCACTGTACGCTCGGGAAAACCGTTACATGACCGAGGAAGGCACATGGCGCGTAAACGAGCTGGATTATTTCCCATGCAGCTGCCCCAAATGCTCCGCGGAAACGCCCCGAGGCTTAGAAATGAAGGCGCCTAAGGAACGGGAAATTTTCCTCGCTGAACACAACCTCTACGTTTGCCTAGCCGAGCTAAAGCGCATAAAGCAAGCCATAAGGGATGGCAGACTCTGGGAACACACCGAAATGCGGGTTCACGCTCATCCAGCACTACTTTCAGCCCTAAAACGACTCCGCAACCACGAAGACTTCCTTGAAAAGTACAGTCCAACGGCAAAAAGCAGCGGCTTCTTCTATTTCGACTCAGTGGGGCTTGCACGACCAGAAATTACCCATTACCGCAAACGCCTAAGCGAACGCTATACTCCGCCCGAAGAGGCAAGGGTGCTTTTGCTTGTTCCACAAACCCGAAACAAACCGTACCATAAAGCGCCAGAGTTCAAGAAAATCAGGCAGTTGTTTAGAAGTTTAGGCAAAGAACTTTCGGTTCAGGTTCACGTTTGCGTTTACTCGGCTCCATTCGGCTTGGTTCCCTTAGAGTTGGATGAGGTTTACCCCCTGTCTCAGCATGAGGGTGCACACCCGTTTGACTTGGAAACTGTGGATTATGTCGCAAGCCAAACCGCAGAGTACATAAAGCGTTCAGCTTACAAAAGCGTCGCTTTGCTAAACGACCCCAAACTTTGGGCAGACACCGTTAAAAAAGCGTGCACAAAAGCTTGTAGAGCGAAGGGTTTAGCGTTTGATTCTGTGGACGCCAACGTGCAAGGAAGCAAAGAGATTTTAAGCCGTTTAGAGAACATTCTGCGGAAACAGTTGAGCGAAAAACCTTGATTCAAGCTGACTTGGTAACCTCAAGTATCTAGAGCGACCCTTGCAAACTCAGCGAAGTAGTTGAAAAAGCATTTAAAAAACACCTTGGTAAACAAAAACGGTAAATGCACTTAATCTGGATTTTTCAATCATACAAACTTATATAACTGTTATAACATTAGTAGTCGTAGTGGTAAATAGTTAGTGAGATGAAAAAAATGAACGCAAAAGTCCTTCATGAACCAACTTTAAGCACCCTCTTAATGATTGAGAAGGCAATCATAGATGCTGACGACTACTATACAAGAACACAGCTCTGGAAAAGTTTGCCCAGAAGAATGCAATACCAAACTTTCAAAAGAGCCTTAGAGTATCTGGAAGCTTCTGGAAAAATCGCTTTTAACTCAACACACATAATTTACACGGGAGTTAACAACTCAAAACTTGAGGCTATGATAAAATCAAGCGTTAAAATCTAAGTAGTTCTGTAGCCAAATCTTAAGTCATATTCTGGATGTGTCATAATATCAAAGATATGCGGGCAACCGTTTACTATGGTGTAGCATGAACGGTGACCTTCTGGATGGTCGTAACGGTACAAGTTGTTTACGCCATACTTTTCTATATAATAATCAGGAATCTGACCTTTTTTTATTAATTCGCCTGAATACTTATGTTCCTTGAGAACCGTTTTCATGTCGCGAGTCCATTTGTGGAATTTATGGTTCTCAGCCAAGTTTTTCAAGAATTCGTTTAATGCTTCTACAATGTAAACTTCTGGAGCTGGCGACCTGGGCATGGCTATTACGGTAACATGATTAAACACTTAAGACTTATCATGCTTACGTAATACGAGCTAAAATCAGTGTTTCTGTTACAAAACTTTTTTAGCACCACCGCCCATTAGCCATAGATGGTCGTAGTAAACGACGCTAAAGAATTAATGGGGATGTAGTTATCGAACCTCTGTATGCCGACTTCCACATACACACGATTTATTCTGCGGATTCCGTTATTCAACCTAAAACGCTCGTCGACATGCTTGTAGCGCACAGTTTCATTAAGGTTGCAGCCGTCACCGACCATGACAGCGTGAGAGGTTGCAGGGCAACGGTTGAGTTAGCTTCCGCTTACCCCGACATACTGGTGATTCCAGGCGTTGAAATCAGCACCGAGCAGGGGGATGTGGTGGTTTTGGGTACCGACGAGTTGCCGCCTAAGCCTTGGACGCCAGAAGTTGTGGTTGATTTCGCCAAATCTGTTGGCGGGGTTTCTATTGTGGCTCATCCTTTCAGAGCGTATGGTATGGGTGAACGTGCCAGAAACTACAAAGTTGACGCCATCGAAGTCCTAAACGGCGGCTCCAGCCAAGAAGCGAATATTGAGGCGAAGGAATTGGCTAAGAGCTTGGGTTTGCCAGGTACCGCAGGAAGTGACGCGCACCAAGTGTCAGAGTTATTTAGCGTTTACAACAAAGTTGAGGCTGCACTGGACATTGAGGAGGTTTTGAAGGCAGTTAAGAAGGGTTCAGTGTCTGCACAAGTGAACCGTGGGTCAATACGTTTTTAAAACAGCATAGTTCATTTTTAATCGTTAACGTTAACAAATGGGATTGGTCCTGATTGCAAGTTGGATTTTTAGGTGGAGCCAGAGAAGTCGGAAGAATCGGAGTAACTGTTAAGTCTGAGAAAACTCAGGTTGTGTGCGATTACGGTGTCATGCTTGATAATCAGCCTGGTTTTCCTATGCATATTCCTCCCAAAGAAGTTGACGCGGTGATTTTAACTCACAGCCACCTTGACCATTCAGGCGCCATCCCCATCTTCTACATCAACGACAAAAAACCCCTCTACACAAACAAACTAAACCTGGAGTTAACCCAGCTTCTCGTCCAAGACTTCATCCACCTATCCAGCTACTATTTGCCCTTTGAATATCTTGAATTAAAAACCATGATGCACAGTAACAGGCACTTGGATTTTGGCGTTGAAGAAACGTTGGGCGACATGAAATTTAAACTGCTGAATGCTGGACACACCCCTGGAAGCGCCCAAGTGCTAATTGAAGCGGACGGCAAAAGAATCCTCTACACGGGCGACTTCAACATGGAAGACAGTAAACTGTTAGCAGGAGCATCCATGGACTACGGCGATTTAGATGCAGTTGTCATGGAGAGCACCTATGCTGACGCCGACCACACTGAACGCTCAGAGCTCGAAAAGCAGTTTGTGGAAGCATGCACTAACGTGGTGGAAACCGGCGGAACCGTTCTTGTCCCAGCATTCGGTGTAGGCCGCTCTCAAGAGATGGCGACTATCTTAGCTGCCCACCATTTTGACCACCCAGTAATTTTGGACGGCATGGCTCGTGAAGCAAGCAGAGTTATCATGAATTACAAAGAATTCCTCAAAGACCCCAAGCTTTTCATGAATGCTATGCATTCGGCAGAGTGGGTGGAAGGCTGGCAAGATAGGCGAAGAGCGCTCAAGACGCCGGGCGTGATTATTTCGACGGCAGGGATGCTTAAGGGTGGACCCGCAGCATTCTACATTTCAAAATTAGGCAAAAAAGCCAACAACGCCGTGTTCTTGGTTAGTTATCAGATTCCGGGTACGCCTGGAAGGGAACTCATGGAGAAGGGCGTCTGCACCATCGACGGGCAAGTTCGAAAGATTAAAGCGCAGTATCGACATTTTGACTTCTCTTCCCATTGCGGCGCAAGCAAACTCAAGGAAGCCCTGATTCGGCTCGGAGGCAAACCCAAAGTCTTTGTCGTGCACGGCGCTGAAGGCAACTGCGAACTCTTTGCGAATTGGGCGAAGACCGAGTTGGGGTTGGATGCCGTGGCTCCTCGAACTGGAGAAACCTACCAAATTTAGGCTGTCGAATATGAAAGTTGGGATTTTGCAGGTTGGGCAAGTTGCCCCCGAGGTTTTGGCTGGGATACAGCAGGGCTTAGCGAAAACTTTCCCCGACACCAGCGCCGCCGTAATCAAGGAAGTTTTGCCTGTTCCTCAAAGTGCGTTTGATAAGAAACGCAACCAGTATAATTCAAGCTTAATTCTTAATGAGGTAAGAATTTACGCGGCTAAAAGGCAAGATTTTCAACGGGTTTTAGGCGTAGTGGACGTTGACATCTTCGCGTTTGGCTTAAAATACGTGTTTGGTGAAGCGTACACTCCTGGAGAGTCTGCGTTGATTTCGCTCTGGCGCCTAAAACCAGAATTCTACAAAGACAAAGCCGACACGGCACTCTATGCGTTAAGAGCGCTCAAAGAGGCTGTTCACGAGTTGGGGCACACGTTGGGCGTGAAACATTGCCCGCGGTCCTTGTGTGTTATGCATTTTTCGAATTCGATTTTTGACACGGATAGGAAGCAAAGCTTATTGTGTGACGAATGTTATTTGCAAGCGGCTATAGCTATTAGCAATTTAGGGTAACTGACGTGACTGAGCAACCAAAACCTGGGCAAGAGAAACCCGAGCAGAAAGAACAGGACAAATTCAAATTCCAAATCGTCTATTTGGTTCCCATACTGGCGAGCCTACTTTTCGGTTTAGTCTGCGCTTACCTTTTGGTGCCTTCGCAGTCAGAGGTTATTCCTGTTACGCCGATTCCGGAAACAACGCCAGGAGCGCCTTTTGGCAATGCACTGTACTTTGTCATCCTCATCGCGATTAGCGCCACAATGTTTTATTTTTTGATAAAGCGGAAAAGCAAAAAAATAATCAAAGGCTTAATCGTGGTGGCGTTGACGACGGCGTCTTTGCTGTTGTCGGTGGTTTATTTGTCTGCGATTTTAGCGTATTTCCCAATAGTAGATAACATATGGGTGTTGGTTGCTTTATCATTGATTTTAACTGTGCTCTTTGACCTCGCTATCTTCCGCTTGGGCAGCATAGCCCGAAACGTAGCTGTCGTGGCGTTGGGCGGCGCATTGGGCATTTTCTTTGGCTTCTCAATCCCTCTCTACAGCGCAGTCATAATCCTCGCCTTCCTCGCCGTTTACGATGTCATCGCGGTCTATCGGGGTCCGGTGGGAAAAATCGCGGCGTCGGGGCTTGACCAGTTGCAGGGTTTGAGTTTCTCGTTTAAGGATATTCAGATGGGGCTGGGCGACTTGGTGTTCTACTCCATGCTGATGGGTGTTATGTTCTTCAGCTTCCAACAGAGCATACTGCCAACCATAATGTCAATAATCGGCATCTTAGCAGGCTCCATCGTAACGTTTTTCATGCTTGAGAAAAAAGGAATCTTCCCCGGCTTACCCTTCCCAATCATGCTCGGGTTAGCATTTGGATTAATAGCTGGTTTCCTGCTGTAATCATAAACGTTTAAACCATCCTCCAAGCCATAAACAACTGGTGTCATAACGGAAAAATCAACAGTCGCAATCGTCAAGGGCGAAAGAGGGCATGAGCCCGTTTTCAAAGCNNAAAGTCAACTTCATAACCACCAAAACATGGGACACTGGAGCAACAACCGACCCCATAGTGGTAGAAGCCATAATAAAAAAGCTCAAGCATTTGCCCGTTGAAGTTTTCGTGGTCGAGTCGGATGCGACTGTGACTAATGCTGACAAAGCCTTCGAGGCTACAGGGATGGGTGAGATGTGCAAACAAAACGGCATCCAATGCCTCAACTTACGGCACGTAGAAGACAAAGTCAAAATCAACATTCCCAACGGCGAAACACTCAAAGACATAACCGTACCACGCATCGTAACGGAATCCGCCATAATCAGCGCAGCCAAAATGAAAACTCACATGTCCACAAAAGTCACGTTGGGCATGAAGAACATGTTCGGCCTATTGCCCGACAAGTTTAAGGCAAAGTACCATGCAAAGGGCATTAGCAAAGTCGTAGTAGACATCAACACAGTCCTCAAACCCGCCCTAACAGTAATCGACGGCTTCGTAGCCATGGAAGGACGCGGACCAACCGACGGAACACCAGTCAAAATGGACCTGATAATCGCGGGAAAAGACGTCGTCGCCACCGATGCCACAGGCGCACGCATCATGGGAATCGACCCACACGAAATCAGCCACATAAGAACAGCCCACCAAAAAGCACTAGGAAACATCGACAACATAGAAATCGTTGGTTCAAATATAGAAGACGTAAGAAAAGTATTCAAAAGAAACTAACAGTCAACACAAATTGTTACCCCTTGCCTCTTTTGTATTTTTTATCAATTGATTTAACAAATTCCAATTAGCCCAAAAATTAGGCTATTCGGTTTTTGTTGATAACACATCCAAGTTTCAACATTTGCAAGATAAGAACCAACATAGATCGTGGAGTCAACAACAGCCGAGAACTTTATGCTTGATGCAAACGCTTAAAACTAAATTCATTCGAATACTACGGTAAGCGTGATATTGTGGTTAAAGATGACCGAGGCAAGCAATTTAGTTGTCTTAAATGTGGGTCTATGTTCATAGGGTATCCACCTGACGATTTTCATCAAACCGCATCTTTAAAATCCTCTGAAATAGAAGACCCTATTAAAGTAGAATACAAGTGTCAAAATTGCGGAAACATAAGTGTTCTATATTGGGGTTCGCAAAAAATGAGTTTTGGTGACGCTGTTATTTAGGTGGGTGAAAGGTTTTCCAAAAAACGACTTACCGAAAAAATATAGTTGTGTCTACTGTGGAACTCCTTTTGATGCTTATCCCCCAGATGATAAACATGATTTTGCAACTAGAAATGAAAAGGACTACGAAGACCATATAAAAGTTGATTACAAATGCAAAGCTAATGATTGCGGTAAAATAAACACTATCTATTGGGGTTATTGCCACGCTGGTGCTATTGCGATTGGAAGATTCATAAAATAGGTAAAAGCGATGAGCGAATTTCCAACCATAACTCTTGTTTTGGGCTTGATAGGAACCGTTACCGGAATAATCGCTCTCCTGATTTCCTATTGGACATATAGGAAAGAAAAACCAAACCTTGAGGTAGAAGTGTTAAGTTCAACGCACAATTTTACGCCCACTGCTGACAATGGCAAGCACATTAATTTCTGGCTAAAATTTCGCCTCAAGAATTTGGGAGACAGGGGTACAAGAATTAACGATATAGGTTTACATTTCAGGATGAATAATGCCGAATATGATTTAAAAGCACAACAATTAAACGAACTTTTACCCAATGGAAATTGCAAGGTAGGTCCTAAGTGGCTTGAGGCTCACGATAGCGTTATCATACATGCGGATTTTTATCGAATCTATGACGGAACTGAAGCGGAAAAAATAGGTTGTACATTTACAGTTTTTCATACGCATGGCTCTTACGATTTCAAAACGGCATCAACACTTAAGAGACTTCCACATTTAGGAAATCAGTAATTTTTACTCAAAAACTAAAAGCAACTTAGCGATGCAAAAACTAAACGCTTAAAACAAGATCCATTACATTAGTTAATAAAATGCCTAAACAAGCTAATGAAACGAAAAATCCACTAAAGAAGTGGTATATCAAGAAAAAGAACAAGTTACCTCCAATACAGAGAACATATTATAGATATCTCAGAAATATATTATCAAACTCCGCATATCGAATACTTTTGTCCCTTCTTATTTTAAGTCTGATTTTAATTTCATTGGCTATGCTTTCATCAGCACTTAGACAAATCAACAGTTTGGTTATTACATTGGTTAGCTTCGCCGTGTTTTTCACCATAATATACTTTCCCGCAAAATATTTGTGGACAAATTATAATCAACTATCTTGCGAAATTGAGATTAACATAAGGGTAAGTTCTTTAAAGTGGAAAATTAAAAACTTATCTAAATCTGTTGGAAAGAAGAATTATCGTTCTTTTCAAGTTGGCATAAGCGAACTAAGAAAAAATTTGGAATTTTTCTTGGAAAATTCAGAAATTGTTTCGCCACCAGTAGCCAATTTTGAACTTAATAGACTTAAACAAAGAATCGACATTTTTTGTAATTGCACAAGTGAGGTGTTAGTTCCAATTAACAAACTGTTTTCTCTTGAAGAAGAAATTGAGGCACAAAATTTTGAAGATTATCAAAATAGTTTTCCAGTTGATAGTGAGGTTGATGAAACAGGCTATGCTGAGGAGATGAGACGGGATACTGGACAATTTGTTGACTTTGATTTAGTTGCAATGGATGATTTCTTAGACCACTTATGGGATGTACTTTTTGAGAAAGAAATAAAGCCTTATTCCTTGTTTTCTTACAAGCATTCTGTCAACTTGATATTGTTGTCAAGGTTTTTTAATAGTTGGAATTTAAAAATTGCCGCTTGCAACAATTGTAGGTCAGTTTTTGAAAGGGCAAAAAATGACATAGAGGAATATTACAAATCGGTTAGCGCGTTGGAAAGTGAAAGTAGACAAAGAAGATGGAAGTTAAGAGATGATGCAATTATTGTCATTGTCTCAGTTGGTCTTTCTACACTCATCCAATATTTGATTTGATAAGCATTCCTAAATAAAATCACAAATCTTTTTTCTCTTTTTTCCTTATCAATAATGCCTTTTTCTTAGCCAGAGTAATGGCGTCGGCTTTTTGGTTGTATTCTGCTTGCTCTATAAGTCGTTGGGGTTTGCTTGTCCAGTAAACTGTAATCTGGTTATTTGTTGAAGGCACAATAAAAGTTAAGAGTTTCTAAAGCACATGATTGACCACAGCAATAAGTCGGTGTTGGAGTTTGCAGACTAAAACTGGCCATCCTTATGTGGCGATTAATCCTAAAATCTGCAACGGTAGCCCAGTGGTTGCTGGGACTCGCGTCAGAATTGTAGATATAGCTATTGCGTATGAGTATTTTGACTGCGACCCCGACGAAATAATTGGCACTTATCCGCATTTGAAGCTGGAGCAAGTTCATGATGCGTTATCATACTATTATGAAAATCGAGATGCGATGGACAAGAAGATAAGGGATGATAAGCAATTCATCGCGAACCTCTTCAAAATCTTGAAGCCTACCAGACAACCGTTATAAAAACAGAAATAACCTTTAGTTCATCTAAATATGGATGGCATCGTTATGACTGAGGTTACTATCAAAGCGCCAAAAATAAGCCCTGAAGAATATAAAAAATACTGGGGCAAAAACGTTGCAATCTACGATAACAAAATCATTGCAGCTGGCGAAAACTCGAGCGAAGCATTGCAAAAGGCTCTGCAAAAATACCCCAAGCTGACGCCTGAACAAATAGAGATTGACTATATCCAAATAGCTGATTTACTAATCTTTTGAAGCGATAAGTTTACACAAAAGCTTGAGGCAATTTTTGAAACGACGAACCACACAGCGTAAAGCAATGAATTCCTAACAACCTCTGTTGTACGCTGAGAAAATTGTTTTCTTGGTAAATTTCTTTATTTCTAGATTTCGTTAGGGTTTTTATGGGTGGGGTGTTTTCTGGTTTTTCCTGTTAGCGTTTGGTGGGGTGAGGGGTGGCGTAGATATGCGTTGTCGGGCCATGCTAGAGCCCAATTTCATTGGCAAGTCGCATTCATATTTGGAGCCTAATAGAAACTCATTGCAGAAACCTATAGGGGGTAGGTCAAAAATCCCTAAGAGGGGTAGGTCGGTATTGGCGAAAAACAGGCTCATTAGCATGTTGAAAATCGGTGCCTTATCGTTGGGTTCTATATATAAGGGAGGAGGTAGGTCGCCGTGAGAGAGCTAGCCCTTCAACACAGCGTTAATCCGCCTTTAAATAAGGGGGCTATAGACTGTTCCAAGCATCCGATGCGGGAAAGGTTTATTTCGTTGCAGGGCACTATGATGTGAAATTGCAGGCGGACAATCATGTCCGTTGGGATGTGGCCGAAAGGCTGAACCGCAAGCAAACAACACATAGGAGAAAAAAATTAGATGGCATACAAATACATAGCCGAAGAATGGGCTCAACCCGAAAAAAGCTTCGTTGAAGAACTCATGCGCCAACGCTTAGTACAATGGCGCAAACAACCAACCGTACTACGCATAGAGCACCCGACAAGGCTTGATAGAGCAAGAAAACTAGGCTACAAAGCAAAACAAGGCTTCGTAGTCGCACGCGCAAAAGTCCGCCGAGGCGGATTAAGAAAACAACGTCCCCGATCAGGACGACGACCCAAACGCATGGGAGTCGCCAAATTCAAACCAGGAAAAAGCATCCGACTAATAGCAGAAGAACGCACCGCCAAAAGATTCCCCAACCTAGAAGTTTTAAACAGCTACTGGGTAGGCGAAGACGGCAAACACAAATGGTTCGAAGTCATACTTCTCGACCCCAACGCGCCAACCATAAAGACTGACAAAGACGTTGGCTGGATAACAGAAAAACAACACACCAGCAGAGTCTTTAGAAGCATGACGAGCGCGGGCAAAAACGTCCGAGGACTCCACCACCGCGGCAGAGGCTCAGAGAAAGCCCGCCCAAGCCATAGGGTCGGTAACACAGGGCGCCACGGCGACCACCAGCTAAAAGGAGGCAAGTAAATGCATCACCTTAAAATAATCATAACCAAACAGAACGGCAGACAAAGCATAGGACAAGGCTTCAGCCCAAATGAACTCAAAGAAGCAGGCGTAAACAAGCAGCAAGCCAAACAAATTGGCTTACGAGTCGACGTTAAACGCAAATCCACCCACAAAGAAAACGTAGATTGCGTAAAATCACACGCCCAGCAAGCAAAAACCATAGCCGACGCAGCACCAAAAAAACCAAAACCCACATTCAAAGCCAAACCAAAAAGCTAAAAGCCAAAACACACAACACAAACCCGGTGCCCAATGTCTACTAAACCGCCCATAGCCTACATAGACGTACGAGTCTTCGCACACGCAACCGAAGACCCAGACAAAGTCCAAATAGCCGTACGCAACCTACTGCCGATGGAGCTGGCACAAACCCTTGTTTTCCAAAAAACAAGTTGCACGGGGCATCACGGAAACCCCATCATTCTTTTTACATCTAAACTAACAGACAAAAAACTGCTCCCAACAGCATTGGAAAAAATCGGCAAAGGTCTGGGAGCGCTGGATAAGGAAGAGTTAAGCCGCAACATCAAACTGCACCTTGAAAAGGGCAACTTGTATCTGCGGTTTGATAAGCAATCTGCCTTTTTGGGAGCACTCAAGTTTTCTCAAAACGACCCCATTCACCTAAAAATCCACTTCAAAAACAAAACCGCTCAGGAAATAACGGCGATTTCTAAGCAAACTGGGTTGCTGCCATGACACGAAGCTTCGCCGATTTGCATTTGCGCATTAACCCCAAAGACCAGCAAACGGCTCAGCGGCTAATCGGCAAAGCGGCGCAAATGGGCTACCACTACATTAGCGTTCCATTCACCGCTGGACTACAAGAAACCGAAGCAGCTGCACTCAAAGCCATGTGCGCAAAAGCGGGCATAGACTTTGTTTTACGCGCGGATTTTAAACCAAGAACCCAAGAAGACCTGATGCGTTTTCTGCGCAAGTTCAGGCGAAGATTCGAAGTCATATGCATAGTTTGCGACAGCAAAGAGATTGCAAGACAAGCCGCCAAAGACAGACGCGTTGACCTACTCAATTTTCCAAGCCTTGATTATCACAAACGGTTTTTTGACCGCGCCGAAGCCGAGTTAGCCAGCTGTAGTTTAGCAGCTTTGGAAGTGGATGTTAAATCCCTGCTGGTTTTGGAGGGCCCACCGCGGGTCAGACTGCTTTCGAGTTTGCGGCGTGAAGTGGCTATTGCACTTGAGTTCCACGTGCCCGTTGTGGTTTCGAGCGGTGTTGGCGAGGAGCCTTTGATGCGTTTGCCGAGGGATTTGGCGAGTTTGGCTTATTTGTTTGGGCTCGGTGAGGCGCAGGCTTTGGATGCAGTTTCGGCTAATCCGTCTGGGATTGTTCTGCGTAACCGAGAGAAGCTCAGCTCAAGGTTTGTTGCTCCTGGCATAAGCGTGGTTAAGGAGGGCAACTCCGTTTGAAACGTGTTAAGCGTCGCTACCTTGCCCTGCAGCTGGAATCTGAAGGCTTGCCGACTGAGCGGGAGTTTATGGATGCGGTTTGGGGTGCCGTGACAAAGTTGTATGGTGAAGTTGGGGCAAGTTTGACGGGGTTGGCTTTGATTAATTTTGATGGTGAACGCAAAATTTTTGTGGTTCGCACTTCGCTTGCGTCTTTGCCTATGGTGAGGGCTTCGTTGGCTACGGTTACAGGTGTGGCTGGTAAGGGTGCTTCGATGCATGTTTTAGCTGTTTCAGGTACGCTTAAGGCTTTGTATGCTAATGTCGGCTAGTTAATTTTTGAATGTAAAGGTTTTGTTAACGTTAAGACAAAACATTTCACAGTTAAGTCTCATATTCGCTTGGACAAACTTACATAAAGTGTGCAGAAACGTTTATCAATTCCATACATGCGTTAATTAACGTTACAAAAAGCGTTTGAGAAACGCAAAAAACAGACTGAGAGAGCAAAAAATGGACATAAAAGACTTCTACTTCAAACTCAAGCCCCTAAAAACCGAACCAATCATAGATGATACTACCCTTCGTGACGGCATCCAAATGCCGGGCTTAGCGGCTGGACCCAAGGACGCAGCAAAAATTGCCCAGTTGCTCAATGAAATAGGCGTTGAACGCATCGAACTTTTCCATTATCAGGAACCTGACAAAAAAGCAGCAAAACTAATCGGGGATTTACACCTTAATCTACGCGTTGCAGGTTGGTGTAGAGCCGTCAAAGAAGACATTGACAGCGCTGTCCAATGCGGACTAAAAGAAGTAGGCATTTCACACCCCGTTTCAGACATACATTTTAAGGCTAAATGGCCAGAAAAAACCCAAGAACAAATCTTAGCTAACATAGTAGACGTTACTGAGTATGCGGCTAAGACTTGTGGCTTGCGAACTTTCGTTCACGGCGAAGACAGCACCCGTGCAGACTGGGACTTTGAAAAACGCTTCATCAACGCTGTTGCTGACGCTGGCGCAGAATGTTACCGCATATGCGACACAGTCGGCATTGGATTATCTGATCCAGAAGCACCTTTACCCCACGGCATCCCCGCTAAAGTGATAGCCATCAAGAAGGAAACTCGGATTGGCGCCATTGAGATTCATGCGCATGACGATTTCGGCAACGCTGTTGAGAACACGATGGCTGCGATTAAGGCTGCTTCAGGCGTTTGGGACAAAGTATACGCCAGCACAACGTATCTTGGCATTGGTGAACGTGCGGGTAACGCGGAGACAGAGAAGGTTCTGTTGAATCTGTACTTGCATTATGGCGTACAAAAGTTCGCGGGCAAAACAGAGAAGCTAAAGGCAACCGCCGATTACATTGGCAAAGCCACAGGTTACATAGTGCCGCCTAACAAGGCAATCGTTGGCGACTACGGTTTCGCGCACGAATCAGGAATCCACACCCACGGAGTCCTCAACGACCCATGGACGTACGAGCCTTATCCGCCTGAACTGGTCGGCAACACAAGACGCTTAACCATCGGCAAACAATCAGGCAAAGGCATAATCAAACACAAAATCACTGAGCTATCAGGAAACGTTCCAGACGACCAAACCGTAGCTGCAGTCGTGGACACAGTCAAAGATATGTACGCCAACGGTCGCAGAGCTTCGCTTAAAGAGGAAGAATTCAAGAAAATCCTTCGCATACTGAAGATACTGCCAGAAAGCAACAACTGTCACTAAACAGCGAAAGGGAAAATAACCCTTTCTTATTATCCATTAGGGCAAGAGTGACCGTTCATGGTTGACATTTCGTTAATTGTGATTGTTAGCAATACGTTGGTTGTTTTTGCTACTTTCGTGGCTACGCTTTATCGCATTAAGATTGAGCGCGAGCAGGTGCGGACTTTTAAGCAGAATGTTTCGTCTAGTCAATGTTTGGAGTCTTTTCGTAAGTATGTTAGGGCGGAGCGCACTGAGTTGGTGGATATGGATAAGGCTGAGCTGGAAAAGTTTCTAGACTACCTTCAGAAGCTAGGCGAAGGCTAGTTAAAACTTAAATAACAATTTCTCATCTCAACACGTAAGAGAGCGGGGAAACTTGAGTTTAGCCGTAGAAGCAATATCGTTAACTAAGCAGTTTGGCCAGATAAGAGCACTCGACGGGGTAAGTTTTAACATTAAACCTGGCGAAATCTACGGCTTAATCGGACCCAACGGTGCAGGAAAAACCACGACCCTGCGCATTATCTGCACATTAATCAAGCCGACAACGGGCACCATAAAAATTTTCAATCAAGATGCAACTAAACAGCCTGAAAAGACTCGGCAAATCATCAGTTATTTGCCCGAGGAATCGGGAGCTTACCCGAACCTTACGGGTTTAGAGTACCTTCAGTTCATGGCAAAACTCCAAAGCAAACCAGACACAAACCTAAAAGCCACGATAGATGAAGCCATTCAAATCTGCGGACTCGGAGACCGCTTAAAGGACAAGGCTAAAACTTACAGCAAAGGCATGAAGAGGCGATTGCTCGTTGCCAGAGCTTTAATGACTAGGCCTAAGTTGGCGGTGCTTGATGAGCCCGCGAGCGGTTTGGATGTTTTGCATGCTTATCATATTCGAGAGATTGTTAAAAGCTATGTTAAGGAGCACGGCGTCACAGTGCTCATGAGCAGCCACAACATGCTGGAAGTCGAATACCTCTGCAACCGTGTTGCGCTTGTGAATAAGGGCAAATTGGTTGTTGAAGGGGAACCTAAAGCGCTCAAAGCGAAATTCAACAGCGAAAACTTGGAAGAAGTTTTTGCGAAGGTGGTTGGCTTTGCTTAAAGGCTTCACAACCATACTCATCAAAGAGCTAAAAGAGCTCATGCGTGACCCCAAGATTCTCATCGGCATGATAGTTCTGCCCCTGATTATGTTTCCAGTCCTCGGTTTAGTCATGGGTTTCGCTGTGCAGACAGCGCAGACAGAGGCTCAAAGGGCGACTTTGCTGGTGGTTGATAATGACTGTGGCAACTGGAGCCAAGTTTTCGTCGGCTACCTAAACAGCACAATGAACGTTGAGGTCCTCAATAATACTTCGCCTCAGAGCGTAATTGACCGAGGCTTGCTTGCCCAATACAATAGCAGCACCTTTGTGGTTATCCCATCGGGGTTTAGCGATAATTTAACGAGGCATAATGCTGGAGAATGGAATGTTACGGGCGTTGTGAATGCTTACGGCGTATTCAACGGCGGAGGTGGCATTTTTAGCGGTGTTGGCGGTTCAACTGTAACTGCAGTTATTGCAGGGTTTAATCGTGCAGTTGCACCCGACGTTGTTGCAGTTTCGCAATCGAGCGTTATCAAGGGCACGATTACTGAAGGCGTCAGTGTCAGCGTATTGTCAGGTTTGTTGCTGACGCAGTCGATTGCTTTGCCCATTACCATCATGGTTATGTTGACTTATGCCATGCAGATTGCCGCAACCAGCGTTGCGATGGAGAAAGAGGAAAAGACGCTGGAAACACTCCTAACTACGCCTGTTGACAGGTTTGCAATTTTAATGGGAAAAGTCTCAAGCACCATAATCGTTGCGGGTGTTGCGGCGGTCACGGTTTTAATCGGTTACAATTACATGCTGGGTTCTTTATCAGTTGGAATTGCAGGCAACTCAGGCGGCAGCGTTGACTTAGTCGCTTTAGGCTTAGTGCCTTCCGTTGGCGGCTACATTCTGCTGGGCATAAGCCTGTTCTTCACGTTGCTGTCGGCTTTGGCGCTGGCGGTTGTGATGTCAGCTTTCAGCGAGAACGTTCGCGGAGCACAAGCCTTAGTCGGCTACATTTACCCGTTGATTTTCATACCCGCAATGGCACTAATCTACCTCGACGTGAATTCGCTGCCGCTTGCCATAAAAGCCATCTTTTACGCCATTCCCTACAGCCACCCCATTCTCGCTGCAAAAGCCGTGGTTACAGGCGATTATGGAACGGTCGTGTTCGGGATTGTTTACGTTGCAGTCTTCACCATCGTCATAATGTACATCGCTTCACGACTGTTTGCAACTGAAAAAATATTGACGGCAAAACTCAAGTTCGGCAGGGGAAAAGCAAAACAACACAGCGAATAAAACCCAGAAGTCTAGTGCTCTTTTTTGACTATACCCCCTATTTAAAGGCAAAATTACTGGCTAAATGAAAAAAGCTAGTGCTCAGTGTGACCTACCCTCCCTTATACCAGCAGATCAAAACTTTTAGGGGATTGCGCTGTAACCAATTTTGGTGAATTAGAGATGAATAGCTACAGCACATCCCTAAACGATTTGATAGGGCAAAGGCTTACTTATATTTTAAAGAATCAATCAGCAGTTTTTTTGAATTCAAAGACACCAGAAAAAGCGACGACACCATCCGAGTTCTACTTTTAGCCTCACTAGACAACAGCTACGTTGAAGGATGCGCCCAAAGCTTACGCATCTGCGGCCAAACAGTCAGAAACCACCTAAAACCCCAAAACCCACAACGCTTCGCCATAATCAACCATGAAATCATACAGAAAATGAAGAAAAGAGACGCCCTATCCAAACCGCTCACTTTGGCAATAGATTGGCATGACATAATGTACTATGGCAACCCCTCTTCGCAAGGAGTAGTAGGCGCCGTGCGCAAGAACGGTTCCAACCTTGCCTACAGGTTCGCCACTGCAAGCGTCCTTGTCAACGGAGAAAGAGTAACCTTAGCAGTAGCTCCAATGCTGGATAAATGTATACTTGGGCACGTGAAGGTGGGTTGAGATGACTTGTTTGGGTATATGTGATGATGAGAAGACTTTGAAGTCTGTGGATTGAAGGTGGCAAAGGAAAAAGCAATGATGAAGAAAAGCTGAGAGCTTGAAAAATTGCGAATTTTTTGATCTACTGATATAAGGGAGGGGGAGGTCACACAGAGAGAGGCAGAATTCAAATTAATTTTGAAGCAAACAAACCAGCGCCAAAAGCTAATGATGAGAGAACACAAAAATTTCCTCACAAATGCTGCCAACAAATTGCTTCTCTACAATGAATGCGCCTCATCTAAACATTAAGTGGTCTGCATTCGTTGAAACTATAAATACAGGGGGGTATAGACTGCAAGAGCACTAGAGTCCCACAACATAATTCGCAACGCCAAAACGGGCACAACCACGACCAACCCAAACAGCACAGCCGTCAACGTCATCACCCGCAAAGCCTTCGAAATGTGTTCAGGCGAAATTCCATGGTCATCGCCCAAGGTGTAGTAGCCTTGTTTTTCGAGTTGGATGTTTAATGCTCCCGCCATAGCTGAGATGGTGTAGCCAGCGTTTGGGCTTGCCGTTTTATGCTTGTCGCGCTGGAGGATGCGCCATGACTCGCGCCAATCCTCGCCTAAAAGAAAGGATGCGGCAACCATCAAGTAAGCTGTCAACCGTGCTGGAATGTAGTTGGCTACAGTGTCAAGGTTGGCCGAGAACCAGCCGATGTTCCTGTTTTCCACGTTCTTGTAGCCAACCATAGAATCCAACGTGTTAACCACGCGGTACGCAAAAGCGCCCGGAACACCAAACAACGCAAAGAAAAAGAACGGGGCAGTTATCCCGTCGGTGGTGCTTTCCGCGATGGATTCGACGGCTGCAGAAATAATCTGGCGCTCATTGAGGCTGTTTGGGTCGCGCCTGACGATGTAGGGTAGCCATTTCCGTGCCTCAGCCAAATCGTTCTGCTTTAGGGCTTTAGCGATGGGGTTGGTGTATTGTCCCATGCCTTTCACTGCAAAAGTAGCCTTAAACAAGACAGCGCCCGCAATGATGTATGGTATAGACCCGAAGGATAAGCGGAGCCAGAAAAGCAACAGGAACACTGGAAACGAAACAACCAGCATTATGGTTAACGCCATTAAGACGCCGTTTGCTTTCTCAACCCGCGGATTCACATTCTTCGCTTTGCGCTTGAGGTACAATATTATTTTGCCTATGCCGATTGTTGGGTGAATCCTGTCAGGATACTCGCCCAAGACTAAGTCAATGAGGAAAGCTAACGCAAAAATGAAAACAGAATCGATAAGCCAAGAAACGTCAAGCGTAAACATAGGTCACGACTCAAACTGCCTTTACTGTCCGCTTGAGAGCGTCAATCAACCGCTCATTCTCCTCACGAGTCTTAACTGCAACCCGAACGTAAAACTCGTCTAGTCCCTTAAACGAGGTGCAATCGCGAATCAGAATACCCTGCTGCAACATTTTATTCTTCAGGTCAGCAGCGGTTAAGCCTGACTTGCGAATGTCGATGAAGAAAAAGTTAGCGTCCGGCGGAGAAAACTTGAATGACCTTATTTTCCCTAACTCAACTTGTAACCAAGCTTTCTCTTTTTTGATAAGCTCACGCGTCACCAGAAGATGAGCTTCATCCTTCAACGCCGCAACAGCAGCAGCCTGCGCCAAACAATTAACATTCCAAGGAATCTTCGCGCACAAGAGCACATTGATGATTTCTTGATTGGCAATTCCGTAACCAACCCGCAAACCCGTCAACCCAAAAATCTTCGTGAACGACCGCAAAATGAACAGGTTAGGATACTTGTTGATGTTGCCGATCAATGTGAGGGTTTTTTCGTTTTCCACAAACTCCAAAAAGTCCTCGTCGAGAAAAACAAGGGTATCCTGTTCCAAAGCGTTCTCGATTATGCCCGTTAGGGTTTCTTGGGGAATAAGCATGCTGGTTGGGTTGTTGGGATTGCATAGGAAAACAAGTTTTGCACCCGCCATCTCGCGCTTGAACGCTTCTGATTTAATCGTAAAGTTTTTACTTAATTTGGCGAATTTCGGTGTTTCCCCAGTTTTGCGAACCGCACTCTCGTATTCGCCGAACGTTGGCGCTGGCATAAGTGCTTTGTCGCCTTTTTTCATGAAAACCTCAGCGAACAAATACATGAGTTCAGTGGAGCCGTTACCGACAACAACATTGCCCTTAGTGATTCCGCCAAAGTGACTGGCAATAACCTGCCTTAGCTCGCTGGAGTTTGAGTCCGGATAAGCCGCAATCTGGCCGAAGGCTTTTTTGGCGGCATCAAGCGCTTTTTTTGACGGCCCCAGCGGATTCACGCTTGAACTAAAATCCAAAATCGCCTCAGCTTTAAACCCGCTCTCCTCTGCGGCACCTAAAACCTCCGCGCCGTGAACGCACGGTTTAAGATTTTTAACATTATCCCTAACTAGGCTCTCAATGGGCTTCATTGTGTTTCTGTTCCTTTGCTATGCCGCTAAATTCTATGGTTTCTTTTTAACGTAAATCATATAAATGTTTGGTTGGATGTTCCATCCAAAACAACTTGTCAGTAAAAGGGTTTTTGAGAAGGCAAAACAATGGTATTAGGTGAAAGTTAGCACGGATGATGCAGATGAGCGACAAATTAGACAAACACAAAATTCAAGAACTAAGAGAAATGGTAAAAGAAAAAAGCCCAGACCAGCCAGTCGAGAAAGTTCTCGCCATCTTTTGCGAACGCCACGGACTTTCCCCGGGAACATGCAGGTATTACTACAACCTTCTAGTTGAAAACGGTGATATTAAAGAAAAATAACTTTAAGTTTTAAGCGCCCAATTACTCTACAAGGGCTCACAGTTGAATGAACTTGTCTTCATAGGCTTAGGATTAAACGACGAGAAAGGCATCACCGTCAAAGGGTTAGAGGAAACCAAAACGGCAGACACCGTTTTTATGGAACTCTACACAAGCCTCATGCCAGACTTCTCGTTACCGCGGTTCGAGGCTTTATGCGACAAAAAAGTTCACATGGTTTCTAGACGTGAGCTTGAAGAAGAAAACGGAACAATCATCCTGCAAGCCGCCAAAAAAGGCAAAACCGTGTTTCTGGTTCCAGGCGACCCCTTCATCGCAACAACCCACGTCACCCTGCGGATTGACGCCGAAAAACAGGGAATAAAAACACGCATAATCCACGGCACATCCATCATGTCCGCAATCATCAGCTTATCAGGCTTGCACAATTACAAGTTCGGAAAAACCGTCACCGTACCTTTCCCCGAGAATTTTTCGGAAACACCCTACAACGTCATCGCCCAAAACAAGAAAGTCGGCTTGCATACGCTTTGCCTGTTAGATTTGAAAGCTAACGAAAACCTCTTCCTCAGCATCAACCAAGCCATCAAAATGCTGATGGAGGTTGAAGAAAAAAAGAAATTGGACGTAATTACTCCAGATACGGTTGCGGTTGGAATAGCCAGAGCAGGAGGCAACAACCCAACCCTAAAAGCCGACTTCATCAAAGACTTGGCAAATTACGATTTCGGCGAACCACCATACAGCCTGATTTTTCCGGGGGATTTGCATTTTATGGAGGTTGATTCGTTGATTGCTTTTGCGGGTGCGCCTGTTGGGTTTAGGAGGCTTGCCAAATGAGCGTAGAAGCTTTAACGGCGAAGTATATTTCTATGGCTGAAAGGGTCCTCAGTGAACTCAAGCGAACAGAAACTCCCATCACTCTGACAGAGGAGTCTGTTGCGGATGTTTTGCGTTGGGCAGTTGATTACTTGGAGGATGCAAAGTATTATAAGGCTCAAGACAAGCTTGAAACCAGCTTAACCTCGGTAGCTTACTGTGAAGGGCTACTTGACGCGTTGAGATTATTGGGCGCGGTGAAGTTCGAATGGCCAACAAACCAAGAGAAAAAGTTGTCTTAGCATCGGGCGTTTTTGACCTGCTTCATTTGGGGCATGTCAGGTTTTTGGAGGAAGCAAAGAGAGCAGGCGGAGAGCACGCTAAACTCGTAGTTATCATCGCCAGAGACAGCACGATAGAAAAAATGAAGGGCAGAAAACCCATAATGTCTGAGGACCAGCGGTGTGCATTGGTGGAGTCGTTGAGGGTGGTTGATGAAGCAGTCCTCGGCTATGAAGGTCTTGATATTGGCGAGGTTATTGAAAAAATCAAGCCAGACATAATCGCGTTAGGCTACGACCAAGCAGAAATGGAAAATGAAGTAAAAACCTACGTGGCTAAGCATAAACTGCCCGTTGAGGTTGTCAGGATTGGCAGGTTTGGGGAGAATGCTTTAGATAGTTCATCAAAGATTAAACAGAAAATAATCGACAAACTCGCCAAATAACTGGTTGCACGCTTATGAACTGCGAGAAGTATAAACCCACCTACATCTTAATTGCCATAAACGTGGCCATCTACATTATCGGTGCAATCGTCGGCGGAAACGCCTTTACAACAGGAGATAACGTCGTCTACCAGTGGGGACAGGTAAACCTGTTTGTTTTCCAAGGCGCGTACTGGCAACTGTTCACATCTATGTTCATTCACGCCTCGATAGTTCACCTTGTCGGCAACATGCTGTTCCTACTCATCTTCGGTTTGCGGGGGGAAGAAATGTTTTCGCTCCCAGAGTTCCTCGCAATCTACCTCGTCGGCGGCTTATTCGGCAACGTCCTTTCTTTAGTATTCGGTCCACTCTTTATTTCGGTTGGAGCATCAGGCGCCATTTTCGCGTTGTTCGGTGCATGCGTAATCTATGGCAGGCGTTCTGTGCGGCAATCAATTCTAGGAGCGTTAGTTTACGCATTCTTCCTATTCTTCATCAACACAGGGGAAGGCGTCAACATCGTAGCGCACTTAGGCGGATTAGTTTTCGGGTTGCTCCTTGGCTACTTAATCGCTACAAGACGCAAACCAAGCGAGGAACCTGTGAGGCACTCGTATTCTGCTGCTATGCCGTTTTAGCTGGGTTGCGTGGAGACTTCAACTTTCACTTTATTGCCGTCTTTAAGACAGAGCGCTTTTCTTAAGCAAACGGGCGCAATTATCTCCAGAACAGAAGCATCGTAATGGCTGCGCAACGCCGTCATCAACGCACCCTTAACCTCGCCGCCAATAACAGCAGGGTAACATTTCACAAGTCCAAACGTGCGGTCCTCATTCTTGAAGCCTTTAACTTCAATCGCTGGGTACGCATCTAGTTCCATGCGAGTCTTAATATCATAATCCGATGACAGCTTCAGGTTGAGTGTGCCTGGGTAAGGTTCAAAACCTAACTTTTCAACAATCTGCTTTCGATAATGCTCTTTTCCAATGTAGTAGGCGCCTTCACCTAAGCCCGTAAAAACGGTTCCTTCCAGCGTCACTGAAGGCGGATAAGATTTCTCCATCAAAACCTTAAGCCCCGAATACAGTTTTTGCAGTTCTTTGGTGCCTTGCTCTTCGATTTTGATTAAGCTGCCGTCTGGAGTTATGTTCCTCTGTATCCAGCCTTTGCGTTCAAGCTCTATGAGGTAGCGGGATGCTGTCTGCTGGGAAATCCCAAGTTTCTTAGCTAAGTATTCGGTTGAGATTTTGGCAATTCGCCGATAAGCACCCATCTCCGCGAGTTTTAGGAGCATGTAGAGGTGCTGCCACTCCTGTTTCTCAGTCAACGCATGGGTCTCCAGTGGATTAGAAAAGTAGGCAGTGTAGCTATTTAAGCGGCTCGAAACAAAACAGGCAAACTTCCGCTAGGAGTTGCCCCGATTTGTTGACAGGTCAATACGTTGTAGGTTGCGTAATAGCCTTGCCCGCCAAGATTCATCATTGATCTGCAAGCTATGGATTGTAAATTGTGAATTCATATTCGCAATTCAGATTCTGAAGTCGTCAACCTGTAATACTAATCAGTTGAAATCAGTAGTTAAGATACACATCCTAAAACAGAAGGGTAGGTTTACAAAATGGAGCTTGAAGTAGAAGATAGAAATGAACCCATAATTTTAGCTTACGAAGAAGACAGCGACAAAGCTATAAAGATGCCTGAAGCTAAAAACAAGGTAATAGTAAAATTTGGATTAAGTCGCAAAAGCCAAAACGGTAGGGTGTTTGTTTTAGACATTGGTTGTGGTTATGCTCCTGTCGGAGACGTTAACTGTGACCTTTTTGTAGAAGATGTTGAAGGTCATAGATCAAATAAAGAAATAAAGGATCATTATTTGTTGGATTGTAAGAAAATTCCGAATTTTGTGGTTTGTGATGCTCAGTATTTACCTTTCAAAAAGAATGTTTTTGACATAGTGGTTAGTAGGCAAGTTATTGAGCATATTAAACAGCCCATGACTATGATTAATGAAATGGTTAGAACAAGCAAGGATTTAGTAGTTATAGAAACGGTGCATAGACGAGGAGAGAAACTATTGCGTCATAGGGATTGGAAACATGACCGCCACATTAACAAGTTTGATTTTACTTATTTTGGAAAAGCGAGTAAAAAATTAAACTGCATCGTGCTTAAATCAATGGCTATGTCGAATATTCCAATGATTAGCATTAAGGGTGTTCAATTGCTAAATATGCCTTACGGGATTAGAGTTATAATGCGAAAAAACGATTGCCTGAACAAAACATTATGCCCAGACAAAGACTGGTTTGTGCTTGAAGTACAAAAATCTATTTTGTCTTAATCAATAGTTGCTAAAAGAAAGAAGAGAACTGTGGAGAATGGTGACATCACCAACAAAAACCGCTTGAAACCAAACCGCTAAATTTGTGCCACCCTTAATGGTTAATTGCTTTAGGATATGAAAAACCGAGGCGAACTTGACGGCGAACGTTTTTGATGAAATGGGCGTTTACTGGGCAGAGATAGCGGACAAAAACCAAACTGATAGGCAAATCCAATTCCTAAAACGCCATCTTGAGCCTGATGGATACGTTTTGGATCTTGCTTGTGGAACGGGAAGGCACTCGATTCCTCTAAGCCAGCAAGGGTACGGAATGGTGGGTTTGGACGTTTCCGCGAAGCTTCTCAGGATTGCCAAGCAGCGTTCCCGCGTGGTTGAGGTGGTTTTGGGTGATATGCGACATTTGCCCTTCAAGGCTGGAGCGTTTGCGGCTGCGGTTAGTGTGGATACGAGTTTTGGGTACTTGCCGTCTGAGGCGGATGATAGGGTTAGCTTGGCTGAAGTGCGAAGGGTACTATTTCAGCGGGGCGTTTTTGTTATCGATGTTTTTAACCGAGAAGAATTAACCCTCAAACACGTAGAAAAAACCCATTCTTCCAAGTGGAAAGAATATCCTAGTTTTTTCCTACAACAAAAACGAACCGTAAGCCAAAGGGGCGATTGGCTTTGTGATTTGTGGACCATTCGCGATAAGGCAAGCGGTCGATTAGAGGTTTTTGAGCATTTGGTCCGCTTGTATGGGCACGGTCGTTTGCAGGGTTTGTTGGAGAAAGCAGGTTTTTCTGTGAAACAGGTTTATGGCGATTACGAGGGGCAAGAGTTTAGCTCTGTTTCTTTGAGGCTTATTTTAGTTGCGACTGCAAATTGAGGTTTCATCTGTCGTTGTTTTAGGGATGTATGTTCTGTGTTAGCGCATAAAAGTTATAAGCGCCCATAAAGAAACATTGAAGAATCAGACAGTGACAAAGCATGAACGCTTGGAAACTAAGACTTTCTATGGCTGCAACCCTAGCCGTAATCTTTGGTTTAACCACCCTTGTTTTCGCGGTTGTTTTAACTTGGGCTGGATTTGGCCTCAGTATATACACCGTAGGGATATTTGTGGTCATCCTAAACGTTGCCCAATGGCTATTGTCGCCTTACCTTGTAGGCTGGATTTACAAAGTTAAAGAAATGCCCCAGAACGAAAACCTTCAGTTGCACCAGATGGTTAGCGATTTAAGCCGAAAAAGCGGCATATCAACACCAAAACTCATGCTATCACAAATCCCGCTGCCCAACGCATTCGCATACGGTTCCCCACTAACGGGCAGCCGCGTAGCCGTAACTCAGGGGCTTTTAACGCACCTTGATAATGGAGAAGTTGAAGCAGTCATTGGTCATGAGCTTGGTCACCTGAAACACCGTGACGTACAAGTCATGATGGTGGTTTCGTTCCTGCCTGCATTGTTCTATTACATTGGTTACTCGCTTATGCTCTCAGGCATCTTCGGTGGGGGAGAAAAGAAAAACAGCGGCGGAAACAACGCGGTATTCGGCATTGCCTTCATGGCATTCTCGTGGGTACTAACTCTGTTTACTCTTTACCTTAGCCGCTTACGTGAATATTACGCTGACAGGCACAGCGCTGCAATCGTCGAAAACGGCGCACAGAAACTCTCTACTGGCCTAGTAACAATCGTGCAAGAAAGCAAAAATCCAACTAAACAACAAAAAGACCAACAGAAAAGCCACAGCGCCTACAAAGCCCTCTTCATCGCTGACCCCGAACGAGCAACCGCAGACGCAGCAGAACTCAACGCAAACCGCATAACAAACAAGCAAGACCTGCTAAGAGAAACACTCGCAAAACAACCCACATCAGTCGACAAGTTCGCCGAAATCTTCTCAACCCACCCAAACATAATCAAGCGGTTGCGGGCGCTGCAGGAAATCAGCCAATCCCCAAACGCTTATTAAAACAGCATATTTTGACTTCTATTGTTTAAAAAAGGGTTCATTCTCTTTTCTTCACGAATCATCGAAGTCTCGCCGTGACCAGGATACACCAGCAAGTAATCAGGCAAACGCACAAGTTTTTGCAAAGAAACCCGCATATCGCTCATTGAGCCGCCTGGAAAATCGGTTCTGCCGATTCCGCCAGCAAACAGCGTGTCGCCTGTGAAAACGAGTTTTTCTCCAACCAGGCATATGCTGCCAGGCGTGTGTCCGGGTGTATGCATAACTTTGAGGGTTTCACTGCCAAATTTGACTAAGCCGCCATCTTCCAACATAACGTTAGCGGGAAACTTGCCTTTTTCTGCGCCTTCGATGAAATGGGCGTCAAGCGAGTGGATACAGATGGGAACATTGAGTTTTTGCTGGAAAAGTGCGTTTCCCTTGACGTGGTCGTCGTGCCCATGCGTGTTCACGATAAACCTTACCTTTAACTTGCCAGCGGTTATGTACTCGAAGATGGGTTTGGCTTCAGAAGAAAAATCCAGTCCTGGATCGATTAGGATTGCTTCTTTATCTTTGGAACTTGCAATGTAACAGTTGGTTGATAACCCGCCAACAGCGAAGGTTTCAATGAGCATACAAATCAAGATGCAAAATACGCCTAGATGAAATAAAGTATTTGCCTTTGTCTTTCCCTATTTACGCCTAAGCTGACATCTGTAAATGAAAAGTTTTAGCTAAAACTTTGAAAATGAGTGTTAAGCATCAGGGCTTTGTTGGAAACCAGTAAGCTTTATGGTGCTTCCGCATTTGGCGCAGCTGATAACTAACTCAGCAAGTTCGTCATTGACGACTTTGGTATCTAAGATTTGGTAGTTCTCTTCCGATTCGTCATCAGGCGATATTGACTTTCCGCATTTGGGACATTGGAACGAACCGTCACCTTCAACACTAGCCAAGTCTATCTTGTATGCCGAAGCTTTTTTGTCCAGCTTTTTCATCATCATATTCCTTCACTTCTTTTTCTTTAAATTTTCATTGACCGTTTTTATTAATTAACGATTATGAATTTCTATTCAGTATGCATGATTCATTTAAAAGTTTGACGCAAAAAAAGGGATAAATTATTGATTTGTTCGCCACTTTCGTTTACGCCTCTGCTTCTTTTTCAAAGTTTTCGGGCGAAATATAGTCGCCATACTTCTCTCTGGCTTGGAGCAAGCGTTCGCGCTGCATGTAGAGGATACCGAACATTTCCAGCGGCGTATCAGTAACGTTTTCTTGGTAGAAACGCGAGACCCGCTCGATCTTTGCTAGGTTTTCTGGGACGCGTATGGTGAATTGCTTGTTGTAGTCTTCTTTAGCGTAGTTTTTGCCGAGCACTTGCTTGAACAGTTTGCGGAGGTCTTCGTATTTTGGTATGTATCCGGTTGGTGTTTTTAGGGCGCTGGCTTCGTTGTGGACTCGTAGTTCCATCCATTTTATCCAAACATGCTTGTCCTGTGGACTGTTGAGGTATTTGCCGTTGCCTACTTCTTTGAGGAAATAGTTGACGCCGAAGACTATGGGTTGCTTTTTGAGTTTTCGTCCGAAGTTTAAGTTGTTGTGAACGTTTTTGCCCATGGGAATTGAGATGAAGTCTTGGATGCTCATCATGTTAATTTCTGGAACTCCTTCTTTGCCGATGGTTGCGAAAGTAGTTTCGGTTTCAAGTGAGGCGCCGTAAGCGACTATGCCGTGGTCCCAGCTGAAGCTTTGCTGAACAGGCACGTAAGCCTTAACGTCACGTCCGCCGTACATTATGCCACCTAATTCAACACCAATAGGATTATCCAACTCAGGGTCAACGTTTTCTAGCGCTTTTAGTGCTACTGCGTAACGCGCGTTTTTGTGGGCGACTGGAATGTCGTTGCCGTTTTCGTCTTTTTTGCCTTCATACCATGTGCCAGTGTAGTTTAAGCCTTCTTTAGGCAGTTCTTGTCCCATGCCAAGCCAGTATGGTTTGCCATCTTTAACCAGAATGTTGGAGAATATGATTTCGCCCGGGTTAGTCAGCACTTTGTGGATTAGAGCGTCGTCTTTGGGGTTTACGTCTTGTATGATGCCGAAGATGCCTGATTCAACGTTCACTGCGCGGGCGGCGGAGTCGATGTCTCGGATGTAAGCTATGTCGTCGCCAAGGATTGTTTCGCCTGAAAGCATAGCTGTTGAGGTTTTGCCACATGCACTTGGGAAAGCGCCTGCAAAGTAGGTTTTGCGTCCGTTTGGACCAAAGACGCCCATGAGCAGCATGTGTTCGGCTAGCCAACCTTCACTGCTGGCTTTTCTGATTGCCAAGCGGAAGGCGAGTTTTTTGAAGCCCACCGAGTTGCCTGCGTACTGGGTGTTGACGCTGTAGATGGTGTTGTCCATGTGGTCGATGTAGATGCGTTTTTTATCGTAATCTACGCTGACCATATCCTCGTTTAGTTTTCCTGCTGAATGCAGAACGCGTAGGAAATCGCTTTTTGGTCCAGCCTTAACGAATTGTTCATAGCCAGAACGATAAAGCAAATCTTCCGAGTGCGCTACATACCATGAATCAGTGCATTGTAAACCAAGAATCGTAAAGACCGAGTCAGCGGGTCCCAACGAGACAAAGCGGACAATCATCGTTTTGCCCACCATTGAATCTCTGAGTAGTCCTCTAACCTCTGTTAAGCCTTCTTGGCGATCCATCTGGTTAAGCGCTTTACTAAGGACAACGCCTTTGGGAACAAGGTATTTGGTGTTTTGGCGGTCTCTTCCCTGGTCATTTTCGCCGTCAAAGTGAACGGTATGCCCTGAAAGAGTTAAGATTGCTTGTTCTTCTCCAATCGCAACTGCTTGTTTTCGCACATAAGCGATGTCTTCAGCTGAGTCGCTGCAGATGAAGATTTTTTCGGCGTGGCAGAGGTCGCTTTCTTTAGCGATAAACTCGTGGACGTTGGGGTTGTCGATGGCGCTTAGTTTTTGGAAGTCTCGGGGGCTAAGTTTAGATTGTAATGCTTCAAGGTATGGGTTCATTTTCATCATTTCCTTTAGAGTTCGTTTACTGTTCCAGGTACACGTGGGAACGGTTGAGTTTCAGCGATGTGTTTGACGCCTGCAATCCAGCCGACTAAGCGTTCCATGCCTATGCCTCCGCCAGCGGTGGGTTTGAGTCTGCCTTCCTTCGCCATTTTCAAGATTAAGGCATAGTTTTCTTTCTTAACTTGGTCGCGCTCAATCTTCTTTAGGATTTTAGCGTATTCAAACTCGCGTTTGGCGCCTGAAAGTACCTCGCCGAATTGGGGCAGGAACAAGTCATAGTTGTCCCATTTGCCCGTCTTGAAATCTTCAAAATCGTAGAATTCTCTTGGAATGTTGGTTACCCAGATGGGTTCGGTTGTTTCTTGGGATATGCCGGCTTCCCAGTCTGCGCCGTATTTGGCTTCAAGGTCTACGCGGTCGTAGGTTTTGAAGGGCGTCTTGGGCGCCTTTAGGGTGTCGCAGCGGCACAGAGTAGTTAATTCGCTCTTCATTTCACGTTTTAAGTCCTTGACTAAAGTGCTTATGGCTTCTTCAACGAGGGCGAAAACGTCTTTTGAGGTAGCATCTCGGACTTCAAAGTCGAGTTGTGTGAATTCGTAGACGTGTTTGCCTGTTTTGGCGCGTTCGGCTTTTTCGATGCGGATGTTGGGTGAGAGTATGAATAGTTTGGGGTAGGCGGTTGAGGCGGCGACGAGTTTGTGGATGATCATGCTGGCTGTGGTGCGTACTGGTTTGCCGTAGATGTCTATTTCGATTCTTTTTTCTATGGATGCGCCTGGGTCTGGCCAGAGCGGGTCGGTGCTTTGGCTTAATGCCACGGGCAATAGCCATTGGAAGCCTTTGTTTACAAAAGTGGTTGAGAGGCTTTTCAGGGTGTAAGTCATGATTTTGCCTATGCAGGCTTTTCTTTCTATTTCTGTTGCCGTCAGTTGGTCTAACGGTTTGGGGATTTCGATTAATTCTTGTTTTGGCAACTTAGGTCACTGTGAATTTGTTTTTGTGTACACTGTGCAGGGCAGGTAATAAATTTTCTACAATAAAACATGGATAATTTACAATTAATACAAGCTTTTATACTTGAAACCTGTAATAATTACATATGAGCGTTAAACTAGACGAAAAAGACCTCGCCATCCTAACACTCATCCAAGAGAACAGCAAACTCACCGCCAACCAAATAGCCAAAAAAATCAACACCCCCATCACAACAGTCTTCGCCAAAACCAAACGCATGGAAGAAATGGGCATCATAAAACAGTACCGAGCCATCCTCTCAGCAGAAAAACTAAACCTCGGCACAGCCGCCTTCATCTTAGCCTCAGTTTCTTACAGAGCAAAAAACGAAGACGAAACACCAATTTCCCAAAGACAAGTAGCAGAAGAAATCGCACGTTTCCCAGAAGTCCAAGAAGTCCACATAATCACAGGCGACTGGGACTTGCTCGTGAAACTGCGAGCGGAAAATGTGGAATCAGTCGGCAAGTTTGTCGTGGATAAGTTGCGGTTGATTAAGGGGTTGGAGAAGACGCTAACATGCATGGTTTTTGAGACTGTGAAAGAGTCAACGAGTCTTCCTCAAATGTTCAGGAGAAACCTGCCGAAACCTTAGGTTAGGCTGAACTGGAATAGTACAGCAAGGGCAATGCCAGCAGTACGGTGTTTTTTCCCTTAGCAGTTAGAGCGTACTCCACTCGCAGTGGCGGTCCAGCCGTGATGTTTCTGGTTATGTAGCCGTGTTTCTGAAGCATCTTGAGCTTGTCGGAGAGCGTTCGTGAGTTAACGGTTAAGATTTTTTTGATGCCGCCAAAACCGATGGCGTCTTTAAGCATCAGTGTATAGAGGATTTCGAGGCTCCATTTCTGGAACAGGAAGTTGAAGCTTGCCTCGAGGCTTTCCAATTCATCTTTGAGTTCATTGGGTGTGATATTTTGTTTTTCTATGATTTCGTTGAAGGTAACTTCTATGCCTTTTAGGACTTGGTTCATGCGGGCTTCTACGAGTTTGCGAAATTCTGCACTCAAAGTTAAGGGGGCACTCATGCGATTTACACTGGTGTGGTTTTGCTCACTTCATAATTTATTAAGCTTTACATATACAACAAGGTATACAAAGTAAAGTTAACTTGGAGGAAAACAGGTCTTGGAAAAATATGACGCCATAGTCGTTGGCGCAGGAACAGCAGGCTGCTTAGCAGCAAAAACCATAGCTGAATCAGGATTAAAAGTATGCTTAGTAGAAAAGAAAAAACGCGAAGAAATCGGAGAAAAAATCTGCGGCGACGCCCTCGGAGAGCACCACCTAAAGTTTCTGGGGCTCGAGAAGCCCACGGGCGGCGAGTTAGAAGCTAAAATCGACGGCATAAAAATTTATTCGCCAGACGAAAACACAGTCTTCACCATCGCAGACAAAGACTTCATCGGCTTCTTGTTGAATAGGCGGTTGTTTGGGCAATGGCTCCTCAAAAAAGCCACCGACAAAGGCGCAGTTCTCCAGGACAACATGAACTTCCGCTCACCTATCATCGAGAAAGACGCAGTCGTAGGCATAACAGCCAAAAACATGGCCACAGGCAAAGTCACCGAGATGCGCAGCAAAGTTGTGGTTGACGCCAGCGGCTACTTCGGCATGGTACGTAAACAGCTACCACCCGAGATGGGCATAGACCGCGACATAGCAAACCAAGATGTTGAAGCATGTTACCGAGAAATCCGCCAACTAAAACAGGAAACAGAAAACACCCGCTTCTGCGAGATCTACCTTAATCAAACAGCCTCACCGGGCGGTTACATATGGATTTTCCCTAAAGGCGGCGCACGCGTAAACGTCGGCTTAGGCATCTGCATGCGCAAAAACTATCCTAACCCCAAACAGCAACTCTACGAGACAGCCTTTAAGAAACCAATCTTTGATGGTTCCTTGGTTTTGACTGCTGGCTCATGGTTTGATCCAGTCCGTAGACCCTTAGACAACATGGTTTCAAACGGTGTCATGTTGGTCGGCGACGCTGCTTCGTTGGTTAACCCGATTCACGGCGGCGGCATCGGACCCTCAATGCTAAGTGGCTATTTTGCGGGACAACAAATCGTTGAAGCACTAAGCAAAGGCGAACCCACAAAAGAAGCACTCTGGGGCTACAACAAAAAATACATCGACACCTACGGCAAAAAACAAGGCAGCCTCGACATCTTCAAAATGTTCCTCTTATCCTGCAGCGACGAAGACCTCAACTATGGCATGAACGAGAAACTTATGACCGAAGACGACGTGCTAAAAGCAGGCATGGGCGACGACTTCCACCTAAACATCACCGAAACCGCAAAACGCGTCTTCAGAGGCTTACGCAGAGTTGGCTTCCTCAACAGACTGCGCCTGACGGTTACAATGATGAAAGGTCTGAGAGCACACTACAACACATACCCCACAACGCCAATCGGCTTCGACGCATGGCGTGACCAGACGGTAAAGCTGATAGAGGAAGGCAGACAAAAACTCCTCTAAAAACCCTTTTTTCGTTTTTTATTTTTTTCGCCGTCGCTTATTGGCTTGAAAATCATTCGATATCAACCGTTTCCTCAACTGAACCAAATAATGAAGTTGGATATTGATGCATGTAGAAATAAAAAAGAGTGATTTTACTAAAATGTTATAAGCAAGTATTTGCAAAAACTAAATTGGTGCGCGAGGAATAGTTTTGCACATTACCAAAAATTTGAAGAAATTTCTGGTTCTAATTGTACTACTTATCATAGCGGTTACCATGATTGTGGTTTATGGTCCCAATATTGTTCCAACTCGGCAATCCGTTGAGGTACAGGATAATCGGCAGATCGCTTATGATGCTACTGTATATGGATTCCCGCTGGTCATAATGGACTTTACCCGACAGGTTCTTACTGCGGTCCCGGCCCCTAATAGTAATGGAGCGCCAGTCAACCAATTTGGAAATAAAAGAATGTTTCCAAACGCGTCATTTACTAATGTGGTGAATCCTAATGCAGATACGCTTTATTCAGTAGCTTGGGTTGACACTGAAAAAGAACCTATAATCCTGTCCTTGCCGGATACTCATGGCCGCTACTACTTGATGCCCATGTTTAATTACTGGACCGATTGTTTTGCCTCGCCTGGCTCGCGGACGACGGGCACAGGACCCGGTAATTATGCTATCACTGGCCTGAACTGGGATGGTGCCTTGCCTGAAGGTATCATACGGATGAATTCTTCGACCCGCTGGGTCTGGATCGTGGGTCGCATAGCTTGTAATGGTTCTTCAGATTACAAAAACGTCTGGGAGCTTCAAAATCAAGTTAAGCTGACACCGCTTTCTGCCTGGGGCACGGATTATGTGCCACCGAATGATGTTCCGGTCGATCCTAATGTTAATACCAAGGTCCCTCCACTGAACCAGACGTTGGCTCTTGATGCGGCCAGCTACTTCAATTATGTCTGCCAGTTGATGGTTGATAATCCTCCGTATGCGGCGGATGCACCATTACTGTCTGAAATAACAAAGATAGGCATCAAGCCTGGAGCTAACTATACGTTGTATTTTGATGGGCTTGATAGTGATGTTAGGGCAACGATTGAAAATGGTTATCAGGCTGCTCTAGCAGACATTCCTAAAGCAAGCATGGGAAGCGTAAAAAATGGGTGGCAATTCACTTACAATATCGCTAATTTCACCACTGACTACACAGTAAGAGCAACTGTCGCTTATCGGGGGCTGGGAGGTAATTTAATTAACGATGCTTTCTATGCCTCAGCCATAAAAGGCGGCGATGGGACCAAATTTTCTAGTGACAAACAATATGTCCTTCATTTCAATAAGGACGAGATTCCGCCGGTAAACGGTTTCTGGTCGCTTTCTATGTATAATGACCAAATCCTGTTTGTCGACAATCCGATCAACAGATACAACGTGGGCTCATTAAGTGATCCGCCCCTAATAATGAATCCCGACGGCTCAATTGACATCTACATTCAGCGCAATCCACCTAAAGAGGATAAGATGCCCAATTGGCTGCCGGCGCCTGCAAGCGGCAATTTTTCATTGACGTTGCGCCTTTACTGGCCACAGGAGACGGTGATAGACAAATCTTGGATACCTCCAGCTACGCAACTGGTTAAATAAAGCAAGGGTACCTTTCCAGAGTTCAGAAATGGGGATATGGTTTGAAGCGGTTGCATGCCATGATAGTGCCCGGTTGCATTGTGCTGTTCATTGCTATTCTTTGATGGCTTGTGAATTCTAAAGCAGTCGACACATGCTTTCACATCCACATCCTGACCCCTTTAACATGGAGCCATGTAGGGCGTGTGGAGAAGAACACATATCCCACAACTAAACAGGCGCTGAAAAACATTGCAACCACAAAAAGCAACCGCCCCCAATTGCAGTCTTGTGGCAATTCTAAAACCGCCACACCCACATAAAGAGAAAAAACCGTAGAAAAGCGAACTTTTGCCCTTTAAACAAGGGGAGGGTTGGCAGAGCAACATAATGCGGCTTTTTGTAAATGCTTAAATTCACAGTGTACATGCATATTTACTGGTGAAAAAAAATGGTTTATTGCTCTAACTGCGGCGAAAAAATAGCTGATGACGCTTATTTCTGCCCAAAATGCGGCACCAAAACCCCCATAGGTAAAGCTTCAAAAGCGGCTTACCCAGCCGATGAATTGCGAGACGCTTTCTACCAAGTGGGAATTGAGCTTGAGCGAGCCTTCAACATTGCTGCGCACGAAACCCACCAAGCCATCCTGAAAGCAAGGGAGAACATGCAGCAAAAACCCGCCTCTACGCAGGGAACGGTTGTTTGCTCCAGCTGCGGAACCAAGAATGTTTCTGGCGCGGTTTTCTGCAACAACTGCGGCGCCAAGGTAGCATCCGCTGAAGAGTCACATGGGAGCACTTGGAAAAATGAGTGCAAATAAGACTCTTATCGCTTACGAAAGCAAGGGTGGAGCTACAGAGGAGGCATCGAGGAAAATAGCGGAAACCCTACGCTCCAAGTTCCAATTAGAAGTTGATTTGGTCGACCTCAAAGAACAAAAGCCCTCTGACTTAGCACAGTACCAAAACGTCATCCTTGGCGGCGGCGTCAGGGCAGGCAAAATTTACTGTAAGACATTAAAGTTTCTTGAGAACGACTTGACTGGTAAAAAGGTGGCGTTTTTTGTTTCCTCGGCTGAAGCAGGGGCGCCTGGAAGCTACGAGAAAGCAAAAATCAAATTCGTAGAAAACACCCTAGCTAAGTACCCGAACATTAATCCTGTGGGTTGGGACGCCTTTGGCGGACGCATAAGGATTCTTGGAAAAACCGTCAGCGACAACACGGATTTGGCTAAGGTTGAGGCTTGGGCAGAAGAGCTTGGAAAAAAATTCACCCAATAAACCAAACGTCATGAAGGCAAGTGCGCTGCTTTGCCCAGCTTGTTGCGTTGAATACGTCGAAGTTGAATTTGACCTTGAAGTTGACGGCTTTATCCTGCACAACGTAAATGCACTTAGGTGTCCTGCATGCGAGGAAGAATTGTTCACGCCCCAACAGTATGAGACAATAAGAAAACGAACCAAGGACTCAACTGAGCATTAAGCTAAATCGCTCGATGTTTGTGTTTTTTGAAGTACACGAATAACCATAGACAAGCAACAATTGCGGAGAGCGTTTGGTTCTTTTTATAAGGGAGGGAGAGGTCGTTTCGAGCAATAGAGTGCAACGACGTTTCTGTAGAAATGCTTAATTGCCGCGTCAACGCTAACAGAACTATTCACAAAATTTTCCCACAAACAAATAATCCTGTCTGAAAAGGGGGTTTACGGTTGCAAAACGAGTACGCCATCCAAACAGTCAACTTGACAAAAACATTCAAAACCAAAACCCCAAACACCAGCTTGTTCAGCCGCAAAACCGTATCCGTCAACGCCATCGACAACCTCAACTTAACCATAAAAAAAGGCGAACTCTTCGGGCTCCTCGGACCCAACGGAGCAGGAAAAACAACCCTCGTCAAAATGCTCTGCACTCTTTTGCCGCCAGACCAAGGCACCGCCGCCGTCAACGGCTACGACATCATCAAGCAGCAAATGCAGGTCAAGCAGTCCTTGGGCACGCTCTTCAGCGTTGGCGAACGCGGATTTTTTTGGCGCTTAAACGGCTACCGCAACTTGGAATTCTTCGCCGCCATCTACAACGTGCCCAGACAGAAACGCCGCGACCGCATCCTCGAAGTGCTCAAGCTTGTGGGCTTGGAAAACAGCACCTACGACCTGTACCAGAAGTATTCGGGCGGCATGAAACGCAAACTCGCCCTCGCACGAACGCTGCTGCCTGACCCGCCTATACTGCTCCTAGACGAACCCACCACAGGCTTAGACGCCACCTCTTCGCGAAACATCCGCGAATTCATCCAAAACACCGTCAAAGAAACAGGCAAAACCGTCCTCTACACCACCCATTACATCGAAGAAGCCGCCCAAATCTGCGACAGAATCGGCATCCTTGGCCGCGGAAAACTCATCGCGCTCGACACCCCCAACGCGCTGCGGGACAAAATCAAGAAAGAAGAACAAATCCACCTCACGCTCGAAAACATAACCCCACAGCAAATAGAAAACATGCGCACCCTCCCAGGCGTTATAGACATAGCCGAAAACAACGGCGACGTTTTGCCCAACCAAAAAGGCTTATGCATCCAGCTAAAAAACGTCGATCAACTCCCGTCAATATTCGACTTCATATTCGAACAAAAAATCAAACTTGTAAACTATAAACGAGAAGAACCAACCCTTGAAGACGCGTTTATTGAATTAACCCAGAGAGCCCAACCATGATTCAGCAAGAACTAGAAAAAATCTACTACTTCATGAAACGAGACATCATCAGCTTCTCAACCTACAAAACAAACATAGCCATCCTCGTCATGACCGCACTCTTCGGCGCACTCTCATTCGCGTATCTGGGCTCAAGCGCAACCAGTCAAAGCGTCCTCGAAACGTATCACATGAACCTAACTACCTACCTCATCATCGGGTTAGCCTTCAACAGCTACCTCGCCCAAGCCCTCACGCTCGTCCAGAAAACCATTAATCCATGGGCGCTCGAAGAAGTCCTGGTCTCCCCCACGCGCCTAACGACCTTCATCGTCGGCAGCTCGCTGTGGGGCTTCATCTGGAGCACCGCGGTGGTGGTAATCTACCTTGCCATCGGCGTCTTCATCTTCGGCGTAACCTTAAGCGTCAACATTCTGGGAACCATAATCGTTTTGGCGCTGGGCATCGGCACGTTCATCGGCTTTAGCATGATTGGCGCAGGAATCCTGATTTTAACCAAGCAAGGCGACCCCGTCACTGCACTCATAACCATCGCAACAAGCCTCTTTGGCAATGTCCTCTTCCCGCCGCAGGTCATGCCCGCTGCGCTGCAAGCCATCTCCTACGTGGTTCCGCAATACTACTTCTTCACCTGCATCCGTCTCATGCTTACAGGATGGACTATCCAAATGATAATGCCCGAACTGCTCATTCTGGCGTTGATGTGCGCAATAATCGTGCCTTTGGGCTATGGCATTTACTATTGGTGCCTAAAAACGGCCAGAAAAAACGGAACCCTCTCATGGTTCTAAACCAATGGTCCACTAACCAGCATACGGAGTATAACATGTGTTCATGAAGCGGTAAAGTTTAAAAGTATATACGCATAGTATATACAGTGGTGTTCATCTCGTGAGTCAAACAAACATAATAACTGTAAAAGTCCCAAACGAACTCAAAAAAAAGATGAAGCAAATTGACGTCAACTGGAGCGAGTACATCCGCGAATGTGTCCAAAAAAAGATAGATGAACAAAAAATGAAAGAAGCTTCAGCTAAACTTGACGAAATCAGGATGCGCGCCAAGCCAGTTTCTGAAGAAGAATTACAATCATGGATCCGAGAGGGCAGAGAAAGATAAAAACAAGTCAGTACGTCGTGGATGCCAGCGTCGTAGCTAAATGGGTTCTACCAATCGAACCATACCAAGAAAACGCTTTAAAGTTAAAAGATGACTACGTTTCAAAAAGAGCAGAATTATATGCGCCCGCAGTCTTAACTATTGAAGTCACTAATGTTTTGTGGAAAGCCGTAAAATTGAAAAGGCTATCTCAAGAGGATGCCCAAGAAGCCCTAAAAACACTCGGCAACATCAACCTAGGTCTTCATGAACTTGATTGGGCAGAAGCATCACAAATACTTAACACAGGATGCAGGCTTGATTGTGCAATTTATGATTCAACCTACCTCTTCTTAGCAGACAAAATTAAAGCCCAATTCGTCACGTCTGACAATAAATTATACGAAAAATCAAAAGGGCATTTCAAGGTATTACATATAAAAGATTATGGAACAAATGTACCTTAAGTTTGAGCTTTTTATGCTTCTCTGATTGTAAATATTGTTACGTCTTGTTTTTGTTTAGTTTTCTTTCAAGAATTTGCTGAAAGTTAAGTTCAAAGGATGCTACTGGGTTCTCAAGCTTCCACGCTTCAAGCACCAAAGGATTAACTTCCCCGACAACGCCGACCTCGATGCCGCCAACGATTACTTTGCCAACTCTACCATCGATAAAGCTCGGGTGAGCGGTTTCTTTTATTTGCCATTCAACCCCGAAATTGCCCATAAACGAGTCTAAGGCAGATTTGATTTCGCTGAAATTCGCGTTTGGATGAGTAGTTACGGCTGCAAGCCAATCTTCATCGCGCGTTTGAGTTTCCTTGGTTTCATCTGGCAAGGTTATTTTGCCCAGTTCAAAGATTTTTTGCGGAAACTCCACTGACTGGTTGATGCTGAGGAATTCCATGAGGCTGGGCAGGAGCCAGTTTCGCAGGCAGGTCATGGTCACTATTTTTGGGTTGGATAGTTCGATGATTTTGGCTGGCTCTGTGTTCATTTTTTTGAAAAGGCTTTCTTGATTGGACAGCGTGGTGTTGAGGGTTTCTTGGTAGCCTAACCCAACCAATAGTTCACGCGCGATATCGATGAACCGCTGGTCTGGTTTTGCTCGTCCAGTTGTTGGCAGTTCACGCCACATTGGCTCGATGTTGTTGTAGCCGTATGCGATAGCGACGTCTTCGATTATGTCCACTTGATGCATGACGTCAACTCGGTAGCAGGGAACCAGCACGGTTAAACAGTCGCCAGCCACCTTCTCAACCCCTAATCCAGCAGTAAGCAGCAAATCAGAAATCTCCTTAGCCGACAGCTTTAAGCCTAAGAGGCGGTTTGTGTCCTCAACGCTTAGCTGGAAGCGTTTGTTGTCGAAGTTTGGCGTAACAACGGTTCCTTCCGTGTAATCTGATTTTTCTGGGTAGCGTATGGTTGCGCTGTAGGCTTTGCCTCCGCGATCAATCAGCGCCAACGTAACCAAATTCAGCGCGTTCAAAACCGTCTTGTGCAAGGTCCCTGTGACTTCAACAAGCAGGTTCCTTGATTCCTCAGTAATCTTGCCTAAGTCATTCGAGTTGATGATGGGTGGGAACGATAGGACTTTGCCTTCGCCGTCAAACAACATTGGGTAGAGCGGGTTCTTCTTGACTATGTGACCGTACTCTACGCCCTTTGGGTGACGTTCAAGAATTTCATCTAAACTCATTTTCTCAGTGAATCCTAAAGGAACAAAACTAACCTCCGCAGGCTTCACGGCGGTGTACTCGATTGGCGGCTTGATGAGGTCCAAATTGTAGATGCCGATGGATGTTTTTTGGCGGTTTCGACCGTTAGTTTGGTCTAGTTTGTCTTGGAGGTGCATGATTCCTTTGATGATGTTGTCTGAGAGGTGGACGTCTTTGATTATTGAACAGCAAATGTAGGGGCGAATGTTGTACAGTTGGGCGTTAACTTTGACTTCAAGGGCTGATTTGCCAACCGCGTACTGTTTTACCCCTTTTGTTTGGTTTAGGTAGCCTTGTAGTGCGCGGGTTAAGCCTTCAACGCTCCAAAGGTCTGGGCGGTTTGTGTCTTTCATTTCGATGCTGACTGTGCATTCTTTTTCGTTGAATGCTTTTACTTCGCCTTTAATGTTAGCGAGAATGTCGTCGAGCTTTGCCATGTCGCCGTTCAATTTCACGTTGAGCAAACGCTCAAGTTCAGGGTAATCTACGTCGATTGTGGGCATTTTATGTCACCTGTTTTTTCCTCAGCCACCCGAGGTCTTGGCTAAAAATCATGCGGATATCATCGATGCCTGCACGCATCATAAACAAGCGGTCCACGCCCAAGCCCCAAGCAATCACAGGCTCTTTTACGCCCAGTGGCAGGGTGACTTCGGGACGGAAGATTCCTGAGCCTCCGAATTCTATCCAGCCGCAACCTTCCTTGTAGGCGCTGAGTTCCACGCTGGGTTCGGTGAATGGGAAGTAGTCGGGTTTGAAGCGGATTTTGTCTGCTCCAGCGATTTCCATTGCGAATTTGCCTAAAACTCCGAGGAGGTCTTTCAGGTTGAGGTTTTGGTCGATTATGATGCCTTCGACTTGGTTGAATTCTGAGAGGTGGGTTTTGTCGGTTATTTCAGGTCGGTAGACGCGTGCGATGGAGAAGTGTTTGCTTGGAACTTCGAGGTTTCCAGCTTCGAGTGTTCGTGCGCTCAGGCATGTGCCGTGTCCGCGGAGAAGTAAGCGTTGGGCAGCCTGAAGCGAGTATTTGTATCCCCAGCCTGTGGAGCCTGTTTTCCAACCGTTTTCGTGGGTTTCTTTCACGTGTTCGAGTGATTTGGAATGTTTGGTTAATTCGCCGCACTGGGGGTCTTTGACGTAGTAGATGTCTGAAGGCTCGCGCGCGGGATGGTCCTGCGGCACATAGAGCGCGTCGAAGTTGAAGAAGCTGGTTTCCACGCTTGTTCCAGTCATCTCTTTAAAGCCCAATTGAACCAGTTTCGCCCGGACCTCGTCGAGGAACTGCAGGTACGGATGTTTTTTTCCAGGCCATGTTTTTGCTACAGGCGCTTCGATGTTGTATTTTTGGAGTTTTGCGGTGTGCCATTTCCCTGTGATTATGAGTTCGGGGGTGAGTTGGGTGATTTCTTGGGGGGCAATTTTGTTTTCCGTTGAGGCTTTTTTGCCTTCGGATGTGATTTGGAGAGTGCGCGTGGTTTTGGGTTCGACTGTTAGAAGTTTTCTTTTTTTGAGTTGCTCGGTTGCTTGTTGGAGTTCTGGGCTGAGGTCTTCTTGGGTGACTTGGTGTTTGTCTTGCAGGTGTTTTAGGAGGGTTTCGTCGCAACCTTCAGGGATGGTTGTTTGGTGTAGGAGTGTTTCGGTGATGCTGAGGGTGTTGTTTTGCGGGGTGTAGATTGCCCATTTTTTTCTTATTACCCAGCCGAGCGCAATCTGAATGAACTGCGACTCGAGTTCTGCTTTTTCTGCAGCTTTTTTTAGGTCTGCCGCTCCGCCGAGTTGTGCGGTAGCAAGGATGAGGTTGCGTTCAGGCAAGCCATCTTTCGCATACTGCTCGCCTTCCGTGGTTAGTTTGATGATGTTTTGGATTTTTGCGTGGATCGAGAGGAAGTTTTTTTCTTGAAGCGTTAAGGCGTTGCGCATGACGGCTGAGTCAGGGAATCCGCAGGCTTGGATTAATTGTTCAACGGTTGCTGTTCCGCCGAGCGATTCCAACGCGGAGAGTAATTGTTGTTCTTGGGTTCTAAGTTCAGCCATCCTGTTTGCCTTCGCAACGAGTGGTTTTGTTACTGGATAGTTGCCCCGATAATAAAAGCATGCTGATAGCCGCTTTGAACGCTCCCTGCGCTGGGTGGCCAAGTCTCACCTTGATGGAAGCAACAAAAAAAGGTTTTAAACTCTTTGAGCGACCGCCAAACGTTAGGAACTATGCGATTTGGATTTTTTTGTCAATTGAACTGCAGACGTTTCGCTCAATTGTGCGTTTAAGGTTGCTGATTTTGTCCACTGCTTCTTTGTAAGCGTTCTCTTTGACGGTTTCGTGGGTTTCAACGCTTGTTTTTCTAGCTTTCAGCAGATCAACTTGTTCTTGGAATTGGGAGATGTTTTGTTTTATCTCATCCATCTTCGATGAAGCCACCAACTGATCTCTGTTCGTCGCCATCTCTATGCATCTTAGTTGAAGGTTCGCCAAAGAATCCTTATGCAGAATCTCATTCACGGACTGCTCAGCTTTCCGAGCCTTATCAGGCTTCAACTTTAGCTTATCCTCAGCCATTAACCCTTCAAGCTTCTGCAGAATCTCCCTAAGCAATGGATACCCCGCCTTCTCGGACACCAACGCATCAAAAGACGTCTCCAAGTACTGGTTTATCTTGTTTAGTTCATCAGGCGTTATTCCTCCGCCGCCGCCTCCAGTGGCCAAGGCTTGCATTTTAATAAATGGCTTCTGCAAGTGCCTAAGCGCATGCTTCAATTCGTTGCTTAAGGATTCAATCTCGCAATTAACCAGGTTCAGCTTGTTGATGGGTCCTTTGCATTTGAGCTCATTGATTTTTTCTTCCAGTGCGGCGATTTCTTGCTCGATTGGCATACGCTCGTTCTTTATGTTTTCCTTATCTTCGCCGAGTACAGATAGTTGTTTTTCTACGTTTTGAAGCTCATTGATTTGCTGGAGAGCTTCTTCCAAAGTCTTAGTTTTGACATATTCCTTGGTAACATAATCGTTTAGCGCATTGTAGGCTTGTTTGGCTCGCTCGTACACGGCTAAGAATTTTCTTCTATCCATGATGAAGAAGGGCGAGATTCTTGGAAACCAATTCTTAATATCGATATCAGTTACCAATAGCACCTTTTGAGTTTCCTGAACATACCGACTTAAACTATCGTAAGAGACTTGTTCGGGAGGATTTAGTTTTTTGAGTCGGTCAAGGAACAGGCGGGCCAGTTTGTTTAGGGCTCGTGCTCGGTTGTAAACTTTCATGTTTCTTTTTTCAATCTCTTTTGAACTGGTGTCAAAAAGTTGTTTGCTGATATCTGCAACTGTTTGAAGTGAAAAGTTCATGTCGTCGCGTAGCTTTTTGGCTTGGGCATGTACGGGTGTGAGGATGGAGTGGGTTTGGGTTTCAAGCCAACGTTTCACTTCGCTGGAGGATGAGAACTGGGTTGTTGTTTCCGTCAATGCTGCTTCACTGTATCATATTGTTGTGTTGGCTTGTTTATCAATTTTAGCTTAATTTAACAACTCTTTTTTGGGTAGTTACTCTTAAATAGGTAACGATTGCATTGAACAACCGTACGAGGAAACACAATTGAACACCAAAAAACTCACCCTAACAATAGTCTTCGCAGCACTAGCAATAGCATTAAACCCAACCTTCACACACATCGCGTTGTACGCACCCTTCGCACAAGGACTCATATACCAAATATGGGAAATACCCATTGTAGTAGCATTCCTAATAATCAGCCCCATAGCAGGACTAACAATATCGCTGTTAAACACAGCAGTACTATTCGCAATCTTTCCGGGCGCCCTACCAACAGGACCAGTCTACAACCTTGCCGCAACATTGTCAATGCAAATTGGCATCTTCGCCGTATTAACAATCGGTAAGAGAATTTCCTGCTCAAAAAATAAAGACACAACCGTCCTCTTCAAAGCTAAATGGGCCACAGTATCAACTGCCTTTGGAATGCTAACCCGAGCAGCGTTCATGTCAGTCGTTCTCTACTTTGCGCTTCCTCAACCATCACCAATCGGTTACTCATTCCCCATAGAAGCAACAATAGGCTACCTGCCTTTCGCCGCCGTATTTAACGCGTCACTAGCGTTGTACACCATACCCATTGGCTTCCTAATCGCTCAAAGAGTACAAAAAGTCCTGCACCTGACCATGCCGCAAGAAATAAAATGCAATACCGCACAAAAATAAAAAATGAAAAAGTTTAGAACCCTAAGGATTCCGCTAATACTTTAGGATTAATCTTCCCTGTTTTGAAAGTTCTTCCAGTCTTAGCATTATTAATCATGAGCACTGCTGGGGCGAACAAGCCGTGGTCTATTTTGTAGAAGTCTTTGTCGGCTTCGCGGAAAATCTGCAGGAACGGCTTGCCATAATCCTTCGATGCCATGGAAGGTGCTTGATCAACAATTTTCTGCAGTGCAGCCTCATCGTCATATTCAACGGTGCAGTACACTGTTCCTCCGTAAAGGATTGCGTCGTTGGTTCGTGCCATGGCAACCTCGAAGTCTTTGCCCATCGGCGGAATCGGGGCATAACCCATCGCGTAACGGATTACCTTGGGGCTTAAGCCTAAAGTTCTTAGTTTGTGAATGCCGACCTCAACAACCCTGCCAGCTACCTGAGTTAAACCAGCGATGCTTGCGGTTGGAGCCACAACAACAATCAAATTCTCCGCTGAAACGCCGCTTGCAGTCGTCACCTTCTCGATAAGCGCATCGGAAGGAAGAGCATTGCTCTCCAGTGTGAGCACTGCCTTATCGCTTACGTCTTTGTAGCCGATCTCTTCAAAAACGTCTTTGGGCTTTAGCGCCAGAGCACGAACAGGACCAGACCCGATGGCTATTGAGTCGCCGTCTTTAATGCGCCAGCCAGCAAACTGCGCGCCTAACATGGCAATCGCAGGGTGATCAGACGAAACAGTAATCGATGGAAAAGTCAAATCGCCATACGTTTTGAAGCCTAACTGTGCTTTGCCAGCGCCGCCCATGCACAATTCGGTTAGTTTTTTGCCTGCTTGAAAACCGCCCGATGCATTTACGCCTGCATCCACGATTGTTGCTCCAGCAGTCGATTTTGAAACGGATACGCCATAAAATTCTGGGTTATCGATAAAACTTTGAGCTTTTTTCCAAGCCATTTGGTTTACGCTTAATGCTTTTCCCATGACTTTCACCTTTAGAGTACCTTTAACTTGATTGTTTTTAAATATTAAAGGTAACGCTGGTTTTGGCGTTTTTAAGGTTTATCCGTTTTTTTGCGTGTCCTGAACAGAAGCTACCATAAACGTATTTGGATCCTAATAGCAATAGCATGCAGAAACCTATAGGGGGTAGGTCGCCATTGCCGTTTTTTGCAGCCATTAGCGCCTCAGCGTTTAAGTCTATATATAAGGGAGGGGGTAGGTGCCTCAGAGTAGTAGGTCAACGCTAGAACCTGCCTATATAAAAGGGGGGTATAGTCTGCTCCGAGCGCTAGATCTAAGCGACAAAGGATATACTGTTTTAAGGTCTGTATCCGCTGAGCGTGCAGAGTGCCAATGCAGCGGCAGTTAAATCCGCTGTAGTTCCTGGATTGCATGAGTTGCCTGATGAGCGTAGTTTTTTGTCGAATTCTGCGAGGCTCTTTTTTCCTTTAGCGGTTTCTAATCCGCCCAGCTCCAGCACACCTTTCGCATCCAAAGATACTTCGCGGGCTTTTTCTTTGCCGACTTTTCGAGCGATGAAGGTGTCTGGGCGTTCAGAGAGGATTTTAAGGAAAGTGTGAACGACGGCGGTGTTGAGGGGTTTGCTTTCAAGCTGTTTCATCAGGTAAGGATATGCTAAGTCGAAAGTAATCGGGTAACTGTTGACCCATTCGTAGCATATGTCGTCGTATTCTGAGGCGATTTTGAAAACCTCAAACAAACTGACATTCTCTTTTAGCAGCCGCTCTTTAGAAGCTGGGTCGGTAACGTCAAGGTCTGGTGCATCGCCAAGTCCGCTTGGACTGGCAATGTCTACTGCTTCGTAGAGGTGAACCGAATCCCACGCGGTTGTTGATTTAACTGCCAAATCAGTATTTTTCCGCAGAAGCGAAAAATCTAAACCGTAATCTTCCTTTGTCGGCGTCATGCCTGCGGCAACAGCGATGGGAACAAACAACATCACCGTGCCAAGAATTGTGTTTCCGCCCCTCTGCCAACCATTAACATCCACAGCACAAGTCTTTATCAGCTCCCCCAAACCAACCTCGCCGACTTCAAGCCTTTTCTCTGCCACCGATGTTCCGCGGTAAGCTGCCTCTTGGAAGGTTGGTCCTGCGGCAACGGCTGATGCCAAAAAATGCTCCACCCTTGTCCCTTCAAAACTTGACGTGAAGCTCACGTTGCCTGGTTTTTGGGCGCTGACTTCCAGCATTATCGCCAGTTGTAAGCATTTGGATATGTGTTGTGCTTTTTCGCAGTTGGTCATCTGGGATGCTCCGACCTATTGTGGTTTAAAAAAGGTTTATTAAAGTTTTGAAAACTACAACCAATGAAACGAGGCTTACTGGGGATTGGCATGAGGGCGCGTGAAGGCGACTTAATTAAAACAAAGAGCAACGTGGTTTTTGACGTTAAGGGCTTAGTTCACCCGCCAAACAAAGTCATCGCGTTTCCACGATTCATTCCCTCGCCGCAGGGCACAAGGCAAGGCAAAGACACGCTTTACAGCAAAGTCTACAGCCTCGGCGACCGCTTCAAGTACCTGCAGGAGAACCATCCTGACCTCATAGTTTTTGACCCAGTTTTCGGCGAAACCCTCTGCGAAATCCCAACCAGCCAAATCGCCGAACACTACCAGCCCCCAGAAAAACTGGCATCTCTACGCACATCCAAAAACCTCAGTGCCTTAGAAAACAAGGCGCTGCGGCTGGCAACAGCGCTAAAAGAAAAAGCAGACATCCCTTGGAGCGCCATAGGCATCTCCGGCTCGATAATGGCAGGCTTAACCAATGAAAAATCAGACATCGACCCCCTAGTTTATGGTGTGGAGAACTGCCGCAAAGCCTACTCCGCCCTGCAGGAACTGCTCAAAACAGCGGATTCCGGGTTCAAACCTTACAGCCGAGAAGAACTCCAAACGCTCTTCGACTTCCGTTCGAAGGACACCCAGATGAGCTTCGAAGACTTCGTTTTGGTCGAAAGCCGCAAAGCCTTCCAGGGCATGTTCATGGGAACCGACTACTTCATCCGCTTCGTGAAGGACTGGCCCGAAACAAACGAGCAGTACGGCGACGTGTGCTACAAAAACAGCGGCTACGCGAAAATAACCGCCAACATAGCTGATGATTCTGATTCACTTTTTACGCCCTGCACTTACAAGCTTAAGGATGTGGCGGTTGTTGAAGGCCCCAAACTCACGCCAATTACAGAGGTTGTTTCGTTCCGCGGCAGGTTCTGCCAGCAAGCAACAAACACTGAAGCCATCGAGGCGCAGGGAAAAGTTGAATTCGTAACCAACAAGAAAAGCGGTCGTGAACATTACCGTTTAATTATCGGCAATAAACCGTCGGATTACATGGTGCTTCTGCATTAATGCTGCACTTTGAGGACTTGTTCGTAGTAGCGCGGGCAATAAGTCAACGTTACCTGCCAAAAACTTCCCGTTGGCGACTCGACTTCTTCTAGGTTGCCTTCAACAATCACGGTCTCGTCTTTTTGCGCCTGCTGGCGGAACTCTTCCATGTACGAGAAAATCCGCGTTGCTTCGAGGGCTTCTTTTGGGCCGCTTAACACTTCTAAGGGTTCTATGCCGTAGACGGATGGAATGAACGGCGCTTCGTCGTCCGCTGTTATGCGGGCTTTGATTTTTGCCCAGCCCTTCTGCTTAATGCGCGCTTGCGGGCTGTATTCGGATTTGATTTCGCTCCAATCCTTCACGGGCTCGAATTCGGCTTTGATGACTCTGCCGCTCGCGGATGTGTCGTCATATAATCCGTAGATCATTTTGCGGCGCTGGTGCCAAACAAAATCCGAAACGTCGAAGTTTTTGAAGCGCCAGGTTTTGCCTTTCATGGCGTCTTCGGATTCGAATTCGTTTCTTAAGCCTGAACTGCCATCGGAGTACAATTCTGCCATTGTTTGGCGCATTTTGGCGTTTTCAGCTTTACCGTAGATTGTAAAGTCAATGTCAGAAAACTTTGGATGATGAAAACCATGCAGCATGGAGCCGAAGACCCCGAAACTTGACGCTGGAACCCCTGAGTTTTCAGTTGCTGTGTTCAGGACGCGCTGCATTGCGGAAAGCAGCGGGTCGGTTGGTCCCGCCTTGAGCAATTCCCGCAGGCGTTCGGGGGGTTTTCGCGCCTCCATAACGGCGCTTTGAGGTACGCCCACGATTTTTGCACCGAGCATTTCATGGGAAATGAGATATTGGGGATAATTCTTTGCGATGAGCTTCATGCCCTCGTCATTATAAAACTTGTAGAAAAGTTCGCTTCTGCCAGTTCTCGGCGCCCGCGGGTCACTTGACTGGAAAATTTTTTGTGAGGCGTATTCGGCGTCGCAGACATAAGCGTCTTTGGGATGCGAGTAGCCGAAGACTCGGAAAATCAAACCCTCGCTGGTTTGGACGGCGTCGCGGTCCCGCAGCTTCAAGTTGGCCATATGTACTCTTCTTCCGAAGTAGCTGTGCCCACGACGACCTGGTAGAAGGCTGCGCCGTCGCGCGTGTTTTGGACTTTTTCGAGTGTGCCTGCAGCTTTGACTTGTTGTCCTGTGCGGGCGACGTTTCGGTAGCAGCCGATGTTTGAGACGATTTGGACGGGGATTTTGTCGAGGTTAAGCTCTGATTGGTCGTCTTGGGGTTGGTAGCTGCTGATTTTGTAGGTTGCGGGGCGGTACATGGTTTCTGCGTCGCTGCAGACGGTTGCTGCGAATCGGACGGGTTCAAGCGGCGTGTAGGTGTAGTCGCCGAATTTGGCGGTGACCTCGTCGGGTTTTCGGGTTGCGTTGTACATGAAGATTTTGCCGAGGTATTTGCCTTGGAATTTTCGGGCTGCTTCGATGCGGTTGCCCGCGATGTAGCTGAGTTTGGCGGCGTTGACGAGCCGCTGGATGGCTTCTTCCATCAGGCGGAAGTTCTCTGTGCCGTAAACGACAAAGTCGATGTCTGATTCGGGCGCATGCATGTCCAGCGCGATGGAGCCGTGAATACCCAAATCGGTGCAGTCGACGCCTGATTCTTTGGAGATGAGGTCGATGAGGTTGAGCGCCGTTTTTTGGAGTCCGTCGGGGTTTGGGAGGTTCTGGAGCCAGACTAAGCGGTCTTTGGGGACGAAAACCTGCTCGATTGCGTCGAGCGGGGCGGTTATGAGTTCTTTGCCGCGCGTTTGGTCGTAGTAGAGGTAGTTGGGGAAGGTTTTGCGGAAGGCTTCGATGAAGGTTTGGTAGTTTTTGGCTGTGTAGAGTTTTTCGGCGCGGAAAAGCTGGTTTGTAAGTTCGCTTGTGCCGAATTTCCACGTTCGGGTGAGCATTTCCACGTTAAAAAGCCCTTTGAACTGGGCGGGAATGTATTTGAGGAACGCGAAAACCCTGTCGTCGGGGTGTTCGTACCCGAAAGTGTTCATGATAAAGCCGTCTTTCGTGACGAAGGTGTCTCCATCCATAGGAGTCCAAATCTGTGGTTCTTCCGTTTGTGTGCACCGCAAAATATGGTGAAGGCGTGGATTAAAAAAGCTATTGCATCCGCGAAGCAACATGTGTTTGGCTCCAAAAAACGCCAATACCGACCTACCCCTCTTAGGGCTTTTTTGACCTCCCCCTATAGGTTTCTGCAATGAGTTTCTATTAGGCTCCAAATATGTTCGCGCGCCTGCCTCCCTCCTCGTTTTCTGCAATGACTGGCTATTAGGCTCCAAATATGAACGCGAATTGCCAATGAATGGGGCTCAAAAGAATAACCCTAACAAAACCAACTTCCTCCCCTCCAACCTCACCCCCAACCAAACCAAAAACGCTCCAAACCCCTAAACCAACAAAAAACAACCCCGCACATAAAAACCCTAACGAAATCTAGAAAAACACCAACTTGCCAAGAAAACTATATTTTTTTAACCCAGCGGTCGGTTCAAATTAAAAGAGCCACACCATGTAACCCGACGACGACGCAACGACGACGTGTCAAACAGGACAAGGCGCTTTCCAGTGATTTCAGCTTTAGTTTAACTTTGTTTATTATCTTAATCTTGAATAGACCTGCTCGCAGTTAGAGCCATACCCACTAAAGTTGCAAAAATTCCTGCACCGAAAGCGGCGATAAAGGAAAAATCGAGCGAATAATTAAGATGGAAAGTAGCAGTTAGCATGAAAGCTGATGGAAGAGCATAAGCCGTTGAAAAAATCAAGCCTACAGCCGCCAGTATCTTTAGAAATAGCGTTTGAGGGTTTCCAAATCGCTTTTGCTTAACATGGAAATACACGCTCAAGGTGCTGTTAGCTAAAAGATAACAGAATCCCATTATTATCAACATCTTGAATGGAATCATCATATCCGTTGTCTTGGAGATTATTAATTGAATGCTTGTTAGTAAAACCATGAGAGCAAGGTTGAAAAGAGTAACAAAAGCCATTTTTTCTAAGACCTTTTCTTGCTTCTTCGTGAAATCCGTTGCTTTGATTCTTCGTGGAACCATTCTAAAACCTCTTGCGGAAAACGTTAAGAAATTGAAGCAGAACCGCCAATATGATTAAAACCCATGCAACTTGAGTCAGCGTTGAATTGTCAGCGAATAAAATGATGAATGCTAAAATAATTAACAAAACTGGAAATACAAATAAAGCAGACCTCATACTCAATAGCATACTTTCTCTTCCTTGTAAGGAAACAATTCGCTTTTATCAACCTATAATATTTTCGTATCCAAAACTATAAAGAAAACTTATTAGTTCAATTTCTCAATATCATAAAAAGTGAGCAAATGAGCGAAATTGCAGAAGCGGTAATAGGCATAGTTATTGCAATAATCTTTATTGTTGTAGGTGGAATAATTCTATGGGCATTAGTTCCTATCAACCCATTTATGGCAGTTGTTGGTATAATATTGTTAATGGTTCTTGGCATTGCAATGGTTATCGGTTTTATTAAATCACATAGTTAATATTGAGTAGAAAAAAACTAACTATCACAATCCAAATAGCCATACTTTTAACTATAAATGTAGTTATAGCAAAAGCAGTAATTGAAAACTCAAACCCGTAAATAGTTATATTCAACGATATTTTCTTAAGCAAATCACCAGTGAGTGAGCTAAACACGCATTTAAAAACTTGGTCGGTGAAGTCTTCGAGGATGTTGAGTTTGTTGTAGGTAGAAAAAAAGACGTGTGAATGTATAAATCATTCTTTTCCTTTTATGTTTGCGGCTTAGCAGGTGGGTGTATAGGGTTTGAACAAGAGAGGGGTCTTAGTTTTGTTGTTGGTTTTAGCTGTAGCCATCACGATGGTTTCTGGAACTGTTTTGGCTAATTTGAGTATGAATGCATCAGCTAAGGAGTCCTCGAAGGGTGTTGTGACAGTTACCATACAGGGCGATAACAGCGTTTATTCAAGTTATGGAGCCTCGATTCCTTTCAAGTGGGGTACAGTTAACCTTGGGGAAAATACTAAAACTGTAACAATCACAAATCATGCAAACGTAAACCTCACACCGCACCTATCATTAATGTCGCCGAATTTGCCACGCGGTTGGACCCTGACGTTTTCGCTTGATAACCAGCCTATTCCTGCGGGTCGATCCGCAACGGGAACGCTAACGCTCAAGGTGCCCGCCCATACTTTGGCTGGAAATTATGATTGGGGCGCAAGCATCACATTTGACGGTGCATAAAAAATAGTTTGCCCGCACGCTTCTCCGCTAAATAAGCAGCGCCTTTTTAGTTGGGAAGACTTTTTAAAATATGCGCGTTAGTTTAGAAGCTATGTATCTGGAAGCCATTGCACGCACGCTTCGAAGCAGGAGGTTTTGGGTTTGGCAGTTAGGCGGCGCCCTCATCTATGCTATACCTGCGGCGGTTAGGCTTGCAACCGGCAGCATTCACCTGCCAATCTTAAGCATGTTTATGGTTCCATGGGTCACCCCTTACGTCCCAGGCAACATTGTGGAGAAGGTTTTGGTTAACGCGTTTTTTCCCGGAGGCGCGGGTGCGGCGGCTGGAGAAATCTTCTACGCAAACGCACATGAAGAAACCTTCATCCGAAAGCAGAAGTATCTGGCTCGGCTCGGCGGCGCCCTGCTCTGGACGGCTGGGTGGTCGCTGTTTCAGCTTTGGGGTTACATGCAAAACGTCACAGGCTCCTACGGCGGCAACCTCTTCGAGTCCCCGCTCGTTTTCCCCCTCAACTTCCTGCTGGCTTCCCTCTCGATTTTCACGCCCGACGTGGTTGGCTTTGCCAAAACAAAACTGGTCAACGCTTGCCGCAGGTTGCGCCGCAAAAAAAGTTAATATTGGCTTTCCAGCTTAAAATCAAGGCATGTCTTTTCATGTTCGGCGCAAGGAGCGGGAAATCACTGACCCAGATGAGATGCGGATGGTTCTCAAAGCCACCAAGTACGTTACGGTTGCCCTCTGCATGGACGGTGAGCCTTATTTGGTTTCGCTGAGCCACGGCTACGACCAAACCCGAAACTGCCTCTACTTCCACTGCGCACCCGAAGGCAAAAAACTCGTCTACGCAAAAGCCAACCCGCGCGTGTGGGGGCAAGCCGTACTGGACTTCGGAGTCACAGACGAATGCGACTACGCCTACATCAGCGTCCACTTCCAAGGCACGCTCAGCCTAATCACCGACCCAGCCGAGAAAAAACACGCCATGGAAGCCCTCGTGCGCCAAGTCTCCCTAAACCCCGAAGCGAAACTCGCCAAAATCAAACCCGAAAAACTCGACAAAACCACAATGGGCAGAATAGACGTCACTTACATGTCTGGCAAGAAGCACCAGGCGCCAAAAAATTTAAAATAAAAAATGAGAAGAAAATTGTCAGGTTGCTGCGGTTGCCGTGTTCATTTTGCGCCAGTCAAAGTAGGATAGGGTTATTAGTATGATGCTCCAGGCTGCCCAGAACGCGAACGCGGGACTGATAAAGTACAGTACCAGGGCGAGTGCGCGGTTAGCTACGGATACGGCTATGATTAGTTCTGGCGCCCACGTCCTCCGCTTCAGCAAACCGAACAACGCGGCAATGTACACGGCTGCAACCGCCAACAGGACTATGGTGCCTGCGATGAGCGCATTACCGGCGCCTGCAGCGACCCCGATGTAGCCCGTGTTCAGCGACGCCGCACGCGAAGCAGAGTTCGCCCACCACAACGCAACGTTGCCTACGTCGCCAACGATGTTGATTATGACAAAGAATATGAGGATTTTGTGGATTTTGCCTAAGCCGGCTGGTTTGGTTGTCATGGCTGGTTTTTTGTTTGTTTTTGTATTTAAAACTTGCCAGCGCTCAACTGCCCATCCGAGCCCAATCCACCCGGTAAACCCGCAAGTTCCCATCCGCGTAAACCTGCGCCAGCCACGCCGCCCCGTCAAAACGCGCCACGCAACCCGGATAATTACTTAACTCTTCACTGCCGACGTACACGTAAGACACATTGTACTCGCGGACGACCGCTGCCAGCTGGGTTTCGGTGCCGTTGTACGCCGCGTCGATGTCTTGCTCCCTTTGGTTCACCTGATCAAGCGGTATCCCGTGACCATACGGCCAATACACATACGACGACACCCGCAGCCGCCCCCCGATCATGCTTGAAGGCGCATGAACCGAATAATAAGTCAAAAACACCGAGTTCTGCGGCGTATTATCCCTCACCCACAATCCCAACTGGTACTCGCCCCAACTGACGCCAGTATAGTCGGTTCCAACATTGTAGATGATGACGCTTGCAGAAGTGATTATGGAGAGCAAAACCACCGCAACAACCACGCTCCTTGGAACTTTAGCCAATACGATACCGCTCAAAACGGCGATGGGCACCCAGGCAAAGATGAAGAACTTGTACATGTCCCAGACCCACGGCGTCAGCAACAAAATGTTGGGAATCAAGAACAACAACAGAAAAGTCAACTTCAGATACTCGTGTCCCGGCTTCAAAAACGAAACAATCGCCAGCACAAACGGGACGCCGAGGTTGAGGAAGTAGTAGATGAAGGGGTTCTGAGCAAAATTCGCTATAAACGACGTGCTGACGGCAAACGTGAGCGGCGGTCCGCCCGAAAAAATAAACGGCAAAGCAAACACGCTCGGCAGCAAAAAGTACAGGTAGCTGAACTTGAAGCGTTTGAGGTTCAGGATGAGGCAGACGGCGAAGGCAACGTAGCAGCAGAAGAACGCCACGTTATGAAACTGGTACACCAGCCCCGTGACTATGCCCGCAAGGATAAGGCGGTTTTTGTCATCGATGTTTTTGAGCAAAGCCAGAACCAACGCGAACGCGGGCAACCCCACCAGCAACGGCCGCTGCTGCAGCAAATTATCAAAAACCGAAGGCAAACCAAACAGCTTCCCGAACTGGTAAATGTAGTTCTGTGTCGGATCAAACTGCCCGTTAAACAGCGCCGAGAACAAGCCGAAATAGCTCAGTCCCCAGCCGAACACCGCCAAAACCGTAGCAATCACCGCCACGCGCCTGCCGTAAGACCGCGCCAACGCATAAATGGAGAGAGCAAAGACCAAAATGAAGAGCGCGTTCAAAACTGGCAGAAGCGTAGGCAAATAACCGTACACTTTCTCTATGAGGGCGGTGTGGAAATCCACAAAGTAATGGTAAGTCAACGGTGTGCCGACGTAGTTGGGGGTTTGCGGCGGGAAGTTGCCGTTGTTGAGGCTTTCGATTATTTCGTAGTGGAAGGGGGTGTCCTGCCAATTCGAGCCTGTAAGGACTATGCCGTACTGGTCCCCATACCACACGCTCTTGTAGAGAACCGCAAGGGAGATGAGGAAAATTACCGCAAAAACCAGGAGGCTGGTTTTTTTAATCTGCTTTAGCTTGAGAAACTTTTGGGGGTTTAACGGTTCGCCTTTTTTGTATACCACCAACGCATAAACTGCCGTCAAAGCCAAAAAACTCAAAAGTATAGTTTGCTGCGAATACCCAAAAGCCAAAGACAGATAGTACACCAGTTGAACCGAGACTAAAACGCTGAATATGGGTACGAAAGCCCAGATTTCATGGGATTTTAAGCTGAAAAACCTGTAGGCGATTAAGCCTGGAACCAAAAAAGTAAAAACCAACGCCGTTAAGAGGGCAACGTAGCCTGAAACAAACGAAACCGAAACCAGCAGCAACATCGCTAAGATGAACCAGTACTTTTGCAGAACCGCCATGCCGCCAGTATTCCTAAGGACTCTTCTCACCCACCCTTAAGCAATGTTCACCCACTAAATATTTTCGAGAGGTATTAAAATTGTCGCTAAAGCAACCTTCAGCCTAACAAACTGGGGGTTAGCAGCGAAACAGCCGCTTTTCCAACAAACCGTTAAACGCCAAATCCGAGAAAGGTTAATTAGCTAAAGTTATTAGTATTCTTGCGGCGCTTAATTGCCCAGGTAGTATAGTTCGGTCCAGTATATGCGGCTGTCGCCCGCAGGACCCGGGTCCGAATCCCGGCCTGGGCGCCATCTCTTCTCATCCTCCACCAAGTTTTAGCTCTTTTTCGAGATTTTGAATACAAATAGCTAATCAAGATTTCCTTTTCACAAGCGATAAATCAAGCTTAGCATAAACGAATGCGTGATTGTTATGGAAAAACAAGGCGAGATTCCCTGTGCCAACTGCCAGTCATGGAAAAGCAAAGAGAAAAAATTTTCCTGCAATCCTGATGGCTGCAAAGAACTTACCGCGTGGCTGCTTGAACATGCGCCTCAACTGAGCACAGGAACAATTCAAATGCAAGTGCAGCTTCCAGAAATCGCAGTCCAATACGTAGTCTAGCGTGCAATGGGATGAAAACCACAATTAATCCAATTCCGAACCATGAATTTTGCTCATTTCACTTTTAAGTACCAAAAAAATACTTAAACTATGGGTTTGCTCGGGTCTATTTATTGAGCACTCGACGCGACGGATTTGTTATTCTTCAACGGTTACTCTTCTTTATGTTTATTATTCTCCAAGTCCTATTTTTCTGGTGAGACTTAATTTTTTGAGTGCTTGAACGTTGAAGTACAAAACATTCCATCATGAAGCCAAGCAAATCGACCACCTCATAGACCACTATATGCGTTCAAGAGGTTCCCTATTTACCCCACAAGAAGAATTAAAAAGCCTAATACTGAAAAATTACCCCGACTTATACGTTAAAAACGTTGGCTGGCACAAAATAGTCTTCGGCATCCGCTCAACAGACCAAAAAATAGTGCTTAAAGTTGGAGCAAAAAAGAGCATCGAGAACGACCATCGAGCCTACAAGCGAGTCCCAGAAAGCGTGCGGCATCAACTGTTTGCTAGGATATTTTGGCACACCAAATACTGCTTATTGCAAGAGCACGGATTTCCAGCGCACGTTACCCCAGAGGAATTGGCTAGCCTAAGAAGGGCTGTGTACAAGTATGGTATTTTTGATGTAAAGCCAGATAACCTGAAGAGAATTGATGGTCAACTAAAAATTATCGATGTGAACGTGACTCCGTTTCCGCTTCCCACAATATGGAAAATGGTAGATGAAGCGAAACCTAAGCTCCCGAAAAGGTTGATTTTATTCATTAAAAAATTTACAAAGCCACTTTATGACCGATAGCTTAAGAAAATGAAGAGCTTGAGCGAGATTTCAACAGCCGACATGAGGTGAAAAACCGAAATGTCAACAACCGACCCCTCAAAAAACGCCTAAAAAACAAGCGTTTTAAGCACTTTCATGCAGAAAAAACCATATGAGAGAACAACAAGATAATCAAAGCAAACATGACGACCACCCAAAAACCCCAAATCACCACAAAACCCGACAACTGGCTATTGGACATCATAAAAAAAGTCAACAGCAACGCCATCGAACAACAACAAATCACAACCCGTGCCAGAAACGACAGCCTCTGCATCCTCTGCAAAGGCGCACGAGCCCTCTGCGGCAAAACCCGATGCCCAATAATGGTTAAAGTCAACTATTTCCTCAAAAGCGTGCCGCTAATGGCAAGTGAAGACATCAACGGCATGTCTCCACCGAGCGTTTTCATCGGAAGAATCGGCTACCCCAACGTTTACGCTGGACCGCTTGTTCCGCCCATTCATGAGGACACGAGCATTTACGATTTGCCTGAGCGGTGGTTTGGGAAGTCGGTGGATGAGATTGTGGGTTTTCGCAGTTTGCTTGTACGGGGTAAGCATAGGGTTAATGTGCAGAAGTTCATGGAGGGCGGCAAGATACTGGATCAGACGCGCGAGTTAGCTCTCGCCGACAGCTGTGTTGACATTGAGTTGAACCTTACCAAAAAACCGCGTGGCTCCATTTACCTCGATGATGATGTGCAGCCGTTTGGTCCGTCAGCGCCCATCCGCGACCTACACGTAGGCAACGCACGCTACGATGACAAAATTGAGAAAGCGTACTATGACACGGACTTGCGGGCAACGCAGGCAGTGGTGGACCTCTACAATCGAGGAGTAGTGGTATCTAAGATTCAGAAAGCCTTCAGCGTCGGCGCATTCGGCATAGAAAAGAAAAGACGCCTCGTCCCAACCCGCTGGAGCATAACAGCCGTCGACGACATCATCTCTAAGAACCTCAGGGAAAAAGTCAAAACCTTCCCCGAAATCAACGAGTACCGAGTTTACGAGTCCATTTACATGGATAACGTGTTTGAGATTTTAATGATTCCTGCGCAGTGGAGCTATGAGTCCATGGAAGCATGGTACCCAGGCACAGTGTGGAACCCAAACGGCTCAAGCATTTCTATCTTCTCTGATTGGGAAGGCAACAATGGACGAACTACTTACGCTCAGATTGGCGGCTGCTACTACTCCGCGCGCTTAGCCGTCTGCGAACAACTCCAAAAAGAACGCCGCCAAGCCACCGCCATCGTCCTTAGAGAAGCGAGACCAGGATACATCATGCCTATCGGCGTCTGGCAAGTCCGAGAAAACGTCCGAAACGCCATGCACCAAAAACCGTACGAGTTCAAGAGCCTCGCTGAATCCCTACAATTCATCAGCGGCAGGTTTGAGATTCCAATGCAACGATGGATACTGCAGAGTGAACTGTTAAAGAGGGCGCTGTTCCAAAAGAGAATAACCGACTTCTTTAAGGGCTAAGTTTGATGGCAAGTTTTAAAAAAGCAGCCCCTCTATACCTTCACGTGACGCCTGATGTTAACCTCTGCAACTAAACGGTTTAGCTTACCCTTTTCAAGCCAGAAAACCAGCGAGTCTGGGGTTGAGGCAGCAGCCGTTTTTGCCGTTGCAGAGCTTGAGAGAAACAAGGGCGGTGGCTTGATAGCAAGGCAGCCTGAAGAAAAACTCGTTTTCTTATCGAAAGTCGGGTACCCTTTGTGGCTGTTTCCCAAAAACAACTCAAGTTTTGTTTTCGACGGATTTGCCGATTCCAGCTACAGCATTTCCTATTCTGAGGTTCCGTCGGCAAAAGCGTTCATGGAAAGCTTAGAGGCGAATTCAAGACCGAGAGAAAAATACACGGCATTCTTGTCAGACTACGGCAACTATTTTCAGCAGTCCATAAAAGAGAAACAATTTGTGTTCAGGGGCTTAATTGCCAACTTGGATTTTAAGAATGAGTTTAATGTTTACCGCAAAGAAGCCGTAGACGCGATACCCGCAAATTCCGCTTTGCTTTCGCCGACTCTTGAAGAAAACACAATTTCCTCCTTGATAGTTGAGTTTGACAAGCTGCAATCGTTTCTAAGGGAAGAGGCTGAGAGGTTACCGGAATGCGCAAGACTTGTAAACAAGACAACAAGCCAGTACATAACGGAGCTTGATTATGAATCAGCAGCTGCAAAGGAGGAAGCTGACGCTAAAATCAGAGCTCAAGAAGAAATCGTAAACCCCAAAATAGCCAAACTAAGCAAGGAGTACAAACTGAAAATAAAGGGTTTAACAGAAAGCTTCGATAAAGAACTCGAAAGCCTACAAAAGCTAAAAGCAAAAACTCTGAAGTTCATCCGAACTAACGAAGGAAAAATCAAGCTCTACCAACGCGAAGCAAAAGCTCAAGCTGCAAAGAACCATGCAATTTACGAGAAGCGATGGAAGGAGAAAATCAAGCAAGCCCAAAAAGAACTTAATGGCCTCAAAAAAGAACTGAAGAACATTGAAGGCAACGTTAAAAAGCTAAGCAAACAAAAAATTCAGGAAATATCGAGGTTAAATTTTGGGCTTGATGCTGAAATCAAGTTCGCCCGTCAGCCCTTGCGGGAGCTTGAAGTTGCCCGCGACGCTAAAACGCTCACCTTCAAACAAGAAACCGACAAGCTGCTTAAACAAGAAAAACCAGTAATCGAAAGTCTAAACAAAAGCATCAAGTTCAGAGAGGCAATCAAAGATAATTTTGAGTTGCTTGGCATTAGAGACCAAGGGTCGAAGAGTTCAGCCTTGTTCTATGTTCCGTTTTATGTGGCTTGCTTTGAAATGGGCTCAACAAGACGCTACCTTATCCTTCCCCCATCAACCATTAGCGCCGTCGATTTCTCAGCGAAACTCAAAGGCGCGTTAGGCATGTCAAAAATCAAAGACCTGCTTATGCCACGTTTCAAAGCGATAACAGCCCTAATTGACAAGGTTCAAGTGCTTACCAAACAAAATGCCATGTTTGAAAGTCAACTTAACGGTTTAGCGCAAAGGAACAATCTTTTAAATAATGGTTTATTTAGGGAAAATGTTGAAAGGGGCTTAGTTTACCTGAAGCATGAAGGCTGGCTCTCAGACAAGGAACAGCAAGTTCTAAGCAGCCGATTAAAGAGTTAATGTTTGGTTGTTTCAAAAAACTTATTGCATTCCTCATACAGATACTATTTGTGTTAGTCGCGCCGTTTATTGCAGTGCGAAAGGTGTGGTTAATTGTGGCTGAAGACAACGGTTACATATTAAAAGTTTCAAATCTCGGTGTAAAACTGCAAAACCAAATCTTACTAGACAACATCAGCTTCAACGCTAAGAAAGGAACAACCCTTGCCATACTTGGACCAAACGGCGCAGGCAAAACAATCCTACTCAAAACACTCCTAAACCTGGTACCGCACACAGGTTCAATCGAGTGGACAGAGAAAGTAAAAATCGGCTACGTTCCCCAGTACGTCGCTGTTTCCGATATTCCAATGTCAGTTAGAGAGTTCCTCTCAATTGGAAACGGAGTGGACATAGAAAACTCGCTAAAAAAGGTAAGATTAAACGATAATAGTATCTTGAACAAGCGGTTAGGCGTCCTTTCGGGCGGGCAGTTGAGGCGAGTTTTGATTGCTTGGGCACTAAACGACAACCCCAACGTGTTGCTTTTGGATGAGCCGACAACGGGCGTTGACATGGACAGCGAAGAACCCATCTACCTAATGCTAAACGATATCAAGAAAACCCAGAAAATAACGATTTTCCTAATAACACACAACATCCACATCGTCCAGGAATACGCGGATGATTTGCTGGCGTTAAACAAGTGCCTTACATTCTGTGGACCAGCAGCGGAAATAGCGAAACCAGACATCCAAAGACAGATTTACGGTGAAACAGTCTGCGTTGAAACCATCAGAGGAGAAACCTGACTGATATGCTTGACACAACATTCTACAGTTTAATACTATCAATTTTCGTCGGCGTTGCCACAGGCTACTTGGGGTCATTGATGGTTTTGGAGAAAATGGCGCTTGTCGGCGACGCTCTGTCGCATGTTGCTTTGCCGGGCTTGGCTATTGGGATATCTTTCCATTTTAACCCGTTTCTGGGTGCTTTCGTCTTTTTGTTTGTTTCAGCAGCTATAATTTGGCATATTCAGAGAGTAACAAAGATTTCTTTTGAAGCGCTGGTTGGGGCAATGTTTACTCTTGCATTGGCAATAGGCATACTGCTTTACGGGACCCATTTGGAGGACCTCGAAAATGCTCTTTTCGGTGATATTTCGCAAGTAACATTACTTAGCACCGTGGGAGCAGCAGCGGCTTGTGTTATAGCAATAATCCTTACAAAAATTATCTATAACAAATTGGTTTTAGCCATGATTTCTGAAGACCTGGCCATTTCAAAAGGCATCAATGTTGCAAGAACAAACTTGCTGTATCTTTTCCTCGTTTCCGTCGTCGTCGCCATAGGGATTCAGATAGTTGGAACATTACTGGTTGGTTTTCTCGTCATAGTTCCTGCAATAGCAGCAAAAAACTTAAGCTCCCATATGCGAAGATATTCATGGCTTAGCGCAGTTTTCGGTGCAATCGCGGGATTTTCAGGAGTTTTTCTATGGAGCACCTTTGGTTTTGGCATAGCTTTTCCTGGACCATTGGTTGTTTTCGTGGGCATCGCAATCTTTGCCATAACGGCGATTATTAATTGGAGATTGAAATTAACGTCATAGGATTGACTTTTATGAAGAAATATACGGGTAAAACCTCAACCGCCATAATACCGTTTCCAGACAACAAGATTTTGCTGATAAAACGCAACACGATTCCCTTCAAAGGCTACTGGGCGTTGCCTGGCGGCAGAATGGACCCTGGCGAAACCGTCGAACAAACGATTGTTCGGGAAGTTAAGGAGGAAACAGGACTCGACGTAACCATTGCAAGCAAGGTGGGCGAATATGTTGAGAAGGGAGTCAAAGATGATGTTGAATACGAGTATTACCCAACCTGTTTTGTGGTGAAACCTGTAGGCGGAGAAACCAAAAAGCAAGAAGGCGAAATCCAAGAAATCAAACTTTTCAGCCTAAACGAGCTTCCTAAACCGTTGGCTTTTGAACATGAAGAAATGATAAAAGACTATGTAAAAAGTGGGTTAAGGCTCTAAATCAGAGCCTGTCAAGCATTTTCTCTACATTTGTTTGCTGCTTTTCTGTGGTGGCGGCGACGGAATTGGGAGAATTGTTGCTTTTGAAAGGTGGTCTAGCTCATTGAGGATTAGTGAAATTGCTTTGCCTTCGGGGACGATTATCTTTGTGTTGTTCTGCAAAGATGCCGTAATAGTGTCCAACTGTTTGAAGGTGATGGCGCTATCCTTGAAGTACGTGGTCAACGCCTCGTTCCTGAGTCGGGTTGCTTGGGCGTCTCCTTCAGCTATCTCGATGGTTGCGGTTTTCTGGCCTTCAGCTTGGAGGATGGCAGCTTGTTTTTGGCCTTCTGCAACTTGAATCGCAGCGTTCTTCTGTCCACTTGCCAAGGTGGCTTGAGCTATGGCGGTTTTCTCTGCTGCCTGCCGTTCGTTGTCTGCTTTAAGGACGGATTCCATGGAACTCATTAATCCCCTAGGAGGCTCTAAGTCTTTAATTTCTGCTCTAACGATTTCTATACCCCAATCCCTAGTTTGTTCATCTAAGGCTTCTTTTAGTTTTTCGTTAATTGTGGGTCTGGAGGTGTTTGCTACAGTCATATCCATACCTCCTATGATGTCCCTGAGAACTGTCCTTGCTAATGTATCAATCTGGGATACGTAGTTATTTACGAAATATTGCGATGCTTTTACTGATATTTCATCTAGTTTAACTTTGTAGAATACGACTGCGTCTACGCCCATGAAGACTTTATCCTTGGTGATTACGTCTTGCCGCTGTACGGGTGTCATGCGTTCGGTGACGTTAACTTTGATGATTCGGTCCACGAAAGGCACCAGCAAAGTTATGCCGCCTTCAACGAATCGGTGGTATTTACCAAACCGTTCCACTAAACCTTTTTCTGTAGGTCTAACAATTCGCAGTGAAGAAATAACCGCGTACACAATTACAATTAAGGGGACAACTATCGCTAAGACTTGAATTATATCTACCACACCATCTCTCTCCTGCTAGATACCTTTTCTTCTTATGGATAGGCAGACAGATTTAAGATTTGCTAACCCGAAACAACCAGTTAGTTTACTGGCACCAAATAGCTGGAATGCCATGTTAAATATCGTCGAATAATCAGCAACAGCCCGAATAACGCAAATCTTTAACACAACAAGTGCCAGTTAATAGATAAAACTTAAGACTTGAGCACCGTGGAACGCAAATCAAAAAACTTTCATTTCCAAGAAATGGATTGGTTAATCAGCTTTCCCAGCACTGACAACGAAGGAAGAAAATACCTGTATTATTCAGTAGAGTTTACAAACCGAAAGAAGAAACAAGGAAGAGCGCAAATCCGATTAATGGAAATCGTAGATTCTGCCGATTTTGAATGTTTTCCTCATACAGTTGGTTACTTCAAAGGAGCAATCGAGGAAAAAAAGAATGATTCAGGATTTGCCTATTTAGAAATTAGAATTATTAGGTCGCTTGAAGATTTCTGGAAGTTTCTAAATGACTTGAATCTTTAAATTCAATCGGCATCTAACAGGGCAATTTTAGGTTCATGTTGACAGTGTACTCGTCTACAGACTGCGTCTCAAACCCCTTCTTGTTACATAGGCTAGTCATCTTATAGTTTGCACGGGTAACATAACTGTAAATTGTCTCCAACTTCAAGTCTTTAGCGACCTCAATGATGCAATCCATAAGTTTCGAACCCAAACCCTGCCCATGCCACGAATCGCCAACCATAAGGGCGAATTCACCATGTTTCAGGTCGAGATCAAGAATTAACCTGACAACACCAATTAGCCTGCCCTCGTCTTGAAGCTCAGCAACTATCGCTATTTCACGGTCATAGTCAAGGTTGCAGTACCTAGACAAAGTATCATGCGACATTTCTTTTATTATCTCAAAAAACCTGAATCGTACACTCTCTTCAGACAAGGACTTAAAAAGCTCATTGAAACCTGCCTCATCTTCTGGTTTGATTGGGCGCAAAGTCACGCGCAAGCCATTTTTCAACGTCCGCTGGGCGATGTATTTTTTCGGGTAAGGAGCAATCACTAAATGTTCATGATGGTCAGCTGGCTCACGCCTAACTCTATCCATATCGATAGTTATGCATGCGTCCGCGGCCATAGCGCCAGCGTGGGTAACGATTAGTGGGTTAATGTCTATTTCTTTTATCTCTGGAAAATCTATTACCAGCTGAGAAAACTTGGCCATTATTTCCTCAACGATGCCTGTTTTGAAAGCCTTTTCAACTTCACTGCCGTTTTGGAAAAAATCTGCTTTTTCAATCAATTGCCCAGCTAAAACCTGATTAAGCGGGGGAAAACCAACAGTTACTTCATCGATTGCTCCCGAAGATTTACCGCATGTTCCGAAAACTATTATTGAGCCAAATTCTTCATCTTTCCTTAATCCTAAAAACAATTCGTACCCGTCAGTAATCTTAGGCTGGATAACTAATCCCTGAAACTCTGAGTAATTGCTTTTGTTAATTTTTTCGGATAAATGATTAAATATTTTGGGTATTTCAGATGCGGAACAGACATCGTTTGATATTTTTGTTAATTCTTTTCTTTTATTTGATTGTGTGTATATTGGCTTCATGGTAAATGGGTAACCCAGTTCAAACCCCTTTGCCAAGGCTTCTTCAGCTGTCTTCACAATACATGACTTTATGGTGGGTATCTTGTAGGCGTTTAATAAAGCAAACGATTCAGGCAGGCTGAGAACATGTCTTCCCTCGCAAAATGCTCTTCTAATCAGGGGTTTAAGGTGTATTGGGTCGCCTAAATTTAGTTCGATTTCTTCAGGAGTCTGATAAAGCGATTCCAAGTTATTAGTGTAAGTATACATGTTCATGAGTGCTAAGACAGCTTCCTCAGGTGCCTTAAACGCTGGGACGCCGTTAAGATTGAGCATTCTACGTGCCTCTTGACAATTGCTGTCTTCGCCCATTAAAGTTACCATAAGTGTTTTTCTATTGTTTTTCGATAACTCCAGCACATTTTTTGCGATATTGAAAGGGTTAGTTACGCCTTGAGGAGAATGTATTACTAGAATACTTCCGCTGGCAGGATCATTCAAGCATACCTGCAATACATTTCTGAATCTTTCAAGGGTGGCTTCCTCAAGAATATCAATCGGGTTGGATACGCCACAATAATTAGGCAGAATTTTTCTTAAAGCCTGAGCTGAAGTGTTACTTACTTGGGAGAGTTGACCTCCTCGTAAGGCAAGTTGATCCGCAGCTAAAAGTCCCGGTCCTCCTGCATTAGTGATTATCGTTAAGGAAGGACTGCCTGGATTTGGCTGCATCGACAATGCTTTTGCACAATCAAAAAGCTCGTTGATTGTTTCCACGCGAACAATACCAATACGCCTAAACACAGCATCGTAAACAGGGTCCTTATTCAATTTGCTGATGCTGGAAAGGGCAAAACTGTGACTATCATTAGATCGACCAGCCTTAACGATGACAATTGGTTTGGTTCTTGCAAAACCTCTTGCCGAGCTTATGAAACTTCGAAGATTCCTTATTGATTCAACGTAAAGCATGATAGCTCTTGTTTGAGGGTCAGCGCCAAAATAATCAATCAAATCGCCTAGATCGACATCAATCGTTGACCCAATCGAGACCACTGCACTAAGTCCGACTTTTGTTTCCTGGGACCAATCTAAAACTGTTCCGCAAAGAGCTGCACTTTGGGAGATAAAAGCAATTTTTCCCGGCATTGCCTTTTTATCTCCAAACGTTGCGTAGAGTCCGTTTCTTGGTCTTATGACTCCTAAACTGTTTGGACCTATTACCCGAATTCCATAAGATTTCTTATGCTCCAAAATTTGTCGAGTGAGACGTTGACCTTCTGGATCGCATTCGCTAAAACCCGCAGATACAATAATTACGCCTGACACCTGGGCTTTTCCGCATTCTTCAACAATTTGGGGCACAGTGTGCGCGGGGGTTGCGATTATTGCAAGATCTATTTTATTTGGGATTTTATTTATGTTTGAATAAGCGGTGATTCCTTGAATTGTTTGCCTGAAGGGATTTACGGGGAAAATTAACCCTTGATAGGACCCGATTAGGTTGCAGAGTATTCGAGCGCCTAATGAATCCTTGTCTTCGCTGGCGCCTATAACTGCTATGGCTTTGGGATTAAAGAAGCAGTTAAGATTTTGTATTCCCAACTTTGGATTCCTCGCAAGCTATTTTTGCTCGATAAGCGAAAAAGGAAAGAGTAAATTGACTCTTTTTGTCATTTACTTTTTTTAGAGCCTTATTGCATGCTTATTTTGGTACTCGGAGGTATATATTTGATGTTCTGTCGAAACGGATTTGTTTTTAGACTATTTTATTTTGGTCACGTGTGTTGAGCATGAAATGCATGGGTCGTAAGCGCGAACTAACATTTCCAATGCAAGCTCTATTTCTTTTTGGGTTTTCTCTGCAATCTGCGGCACAAGAGCATTCATGTCTTGTTGAATGTTGCCGTGGTTTTGGTTGGTTGGAATTATGCAATTGGCTTTGGTGCATATGCCCTTTTCATTGTAGGTATAGTCATGGAATAGAATACCTCGTGGCACCTCTACTGCGCCAACGCCGGTGCCTGCTTTCACTTTGATGTCTGGTTTGTTGTAATCTGGTTGAGTTTGCAATCCCGCGGCTTCAAGTTCGTTAATTAGGCGTATCGAGTCTTCTACGCTGTGGACTACTTCAACTAGTTGGGCGATGTTGTTCATGAAGGGGTTGTAGTTCATTGGTAAGAGATTGAATTTCTCTGCTGTTTTTTGAGCCATCGGTGACAGCCGTTTGTAATTGATGTTTAACCTGGCTAAAGCACCCACCATGTAGGATTCTCGAACATGCTTTGCCCATTTAGCCGTTGAATGTGGAACAATGTATTCGTTGGTGAATGAAAGATACTCTTTTACGGGTGCGCTGCCAGTATCGGATGAAGCCAATTTTCCATCGTAGAACGCATACTCGCTGGGATCTGAGAGGGCAATATATTCTGTTTCTCGTTTAAAGTTAGGCAATTTACCTGCCAAACTGCTGAACAATTCTGCTACTGCTTGAAGATTTGGAATGGAGTCTTGCAATTTCTTTCTAAGCAATGTCAATTCTTTCATTGAGGGAATTTTTGAGAAACCGCCCGGTATTAGTCTTTGAGGATGAGTTGTTCTACCGCAGATTAAGTTTGACATTTCATTTGCAGTTCTGTGGAGTTGCAGGACCATTTTAACTTCATTGAGATTTGTAGTTGCAAGAGGAATAACTGAACCAACGCCCAACAGATCAGGTAAAACTAGGAATCCTAAATGTAAAATATGGCTTTGCAGATTTTCTGCATGTAACGCCAGCTTTCTGAGTTTTAGGTCCTGTTCACTTATGGGTATGCCTAATGCTGATTCTGTAGCTTTCAGGGAAGCAAGTGAGTGGCCAATTGAGCAGATACCGCAAATGCGAGATGTTATATGATGCAGTTCACTCCAAGATCTTCCAACAACCATCGCTTCAAAGAAGCGTGGTGCTTCCGGAATGTTCCATTCGCATTTTTCAACTTTACCATTCTCGATGTTCACGTAGATGTTTCCGTGACCTTCAACTCGCGTGATATGATGGACATTTACTTCAACGTTTGATTGTTTCATCGTTTTGCCTCCTGCCAACCGAAATATAACCTAAACTTGCCTATTGCATCGTCTACTGTAAGACCATTTTTTATCAGAACTTCTTTCTGGGAATTCTCGTTTGGATTGTCAATTAGTCCGCGACATCCCCAGCAGATGGTTCCTTCGTTTACACAGCATGAATTGCAGCCAGCTCTAGTTACTGGTCCAACGCAGAATTGACCTCGCTCGAAAGCACATACGTTCTCGTTTTTCTTACATTCAACGCAAACAGGATACGTGGGAGTTTCAGGTTTCTTTCCAAGCAAAAGTGATTTGACGACTTGCAGGAAATCTTCCCTGTCAATTGGGCAACCATAAACATACGCATCAACAGGAATGATGGCATCTATTGGTCTTGCAGAATAAGAGTCAAAGAGCGCCGCGTGTTCGCCATAAACTGTTTTCTTTACTTGATCCAGATCTTTGTAGTTTTTAAGAGAGTTTATTCCGCCGATGGCTGCACAGGAACCGATGGCAACTACTAATTTAGCATTTTTCCTAATTTGCTTGAGCCTATCTTCATCTTGCAACCTTGTGCAAGAGCCCTCAACAAACGCTATGTCGTAGTTATCGCTGTGTTCCTTCATGACTTCTCTAAAACTCACAACTTCGACTTGACCGAGTAAATCTAAGAGGTTTTCTTCAAGATTAGCTACTTGAAGTTGGTCTCCTTCGCAGCCTGCAAAATCAAAGAAAGCAACTTTAGGTTTCATTATAGCGCCTCCGGGACACCTTTAATTTTTGAATAATTAAACACTGGACCGTCCTTGCACACATAGATGTGGTTGATTTGGCAGTGACCACATTTGCCTACACCGCATTTCATTCTTCGTTCAAGCGACATGATGATATGGTCATCTGGCACGTTTCGCCCTTTTAGGTCAGCAATTACGAATTTATACATCACTGGAGGCCCGCAAAGTACGGCTATGGTTTTTTCTGGGTCAAAGGAAACTTGTGGAATGAGCGTTGTGATGACGCCTATGCTGCCTGTCCAAGTTTCATTTTCGGGGCACCAGTTGACGGCTGATTTAAACTCGACGTCTTCTCTTGATGCAAGTGAGAGAAGTTCCTCGCCGAAGAGTATTTCCTTTGGTTCTTTGCATCCGTACAATAGGAAAACTTTTCCATAGTCCTTCCTGTTGTCAAGAACATAATTGAACAATGACCTCAAAGGGGCAATTCCAAGACCGCCTGCAACAAACAAAAGGTCTTTACCTTTTAGCGATTCAGCGTCAAAGCCGTTCCCAAAAGGACCCCGAATGCCTATTCGATCACCGACATTTAGTTTATGCAGTTTGGTTGTAACATTTCCTAATTTGCGCACGCAGAGTTCGAAAGTTTCTTTCTTTGTGGGTGAGGAGGATATCGAGATTGGTGCTTCGCCTATTCCAAAAATAGAGACCTCAACGAATTGTCCTGGCTTATGACCAAGTTCTACGCCATCTTCTAATTTGACTTCAAATAATGTTTCGCTGGCCGTCATCGGGACTTTCTTGATTATGGTTGCTAACTTTGGCACGTAATCTATGTTTCCTTCAGTCTTAATGTTAACGTCTGGCTGAATGGAGGTTGCAAATTGAGCTCCTGCGTTTTGGCTTTCTTGGTACATGTCGTTGAATAAGTTTACAGGGTTCGCTATGTCTGGAAGACAATTTGATGAACATCTGCCGCAGCCAACGCAGGAAACAAAGCCAAATCGGTCAAACAAGTATTTTCCTTTCTTAAAGTACCGATGACGGTATCTTGTGGGGCGGGTGGCACGGAAGTTTTCTCCTGAAGCAATTTTCGCAAAATCTTCAAGCAGACACCCATCCCAAGTCCTAATTCTCTCGCCATGCTCTAGTGAAAGGTCAGGGTTATCTTTGACGTCAAAGCAGTAACATGTTGGGCATACTAGAACGCATGAGCCGCAGGCTAAACATTTTTCGGAGTGTTTTTCCCAAAAGCCACTTTTCACGTAACTGTCTTTTAGGAGTTCAGGAATGAGTTCTGGCGGAAATTTGAATTCTTGCTCTGACTGGTTCATGATTCCCCGTTTTTTCTGTCCTGCAGTTTGAACATCGCGCGCTAATGCCAGGGTTACATTTTTTGCGTATTTTGAGAGGAGATCTTCTCCTTTTTGAGATCCAACGTTTATGGCGTATCTGTTTCCAAGGTCTGTAATCATAAGGTCATAGCCATAGTCAACGGTAGCACAGCCCATGTAAGAAGAAAAATTATATTTTGACATTTTTTGTATGTTAACGCCGATTATTATGGAGGATTCGCGTTTTTTGAAGTAGAAGGAGTCTGATTTTGTTTCTCTGAATATTTCATCCATGTGGAGTAAAGCTATGATGTCATAGGGGTGGACGCCTATTATTATCATGGGCTTGGTCTCTTCTGGATTTTTAGCGGAAAAACCGTTTGAAATGTCATAGGTAAACAGTGTTTCACGTTGAGGAAAGAAGTATTTTTTGGGAGGCAACAGGGTTACGTCATAATCAAGGTGCAATTCGTCTGCTGAATCCAACGGGGCAAAAGCAAACTTGTTTCCTCGGGATTTAACTCCTATGACGTTCCAAGAATCCTCTTGAATTAGGGCGTTAACAAAACTCTGGAAGTCTTCTTTGGAAATTATTTTCATACCATTTCCCCTCAATATTCCCCTTTTTTTCTTCGAAGGTTGTTAATAAAATAATATATGTAATTTAAAACGTTTGCGGAACAAACACCTTAGTTCATCAAGGTATTGAAGTAGGTAAAAGAAATAATGGTCTTACAATTCTCAATAACCTACTCAATTGTGCACTTTAAATTTTAATCAAGGGAGCAGTTGGTATGACATCCGTTTCATTGGCGATGATTCGTAACCTAAAAGAAAGCGGGCCCGGTGGGATTTGAACCCACGATCTCCNNTGGAGTTGCACATAAAGATTTACGGCAATCCCTATTAAACTCCACCTTTAAGGCGAAAACATGCGCCTAAAGTGTAGACCCCTTAGCTAAAACGAGAGCTTCGAGCTCCTCTTCATCTCTTCCAACTGCAACACAAATACACTCCTGAGAGTATAGACGCCCGTATAAAGCAGTTATTTAAAAGGTTAAACTAAAATCCTTGAGAACAGAGACACATCTTAAAACCTTAGAAGAAGGCGGGTCTGTCAGGTTCATCTGTCTTGCGATTGCCAGGCTTAAGAAAAACATATTAACCTTAAGTAGCGTAAATTGAAAGATCGTGTATTATTATGCCAGGAATTGACACGACAAACCGGATCGCGGATCAATCGCCACGGAAGACCGCAAGAATGGCGGGGCTTTTTTACCTCATTTTCATATTAACTACTGTCTTAGCCTCGTATATTCGCGGAAATATTATTGTATCCGGAGATGCAATGGCCACAGCCAATAATATTGTGTCTTCTCAGGGGCTATTCCGAGTTGGTTTTGTAACCGAATTAGTCTCCGCAACGTTTTTCGTTTTGGCAGCATGGGCGCTTTATGTGTTGTTAAAACCTGTTAACAAAAACCTGGCTTTGCTTTTCTTGTTATTAAACTTGGGTGGCGTCGCCGTGGAGTGTCTTAATGCGCTAAATCTATTTGCAGCCCTTCAGTTTTTGAGCGGCGCTAATTACCTAAGCGTATTTCAAACAGGTCAGCTGCAAGCAATGGCAATGTCATCTCTTAATCTATATACAAATGGGTTCCTAATCGCACAGATATTTTTCAGCGTTTGGCTACTTCCCCTTGGTTACTTAGTTTACAAATCCCGCTCCCTTCCTAAATTTTTAGGTATACTGCTGATCATTGATTTCTTTGGCAATATGAGTTGGTTTTTACAGGGTTTCCTTCTCCCCGACTACGGAATATTGGCGTATCCAGGAAATGTGATTAGCTTCATTGCGGAAATTTCTCTTATGTTGTGGCTTTTGATTATGGCTGTTAAGGAACAGAAATAGAATGACTATGATTAAGTAAAGAGGGAGAAAAAAGATGGCCCAATCAAAAGATATCTGGAGAAAGATAGTAGTACTGGCGGTCGTGGGCGGATTAGTCTTCTGGGCAACTTCCATCGCAACTTCCCTGCTTCCTATCGCAGCGGATTATAGAGTTGCGCGATGGAGCGCGCAAACGGTTTGGATTGGTTCTTTGCCTGCTGGTATGATTATCGGATTCTTAATGAGCTTTTTCCTGTTTCGTTTCTTTGACAAGATTCCGACAAAGAATCCAATTCTAAAATCCGTAATACTAAGCATCATCGCCCTAGTCATTGCCACAATCCTACTCGAAGCCCCCGCAAGTTTTAGGACGAGTGATGCCCTTTATTACTTCCTCTTCGGCACAATGCTTAATGTACCAAGGTTTCTCGTTCTTGGAGTAGTTATTGGCTATCTTTACAAAAGGTTGTACAAAGGATCCAATCCAGCCGTAATTGCTTCCAAGGCTTAGCGAAACTTGCAGCTATAAAGTCACAAAGTTTGGAGGTCTTAAAGAAACAATTCTCGGCGGAGAAGGCTTAGTAACAGAGATCACGGGACCTGGGGATGTGCATATTCAGACCAAGAATATGAAGGAATTTGTAGATTGGCTTTGGATCCTAATAGGCCCGCGTGTGCAGAGTAAAGCTAGATAACTTAAAAACCTCCATTTCTATTTGTTACTTATCTATTTTATTGAGCATTTACCTATCTCAGAAAAAAAGTCTGCCAAAATTCTGAAAAAGAAAAAATGAAAGATAGTTTTGACAATAAAGGGTTGCTGTTACGTTTGAGCTGGTGGTGCGCGCGCAAACGGTAGTTAATATACTTTAATTCTACTCTATTGACATAGGCAAACATAAACAAGGCGCTTGTCAAGAAAAGTTGAGTTAAAATATGAAAATGAAGGCTATTATACGCACTAAATACGGATCACCAGATGTTCTCCAGTTCAAAGAGGTAGAAAAACCCATTCCAAAGGATAACGAAGTGCTGGTAAAAGTATATGCAGCATCTGTAAATGTAGATGATTTGGAACACCTGAGAGGTACATTCGCTGTTCGCTTAATTGGGCCTTTAAAACCAAAATATAAGATACTTGGTTCTGACATAGCGGGGCGGGTTGAAGCGGTTGGCAGAAACATACAGCAGTTTCAGCCAGGTGATGACATATTCGGAGACTTAACCGACTATGGTTTTGGGGCTTTTGCTGAGTATGTATGTGTACCTGAAGATGCTTTAGTGCTAAAACCAGTCAGCATGAAATTTGAAGAAGCAGCGACTGTAACTTCAAGAGCCGCTATCGCAATGAGGTATCTTTTTGCTAAAAGAAAAATTGAGCAAGGACAAAAAGTTTTGGTTAATGGTGCAGGCGGTGGTGTAGGTACATTTGCGGTGCAGATTGCCAAGTATTTTGGGGCTGATGTGACTGGCGTGGATAGCGCGGAGAAATTGGACATGCTGCGCTCAATTGGTGCAGACCATGTCATTGATTACACTAAGGAAGATTTCACTAGAAATGGGCAGATTTATGACCTGATTATTGATGTTGCGGCGCATCACTCTATTTTAGATTACAAGCGTGCTTTGAGTTCCACGGGCATTTATCTTATAGTCGGAGGTTCTAGGACTGCAATTTTACAGGCTTTGTTCATAGGTCCGTTGATTTCAATGACTGGAAGTAAGAAAATGGGTATTCCTATGAAACCAAGCAAAAGAGAAGATTTGGTTTTTGTAAAAGAGCTTATTGAATCCGGCAAGGTGGTGCCTGTTATAGATAGGCGCTATTCGTTGAGTGAGACTGCTAAGGCTCTACGGTATCTCGAGGAAGGAAAACAACGAGGAAAAATAGTAATAACTGTGGAGCAAAATTGATACTCTAATGAACATGAAAGCGGTTTTCTTTAATAGTTTCCCTATTGAGTTGATACTGCCATGTTTGGTATTGTACTGGCTTTGCTTTCTGCCAATTTAACCAATTGATGAACTAGACTGTAAGGACTGCTAGGGAGCACTTCTACAATGCTTCGCTACTTACTCGATAGGCTCGTGGATTGCTGAAATGTTGGCTAGGGCAGTTACTTGACATTTTTCTGGAAAGAGTTTCTTTCCTTTCTCAGTGTATTCGACAACACCCATTTTTTCCCATTCACGGTTTCAGCGCTCCACAAGTGTTATAAGGTGAAGCAAAACATAGCCGCTCTATATACCCAATATGAGGAGATAAGTCTAATGTGGGAAGATGTGAAGATGAATGTGAAGATAAAGCTTTCAGCATTATGGGTAGCTTTAATGTTTTTTTATTTATATAACGATGTTTTCGGATCCTTTCGGCAAGATCAAGTAGAGAAAGTACTATCAGGAGAAATGGCGCTTAATCAGGTATTTTTGTTTGGAGCTGCAATATTAATGGCGATTCCGATTTTTATGATTTTCTTGTCCCTGGCATTGCCGGCTAAAGTGAATCGCTGGGTAAACATCATTGCGGGTATAGTCTATGCTGGTGTTTTGGTCCCTGCACTGCTTGTACCAGGAGAGACTTGGGCTTATTATGTATTTTATGAGATTTTAGAAGTTGTGTTTATTGCACTAATTGTTTGGCATGCATGGAAATGGCCTAAACAGGAAGGTTAACCTTCTCCTTCTTTTTTTAGGGTTAAAATTTAACTATTATATTCAGCCAAAACCGCTTAACCTTCAGCTTCAAGTATAAACCTCAAACCGACAAACCACTACGACATGTTTTGGCGTAATTCAAATTTTAGAGGATTTCTAAAGTGTCTGTTCTATTGCTTAGAACATCCTGTTCCAAAAATTATGATGTTGCGTTCTAATGCATGGTGCTAAATTCAACATTCTACCACATTGATGCATAAGTGGTTAAAAATGGAAGATAAATTACAAATCAATAGAAAAAAATTCTTAACCGTTACAGTATTGACTTTATTCTTGTTATCTGCAACGGCAATCTCAAGTGTAAGTGCTGAACTTGACTCAACTCGAACCCCAGATCAAACCCCAACTGACGGCAACAGTGGTTTAATTGGTGAAAATCCAACTTTGTATACTGCTCAAGACAACAGTACCGCGGCAACAGACGACAATTCAACCTTAGATAGATCCCAAGACAACAGTACAGCTTCCGTCGATGATTCAACCTTGTATGATTCTGCAAATAGTGAATCAAATAACCCGAATCTTATTGCAACTCAAGCACAACCTGACTACCTCGCTATCATTATAGCCCTTGTAGCTTGTGTTGCAGCAATCGCTAGCCTCGCCATATTTGTTAGTCGACGGCAAACAAAGAATTCAAAGTAAACAAAATAGAAAAATACCATTTTACCTCTTTTTTTCCTCTATTATCTCTGAGCAGTTATTGGCTATCTATACAAAAAGCTGTACAGACAAGTCTAATCCCACCTTTGCACCACAAATTACAGCATTCAGGGGTCTATCTTGGTCGTAGTTGCTTGTGTTGTGTTTTTTGTTTGTGGGGATTGTTTGATAGCTTGTGGATTCCAAAGTTAACTCTACATGTTTTCACATCCACATCCTGACCTCTTCAACATGAAGCCATGTGGGGCGTGTGGAGAAAAAAGTGTATCCCACAACTAAACAGGCGCTGAAAACCGTTGCAACCATAAAAAGCAGCCGTTCCCTCTTGCAGTCTTGTGGCAATTCTAAAACCGTCGCACCCACATAAAGAGAAAACGCATTGCCTTGCCAAGCCCGTTGATTGTTGCTGAATAAGAGGGATCCACGGCAACAACGAATAAAGAAAACAGCGCTATCTGACTGAACTCATGGTTTCTGATAAATCCTTATCCGTTATTCTTATAAAGCCACATTAGTATTTAGTTCTGTCACCTCAAATGGGGGCCGGTAGCTCAGCTCGGCTTGAGCGTTCGACTGATAATCGAAAGGTCGCCAGTTCAAATCCGGCTCGGCCCACCATCCAACACTTTAAAAAAGCCATTAAGTTTGCTTGTTAATTTGGTCCCAGTAAAGGTAATTTTTCGTTCATATTTGGAGCCTAATAGTAATACGATGCAGAAACCTATAGGGGGTAGGTAGCTATTGGCGTTTTCCGCAGCCAATAACAGTCTTGCTTTAAATAAGGGAGGGGGAGGTCGCCAAGAGAGGTAGATGATAAATTAACTGCTTTTATACAGGGGAAACATAGTTTTTGTGAATCGTTAGGGGACAAATCAGTTGCAACTCGAAGAAATGAAAAAAGAAATCGAAGCTCTAGTCATAGCGAAAGGTTTCTACAATAAACCCGAGGATATTCCTAAGAAGCTGCTTTTTGCCTTCATAGAACTAGGCGAAGCCAGTGATGCTTGGAAGAAGGGTTTGCCTGAGGAGAAAATCGCTGAGGAACTAATCGACGTTATCTTTTATGTTTTAGATGCAAGCCGTCTAGCGTGCCCGAACATGGATATGGATGAAGTATTCAAGAAAAAGCTTGAGAAAAACCTCGGCAGGCCTTTCCAGTACGGCGAAGGGCACCGCATCAAGCAGCCTGAAGAAAACAAGAAATAGCTCATGCGGCTTTTATGGTTCAAATATAAAATATAGATGTTGAAACAAAGTGGACTTCACCTGCCCAAACAACGTGCTTTTCGAATGCATCAAATGCGGTTTATGCTGCGGGGACACAAAAGAAAAAACTAGGCACATTCTGCTTTTGGAATCAGAAGCAAACACGTTATCAGCCCAAACTTGTTTGTCGAAACAGGATTTCACAGAACCAATCTCTGGTAAAAATCCCTACTGTTATGAAATAAAAAAGAGCCGTGAAGGCAAATGCTTTTTTTTGAAAGATACCCAATGCCGCATTTACACGTTAAGACCCTTAATCTGCAGGTTTTATCCCTTTGAACTAAAATTTGAGCAAGACAAAAACCAGCATGTTTTCTATTTTACCGTTGAGTGTCCAGGAATAAGCAAGGGCAAAATGATGAGTAGAAAGGATTTTGAAGAGTTGTTTTTGCTGGCTCAGGAAAGACTGCCTTAGAGTTGCCCCAGAACATCCGCCTGCTCTAAAGTGACGCCGCAATAGTGGCACTTCAACAGTAACGGTTCCTCCGTCTTAATGTAAAACTTTGAGACTACAGGTTCGTCGCTGTTGCTTATGCAGCAGGGGTTAACGCATTTAACTATGCCTTCAATGGTTTTAGGCAACTTTACCTCCAACTTTTCCACAACGGCATAATTATGAATGATGTTTATTGACGCGTGCGGAGCCACAAGAGCAATCCTGTTAACTTCCTGAGAGTTGAGCGCTTTTCCTTCTATCTTCACAATATCCTTAACACCAAAACGCTTGCTGGGAACATTGATGGCAATCGTCAACACTTTTTTTTCTTTGCCAGTTATCCCTAAAATTTTTACGACATCCAAAGCGTAACCGCCGCTTATGTGGTCGATGACTGTGCCGTCTTTGATTTTGGAAACTCTAAGCTCCTTATCACTCATACAGTTTCTCCCATACAAGCTATGCATATGCAACAAATAAGATTTTACTTGGAAAAGTCAAAAGAACCTTTTAACTTTGAAATCGCCCATGATGCTGGGTTTTCCCAGCTTTTCCCACGCAGGAAACAAAGACTATGCGGTTTTGTGTATTACACTGATAACGAATTTTCCATGAGCAGTCTTCACTATACTTAACCGCAACTGAATTGGAACCGCAGACTTGTCTTTCCCAACATGAACTGTTTCAAGCTCGATTTTTCCCGTTTTCAAAAGATTTTCCATCAGTTCCTTCTGCGTTTTTTCTGGCAGTTCAAGAAGCTGCAAAAAGTTCATACCTAAAAACTCTTCACAAGAGAAACCGAATAATTCGCACGCCGCCTGATTTGTATAAACAAATTCTCCATTCAGGTTCGTTAAGCAGATGGCTTCACTTAAATTATCTAAAATCATCGCCCTAAACCGTAATCCCGCTTCAATCTTTCGACGCTCCATAATTTCCATAGTCAGTTTCTGGTTTGCCTGCGCACACTCTGCAGTGCGTCTAGCCACTACCTCCTCAAGCCGCTGATTGTAACTGTTCAACTCCTGCTCCAGCTCCTTGCGTTTAGTAATGTTTTCAAATATTGCAACGAAATGGCCTTTTTTTGGACCATAAACGGAAATGTCAAGCCAAATGCTAAGTGGCTTAAAGAAAATCTCAAAACTTTCGGCTTTTCCACTGCGTGCAACTCTGCCGTATATTTCAAATATTTCAGGGTTCGCTTCTTTTGTACCCGGAATAGCCTCAGAAACCTTTCTCCTTACAACAGCTTCCCTTTTTAATCCTGTTAGTTTCTCAAAGGCATCGTTAATTTCCAAGTAAACAAAATCCACTGGTTCATCTTTTTCATCAAAAATCATTCTGCAGTAAGCGTATCCGTTAATCATGTTTTCAAACAAGGAGCGGTATTTATCTTCGCTTTCTTTGAGCGCCTCTTCAGCTTGTTTTTTTTCGTCAACGTTTACTACGTAGATTCTTATTCTTGGTCCTATGGGCATAAAAGAGAATTGTTGAAGGTACCAGTGCTCGCCAAGTTGTATTTCCCGCCCAAAAGAGTACTCTGTCGAGATTTTATCTTTGAATGCTGAAGAAACATTTTCCCAGTCAGAAAAGAAGGGTTGGTTTAAACCTTTTTTTTCAAGGTTCGGGAACACTTTTTTTGTTGCTGGATTAGTGTACGTTATTTTTCCGTCAAAGTCAACCTCAACAACGGGGTTAGGGTTAAAGGCGGGAAACGAGGCTAATCGGATGTATCTTTCTTCGACTAGTTTGCGGTCAGTGATATCTTGCCCAGATAATATTGCACCTGTAAGATTGCTTTTTTCATCTTTAATTGGTATGTTATGCCAACCAATAATGCGTTCTTGACCGCTCTTTGTCAAAACCTGTTTCTCAGAGTGCCCTCTGCGATAAGTTCCATTTAACAATTGATGAAAAGAAAGTCTCATCTCCTCGCTAATGCTTTGAGGGATAAAAACGTCAAACCAGTTCTTGCCCACAACCTCGTTTTTTGAGTACTCCAGTAACTCGCAGCCTTTTTGGTTTATATCGACAACTATCTCGTCGCTTCTAACAAAAACTATTATGATGTCTTCCAAGTTGAGGTCGATGTTTTCTATTTTCGTTTTTTCAGACATTAAAAATTCTCCTTTTCAATTAAAGAGTGACCATTAGATGTCTCTGATAAAACAGCAGGAATGTACATTCGCTCGACGTATTCTTTCATCATTCTGCAAGCGTTGAAAACAGGGTTAATGGTTTTGATTGCTTCTTTGGCAACCTGAATCCAACGGTGCGGGATTCCCTTGCGGTCGCGGTCGTAAAATAACGGCACTATATTATTTTCCAGCAGACTATATAATGCTTCAGCGTCCGCCTTGTCTTCTTCCTCAGGATCTCCACCCTTAGAACCGTCAATTGCCCAACCATTCAAGCCGTTGTATGCTTCATCCCACCATCCATCGCGAACACTCAGGTTAATAACCCCGTTCATCGAAGCTTTCATACCGCTTGTCCCACATGCTTCTTGTAAACGTCTAGGCGTGTTTAGCCAAACATCAACTCCGCGGACTAAATCTCTGGCAAGGTTCATGTCGTAGTCTTCGACGAATACTATTCGCCCTTGAAATCGCTTATCTAAAGCTACGCTGTAAACAATTTTGAGAAGTTGTTTTGACGCGTAATCCGCTGGATGTGATTTGCCGCCAAAAATTATCTGCACAGGCCGCAACGGGTCAGTAACTATCTTCTTGAGCCGTTCACTGTCAGCTAGAATCAGGTAGGGACGTTTGTACTGGGTAAATCGACGTGTAAAAGCAATTGTTAAAGCGTACGGGTCAAGTAAAGCGCCCATTGCAAGCACCTGCTGGGTAGAAATTCCATCTCTGACTAAACGTAGCTGAGCGCGGTCTTGAATTGCCCGAATTAGCCGATTTTTCATTAGCTGATGCACAGCCCAAAACTGCTCATCTGGGATGTCGGTGGCATATTTCCAGAACTGTTCTTCATATTCGCTTGGCGACGTTGCGTTTTCAATTTGTTTCTCGAAAAGCTCTGAAATTTCTGCGGCTCGCCAACTCGGCGAATGAACGCCGTTAGTTATGCTTAAAATTGGAATTTCCTCTATGGGTTTTCCAGGGTAGAGAACGCTCCACATTTTGCGAGCTACAGAACCGTGCAGTTTGCTTACGGCGTTGGCTTGACCAGCTAACCGCAGGGCAAACGCTGTTAAACTAAATTTTTCTGGACCTAATCCGTCGTAATCTCCAAGTTTTAAAAAGGATTCGCGGTCGATTTCTATTGGTTCCCAAAAGTTTCGAGAGTAACGGTCCATTAGTTGGTATGGGAAAATATGTTGACCTGCCGAGACAGGGGTGTGAGTTGTAAAAACAGAGGTTTTTCGCACTTTTTCCATAGCTTCTTTTAGGGGGGTTCCTTTGGCGCGTTCTTCTCTGAGTCTTTCAAGCATCATGAAGGCTGTGTGGTCTTCGTTTGCATGCCACACTACAGGTTTTATATGCAGTTCCCGCAGGGTTCGCACTCCACCTATGCCTAACACGATAAGTTGCCGTAGCCTCTCCTCTTGGTCAGCCGTGTAGAGTCTTGCTGAAAGTCCTCTATCCTCTGGACGATTATCACTTATGTTTGTGTCCAGCAGATACAGGTTTACCCGTCCCACACGAACTTGCCAAACTTGAAGAAAAATTTGGCGGTCTCCAAGCGGAACCGAAATCAATGGACCACATCCTTGAGGCCAAGCGCATGGTGAAATAGGTGCTTCGCTAAAATCCAGTTGCGAGTATACTTCTTCTTGCCAGCCTTCAGCAGAGACGTGTTGACGAAAATAGCCTTGAGGATACATGAACCCCACGGCAACCAACGGCAATCCAATGTCGGAGGATTGTTTACAAATATCTCCCGCTAAGACCCCTAAACCGCCTGCGTAGATGGGAAGTGAATTGTGGATGGCGTATTCAGCTGAAAAATAAGCTATTTGCCCCTCAAAATCGTTTGGAGCTTTTTTTCCGCACCAATTTTTTTGTCGTGACATGTAATTATCAAATTTTAGCATTACCGAGTCGTACAATTCAAGGAAGGCGGGGTCTTTGGAAGCGGCGTCTAATTTGTCTGGGTTGATGTCTCTTAATTGTTTAACTGGGTTATGACCGCTTGCCCTCCAAAGCTCGTAATCAAGAGAGCGAAAAACTTGGCGTCCTTCCTCGTCCCAACTCCACCAAAGATTGTTCGCAAGCTCAGCTAGCCTTCCAATTCGTTTAGGAACTTTTTGAAAATTCTCTTCCATTTCTGTAAGATCCATTTAGCCTTGGTACTCCTTTACCTTTAGCTAGGTAACTCGTCGTCTTCCATTTTAGGGCTGAACAAAAGAATGTAAAGTAAATATTTCTCGCTTAGACGCGATTTTTCATGAATCTATAATCTTTTTTGATTATTTATAGTTTGATATCTTGAAATAAAGCTAAGCCAATACTTTTGGAGACTGGTAATGAAATCTTGGGAAAAACTTATCGTTTTATGTGGTATTGGTCGATTACGTCTTTGGCTTTTTCCCGTCTTTCCTGATGCGCTTTTAGGAACCCATTGAGTTTTTCCGCTATGTCTTTTTTGCATTCGCCACAGAGCATTTCGCCTCCTCGGCATTTGCGTTCGCGTTCAGCCAGTTTGGCGGTGTCCTCTTCGAAGAGGAAGAAGTAGTATTGGAATATGCTGCAGACTGTGGGGTCGGCGCCTGTTTTGCGTTGTTCGGCGGCGGTGCCTTTGCCGCCTGTGAAGGCGTTCCAGATTTTCTTTTTGACTACGTCGGGCGGGTCTATAGTGAATATGCTTGTTTCGGGCATGGAGGCGCTCATTTTTCCGCCTGCGCCAAGACCTGGGAGGAAACGGCAGTGGATCTGCGCTGGTTTGTAGTAGCCTAGTTTTTGGGCTATGTCGCGTGTTACCCTCCAGTAAGGGTCTTGGTCGATGGCTGCTGGGATAAGGGCGGGGACGTTTTCGCCTGTTAGTTTTTTGTGTATGAAGCATGGTGCGGCTTGGATGGCGGGCCAGTAGATCCAGCCGATGTTGGTGCTGTCTTGGAAGCCAAAGGTGCTACGGGCTGTGCTGTAAGTTATGCGTTTGGCGACTTCGAGGGTTATGTCGTAGAGGAGGTCGATGTCTTGGGTGTCGTAGATTATGAACGTGTCTTGGGGCTTGAAACCCAACGCGATGAGGTCCAATGCGTTTTCGTAGGACCATTTTGCGGTGTTTTTAAGGTCTGCGTTATCGCTTATTAGGTATTTTTCGTCGTCTGTTATTTGGAAATAGAGTCGCGTGTTGAATTTTTGTTGGATGTGGAGGGTGAATATCCAGGGGACGAGGTGCCCGATGTGGACGGGTCCGCTGGGTCCCCTGCCCGTGTAGAGGACGAATTTGGTGCCTTTATCATAGAGGTCAAGGACGGTGTCTAGGTCTCGGTGGCTGAAGAAAATTTTGCGTTCCAGTTGCAGGTGAAGTTTGTCTGTGTGTTTTTCCACGCGTTCAAGCAACTGCGGCGTTAAGGGTTGGGTACCGAATTCTTTGATGAGTCGTTCGTAGTCTACTTTGCCCTTTACTTCCCAGGGTGTAACCACCATTTCGTTGTTGTTTTCTTCAGCGTTAGACGATGTCGTATTGTTCACCAGTGCCTTTTTAATGAGAAACGGTGTTTTGTCATATATGCTTTTTTCGGTGCGGGAACTTTTGCTTCTTGATGGGTAGGTTGGGTTTCTGTTAATGGCTTGAAAAATTGCGAATTTTTTGATCTACTGATATAAGGGAAGGGGTAGGTCACTTGAGCACTAGGCTTTTTTCATGTAATTTCTCTTAGTTAGCCCAAAAAGGAAGAGTTAAGCGAACCAAGCCATGCGCTAATAGGATATGGGCCTAAAAAGGCAGGTGGGCAACGGCCTTCTCCTTTTAGCAGCCGGATCCGCTCAACTGTTGTTGGCTATCCCTTGCATTCCTACCAACTGGTAACTCGCTGGAGAAATATAAGATAATGTTGGTTACAGAGTGAAGCAACAACCGTAAGATGCTAAAGCACGCTTACCTCTTAAAAATTCAGCTTTTACAAATCTTGCACTTGGATGCTTCAAATATCAAGCATAAACATGAAACTTTGATACTAACCTAACAATCAGTATGTGGAAAATAGAACACAATGTAGTGTTTTTTATAAAAACGTGTTAGTGCAAGCCTTTTATATTAATAGGCAAGAAAGACTATTGAGGATGCCGATGGATAGAAACGAGGCAGTCACCTACCTTAAAGAGCTTTTGAGCCTTTGCGGTGAGTTGTCACCTGAATCTGTTTCTTTTGAAAACCCCAAGAACAGCATCTCGGTAGGCTACAGAGTCCACATTAAGGGCACAATCCAAGAGTATGATAAGCAAAAGGTAAGGGACATTGCCAAAAAACACAGTTTAGCCGTTCAAGAAGATACGGATGGCGTTGTAATTTACAAGCCTAGGTAAAATGCTTGAACGATGTACCGCATTGGTCACAAGTGTAAACCTTAATGCAAAACGCAACGTTCTCTAATCTTTTAGCAGGCTTAACAAGCTCTTTACCGCAATCGGGACAATTAACCATTCAAGAACACTTTTTGAAAACACTTTTTGAAAATATAACGCCAACAAAGAATAAAAGGATATGTTGTCTCACCCAAGCAACCACAAACCAGTCGCCAACCCCAAAGAAACAAACGCGCTATGGCATACGTACCTAAGAAGCGGATAGTTCAACAGCCAAAGAAAGGCGGACGCGGCTGGCTACACGCAACACACTGAGCACTAGACCTCTGCAACACCTCCGAGGTTTTTTTTGAATCGTGTTTTTAGAAAAGCAATATAGCCTAGAACCCAAACCCCTTTACTGTTTAGGATGAAAACCCGAGATGTTGGTTGCTGGTGTTGACGAAGCTGGGCGCGGATGCGTTATTGGACCCTTAGTGGTTGCTGGCGTCGCAGTAAAAACAGAGAATTTGCAGTTGCTAACAGAGTTAGGTGTGAAAGATTCAAAACTTCTCACCGCCAAGAAACGCGAAGCATTGTACCCAGAAATAATAAAGTTAACTGAAAACCATCACATCATAAAGGTTCCTCCATACCAAATCGACAAAGCCGTCCGGAGCGCCAGAACACTCCACAAACTCAACAGGCTCGAAGCCCAAACCATGGCAAAAATAATCGACGCTCTAAAACCCGACGAAGCATACGTTGACGCCGCAGACGTGCTGGAACACAGATTCGGAAATCACATAAGTGAATGCCTCACAATCAAAACAAAAATCATATCCCAGCATAAAGCCGACAGAACATTTCCTGTGGTGTCGGCAGCATCTATTATTGCTAAGGTGGAACGGGATGGCGAGATTGCTAACCTGAAAGTAAAATACGGGGATTTTGGCAGCGGATACTTAACGGATGAGAAAACCATGGTTTTTTTGAAGCGGCTACTGGATGAGAACGGTGACTATCCGAGTTGTGTTAGGCAGTCTTGGAAGCCTGCGAAAAGAGCCAAAAGCGAGCAGGGAACGGTGCAGAAGAAGCTGGCTTAAAGTTTAATTATTGTGTTTTGTTGTGTCAAAAAAGATACAATTTATAAACACCGACAACGTACTTTACTAATATAAACGTGTTTTGCGGCGGTAACTCGATGAGTGAAAAAGACGTATCAAAATTCCTGCAACTTCTAGGTTTATCTAAAAGAGAAATTCAAGTTTATATGTTCCTCGCCAAAAGCGGCGTCCAATCAACCAGCTTCGTAGCCAAACGACTCAAGATGGAGCGTGTCCAGGCTTACCGTACATTCAAAAAGCTGCAGGAAAAAGGCTTCATCGAAGCCACATTGGAGCGGCCGACTAGGTTCACGATTGTTCCTTTTGAAGCCTTAGTTGACAATTTCATTAACACAAAAAAGAACGAGGTCGTCAACCTCAATGACCAGAAAACGAATCTTTTAACGGCTTGGCAATCGATTAGCGCTCCAGAATCAGAATATCCAGTTGCTAAATTCTCAATCATCACGGGCAAAAAGAAGATTCATTCCAAAATGATTAACATGATTGAGGAATCAAAGTCTGAAGTCATCGTTCTAACCACTGCTTTAGGTTTAATTCAGGAAGACATTGCGGGAATCTTTGATTCAGCAGTGGGTCCATCCCAAGAACGCAACGTGCAAGTCCAAATAATAACTGAAATTGCCCCAGAGAACCTCAAAGTAGTAGAAAGAATAGACCGAGACATTGTCGAAGATAAACTCAACATTAAACTTCGCCATGTCGGAATGAGCTCCAGGTTTTTCCCGCGCTTTTTAATTAAAGACGAAGAAGAAGCCCTCCTATACGCACCCTTCGGAAACGAAGCTTCTGTTTTAAACCTTGAAGATGAAGGGTTATGGATAAACGATAAAATGTTCATCTCCGTTTTGAAAGCCTTTTTTACGCAGATGTGGCAGACCGGAGTTGATGCTTCAAGACGAATAGACGAGTTAAAGAGCGGGATACCCATTGGCGAAACCCTCGTCATCAAAAGCGTCGAAGAAGCATGGAACAAAGTAACCAAAATTCTTGATTCAGCCAAAAAAGACATCGTAGTAATCACCTCTTCGCAGAGCATCAACCGACTTGCCGAAGACGACCCTATAATAAAATACTTCAAAAAAGGCTTAAAAACCCGTATAATGGCATCCATCGACTTGGATAACTTGGAACCAGCACAAAAGTTAGCAAAAGATTATGAAGTCAAACATGTCCCCATCAGCTACCTGACCATGATGCTTGTTGATAACAAGCACCTGTTCATGTTCAAGATGCCGCCGCTTAGCGATTTCGGCACGGAATCTGCTTTCTACTTAGCCGACACTTTCTACTCAAGCGACCCCAGCCAGATTGAAAGAGTAAGCGAAATGCTAAGTGACATCTGGAAGAGAGGCATAGATATAACAGAAATCAGCAGTCAAGCGGGCACAAAGCTTCCAACCGTGGAGATTGCAACATCTGAAACAGTGGCTAAGACCGTTGATAAAATGCTGCAGAACAACGTGAATTCAGTCTTAATTACGGAACACCACAAACCCATTGGCGTTATCAACGACAGAGAACTGCTAAGAGAGATTGTTGATGCACGAAAGGACCCACTTAAGACTCTTGCAAAAGACACCAATTATACTCCATTGATAATTCTTGAAGGGAACGAATCGATGATTACAGCCATGAAACTTATGGGTGAAAAAGGCTTCAAGCGAGCAGCCATGGTTAAAAACGGACAGCTAATCGGCATGTTAACTGAAAAGGCAGCTAAAAAGGTAGCACTACAAATGAAACCTACTGCAACAAAAGTTACTTAGCCCTAACGTTACTATTCTTTTTTGAAAGGCAAACAATTATTAACAAAAATAGTTCTACCCATAGTGCGAGGCAAAACCCAATTGAAGCTACAAACACCCCTGATTATCGTGAATTTTAAGACCTACCTCGAATCCACAGGCAAAAGAGCCGTTGAACTCGCGCAACAAGCTGAAAGGGCAGCTAAAGAAACAGGCGCCTGCATCATTGTTGTTCCACAGTTCGCTGACCTTGCTAAGGTTGCTGAAGCGGTTGAGATTCCAGTTTTCGCCCAGCACATTGACCCGATTAAACCAGGCAACTGTACTGGGCACATTCTTGCTGAATCCGTTAAGGAGGCAGGAGCAGTGGGAACTTTGATTAACCATTCGGAGAGGCAGTTGAAACTCTCTGAAATCGACGCGATAATTACGTTGGCACGGGAGAAAGGTTTAGTTTCATGTGTTTGCGCTAACAATCCCTCTGTAAGCGCGGCGATAGCTGCAATGCGACCAGACATTGTATCCATCGAGCCGCCGGAACTAATCGGCACGGGCATTGCTGTTTCAAAAGCTAAACCCGAAGTAGTCACAGACACCGTTAAACTCGTCCACAAAATCGACCCCAAAATGACTATCCTGTGCGGTGCTGGAATAAGCCAAGCTGAAGATGTTTCAGTTGCGCTTAAGCTTGGAACTCAAGGCGTTCTTGTCGCAAGCGGCATTGTGAAGGCGAAAGACCCATATAGCGTGTTACGTGCATTTGCCGATTCAACAAAACAGTAAACGCGTGAAGACACTTGAAGGTTGAACCTGAATGCGAATCATGCCTGCTTTCACGGGCACAAATACAAACGTACCAAGCCACCACAAACCCTGCCCTGCGTTTTAGATGCTTAGCTGAAATCGTTAAATTGCTAAATCGGGAGTTCAAGCCCACTTCGGTGGCGGCGGATATTGGCACAAAAAGAGACCGCATAATCCGACAGTTAACAAGCAACAACGACCCCTACAAGTACAACAAGAAACTAGCCAACGAAAAAGCGTTGAAAATGCGTCCTCACGCAAAAAAATTCGTTGAATCAGGTATTAACCAGCAGGAACGGTTCAAGAAAGCTTGTTTATGCGCGATTGTGGGTAATATTATGGAGTTTGATATTCCTGGGCACAAGTTTACTTTGAATAGTTTGGCAGGTTGCATCAGGGAAGCCGCGAAAGACTTAGTTATTGATGATATTGACAAAGCTTACGAATTGGCGAAGAAGGCAGAGAGCGTCTTGTACTTGGCGGATAACGCAGGCGAAATCGTTTTCGATAGCCTATTGGTAGAGCAGTTGAAGAACATGGGGTTAAAGGTCACCTATGTAGTTAAGGGTGGACCCGTAATCAACGACGCTACGATGGAAGATGTGGAAATTTCTAACATCGACAAACTTGCCGACGAAGTAATAACCACTGGCTGCGACGCGGTCGGTTTACAAAAAAAGGAAGCCTCCGCTGATTTCCTAAAAGTCTACGGTGACGCCGAACTGGTTTTCGCTAAAGGCATGGGGTACGCTGAAACCCTCACCGAATACAAACTAACAAAGCCTCATTTGCTAATGTTTAGGACGAAATGCGTACCCGTAGCGAATTATTTTTGTGTTCCACGAGACAAAAACATTGCAAAGCTGATGCCATAAAATGAAATTGCCCGCCATAACCTTCCAAAAAGAAGCGCTTTCACGTTTTGGCGAACTTGTAGAGAAGGAGTGGCTGATAACCAACGGCTTGGGCAGTTACGCTTCCTCAACAGTCCTTGGAATTAACACGCGAAAGTACCATGGATTGCTTGTTGCCGCGTTGGACCCGCCTGGAAACCGCACCGTTTGCCTCTCAAAGCTCGATGAAGACATAATCGTAGGTAATGATGTTTTCAGGTTGGGCTCTAACGAGTTTCATGACGTGATTTATCCTGACGGTTACAAGTTGATTAACCAATTTTCAATCGACCCTTTCCCAACATACAGCTATGATTTAGGCAATGTTCAGGTTAGTAAAACGGTTTTTATGCCTAAAAACAAGAACTCCGTAGCCGTATCCTACAAACTCACCAACAAGAGTGTTTTGGATGCTAAGGTTAGGCTTTATCCGCTTTTAACATGCAGATACTATCATACCGTGGTTGACCGATTAAGAACCCCGTTGAATTTCACCCTAAAAAGCACCAGCACACAGTTCCAAGCAACTTTTCAGCGTCCACAAGCCACAATAGTTTGCCGCTCCACCGACGGAGAGTTTAAGGAAGCAATAAACTGGGTGGACCGCTTACACTACCGCGATGAGGCGTTGCGTGGCGAAGCCGATGTTGACGATTGTTTCCAGCCGGGATACTTTGAACTTCAAGTCCCAGCCGAAACGGAAAAAGAGTTTGCAGTATCATGCGCCGTGAGCTATGAAAGCCAAGAAGCGAGAGACATTTTGGATTCTGTTGGAAGCACCATCAGTGACATAAAAGATTCCTTAAATCAAGAGGTAAATCAAAAAGCTGAGTTGCTGTCTAATTTTCACCGCGACCATCCCCAGGTGCCGATGAGCGATTGGCTAAACTGGATTCTGCTCGCCGCCGACTCCTTCATGGTGGAAAGCGCCGATGGCAAAAAAGCAGTCATCGCGGGGTACCACTGGTTTGAACCATGGGGCAGAGACACCTTCATCTCCCTGCCAGGGCTCATGCTGGTAACCGGCAAGTACAACGATGCCAAAGACATTCTGCAAACCTTTATCCAGTACAGCAAGAGCGGGTTGATTCCGAATTTTGTTTCGGATAAGTCAGGTATTCCCGTTTATGACACAGTTGACGGCACCCTGTGGTATGTTAACGCTGTGCTGCAGTACCTCAAATACACTGGCGACTTTGGGTTTGTTAAAGATGAGTTGTGGGAGAAACTGCAAGGCATAGTTGAGAACCACCAAAAAGGCACATTGTTTGGTATCCACTTGGATGATGACGGCTTGCTCATGCATGGTCCAAGGCTCACATGGATGGATGCCACCGTAGGAACCGACGTGATTACGCCCAGAACAGGAAAAGCAGTTGAAATCCAAGCGTTGTGGTACAACACCCTGCGCACCATGGAGCTGCTCGCAGACAAATTTGAGGAGCCGACCTTAGCTGAAAAGTACGGTGCCATGGCAAACCAAACCCGCCAAAGCTTCAACGAAAAATTCTGGAACCCCCAAAACGGCTGCCTCTTTGACGTCGTTAATGAAAAAGCTCTCGACGCTTCTATTCGCCCCAACCAAATATTCGCTGTCTCACTCGACTACACCATGCTTAACAATGAAAAAAGCCAACAAGTCGTCGAAGCAGTGAACCGCGAACTTGTGACTCCCTATGGATTAAGGACGCTATCGTTGGGTGATCCCAAGTTTGTCGGCAGATGCGCGGGGGACAGCAGGAGCAGAGATATGGCTTACCATAACGGAACGATTTGGCCTTGGCTGCTGGGACCTTACGTAACCGCATACTTGAAAGTCAACGATTACTCCGCCAAGGCACGAGAGCAAATGCTGGAAAACCTTGTTTTGCCCCTATTCACCACTGGAATCCACCAAGGCGGCTTAGGAACAATAAACGAAATCTACGACTGCGACCCACCAAACGAACCCCGCGGATGCATCTCACAAGCATGGAGCGTAGCTGAACCATTGAGAGCTTACGTGGAAGATATTTTGCAGGTTAAACCCAAATTTTGGAAACAATAAAATCCATTTTTCACTCTTGAAATTTTAATGATGGCATTTCTTGAAGTAAAAAATTAAACCTGCAGCGATTGCGATACCCAGCGCTGTAACCACAGAGATAGTAGCAACTGTTGCAGTCGGAAAAGTCTGCTGCTCAATCGTTCCGTATCCAAAAGGAATGTATTGCTCATTTGTGTTATATTCTTTGAAATATCCCGGGATATTATTGAAGTGGTCAGTAAATCCTCCAATAAAATATAGTGTATCATTTACGACCGCGATACTTAGGTATTGGCGGTTGATGGGTGGATTGGCACCAAATGTCCAACTATTCTTCAGTGGGTCATAGACTTGAAGATAAGAACCGTCATAAACGTAGATTCGCTTAGGCGCCATTTCCCCCGTTGTTGCAGCTGTCGCGGCAGACTCATCGTTTACGCCCATAACTAGTTTTTCGATCGGTGCAGTCCCAATGCTCCAAGTATTTATCTTTGGGTCATAGATTTGGGTCACCGCCCCTATAACAAATATTTTGTCATCCACTACGACTGAGACGTAACCTGCTGAATTAGGGATCGATGATTTAGTAGACCATGTGTCACTTACTGGATCATAAACCTCTGTCACATTTAATTCCTCAAAACCTAGATTATACCCGAGCAGCTTTCTCCCACCTATTAAGTATATTCTATCATCTACAACCTGAGCTTGCAACCCAAATCTTCCTGTAGGCATAGATGCTTTGTTTTCCCAAGAATCTGTCTCTGGATCATAGACTTGGTTTGCACCTGAACCACCTAAAGAGCCCGCGGGCATTCCGCCTATACAGTAAATTTTACCCTGACAGACGGCTATGGCAAATTGTGGTTGGGGGTCGGGCATTGAAGCTTTTGTTGTCCACGTGTCCGTAGCAGGATCATATTCTTCGTTCGAACCGAATATGTTTCCCCCGATAGCATATATCTTCTCGTTTACCACAGCGGTTCTTAAGTATCCTCTTGCCGTTGGGATAGATGCCTTCTCCACCCAAGAGTTCTCGACAGCCGAACCTCCAGAAACAGGCTTAGCCTCGATTATGCATGATGCGGTTAGGAAGACTAGAACAAGCACTAAAGCGAAACCTCTACGCATATCTATCCAAGCTTATCTGGAATAGTTAACGATAAAAGAGTTTTTGTACAGGTTTCTTGACTAAGCGCTTAAAGTTTAGTCGAGGTTTCTTGACAAACATTTCCTTAAACTAAAAATAATTTGTGGCTTAGGGTTTTATTGATTTTCTTAGGCTTTCGGCAGCGGTTTCTGGCGTAACCGTGTTTATGTAAACGCCTGTGCTTTTCTCGAAGCCAGCCCAAATTGCCAGTTTAGGGTAAACTTCCAAGTGCCAGTGGTAGCTGTCTTGGGCATCACTGTTTATGGCTAGGTGGAAGCCGTAGTTGTAGGGCGGGTCGTTGACTAGGTCTTTTAGGGCTTTGAGGCTCACTTTGAGGATTTTTGCGAACGCTGCAATCTCAGGCGGTGTTAAGTTTAGGATGTTTGGCGCGTGTTTTTTGGGAATTATCCAGAACTCCATTGGATTGATGCTTGCGTACGGAGCTAAAACCGCAAAATCCTCGTCTTCGGAAATGAGCCTTGGACCCTTCGTTTCCCGCTCGATTATGTCGCAGAAAACACATTTCCCATACGCATCGTAGAAGGTTTTGCTGGAGTTTAGTTCCTCTTGGATGGTTGTGGGAACCATGGGTGTCGCGATTACTTGGCTGTGCGCATGAGAAAGCGATGCCCCCGCTTCCAACCCATAATTGCGGAAAATGGAAACGTACTTTACGTATGGTTTTGCGCTTAATTCTTTGAGCCTGTCGATGTAGGCGTTTATGACCAGTTCAAGCTGCGGGAACTCTGCGTCGGCTGGGTCTTCATCGTGGTTTGGGGATTCAATTATGACTTCATGGTGCCCGATTGCATCCCGCAAGCATTCGCTTTTTAAGATTTGCGCTATATCTTCGGGTTGTTTGGGTGGACTGAAAGCTGGGTAGAGGTTTGGGATAACGCGGACAAGCCAGTTTTTGGGTCGCTCACCAGTCAGCGGGTCCTGGCTCCGCTTTATTTCGCCGTTCTCTTTTTGGTAGAGCATTATGGCTGGCGGCGTCATGTTTTCGTTGCCAACGCACATGGGGCAAACCGCTGTTTTGGCGGCTTCGGATTTCGGCTTGGCGAAGTCGGTGGGTCTGCGGCTGCGTTCAGTGGCGATAACGACCCAGCGGTCAAGCAAGTAATCTTTTCTAAGTTCGTTATAGGGCATATAAGACAGAAAGAGGGCGGGGGCATTTTAGCGTTTCTAAGCGATAGTTGCCACAAACGGTGAAGCGTCAGGTGGGGGTTGAAAGGTTTTATATTTGATGTCGGGTACTGGCTTTAACCATTGAGAACATGATTAACCAATCAAGTTCAAAACCGCGTTTGGATAAATTAAAGGCAGCCTTAAACAAGTGGCGACTAGCCTTTCTCGTTTTTGCCTTAGCGTACGCCGCCATCTTGCTGTTGAGTTTGATGAATTTGCCGATGCAGTGGGATGAGGTCAACCATCTCAACGGCGCCTTATACTTGAACTCGGGACTCTACGAAAAGTTTGTCAACAACGCTTTTTACCCGCCACTCTTCGACTCCGTAACCGCTCTATTCTTCAAAGCTTTTGGTATAAGCCTGTTCTCAGCTAGGCTGGTTCCAGCCTTGTTTTCCATTCTCTCACTCTGGGCGGTGTTTGAACTCGCTTACAGCATGTATGGCGGAAAAACCGCTTTGCTCTCCGTTGTTCTGCTCGGGGTTATGCCCGGTTTCTTTTGGCTTTCGCGCATGGCACTGCTTGAAACCATGCTGCTCTTCTTTGTTTTGCTGGCGCTTCTCTTCTTTTTCCGTTGGCTGCAGAATCGGCAGGATAAGTATTTGGCTTTTAGCGGTTTAGCGGTGGGTTTAGGGTTTTTGACGAAGTACCAGATGGTCGTTGCAGGAATAATCTTCATTCTCAGCATCTTGTTCTTGGCTAGAGGCCAGTTTAAACGGGCATTTTCAAGGTTTACGGTCTTGGTTGTGACGGCTGTGCTAGTGGTTGTTCCATGGGTTGTCGTTGCCTATAGGGTGTATGCGACGAAGATATTGAGCCAATGGCTGTACGCTCTGCAAGTCGGCAACCCAGAAAAATCAATTTACAGCGACCGTTACCCGTCGCCTATATTCTACTTCATAGAGATGGTTTGGCCCTACAGCAGCTTTCACCCCATCTCCATCTTCCTCTACGTCGCGGGCTTGGCAGGTTTAGGCGTCCTCGCTTGGCGGCACAGCAAAGGCGATAAGTTTGTCCTCATCTGGTTCGCAAGCGTCTTCATCTTTTTCACACTTATAGAGAACAAGGAATGGCGCTACGTGTTGCCGCTGTTTCCAGCCTTAGCCATTTCAGCCGCCGTCTTAATTCTGGTCCTGTATGGTAAAGTTGATGGCGCGTGGAAGAGAAGAGTTAACGTTAACAAGAAGAGGACTGCAAAGTTTGCCACTGGCTTGTTCATTGTTTTGGTTGCGGGAGCGATGGTCTACAGTATATACGACGCTTACTCCATAGCTTCAACGTTTAACATTCAAGTCGAGCTTGAACCCGCAACAGTTTACGCGATGAACCGCATGCAGAACAACGAGTCGATTATGGTGGTTTGCCCCTTCAACTTTTTCAGCCAAGACATGATAAGATTCTATCTCTGGAAGAACGGAAACAACCAAATCCAAACCTACCAGTACCCCACGCTGCCCACTGACACCTACACACCCAACTTCAACATTACAGAACTCATAGGTTTATGCAGACAAAACAAAGTAAAGTACCTCTTCACTTACGAGAACGGCGGCACCGCAACATACTACAACACCACACTTAACCTCCAACAAATCTACGAACAACTATACAACTCAGGCAACTTCAGCACAATTTCAGATGAAGCCACGTTCGGTTCTAACCCAAGAAGAATCTTTATCCTAACTTTCATTGGCTAAGGTTAAGCTTGTAAGTAAAGTCTACAAAACCCTAAAAGGGGTAGGTCCGTATTGGCGTTTTTTGCAGCCATTAACTGCGCAAAAGTTTGGGTGCTTTAAATAAGGGAGGGGAGGTCCCTCGTGAGAGAGCTGGCCCTTTCAACACAGCGTTAATCCGCCTTTAAATAAGGGGGCTATAGACTGTCTTGAGCACTAGTGATTCAACTTATCTTAGTTGCATCAACATTTGATTTTGGCCTATAGCCTTTGTTTTTGCGGGTCGATAGGTTTTTATGTTCCGCTTAAATCTCTAAGTTGTCGCCAACATATAATAGACGGCAAAACAATGGATTGATCGACCAACATGGTAAGAAAAGCACGAATACGCCTCACAAGCACAGATTACAGTAAATTAGAAGAGGTATGTGGAGAACTCAAAAGCATCGCCTCAAAAACAGGCGTGAAAATGAACGGCCCAGTACCCTTACCAACAAAACGCTTGCGCGTTCCAGTCCTCAAAGGACCATCTGGCGAAGGCACCGCAACATGGGACCGATGGGAAATGCGCATTCACAAACGCTTAATCGACATCGACTCTGAAGAACGCGTCATGCGTAGAATCATGCGTATTCGTGTTCCAGAAGAAGTCCACGTCACAATCGAACTCATCTAAAATTAATTATTTTTTAGCATTTTTTGTTTTCAATTTGTTTTTCCAGCAAACACCTTAAATCTCACATGCGCTTTTCAAGCAACAAAGAGGTGCAAACATGAAAGAATGGCGATGCATCCTAGTCAGCCATCATGATGAGGTTGGCAAAGCAATCATGGAATGGGAACAGCAGGGATGGCGACTGAACTCGTACAGTACTGCTGGAATGGGCGGCATTCAACTACACAGTCAACCATTATCTGCTCTTCGAAAGAGGACAATAAGGAAATTTACATAAATAGTTTCCAGTAAGCCGTCAACGTTAGAATTAGACTTGGCATAAAAGCTAAAGCCCAAAGTTTCTTGTTAAAACTGAAAATTTTGTAGCCGTCCAAAATTCCAAACGGAACCAGGTTGAAGACTGCCATGAAAGCGTTGATGTAAGCTGCAAAAAACAGCAGCATACCATAAGCATACGAACTTGGGAAAATAGCAAACGCACATCCAAGAAACGCACTAGAGAAAATAATGTTGGTGATTGGTCCAGCAATGGAAATCTTTACGATATCCTCACCGCTGGGTATTGAGCCGCCAATCATCATTGCGCCCGGAGCAATCATTCTGAAAGGCAAAAATATGGAAGCAAACGTCAAAACGGCGCCCCAAGTGGTTAAGCGGAATTCAGCCCACAAGCCCTTTTTTTGAGCAATAGTCTTGTGCGCTATTTCATGTGTCAGAAAGGAAACTGTCATTACAATTGCGAAAACAGCCATCATGTCCCAAGTCCAATCGAATCGGAATCCCGCAAAATCTGGAAGATATTTTGAATACATTCCGATGGAAAAGCCGATGCCGACCACCAGCAACGCCGCAATCGATATGTGCTTTAGTTCTTTTTGGCTAAAGTTGACGCGGTGTTTGCGTTTGAAGGGTTGCTGACCAAAAACGTAACTGTAATTGTATGAATTGTACGATTCCGGCGTCAATACTTGCCCTTGCCTTTGTGCACGAGCAACCTCAATTTTGGGGCACGCATGATTCTCTGGTAAACGGTGAGCACTACAGAATTGGCCACCGCAATGTGGGCAACGGAACGGAAGTAGAGTTTCTTGCATGCATGCTTGGCATTTCATGATGGTTTGGCGCCTTGCACACTAAACTGTACGTGGTGGTTTATATTTTTCCCCTCAAAAAACAAAAATTGACTAATCACAAACCTCATGATTCGTAAAAGTGAACTATCAACATGTTTACACTAATCTTATATATCACTTGTATACAATTTACCTTAATTGTATACGAGGCGGAAACGTGACGACTGAGGTCTTATCCGTAAGGGTCAAGAAAAGCTTGAAAGACGAGGCTGAAAAGCTAGGGGTTGACTTAAAAATGGCAGTAGAACATCTTCTTGAGGACCTCGTCGCTGAAAAGAAGGCAAAAGCACAACAAACAGCGAAAGAACTCCGCGACCTGATGGACGTTAAACCTGAAGAGTGGGTAAATGATGTCAGAGCGACAAGGCACGAAATGTAAGTACCTAATTGATACCTCGGCACTTTATCCCATATTGGTTTCTGGCGTTGCATTCAACCCTGAGGAGTGCGCAGTAAGTTCCTTGACAGAATATGAAGTTGGGAACGTCCTCTGGAGAGAGAACCAGCAGAAAAAGCTTAAGGACCCCGCAAGAATAGCAACGATTTTTTCTGAAGCAATTCGCCCTCTAAGAAAAATGGAGATTGATTCGATAGCCAACGTTTTGGCAGTTGCTATTGAGCGGCGTCTTACTTTCTATGATGCTTCGAATGCGTACTTGGCTGAAAAAGAAAACCTCAGATTAGTCACGCAGGACACAGACTTGTTAAAGAAGTGCAAGGTCGCAATCCCAATAAAAGAAATGCATTAGGGTAAGGACCCAACATAAAGCGGAATTTTTCTCGCTGACAAAATGAAAAGCACATTAAAACCTATACATGCATAAACGCTTTAAAATAGGGCACCAACTATCAACAGCACAAGGGGAAACATAAGGGAGTCTTGCCAGCTTGAAGCCTTTCAGCTTTGTCCACGCTTCAGATTTGCACTTGGGCTATTCGCAGTACGGGTTAGAGGCAAGAAGACAAGACTTCGATTGCGCATTCAGAGAAGTCGTGGACAGGACAATCGAGTTAAAACCCGATTTTATGATTATTGCCGGTGACCTTTTCCATCAGGCAAGGCCATCCAACGTTACATTAGAGAACACTATACGAAGTTTCAAGCGACTAAAAGACGCGGGCATTCCAGTCCTAACGGTTGACGGCTCACACGATTCTGCGCCAAACACCATAACAAGCACAATCCTCTACCCGCTTGACAGCGCAGGATTAATCATTCATTTGCCAAGGCACCATGGCGCATGCTGGAGCAAAACGGACTGCTGCTACGTTTACGGGATACCTACCTATCACAACAGGCACAAAACCCAAGAGGCACTGCCAAAATTCATGGAAGAGAATCCGCCAACGCCAAAAGCTGGAATCGCCAACATTTTTGTTTTTCATGGCGCGTTGGATTTGCCAAGCGTTAAGCCGCCCTACATTGAAGCTGAAATTTTGCCTGAGGAGTTGCCAAGCGGCTTTTGTTATTACGCGGCTGGGCACGTGCATGAACGGTACCTTGGCAAGTTCAAAGACGGCATTTTAGTTTACAGCGGCTGCACAGAAACGGTTGGTTATGACGAAGCCAAGTACCCCAAAGGCTTCTACCACGTCAAAGTTAACGAGAAAGGTCTAGTTCAACCAGAATTAATAGAATTAACTTCGCCGCGCAAATTCGTTATCGTTGAAAATGATTTCTCTGGCATGCCCTCAGCGAAAATTACCGAACTAGCCGTTCAAATGGTAAAGGATTCTGATTCGGAAGGCGCAGTAGTTATTCCCGTCCTCAAGGGAACACTGCCAGCGGAAGCAAGCCGCACAGAAATCGACATCGCAAAAATCAGGAGCGCCGCCCAAAAAGCCTTGCTCGTTCACCCCGTCGTTCTTCTAAAAGAAACTGCGGTTTCAGACGAAATCGTGCGTTCCATATTTGAGAGCGGATTCAAGGACCTCAAAACTAAAGCCTTCGAGTATTTCCTGCAAATCTTTTCGGAGCGTTACGGTAAAGATGAAGCGGACAAAATCGCGAAAGGCGCACTCAGCCTAATCGAGCCATTAGCCAGAAAACAAGACGACAAAGTCAAGCAAACCATCGAGGAGCTCGCCAAATGAAAATCGAAATAGTGCAGCTTGAAAACATCCGCAGCCACGTCAAATCCACCGTGCCCTTTACACGCGGGTTTAACTGTTTGGTCGGCGGTATGGGTTGCGGCAAATCCAGCGTCATGTACGCGGTGGATTTTGCTTTGTTTGGAGACTCGATTGGAAGGAGTTTTGAGTATTTGCTGCGTGAAGGCGCTGACTCTGGCAAGGTTACGGTGCAGTTCGCGCAGAACGGCAGCACCTACAAGCTTACACGTGGATTGAAGAGGAAAGGCAAAAGCATCAACCAAGACTTTGAAGAACTCAAACTCTATGAGGATGAGAAACTTGTTGCCAGCATGAAAACCGACGCCATCGCCGAACAATTCAAGGCAATTACGGGTTTGGATAAGGACCTATACCGGGAAATCGTCTGGTTTAGACAGGAGCACCTCAAAGAACTGTTGGATGCTGCGCCTCGTGATAGGCAAAGGCGCTTGGATGAACTGTTCGGTTTATCGGATTACGAGGTTGCATGGAGCAACATTGCCCAGTACCAACGCGATTATGACACTGAGAAGAGGTTTTACGAGAAAGACCCAGACGTTAACGGCTTAGAAAAACTCAGCAACGAATACAACAGGGCAAGCGAAGAGTTTACGCTCTTAGAGATGGATTTGGAGAATTCAACGCAGAAACTAACGGTGGCAAAGAGAGCGCTGGATGAGACGAATTCAAAACTTAAGCAGTTGGAAGAGAAAAAACTCGCCGTAGAAGAGCTTAAGCGCAAAGAAGCCAGATTAAACGCTAACATCACCAACATGACCAGCACTTTGGCTTCGCTCAACCAGCGCATGGAAGGCAAAAAAACAATAGTGGACAACTTGCATCAACGCCAAAACTCACTAGATTCTCAGATGAAAGTGTGCTTGGTGAAGCTTGAGCAAGCGGGATTACCGGCCAATCAGCCTATGGAACAGTTGGGTTCTTGTTTGGCAGGGTTTGACGATAAAATCAGCAGTTTGAAAGCTGAGCAAGAAGCCACTTCGAGAAGCATGCAAACAGACCAGAAAAGAGCAGGGTCGTTGGCTGAGGAGAGTAAGTGTCCGCTTTGCATTCAACCTTTAACTGGCGAGTACAAGACTGATTTGTTGATGAGGATTCAGCATGAGAACGTTGAACGGGAAAAAACGATTAACCAACTTCGAATTGAAGTTGCAAACCTTCAAAAAACTAAAGCTGTTGCTTCAGAAGCATATTCTAATTTGCAGACATGTGTTACTCGGAATGCCGATTTAAAGGCAAGAATAGTTGAAGAAGAAAACAACCTAAACAACCTCTCAAGCGAACTAGAAGAGAAACAGAAGCTTGATGCAGATTTGCGTTTGCAACTGGAGAAGGTGCAGTTTGAAATCGGAAAATTCAACCTCTCAGACGTTGAAGAAGCGCGAGTGCAGAGGGAGCAGGCGTTTAGGCAATATTACGTTGTAGAATCAGATTTGCGCACAAAAGAGAACCGCAAAAAAGACCTCGCTCAACGCTTAGACGACACCAAAGAACGCATCAACCTCGCCCAAGAAAAACTTGAACGAATGGAGAAAATCCGCAAAACCGTCGAAGTCCTCGGCGCCATCCGCGACGCCTACCGCAGCATTCAACCTAAACTTAGATGCGAGTTTGTGAAGGTTCTGCGCAACTTTGTTCAGCAGGTGCTTGATGGTTTAGTGGGCGGAGAAACACCCATGCTTAACGTGGTTATTGATGAAACTTACACTCCTTACGTGAAGAGTGAAGCGGGTGTGGACCGCGAAGTCAGCAACCTTTCAGGTGGAGAACGCACACTTTTGGCGTTTGCTTACCGACTAGGCTTGGGACAGTTGATTATGCAGTCAAGGACTGGTCATGGCTTGGGCATGTTGATGCTTGATGAGCCCACAGAGAACTTGGGAAGCGAAGACGGCAGCATAGAGCGGTTAGCTGAAGCCATCAGCCGATTCAAAGCCATAGAACAAATCATTGCCGTTACACACAGTGAAGCGTTTGCGGCAAAAGCGGACCACGTGATTACTCTGGAGAAAGATGCAGGGGTTAGCAAAATCTCCATCGAACGCTAAAAACCTCTAGTGCTCTTGCAGTCTATACCCCTCTATTTATAGGCTCAATGTTTGCAGAGCCTAAAATGCTAGGGTAATGTGCGTTCATTGTAAAAGAGGGCTTAGTTGGCAGTTGATTGTTTACAATATTTTGCGCTCTTTTATCATTTGCTAGGGGTGTTGCTCAGTTATTTTTGATAGAAGAGAACACGGTCTACCTGTCTCTGAGGCACCTCCCCTCCCTTATATAAAGGCTAAAACAGCCCATTTTACCATAGTTTTGCGAAAAATGATGTTGCAAAAGTGCTGCAGAAGCCCTAACTCGTTGGAACAGGACTTTTTCAATAGAAACCTATTGTTGAAATGGTTGAGAAAACTTGTCTTTCTTTTGACTTTTTAGGTAAAATACATTGGAGTATTTTTTGAGCCTTATTTTTGAAAAAGGCCTTGGAATAATGTTCGAAAAGGTTCAGAAACTAGTTTTAAACTGTTATTTTTTCTCTAATAATTCAATAATTTGCAAAGTTAAGGGTGCACTTTGGAAAGAAACTGATATTAAACTATGAAAAAAGAATGAATGTAATAATCTTTCTACTTCAAGTTCTTTAGGTTTAACCAGGATTCAGCAAACCTTGAGAAGACACGCTAATCAAAAGAGTTTTCTATTTTATTCTTTTGGGCATTTTTTTAGTTAGGTTCAAAATTTCTTTCCAATCGAGATCCGAATCAGTTTTCGGAGCAACCAGCTAACGAAAAGAAGAAGAAGACACAAATTTTTTATCTTCTTCTTTTGACATATAATCTTTTGGCGCATAGCTTCCTTCTGGCAAAGTCAAGTTAGAAGTAGTTGTTCACCCTATTTCACCTAGAACAACAACTTCTATATTGTTTTAATCCTTGTTTTGCTAGATTAGCCATTCGACACCTTAGCATCCGTTGATTCGGCGCAAGTCAAATAGGCCTTATGCGAACACCAGGATAGGCCTTACACGATGAAACATCCGGCAAACGTTACCTGCGAGGGTGTACCTTTAAATTTGGGTTTTGTTTTTTCGCGCATTTATGGCATAGTAAGTTCTTGTGTACCTTATCATAAATCAAGCCTTGTTTTGTTGTGGTTCCGCATCTGGGGCATTTTTGGTCCATTTTAGTTAACCACTGGATAGGGGGCAAAAATGATATATGACAGTTTCTATGCAAATGCAACTTACGCTAAATAGTTAACACAATTACAGCCACTTCTTTTGAATCTTGGGGTAATTATGATGTTTCTCTCTAAGAGTTCTCGGTCCATACTTGCGCCGCTTAAAGCCTGAAAACGAAAACTCAGCATCAGTCACGGCGACCACACCAAAAAATCGAAAAGGGGGGTTGCGCGGGTGACATCCCCCCATACACAGATAGTTATATGAAAGACTATCGACGTTCCTGCGTCTTTTCAGGATATTTTCTATACCGGACCATAAGTATATTTAGTGTTTTGTAGCGTCTAGGATAATGTAGAGAATGTTATTTCCGCGGAGCAGCACGATACCATAGTTAGTGAGCATCTGCTCGTTATTGTATTCGGTTGCACCTTCAAGGAGGATGTTCATATATCCGTCGACTTTAACCATTTTGCCTTTGTAATCCCAACCATTTTTGAGGACAACTTCGATGTTCCCGTGTAGCTGCTTTATGAGAACATTTATGGGGTTCTTGCTGGGTTCCAATGAATTACTGTGATCAACATTATTGGGATACATAAAGACAAACAACCCCCTTGCCAAATATAAAAGTTATTTTAATCTAAAATTGTGTGTGTTTAGCTGTTTTTGTTCTAGCGGTTGTTTGATGCTGGGGCATAGGTGGGGAGATCTTTTCTAAGAAGAATTTGCAGCGCTTTTTCTGAGGCTTTTTTATGTTTGCTGGTGGGCTCTGTTGTTGGAAGTTGCAACTGAATCTTTCCGATGACTCTTCAAAAACCGTGCAAAGAGCCCCATTTAAAAAAACCAACTCAAATCAACAGCATAGAAAAGAAGTTGTTGTTGCTGTTGTTGCAACCCACTCCCTGCACTAGTTGCAACAATCAACCCCTGCGAAACTACCCTCAAAGCAGAAAAACAGCTAAACCCCACAACGACAACGTCAACACCGTGAAAAACGACACGCAACCGGCCAAAGCCAAGAAAAAACCCAACACAAAAATCTTTGCACCCCCGTCTAAATACACATAATTTGTCGATTTTTAATCAAGCGTTTTAGTGCGTGGAAAAGCTTATATTAAGTTTCCCCTAAAGAGAAAGCCAGAAAAATTCGGTGATTCAAATTGAACAAAAAGACAATATACATTATCGTTGCGGTTTTAGTTGTCGTCATTATCATTGCCGGCGCAGCAGCATACCTACTCAGTAACAACGGAAACGGTGGAACAACCAATCCTACTCCGACTCCTACCCCAACAGTGAGTGTTGCAGATGCAACCACTTTGAAGTTTAGCGCTAACGTTACAAGCCAAGGACAAACGACAGAATACAAATGGCAAGGCAGGGACATAAAATCGAGTAACTTGACTCTCCGCGTTGACTTCGCTACCTATGCTTATATATTGGACGCAGGTCAGGAAAAATCATGGATGAGCGCTGATAGCGGAGCCACATGGACAGCATCTACCTTTGCCGCTGATTGGGGAACTGTCGCAGCACCAGGATTCGGAAACCAATGGGCAGAATACGTTAATCACCTCACCACCAACTGGAACGGAAGCGACAACCAATATTCATACGCCAATACAGCCGGAGAAGCCATCGTACTCTTCAACATCAATGTGAATCCCACAATACCTGCTTCAACCTTCACAACAAGTTAAACAACCGCAAATTGTTGGCTACCAACCAACCCATTTTCCTTTTTTTAAATAGGCATTAACGTAAAAGAAACGTTGATGGTATGTTTTAGATTACGCCAATACATGCATCAAATGTTAAGTGATTTGTGCGTCTTTGACTTCGTAGATTATGTTGCCTGCGGTTTTCATGTTGATTTGGTCGATTTCTTGGATCATGCGGTTAACCATCCTGCCGACGACGAGAACGAAAACGTTTAAGCCTCTGGACGCGGCGATTGCTGCTGAGCGGCCAATGCCAAACTCGATGTCCGCTTTAAGCTCCAGCTTGTTGAGGACTGCTCGGCCAACAGCACCCATGACGCCGATGCGGTCGGGTGCAAACTCATCATAGATTGCTTTGACTTTCGCTAAGTCTACTGCGCGTGAGCCGCCTTTGCGTATGCTGGGCAGTTTAACGATTAAGATTTTTCCCTGGTTAACTTTGACTTTTCCGTGGAGGTCTCTTAAGCCTAAGTCTTCTCCTGGTTTAGCGTCGGCGAGTGCTATGCCTTTGGCTTCCGTGTTGGCGCTGTCTGATGGCACGGTGTACATAACGCCTTCTTTCATGATTAAGCCAATTTCTTGCCCAGCTTTGATAGTCTGGGTAGCGATGGCTGGCCATGCATGTTCGATTTTTAGGTCGTGTTTTACTTCGGTGACGTAGCTTTCGAGCGCACGGACATCTTCACGCAATTTAGTTATAGCTTTGGGGGTTAGGTGGTAGTCTGCACGTTCTGAGCCCGCTTCTAGGAGGCCTTCTTTGGCAAGTTTTTTGAAGTATTTGGATATGGCTTGTATGGTTATGCCTAATTTGTCGCTGATGTCTTTTTGTTTGACGTGGGGTTGGTTGCGCATAACTTCGAGCAGGATTTGGAACTTGGTGAATTCTCCTTTGTTTCGAAGGAGTAGGTTTTGCGGTTTTTTGGGCATTTTGTATTCAACCTGACTTTAACTTTAGTTAAACAAAAGTTAATAAGTATTCGGTGGATAATCCAACACAAAGGGGGACAAAGGTATGCACATAGCCGACGGAATATTAACATGGCAGTGGAGCATCGCATGGTACATAGTAGCCATATTCTTTGTAGCCATAGGCGCAAGAAAAATAGCTCAAACCCGAAAAGCAAACCCCGCATACATGTCCATACTTGCCCTCATGGGCGCCGCTGTCTTCGTAATATCTGTTTGGCACATACCAGTGCCAGTGACAGGTTCAAGCTCTCATCCAAACGGAACCGCCCTATCAGCAATCATCATTGGACCACTCGCCACAGCAGCCATAAGTGGCATAGTCCTCTTTTTCCAAGTTTTCCTCGGACATGGCGGCATAACTTCGCTTGGAGCCAACCTTATTTCGCTGGGAGTCGTCGGCGGCTTCATAGGAATTGGTGTCTACCTGCTCCTCAAGAAACTGGGGGCATCAGTATGGCTTGCAGCAGGGGTTGCTGGGTTCGTCGGCGACTTAGCAACTTACGCGTCCACTGCATTGCAACTTGCCATTTCGCTTAATCCAGGCTCTATTGGGCAGCACTGGGAAATCTACATGCTCGGTTACTTGCCAACGCAGATTCCGTTGGCGATCTTGGAATTTGCGTTTACTGCTGCCGCCGTTCAATACATCCAAATCCATCGTCCAGAAATTCTCACATGGTGGAAAGGCTTGCCTACAACCCCTCGCACACCCGCCCACGCATCCAAACCAGTCGAACTGAAATCCTCAAATCGCAAGGACCATAAAATTGACAAATTTACCAAGTACGCCCTCGTAACTATGGCGGTCATCTTAGCCATAATGCTCGTTCTCACGTATGTGGGAGTGAACGTTTTCGGGGGGCAAATGGGAGGCACAGACACATCGGTTGCCAGCGGATCCAGCTTACTCATCCATTACAGCAGGGTTGATCAATATATCGCGTTTACCATTGGAGGAGCGGCAGGCGGATTAATAGTAGGCTACCTTTTGCCGACAGTGTTAGGGCAACTATCAAAGCGCACAGAGGAGAAGCAGAATGTTTGAGTGGCTGCAAGGCGACCCAGTAAACGGCATGCTCATGACGTTGGGATTCTTTATTTTCCTTATTATAGGTAGAAACCTGAAACTGCGGCAAATAAACAAACGCGAAAAAAACGCTCAAACACAGGCAACAGACCATGACCTGCCTTCTGCCGACGCCCCCAAAACCGGTTCTGCGCTGCATCGGTTGGATGCCCGAGTCAAATTCATCTGCGCCATCACCGCGGTGTTCGGAGCAGTTGCTTTAACCCGCTCAGAATACGCCGTTATCCCGATAATCGTTTGCGTTGTTCTAGCCGTTTACGCCCATGCTTCGTTGAAGGGCTACTTCAAAAGGCTTCTGTACCCAACCTACGTTGCCATAGTTGTGGCAGTCGTGCAGCTGTTCGTGGGCACCCATGTCGTCGCGACAATTCCGTATTTAGGCTGGAACATTTACATGGAAGGCATCACTTTCGCCATACTTATCTTCGCCCGTGTTTTAGCTGCCGCCTCCATCCTTAACCTACTCATAACAGTGACGCCTATGGAAACATTGTTGGATTCTCTGGCATGGTTCCGCGTACCCTCAGTTATTTTGGACACAACGATGCTGATGTACAGGTACATTTCGGTGGTTTCTGATGAAAGAGCCCGAATCTATAAAGCACAGCAATCCCGTTGCGGTTATACTAAATCAGTCAGCGTATTCCGCAAACTCGGCAACTACGGCACCGTCGGCGGCATGCTTCTGGTAAAATCGTTTGACCGAGCCTTAAAAGTCGGCGATGCCATGGTATCCCGCGGCTACACAGGCACAAGCAGTCTCTTCAGCTACACCACAAAAAAAATGGAGAAAAAAGACATCGCCATCGGAGTACTTGTGGTTTTAGCAGTGGTAGCGTTGCTGTTAGCTGACCTTGGAATAATTTAAAGGAGAAAAATTAAGCATGAAAGCGATCGAAACAATCAACCTCTCACACACCTACCCTGACGGCACCAAAGCCATTGAAAACATTAACTTCAGCGTGGAAAAAGGAAAAAACATCGCCATCCTCGGACCAAACGGCGCAGGCAAATCCACCCTGCTACATCACTTCAATGGTTTGCTAATGCCGACAAGCGGAAAAGTCAACGTATTAGGAAAAGAAGTAAATAAACAAAACCTGGATGAAATCCGCCAAAAAGTCGGTTTAGTCTTCCAAGACCCAGATGACCAACTCTTCGCTAGAACAGTTGCCTTAGACGTTGCTTTCGGACCCACCAACCTTAAACTATCCAAAGCGGAAATTGAGCAACGGGTAAATTGGGCTTTAGAAGTCACCGATTTGAAAGGTTTGGAAAATAAGTCGCCTTCGAACCTTAGTGGAGGACAAAAGAGACGCGCCTCCATAGCGGGAGTGCTAGCGATGAAGCCTGAAATCATAATATTAGACGAACCCATGTCCAACCTCGACCCGAAAACCTCAAGCAAAGTTCTAAAACTCCTCATGCAACTCAACAAAGAATTAGGTTTAACTTTGATAATAGCAACCCACGATGTGGATTTGGTGCCCCTTTTCGCAGACGAAATCTGCATCCTAAACAAAGGACAAATTCTAATGCAGGGACCGCCTCAAGAAATCTTTAGCCAAGCTGACCTCATCCGCAGCGTAGACCTTCGCCTTCCTCGCATAACACACCTCTTTGAAATCCTCAACAAGGAAGACAGCCTTCGAGGTGACAAACAATACCCGCTTACAATCGGGGAAGCTAGAAGAGAAATTCTTGAACTTATGGAAAACAAAAAAGAATAACTGGCTACTCTTTTAGGTCGTAGCCTCTTGCAGTAACCATCTTGCCGTTAACAACCTTGGTAGCCGAATTACCAACAATAATCGTTGTGACCATGTCGATTTCAGCGTTGAGCATTTCTTTAAGTGTTGTAATTGTGACCCCCTCCCCTTCACGTCCAGCTTGCCTAACTATGCCGACTGGCGTGTCTGGCTTGATGTGTTTTAGCATTATCTCGTAAGCCTTAGCTAACGGCTCAATGCGACCTTGGCTCTGGGGGTTATAGAGGATAATTGCAAAGTCTGCTGATGCGGCAGCTTCGAGTCGGCGCTCGATTTTTTCCCACGGAGTCAACAGGTCGCTGAGGCTGATGACGGCGAAATCGCTGACTAATGGTGCTCCGAGTTTTGAGGCTGCGGCTGTGGCCGCGGTGACGCCTGGAACAATCTCAACTGGAACGTTTGTTTTCTCCATAGCAGCTACTTCTAAAACTATGCCTGCCATGCCGTAAACGCCTGGGTCGCCGCTACTAACCATGACAACACGTTTGCCCTCAGAAGCTTTTTCTACAGCGATTTTTGCTCGTTCAACTTCTCGCCCCATGGTTCCAGAAACCACTTCAGCGTTTTTTTTCACGATGGATTGGATTAGTTTAATGTATGTGCCATAACCAACGACTACGTCGGCGTTTTCTATTTCGCTTCGGGCTTTAGGTGTTAAATGCTCAAGGCTGCCGGGTCCGATGCCGACGACGCTTATTCGCCCTCGGCTACTGCCACTGTTACCCCGTTTAGCTTGACTTTTTTCAGTAGTAGTTTTGAGTTTTTTCCCGCTATCAGTAAGGCTGCTCGTTCGCATACTCCTCCAACACCGATTTTTTCCTGAACCATCGCTGAGTCAGGCGAAAGATCACTGTGATTTAATGAACGAAGTGCATCGACGCTTAAAAACTCAAGCGGCGCACCCAACCGCTCCACGGCATCTACCATTGCTTTAGAGTTACGCTTGATATCGACTGTGGCGAAACGGTTTACATTCGCCAACGGCACATGGACGCGTTCGAGAGCTGTGTCCACGGCTTCGATTATGCTGTCTGCGCTTGAGTCTTTTCTTGCGCCCAACCCCACGACCAAGTATTTGGTTTTTAGGATAGTGAATGGCTTAACGAACTTGGTAATCGATAAGGGTTCAAGGGTGATTATTACGCCTGCATCGTAACGGTTGATGATTTCTAATGCTTGCACGCCGTTTTCGGCTTTTTTAATCTCAAAGCAGCTAATTACATTCATTGGGATTTTGACGTCGCCAGTTAACACAACAATCAATCGGTCACCGTTCACTATGGCAGAGTTTACCGCGACGAGGCTCTCGGGGTTTTGGATAGTCAAGTGCAAGGTTTTTGCGATTTCGTCAACACTCATTTTTCCAGTAACGTCTGAGGCTGTGGTAATTACGGGTGTTGCACCGATGCCTTTGGCGATTGTTCTCGATAGCTCGTTTGCGCCGCCATAATGCCCCGACAATAAGCTGATAACGAATTTTCCAGTAGCGTCTACGCCGACGACTGCGGGGTCAGTTAGTTTGCTCTCCAGAAGCGGAGCAACTGCACGGATAACTATGCCCGTTGCCATGACAGCGATCAAAGCGTCCACCGTGCTGTAGGTATCCTTGATAAAGTCAGCCAATTTTTTGTCTAAAGTGACAACGCCGTTTTGATTGTATTTTTTGGGCGCATAAACCGTCGAATTCAAGCCAGCTTTGTCTAAGGATTCTTTTATTTTCAGCGCGGTCTCTACGCCACGTCTTGTAATTGCAACAACCGCTATGCCCTTAGCATACATCTATTCTTCGCCTTTGCGGAACCCCGTGGTGAACTTGGGGTCATAAAGCTTAGATAAATCATACGCCTGCGGGTCCAGAACTTTTCCCACGAAAATCAGCGCCGTCTCGGTTATACCTGCCGCTTTGACTTTACCAACGATGTCGTTGAGTGTGCCTTTAACGATTTTTTGTTCTGGCCAAGTTGCCTTGTACACCACTTGGGCTGGCGTGTCTTTGGGGTAGCCGCCCTTTTGGAGTTCTTCTATGACGCGGGCGATGTGCGGTGTGCCAAGAAAGATGACCATGGTTGCTTGATGCGTGGCTAATTTGCGGATGCTTTCGGCTTCTGGGACGGGCGTTTTGCCTTCAGGACGAGTAATAATAACTGTCTGCGAGATGTTTGGCAATGTCAATTCACGGTTTAATGCAGCTGCACCACCTTGAAGGCAACTTACGCCTGGAATACGGAAGTACTCGATGCTCTCTTTGTCTAAGAAACTCATCTGTTCCTGGATGGCGCCGTAAAAACTTGGGTCACCGTCGTGAACTCGCGCAACAAGTTTGCCAGCCTTCACGCCTTCAGCCATGACTTTTTGAACTTCGGGCAGGCTCATTTTGGCGCTGTCATGCAGTTCCACGCCTTTTTTGCAGTACTTAAGGTACTCGGGGTTCAACAGGCTTCCAGCGTAGATGACGACGTCGGCTTGCTCGAGCCATTTCTTGCCTTTTAGGGTGATGAGTTCAGGGTCGCCTGGACCTGCACCTATGAAGACAACTTTTTTCATTGTTTGCCACCGTTTCCGTTTTGTTTCCAGTGAATGGGAACTGGACTTTTCTTGACTATGGCTACTGAAAAATAATCTTCAGTGATGTCCCAGCTGTCTACGTCTCCTAGTTTGCCGACGAGGACTTTTTCTTCAGGCAAAGTGCAACGTTTGACTAAGGCGATGGTTGAGTTTTCAGTAAAGCCCGCCTTCAAAAGAATCGGAAGGAACTCTTTAATGTGGAACGCACACTTCATGAACACCAAGTTATCCGCATGTTTAGCAGTTTCTTCGATGCGCGCTGGGTCAAGATCTGATGGAATAATTGAAACAACTTCCTCTTTCTCCGCCAAAGGCAATTTAGAGCTTGCTGCAGCGGCAGTCACCGAGGTTACGCCAGGTATGATTTCCAGCTCAATTTTCGGGTAGGTTTCCTTGACGCATTCGTAAAGGTAAAGAAAGGTACTGTAAAGCATTGGGTCGCCTAAAGTGATGAAGGCGACATTACCTTTTTTCGCCTTTTCCGCCACTATAGCCGCGTTTTCCACCCATAGTTTCCTGTTGTTAAGATCATCTTTGGTCATGGGGAAAACTAGTTCAAGAATCTCCGCAGGTTTCTCTCGTTCAGCCAAGATTTGTTTAACCATGCTGAGCGCCATGCTGGGCCTATTTGCGTGAGATTTTGGAACGCAGATAACGTCCGCTGCTTTGAGGGCTTTCACTGCTTTAATCGTGATTAGTTCTGGGTCGCCGGGACCAACGCCGATGCCTATGAATGTTCCAGCCAATTAATTTTCACCTAAGGTTTTGTCGCTGACACTATTGTTATTGGGTTTCTTGCCATCATCATAGTTCCGCTGTTTATTTGTTTTCCCTTCGCGACGGAAATAACGGCGACGTCGATGTCTTTGAAGTTTAACGCTTTCAGTTCAGCTATCGCGGTGGTGGCGGTTTCCAGTAGGATGGCGTTTATGACTATTCTGCCGTTTGCCTTCAGCTTATCATTAGATGCGCGCAGTATTTCTCTTAAGGCTACGCCGCCCCCGCCAATCATGACAGCATCAGCTTTTGGAAGGCTTTGCAATGCGGCGGGCGCTTCGCCGCTGGCAACAACCACGTTGCCTTCAACCCCGAACTTCCCGACATTGCTCTTGGTTAACTCGATTGCCGCTTCGTCCTCATCAATGGCGTAAACCTTGCCTTTAGGCGCAACCTGAAGCGCAGCCTCAACCGTCAAACCTCCAGTACCGCAACCAACATCAATAACAACATCCCCTTCACGCAAGCGTGCTTTGGAAATGGTTACCACTCGGATTTCCTCTTTGGTTGGTCCAGGAACCTCATCGCTCTGATTGAACAGGTCGTCTGGTATTCCGGGGGTTTTGTAGATCCATTTTTTAGCCATTAAGATTCACTTTTGCTGTTTTACTTGGCGGTTTGATTTGATAACCATTACGCATAAAGGTCGAAAGGTCTGCTGCGAAACTTGCTCTAAACTGCTTGAAGTAACCTTTTCGTCATCCAGCGTTAGATTCTCGCAGACGTAAACGGGGGTTTTCTTGTCTACGCCCGCGTCGATTAGGAAATCGGCGATGTTTTTGGGCGAGAATGCTCTTGAGTCTGGAAGAAGCATGGCGTCTTTGCCGTTTTTAATGCATGAAGCTAACTGGTTTTTCTCTTCAGCCGTTACGTTGCCTTCATGAAAAGTAAACAAGCACGCGGTATCCCAGCTTATGGCTAAGCGGGCAGCGCATGCTTGAATTGAGCTTACGCCCGGTACAACGTTAATCTCGGATGCTTTAATCATGCCACTTTTGAGAACGGTATACAAAAGTCCTGAGAAGCCTGGGTCACCGGTGGACAGCAAAGCCACGTTTTTGCCCTTCTTAACCGATTCAACCGCATGTTTTAGGGCATCGTTTAGGTTTTTAGCGGTTAAAACCATCGTTTCCCCTTTAACTTCAGAAGCGAAAAGGTTTAGGCTTCTTTGAGCCCCAATAACAACCTCGGCTTGCGCCACGGTTTTTCTTGCTGCTGGCGTAACGTAATCTGGTGAACCGGGTCCGACGCCGACTATGTTAATTTTAGCCAAGGCTTGTTGCACCTAGCGTTCTCGTCCATTCCAAGGACTTTGCCATCCATGGAAACGATTACGACGCTTATCTTAATTTTATTTTCGACTCTGTCGCTTACTCGCTGGTTAACCCGCTTGGCAATCCTCTCATAAGCAGGCTCCAACAAGCCAGCGTTCTTTAGGATTTCTGAGGCTTCGTCGGAAGTGTTAGCCGCTAATACTGCGTTGATGGTTTTGGTGTCGGCTCCGACAGCGCCAGCATAAGATGCGATGACTTCGTTGCGTGCATCTCCCACCTTGTGGTGCGTGTTGAAGATGTTAGCCGCCAACTTCACCAGTTTGCCCGAGTGACCTAGAAGAATGATTTCTTTGACGCCTTTTTCAACGGCTTTATCAAGCATGTAACCGACAAAATCGCCAGTTTGAACTATCGCATCTTCAGGCGCATTGAACTGCTGCTTAGCGATTCGCTCACCAATGTTTCCCGGAACGAAGAATATTCGTTTGTATCCACGAGCTAAGGCAACGTCGATTTGGGGAACCAGCGAACGCCTGCACGCTTCCAAAGACAGCGGCTTAACCACTCCTGTTGTGCCCAAAATGGATACGCCGTTGAGTATGCCTAGCTTTGCGTTCATGGTTTTTTTAGCGATTATTTCTCCTTCAGGCGCACTAATCGTGACTTCAACGCCTCTGCCAGCGGGCAATGCTTCTTTGACGGCTTCGGTTATCATGCTTCGGGGAACAGGGTTGATTGCGCCTTCGCCGATGGGCACTTGCAAACCTGGCTTTGTGACTTTGCCTATGCCCTTTCCGCTTTTGATGGTGACTTTGCCGTCGTTTGTCAGTTTTATGGTGGCGGTTATTTCCATTTTGTCTGTGGCGTCGATATCTTGTCCCGCGTCCTTAACGACAACCGCTTCTGCCGTGTCTTCGGCGAGTTTTTTGCTGGATTTCACTGGCACCTCAAAACGCAGACCAATCGGAGTTGGGATAACTACTCGGTCAACAGGCTCCGTAAGTGCTGCGATTACTGCGGCTTTGGCTGCTGCTGCCGCGGTCGCACCTGTTGTTATGCCATACTTCAAAAACCGAGCCAACCAATGCCACCTTAGCCGTAACGTTTACCTTCAGCCATGGAGAGCAACGCGTTGAAGACAGCTACTGCAATGGTGCTGCCTCCTTTGCGTCCTCTTGTGATAATGAATGGAACGGGTAGTTTTGCGACGATTTCTTTGGATTCTGCAGCGCCCACGTAACCCACGGGTACAGCGACGATTAACGCTGGCTTAACTGCGCCCTTCTTTACCTGCTCTGCCAGCTCAACGGCTGCAGTCGGAGCATTACCAATGAGTATGATGGCGCCGTCTAAACCGTCCTTTATGGCAAGCCGCATGGCAGCAGCCGACCGCGTCAACGACTCCGCTTTCGCCAATTCCATGGCGCGTTCGTCGTTCATGTAGGTGGCGACTTTTCCGCCGAACTTTTTGAGTCGAGCGTCGTTGATGCCTGCTTTGACCATTTTTACGTCGGTGACTATTTTGGCGCCTGCTTTAATCGCTGCTACGCCTGCCTTAACCGCGTCGTCACTGATAACTAGCAGTTTTGCGAATTCTGGGTCTGCTGTTGTGTGAACTACCCGTTCGATAATCGGAACTTGGTCTTTGGGCACCTTTGCTAGGTCGGCGCCGATTGCTTCCCTGATTAGCTTCATGCTCTTATCGACAATCCTGCCTGCCGCGGCAACGGAGTAAGCGTCAACAACTTCGCTGTCCTTCTTAACTTCTTGCCCTAGGGCTTTTAGGGCTTTTTCTTCTAGGATGTCAGCTATGCGCTCGTCACTGCCCAACGGTTCACCGTAAACCAACTCGATTCCACGTGCCTTAAGCTGGGGCTCTTTCTCCTTCACGCCAATCAACTCGGGAATTTCTTGCGTTGTGTGGACGCCTGGAGCGAGGAAAGCTGGAACCAAAACGATTTTTGATGCACCCTTTTTGGCCATAGCGTCTATTGCTTCGGGAATGGTTGGCGTATCTCGAATCATGAAGGCTATTTCTACGGTCTGGAACTTGGAGCGTTTACGCAGAATATCTGCTAGTTTTTCGAGGTTTTCTCGATTATGGGGCAGTTTGCTTCCATGCCCAATCAAAATTAAACCTACTTTATCCAACGCCGCCTTTGCCAAGTTATTTTTTCTCCGTTTTCTCGAACAATTTAACCGCCATATCGATGACTTCTTTATCACCTTTCTTGGCGGCTAACCTCAAGTTCTCAACAATAGGAATAAACGTTTGCTTAAGCAAAATAGAAGTTAAATCGTCCAGTATTCGCTTTTGCCTCTCATCAACGTTGCCCAGCATATTAAGGGCTGTTGCGAGTTCTTTTTGCCGAACGTCTTCAGCGCGGGAAAGCAGCGAAGAAATGATTAAGCGAACCGAGAAGCTTTTCATGTCATCGTTTAGGATTACGAGCTCCTCTCCTAAGATTTTGACGGCTTTCTCTATGCTTTTTTCACGTTCTTGCTTATTTTTCTCTGCAATTAACTGCAAATCGTCGATGTTGTAGAGTTTTGTGGCCGCGACTTCCTGCACCGCTTTCTCAACGTTGCGAGGGTTAGAAATGTCAATAATTACTATGTCACTCGTGTTTACGCGTTGACTCATTAACTTGGAAACAATGTCCTTGGTTAACAGGTAATGGGGCGCCGCAGTGGAGCAAATCACTACATCAGCGTCGACTAGTACTTCTTCAAACTGGTTAAACTTCACCGCTTGCCCAGAGAGATCTTCGGCAAGTTTTACTGCTCGGGCATAGGTTCGGTTAGCAATAAAAATCGGGCTAAGGCATCGTCGGGCTAAGGCTTTTGCGACGAGGGTTCCTATTTCGCCAGCGCCCATGACGAGGATTTTCTTATCCTCCAAAGTACCGAGCAAATTTACGGCTAATTCAACGGCTGCGGAGCCGATTGAAACGGCGCCTTTGTTGATGCCTGTCTCGTTCCTGACTCGCCTGCCAACGGTCATGGCACGGTTAAACAGGTGTTTGAGGATTGGTCCGAGGGTTTTGGCTTTTTCAGCTTCCAGGTAGGCGTCCCAGACTTGGTTTAGGACTTGGTCTTCGCCGATAACCATGGATTCTAAGCCAGAAGTGACTCTGAGCAGGTGGTTGAAGGTGTCGTTGTCTATGGAGGTTTCCACGGCTTTGTATGCTTCCTCAGCGTTCGATTGGGCTCTGTTTGCCAAATAATTTTTAGCCAACTCAGCTGTCTTTTCAGCCGCTTCGGTTACAATGAAAAGTTCTATGCGGTTGCATGTTTGTAGAATTAGGCACTCTTCCACGTTTTCAAGAGCTCGAATCTCGGCAAGCGATTTTTCCTTCTCTTTGAACGCTACAGCCTCCATGAGTGGCACTCGAGCTGTTTTATGCGTTATTCTAACGTTTATGACGTGGTCTATCTTTGCCGAGGAAAGCATGGATGGATAAACCATGCGGCTTAAATATAAGGTTTACCGTAAATACCCGTCAGGGTTCTTTGGGATGGAATTACGTCACAGAATCGGTTTGGTTTACCTTCCAGGGGCTCTTCCATGCTTTGAAGACTTCGGAAACCTGCCAACCGACCTATTTTGCTCCGACGCGCTCGTGGACGGCAAGCCAGCTTCTGAAGTTCTTGACATGTTAATCATTCCAGGCGGAAGCCTTGTTGAATCCCAAAGCGTCAACGACAAAGTAACCCGTGAAATAATAAAGATGGCGGAATCGGGCAAGTTTGTGCTTGGGGTTTGCTCAGGTTTCCAGGTTCTTGCAAAAGAAACCGATGTTGGGCGTCTCTCAACCATTCCCATTACACGGGAAGGCTTGGGTTTGCTGGATGCCGAATTCAAGCCGCTGGTATGCACTGACCGCGTAAAAGCTGACGTGGTTGACAAAAGTTTCATCACCCAAGAAATTGGCAAAGAAGTTTCGGGCTTCCACTGCCATACCTATGGCAAAATTGTGCTTCACAAAGACGCGAGACCCATCATTATCACACATGCTAAACGCGTCAATTACAAGAATGACCCTCAAGACTTGATTTCGGGAGTAGCCAACAAGGAGGGCAACGTCGTGGGCGTTTTTATCCATGCGCTACTGGACCAGAACCCGACTATTCTGGAGAGCATCACCAAATCACTCAACATAAACGCAGTTGAACTGGACTCGATAAGGCAGGCGAACGCAAAGCTTTTAGAGCAAATCAAGGGCGAAATCGGAGTTGCAACCAACATCCGCCAACAAGCCCCAATCGACCAGAAAGCACCGCGTTTGCTGATGGTAACGGCGACTGGAAGCGGTTCAGGAAAAACCTTCATAGTAACAGGCATAGCTGGCGCCCTAAAGAAGAGAGGCTACAGAGTCGGCATCATTAAGGTCGGCGGAGACATACGCGATGCAGTGTCATCACTCTACCTCATCAAAGAACCAATCAAGGAATATTCGTCGATTAAGATTGGGGAAAGCGGCTGGACACCCCTAGAGCAAGCCGTCGAAGAAGCAGCCAAAAAATACAATTTTCTGCTCGTTGAGGGCGCCATGAGCGCATTCACTGGATTACTCAATGATAACTACAAAAGACCAATGTCGACAGCTGAAGTTGCCGCTGCTTTAGGTGCATCCACGGTTGTAGTCGTGGGCTGTGACAAGGAAGGCATCGAAGGTGCATTAATCAACACCCTAAACTATGTTAACATCCTAAAGCGCCTCGGAGTAAATACCACAGGCGTAATCTTAAACAAGTTACGCGTCAGCTACATAACTGACGAAATAAAACAAACAATGAAAAAGGCGTTCCAGAATGCTGGCATTGAATTGTTGGGTATGGTGCCGCGTTTGGATTTGGAAGGCAGAGGCATGATTCCAGAAATCGAAATACGATATGAGGATTTTGGAGCCCAAGCAATTGATGCAGTTGAACACTACATTGATCTGGATTTGTTGGCTAAGGTTGCTTCTGCACCCATGCAGGTTAAAGTGGATTACGTCGCGTTTATGGAAAAATTCAAAAATTTATTAACCAATTATAGCCTTAACGCTTCTGAAGGTGGCAAACCAAAAAGTTGCTCTTAGACCTCAAGCTTGACGGAAAAACCGTTATAGTAGTCGGCGGAGGCGCGGAGGCTTACCGCAAAACCCAAAGCTTTGTTGATTCTGGCGCGAAAATCTGGGTCATCAGTAAAGAGTTTTCAAGCAGCATCCAGAAACTTGGCGAAGACAAAAAGGTTGCTTTACTCAAGACCGATATTAAGGATACCGAATCGTTTGTTGGTAGTCTTAATCCTAAGCCAGATGTGCTTTTGGCAGTGACAAACGACCCCAAACTTAACGTTGATTTGGTTAAAGCCGCAAAATCTGCTGGATGCATGGTTTATTCTGTTGATAACCCAGCCCTCAGCGATTTCATACTGCCAGCAGTAGCCAAAGTCGGCGATGTCAAAATCGCGGTTTCCACGGGGGGCAAGAGCCCAGCGATGGCAAGGGTGCTTAGGCAAAGGATAGAAAAACTGGTTACGCCCGAGGACCTGCTTGAGATAGAACTGCAAGCCAAAATACGCAGTATCCTAAAACCGCAGGTTTCTGACTCGAAAGTTAAAAGCAAGTTGTTATACGAGATACTTAATAACGATAACATCAAACAAGCCTTAAGAGAAGGCAAGCTTCAAGAAGCTGAAAAAATGGCGCTAAAACTCGTAAAGGAGAAACAAAAATGAGTTTTCCAACCGTAAGAATGAGAAGACTACGCAGAACCGTTGCCATGCGAGACATGCTAAACCAGGTGAACCTGCAACCAAGCAACCTAATCTACCCAATCTTCGTTGACGAGGGCATCAAAAAACCAGTCGCCATCGAATCCATGCCCGGTTACAGCAGATTGCCAGTTGCACAGGTAGCTGCTGAAGGAAAACAAGCTCTCGAGCAAGGCGTGAAAAGCGTGCTTCTCTTCGGCATCCCAGCTAAAAAAGACGAAGCGGGCACCAGCGCTTTTGCTAAGGACGGCGTTGTCCAAAAGGCAACCCGTGAATTAAAAAAAGCCTTCAAAGAGGAACTTGTCGTCATTGGCGACGTTTGCCTGTGCGAGTACATGAGCCATGGACACTGCGGTTTAGTTAAAGACGGCGAAGTCCAAAACGACCAAACCCTCGAGGTGCTCGGTAAAGTAGCGGTCAGCCAAGCAGAAGCAGGCATGGATATTGTGGCGCCTTCAGCCATGATGGATGGGCAAGTCGGCGCTATCCGAGAAGCGTTGGATGATGCAGGGTTTGAGCAGGTGCCGATTATTGCTTATTCGGCAAAGTACGCGTCTGGCTTTTACGGTCCATTTAGGGAGGCGGCTGAGTCTACGCCGAAGTTTGGGAACCGCAGAAGCTACCAGATGAGCCAAGGCAGCCAGCAAGAGGCATTGCGCGAGATTGAATTGGACATTAACGAAGGCGCCGACATGATAATGGTAAAACCCGCCTTAGCTTACTTAGACATCATTGCTCTTGCGAAGGCAACCTTTAACGTGCCCATCGTCGCCTACAACGTCAGCGGCGAATACTCAATGGTCAAAGCAGCAGCCCAAAACGGCTGGATAGACGAAAAAACCGTAACCCGCGAAATCCTAACAGGCATCAAACGCTCAGGCGCCGACCTAATCATAACCTACCATGCCAAAGACGCAAAAGTATGGTTGAACCAACCTTGAACACCAGCAAATCAAAAACGCTCTTTGAGAGAGCCAAAAAAATCCTGCCAGGCGGCGTAAACAGCCCCGTCCGAGCCTTCGAACCCTACCCATTCTTTGTGGAATGCGCCCAAGGCTCAAAAATGTACGATGCCGACAGCAAAGCATACGTTGATTATTGTATGGCTTATGGCGCGTTGCTTTTGGGGCATGCTTACCCAGAAATCATGGAAGCAGTAAAAAACCAACTTGCAAAAGGCACGCTCTACGGTGCTCCCACTGAGCGGGAAGTAGAATTTGCTGAACTTATTCAGAAAGCGTCGCCCTGCATGGAAATGTTGCGATTGGTGAACTCTGGTACTGAAGCGACGATGCACGCGATTCGAGCGGCAAGAGGCTACACGGGGCGAAAGAAAATCGTAAAGTTTGAGGGGTGCTTCCACGGTTCCCACGACAGCGTTCTCGTGAAGGCTGGATCGGGAGCAACTTCCTTTGGCGCACCGAACTCGCTTGGCATCCCTGAGGAGACCACTCGGAACACGATTGTTCTGCCATACAACGACGTTGAAGCCTTAGAAGTTGCGTTTAAGAGTGAAGGAAGCGATATTGCCACGGTTATTGTTGAGCCTGTGTTGGCGAACGTTGGCTTAATTTTGCCCAAAAAAGACTATTTGAGTTACCTGAGAAAAGTTACAAGCGATTATGGCTCCGTTTTGATTTTTGATGAAATCATTACAGGCTTCCGTTTGGCTTTAGGCGGCGCCCAAGAACACTTCAACATAAAGCCCGACATGGCGACGCTTGGCAAGGTGCTTGGCGGAGGCTTCCCGCTGGCAGCGTTTGGCGGCAAAAAAGAAATCATGCAAACCATCTCGCCCGTCGGCAAGGTGTATCAAGCGGGAACTTTCAGCGGCAACCCAGTCTCAGCAACCGCAGGCTTCACCATCCTGAGCATTCTGAGCCAAAAGAAAAACCAAATCTACCCCAATTTGGAAAAGAAATGCTTGGAACTCAAAAAAGCCCTCTCCGACCTAGCCGCGTCGCATAAGGTGTCAGCGCAAGTGTACAATATCGCTTCGCTCTACCAAATATTCTTCACCAAAGAGCAAGTCACCGATTATGCCTGCGCCAAACACTCTGACGCGCAGATGTTTACTGCGTACTTCCATGAGCTGCTTCGGCAGGGCGTGTTTATTCCGCCATCGCAATATGAAACCTGCTTCGTATCAACCGCTCATTCGGAAGAAGACCTGAAGTTTACGATAAACGCTTTTGATAAAGCCCTCGAGGCAGCATCCAAGGAGCGCAAAACAAAATGATTCTAACTGTTGGCACCCGAGGAAGCAAACTTGCACTTGCCCAAACAAACCGCGTCCTAACACAAATCAAGCAAGCATGCCCAAACGTTGATTTTAAGCTGAAAGTAATCAAGACTTTAGGCGACAAAGAACACGGCAAACCCCTCTTCAGCATCGATTGCAAGGGCATCTTTGAGAAAGAAATCGACCAGCAAGTCGTCAGCGGCGAAGTGGACTTGGCTGTTCACAGCTTAAAGGATGTACCCATCGTTGAGCAGCAAACAGGCACAGTCATAGCAGCAATTCCTAAACGTGATTCGCAATGCGATGTGTTCATTTCCAAAGACAAAATATCCCTCAACGCATTACCGAAAGGCGCCGTCGTCGGAACTGGCAGCTTGCGAAGGCTTGCTGAAATCAAATTCATTCGCCCAGACTTGGAAGTGGAACCCATCAGAGGCAACGTTGACACCAGAATCGGCAAGGTTAGGAAGGGCGAGTTAGCTGGCATCGTAATCGCCGAGGCTGGTTTGGAGAGAATGAACATAACAAACGAAATAACGGAACGCTTACCGCTGGAGCAGTTCCCCTCAGCCGCAGGACAAGGCGCAATAGCAATTGTCGCAAAAGAAGGCAACTCGGACATCATAGAACTTTTGCGGTCAGTGGAAGATAAGGCAACACGAGCTGAAATTACCGCGGAACGGAGCTTGGTGCTTAAGCTGGAGGGCGGCTGCCGCGTGCCAATAGGCGCCGTCGGACACGCAAACGGCAACAACCTGTCGCTTTTCGGCTGCATCTTCTCGCTTAACACTCGCAAGAAAATCAGCGCAACCGCAAAAGGCACATTAGCAGAAGCAGAAATGTTAGGCAATAAAGTGGGCGAAGACCTCATTAAGCAAGGTGCCCAAGAGTTTGAGAAGGAGTGGAGAGAAAAGTATGGCGTATGGTAAAGTTTACCTTGTTGGTGCTGGACCGGGCGACCCTAAACTGCTCACTGTGAAAGCGGTGGAGTTGCTCAAAGAAGCGGACGTAGTAATCTACGACAGGCTTGTCGGCGAATTAATCCTCAACTTGGCGCCAGCGAAGGCAGAGAAGATTTATGTTGGCAAACGGACAGGCAAGCATGAGGTTCCACAGGACAAGATTACTGAGTTGATAATCGAGAAAGCCCAAGGCGGCGGCAAAATCGTGCGGCTCAAGGGCGGCGACCCATTCATTTTCGGCAGGGGCGGCGAAGAAGCCGAAGCCTTGGTGGAAAAGGGCATCGAGTTTGAAGTGGTACCCGGTGTCAGCTCAGCCGTTGTGGCTCCAGCTTACGCGGGCATACCGTTAACGCATCGGGATTACGCGGCTTCAGTTGCCATCATCACAGGCCACCGCGCTGGCGATTCTGAGAAAGTGATCGACTGGGTGAAAATAGCCGACGCGGTGGATACAATGGTTATTTTGATGGGCGTAGAATCACTCGACGGCATAGTCTGCAAGTTACTGGAAGGCGGCGTAAGCGCCGATAAGCCAGTAGCCATCGTGGAATCTGGAACTTACCCAAACCAAAGAACCCTCATCGGCAAATTAGGCACCATAGTCAAAGAAGCTGAGGAAAAACAAATCAAGCCTCCAGCAGTCATCGTCATCGGCGAAGTGGCAAATTTAGGCAGGAAACTGGCATGGTTCAAAAAGCCCCTATCCTAAAAGGCAAAACAGTCGCCATAACACGCCCCGCAGGGCAAGCGGAAGAAGCAGGCAAACTAATCACCGAAAAAGGCGGCGTACCCTACTATATTCCAGCCATAGAAATCAAGGGCTTAAGCAACTTTAAGCCGATAAAAAAATTCATCACTGAACTCCAAAAGGGGCAAGTTGATTACGTCATTTTAATGAGCACTAATGGCGTGAAATACCTGTTTGGCGCCGCCCAGACCCTAAAGCAAACTGGCGAGTTGAAAGAGGGTTTGGGTAGAACGTTTGTTATTGCTGTTGGTCCACGAACCGCTGAGGCACTCAAAGAAAACCAAGTACACGTGGACATGGTGCCAACCAAGTATAGTTCTGAAGGGTTAATCAAGTGCCTACAAGGCAAAGACATTTCGGGCAAAAAAATACGCATCCCAAGAACAAGCAACGCAACACCAACCTTAACCGAGAAGCTCAAGGAAATGGGCGCTGACGTGGAGGAAATTTACGTTTATGAGTCAGGATTGCCAGTGGACGAGAAACTAAAAGCCAAGTTCTATGAGGATTTAACCTCTGGAAAGATTGACGCAATCGTTTTTGGTAGCGGATTGAGCGCCAAGAATATTTTCAAAATGCTTTCTGAAAAGGCACCCATGGAAAACCTCCGTAAAATAATAAATGAAAAAGTGACGACTGTGGCTATTGGTCCCACGACCGCTGAAGCTCTAAAGGAAATGGATGTAAAAGTTGATGTGATGCCGAAGGACTACTTGTTTGAAGAAGCGCTAGCAGAGTTAGCGCGGTACTGGAGCACTAGATAAAAAGTTAATGTTGTAGTGCTGGCACAGCCACGTATATTTAAAAAAGCCCTAATTAACCATATTAACAGAGTAACGCCCGATTTTTGGTTACGTTTTGTGTTTTGGAGGTGAAATTTTTATGGTAGAAGAGAAAAGCGGCAAAGTAAAATTTACTTTCGAAATGGAGTTAAACCAGCCCGTAATGGAACTAGTTAGGCAAGACATTGATATGATGATGGATTTAGCTGCGCAGGGTGCGGATATTTGGAGAAAGAATATGGGCGAGAGAAGAAAGCAGGGCCTCGGCATGGGCATGATGATGCACCATGGCCAAGAATAGACTTGCCTAAAGGTTTTCTATGCTAAAGGCGGGTTCGTTAGTCACTGAGGCAAAAATCGCTTCAGCGGCTTCCTCCTGCCCTTTTGTACCAGTGACAGCTATCCAGCATGAACCTTCTGCACCGCAAACGCCGCCACCCGCAATCAATTCAGCCTCTGCGCCTGTTAAGAGTTTAAGCGCTTCAAGCTCAGTGAACACTTCACCAGGAATAGGCAGAAAGCGATAGCCACTTGCGCCAGGCGCGTTTAGTTTTTCTGCTAAAACATACAAATCTTCGGTTACACGTTTCTCTAAACCTACAGGTATCATCAGTTTTACTCGGCGTCCCGCAACGGCTGGCAGTGCTAAGCCTATGGTTCCAGCTTTTGGGTGACCGATAAGGAGGGCGGCTTGTTTTCGAGTTAAATCCAATGCATTGGCGCCCTTTAAGATAACATCCCCTTCCCTAAGGGAGCCAACAACGTCAACTATGGTTTTGCCCTTCTGCCAAACACCCTTCACTATCACGACGTCGCCTGAGAACTGGCTCTCGTCAGCCAAACGCCCCTCCACGGTTACTGTTTTGTTAGGAGGCATGGTTATTCCTCGAAAAAAACGCTTCCTCGAAAAACCGCTCACTCCAAGATTTTTTAGCACCTCTTCAGCCACGTATCCGTTTGTCGTCCCTGCAACAATCACCAAAGTGCCGTTTTTTAGTACGTTCTGGATTGTTGGGTGGGTTGCTAGGGCTTTGGCTATTAACCGTTTACCTGCTGAGGGTGTAATGAGAAATTGTTTCATTTAAGCATCGTCTCCTGGCATTATTAAATCAGTTATAGCCAATAAAAGTTTTAACCATTAGCTTATCCACTGTTAAGAAAATACAAGGTTCCTCAAGGCTGAATAGCACAGCTTTAAAAGCAAGCACGCCTTAAAATGGGAGGCTTAAACGGTGAATATTTTGGCTCAAAAAGTTCATGGAAGAATAACTAATTACCGCACTGGAATTAGGGAACAAACCTCAAATGAATGCTTAATTGAATTCGAAAACGTTAATTCTGCATCTCTAGCAAGCAAGCTAGTTGGACAAAAAGTTACTTGGACAAATGGAACTACCAAGCTTGTTGGAAAAATTAGGGGTCCACACGGCAAGAACGGCATGGTTAGAGTAAGGTTTGTACGCGGGGTTCCGGGCCAAGCTATAGGTTCAATTGTTGAACTAAAAAGCTAAATTATTTTTATTTTTTTAAAATAATAAAAAATTTTTAATAAAAAACTGTTTTTATAATTCGCCTACGTCGGGGCCTTCATAGACGTATTCGATTATTTCGATTTTTCCATCTTTAACTATTACCTGGTAGTCAGCTTCGCAAATTGGACAAGCCACTACCTCGCCATCTTTTAGGCCATCCCGTTTGAAGGTGTTTCCGCATTCGGTACATTTTAGAATAATAGCTTTTCCTCCTTATTCCATTTTGAGATAGTTGTGGCTTCTTAACCAATCGGATTGGTTTTTGCGGTAACGCCAGAAAATGTCTCCCCTAGTATCCGCTTGGAAATCCCACGGTGAAACCAAAACAATGTCGCCCTCTCTAATCCAAACTCGCCTTTTTAGTTTGCCGCGAACTCTACATAATCGTTCTTTACCATCTTGGCATTTAACCGTAATTCGTTCTGCACCAAGCATCTTAACCGCCACACCTAATACGTCGTTTGAGGAAGGTAGGACCATGCTGTCGAGGCTGCCCTCGTTTGTAATTTTTCGTTTACCCATTTTTTACACCTATTTGGCTTACGCCAATAATATTAATCAGAATAATTTTGAGAAAAAGCGTATAAGCGGTCTAACTCTTCCTCTAAAGAATTCTAACCTTATAACACATTAAGGAAGGCGGGGGGTATATTAGCATAGCTTACCTTTGAGAGGTTTTTTCCCGTGTTTTAAGATATTTTCCAATTATAAAATTTTTAATGACTTATTAATTAAAAATCGGCTTGGAATTTATTCCATTTTTCAAAAAAGCTTTTTTTATCCATTCCTTTATAAGTATGCGGCTACACTCATGGTTGAAGAGTTTCTTTTATCCTCTTGGATAACCTAATTGAATAACGGATTCTTTTCAAAAAATTAAAAAGAGGTAAATAGCTTTGTGTATGTTAAGAGCAGGTTTAGTTAAAAATTGCCGTAGATGCAAGTCATCAGTCAGGCTAAATTGCACCCTTAGAAAGAAGTCCGGAAAGAAAGATTACACCGATAACAAGAAACGAACAGGATCAGAACAAAAATCCTAAGCGCACCCTGAATAAACGAGTTTTTTGCTCGTTCCTTAAATTTATATTAACATTTTAAAATTTTTTCTCAGTAAAGTATGGACTTAACGCCATCCCGGGTTTGGGGAGCTCAGGTTTTTTAAAATAATAAAAATAAAAAAGAAAATAGTTAAAGATTGTAAAGATGCTTAGCTATACGCTTAGTATCTTCGTGGTGGTCTTCGTTTTGAGTAGCACTCTCGGCAGTAAACTGGCCTTGTACCGTCTGGCTTGAAAGGAACTTCACATTCTTTTCCGCAGTCAGCGCAAGTTGCCTTGTGCATCTCTTTGTTATTATACATTCGCTATTTCAACTCCTACTACTTTGGCTGTGCAAAAGTCTCTTTTACACAGTACCATCTAACTTATCGTCGATGCTTATAAATTGAGTGCTTTATCATTCCTGATTAACCATCGAAACCACGTTAAGCAACAAGTTTTAGCGACGTTTTCTGTTGTTTAAAGGCGATTAACTGTGATTAAATGGGTTTAGCCAAGAATTAAGGGAAGCACTATTTTTCATCGTCAACCTAATATAGGTAACATTGTATTATTAGGTAAATATTCGGGTAATTGAGAAAAAGTATGAAGTAGCACCTTGCAGGTAGCTTTTTCTCGTAACTTTAACTATAATTTGAGAGGGGTAATTTGAGACAGAAAAAATCAACACTAGGCGAGCATCTTGCGCTTCTTTCGGTAAAATATAACATTTATCCTAACGAAGTCTTTCAAGCCTTAATCTCAGCAAGAAACAACGAGAAAGCTGTTTGCGGCAACCTTACAGTAGAATACCGCGGCAAAGTAAAGGGTGAAACAATTTTTCTAATAACAAAAGACAGCAGCGTTGTCGCCCAATTCCGTGTTGGCGAAGAGTTCCTTTTAAGGAAAGATAACCCCTTCGAGAGTTGGATGAACACGGATAAGATTCGCAAAAAAATCGCTAAACAAAACACCGAATCAATCTACACTTCAATCCATGATTTAAGGGCAGGCATGAAACGGGTTAACTTGAAAGCTGAAGTTATAGAGATTCCTAAACCAGCGCAAGTTCACACACAATTCGGTAACACAGTCATGGTAGTCAATGCTTTGGTTGGAGATGACACTGGAAAAACCAAACTCTGCCTCTGGGAAGGACAAATAGGCACAATCGCTGTAGGAGACAACATCGAATTAAAGAATGCACAGGTATGCGTTTTTAGGGGCGAGAGGCAACTGCGGCTTGGGAAGAACGGTATTCTTAATGTACTCTCAAGCTCTGCTGACAGCCTCAAGCAACAATTGGCAACAGCAGCAGCCGTTAGATAAAATAATTTTAAAAAATTAATTGTTTTTTTAGTTTAACTATTTCCAGTCGGTTCTTCGTCTGGACCATGCTTGCTTTTCGTTAGACTCAGCGCTCGAACCCTTACGTTCGGTACCTCGTGGGGTGCTGTGTTTAGCTAAGCATTCTCTACAATATACTGGTTTTCCTGCTGTTGGTTTGAAGGGAACAGTGGCGGTTTTGCCGCAGTCACTGCATTTTATTTCTGTTACATTTGTTCTTTGAGACATTAAATTACTCCATGATGTGAAAATTCGGAAAAACTTTCCTTATTTTTCGTGTTGTTAAAGGTGGAAGGTTGACTTAAATGTTTCCATCATACTATGCGCTCTTGCAACGGCTAGTTAGCTTTGCATTCACCATCTTTGAATTGGTTTTTCCTGCGATGGAGAGTTTCCGTCATCAAACTCACCTCTTTAACGTAATCCATCAAAGCCATCCGCATAGCTTCACTCTCACTGGTACCCAATCTCGTTGACAATTCAACTAGTATTTCCCTTTGCTCTTTGCTTAACACGACTTTAACTACACATTTCCTAACCATTCGCTTTCCCCCTAAACGACCCATCAGGATGGTCTCAGGTTACCCCTCGCACGGTCCAACAGGTTGTACAATTCGCCTTTTCACTTTGGTTGTATATTAGCTGGGTGTTAGTCGTGTGAGGTATAGGAAATGTCGTGGGAAGAAACAGAAAAAATTGTTCGAAGCGGGCACAGAAGCCCTGAAGAGTTCCAACAAGGCACCCAAAAAACAGTCGCAGTAAACGAGAAAGAAGGAATCCAAGCCATAGTAGGCAAACCAAAAGGCAAGCAAACTATGGAAATCCAAAGCTACCTGTTCTCTAAAGATAAGGGCTGGACAGTTGAGAGGGCCAAAGAATGGTTTAACAAGCACTCTGCTCCAGCTCAAGAGCACGTTTACGCGGTTTTACCATTCGTTATTGCCGAGAAAATAATGGACAAGCCCCTTAGGATTCGGGGTTTAGCCATGACTACTGGGATGAGCCGTAACTTTAACATTTACACTCCTGAGGAACTGCAGGCTTTTGCCGGCAAGCTTGTCGATGCGCCAGTCTATTTGGAGCATGTTACCGCTCAAGATGCTGTGGGCAAGGTAACTAAGACCGAGTGGGATGGCCAAAACTTGCTTTATGTGGCAGAAATCTTCGATGAGGACACTGCCGCTAAAATCCGCAACGGGTTAATCAGGCATGTGAGCGTCGGCGCAGACTACCAGACAGTCGACTTAGTCAACGGAAAAGTTCCCCATGGATTGTACAATGCGGAGATGAGTTTGGTTGCGGTTCCAGGAATAGCGGAAACCAACATCCAAATCCTAGAAAAACTCCAGGTCAAAGAGCAAGCGTTCGAACCCATATTAACTGGCGAGTACACGCTCGGATTCTACCAAGATACCGCCGCGTTTATGTCTGAACACTTCAGCACCCTCTGGCTTGACCGAGAAAACGGCGTTTTAGCCATAATGGGAAAACCCAAAGACCAACCAGAACTCCAGCGCACCCAAGCAATTTACTTCTCGAAAGAGAAAATGTGGGACCAAAACAAAATCCAAGATTGGCTCCAGCTTCACCCAAGCTACATGACCCCCGTTTCAAGCACCAAACCTCAAAGCAGCAGCGTTGTTTCGGAAAGTTTAATCAAAAAACCCGTTGAACCCACAATTCCCGTGAGCCAGGCAGTAAAGTTGATTGAGGAAGTGCTGCCCAGCCATCTGGTTCAGCGCAGTTGGAGCCTTGGACCCCAGCGAATGTGCCAGGAGCTAAACAGGGTTCTTTTGAAACTCCGCAGTTTGCAGGACAGTCACACAGTTGACCGGAAGTAACTGAGGATGAACTCGGCGAAAACGATGGAAAATGAAAGAGAAGATGAATTATGACTGATTTAACAGGAAAAAGCTGGATGGCTATAGGTGAAACAGACGACCCCAACGCCTTAATCGAGTCTTTTGAAGCTGAAGCCGCAGTAACCAAGGGTGACCCAGTTTACTTTAGCTCTGACCACAAGGTTTCCCCCGCAGCAGCCGCTCAAAACTGCATAGGCATAGCCGTTAAAAGCGCCACCATTGCCGCTCAATGCCCAGTTTTATTGCGTGGAAGAGTCAAAGTTAAAGCAGGCGGAGCCATAGGTCGGGGCAAAGCCGTTTACGCTGCTGACAGTTCAAAATGCGTTTTAGAGTTAACTGATCAAGCTGTAAACGAAGCTGGCTCAGGCACCTACACCGTTTACTACAACCGCAGGTTCGGCACCGCACTGGAAACCACAACCACCGCAGACGACTTACTCTTTATCCAACTCTAAGGTGAAGACCATGAAACCCAGACTATTTGAATCCCTAATTCAGCAGAACAATGAATTCAAAGAACACGTCGAAACCCAGAAGCACAAGATGAATGTTCACCCGTTCCTGAAACGTTACAGTGAAATGGGCATAAAAGAGGGCTTATTTAGCGATTCAGCATCTGCCCTTGGACGTTTACATGACACTCTGGTGCAAGCAGCGTATCCCGAAATGATTGGAAGAGACATAATCACCGTAATGCCGACAACCGAACCCATGGAGCGCTTTCCACTCGACGAGAAAGCCGTAGCTTACAGGTACGCGGAAGGCGCAGCAACACGCTTAAGCGGACAAAAAAACAGCATCGCAGACGTCTACACAAACATCCTTGCAGAATCCTCGGAAGAGTGGACCAGAGAATTTCTCGAAGATGCAACCTGGAACGTAATGAACAGCATGGTTGACAAAGTTGGCAGAGCACTCGGCGAAGAAGAAACAAACCGCATAATCGCCCTCTACGGAGCAGTCTCAAACGGTGACTTAGCATCAGGAGTAGCCTTAAACCATCAAGGAGCAGCCATGAACTGGTCAGGCGTCGTCAACTTACACAATGCCCTCAGAGACGAAAACTGGAAACCCACCGTCCTAGCTGTCAACGAAACCCAACTCCACCAGCTACTAAGCGACGACAAATTCATTCACGCCCAATACTTGCCTTCAGGACAAACCAACCTAGACGAAGCAACCGTTACAAGCGTTTTAGGCATGCGAGTTCAAGCCAGCACAATAGTACCCAACGGCACCGCCTACGCCATAGACACCCGCGTAGCTTCCGTGATGCTTCTGCGCCGAGACGTAACCGTGGAAGATTGGGAAGACATAAAGAACGGCAAATACGGCGTCCGCGCAACAACGCGCTTTGGCATCGGCATCCTCCGCAGCAATGCAATCGCTAAGATGACCAACATAGCCACCACCCTAACCTAAAAAAAGTGAAACCTATGGCCACTCTTCATTTCCCCAATTTTTTTGGCACAAAAAAACTAACTGAGGTTGTTTGTACATGAGACGTTTAACTGAAAGAATGGACTTAGCAAAAACAGTACTAAAAGAGCTTAGTCGGCAGCCGCTTTGCCGAACCCAACTTGAACAGCAAACAGTAAAGAAAACTGGGACACATGCCACTTTCGAGGGCATATTCCGCTATTTGGTTCAAGGGGGCTACGTGCAGAAAAGCGAGCAGAAACACCGAGCGAACTACGTGATTACTGAGAAGGGCGCTAAACTTTTGGAGGCTATCCAATGAGCACTAATCTTCGCCGTTTAATCGAAGGGTTCTCAGTTAAAGCAAAAAGCGGATATGCCCTGCCCCAAAGTGCATTGGTGTATGAGACGCCGTGCATTCCCTTGGCTGAAGTGTTAAAGCTCTATGAACGCGACCCCACGTGCAAGGCAAGCGTGGATTTGCTGGCTGCTTCCGCGGTTGGCTCAGGCTTCTACACCACTGTCAATAAGGATTACGCTAAGGCTGCACAAGCAAAAAGCGTAGTTGACGACTTCAACGAGAACGTTAACTTAGACGCTTTGCTTTGCGATATGGCCAGGATGCTGATTGCTTGCGGAAACGATTTCTGGCTCAAACTAACCCCGCAAAACGTCAAGGCACTGCACCGGTTACCAGTTGATGCTATTGAGCGTATCCAGCAGAGCTACCTTGAAGAAAAAACCCTAAAAATCCCCTACAAAATCGAAAGCTACAAGCTCCGCCAAACCTACGGTGGAGAAAACCTCGCCGCAGAAGCCGTGGTTCATTGGCGGATAAACTGCCTTGACTATTCGGGTTATGGCACGGGTGTGCTGCAGGTTTTGTTGCACTCACTAACTTTTCAATCGGATAAGCGTCCAGCGTACGCTTCCATGAAGGCTAAGATTGAGCGGATTATGCCACGGATTTTTGAGAAGTACGCTGGACCCGACGTCTTAGCCTTGCTGGAGAGAGCGGATGATGAGACTATTCAAAAGTTTCAGCAAGCCATCAAAAACCGTGGCGAAGAAGGCGCATGGCTATTCTACAACGGCAAAGGCGACATTAAACCAGTAACCATCGATCCTCGGGCGCGGTTTGAGTATTACGTTGACCACTTGATAAACCAGTTCTATCTTGGCTGCGAAACGCCCCTGCCACGCCTCTTCAGCACCCCAGGCTTCACCGAGGCTTCAGCAAACGCTGCTTTGGAACTCCAAAACATGCTGATTCAGCCCGTTCAAAGGTACATCAAACGCCAGGTTGAACGAGAACTCTTCGACGCGGTCTTGACGCAGGCAGGCTTAAACGCAGCCCAAGCGCAGGTGCGTTTGCACTGGAGCCCCTATAAGGCAAAGGAAGTTAGCGTTGCTGATTTGCTGAAGGCTGCAGAACAAGGTTTGATTCGCCAGGATGAGTTCCGCAAGAACGCCGCCAAGTTTGGGTGGCAACTCTGGGAAAACACGGGGAAGGTGGCAGCGAATGAGTGAAGTGCCCTATGGACGCTATGAGGAAGCCTACAAAGCCATTCACAGCGCCCTGATGGATTTGACTTGTCCACCGCCCGGACGGAAACTGACCAAGCTGGGTTTCGCCTGGAACGTAGACGGCACTTTAGCTTCTCTTAGGGCTTATGACGGCGCAGACTTGCTTTTCACCCTTTCATTCACGTGGAATACGGATGGCACGTTACGTGAGGCGGCTCGAACATAGCTGACTTGTGCAGCTAGCGAGTAACCGGAACAATGGAGGAAAAACTATGGAAAAAACAAAAGATAAAATCAGTTGGGTAGCCAAGTGGCGAATCGACAAATTCCATGACCCGTCAGGTGTAATTGCGAGGGAACTACAGGGCGGAATGCCCACTGAAGCGGCCCTAAACCGTTACAGTGAGGCGTTTGAGTGCAGCGAAGAAATCAATGCTAACCTTGCTTTAAATGAGGGTTTAGGGGAACTTATCGATTTAATCTGCGGGTTGGGGACAACGACAAAATGGGATAGTGCTAATGCAAGGCTTGGCGTTGGAGATTCAAGTACAGCTGAAACAGCGACGCAGACAGGTCTACAGGCGACAACGAATAAGACGTTTAAGGCGATGGATGCGACTTGGCCGCAGCGGACTAATCAGACGGTTGAGTGGCGGGCGACGTTTGGGAGTACAGAGGCGAATTATAACTGGCAAGAGTATACTGTTGTTAACGCGGGCAGTGATACAGGCAAAAACTTGAACCGTAAAGTCGCTGATAAGGGCACTAAAGTTTCTGGTGAGACGTGGACGCTGAGTTTGCAGATTACGTTTAGTTAATTCGCCCTCTTTTTTCTTTGGTTGTGTTGTTGTGCTTTGGCTGTCTGGCTGGTTTTACCGTAAGAGTCACGTGATTAATCCTGATGCTGGCGCTGGCGCAGGCTATCAAGTACGAGTCACTGTTCATTATGGAGCAGGAGTTGACTTTGGAGAGGACGTTTATTGTAATAGCCTCTGCCGAACCGATTTTGGAGACATAAGATTTTCTGATGATAGTAACAATCTTTTGGATTATTGGATACAGAGTAAAACTGATGGGAACAGTGCGGTGTTTTGGGTAGAAATTGCCGCTAGTCTTGAAACAACTTCACAAACGGTTTATGTTTATTACGGGAAAAGTGACGCGTCAACTACAAGTAATCAAGCAAACACATTTGTCGATGTTATTTCTATCGTTGAAGGTTGGAATATGGAAGAAGCCGACGCAGAAGTTTTGCCGCTTGTAATCGCAGATGACAATCAAGCGGCATTTTGGACACCTTACCAAAACATTGCAGGTTCCTATGACATCACCCTTTCTAACGATACAACAAACAAAACGTCAGGAAGCAACGCTTTAAAATCGGAAGTTAATGCGGGAAGTTACATGTATGTTGGATACAAAAAGGATTATGGCGCATCCTACCAGAACTGGAGCGCTAAATCAAAAATCAGATTCGCATGGTACGGCGCTAACTCCGGATTGACGATTTATCTGCGTTTTTATGCACCTGACGCAAGCAACCGATTTGACTACACCTTCGTTGAAAACTTTAGCGGATACAAAGTTTTCGATTTACCCTACACAGCATTCACGAAGACAGGCAATGCGGCATGGAACACGATTGGCATCATAATATTTTGGTGGCAACCCGCGGCAATCGGTGTTACACGATATTTTGACCGTTTAGTAGCAGATATTGGCGTTCCCGTTACAGATTACAGCGGCAGCGGCAACAACGGCGCCGCAGCAGGAACCATAGTTATCGCAGGCAAGTATGCTGGGAAGAATGCGAGAAATCTGTTTTTAGGCGACTACATCGAATTTGGAAATAAAAGTCAATTTAACCTTGCATCCACGGCACAAACAACCGGCGTAACATTCCAAATTATCTTTAGGGCCAGTGCACAACCTGATGATTATGCAAGATTGTTATCGCGTTTCACTGGCGGAACGCCTGGCGCCGGATATTATCTTGGCATCCGTAAAGCAACAGGCGGCTTAGCAATAGAGTGGCGTGCAACAACAAACGGTATTTCCACAACGCCAACTATGTCTTCTGTACTTGATGGAAATTGGCATACTGTGTTCTTTGTAATGGATGCTAATGCTAATGTTGGCCGGTTATATGTTGACAATTCGCAAGTAGGCACCGATGACCTATTTACCGATGATTTAATTGACTATAACAGTTCGTTATTTGCGGGTTTTCAGAGCATAACTACAAGATTCGTGGGCGCACAGCAAGCATTCATTATTTATCCATCAGCACTTACAAGTTCTCAACGGTTAAACGTCTACAGCAATTATCCTGACGTGACACTGGAAGCTGGCAAAGTTTTGGTCCGCAAGTGGGCTTCTTCGACTCAGCCCAGTCACGACGTTTGGGGTAGTGTGGAGCGTTTGGTGGTGGCTTCTGACTCGTTTTCGGCTACGGACGGGGTTTTGCGGGATAGGCTGTTGGATGTTTCTGATTCGGTTGGGGCGGCGGATGCACTTTTGGGGTCCAAGGGGCTTTTGCTTTCTGATTCTTTAGGCGCTGTCGATGTCGCGGCAGTGTTGAAGACATTGCTTGTTAGTGATGCGGTCGGTCTAGCTGATGTGTTTTTGGCGTTGAAGGGTCTTGGTGTTGCGGATTCGTTTATGTTGTTGGATTCGGTTTCGGTTCCTCTGAGGGTGCGGACTGTGCTGGATTCAGTTTGTTTAACTGATGGCTTGACAGTTAATAAGACGTTAATGGTTGCTGAGGATGTTTTTGCTGTGGAGACTGTTGAAGTGGGCACTGGTGATCGGCGGACGCGGCTTTTCCTGATTTTAGGCAATGTTGCTGTGCAGTTGACCAAGCAGGCTTAAGCTGTTGTATTTTACCTTACATAACGCGTATTGGAGGGTCTTTTCGAAATCTTTTTGGATGCCCTCCTAGGATGAATGAGTCCAGTCAAACGTTTTTTCAATAATGATTATACAACATTACTTTCAAAAAAAGGAAACTGAAAAATGTCTTTTTGTTAAAAATATTCTGTTTTATGCCCTTTTAACGCCAAAATTCTTTAAATTAGACGCCTTCACCTTTTTTTGACTTGAGGATGACTCAATTTGGCAAATACATCACTAAGCGACGTGCGAGACACAATCAATGTTAACTGCGCCGACATTCCAGACGATAAACTACAAAAAATGATTAACCGAGCAGCAACCACATTATCGCTCGAACTCAACAAACAAATTAACCCTGACAATTGTTCGGAGGCGGAGAAAGAATTCGTAACCGTGCTCTCAGCCGTCTACGCCATCTGCTATTTGACGGGCGGATCCGCGGTTGGCTTAAACTTCAGCGTCGGCGACCAAAACGTCACCTTAGCCGACAGGGCTCCGCCGCTGGTTGTTTTTCAGCAGGAGCTTGAACGCATCCTTGGCAGCCTCAAAAAACCCATCCTGCGGAGTGCATAAGCCTTGCCAGTTCCTGAAGTCTACTATCAGTTTGTCATGGATTACGCGCCATACCTCTACGTTACGCCCCAGTCAGGACCCGATTTGACGTGGGGAAAGGCTGCGTTTGCCGCTGGGTTTGCCGTGGATTTTCTCTACGAAGCCTACTTCGACGCCCAGTTCGACGACCGAAGTGACGAAATTGAATCTAAAATCGTGGAGCTTGCCGATTGGATACTAACCCAGCAAATCACAGACAGCAACAAGCAAGCGTGCGGCGGATTTGTCAGCGTCGAGAACAGTTCAGCTTGCTATGGCGTGGACGTCGGACGCACGGTGCCTGCCCTGTTGAAAGCCTACGAGTTAACCTCCAACGTGGACTACTTCAACAGCGCCAAACTGGCCGCAGGCACGTTCCTCTTCAACATGCAGCAAAAACCCAGCGTACTGGGAGTTCACGACCGCTATTATGGCGGTTTCGCAAGAGCTCTCGACACTGCCGACGCGTGGCAGCAGCAGATGGATGTTGAATCCCTCTACAGCCTAATTGCGCTTGGAATGCTCTGTGAATCAGACCCCGCCAACAAAACCAAGTACCAAACCATCATTCAGGACGCTGTTAACTTTTACCGCCCAGGGATCGAGGGCTTAAACCTGTTTTTCGACCCCTTGCCCAGCGGCGACGGAGCCTGGCACCGCGTCGGCTTAGCAGACGACACCATATACGATGATTCGATAGCTTACGCGCTAATCGGACTCTACGAATACGAAGGCTACAGCAACACAGTTCGAAACACCTACCAAGCCATCAACGCCATCGGCGCTTCCCCGCAGTACCCCGCTTATAACCCGGGGGTTTGCTGGGCAGGATACATCAACGTCAAAGCCAAAGCGCTCGCATGCGACTATTACGATGCGGTTGCTGCAGGTATTTTAGCCAAAATCCGCCGACACCACGACAAGCCAGCCTGCGATTTTAGCGCAAAAACCATCAACAAGCACTCGGACGAGTTCATGTTTTGGGGACCCAAACACGCAAACTACGCTCCCGTCGAGAACAAGCAGGCGATGGCAACGGTTTGCTGGCTGGGGCAGATGCTTGTGGGGTTTGAGGCGCCGCTTACCCGCTTCACGCAGGTCCTAAACAGCAAAGGCGAGAACTTAACGCTCTACCAGATAACCCAAACGGGCGAAGCCTCAGCTTACGGCGAAGGCGTAGACCTAAAAGCCATCGTTTTATCGGGGAAAGCGGAGGAACTCCTTCTTGAGCCAGGATACATAGTAAACGATTACTTGGTACTGCACGTTTTTGCACCGATTCGCCGACATGACAAGGTATGCCGAAGCGGCATCGACTACGAAGTGACGAGCATCCAAGACTTCACCTTCAAAGACGAGGTTGCTTTCCGCAAAGCCACCCTTAGGAGGATGCAGAGCTGATGAGCGAAACAGAAGACCCAGTCGTCACAGTGGCGCGACTGCTTAGGACCAAAATGCGCGTAGCCAAGGACAGCGGCGCTTTAGCGTCGGTTAATGTGTCGGGCGAATGGCTAAACAATGACGCCTTCAAAAGCGGTGACGGACAGGTAACGGTGGGCTTAGCCGAATGCGCTGACCAGAAAATAGAGTTAACGGGTAAAATCCGACGCAGAATGTCGGCTATTAGAGTTAATGTTTGGACAACCGACATGCCCAACGCCAGCGAAAGTGGCAAATCCATGCGTGGCAAAATCGTGGAAGAAGTCAACCGCATAATTCGGCAGAACCGCAGCAAACCAAACGAGACACTCTACGATTTTGTCGGCGCAGGCTCAAGCGGGCAGGGCTGCAGGGCATTTAGCAGCGGTAGTGAAGCAGCGCCTAGTGCCGACTGGGCTGAATTGTCCGACGTTGATTACCAGAAGTTATGGTACAGTGACGACAACCGCTGCCAAGTAAACATTAGCGAGAGCGGAGGGTATGCGGTTTTGCTGTTCCGATTCAAAGTCGAAAGCCGAAAAAACGCGGTTAATCGGGTGGTTTTGGGTTTTGAGGGTTACGGCACAGCGCCAAGCAGCAACGGCGTCACCGTCAAAGTTTGGAACCGCACTTTGGGCACATGGCAGAATGCCCAGAGTAACCAAGCTGGCGCAGGTGACGAGGCATTAACGTTAACGCTGCTTGCCAACTTGCCAGATTACATTGACACTGAAGGGTACGTGTGGTTCCTTGCCAGAACTTCCAGCCCCAGCGACGACGTCACGCCTGCGGTTTTGCAATGCGATTACGCGTCATGCATGGTCACGGTAAACGGAATCACTTACTGCGACATCGCAAGCTACCGCAACCTAGACCGCGTCGACGTGAAACCCTTCATTTACCGAACCGAACTCGTCCTCAAATCATGGTTCATCGAGAACATTGGAGTGTAAAAAAAAATGGTTCAAACATATGGTTCCCATGAAAGCAAAATCTACTACATCGAAGAATCAACCTTTGGACAAACCCCGTCAAACCCCCCGATGCTGGGTGTTCCAGCCGAAAGCGTTGAGCCCCAAATCAACCCCAACAACATCAAGCTTCGCGGAGTAGGCTCCGTTGACCTGCAAGCCATAAAAAAAGGCCTACGAGCCCCAAGCCTAAAAATCGCGTTTCCCCTGCCAAGCGATGCCCCCATAAGTTTTCTTCAGTATGCCAAGGTGGAATTAGCTAAATCGCTGAGCGTTCAAGTGCTCTACTACAAAGGAGCCTTCACAGCGGCAACCGACATTATCTCGCTGCTCTACAGCGGCTGCAAGTTCCAGAGCGCAACGGTTGAATGCAGCATCGAAGACGTAGTGAAAGCGAACGTGGAAATTCTAAGCCAGGATTTGACGGTTGGAACAGCAAAACTCACGGGCGCCGCCTACTCTGACTACTCGGGAGCGGTCCCCTTCTACGACAGCTACATCAAGAAAAACACTACAACCCTCGAACGCGTAACCGACTGGAAATTCAACATAGACAACAACCTCAAACAAGTTCCAGTTATCCGCAGTTCCAACGGCAACGTACTCAAGTACCTGCCCAACCGCCACCGAGACTTAACTGGCGAAGTGGTTTTTGAGTTTGAAAGCAAAGAAGAATTCGACGACATCATAAACGACACCGAATTCGATTTGGAATTCGGTTTAGGTGGCGCAAACAAAGCAACCTTCAGCGACTGCAAATGGGAAAACGCCTCGACACCAACACAAATAGAAGAACTCGTCAGCCTCAAAGCAACCTTCGTTGCCAAAACAGTAACCATCAGCTAAGGTGAAATGGCATGCGCAAACAAACCATAAACATAGGCGACGAATACGGCGCTGAATACGCTGGCAAGTACGTTTTCCAAGAAATCACCTGGGCAAAACGCAGCCGCATCATCCAAAAACACACCAAATACCACCCCATCTCAGGACAAGTGCAGAGCAGCGATTTTATAGCCATCCAAGCTGAATCGATTTGGGCTTCGCTTAAAGAACAGCCGCAAAGTAGCCCAGTAACGCTTGAGAGGTTGCTTGGCGAAGAAAACGGCGTCCCAATCCCATTCGGCGAATTGTTTTCCCAAGTAGTGAACAGTTTATGCGCGTTGACAAGGGAGGAAACCGCTTTTTTATCCGAGCCATCCGACGCCAAAAACCCCACCCAGCCATCACCGACTTCCGACTCTGCAAAGAATTCGGCTGGACCCCAACCCAACTCGCCAACCAACCCGCCAGAACCATCCACCAGTACACCGTCATCCTCAACGAAATAGACCGCCAAACAGAGGAAGAAAAACAAAAAGCAGAAAAAGAGGCAAAAAAACATGAGCGTATCCATTAATCTTGACCTTGCTGGCGCAGAGGAATTCTTGCAGGCGCTGAACCGTTTTGATACAGCAATGCAAAACCGCGTGCAGGAGCAGCTTTTAGAGTGGGCTGAAAGCGTCAAGGCTGATGCTGAACGGTTGGTGCCTGTTCGAACGGGTTATTTGCAAAGCACTATTTTTGCTAAAAGTCAGGGGTGGCAGATTGAGGTTGGCGCAGAAGCTACTTACGCTGCCGCGGTCGAGTTTGGCACACGGTACGCAAGGGCAAAACCGTACTTGACTCCAGCCGTTGAAGCCTATTTGCCGAGCCTTGAGCGTGTTTTGCTGGAAGCGTTGGATTTGGCTAAAGGGGAGGCGCAACTGTGAGCTTCCGCGAAATAGCCGTCACCATCCGGGCCGTGAACCATGCGAGCGCCGAATTCAACAGAATACAAACCGACGCTGAAAGCTTAGCTACCAAAGTTAGGAGTCTGGGTGCTGCAATCGCTGGCATCGGCGCTGCTGGAACAGCCATCGGATACATCGCCAACCAGTTCGGTTTGCTCAATGATTCGCAGACGCGTGTTTTCACGAGTGGTATGATGGTGGTTTCAGTGATGGGCATGTTCATGCGTACAAGCGCCGGCGTTGCTGTAGCTCAGAAGGTTTATGCTGCCGCCACAGCGTTTGCCACTGTGGTTCAAAACAGCTTAAACATCAGCTTCGCAACTTTTCTTGCCTTAACGGGTGTGGGGATTGCCGTGATTGTCGCTGCAGCCGCTGCCATGTACGGATTTGCCAACAGCATGAACTCGGCAACTGCAAGCGTTCAAAGCTTCAACGCTTCCACCGCTGAAACACCCACGCGAAGCCGAAGCGTCACCCGTGCTGGCGAAGACGAGTTATACCGCCGCGGAGTCGAGTGAACTTGAGTGTTTCCACGCCATCCGTAGCCATAGTCTTTGGCACAGTTACTCCGCCGCAAGGCGACGTAATCGAGTTGAACGTGCATTTTGGCTGCACCAAAGAAGTCAGCAGCTTTGAAGTGGTCCTGCAGAATTGGAACGGCAAATACAGCCCAAACGGCACATACCCAATAGTGGTGGGCTTGGACGGCGGCATAAGCGTTGGCAGAGGCGCAAACTGTCCCCTACTTTTAACGTGCCGGGTGGAAAGCGTCAAGTACCAATCATCACCCTTGGAGAGTTACCTCACGGTGAGCGGGCGATGCTGGGGCGAACGCCTGTTTCGCCGAGTTGTCACCAAAACTTACGAGAACAAGAAAGGCGAAGAAATAGTCAAAGACCTCATGGATTACTATGTGGGTTTAAGCCATGTACGCGGTGGCGTCGAATTGGTTGAATCAACCGATACCACGTATACGCGCCTAGAATACAGCGACACACCCGTCATGGATATCCTGCAAGAAATAGCCAGCAGCGCCGACAAATCAGGCGTCATAGGCTACGATTTCCGAATCGCTCCAGACGGAAAATTCGAGTTCTTCCCCAAAAACAGCAAAACCAGCCAAGTAAGCCTTAGCGAGAGAATCGAGAGCAGTGAATACTCCAAAGACATCCTCAGAATCCGAAACAGAATATCGGTATACGGAGCCACCGACAAAAGTGTCCCAGCGGACAAGGACCTGTGGACTGAGAGCTTAGCGCCTAGCGATGGCGCGTGGATTGCGACTTCAGGCACAATCAGCCTGGACAGCGCCTTCAAAGTTAAAGGCTCAAACAGCATAAAAACTTCTGCCCAAAACCTCTACTACGCCGCCTGCCAACTAACCCTAAACAGCGGCAAAGAAGCAGACGCCGACCTTTATCCGACGCTGAACTTGTGGCTTAGCCAAGACGCCAGCTTCAACGGCAACACAACAATAACACTCTACGACACAAACAACAACGCCGCCACCCATGAAATCACGGTTGGCACGGAAAAATGGTTCCAAACCCAAATCCCAGTCGGCACAACAAACGCTGATTCATGGCAGACTCCGACCCAGTTCAACTGGCACCAAATCAACAGGGTGCAGGTTACCTGCTGGTTTGACAGCGTTGGCACGGGAAACTTTTGGGTGGACGGCTTATTCTTCGGCGGAAACCAATACAATAGCACACAAGACGACCAAGTGAGCCAAAACAACACTGGATTAAGAGAACTAGTTGAAGTCAACGAGGAACTTTGCAGCGACATAGAATGCGAATCCCACGCAAAAGCACTACTGTCTAACCTGAAAGACCCAGCAGAAAAATTAACCGTTCAAAGCACCGTCATCGACTATGGCACCACACCCATTCTAGGAGGAGACAAAATACGCATCACTCTGCCAAATGAGGGCATAAACGCCGACTTCCGAGTCCTAAGCGCCGAGTACCACGTGGACGGCAAAACCCAAGTGCTCGAGACCACGCTTGAGTTGGGGCGGGAAAAGCCTTTGCTTGCAGACTACGTTTATGCCCTACGCAGCAAAACCGACCGCTTAAGCCGATACAAAACAGCCAAACACTGAGGCACACACATGAGCAAGCGAGTTGTAGTTGAAATCAAACCGGATTTGCACAAGGAGCTTCGCAAACTCGCCGTGCTCAACGACCTTAAAATCTATGCATTGACAAACGCCATGCTGGAAGACTACCTAGCCGATGAAGCTCAGGTTAGAGCCTTGCTTAAGCGCCTAAAAATCTAGTTTTACCCAGTTTTTATTGCCGTTTTAGGAAGACAGTTTTTATAGCTGTATGAAGTATTTGGTTGGACAAGAGAAGAGGGAATATAGCTAATTGACCCTTATAGTTGACGACGCTGGCAGCGGCGATTTGCTTTACGGCGTTGTAGTCGGCGCCTACCATGAAGAAACAGGCGAATTCAAATACGACCTAATCGACGTTAGATTCTACCAAGACATCTTCCGCGAAAAAGAGTACCTCCAAGAATCCTCTCGCGTCGTATCTAAACTTGTGTCGCGCTTCAACCTAAAACCCGACGAAGCCATCCACATCTGCCAAGGTTGCATCTTCGACGTCGCCGCAGAAGAACTACAGAAAGTCTACGGCGAAGACCGCGTTAAACGCATACGCGTCATTGGCGAAGCGCAAAGGCTAGTGGAAATCGCTTATCTGGACGAAATCCGCAACTTAGGCTACGAACCGCTGGCAGAACGGGAAGAGAAAAGGGGCAAAAGCTTCTTCCACATGATGCGCTGGCTAAAAGACAACCCGGAAATGCTGCGTTACGCCAAGACTGGGTGGCCGCGCCTAAAAAACTACCAGATGTTCAAGCAGTTTCACTCGCAACCAGCATTCAACGCAGTATGCAGCGAATGCGGAACGGAATGTGAAGTGCCCTTTAAACCCAAAGCCGACAAACCAGTATACTGCAAAAAATGCTGGTCAACTCATAAACCCCACAGAAACGGAAAAGCAATAACTCATTAAATTTGTTTGGTGATAATTGACAATGAATGTGATATTTGATTTTAATTCTAACTGGTATGTGCTCTTATTTGCTTTTCTGGTAGCATGGGCTGTTTTGCTGGTTGTCCGCCGCAAGTGGCTGGCAAAGCATGAGGTTAAACAGCAGGTGTTCTTGGCTTTCGGCGGCATGATTTCGTTGGCGCTTATGGAGTTTTTCGCTGTATCCACGGGGCTTTGGAATTATACGCCTGGCAACTGGCCTGTGATTCTGTGGCCGACCTACTTTGCAGCGATACTGTTTGGCTACCAGCTGCTCAGGTCAATAGAAGGCTTATTCCCACATAGGCCTGCCATGTAAATTTATTTTAACTAGTTGACACAAATGCACTAACGCTGGGTACTTAGAATGGCAGATGACTCGGAACGACTAGGCTACTTAAAACCTGAACAGAAGGTGTTAATCGCCATAGACATGACCGATGGTTGCTTGCGTGTTTGCGCGGATGGGATTAGGCAGCAGTTCCCTGGAATCAGCGATGAAGCGCTTTTGGAGAAGCTTCGGGAAAGGCTCGAGTGGGCTAAACTTAACCGCTAAAGGAGAAACATGGCGTGGAAGCTTACTTTGCTTTTGTGAAGAAGGTTGTTGAAGCTTTTGGTGGGGCAGGCTTGGATTACGCTTTCACGGGTGCTTTGGCTACGAGTTTTTATGGCACTCCAAGAACAACCAGCGACATTGACGTGATAGTAACCATAGGCAATGAAACAGACCTAAAAACCAAACTTATAACTGCATTGCGTAGGGCTGGCTTAGCGGTTGATGAACGCAAAATTGACTCTGCCCTCACGTTAGAGTTTAAAATCGCTACATTCAAGGACACAACATCGCCATACTGCATAGACGTTATTTTTTCAAGCGAAAAACTAGATAAAAGAGCAGGCAAGATTGCAGGCTTAAACACTTTTTTCCAATCCCCCGAAGGCTTAATCGCTGCAAAGCTCAGAATGATTAAAGCCACTTTATCGCCTGAACGCTCAGCCAAAGACAAAACAGACATCAAAGCGATTTTAAAAATTTACAAAAGTAAATTTAGAAGCGGTGAAGAAACAGGCGAAAAAAGACCATACGCTGAAAGTGTTTGAGTCTTTGGGCTTGAATGCTTAAATACCAAACTTGCCTATTTTCTATTGGTCGTGTTCTAGTTGACTTCTAGTAGTAAGCGCGTTGTTCGCGGCGATGTTGTTTGGGCGGGTAAGCCCTGGATTGTTCCAGCAGCCACCATCCGCACAGTCACCGTAATTGTGGTTGCGATTCTTTTTCTGTGGCTTGAACTCTATTCTGGCGTAGCCTTCTCGGGTTTGGTGGGTTTGCCAGTTTGGGCTTGGACGCTTTTGGCGTTTGGCGCGATTTGGCTAATAAGCATGCTTGAACTTTTGGTTTTTCGGGCTTCAAACACCTATGAGCTTCGCCAAGACGGCTTGGAGATTAAACGCGGCATCATCAGGTTGCATTCGTTTGTGGTTACGCCGTCGGGTTTTGGGGACTTGCTGGTCTACCAGTCCGTCGGAGGCAGAATCTTCGGGTACGGAGAGTTAACGGTTAATTCCCAAGGTGAACGGGAAACTAAACTTCGGCTTGTCCGCTCGCCCTTCACTGTGGCGGATACCATGCGCGACATCATGGGTAAACCCATCGTTCGCGTGGAAAATCACGTTTAGAACATGCCGTTTTTGTTTTCTGCTTGCAGAGGAACGGGCTGCATCACATCCCAATGCTCCACGAGTTTGCCGTCTTGCACTCGGAAAATATCCACCACTGCCCTCCCCAGATCGGAGGAGTTGGGTTTTAGGAAGCTGTGCACCGCGACGAGGTCGCCTTCGGCGATTATGCGTTTAAAATCCATGCGCAATTCGGGGTTGGCTTTAAGGTATCCTGCAGCGTAAGCGATTACGCCTTGGGGTCCGTCGGGCGCGTTAGGGTTGTGCTGGCGGTAGTTTGCGCCGATGTACCGCGCCACGGCTTGGGCGGGTTTGTGCTGGTTAAAAATCATATCGAGGCATTCTTTTGCTAAACGTTTGTTGAGTGACAGGTTGTTTCCTACTTGTGCTTGCATAAAAATTTTGTCTCCATCCTAATGGTTTGCGGTTGCGAAGATAAGGATGTGTGATTGCTCGGTGTTGACAACGCGAAACGTTAGGGCGCGTATACACATGCATGTTACATAGGCTTATAAGCCGATTTCACCGATGCACAAAGCCCCATAGGAGGCGAAAAAAAAGTGTTGAGTAGAGATTGCGACGGCTGCACCCTTTTGCACATGTGCAGTGAACGCTACAGAAGAGTCAGCAAAGACGAGAAAGTTTACTGTCCAGACGGAACAGCACACCTAGTAGACCAAAACTAAACCCCTCTCTTACTTTATTTTTATTGTTTTCGGGGCAAAGGCAGAAATGCAAGCAACCCACAATTACGTTTTGAATGGTGATTGTGTGGACAAAGCCGATTTCCTAACTTGGAGCCGCAAATACGACAAGACGTTCGGTTGGCAGGCGCAGCGGGAGCGGGAACTCGGCGCAAAATTCCGCAAGAACAAATCGTTTACTGTGGCTGATTTGGCAGCGGTTGTTGAGTGGAAGTTTAAAGAAGATTCTGAGAAGAAGACGCGGACCTTAGCGTTGGTGACTCGGAATGATGAGGCAACAGTTAATCGACTATCCAACCAAGCATTGAGCATTCCAGGCTGCGAAGACAGCTACCGAATGAACTGCATAACACTCCTCGAAGGAGTCACCCCAGTCTTAGCGAGCATAATCCTCACCTTCTTTGATCCCAAACAGTATTGCATCCTTGATGCCTACACATGGAAAGCCCTCCTGGGCAACCCACCCCCAAACATGCTATCAACTCTAAACTACCTAAAACTGCTCGAAGCCATCAGAAAAACCGCGGCCAAACAAAAACTAGACGTAAGAATAATCGACAAAGCATTGTTCAAGAAAGGCTTCGACGAAGCCAAATAAGTTCTTCCTAAAATTTTTATTCATTGCAAGTTATATTCTTACGCTGAGGGAAAAGCATGACTGAAGATAAAGCAAGCACCCCTGTAACAATCCGTCTATCAGCGGCAAACCTGCGTGGAGTTGAGGCAGTTTGCGCCCTTGAACACATCGACCGCTCCAAATTACTGGAAGAGCTAATTGAAGAGGGCTTGTGTGACAGAACAATACGCCTCTATGAGGCAGGCAAACTTACAGTTGGCAAAGGTGCAGAGATTTTAGGGATTTCACAGCGAGAATTTTTTGAACTGCTTGAAAACAAGTTTATCTGTCTAAACTGGGATTCAGCAGGACTCAAAGAGTATATGAAACAAATAAGCAAAAGAAAGGAAGCCTCGATGAGCGAGCCGTACAAAGAAGGAGAATTGAAGCCGAAACGATGCCCAAACTGCGGTTCCGAGAACATACATAACCAAGAATTGGAAGCGCGTTCTGATTCATCCGAACTCTATGACACCTATTGCAGGGATTGCAAATGGAGCGGCGACATCTCACCAGACAAACATCTTGAATAAGCAATCGGCAAAGAAGAGCGGGTATGAAACCAAACTAATCAACGCCTACTTCGGAATAGACACAGAAACCCTCTGGAAAACAACCAAAGACAACATCCCACCACTAAAAAAATCAATCCAAAAAATGCAAAAAGAACAAAAGCCATCGACAAAGCACTCTACAAGAAGGACCTAATACGAATCAAAGTAGCTTTGATGGCTTTGTTATATTAGTCCCTTGACTTTTTCGAATATGTCCTGCGCATAGATTGTTTTTCCACAATGCAGGCATTTGGTTTCGTTGCCGCTCTTAGGAAACTCGACGGTTGCACCACATTCTGGGCATTTGAGCACCTGCATCACCAAACCGCCCTTCTCCATAGCTGACTTTAGGAAGGAGAAGTCAAGCATGACGTGTATTTTGTCGCGTTTCTTTTCCGTTTCTATTTCGTTTGCTCGCATTCTTATGGCGCTTTCGATTTGTGGCTTGAGTATCTCTTGGAGGGCGCTTTGCAGGTTGAAGGTTTTTTCGCCGTCGCTGGTGACAATTGAAACTTTTTTTGCAGTTGCCCAGTTTCCGCTGTCACCAGATTCTCCTGAGATGCCCTTGACGCTTTCCAGCGGCATATCCAGTGCGACTAGGTAGGTGGCTTGGGGTTTCCAGACGCCGATTTGTCGCCGCTCCAGCCAGATGAGTCTTCGGCTTGTAAGTAGGAGGGCGCCTATTTGCAGCATTATTCTTTGTTGGGCTAGGCTTGTTGCTGGTTTGTCGTTCTGTATTAAGCGGTTGCCTGTCCAGGTGTTGAGGATGTATTCTGATTTTTCTATTATTATGGATTTTAGGATCGTGGAGTCAACCATGCCTAACAGGAACCCCCAGTCTATTTTTCCATCAAGCCTAAGACCTTGCCAGAACGGCAGCGCTAGGGGTTTGCCGATTTCGATGAACAAGGGCGCGTTTGTGGCTGCTACCTTATAGAGTGCAGCTCCGTTTTTTGGCAGTTCGTGCATGACTAAGCCCATGAGTTGCTGGTTTTCAAGGTGTAGTTTCCATTTTGTTTGACACTGGTAGCATTTTGCGAATTTTCCGACTATGCCTGATAATTCGTAGCCGCTTGTGGAGCCGCATACGGGACATTGTGGTAGGACTTGTTGCATGCTCATGGCTGGTCAACTGCAATATTTGCGATTGTATTATTTATATTACTCGTGAAATGCAACACCATACTGTTGGTAACTTGAATTAGTTTCAATTAGACGCCCGAACCATCGACAAAGCACTCTACAAAAAAGCCAAGACAAAACTGAATAGAGTAAAAGTTTTAGCCTAACTTAGCATCAGGCCAGCCTTCAACAGAACGGTCAATATAATCCCATTTATATCCAAGAATTTTTAGAAGCGTTCTGTTAAATAGTGTATGTAATGTATTTACTTGCCTTATCACCTGTTTCCAATCTGTTGTATCAAAATGGACGTGCCCATGAACGAAAGCATGTCTACCCATGATTGCTTCCCACTCAACTGGACTAATTCTCAGTTCTATTTCTTCAAAAAACTTACGATATCTTTCCATAATGCCAAACGCATTTGCTCTCCGTACATTATCTATGATTTTTTGACCATTCTCGATACCTTCAAGCTTTCCCTTTAAATCGAGGACATTATCTTTGATTATTTCTTCAAACTTCTCTGGGTCTAAATAGAAACCTCGACTTTTTGTGTTTTTCGACTTATACCAATTATCGATTATTGTTTCCAAAGCAGACGCAATTATGGGTAAATTAGTGCCAACCGGAATATCAAAAGAAATCCAGTAATTCCATAAAGCTTCCTGCAGACATAGCATTTCGTTTAGTTCGGCATATTTTGGTAACAAAAAATTAACGATTTTTTCCGCATCTCCCGGCGGGTAGTCATGAATCCTAATTGGGGGATATTCAGGCTGTGAACAGAAAGTCTTGGCGTCTTGTCCCCATGGGCTGTGAGCATAAACCTCTACAATATTTTCATCGCTGTCATAAGCAGTATAACCTAAAGATAACAAATGTTTGCCAAATACAAAACTGCAAAGTTCTTCTATTTTCAATCTTTCGTCGGGTTCGGGAATTTTTCCCCAATCCTTGTGATATTCAATCTGTATATTAGTTGACCATTTAGATTCCTCAATCGGAACCTTTGCTAACAGAAATTTATAGTCACTATTTTTTCCCCATAAGTAATGTTTTGAAAGGCAACATGGTCCAAAATTCTCGGCTAAGTCTAACTTTTCATTGGATAGAAATCGCTCCTTAGAACATTGCCGTAAAATTTTTTGTTCGGCGGATTCAATAGAGGCGCGTTGGCTTGGGCCGTTGAGATACCATTCTCTAAGACGAGTTGGGGCTTTTTCAGTGAATTTAATATTTAACTCATTGAAGTTCAAATCTGCACTACCTAAAAAGTCCTTACCGCCTGGATAGGACAAACCGCCGAGTCGGCATGATTTTAGACTAATAAGTGCGTTATTGCTGTAAGACCCTATGACATCAAAGCCATCATAGACCTTGCCCGCCACATTTTCTTTATTCCGCTCATCATGAATTTTTTGGAAGAATGTTTTATCTTGAAAGTATAGCTTTCCGGTGAGATTGTACTCATCATCCCGTTGCAAAACTATTTCTTTTTCGCCTTCTGGAAAAGAGGCAATGTCAGATACCTTGGCAATTGATGAAGGACTTTTAAAGAAATCCCAATCTATAAAGGAAATAATATCTGAATACACCGAATGAATCCCCTGTTATTTTCCATTAGTTCTATAATAGTCGTACAGATGATAAGTAATTATTTACCAATTTACCATGATTCCTTAAAGTTTGGTTGGTTATTTTTCCAATTATATGTTAGCACGTCAATTTGTAAGTCCCTAAAAATATTCCTTGTTTCACTTGTGATTGTATCTGGAAGTACAGCAACCAAACGAGGCGAAATTTTTAGTCTTCTTGAATAATAAAGTAATTGCCCAATTGCATGGCAACAGCTATTTATTGAATCATCAGTTTTCGCTTCATATAATGTTGTGATTTCCTTGTCTTTTCCAAGAGTATATAGATCGATTCTTCCTCTATTACCTACTTTCAAGCCCTTATTTGTAAGCTCTGCCCTAAGTGCACTAATTACTAGCCCATGATTGCATTGTTGTTCCAATGTATCAGGCATATGATAACGTTTTGTCCCCTGAAATTCGTTTGAAAAAATCTCCAGTGGCATATTTTTAGGCAATAATTTTTCAATTCGATTGTCCTTAATTCGCGAAACATCCTTTACAAAGGCTGCAAGTTGTGCCAAAAATTTTGGGCTTTTGAATAACCCGACATATGCAACTTTAGAAAAGTTGTCTCCATCCCATACGTCTTGCCATTCTCCTGTGAAGTTATCGCAAAACAACGTTTTCCCAATGCCTTTTCTACCGCCACCTATACGACCTCTTTGCATCAGGTAAGTTCTTTCACCATCAACCGCTATTAGGCCAGAGAGACGGTTATTCTTCCCTTCTTTAGGGTAGTTAATCTCTACTACAATATTGTGCGAGTATTTTGAATCCCATCTGGGTTCACCTAAACCGAAAGAGTTCCAATACCTATCTGTTTCTTCTCTTGTAGTCCACCAAAAGTCATAAATGGCATTCCAATAAACAAGTCGGGCTCTTTGATTCCATCCTTTGCCTCCGACTGAGATTTCGCCATGTTTATCGGCCGAAGACGTAATCGTCTGGCTGAGCAGATGTTGCGCTTTTCTAATTTCTTTTTCAGATGTAACCAGACTCAGCATATCGAATCAACCTAAGCATAATTTTTAATTCACAGTCATTTTTTGAATTATTTAATAATATAAAACTTTGCTGATTTCAACGCCCAAGTTTGATATTTCGCAATTTGTAAATTGATAAATTTCCAAATTGGTGAATTTCGTGAGTATTTATATTCCCGACTAGCCCAGTGCTTTTTCGAGGAAAGAAGGGATGAAGGAAGTAATCAGTCAGGTTAAGAGTTTAGTTGCAGGCGATTTAGTCTGCGTTGAGTGGTGCGACGCCAGCATCGGCAAGAGCCTGAGCAACGGCTTAAGCGGCATCGACGTGCCCGTCAAAAGCTGGGGCGTCTTTATCGGCGTTTTGGGCAAGCGGCGCGAGCACGTGATTTTGGCTCAGAACGCTTTCCGCTACAGCGACGGGTTATTCGACATCGACTATACGGCGGTGCCACTGCCGTGGGCGACCAGCGCAGTCGTGGTGGAGAAGGGTCACGTCGGCGCGGAAGAAGCCAAGGTTTTGCTCAACAGCTTCACCATCAACGAAAAAAACAAAAACGAAAAAACCACATTCAACCGCTCCAGATGCCAACGGAAGGTGCGCAACCATTGACCGACTTTGTAAAAAAAGCGCTAACGCGACGAATAACCGACAAAACCGCCCTGAAGGAAAATGCGGAGGCGCAGGAGGTTCTGCCTGACGAGCGTTTGGTTTTGGGCACCAAATTCGCCATTGCATTCACGTTTTGTTTGTCGGCGATTGAGATTGCGAATTTAGCTTTGCTGGGCACGTGGAACAGCGAAGTCTTCGCCGCCATCACGGGCTTGGCGGGAACAATAACGGGCATTCTGATTTCTCAGAAATCGAGTTGAGGCGAACATATTTGGATCCTAATAGAGGTTC
>PLNS01000018.1 GCA_003141855.1 Candidatus Bathyarchaeota archaeon | reverse complement strand
AGGCTTTGAAATTTCCGATGATAGGGAAGCCCTTATGTTTGATGCGGAGCGCTTGTGCAAGATACATAACTGATCTGCGGAGATGCTGAAGACTGAGCGATCCAATGGCTGATAAATAGGCTTAAAAGCAGCCACAAGGTTCGGCTTAGGCATCTTGAGAAGCAACGCAGCAGCAAAAAATAACAAAATAAACAACACTGACGTAATTCTTTTTGATTGTTTGACGCTTTATTCGAGAATAACTTATCTTTAAAGAAAGAGTTTATAGGGTCTCTGCATATGATTGTTAAGTGGTATTAGTATGGCTGAAAATGCGGCAATCCTTGAGAGGGTTTCCAAGGTTTTGGGTGTTCCACCAAAAGAACTTGTGAGAAAGGGATTAGAGGGATTGCTTGAAGCACAGCTGAGGATTTGTTTTGCTGAAATCCACGAAATTAAGACGCGGTATGAGGTTAAAAGTGCTATAGAACTGGAGAAGAAGATTGAAAAAGGCGGCATTGCAGAACATCCGGCATGGGAAGACTTGATTGTCTTGGAAAATCTTGAAGAGCGCGCCAAGAAGATTCGAAAAGAGTTAGTGGCACTTAAACATGAATAGCCGTTCAAGTTTGGAAGAGCTATTTAATTGCATTGTTGAAGTTGTTCTTGCGGATTTTTCTGATATAGCTGTTGATGTTCAGCTTCGGTTTACTCCTTCAGGCGCTGTTGAGAGGCTTCGGATTTTTTTATTGGATGAGAGTTTCGTTGATGTTTGGTTATCAATGTCTGGAAAGTATTCTTATCACTGGGAGCAGCGGCATGTAAGAGGGCTTATTCATCGGCATGATAATGCACCGCACAGTAAATGGAAGGTGATTAAAACATTTCCTAAGCATTTCCATGACGGCAACGAAGACAACGTAAAAGAAAGCAACATTCCTGATGATGCTCTATTAGCCATTAGCTATTTTCTTTGTTTTGTAAGAGATTTTCTCAAGAAGAGCCAACGCATATCTTAAAAACTAATGCTCTTGAACCGTTTCATTTTAAACTGCCCCCCTAGAGGAGTGACCATAGGTCTGGCACGTGGTTTGAGAGCGACTTGCGGTGCGGTTTGGGCATCTTGAGAAGCAACGCCATAGCAAAAAATGACCAACATAAAAACAGCAAGCACTCCTTACTCAATCGGTTGTCCAGTAAGTGTTATACGCAGTTAAAGCAGCTGAGACATTAAACTGGAAAAGCCAAGCATCCCCAACTTCCTTCGTTAACGTGAAATAAGGAGCTGAGAGGAATTGAGTGGCATTAAATTGCCGCTGCTTCCCCGGTAAATAATGAGTTAGGTTAAGTTGGATTCGATTTCGCTTAGTATTCTTGCTAACAGTTTTGGGTCGATTCTAAAACCTTTGCGCACCATTTCCAGCATAGTCTCTTTTGCCATAGTCTCTTTTGCTTCGGTTACATTTAGTAGGTCTTCTTTGAGTGCTTTTATGATTACGAAAAGAACGCCTTTAACCTTTAAACCCCATGCTTGGGCAAAAGCTCTTCCGCTAGACTCATCCATTAACAATAAGGAATTATTTTTCCGAGCTATAATTATGGCTTGAGCTTCTCCAAGATGGAGTTCGGATGAATTTTCCATAATTTTTTGACAAAGCTCGGTCGCTTTGGGATCTAACATTGAAATTTTTATCCAGCCTTGATCAATGCACTCTTTTATGATGAGTGCATCACTGAAGCCTTCTTGTAGGCCTCTTTCAACAGCCTCTTTGTAAACTTCGTTGGGAATGATTACTTCGCCAAAAAGGGTTCTCAGTAGTTCGATTTTGCCTGTTTTTGAAAGCCATATGAGAGGGCTTGCATCGGAGACTATAGGCACTATAAGACCTCGCTAAGCCTTTAGATCTTCTTCAAGATCCTGCTCCGAGTACTGGATAAGGATACCTTTTTCAGACAAAATCTTATAGAAGCGCCATAAGGAAATTTCGGCTATTTGTGCTGCTTTCCAGCCGGTGACTTGACCAGTTTGGTATAGTTCAATTGCGTGTTCAATGTTTTTTTCTTTGATGCCGCATTCTAGTATCTCTCGTATAAGGGTCGATCTGTCTTTTCCTTCTTTGTTTGCTATTTCCCGGAGTTTCTTTATGGTTTCACGGTGTAATCTTAGGCTGATAGTTTCAGACAACGAAATCACTGTGATACAATATATATCAACTGTAATATATAAGCCTGTGCAAAAGCACTCCCAAGTACACAAATCATAAGTTATGGAAAGCCATCCGCAGTTACCCACAAAAAGGACAAAGCAAACCCTATTTTCACCCTCTTTGCACGAGCCCCACCGTTTCGGGGATTCCATTTTCCACCATAACCATTACAGATTAGGAAAATGCCCAGGATTTTCAACTCACACAGTCCACGTTTAAGAGAGGACGGCTTATACGACAGAGCAATGTCACGTTTCATCATGCAAGCTTTGAAAAATGAACCTGTAACTGTATACGGTGAGGGAAAACAGACCAGATCATTCTGCTACATAACTGATACTGCTACGGGTTTATTGTTGTTGGCAACTTGTGAGAAGGCTAAGGGAGAAGTTGTAAACGTGGGTAATACTCAAGAAGTCACCATACTGGAGCTTGCGCAAAGAATCAAAGAAAATGCAAAATGCAAATCAACCATAGAATGTCACCCACTGCCTAAAGATGACCCAAAAAGACGATGCCCAGACACGGGTAAACTAGAAAAAGGTTGTAGGGTGGAAGCCGAACGTGGGCTTTGAAGAAGGACTCGAGAGAACAATAAAGTGGTTTGTGTCAAAAAAACGCTGCTCATAGATAGAGCAGGAAAAACGGAAAAATACGCGTAAACTGCCTAACCCTAACTATGCAGAGTCCCTATTCCCGTTACAGTTTTCGAGCGCACTTATCACAAGAAGTAGGAAGCATCTAGCACTTAGCACGTTAAACATTGGAAGCATTTGAGAAAAAGCGGAGACGCAACTGCTGACGACTATAGTGACCAAGTGGTGGGAAAATATGGCTTAAAAGCAACCACAAGGTTCGGCTTAGGCATCTTAAGAAGCAACGCCATAGCAAAAATAACCAACATAAAAACAATATTATAGAGTGTTAGCCAACATCTTCATAATGTCTTCTTTAACCTTTTTCATTTTAATTTGGGTCGACATAAACCAACAGAATTCACAGAAAATATATCAGGTTATACCATACTCACAATTGGTTGCTGGAGAAAAGTTAACTCTATTGGACCACAGTTGAGGGAAAACGTTTTCATGATGACCACAAAAGACGCCGTAGGACACAAACAAACTAGAAGAAAATGCAGTATGGAAACCAAACGTAAGCTTTGAAGAAAGCTCAAAAAAAACTGTAACGTGGTTTTCAATGCAAAGAAAAACAAGTAAAATACATATCAACGTAAACTAAATGCTAAGAATGTATAGAAAAACAAGCCGTTAAATCACTTTTGGGCAGTAACTATCCATTGATCACAATACTTTCTGATCCGCAGGTATCTAGAAATTCTCATGAAGAGTGGGTCAATTTTATAGTTTTGAAATTCTGAGTTTTTCAAGAGGCTTTTGATATCCGAAGCGCCATATTCAAAAACGTGATCTATATTCATTGGATAACGGTAGGGGCTTCGTTTAAGGACTTTTAAAGCTACAGAAAAAAACTTAGTGAACCTGTTTGCATTAGGTGTGACTATTAGTGCAGTCCCATCTTTTTTAAGCACACGATAAATTTCCCTTAAGACGGCTGCATCATTTTTTATATGTTCAATTACATGTAACATTGTTACTAATTCAAAGGAATTGTCTTTAAGTGGCAGATTTGTTGCTTCACAAAGAACAAAAGGTGAAGTTTTTCTTCTGCAGATATCGGACATTGTCAGTTGACCTTTATTTATTATGTAGTGAGCTTTTTCACCGTTATTACTTCCAATGTCGAGAATCATTGAGTTTTCGGTTAAATTAAGATTTGAAACTCGTTTTCTGCAATTATCCCAATCTAAAGATAATTTACTCATTTAATGCACTGTTCTCTTCTTTGATTTCGTCTTACATTCCTCACGGTTGTTATAATTACATAAAGTGAAATTGAAACAAGCACTATAATTGAAATGGTCATACTCGCAATATAAGTTGTCTGCGGCTCATAGTATATGTCAATGGTCATGTCTCCCGTATAATTTATGTACCAACTATTAAAGCCGTTATTGTCTTTGATGTGAGTTGCTAATTTGGTTCCATTAACTGAAGCTGTCCAACCTGTAGAATAGATTTGATTAAGTACAAGGAAATATGACGAAGCAGAATTCGCTTGAACTTTGTAGGTCGTTGGATCATGATAAGTAATTTTGGTAGAAGTGCTCGAACTGTTTGCATAAATTATAGGCTTTGCAAAGTTATTTTGGTATACAATAACATCTGTTAGGTTTGCGACTTTAACTATGCCACTCTGTGTTGAAAGACTTGACAAGAGATCAGTCATATTGTATTCACTTTGAACATTGGTATAGACTACAATGTACTTTATACTAAAAGATCCCCAACTTTCGCCCACTTGTGAATCCCCGTTAACTAACTCATTCAGAAGCGAGGTTACATTAGAATTCGAAACATATGCCAGGTTATTAACTTGTAAAAATATAGCATTGTTAATACCTTCGAATGGCTGTGAGAAATAAGAGGAATTTATGATTTGGGCATTTGCAATAGAAGGCACATAAAGTACAAAATAATCATCATCTGCTTTGATTACTTGGTTCCAAGTTTTATAGCCATCAGGAATATTGTATAAATTTAGTTTTACTGGAGGACCAGAAATGGGAGTACCAGAAGCCTGTTCTGTCCACCAGGGAATACTAGCTGAGATTATCAAAATCAGAATTACGGCGAAGGAAAAAATAGGAATGACTTTCCGACGAGCAGGTTTGCCAAATTTGATAGTTATATGGAAAAATGCTTGGCTAGTATAACCTATTAGTATGGCTAACCCAAGACTTGCTGGAACGAGGAATATACTCGGAGCTTCCCATATGGATCCATATGGTAAATTGTAAACAAGATAATGTAAATTATTATATGATTCATAAGCCACAAAAGCAAAGAGATAAGCTATTGTCGCGAAAAGAACTCGCCTGTTCTGCGGTCTCAACAATAGTCCCATTGCAGCCAAGAAAATAGGCACGAATGAAAGCAGGATTAAATCTTTTGGAAAATATGTTTCAAATTGGTAATTAAAAGTACTGCCCCATAATCGCATCGGATTCAATAAAGATGACAAATGGCTAAACTGAGACAACATTGCAAGAAAATAATTACCTTGATAGAAGGAAAATGTTCCTGCGTTGTTATACGACGTAAAAAAGCTTAGCGCGGTTAAGAGCCAAATAGATAAAGAGATTACAGTGAAAAGAAGACCCTTAAGAATTGTTTTGAGATTAAATCTAGACTCAAATATTACAAATATAAATCCCAACAGGGGATAAATTAGAATAAATGTTGGTTGTGCCATTGCAATGGATAGTATAATACCGTTGATTAAGGCATACCGTAAATCATTTGTTTCTAAGAACTTCTTGGTGGTTAAAATCATAAGGGGTAGAAGGGCATAGGCAATTAGATAGTAGACCCAACCGAATATGAGCCAATTAAAGACGACTGCCGTGGTCATGAAAAATAGCCCAGACAAAAACGATGAAAAGAACCCCAGATTGAATGATCTCGCAAGAAGGTAAGCAGTAATTCCACCTAAAGCAACAAGGCAAATTGATAACAGCTTTACCTCGTTACCACCAACGAAACCAAAAGGAGCTAAAGCAGCATTTAGTAGCGGAAAAAAGGGGAAGCCCCAACGACCAAGAACCGGTCCTCCGAATCCATTATATGACCAAACAAAAAAAAGAGAATGCGCATCGTTTACTGCAGCACTGGTCGTAATAGGTATAGCCCAGTCAGCTTGTGCAACATCTCCACGACTAGCAATCAGTCCAAACAGAAAGAAAATAGAAAGACCAATGTAAGCAGATACAGCTATGAAAAACTCACGAATTTTTTTAGTAACAACAAATGCGCGCATGACAGGTATCTCATCTAAGTTGTAAGCCTATCGACAGAGGGCTTTATAATTTTTTCATAGGAACAAACGACATCACAACTTGGAAACTCGCATAGAAGAGCCAATGAAATTAAGTTGGAATACTTTCTTACTCATGTCCATGTTTTTCCTTTCAAAGCGATGATCGCTGATAATTCCATCTCAGCAATAAGGCGCCAATCATATCTCTTAATGAAGGCTCTGTTCATGTTGCCCATCTCTTTAGCAACCTCGGGATTGTCTAAAAGGAAAATAACCCGATCAGCTATACCAGCTATATCTCCCACAGGAACAGTAATCAATTTATCGCTAAAAACCTCAGTATATTCAGGAAGATAATATGCAACTACTGGCAACCCGCAAACCATAGCCTCTGCCACAGCTATTCCCCATGATTCCTGATAACTTGGAGATATTAACACTTTTGAGTTTTTCAAAATTTCATACTTCTTATCTAAAAGAAAACCAGTCAAGACTATGCTGTCCTCAAGCCGCAGTTTTTTTGATAGCTTTTTTATCTCGTCTTTCTCTGGACCAGCACCTATAATCACCAACTTTGCATTCTCTCTCTTGTTTTGAACGATACTCCATATTTTAGGCAAATCAAGAACTCCCTTGCTTATGTTAAGCCTGCCTAGAAAACAAGCATCATAATATTTTGTGTGATCACTAACTTCACCTACTCTTTCTATGGAAACGCCATTGTTAATCAACTTTATTTTATCGCTTTTAGCTCCAAAACGTAATAAATAATCTCTCGTAGATTTATTGACAGTAAAAATCAAATCTGAAAAGAGAATAGCCAGAAATGAACCTAAATAGTTGTAAACTATCGATCCAAATCTGAAAAATGTTTTGTGTTCAGGCGGTATCTGGAGACCATGATGATAAATTACTAATTTGGATTTTGGACTTGTAAGATGCAGGAAAGCTGCAGACAAAACATCTTGGGGATAGTGGGATACAGCAATAATTATATCAGAGCCTTTATGAGATATAAAAGGTGTTTTAAAGATACGATAGGCATAGATTGCAAGTATTGCTAAATATAATCTTAGACCACGCAACCCAGAAAGCCCTGCGATAAGCTCATCATCTTTTGGAGTTAAGATTTGTACTTCATGAGACTTTGACCAATACTTGGAAACTTCAGTCATATGAGCCTCTCCGCCACTGCCCGCCAGAAAAATGTTGTCAACAACCAATATTTTCAATGCAATCAGCTCCTTCTATGTAACCATCTTATTAAGATAAAGATGCCTCAGAGAGAGCAAAATTTGACAGGGATGAAGAAAAAGTAATTCAGTACATAATTTTGTCTTCAAACGTTTTAAATTAGCCACTACAATTAACATAATGCAGATTACACCTAAAATCGTCACAATAGTAAATTTTGGTTTACATGAATCCATCGCAACGCCTCACATTTATGTGCTAGACCCTTAATTTTTGATTAATTACACTCTCAGATTGTTCAGGGTGGTTCGCCCAACATTTTTTCATTGTCAAATGAAGTTGCAGCCCATATGCCAGCTTGCTCATCTTTGAATCCATACTTTCAATTTGCCACCACATTTTAGCGGCATTTTTTTCAAAATTCCCAGAAAGCCGCGATAACAATGTTTGAAAGAGCTTGATCATGTGTCCCGAGTATGCTATCTCTTCTGTAATTATGCCGTGGCTTACGAACTCTGCAATAAGATGCTCAGCTTTATAATGCCTTAGGTGTCCAATCTTCTTATCCCAAAAATAGTAAGGAAGCCAAAAAATGGGCACAATTCTTTGATATGTATTAGGAACCGTAAGAAAGACCTCCCCGCCTGGTTTAACTACCCTTGCAATTTCTGCCATTGCCTGTTTGTCATTGGGAACATGCTCTAGAACAGCTATCGAGCTCAATTTGCTAAAACATTCATTTTTAAACGGTAGATTTTCTGCTAAACCAACAGCAAAACCGCACAAATTGCTCTTTTCACCAAGTTCGGATCGCGCAAAATACTGTGCTTTCTTAACACCTTCAATAGATACGTCCAAACCAACGGATTTGTTTCCTCTGCGAACCGCCTCAATCACGGTATAACCAGAGCCCCCAACGCCGATATCTAGATAAGAGTCAGTTACAGAACTGCTGATAGAAAGTGAACCGAAAATTCTTTTTATGTAACTAATCCGCCAATTTTCAAGAGCATATTTTTCATAGCGCATAAACTCTTGATCAAAGTACTGCTTTTCGTATTCATGATGCCGATTAAGCTGAGGCAACATTACCGGAATCCCGTCGACTATGGGAAACTGCGACCTGCAATCACCATTAACACAGGTTAACACGTTGCCACTAAGTTCAACATCAGATTTGCAAATAGGACACGCCAAAACTTCTTTAAACCAAGGAGCTATAGCTTCTTTAGTAGACGTCATGATTTTATCTCTTAACTTCGAAGATTATTAGCGTACTTGCTCATAAATGTGCAAGAAAGGCTTAGATTAGATAAAGCCTGAGCAAATATGACACCCCAATCTAGTTCAGATGCAAATCGCATAGCATTGACTCGATATTTCTCATACAAAACGTCATCATTCAGAAGTTTGATTATTGCATCGGCCAACTCACGTGAACTATAATTAATCGCGATGCCAGCCTCACGCTTAGATATTTCCAACGCCACTTCAGGAACTCTAGTTATTATCACGGGAATACCGCATCCCAAATAAACCTTGGGCTTGCCGGGATCTGCATACCAAGTAAAACTGTTTGGATCAGGAACGTAAGGAGCGATTCCTACTCTACACTTTGCAACTATTTTCTCAATTTCATCAGGGTTCTCAATGTATCCTAAAAACATGACGTTATCATTCATGTTTCGTTTTTTAACTTCTTCCTTAAAATATTTCTCTAATGGGCCAGTTCCAATTACAATAAGTTTGACAGAGGGAACTTCTTTGATTACTTCAGGTAATGCTTCAAGAACCAGTTCGATTCCTTGACCTTTCCTTAAGTGACTAAGAAAGACAACGGTATTTTTATCCAAACGTTCTTTAAGCATGCTCTTAAACTTTTCAGAGTGCGTGCCTGTTGGAACAATTATCTGATGAGTATCGTTTTTTCTGATACCTATTTTTTCTCTGGCATCTGCCATCGCAGAAGTTAAGTTCCACGTATAATCAGCATTATATACAGCAAATCGGTCAATCGAACGATATATGTTATTCAAAATTACGTTTTTGAAACGGAAGGGCACATAATCGATAACATAGAAAATAGTAATTTGAGCAAAGCCCAACCGTTTAAGAACCAAACCAGCCAAAGTATTCAAAGGATCGACTCCAACATAAACGTGAAATTTCACTCTAAATCTAAAAGTAAAATAGAAAGTCGTCAAGAAATCCTTAACATATAAGAAAATTTCAGACCCGCCGATTTTAGGAGCCTTCAACTCAGTCTTCAGCGTACTTCTTTCGTAAAATTCTGCAACAGATTCTTTTTGCGAAGCGTAAGAGAAAGGATGACCGATAAACACCAACTTTTCGGCGTGCTGTTTGAGGAAATTCTTCAATTCCTGCGCATGCCCAGTGAAAGCAACATGCGAAACAACAAGAAAAGACAATTTAGATAGATCAGCCATAGTTTTTGCAGAATGAACATCACGCGCTTGAAACCTGTTCTTTGCAGAATCAGCCGCAAACAAATAAGCGGGTACCTGATTGAGTTTTCTAAGGTTTCTTAATGAATTCATTTTTGTACCATTCAATCGTTTTTTGCAGACCATCGATTAGATCAGTTTTTGCTTCAAATGCAAATTCTTTTTTCGCCCTGCTTGTGTCCAAGCACCGTTTTGGCTGACCATCAGGTTTGGAAGCCTCCCAAACTATTTGCCCACTAAATCCAGTTAATTTAGCGATCAAACTCACGAGTTCGTTAATTTTGATTTCTTTTCCAGTACCTAAATTGACTGGATCAGGTTTATCATATCGTTCAGTGGCAACTATAATTCCTTCGGCGGCATCTTCTACAAATAGAAACTCTCTAGAAGCTTTGCCAGTCCCCCACACAACTACTTCTTTCTTGCCACTTTCCACCGCTTCAGTAAACTTCCTAATTAAGGCAGGTATAACGTGAGATGATTCTAAATCGAAATTATCCTTTGAACCGTAGAGATTAACTGGAACTAAGAAAATAATGTTCATTCCATATTGCTTCCGGTACGCCTGGGCCATTACCAAAAGAGATTTTTTAGCAATGCCATAGGGAGCATTTGTTTCTTCAGGATACCCATTCCACAAATCAGCTTCCTTAAAAGGAGCAGGAGTGTATTTTGGATAAGAACAAACTGTTCCAACTTGAACGAATTTATCAACTTTCTCCAACCTCGCGGCTTCCATTAGTTGAGCACCCACCATAATATTGTCATAAAACAATATTCCAGGATATTTCTGATTGAACCCTATCCCTCCAACTCGACCAGCAAGATTAATAATAATATCAGCTCCTTGGGCAACGTTTCTACAGACTTCCCATCTCCTTAGATCGCTGTCTCTACTTCTGGGAATTGCTATCTGGCTCCTTAACACACCTCTTTTTCCAACCAGATTCTCGACAACGTGCGAACCTAAGAATCCAGCGCCGCCCGCTAGTAATATCTTCTTGCCTTTCCAATAACTCATCAGTCAGCCTTCCAGCATCTATATGGAAAATTCTTGCACAGAAATTCATCCCCTTCTCCAATAGGAGTTAAACCCGCTTTACGCATATCAGCATCAACCATTATCTTTACTAGATCTTTAAATCTAACTTTTGGCTTCCAACACAGAGCTCTCTTGATTTTGCTTGAATCAGCAGCTAGGTCTTCAGTTTCAGGACGAGAATATCTAGGATCGATTTTAATATACTTTTCCCAATTCAAACCAGCATGAGAAAATGCTTGCTCGATAACTTATAAATCAAGTTACGCTAGAAAGTACCGATTTAAACTCATGAACCATATAATCCAAGTCTTTCTGTTCTAAGTACTGATGGCACCCCACATAGAAGGCGTTACCCCCCAAGTATTCGGCCCATGGCAGTTTGCGGGCATACTCGTTTTTTAAGTACTTGAAAGCGGGTTGTTGCGTTGGTATGCATCCGAATAATGGTCTTGTTTCAATTCCATTTTTTTCAAGTTCACTTCTTAATTTGGCTCTAGAAATTTTTTCGGGTCTTTTGATCACGACACAGTATGCAAGGTAGCTCACATCGTTTGAGTATTTTGGCAGTTGTAGAATGTCGGAGAAGCCCTCAAGAAATTCGTTCAAATATCTCACATTTTCCTGTCTTTTCTTTATTATGTATGAGGCTTTTTTTAATTGAGATAACGCCAAGGCAGCTTGAATTTCAGTTGTTTTGAAATTGTAACCAATTAGATCATGTGTAAATCTTGGATCAAAATCAAATTCTGGATTAATTACAGATTTAGGACAATACCCTTTAGACCTTGTACATATAGGGCAATCACATTCTCTTCCTTGTGCTTTTACTTTATTAGATAGTCTAGCTATCTCTTCGTTATCTGTTGTTATAGCGCCCATTTCTCCTGCCTGTATGTTATGAGCAACATAAAAAGAAAAAGAGCCAAGTAGGGCTAATGAGCCAGCTTTCTTATCCTTGTAGATGGTTCCGTGAGCCTGAGATGAGTCTTCGAATGTCTTTAAATCGTATCTTTTTGCTATCTTGTTTATTTCGTCCATGTCACAAGGATAGCCCATTAAATGTACTGGTAGTATAGTTGAATATTTACTTACATCATCAACAGTTTCTAGGTGTTGTTTGATGTTTTCAGGGGTTATTAAGAAGGTATCTTTGTCAACATCTACGTATACAGGATTAAGACCGCTTTTTACGATAGCACTACTGGTAGCAATGTAAGTCAACGGTGTAGTAATTACATTGGACCCAGGTTTTACCTGAAAACTCTTCTCGTATGTTAAGGCTGTCAAGCCAGCGATCAATGCAGAGGTCCCTGAGTTAACAGCAATCACGTGTCTTACCCCTATGAATTTTGCAAACTCTTTCTCAAAATTCTTTACCATCACTCCTTCAGAAATTCTGCCTTTTTCAAGTACCTCGTTTACGGCTAATTTTTCTTCTACGCCGATTTTGAAGTCACCAATACTTACCCTCATGCGCAATCACAACTAAAGTCAAAAATTAATTAATTGAACCTATTTGTGTGCTTTTAAACCATTCTATTGTTTCCTTCAGACCTGAATCTATGTCGTACTGCGGCATCCATTTTAGAACTTTTCTTAGTTTTGAAGAGTCGATAGTAAAAGGAAAAGTAATCTCGTATGGTCTATGATGATCAATAGTCTTTATTTCTGATTTTTGCCCCAAGAGTTTTAAGATCTTTTCGACGACGTCGACGAGATTTATCGACATTTCCGTCGATATATTGAAGACTTGACAAACAGCTTCAGGAGTGGCACCAGCTAAAATAAACGCTGTAGCTACATCTTTTACGTAGCAGAAATCTCTATAAGAACTCAAAGATCCGAGTTTTAAAACTTGACCTGATAAACCTTGTAGAATAACTCTGGGTATGAATTGCGTTATTGGTTGTCTTGGTCCGTACAATGTAGATGACCTTAAAATTGTGATTGGTAACTCATAGGTTTTGATATAAGCTTGACAAATTAGATCTGCTGCGGCTTTTGAAGTTGAATATGGATCTGATGGACTGATCATATGATCCTCTGTCATCTTCTTCGCCTTGGGAATACCATAAATGCTAGTCGAACTTGAAAAGATTATTTGTGGTTTGTTAGTTTGCTTCCTTGCAGACTCAAGCAAGTTCAAAGTACCCAAAACGTTTGTCGTTAATGTCTCGAACGGATCGCTTATCGATTTATCGACGTTAACTAACGCTGCCAGATGGAATACTATGTCTATATCTTCAATAGCCTTGTTAACCACAGCACTGTCTCTCAAGTCACCATGAAAAACACTAATTTTGTCTTCATACCTTGTGGATGGGTTCCTCGTCAATACTCGAATTTTATGACATGAACCTGTAAGAAGATCAAGTAAATGTGAACCTAGAAGGCCGGAAGAACCAGTAATCAATACATTTTTGTCTTTGTAGAACTCCATTTTCATTGTCATATTTTTCATCTTAATCATACGATCGCAACTTTTCTTTTAAGATTTTTTAATATTAAGATTTATGGAGGTTTATCAGATTTTCTATGATTGCTTATCTAACCAGCAGGTTTTGGCCCAGCCTGCTACGTATTACATGTTTTCTTAAGAAGATCATAGCATTTAATTAGATATTGGCTTTCCTGCAAATGTTCTACGACAAACTTCCTTGCAAGCGTTCCCATCTTTTGTCTCATTGTCTCGTTCTTCAAGAGGGTTATTATCGTTTCTGCTAAAAGTTCACTGTTTTCAATCGGAATTTTTACTCCATTAATCCCATTTAAGATAATTTCGCTTATTCCACAAGTATTCGGGACGATCACTGGTTTACCGGTAGACATTGCTTCGAGAGTGGTTAAACTCCAGGCCCAATATGGTTGGTGAAAAACAAAAATATCACAGGATACGTAGTAGTAGGGAAGCAATTCATCACTGATAACTCCAGTGAGAATCACATTTGATTCTAATTGAAGACATCTGATTAGATTAAATAGCCTGAGTTTGGTTCTAGGATCGCAAGAACCGACAAGCAAATAAACAACGTCTGGGATTACTTTCTTCACAATTGCAAGTGCATTGAGGACTAAATCGGCACGTTTCTCCCCGCCTATTGTCAGAATACAAGGTCTATTCGAAATTCCGTGTCGCACTCTTATAGCGCTGCCATCTAGTGAAGGCTTAAACCTATTTGTATCTGTTCCTAACATGATGATCTCTGAGTCTCTGTTATATAGGAGTCTCACTCGGTTCTTCGTAAATTGGCTCAAAACAGCTATTCGAGTTATTCGATTAACCGCCATTCTGTCAATCTTTCTCAAAACATATTTGGGAGGCATAAAAAAAGGACCATAAAACAAACTATTCTGTCGTGCCTCGGTGGGTAAAGGGTAGAGCACTATCGAAGGTTCATTGCACTGCCAGACTATTGGGCCTCCATGAAAATTCGGAGATAGAGTTGAAAAATATGATGGAAAGTTATGACAGAACATTAAATCGAAGGCATTCGATTCTTTTGGAAGCGTAAGGTAAGACATAATTCCAAGCATCCTTTTGAGGACTATCACGTCGGAGAATTCCTTGCCTATCCTTCTTAAGATAAGCTCATTTTCTGAAGAACGCTTGTTGGGGTAAAAGAAATTTGACCAAATCTGAACATCATCCCCTTTAGCTACGAGGTACCGTGCTATCTTGAATACAAGAACATTGGCACCACCTACAACATCTATGTTGGGCGCCAAAATCAGAACTTTCAATAAACCACTTCATAATGCAATGAAGAGTGCATTATTCTATCTAGCTCCGTCGCCATATTTCGCCGTATTCTGACACTTTCAGGGTCAATACCGCTTTCAGTTATCAACTCAACCAAGTGTAAACTCAAGAAATCCTGCTCCCCTGTTACAAATATCTTTTCATTATCCCAGAACGACATTAATCCACCTTCCACCATCCATTTGAAAAATTCTTGCGCAGAAATTCATCCCCTTCTCCAATAGGAGTTAAACCCGCTTTACGCATATCAGCATCAACCATTATCTTTACTAGATCTTTAAATCTAACTTTTGGCTTCCAACACAGAGCTCTCTTGATTTTGCTTGAATCAGCAGCTAGGTCTTCAGTTTCAGTCGGCCGAAAATACTTAGGATCGATTTTAACATATTTTTCCCAATTCAAACCAGCATAAGAAAATGCTTGTTCGACAAACTCTCTTACAGAGTGTTGTTCTCCAGTTCCCACTACGAAATCGTCAGGTTCATTATGCTGGAGAATTCGCCACATAGCTTCTACATATTCTGGCGCGTATCCCCAATCTCGCTTAGGCTCAAGATTGCCCAAGTACAAGAACTGCTGCTTATCGGCAATAATGCTTGCTATCGCCATTGTGATTTTTCTGGTGACAAATACTTCTCCCCTGCGTGGGGATTCATGATTAAACAGAATCCCGTTGCACGCAAACATGTGATATCCTTCTCTATAATTCTTCGCCATCCAATAAGCGTATACTTTAGCAACTGCATAAGGACTTGTAGGACTAAAGTGTGTCTCTTCATTTTGAGGTGAGGAAGCTCTTCCGAACATTTCGCTGCTAGAAGCTTGATAGAATTTTATTTTATTTCCACTGCGCCTAATTGATTCTAAGATTCTAACTGTTCCAACGGCAGTTACATTCCCAGTGTATTCGGGTATACTAAAGCTTACACTTACATGGCTTTGAGCGCCCAGATGATAGACCTCGTCTGGTCTTATGTTGTATAAAATATTTGAGATTTGTTCTGAATCCGATAAGTCGCCATAATGAAGGAAAAGTCGCACATTAGGCTCATGAGGATCCTTGTAAATATGATCAATTCGGCAAGTGTTGAAAGTGCTTGCCCTTCGGATAAGCCCGTGTACTTCATAGCCCTTTGAAAGTAGAAACTCAGCTAAATATGAACCATCTTGACCAGTTATCCCTGTGATAAGTGCTTTTTTTGCCACTTCGTTCACCAGCTCGTTACTCCATTGTGTTACTAAGTTATTAAGTGAAATGGTGTCATTTGGCGCTTCGGAGATATCCTACGGCGACTCTAAGTCTCAGAAAGTACATAGCAACGGTGAACAGTGGGTGTCTCACCAGCTTTTTCCATTTGCCTTTCTCAATAAAAACGTCCATCAACCTGTACCGCCCGCCTATTTGTTTCATTATTTCCGAATCAGTAGGACCCCATTTTCTGAGGTACTTTTGGATTCCGACGTTATAGTAAACTTTCTTTTTCAAATATCGCTCCATGCTGAATCGGCCTTCGTTATGACAAAGAGAAGCAATAGCAATTCCAGTCCGACCTACTTGCCTTATCTTTCGGTCAAAGTCCCAATCTTCGGGTCCGATAAGACTCTCATCAAATCCACCCACTTTCTTGAAAACATCTATTCGAATGAACCTCACCGCGTCAACAACTGTTCCAGTGTAGAAGCTTCTCTCAAAATCTCTTACCTTTATCCAAAAACCTTCTCCAACGATTCTTTCGGGAACATAAAGAGCAACTTCATTATTGTGTTCACACTTTTCTACGCATTCGTCTACCAGGCTTGGGCTCAAAATCATGTCTGCATCCAAATAAAGTATGTATTCGCCGCTGGCAACTTTGGCGCCATAGTTTCTTTGTGCAGATCGCTCATTTCCCTTAAAGTAAACTTTTGCAGTGTACCTTTTTGCGATTTCAGCCGTTTTGTCTTCAGAAAAATTATCAACCACTATTAATTCAATGTTCTTGTAAACTTGGTTTTTTATCGACCGCAAACAGTTTTCTATGTTTTTCTCTTCATTTTTAGTAGTTATAACCACAGAAACCATGGGAACGCTTGCTTCTGCAGATCGAATGGTAGACACCTCTGTAAAGTTACTTGTTTTTTGCAAAGTCTTTAACGTGACCCAACACTTTTGCTGCGCCTTTAACAGAGTATTTAAAATCTTTTAATGATCGTATTCGAACAAGCTGTTTAAGCATGTACTGCGGTGTCAAGAATACTTTGTATATTTCGTCGCAGAGCTTCATTACTTCTTCAGGCGTCATATCAGGCGTAGTCATGACAGGTTCTTTCATGTCAAACCGTTCATAATCTGTAGGGTCAAATCGGAACCAACCATTCTTCAAGGCTTCAGCATACAGTTTGCTTCCTGGATAAGGAATAACAACGGTAGACTGCAGAGTGACAGCCCATCCTTTTTGCATCAAAGTTTTTGCTACGTTTAGCGTGCTTAAGGCGTCTTTACGCATTTCCCATGGGTAGCCCACCATTATGGTTATGTGTGGTTCTAGCCCTTCTTCTCTGGGTACTCTGCATTCGTTCATAATGCCGTCTATGTTGGTTCCTTTGTTGAGCCTGTTAAGCGTAGCCTGACTTCCCGATTCTATTCCAAAGAGAAGCATTCTGAAACCTGCTTTCTTCATTAGACGATACTCCTCTCGGGTTAATGCGCCAAACCGCATGTTACAGCTAAATTGAACTTTCTTGTTGTATCCTCTCTCAATCATTAAATTGGCAAAGCGCCTAAGCCATTCTCCCGCTGGAAAACAGCCAGTATCATCAAACACCGATTTAACCCCATACTGGTCAATCAGCAACCCTATCTCGTCTGCTAAACGTTCAGGCTTCATTACCCTGAAAGTAGGATATAAGGTGGGCCATGAGCAAAAAGTACAACCGCCATCTTTTCTCCACCAGCAATCTCGACCAGCCATAGTGTAAGCACCCGGGGTAATTTTGAAGTTCCCGTTTCGTTCATTGTAGAGTTGCCATTTCGTCAAGTCACGATTTATATGAGGTAAATCATCCAAATTGTGATTTAATTTGAACTGTCCAGTATTCTTAATAGTCTCGTTTTCTCGATACCAAATTCCAGACTCAAGCTGCTTCGCCTTGCCATTTAAGAAATCAACCAAGTTAAGCAATAGAAAGTCATAGTCGCCACCAGTCAGAACAAAATCAACCTTACTCTGTTCCATCGATTCCTGAGGTAACGCAGTAGCGTGGTCGCCAACCAAAACAACCTGTGAATTAGGAAGAGTATTTTTCACATCACTAATAATAGCCCAGTGCTTTTTAACAACGGGTGTTTTGGTTTCAATCATTACGACATCGGGACTATTATGTTCAAGGTCTTTTAGCCATTGGCTGTAACTTTTCTCTTCAGCAATACAGTCATCCCAGATCACATCATATCCAGCGTTCTCTAACATAGTTGCAGCATATGCGGGAACAACAGGGTAAATGTAGGTGGGTGATTTGAAGTATTGAAATTGTCTGTTTTGGCTCAGTAAAGGAACGCCTTTTTCTGATTGTATTGGTGGGTAGGAGATGCTGATTTTCATCTTTTTAGATCACGCTTAATTAAGCCGAATAGGAAGAAAGAGCCGTAGATGATATGTGTTACTATTATGCCTAGCCAAACTGAGAAAAGTAACTTCATACCTCGGACTTGCAGTGCAGCTGCAATTAAGCTTGAAATAAGATACACTGCTACGCATAAGAGCACGATATAGGCAAATAACGAGAAGAACAAAGACAACACTACACCTACAATAAAGGAAAATACAAGCAAAGACGGAAAGAAATATGTGAGTTTCGCCGAGTTCTCGGGAAACTTTTTGACAAAAAACCCCCTGTGTTCCCCAAATCTTGAAACCTGCTTCAAATGAGACTTGAAAAGAGAACGTCTATGGTGATAAACAACTACATCCGATGATTCAACAAGTTTTTTCCCCATCTTCTTAATCGCCAAGCACATCAAAGTGTCTTCGCCAGGCCAGTACTTCTCATTCCATCCGCCAGCTTCTTCAACTACTGCTTTTTGAGCGATGAAATTGCATGAATGTATGTCATCTGACTCGAAACAACCTTTTGTCTTATACCTGCTCGATAAGCTGCCAACCATGAACGACGACAGAACGTAGCCCCCAGCTTTCTGCATAGAACAATCCTCGTTCGGCGTTAATCCAGGTCCACCGACACCACCAACTTCAGGATTTTCAAAGCACTTCACCGCATTTGTCAACCAATCACTTCGAGGATAAGCGTCATTATCGATGAACGCACAGAATTCGCCACTTGAGTTTTTGATACCTATGTTTCTTTTAACTCCCGGAGGCACGGGTTCAGTGGCTATGATAATAACGCCATCAATCGCTTCGGTAGAATAATCAGGTAACAATATTATCTCAAAATTTGGATAATCCAAGCGCCTACAGTATTCGATACACTCTCTTGTGTAGTCATCCACATTTTTACAAGGAATAATAATTGAAACAAGCGATTTTGAGGACATTAAGGTTCACGAAGAACAAATGAAACCATGTTTTGAAGACCGTTTTTTTCAGCAAGTGACCGTTGATACCAATGGATAATCCGCAACCTGTAAGCTATTCCAAGCAAATCAACGAACATGCGCCACATCTCTTTCGGCTTAAATTTGGAGTCTAATTTGATATTTACAGGCATCTCTACCACTTTTAAGCCGTAAAGATGTGCGACAGCTAGTAACTCAACATCGAAAGCATAACGTTTTACAGCTAATCTGGGAAAAATGTTTATGAACGCACTCTTTTTCATTGCTTTAAGCCCCGACTGGGTATCTTTGAGAGGCACTCCTGTAAGAAGACGAACTAAGCCATTGAAGCTCGCGCTCAAAATTTTTCTAGATATTGGCGCTTTTACGTGCGAGTTGCTATGTCGTTTAGAAGCTATAACGATGTCACCGTACTTTAGGGCTTCAAGATATTTTGAAATTGTTTTTAAGTCAATTTCCATGTCACTATCAGCAAAAATTACAACATTCCCGTTAGCTTTCATGAAACCTGTCTTTACAGCATACCCTTTTCCAACGTTCTTGCTGTAACTTACCACTTTTACATGACCATTTCTACCAGCGTATACCTTTGCTTTTGCTAAAGTGTTGTCTCCGCTACCATCATCTACTACCACAATTTCATACGACAAATTCTTGTTCATGATAACGGCATCTATTGTTTCAAGCGTATCCTCGATGAATTCTTCTTCATTGTATGCTGGGATAACAAATGATAATTCTACTTGAGTCATTAAAAAGTCTCACCGATTTTTTTCCTATATTTCAAAAAGCAAACAAGTTGTAATAAGACCCCGGCAACTAAAGCATAATACGCATAGACAGCTACGGTATCAGCTAAATAAGATAAACCTACAGATAAGAAAACTGCGGCATTGAGCAAAAGCACAATAAACCCTACTATAAATGGTGCGCCCCAGTTCTCTTTAACATACTCTTTGATTTTAGCTGCAATCCTGTTGAATCCATCTTGGCTCATGTTGTAAACACACTATTGTTTTTTATAGTAATGAGCGAAGGATAAGGATTTAACATTTGCGAATCTAAGAGGTACATTAAGGAAAAACCCCTTAAACTCAACATAGATAGGATAATTGCATATCAACATTTTATCTTTATTATCGTTTAAATATTTTTGAATTATTAATGTCCATCACAGCCAGAAAGACGGCGAACGAAGAATCGAACGCCCAAGTACTAGCGGAAATATTTCCTATCTTCTGAGCCGTGGAACTGATTTTTTGAGCCAGAGGCAAACCGATTTCTCTCAAACGTATTGAAAAGCTACCTTTCATTGCATTTTCCAACTTCCTTGTGAGCATGAGCATACTTTTTGCTAACTTGGCACTTCGAATGTTATCTACAACTCTTATTGTTAAATCAAAGAGCACTCTGTCGATTCTTTGAAGTACTTTGAACCATGCGCCTGAACGCATAGCTTTAGTTTTCAGATTTACCAATTGTTTCTTGTTAAGGAATGGAAAACTACCGTGATTAAGTGCAGCCTTGAACATCGTTTATTTCCTTTACAGTGAGGTATTTTTAGTAACATCGGACTGGTGAGTATTTATAAATTGTGCACATATTAAATGAATTAATCTTGATGATTCAGAAACCAGATTAGAATTTAAGCAGCCTTAATTTATTTTAATTATCGAAATTAATTGAAACAAACTTATGACTATAGATATCCTGAGAAGAGATTCCCTGGAAATTTAGAAATTCCTTTAAACTAATTGCAATAAGAATAATTTCTAATTAGAGATTAATTCACTTAGTGTTATAGGCTCATATTATAGCTGTAGATCGCAATTTTTCCACTATGATAAACTTCGTTGAATGACGAGGGCAGAGTTGGTTGTCCATACCATCCTTGCCCATTTACCCACCATATTAGGTAGATTTGCGAGTACCCTTCCTGCGCAGCCACCATTGCCACCGTATCAGGAGCGTCAAATCCGTAGTTCCTCACCTGACATTCATTTCGAGTAAGCAGTGCCCAACTGTAAAAAACTGTATGCGTAAGCAAAAGCGAACTGCTATTTTCATTATTCTTGAACCATTGGAGGGCATTGACGGTATCTTGGCAATCAGTTATTGATATTGTGTTTTGTAGCATAGAAGTTGGAATTTGGTATGCGTAACTATTGAAGTGCTCTGAATTAAAGTATAAGAAGGGTTGTTCTGGAGCCATAAATATGTAGCCGAGGCTTAGAATAGCTGTTGATAAAACAAGGTATAATATCGCAATTCGATGTGCAGTAAGCTTGTAGCGTTTCCATTTTATTGACTTGAGTCTGCTTAGAGTATCTGTCGCGTAAAATGCAAGCGGATATGTAAGCATTAGTACCCAACGATAGGGACTCACAGCGATTGGCACCAGTATAAGGATTAAGCTCAACAGCAACCAAGACCCGAGTTGAAGATTTCGAAGTTGCCAAATACTTATCATCGCTAAAGGCAGGATGAGCACGAAACAATACAGGAACAAACCTCCTGTGCTTATCAACATAGATTGATAGGAAGTAAAGCCGGTCCAAGTAGCCAAGGGTGACCCAACATTCGTTGAGTAATTAAGAAAGCCAGACTGCAACACACCGCTCAAGTAAACGATGAAAAAATAAAGCGTCGCAGGTAAAGAAACTAAAATCAGTTTAATCGAACTGATAAACTCTTTATGGAACAATTGATATGCGGCTGTAAAAACAATAACTCCAAACATAAGAACCAATGCAAGTTGATGAGACAACGCGACTGCAATCATAGCAAAAGAAAGGACAGCATAACGTTTCCACGATTTTTCCTTTGGGTTGATAAGTAACATAAGGACAACGAAAAAGAAAACCAAGCCAAGTTCTTCTCGAAGCTGATCCCACGAGGCTCTTAAAGCCACAAAATAAATCGACCCTAAAAGAGCAACAAACGCACTTTTAGAAGGCGACCAGCCCAAGCCCCTTTTGGCATATGCATACATTGATAGACCTAAGAAGCCGAGAAGCAACGGCGGAATTATCTTAAGCACCAAAACCGGTGATCCGCCAACAGCAACTATTGACATGAAAATTGTGTAGAATAGTGGTGCGGCTGCAAGGAAGTCCCCTAAGTTTACGCCATTATGTAGCCACAGCAGAGTGTTTGGAACATAAAAGCCCATGGTATCAAAACCAACGATGTAGGGTCCCATTAAAATCTCAGGTATAGCCCTCACAACTAAGGGTATGACAAATGCCAGAAGGGGAAAAATATACCGATTTTGGGTAATCCAATCCTTCATAGAACGAACATTTGCCACTTTATTTCTCCAACGTCAAACAAATCGTAACCGTGAATAAACTCTCAATTGCCAGCCTAAATGCCTTACGCTTGTAAATATTTACTACCGCCTAGATTATTGCACCACAGTTGAAAAAACTAGTTTGCACTTCAAGCGTGTAAGGCATATCTTGCAGCGCTTAATATTAAGCCATTTGTGTTACTGTCAACGCTTTGAACTGCATTCGCATTATTGCTATTTGCATTATAGTCTGCGCCAGCAGAGTACCCATTTGTAGGGTCAGGAAGGATTCTCTCAAGATAAATAGTCATGTTTCGAGCAAACGTTGTGTTGTAGAGAGCCAGAAAACTCAGTGAAACCTTACTGTAAATAATAGGGTTGATATCAGAATATGTTTGACCATTCGTTATTTTCCACGTATAGCCATTAGACATAACTACCCATTCCCAAACGAAATCGGATTGACTGTTTCCTTCGCTAAAAGCTACGTATTGGTCTGTGGCGTTATATTTTGCTTCATGAGCTGAATAAGTCTCGTTCATTAGCTTCACTATTTTAGGATTGGCATTGAGGTTGAAAAATGAGTAAAGCAATGGCTCGCATGAAATGTCCGCTTTAGGCAACGAAACATTATAGGTAGTAACAGTTCCAGCATTACGCATGCTATTCAATATCGTATCCGGAGCGGTAGCCAATTCAGGGAAAAAGCATGCAAACCCACTGACACAGTAGTAAGCGTAGATGCTAGTTGAACCGCCACTACTCTGGATAGCAGGCACTAAAACTGCATAATCAGTTCTATTGTTCTTATTGTAAACAAAGTTATCTATACGTAAAGCGAAATTTTTGCTATCAAAAGTTTTAAGATTATTAAGCGCAACAAACAACGTCCCAGTATCAATAATATCGACACTAGACTGTGTCAGGTAGCCAGCGCCATTAGATCCATAGAACCAGTATGGAACCTTCGTTGTGCTGTTTGCTAGTTCCCGAGTTTCAAGAAACGTCATAACTTTCTCCAGACGTGCAGTAGAGCCCCAAGCGCCATCATTACCTATTAACCCAGTTCTATTCGCATCGATAACAGCTTGAATATAGACGCCTAAATCCCAATCGGTAAAATAGGGATAGGTCAAAGTTCCTTTGGGTAGCCCAGTCTTACGATCTACGCCTGTGTCTGGCTGGTAGTAGTTCCAAGCATTAGCTGCCACTGCCTTCCACACTGGACCGTTAACGTTTGGATTTGATTCTATCAAGCCAGGAGGTTTAGGCGTAGGGGCAACGATTGATGTTATAATTGATATTGGGTTCCAGGGACGACTCTCTTGGACTGTATTTGGTTTTTGAGTTGGGTTTGTAGTTGATGACGGTGCAGTTGTCGGGTCGTTTACTACAGGTTGAACAATATTTGGCTTGCTTTGTGTACCTGTCGATAGCCATGCAAAAACGGAAACCATCATTATGACTATCATGGCAATCGCTAAGATTGAGCTTGCTTTCATGCCAAGTTTCAATGGATTGCGTCCAAAAATTTTTCTTTCACGCACACTGTCTAAAGAACCCCTAGAAAAAGTATTTTTGAAGACTGCGAGTGGATGGAGCCTTTTATTTTTGATTAATCTGGACTTCGTCATGAAACTCTTCCTTTGGTTTTTAGTCGTAATTCCCCGCTCCACTTAACCGACCACTCCATCGGTTAGAAATAACTGATAGCTTTTAATTGTTACGTGCGATTTAAAATTATGGTAATAAAGAGTTCAACAAAGATATTGAATCATTTAGTAATCATTTATCCAGTTTAAATTTTGATAAAAAAAATGTGTCTTTTATATCATTCAAAATACGTCTAACCTTTGCATTAAGAAAATAAACCGTTTTTAACGGCATCATCAGACCCCATGGAGCCGTTTTTAACGGTTTTTGTCCAAACTCTTTTTCGCCTAAACACCAATTTTAGAAATGCCCAGCCAGCAATGAACATCTGAATAACCCAGTAAAAGTAAATCGAAGGTATCCAGAGAACGTTTCGAAGTTTTATTGGCTTCTCAGATGCAGTTAAAGCGATGCCAACTGAAACTAACGAAACTGCCGTTAAGGCTATAACTAGCCCCGTGAAGTTTATGATTGGGTTGCTTTGAGAGAGGAATAATGCAACAAAGAACCAATTTATGTAACTTAACAGTGACACAACCATCATAAACGGTCCCGCCATAGAAATTTCTGCATCGACTGTTCTTTTATTTAATGTATTAAGAAGGCTCCCGTATTTTATGGCGGTTTCCATGTATCCTCTGTACCACCGAACCCTTTGCCTAACTAGGCTGCCTAAACTGCTCGGTGTTTCCTGTCCTGAGCAAACATCAGGAGCATACTTTACGAGATGTTTCTTTTCAACAAGGCGCAACGCGAATTCTACATCTTCTGTTAATGAGTTCTCATCCCAGCCGCCTAGTTCTTCAACTACGCTGCGTCTGACGAATTGGCAACTTCCCGTTAGAGGAACGAATAAGTGGAGTTTTTCTCTTCCACTGAGTAGCGCTTGGAACCAGGCTTTTTCTTCCATCGCGATGACTCGTGTTAGGGCGTTGCTTTTTTCGTTTAGTGAAGTTGTTCTTCCTTGTAGAGCCATTATTTTTTTATCGGTGAAGTAGGAGGCAACTTTCGATAGTACTTCTTTTTCTGGGAGACTGTCTGCGTCAAAAACGCCCACTATTTCGCCGTTGATGTATGGTAGGGCAAGGTTGAGTGCCGCGGGCTTGCCTTTCGCTGTTTTTTCGCAAATAACTTTGATGTTTTCAGGGTATTTCTCGGAAAACTCTGAGCATATTTTGCAGGTATTGTCATCAGATTTTCCGTCTACTACTATTATTTGCATTTTGTCTTTTGGATAATCTATGTTTAGGATGCCGTCTAGGCAGCGTCGGATGACGGTTTCTTCATTTTTTGTTGGGACGATGATTGAAATTTTCGGTAGCTCTGTACTTTTGTTATCTGTTGACATAGACATTTGTTTGCGTTTATTTCTTATACCCGCGTAGATTATTGAGCCGTTGTAGAGGGTCCAAAAAAGCAGTACCGCAAGCAATGTTATGGATATGATGTCGAAAACTATCATGGGTATCCAGCCTGATTCAAGTGTTTACTGGATAAAATGATGGCAAACGAGAGGATTGCAAGATTTATCTCTGATAAGACTGCAATATTTATACAAGAATTAACAGCCTTAAACCTTACCAATCGAGCTATGCTAGAAGAGATAAATCTATTTTTCATTACAGTCTCACATATACTTTTTTAAACATTTAAGTTTTGTTTTCTCCAGTACGAGTATAAGCTTTTAAACCCACTGTTTAGAACAGAAGTAATAAAAAAGTATCTGAATAAACGCGACTTATTTAACTCTGAAATGAAAGCTAAAAGAATACTTTTTGGTTTAGTTTATTAGCAATAACGTGAGTCCTTGCGTGTTTGACGCTTGCAAGAAAACTTAAAGGGGGCAAACACCTTTTTTATTATAGGAAACAGAATGCGTAGATTTTTGTTGTTTTTGTGGATTTCAAGTTTGTTTTTGGCAGCTTGTTTTGTTAGCAGCAGCGGAGTTCAGGGTCAAAGTTCCGACAAGTATTCCTTGCAGCTTCAAGGGTTTGTTTGGAATCACTCAACGTTGAATGTTCTCGTTGTTACGGCTGATAACGAGTCATGGTGGAATCCTGCTTACCTTAATATTACGCTTCGTGCTATCGGTCAATGGAATGATGCTATAGCTGCTTTTGCTTCAAACCACTCTGACTTTTCGTATTTATCTAGCCTAAGGATTCAATCGACAGTTTCAAACGAGTCGCAGTCGGGTTTTGACATGTATGTAAATTGGACTGAGTCTTCCTTAAGCAATAAGACTGACGAGGTAGGCTTATCACAAATTTTCCCCAATTATAGAAGCACCGTTATTAATTCTACGATTACCCTTGCAGGGCACACTAATCATGGGGGCCCGTTGAACGGGGTAGACATGCAGAATGTTGCTCTGCACGAGTTGGGGCATAGTTTAGGGTTGGGACATAGCAATTACACGGGTGACTTGATGTATTCAACGTACACTATGGGAAGTTCCGGTGAAGCTGTTTCTACGCTGGATGTTTACGGGGTTGCCACGCTTTTTGCTTGGGAGCTAAATACGACCAGCTTTTATCCTGTTAACGATTGGTTAAATGTGAACTCGGTGATTTTGCCCTCAGATATTACTTATCAAGGTTTGCCGGTGTCACCAGAAAATGCTTCCCCCCAAACGCTTGCCAACAACCCTGTAGTTCAAACCTTAATTTTGATGTTTGAGATTCTGATTCATCCAGAAATTTTCGCCTTCGTCCTATTGTTTTTTGTTGTTATAGTTGTGATTGCTTTGATTCCTAAAAGAAGAAAACGCGGCAATGCTGTTAAGGCTGACTCATGAACTCGAGGAAATCTTTGAGGCTTCTGGGTTGCAGGGTGTAGTTTGACTTTTTTTCTTCGCCAATGGTTGATGAAGGCTTAAGTCCGTAGTCGTGTCCCGGGTAAACTTCCACGTTTTCGTTTAGGTTTAGGAGCTTGCTGAATAAGCTCTCGTACATGCTTTTTGAGTTGCCGCCGGGAAAATCGGTTCTTCCGCATTCCCCGACGAATAATGTGTCGCCCGTAAGCAGCTTCTGGTTGTCAACAAGCATGCAGATGCTGTCCATTGTGTGGCCAGGCGTGTAGATTATTTTTATCGAAATTTTGCCAACGTTCAATACGTCGCCATCATCTACAAGGACATCGCAGTTTATTTTAGAGAGCTTATGCGCTACCAGTTTGGCGCCGAAAATAGACTGGAGTTCCGTGTTGCCTGCCGTGTGGTCGGAGTGCCCATGTGTGCTTATGACATATTTTAGGTACAATTTTTCGTTTTTTACGACTTTTATTATTTCGTCGGCGTTGTAGCTTGAATCAACAACCGCCGCTTCTTTGGTAACCTCGTCTGCTATGATGTATGAGAAGTTGTCGCCGTGCTGTTGAATTTGCTTAAAAAACATGGTTTAACCCTACTTATACTGCGTTGTTTTGCTTTTTCTTCTTTGCGCCAGCGATTTTTTCGCTAATTCCTTGCCTTCCGCTGAATAAATGAGATTGACGATTTTGTTCCAATCAAAGCCCTCTTGAGCATTATAGTACGGGTATTCTTGGGGAGAAAACATTACTATTTTGTCAGAATCGTATAGTGTCTTGAAGGGTTCAGAGGGGGGGTTATCTGGATGTTCATGATGGGTGCTTATTATTTCGCAAACTTGCCTGATGAAAGAGTCAGGACGACCTAGTTTTTTCAAGATACTGGTTGTTATTTGCGGTCCTTTTTCGTATTGTTCTTTTATGGTGCTTCCGCCGATGTCATGGAAAATTATGGCGGTGTAGGTTAGTTCTTCGAGTTCTGGTTTGACTGGAAAGTTTTGTTTTGCAATTTCGAAAACCCGCTTGGTATGCGCGACTCCGAAATCGTTTTTTTCTAAGTATGGCGTGGCTAACTCAAACAGTTTGTCGGTGTCCATTTTGCTTCACCCGTGTTGTTTTATACATATTTTTTAGGGGTTATTTAGCTGTTCGTTCCCTTTTTTTAGGCATTCTTTCTGCGGGTGCTTAAAAAATTAGATTCCGCCTGCTTTTTTGGAGAAATTATCTTCACTACTGCACTTTACCTTGTTTTGCAATAAAACTAAATAGGTAGTTAGCAGAAAAAGAAGCTTGGGGAGATGGGGGAAATAAGGAAGAGATTGTGTAATGGGCAATGCGAAAAATGTTTTATGGCGGGTTCGTGCCGGCACCGTTATGTTTAGGTTTAACTGAGCGGCTGATTGCTGTTTAAGTAGATTTGTAGGTTGGCGATGTCTGAGGGCGGATACCCCGAGTAGTATTTGCCGAAGTACCCAAAAACCTCGATTTGTTTACTTACGAAGGGCTTGATTTTGTCTGCCTCCAACTTTAGGTCCCCCGCCCTATCGACTTCTATCTTGCCCAAGGTGCCCTTGACTTTTTTTCGGTCACCCTCCCACCTAACGTACAAGAAATCCGCTGTTACTTCGCTTATTTGAGCCATCAGAGGACTATCAGCCCATGCCAAAGCAACCTTGTTAGCTCTTAAAATTGAATAGAACTCTTGTTTTAGCCAGCTTTTGTTTCTGACTTCAACCACATAACGGTGCTGCTTAGGAAGTTTTTGCAAGAAATCCTCCAAATCAGGCAGGTGCTCAACGCCAAAGTTTGGCGGAAACTGCAGCAGCAAAGGTCCAAGCTTTTCCCCTAGCTGGCTTGCTCTGTCAAGAAAAACGCCTGTTTCATATTGGCAGTCTTTGAGCATTTTTATGTGGGTTATAACTTGGGGAAACTTTAGTGAAAACATAAAGTTTTCAGGGGTTTGTTGTTTCCAGTTGGTTACGGTTGACTGTGTGGGGATGCGGTAGAAGGTGCTGTCGACTTCAACTGTGTTAAACTGCGAGGCGTAGTAGGCTAAGTAGTCTTTTGGGGCGGTTTTGTTTGGGTAGAATTTGCTCTTCCAGAAATTGTAGCTCCAGCCAATCGTGCCTAAATGGAGGTTTTGCATGCTACTCTTTTCCCTTGAGCAGCAGCCAGTCTTTTTCTCCAGCCCGCTTTAGGCGCACCAGAATGTAGCGTCCTTTGAGGCGTTGGCCGTTGAGCGTGACCTCGATTTTGTCTTTTTCCCAAAGTTTGGTTTCATAGTGTCCTTTGTCCCAGATTTTCACTGTTCCAGCGCCGTACTGTCCCTTTGGGATTTCACCCTCAAAACTACCGTATTCGTATGGATGGTCTTCGGTTTCCACTGCCAAATGCTTTTGGTCGCTTTCAGGTATTCCTTTTGGAACCGCCCAACTTTTCAAGACCCCGTCTTTTTCTAATCTTAGGTCGTAGTGGAGCGCTCTCGCGCGGTGTTCTTGGATTACAAAGATTTGTTTTTCTTTCTTTTCTTCTACGGCGGCTTTTGGTTCGGGTGTTTCTTTGAAGTGGCGTTTTGAGGCGTATTCTGAAAGCTTGGGCGTGTCGGCGGTTTCTATTTTTTTGTTTTCGATTATTTGGTCGATAGTGCATTCGGAAGGCGGTTTATCGTCTCTTAAACGTTTGAAACGCGCCATTCTCAGCCTCATGTCCCGTGTTACGACTTGGTATGCAACCTCGCAAACGAGTTTGGGCTCAAGCCAAGTGACCAAGTCACCAGCTTCAGACTTGAATGGGGCAAGGTCTGTTTTTATTTTTTCAAATTTATCAGTTAAAATGCCAATCATCTCTTGTGTAAAACCCGTGCCAACCTTGCCCAAGTAAACGGGTTTACCCTCCATGTCATAAACACCAAGCAACAAGGCGCCAAAAGTTTTCTCTCTAGATTCTGTCCCCCGTGTATAACCGAAAATTACGCAGTCACATGTTTTGAGTTTCTTTATCTTCAACCAACTCCCAGTCCGCAAACCTTCCTCATACTGACTATCCTTCTTCTTAGCCACCACACCCTCCAAACCCTTCTCCACAGCTAATTGAAAGTAAGCTTCGCCCTTCTCCTCTATAAAATCGCACAAGAGCACATTGGCGCCTTCCCGCAGAGAATCCTTAAGGATTGTTTTGCGTTCCATCAAGGGCAGTTTAGTGAGCGGTTTTCCGTCCTTTTCTAATATGTCAAAAACGATGTAGACTGCTGGCGCCCGCGTGGATTGCCTTTGAATTTCACCCGCTGAAACTGCTTGCCCGCGCTCAAGTAACGATTGGAAGTCGGGTTTGCCTTCCCGCATGACGATGATTTCTCCGTCAACCACTATTTTGCTGGCAAGCTTGTTTAGTTCCTGCAGCTCTGGAAAGTTGTTTTTTAGCTCTTTCCCATTTCGGCTCTTTAGGCTGAAAGGCTCCTCAACGTAGGCGATTGCTCTAAACCCGTCCCATTTAACTTCAAAAACCCAGCCCTTATCCGAAAAAGCCTCCTCGGCAACCTTTGCAAGCATAGGCCGGTAGATGTGGCGGCTCATTTCTGCTCCAACTGTTTGAGGGTTTCCCGCAGGGCAACCATGAGACCTTTCGCTTCGACTTCCGGAGGCTTCTCAATGTGGATTTTTTCTCCCTTCACTTTTTGTTTTACTAGTTCTTGGACTCTTTTCATGTAGGTGTCTTCGAATTCGGTTATGTCGAATTCGCCTGATAGGTCGGTGACGATTTTTACGGCGAGGTCTAATTCGGCTTTCTGTGGTGCTTCAAGTTTGTGTAGCGGTTCAAAATCTGCGGGGTCTACGACGTCGTAAGCATAACGCAGGGTTGTTAGGACCAGCGCGCCTTTGTAGGTGTGGAGGAGCGCGGGGTATTCTTTGGTTCGCAGGGTTATCCGTCCAGCGCCCGCCTTGTTTGTTTTTTCCAAAGCCTTCAAAAGTAAACCGTAGGCATCTTTGCTTTTGTCAGGCAGCAAAGCGTAAGTTATGTCAAAGTAAACGGGGTCAACCGAGAAGTAATCGACAAACTTGCTGATGCGGATGCGCTTATCGGATTCTGGCTTGGCAACGTTAAGCTCTTTTTGGTCAAAGGTTATGTACTCGTTTTTTGCAACTTCGTAGCCGCGGACAACCTCGTTCCAAGGCACTATTTTGTCGTCTTTAGTGCACATTTTAACGTATTTTAAGGGTTGACCGTCAACTTTATGCAAGAAATGAAAAGCTATGCCCTTATCATAAATCATCGAGAACAATTTAACAGGAACATTAACTAAGCCGATAGTGATGTTTCCTGACCAAATAGACCTGCTTGGGGCAGAAGCACTGGTTTTTTCTGAAGGGTTTTCCTCAACATTTTCTTGTTCCATAACTTAAATCTCCAGTTTACATCTTTTTTCAAAAATATCTTTCCACGGATTACTGCTCCGTTTAACTACACTAAAAATATTGTAATCGGAAGGGTTTATTCCTTTCTTAACTTCGCTCCATTCTAGAGGCGCTGAAACGGTGGCATCAGGCGTCGGACGCAAACTATAGGGAACAACCATCGTCCGCAACGGAGAATTCTGCAGGTAATCAGCGAAAACCTTGCCTGGCTTTTTTGTGTCCTTGAATTCGGAAACAACCAGGTCGCTTTCTTTTGCCAGCTCGACGCCTATTTTATGCACAAAAGCCCTCGTTACCTCAAAGGTATGTTCAGGTTCAATGGGGATTACTACGTGTAAGCCTTTTTTGCCCGAAGTTTTAACGTACGGGGTGAGCCCTAAGTCGAGAAGTTTGTCCTTGAGCAGAAGCGCAACTTCGGCGGCGTCGCTCAACGTTGCGGGCGGTTCAGGGTCAACGTCGAAGAATAGTAGGTCAGGCTTGTCTAAAGCACCTATTTTGGAGAAGGGCATGTGGATTTCCAACGCTGCCAAGTTGGCAAGCCAAATGAGCGTGTCTAAGTCATTGCAAACGATGTAGTAAACGTCCCGTTTTGACGTTGAGGAGTAGATTATTTTTGTTTTAACCCATTGGGGCGTGCCTTCGGGAGCATTCTTTTCAAAAAAACTCACCTTGTCTCCTTCGACGCCGTCAGGATACCTTGTTAAAACCAACGGTCTATCGGCTATTATGGGGAGCAGTTTTGGAGCCATTCTAATGTAGTATTCGACGACTTGGCCTTTGGTTACGTTGATTTGGGGGTAGAAGGTTTTGTCGAGGTTTTTTAGGTTAACCTTGGTTAGGTCTTTGAGGTCTTCCATCAAGTTGGCTCCAAAAGCCGTGGTTTAAAAGCACTGTCTAGATGTAATGTGAAGCTAGGCTTTTTGCTTTTTGGCAACCCAGACATGCCTTTGCGCTCTTACACAAACTTTTCAAGTTTTCCGTTGAAAAAGCATTTTCTTATAGTTACACCTATATAGCCAAAAGGGCATTAATATTAAACTGCGGAATTTAATCAAGAAAAAGTAAATTTTGGGGCTAAAGAGTTTGCTGTTTTCAAGATTATTCGCTAAATTAAAGGAGAATAAAATAGAGTATGAAACCAAAAAAGCCCACCTTAGAAGACCAACTTGCCTTCATTGCCACACAGCATGAGGTTTACCCAACGGAGCTCTTCCAAGCCTTAATCACAGCAAAAGAACAGGGCAAAGCAGTCGTTATTTCAGATTTAACCGTGGAATACCGCGGAAACGTAACCGAACAATCCATCTTCCTAATAACAAAAGACACCAAAGTAGTTGCCCAGTTCCGAGTGCCTGACGAGACACTCGCAAGAACCGATGTTTCATTCGATAACTCTATGGATTCCAGCAAAGTCCGAAAAGAAATAGCCAGACAGAACCCAGCACCTTCACACTTCAAGATAGAGAATTTACGGGTAGGCATGAAAAAAATAAACGTTACAGCGGAAGTTCTACAGACTGCTGAACCGTCTAAAGTTCATACCCAATTCAGGGACAACGCGGTTGTTTCTAACGCTACGATCGGAGATGAATCAGGAAAAATCCTGCTGTGCCTCTGGGACCAACAAATAAACTCTGTCCACACGGGCGACTGCATAGAAATCAAGAATGCGCATGTGGCTATGTTTAAGGGTGAAAAGCAACTTCGGCTGGGAAAAAACGGAACCATCACAATTTTGGAAAAGCCCATAGGAAACTAAACGCCCAAAACAAGCAGAATAACGCTTAATTTTTAGAGTGAGAGGTCAATTTTTTGGCTTCTCCAAGAAAACACTAATTTTACAAAGCAACGTTGGCTTCTACTCTTGATGGCTTCGCTGTGGCTGAGTATATTTGGAGCCTAATAGAAATACTATGCAGAAACCTAAGAGGAGTAGGTCAGTAATGGCGTTTTTTGTAGCCAAAAGCCGCTAAGCCATTAAAGAACTACTACAATCCTCAACAGTAATTAACAGAAAATAATCTGCAAACGAGTAAATTAAAAAATAAAAATGTTTGATGAAGGTTTACGTTTTTTAGACGTATTTTTTGTCGTTGTAGCAGTACCATCTTTGGTATTGCGGAATCCATGTAAGCGGTCGACTGCATGTTGGACAGAGCGGTTGAGTTGACTGCTGCTGAGCTGGTTGGACTGATTGAGTTACGGTTTGAACGGGTTGTTGCTGCTGCGGCTGGTAAGTGCTTTGCTGAACTACTTGCGGCTTTAAGATTATGAAGTCTGATGCTGCCTGAACTTCTTCCCATGCGACGTTTTGTGTTTCTCCATCCTCGGTTTCAACTGTAAGCGCTATGCCCATTTTTCCAACGGCGAAGGCAACGTCCTTTACTTTTCCTATTAGGCGTCCTTTTGCGTCTATAACTTGCATTGAGACTAATGCGTCTCGGGTTAGAGGTTTATCGGTTTTTTCCATCTTTGGCTCACTCTGCTTTTGATTACCGTTTTCTGGTTTAAAGTTTTTTCGTTTCTTACTCAACGCGCGACAACCAGCCTACTGCATTGGGATTTCCCAGTAGCTGATAATGTCGCCTTTAACCCATTTGCCGCCTAAACTCCGCACAACCTCGTTGATGTCTTCCCATTCAGCCTTCAAAAACATAACCGGCTTAACCACCACGCAATTTTCTTTAACTGTGAAGCCGAGCAGTTTGCGTTGTTCGGGGCTGAATTCGTTCTCCATTTTACTGGCCATTCTGCTTGGTTGCGGTTGAGGCAGCTTTGCAATTGTAGATTTAGGTTCAGGCATAGCTTGAGGTTTAATGGCGGCCACGGGTTTAGGCGCGCTCTTGGATTCCGCGGTTTTTGATAAGTTGAATTCCGGAATTGGGAGGGTTTCGGCAACATCCTCGAAGCTATCGCTCCTAACTACCATGGAAACCTGTTTGGTAAACAAGTCCAGTTTAATGTCCAGAATTTCAGCGTCGCTGGGCAGAGTTGAAGTGAAAGTGGATGCTTTTCCCTGCAGCAATCCAGCGAGGGATTCGGGGGTTAGTTTGATGATTCTGATTTTCATGTTTAACCGCTCAGAGTTGCCTTTAGGTGACCGATAACTTAAAAGTATTTTCTATCATTGGGGCTAAGGTCTAAAAAAGAAGGGTTAAGAAGTTTACGATGGTTTGGTGGATTTGCGACTTCGCCACTCTGCAAAGTTGCCAGAATACATACCCCAAGTTCTCAGCTTCGGAGAAACCGTCCTAATCAGCAAGGGGCAAGTAATCAAGACTATGGGCAAGTTTAACAGAAACGTCGGCACCAGAATAACTAACGCTTCGGATGCTGTGAAGAGTTGAGGTAGAATCGTGTATTGCCAGAGAATGTAACTTGTGCCCGCNNGCTACGACTGATTCGAAAACTCCTAGAAAGCCTAAGCCTTCCACGAAAGCGCCGCCTATGAATCCGCCGAGCATGGCTCCGACTAGTCCGCTCCAGCCGAACCACATTGGAAAAACTCCCAGCAGGATAATCGGTAAGTAAAGCAGGGTGAAGTTTGGCAGTGTTACCGAGTATGAGAGGAAGAAGAATACGATGTAGAGGGCTGTTGTCATGGCGATTATTGAGGCTCGTTTAGCGCTACTTTGTTTTTGTATTGTCATTTTAACGTTCAATCCTTCGTTTGAGCCTTTGAGACTTCTAAGGGGAAATTGAATAAAAGCGTTTTCATGCGTATTACATATGTAATACAATCGTGCGAAAATCAATCAGCAACCAATTTTCGAAACAACCAAGTATAAAAGTTCCCAACTGTGAGTTAAAACCATAAAACGCTGACCGCTGAGAAAAATGACCCACCAACCACGCCCAACCAAGATTGTTTTCCTTATCGGAGTCGCCGTGCTCGTGCTCATCGCCCTGAATCTTTACACTTTCATCGTTGCTTATCCAGAGACTTACACTCCCAGCCCAGGCATTAGTACTTCAGGCAGCATACTGGCAAAAGACTTCTCAGCCTACTACGTGGGCGCCTGGAGACTCTGGCACAATCCCTCGCAGATTTACCATTTCGGCGCCTTAGGCAGCTCAGAGCCAGTCACTCCGCCATATCCTGAAGCCTACAAGTACCTGCCCTCTTTTCTGCTGGTTATCTCGCCTTTGCTGTCGCTGGATTATCAGCAGGCATTACTGGTTTTTGACATTATCCAGTTTATGCTTCTTCCCGCAATAGCATACATGCTCTACAAGCTTTTGGGCAGTAAGCATCTTGCAGTAACCTTCGCCGTAATGGTCATCGCGTTGCTGCTGCCTTTCCCAACCGCAAATTGGGGCTTGTCTCCAAGTTACTACTGGCAATGGGGCGAGGGACAAGCCAAAGTCTTCCTCACCTTCCTGCTTCTCCTCAGCTTCTACCTCGGCAGCAAAAGCAAACCAATCCTGTCAGGAATTGCCTTGGCACTGGGGTTTTTTGACGTAAGGTTCGGGTTGCTGGCGATTCCTCTCTTTATAATGTATAACCGCAAAAACCTCAAAGCTGCAACGGCAAGCGCAATCACCTCGTTAGCCTTATCGAATTTTATGCTTCTTTACTCAGGCGTGGGTTCAGGGTTCATAGGCATGGTTTTTGGCTCAGGCATCACTACGCCGCTTTACTATTACTCGCTCATACCCTTCTTCACTTTGCTGTCGCTAATCGTCGTTAACTTCAAAGAATTGGTCGCAGCGTTTGATTACAAGGGAGTCTTTGCCGACTTCACAGGCGTACCAAAACGGCAGGAAAAGTAACCGAGCTATTTCTTGGAACGTTTAGATAAAATCAAGACAACGACTATTATAGCAATTCCAGAGATGATGGCACAGTATGCAAGCCAGTAGTTTGAACCAATCTGATCCAGAACATCCGCTGTAGCCTCGTTTAACCCCAAGATTACGGTAACGACGCCTAAAACAAACCCCGAAATTTTAAGCACCAAAGACTTACGCCCCAACTTTATACCAGCGCCTCCTTTGATTTTGCCGTTTCCCGGTTGTTCTAGGTCGATGATTTATCGCATATAAGGATTTTCCATTTGTCGGAGAGCCTTGTAGCTTAATGGCAGACGACTTATGGCGGTTTACAAAAAATAACGCGTTTTCAAGAGCTTTTACTGATGAAATCGGGTTTTCTCAATAACTATAGATATTAGCTTGGCAGGTGCTTTCTATACACGTGGGTGTTCATAATGAAGTTCAAGTTACAGATATTTACTCAAGATAGCATTGAGGGCAATTGCGTGGGCAGGCACTACCGCTTTGCCGTTGTTGACTCAGACAAGTCAAAGAGTTATCCTTCGAATTTTATCTGCATGTTGCCTTCTCAAATAAGTGTTGACCAGAAAAAGAACAATGTCTTCTCAAAGATGTTTGGCGATCAATGTGAAGAGCAAGCTAAAACGCTGTTAACGCATGCTTTGGTGAGTGAAAACGATTCGGATGTTAAAAACGAGATTGAACGAAGACTCAAACTGCTTGACCCAAAAACAGTTAATCAAATAAAGTGCAGTTCATGCGGAAAACTCTTCCAGCCTCGGCGAATAAAGAGGTTTAAGCGCAATTATTGTCAGGACTGCATGAACAAAAGCTACGGCAACCGCGGATAAGAAACTCGAACAGAGCTTTTTTCCTACATATCAATTTGTTAGAGAATTAAATGGCATGCAGTAAAAGAACTGTTTCTCGTCTTATAGTATATCTGAGCTCAAATATTATATGTAGAGAAGCATAATATATTTGAGAATAGGCTTGGTTAGCACCGAGATGAACATTCATATCTGAAGGAATAGACACGCCGGCAAGTACTAAGCAGAAAAATCGGGAATCCCTATCAGGAAAGACAAAGGCAATTACCATTGGGTTAGTTCTAGCCGTTATCGGCTCCATAATAGGCAGTGCTTACGCGAAAGACACCATAACAAATTATACAGGCTTCAGCCTGCTGCTCACAGGAATTGCCACAAGCATTTTGGGTATATTTGCAACCACAGCAACAACACTGAAAATACGTTTAAGCCAGGAAGAAACCGCAAGTATTAGAGCCAAACCAAGAATGTTGTTTTTCAGTGTATGGGCGATTGGTATCGGTGTTGCCCTAGCTGTAATCGGTTCAATAGTGGCAAGCGCATTCGAGAAAAACACAATGATAAACGACACAGGTTTCGGAGTGCTACTTAGCGGATTATGCGTTTTCGTCTTGGGTTTTTTCGGTATCATGCTGGCAACTGTAGGAACCAGAATAAATCAAACTCGACCACACTCTGGTCTTAAGGTTGAAAGACCTAGGTTTCTGTTTCCCAGCATATTATCCATGGGTATTGGAACAGCCCTAACAGTCATTGGCTCCATAATAAGTCGCTCCTTCGCCAAAGAAACAATGATGAACTATGCAGGCTTTGGAATGCTACTATCAGGAATAGCCATCTTAAGCCTAGGCATATCTGGAACACTCGTTATAATCCTTAAAAACCGCTGGAAACTAAACGAAAACCAAACAGAAGACCAACCGCGGGTTGCTTTAGGAAGCATTTGGTCAATAGGCATCGGCTCAATGCTAATCATCATCGGCACTTTAGTAGCAAGTTCCTACGAAAAAAATTCACTCACAAACTATGCCGGCTTTGGTATGCTCCTTGCAGGAACAGGCATTTTTGTTTATGGCGTTTTTGAGACAGCTCGGATTTCTGCAATGGGCTTCTTGAACAGGAAACGAAACGGCACGACCGTTAAAATGCCCATTGGCACTATCTGGAAGAATCTTGTTCGTACACGTGCGGTTCTCAACATCGCAGGCATAATGGCTGCTTTAGGTTTGCTTTTCTTTAGCCTCTGGCAACTAGACATGATCGTTAGTGGTCCAGTGTGGTGGGCGTCTAGTCCTTATGGTCAGGGGTGGAGTTGGTCTGGTCCTGGTCCATACGCCGACAATTACTTCCAATGCTTCCTTTGGAAAACCACCATTGGACAAGCATACGACACCCTGTTTCTACTCATATTCATCTCGTTCATAATTCTTTTTGCAAGCGCCTTCTTCTGGCCACGATTGCGAACAAAAAATGAAGATTACTCCCCATAAAAAATTCAAAAAAGCCTTAAAAATTTGAAGTAAATGGTGAGTCTGTTCCTACTCAACGATTGGAAAAACCCCAGTTGAAAGGGAGAGGGGCTTTTCAACCGCTTCACAGGCTCTCCTCACCAGCCAACTGAGCATTAACAAGGCTGATTTAAAGCTTGGCAACAAAAGACACCCTCCACGTCAAACAAGTCTTAGGCCCAAACGCATCGAAAACACCCTAATCTACGTTCAACTCGCCGAGGAACTATTCAAAGACGAAATAGAATACATCTCTAAGGTAGCTAAAACTGAAGGGGAAGCATGCGGATTAATCGACGCAGGATTTGATTTCGTGTGCGACTTCAACGGAAACAAGCTTTTCCGTAAAAGAAAATAACAAGACCCATCCCCCGCGTAAACCCCCCGTATAAATCAACATAGTGGTGCCGGGGGTGGGACTTGAACCCACGAAGGCCTGCGCCAGAGGATCTTAAGTCCTCCTCCATATCTTAGGCAATCATGTTATCTGGCCGCCTATTTAGACCTGGCTCGGATACCCCGGCACCAGCATCGATACAGTCAACATTGTCTTGTTTAAGTTTTTTGTATTCGTTTTGTTTGTATTCTTTGCTTGCTGCGGGTTTAGACTCATCCTGGCAACTTAACACCCGCCAAACAAGAAAAGACAAATCCTCTGCAAATGACCAGCCTGCACAAAAACCTCTCCACAAACACAGCCAACAAACCCCTCATCTACAATAAATACACATCACCACAAGTTTCGGTCTCTGCAAATGTTTAGCCTATAAATAAGGGGGCTATAGACTGCTCCGAGCAATAGAGTAAAGACAAAATTTTATGTTAAATCCAGAACAAAAGGAATTTTATCTAAAACGTTTGCTAAGCACCTTGCGTTCGGCTTCCAAAACCAGCTCGTAGAACTTGTCCGAGAGCTTGGGCTCCTTCTCCAAAACACCCAAAACATCCGCAACTGAAACACGCCTTGCACTCAACGCCACCGCAGCCGCCTTACCGTACCTTTCAATCAACTCTGCGGCTTGTTTAGCTTGCACCTGCATCTTCTCCTCGTTCTTCGCCAATTTTTCGCCCCGCTTTTCAACCAGCGGCAAAGCCTTCTCCTCTTCCACTTTTAACATTCCAATCGCAAAAGACCCACACCTCGGGCATTTGGGCTTATCGGGTAGATCTTTGATGCGTATTGTCTCCATGTAATCCCAACAAGTGGTGCAGACAAAATTTCCTGTCTCGTTGAGCAACCGTGCTTTAGCAGATTCAACTAGGACAGCGCGCATCTGCTCTGGAGGAATAAGGTCTGTTTTCATGCTAACACGCTCAATGCCCACACGAGCCACAGGAGTAGCGTTGCCACCTGTCTCAACCACCTGCAACCGAACCTCACCATCACGAAGCCGCCCCAGCACCATCACAAGCCCATCACCGTCGATGTCTTTAGAGAAAACCTCCTTGAGCCCTTCCTCATAAATGGGGGTTCCTTCAAAACTTGTTATCAACTTTTGGATGCTTACGTTGCTAAAGTCAGCCCACTTCTTGAGCGCGCCAAAACGCCGCGCCACCTGAATCACACGCCGTTTAAACAAGCCAGTCTTCACCGTTGACAACGTTAGCGTGTTCCTGATGGCTTGCTCGCTCATGCCCTGTATCTCTTTTAACACTTCAACAAGCCGTTCAGCCGTCATGGCGCCCATGGTCTGCACAAAAATACGGTACGGGTCATGCTGAACCACTATGCCGCGACCAAGCTTATCAGACAACACCTGCCCCAAAAGCTGAGCCAAAGCCCGATTAGTTAGCGAACCAAAATTCGAGTGAACAATAACGAATTCGCCCCAATCCTCAACCACAATCCGCCTCGGAGTAGGGACAGGAAAACCACTATGCACCTGCTCCAAGGTTTCTTCTAAAGCATGCAGAATCGTCTCTTTATCAGCGGGGTAACGCTCGGAAAGCAAAGTGCTAATCTGTTCACCTGAGGCTCCGCTTTGAGTTTTCTCCTCAACAAACCCGCGGATTTCCGCTAGTTCCTGCGCTACCTCGTAGGGAACAGGGATTTCTTCGCCTATCCAGCTGGGAATGGAGCCTGTGGGGTCGTCAACTGGCCGAACGTAAACTTTGTCTTCGGTGGTGTGGATTATTTGCCATGGGCTGCCTCGGATGATGAATTTGGTGCCCGGTTTACCATACTCAGCCATGAACGCCTCATCCAAAACGCCGATGGAAGAATCCGTTGACTCGTCGATAACGAGGAACTGTTTTTCCTCGGGAATCATGGATAAATTATCAAAATAATACTCAAACAATGCCTTGGTCCGCTGGGGTCTTAGCACCACGTGGTCCTCAAATGATGCCCAAGCTAAACGTGGAAACCGATTATGCATGTACTTGAGAACCTTCTCCACATCAGCCAGCGTCAAGTTTTTGAAGGGTGCAGCGTTGCGCGCCAACTCTAAAATCTCGTTAAAAGCTAAGCGCCTGTTCTTGAGCAGTAACCCCGCGATTTGATGAGCCAAAACATCATAAGGCTTGTCAGGAATCTGCATCTGCTCTAACTCTTCCCCCAAAGCGCGCCTTGCAATAACTAAGGCTTCAAGTGTGTCATCGGAGTCCATGCCGATAATTATGCCCTCAGACAGTTTTCCATAGGTGTGTCCAGCCCTGCCAACCCGCTGAATCAAACGCGAAACCTGCCGCGGACTCATATACTGAATGACTAAGTCTATGTGGCCAACGTCTATGCCAAGTTCAAGGCTGCTGGTAGCGATTAACCCTTTGAGAACGCCTTTTTTGAGCCCTATTTCAGCAGCTATACGCGAAGGCTTAGCCAAAGAACCATGATGAATCGAAATTGGAAAATCGACGTCCCACACTTTGAAGCGTGAAGCCAAAACCTCCGAAACCGAACGCGTGTTGGTGAACAGGAGCACTGACTTGCGTTTGCTCATGTAGTCGCGGATAATGCGCAACCTAGCCGCCACCTCTGGATGGGTGTAGATTTTAGAGGCGAACTGGGCGTCCTCTTCACTTGGCTTAGGATAAATAACCTGCAGCTTCACCATCTTGGCAACGGGAACCCTGATGATTTCGACGGGTCGCTTATCACCAACAAGGAACTGGGCAACTTTGTCTGGGCTGCCAACGGTCGCGGATAAACCAATCATCTGGAAGTCTTTGCCGATTAAATCTCTGATACGTTCAAGCGCCAGCGAGAGTTGGCTACCGCGTTTGCTGTCGGCTAACTCGTGCACTTCGTCGATTACTATCCAACGCAAACTTTGCAGACTTTGACGAAGCAACCGCCCAGTAAGTATTGCCTGTAAGGTTTCAGGTGTGGTTATGAGGATGTCCGGGGGGCATTGGGACTGGCGGGTTCGCTCTTTTGTCTCAGTGTCCCCATGCCTAACCGCCAATTTAATGTCTAAGTTGTTGCACCACCACTGCAACCGCTCAAGCAAGTCCCGGTTTAAAGCCCGAAGAGGCGTAATATACAGAACTTTTATACCCGGAGTTTTCGGCAGCTGCAAAAGCATGCTCAAAATGGGCAGAAATGCGGCTTCGGTTTTTCCTGTGGCGGTGGGCGAGATTAAGAGGACGTTTTTGCCTTCGAGGATTTTCGGTATGGTTTTTTCTTGAGGGTCAGTCGGTTTAGAGAATCCTTTTTGTTCAACGAGTCTTCGCACTGGTTTTACGAGCATTTCAAAAGCGTTTTCAGAAGTGGCTTGCAATATAAAGTGGACCTCGACGGTTAAAAGATAAGTTTGGATTCAGCTATAAAAGACGTTGGGGGAGAAATTCATCGTTAACAGGGGTTTTAAGCAGTATTCTGGTTAAATCGTGATTTATTGGTATTGTTCTAAGCGAATATCTAAGTATTCAACATGTGCTTTCGACACTTCTTTTACCATGCATAAACGCCATTGACAAAAAAATGTTTAATCACAATGTTAAAAAGAAAAATATCTATGGGAAAGCTACGGAAAGTTTTTTATTCTATCAGCCTAAAGCATGGAAGCAACTACACGGAGGAAAATTAAATGGCTAAATGTCCAAAATGCGGAACAGAAGTTTCAAAGCCAAAAAAGACCTGGAAAATGGCTGGTCGACCAGATAAAGCTGGAAAACGCATGCAACTAGAAATCGGACTCTACGAATGCCCAAAATGCGGCAAAGTATTCCGCGAAGTGCTAAGTAAACAGAAAATCTAAACCTCGCAACCTAACCGAAATTAGTTGCACAAATATTTGCACTCTCTATTTTTTCTTTTTTTTTTGAAAGCGGTAGTTTTAAAACCAAGCATTTGTTAATGAACTGGAACATTCAGGGTCGGCAGATGCAAAAAGTGATTGATTTAAAGAAACTCTGGAAGAACGATTATTTCAAAACTGCAATCGCCATCGTCTTGATTGTTGCTATCATTGTTGGGTTTTTCTTCGGCATGCAACTGGTTCTCGGGGTTGCTGTTCCGGTCAGGGTTGTGGAAAGCGGCAGCATGTGCGTACCCTACGACGGCAGATGCGACGGATGGAGCCACCCCTTTGATCAAACCTTACATGTAGGCGACATAATAGTCATCCAGCAGGTAAACCCCGCCGACCTCAACGCCAACTACCCCAACAGCGACATCATCGTCTATAGAAATCCCAACGGAGTCACTCCCATTGTTCACCGAATAGTTGAGAAACAAGAAATTAACGGCATTCTGTATTTTAAAACTAAGGGCGATGGCAACGGACCTGTAACGTGGCCTGAAGTTCCTAACTATTACGATAACATTCCTGATGCAAGAGGAGTTCCTCAAAACCTCATCGAGGGGAAGGTTATTTTGCGTATTCCATGGTTTGGGTGGATTACTCTTTTCATGAGGGGCAATTCGTGGGCTTTGCCGGTGGTTATTGCGCTAATAGTTTTGCTCGTAGTCATCGAGTTCATCCTTCCTGTGGTTAAAGAAAAGAGAAAAAAAACTGGACAACAGACCGATAAAAACAGTCAGCCACAGATGTCTTTATAAAGAAAGCCTTTGATAAATGAACATTCAAGAAAGGCGATATAGGAGAGGAGAAAAGATTGCCAAAGGTTAAAGCTACACTAACCATTCAAAACGTGGTCGCTTCTGCAACACTCAACCAGAAAGTCGATTTAAACGCTGTCGTTAAAGGTTACCCAGGCGTGGAGTATCGCCCTGAACAGTTTCCAGGCTTAGTTTTCAGGTTGAAACGGCCTAAGACTGCTACTTTGATTTTTAGTTCTGGAAAGATGGTTTGTACCGGTGCTAAGTCGGAGAAGGAAGCGCGCCGAGCTGTCATGAAAGTTGTAAAGGAGCTCAAGAAAGGCGGCATAATAATCATCAGCAAACCTGAAATGAAAATTCAGAATATTGTTGCCTCAGGCAGTTTAGGAGGCATGATTGACCTAGAAAAGGCTGCTTACACGTTGGAGCATGCAATGTATGAGCCTGAACAGTTTCCAGGCTTGATTTACCGTATGGCAGAGCCTAAAGTTGTGATTCTGCTGTTTGCCAGCGGCAAACTTGTTTGCACTGGAGCAAAGAAAGAGCAGGACGTTTATGATGCGGTAGAAAAATTGCATACGCTACTTGAAGAAACCAGCTTAATCTTCTACGAATAAACCTCGTTTGTTACTGCTTTTTTACTTGTTTTAGAATCGTTTTTAGGCTTTCTTCGTCTATAGCGCCCATTTCATAGAGCGTATTTGCCATTTCACTTATCTTCAGCAGCGAGTGAAGTTTTATTCCGTTCTTCTCGAGCAGTTGTCTTCCGCCTTCTTCACGGTCCAGGAAAACGACGGCTTCAGTGACTACGCCGCCTTCGGCTCTTACGGCGTCAGCGGCTTTTTTGAGGGTTAAGCCTGTTGTGAGTAAGTCGTCGATTAGCAAAACCTTGTCTCCTGAGACCAGGATTCCTTCTACTCTGCGTTCTCTTCCGTGCAGACGGATGCCTTTGCGCACGTAAAGGAATGGTTTCTTGAGGTTATAGGCGATTTGGGATGCGAAGGGGATTCCAGCTAAAGGTATGGCTGCGACTCGGTCGAAGTTTTTTAGTCCGATTTGGCTGGTTATGGATTCGGCGTAGAATTCGCAGATTTCGCGGAAAGCATCTGGGAAGCTGGGGATTACTCTGAGGTCGATGTAGTAGGGGCTTGCTTTGCCGCTTGAGAGTTTGTAGACTCCGAATTTTACGGCGTCGATTTTGAAGAGTATGTTTGCCATTCTCTCTTTCTTGGTTAAGCTTTTGTTTTTGGTTTCCATAGTTTTTTCACTTTCTCTTTGAGACCTGGTAGATTTTGTTTTGTTCAGGAATCAAACATGCTGTTCGGGGCAGCTCCTTCTTTAAGAGTTCCGCAAACGCCTTTTGGCTTGCGACTGTTGCGGTGTGGTAGGGAACTGCAACTTGTGGTTTAGTTAAACGCGCAATTTCAAAGCCCGATTCAGGTGTAGCGCCAGGAGCAATACCGACCGTGCAGAAGACAACGTCGAATTTTTCTTTCTGCCCAAGCTTAGCTAATTCTGGGAAAGGTAAGCTGTCTGCAGTATGGTAGACTTTGACTTGGTCTTCACTGGTTATAATGTACGTGACTGGGGCTTGTGCGTTGTGGTTAGATTTTTCTGCTTTGACTGAGACTTCGCCGATTTTTATTTCTGCGCCCGGTTTGATTTCTGTGAGTTTGTCGTTGGGGATGGCGTGTTGGAGTTTTTTGGTTGAGGCTGAATCTGCGATTATTGTGCAGCCTGTGGCTTTTTGGATTTCTGCGATTAAGCGTGGGTCGAGGTGGTCGTAGTGTTCATGGGTTATTAGGATGGCGTCGACGTTTTGGAGAGTTTTGACTTTGACGTCAACGGGGTCGATGGCAAGCGTTTTGGACGGTGTTTTTAGGAGAATTCCTGCGTAATTGTTGAGCCATACAAAGAGTATGCTGTTTTCTTCGGGCGTTTTCTGAATGGACATAACTTGATTCCTCAAGAACTATTATGCGAGAATCGTTTTAAAGAAGTTATTGCATCTCCATCGCGTGGTAGGGGGTTTTGCAAAAGTTTTGGGAGCGATAGGCTGAATAGGTTTCACCTAACCTCTATTCCCTACGTTTTGCTGACCTATTGGAAATGGAATTTAGGTCTTTTTTAGCCTTTTTTAGACATTTCTAGGCTGAATCGCACCTAGCTGCTCTCACTTGACTATACCCCCATTATATAAAGCACCACAATTAATAGCTCCAAAAATTTCTAATACCGACCTACCCCCTATAGGTTTCTGCAATGAGTTTCTATTAGGCTCCAAATATGATGGCGTTGACAGCTTTAACCAGAACTCTTGCTTGGTTGCCTTGCAAATATCTTAAATAGCTGTAAATACAATATTATTTACAGAGTGTTATGCCCCCCAACTATTCAGTATCTTCGCCACTGAGCCAAAGCCAAAAAGACATCTGGGCACTAATCAGCACAGGCCTTTCCGTCTCCAAAATCGCCGACAAACTAAAAACCACACGCCAATACGTCAACCAAACCCGACTCATAACAGAAGCCAAACTATCAACCACGCTCTTAGACGTTGCACAAGTAAACGACCTCCAAGTCACCAAACTCTACCCCAAACAAGCCATACTCCTCGGCTACCACCCAGCCCTCAAACGAAAAGCCATAATCACCTACACCACCAACCACGGACTAAAAGTATGGTACTGGCACGACAACCCCCAAGAAGTCACCGACCCCGCCTTCCTCACCCAGACAAGACAGTACCTCATAGACATCGCTAAAGAGAGGGGCATAGAAATCCAAGATGCAGAAAATATTCACCCAGCAAAGTTAGCTCACACTATTTTCTGTCAGCTTATTCCGGAGTTGAAAGGTTGAAAGCATGAAAAACAAGAATACTGTAGGAAAACAAACCAGAGGTTGGATCCCAAACAATCCCAGAGTAGGCATCATCAATAGTACAAAAGACAGAAAGAAAACTCACAGGCGGGTTACGCTTCCTTTGCCTACGCTGGGCGCTTTTATGATTGTTCCTTCACTTTTGTCAGCCGTCTTTGGGATAGTCCTTGTGACGGTATATCTAAGACTCCCTTCTGGACCTGGAGAGATTTTTTATTCAGGCCTTTACGCTGGGATCTTGAGCTTGGCAGCCTTTGCTTTAGGATTGTACTCAGGGATGCTGTTGTTGGCAGGAAAGCATTTCGTTAGAGCGGTAACTGGAATGGCTATGATATTCTCTTTTGGGGTTGCAACACTGTTGATTCCTACTCTCGAAGGCTTACCCTTGCAAAGTGGTTTATTAGTGGCTTCCCCAATGATCGCTTCTTCAATTATAGCGTTAGCATGGACTGCTTTCAATATGGCCAGTCAGAGAACTAAGCAGACAATCCAAAAGGAGCCATTAACCACCCGCGAACGTGTTTTTGCTGGATTAGGCGCTGCCGGCGGTGGATTCACACTGTTGGGAATAGCGTTTTATTTTACACCTATGTACCCAAGACAAGCTGATGTGGTAGTGCTGATCATCGGTGTGCCCCTGCTTGTGGCAGCATTCCTCGTAAGGAGAACATACAAACACTGAGGGAGGGAACGGATGGAAACAAAGGAACACTCTGGAAAAACTCAGAGGCTGGTTCCCAAAAGAGCCCATCCAAAACAACCACCACAGCATCAACCAAACGCCAATGTCAAAAGCAGAATTCAATAAGAAGACCTCCAAAGCCGCATGGATCGCCAACTCCATAATGACCAGCGCGTTCTTGGGTACAAATTTCCTAATAATCCACCCAGCCTACGACAGCCTCGAAGTAAGCATCTTGCAGTGGAGCATATTTGTGCCCACATTGATTATCGTAAATGTTTTGATTTATCGACATTATAAACAGCGCTTGCTACCCAAAGGATTGTTTTAAGATGGGATTAAAACAGCGTTCAAAAAGATTTTTCAGGGGCTGGTTCCCTCAAGAACCCAAAATGGGTATAATCAGAAGTGCAGACGTTAACGTGAAACCAACGTGGCGTGGTGCGCTTCCGTTCTTGACCTCGGGCACTTTAATGATTATTGCTGCGGGGTTGTCAGCGTATTTTGGTTTTAACCTGCTACTTGACTATCGAGCAACTGTAGATAGATACCATGTACAAACTGATTATGCAAGCTTGTATGTGGGGCTTTTAAATATTGTAGCGTTTGGACTCGAATTATTTGCAGCAATGCTGCTCCTTTTAAAAAAACACATTGATTTAGCGGAAACCTTGGCAAGTATAGTGTTGGCTTGTGGGCTTGCCTCACCGTGGTTCTTCGCATATTTTCATTCACCGTTGATTTACATGTATTATGAAACATTTTTGCTACAGGGCTTGTTTGTGAGCTCACCGATGATTGCTTTCTCACTTGCAACGTTAATCCTAATACGATTAAATCGGAAGAAGCTCAAACAGGACAATAACATGCGGTGGACCGCGCTTCCTTTCACAGTATCAGGCGCTTTAATGATTATCGCTTCTATACCGTTCGCTTATAGTGGGATCTCACTTCCGGTGTATCTAGCGTCCACAGGGACTAAATTAGGGAATTACTATTCGGCTTTACTTGTGGTACTTTTGAATTTACTAGTCTTTGTACTCGATTTGTTTGTAGCAATGCTACTCCTTAAAAGAAAGCGTGTTGGTTTGGCGGCAGTCCTTGTGGGCTTAATGTTGGCTATTGGGCTTCCTTTGCAGCTCATTGCCTTGGGAGGCTATATGGGTCCTTTTTGGGCTTTTGGCTCGCCAACGATTGCCTGCTTAATTGCAACGTTAATCTTAGTAGGATTAAACTACAGGAAGCTCAAACAAGACACTAACACCAATACTGCGATGGGAATTCAGGCGCCGAAAGAGTGAGATATGACATGGCTATAACTAGGAACTTTAAAAATTGGATTCACGGCTGGTTCCCTCAGGAGCCCAAAATAGGCATAATCAGAAGCATAAACACTAACCTGAAACCTGGCAGGTGGGTTCCGCTCCCCTCCATCTCAGGGCTTCTACTGATTGCCGCTGCCTTAGTTTCATTTTATTTCGGTTCAACCTACATCCGTTCATATGAATCGAACTATAATGTTTTCATCGCAGGCTTACCCATAGCAATTCTGCAATTGGCAGCTTGTGCATTAGAATTACTCTCCGCAGCATTGTTGCTGACAAGAAAATATACGTCCATTGCAGTAGCAGGCATGGTTACAGTGCTGCTTCTCGGGGTATCTTTACCATTAATTATCATGTTTGATCAGCCGACAACTGTCAACCCATCGTACATTCGTTACCTATTTGAGCCTGGAATGTGGCAAAGTGGTTTGTTTCTCGGCTCCCCCATGATTGCTTTCTCAGCCGCAGGCTTAATCATCGTAGCATTAAACCGCAGAAGACAGCAGGGTACACAGGGGATTAGCGCAGCAGCAGCAGCAGCAGCAGCCGCTACAGCATTGGCAGTTTTTTGGTCAATATTAGCCGCCGCTAACATTGTCCAGACAAACGGCTTAGCGAACCTGTTCGAGACGAGTTGGCTTATCCACCTTTCGTTGCCTGAGCAGTTTGCCTGGCTGCTTGGCGGAGTCGCCCTCGGTACAGCCTTAGGCATAGTCATCACTAGGCTCCAAATAAACCGCTTACCAAAAGAAACAAAGAATCACTCACGCATTAGAGGCTGGCTGCTTACCATTGGAACCGCCGTAGCCGTAATTCTCTTGTTTGTAGGTTTCCTATCTTTAGATCTTCCCGCGGACATTCTGTATGGTTCGCTTAGCGGAGTTTTCGGTGGTATCGCCGCCGTCTTTGCTGCCCGCGCAGCGCTTTTTCTGTTCTATGAAAAACGGCAGGGCATGTGGATTCGCCAGAATGGCTTAGAAACCTTCGCAGCTTCCAAAGAAGTTGGTTGCGGGGTTGAGGGTGGCTCGGTCTTAAAGCGGCCAATTGTAATCAGCCTGAAATCGGTAATGCTTTCCTCTTTTGTGGCCGTAGGCTTTTTCGCTCTGATATTTGTGCTCCACGATTCATGGATAAGAATGGTGTTGATTGCAGCTGCAGTCTTAGGTTGCTTGGTAATGTTGACGGCAAAGGGCAAACTCAGAAGCGCCGCTAAATACACCGTTGTTTCCCTTATGGTTTTCAGCCTATGCTTCTCAACATATGAGAGCCTTACATTTGCTAAGGTAGGTTATCAGCCAGTTAACGTGCCATCCCCATCCAACATCAGCAGCATAAGAGACGTTTCAATTGAGGGAATGGGAAACATTTCCATAAACGCAATTCTCCATGACATAAAGCAAAGTGAAGCTGTTAACCTCCTTAAACTTGAACACCACGACATATCCCAGTTCCGCTCCATGGAAATCTACTTGGCCCAAGAGGGGCAGGGGCACATCGCCGTCGAGTATAGCACCAAAAACCCGAATGAATCAGTCTACTTCGTTAGCTATTATGGGAACCAATACTCCGTAGATGCACACGATGACTACCGTGACCGCGAAAACGTAACCAGTCAATCCCTCGAAAACAGTTTTAACCAAATCGACGCGTTGGGTCTCGAATGGTTCTATAATCAAGCCTTAGAAATCGCGCACAATAGAACAGCAACCCTCCAAACCATAGACTCAGTCGCCTTCAGCTTCAATTATAATACAAATCATGAGTGTATAACAGTAGGAATCTTAGCACATCACTCAAACCCAGGCTCCAGTTACTCTAGTCAGGTAGTCAACGCGGAGTTCCAGTCAGACGGGACGTTCGTATACATGTGGACACCACGCGAGGATGGAAAACCATGAACAGCAAAAAGGCTTTAGTAGAGACAAAAGCTGAACTGGACAAAAAAATTCGTAAAGCAGGTTGGGTTGCTAATTCAGTGATGTATTTGGGGTTTGGAGGCTTTTTCGTTTTGGTTGCCGAACCCGTCTACCACTACAACGTGAGCCAAGAAGTAATGGTTGTGACTTTGACCCTCTTTGCAGTAACGGTGGCCGCCGTCAACCTTACGATTTATCGATACTACAAGCAGCAGATGCCTAAGGGAGGAGTGTAATCTGGGTTTTAAGAAACGGCAAAAGATAATGAGGGGTTGGCTTCCAAAAGAGCCTTCTTTGCAAGTAAACAAAACCATCATTGCAACTAACAAGGGCAAAACAGAGATTGATGACAAAGCCATCAAAGCATTAGGCATTGCTAACGCCGTCATGATTGGCAGTTTCTTAGGAACATATGACTTAATTGACCCCTTCAACAAAAGCATCGAGTTAACCATCTTATCATGGAGCATCTTTGTGCCAACTGTCATCTTGGCTAATATTTTGATATATCGGCATTTCAAAAAGCAAAAAACGCCAACTAAAAAGTTGAAAACATGAATGCCAAAAAAAAGTTTAGAATCACGCATTTCGAGGTTGGTTTCCACAGGAGCCGACGCTTCCCAAGGCACCAGCCAAAATAGAGTTTCAAATAAATCAGCAAGATTTACCGCTCAGGCAGAGGAGTTCGTTATCGCGCCCGTAAACTAAAACGCATGAAGAACAAGCAAGAGGCTACTTAAGCCACGTTCAAGATTTTCTACAAATCCCTTTTTTCTTTTTAGCACAAAATTTTGATAAGGCTTAATAGTTTCTTGTGTCGAGTACATTCTAATTTACGTGACCTGTCATGGTTGATGTTTGGCTTCCCTACGGAAAAACCGACGTGTGCGTTCGAGTTCCAGCCCGAAACTTGCTTGGCACAATCGAGCCTAAAGACTGCCAAGGAGCAGCAGATCCGAAGGCTGAGGTTGAACGTGCCTTAAAGGAACCCATCGGCTCCAAACGTTTAAGCGAGATTGTTAAGCCCGAGAGCAAAGTGGCAATCGTAGTGGACGATGCCACGCGGAAAGCGCCAAGCGAAACAATGCTTTTGCCCGTCTTAGCCGAACTCAACGCTGCAGGCGTAAAGGACGAGAATGTCACGGTTATTTTTGGCTGCGGAACCCACAGGGCAGTTAAGCCCGAAGAAGCCGCGGCGTTGCTGGGTACAGAAGCATTGAAACGGGTGAAAACAATCAGCCATTGCTGCACTGCCACGGATTCAGTTTATGTCGGTACTACTAAGACGCATGGCAACAAAGTGCACGTTAACCGCGCTTTCGCTGAAGCAGACGTGAAAGTGCTCCTAGGCGACGTCAACTATCACTATTACGCAGGTTACGGCGGAGGAAGAAAAAGCATTTTGCCAGCGGTCTGCGGTGAAGAAACCATCAAGCAAAACCACGCCCTGCTACTTCACGCCAGCGCAAGAACGGGAAATTTAGAGGACAATCCTGTGCATGCGGACATGACCGAGGCTGCAAGGCTGGCAAAAGTGGATTTTATCGTTAATGTTGTTGAGAACAAGAAGGGCGAAATCGTAAAGGCTTTCGCGGGCGACTTGGAGGCAGCGTTCTTGGAAGCAGTGAAACTTGTCGATGAAATGTACCGCGTGACCGTGGACCGCCGAGCAGACATCATCGTGGTAAGCGCAGGTGGACATCCAGCCGACATGAACCTCTACCAAGCTTACAAAGGGTTGGACAACGCGTTGGACGCAGTTAAACGCGGAGGAGTAATAATACTAGTTGCTGAATGCCCAGAAGGCCATGGCAACCAAGTGTTCTACGATTGGATGACAAGGCTCGGCGACCTCAAAAACGTTGAGCGCGAGGTTAAACGCAGCTTTGTCATGGGCGGACACAAAGCCTACTACCTCTTAAAAGCGCTGCAAAACCACCAAATCATCTTGGTCTCTTCCCTTCCAGACTACTACGCCACAAGCATATTCAAACTCAAAACCGCGCGAGCCGTAAACGATGCCTTGGCAGAATCGCTGAAAATTGCGGGGTCAGCCTCCAGAGTTTGGGCGATGCCTCAGGGCAACTACACGTTGCCAGTGTTTAAGGCACCAGAAGAAACAAAAACCTAAAAACCTTCTACCCACACCAAGCACAAATCGAGCGGTTGAGCCGTAAAGCGTAACCTTTAAGTTTCAACATTGAAATGTGGTTTAGAAGGCGAAACAATGCAACAAACCTTCACCATACGCAAATTCGTTCCCGACGACCTGCAGAGCGTAATGCAAATCAACCGCGTCTGCCTCCCAGAAAACTACACCGATTTCTTCTTCGTCGATTTGCACCAACGGTTCCCCGAAACCTTCATCATTGCCGAAGAAGGCGGAAAAGCCGCGGGGTACATCATGTGCCGCATCGAGGTTGGATTGTCAAATTATGGTTTTGGCGGCTTGATACGCAAGGGACATGTGGTTTCTATCGCGGTGTTGCCGCAGAGCCGAAGAAAAGGCATCGCTCAAGCTTTAATCAATAGGGCGCTGGAAGGCATGGAATACTACAAGGCTAAACAGTGTTTCCTAGAAGTCCGCGTTACTAACGAAGCAGGCATATCATTGTATAAGAAGCTGGGCTTTGAAGTCACAAGAACCGTCAACGGGTACTACTCTGACGGCGAAGACGCATACGTAATGACCAAAAGAATTCCTTAAAACCAATAAAAGGGTAACTTTTTTGTTATCTTACATTTTCAATCGCCAGTTTTGTAAGAGTTAGTCAAGAAACCTTGACGAAAAGGCATATACGCCTATGGAATATGAGCTTGAGTCTAGCGCGCCGGAACCTAAAACTCAAGAATCTTTCCCCATGGAATTACTAATTATTGCAGTCTCCATAGTTGTTATCAGCATAGTTCTACTTTCTTTAGCGAAGCAAAGAAGAAGCAAGCAGCACATCTAAGTCTTGTTTAGGTTTAAATTGGACTTGGGCGAAACAACCATCCGCTTTAAAGCTAATGGAACAACCAAGTTTACCGAAACAATCAACGCAAGCAATCCGTAGCGTGTTCCCGTCGCGAGTGCTGCGGTGTCAACGAACACTTGGAAGTTTTGGGCTCCCGCAACCAAATTCATCGTGCCCATGCCCAACGTTATCAGCGTCAACGGAAGAGCAACGCACAGGGAAACTTTTGCTTTCATTTTAAACAGCAAAACATACGAAAACACCAAAGTTGGACCATAAAACGCGAACGCACCCAAAATGCCCCATGGCCAGCCCAGCGGATTTAGCTCTATGGCTAAGCTTGTAACGTTTATGGCGTAGAAAGTCGTGATAATGTCGAACATCCAGAAGGCTAAAGCTACGCCTTGGAAAGAGAAAAGCAGGTTCCGCCATTTATGCGAATCATCAGGCGAGGTGTGCTTGGTGTTTTTCAGTTTAAGGATGGTTATGCTTGATGCTGGGATAAGCAGAATTAACAAATACATTAAGCCCAGCCATGCGTCGCCTCTAAGGATGAGTGCGGCTATGTTGAATATCCAGATTAAGCCTGTTGCAACCAGAAAGCCTTGGGCTAAACTCTTCAATGACCCCATAATTAACTTCTCCCCATTTTGTTCTATCGCAAGTTTACCTACATAACCTTTATTCCCAAAACCCAACCTCAACCTTTCTGTTCTACAGCGGAACAATTATAGCCACCAAACCAGAAACTTCTAAACAGGAGAACCAAAAGATATGGCAAAAACAGCACTTATAAAACGCAAAAAGAAAATCGCCCTCATCGCCCACGACAACAAAAAAGCAGACATGATAGAATGGGCAAAATACAACATCGGCACACTACGGCAGCATGAACTCTACGCAACAGGAACCACAGGCAGACTAATTGAAAAGGAATTGGGCTTAGAAATCACCGTTTTAGAGTCTGGACCCTTGGGCGGTGACCTGCAAATCGGCGCATGCATAGCCAGCGGCGAAATAGACTTTCTAATCTTTTTCTGGGATCCACTTGCCCAGTTACCCCATGACCCTGACGTTAAAGCACTGCTGCGAATGGCCGCTGTGTGGAACATTCCCATTGCATGTAACCGTGCTTCAGCGGACTTTATAATATCTTCACCGTTAATGTGCCAAGAGTACCAGCGTATCTTGCCAGACTATGACAGTTACAGACAAAGATTGAACCGATAAATAATCACAATTATTTTTGCATTTCATCGGTACGTTGAACATGAACACGTCGACTATAAACTGGCGTTAAAAAAACAAAAATTCTCTTTTTAAAAATAATAAAATGAAAAATTTAGGTTTAAGCAGCTTTAGGCTTTGCTTTGTCGACTGCACCGCTTAGACTGGTCATTTCTGCATTGGCTTTGCGAATTATGTCTGCAATTGTGTCTTTTGTGGGTATCGCTGCGCTAACGGATAACGCGACTGCTTTCTGGTGAGCTCGCTGCAGCAGTGGTTTAATGGTGTCTTTGCTTGCATAGCCTATCTCGAGGGCTAGGGCGAAGGCTTCCGAGTTGCTTGCTTGAACGCTTCTGCGTGTTGCGTCAACGTCAACTTTGAGTTGGTCACCGGAAATAATCATGCCGTTGTCGAAGACTGCGCGCATGGATATGCCGAGTTCAACTGCTTTAATGCCTAGTTTTGAGAGGACACCTGCGAGTCGTTCGTTGATGATTTCGCCTCTGCGAACCACTAACGTGTCTTTGCTAATCCAGACGCTGCCTGACTCGATTCTTGTCGGTAACCCAACCGCGTTTAGTTGGCTGATAACTGGACCTGGAGGTTGACCTGTGTTTCCAGATGGAATAACCACATCCATCGCAGCTATGTCGCCTGACTTAGCGGTTGTTTTAACTTTACCGCGTTCCAGCAACAATGCCAGTTTGAAGGGGTTAAGGTCTGTGAACAAGTAAACGTTTGATCCTTCCAAGTATGCCTCAAGCTTCTTTAGCTCTTCATTTTCCATTTCTTCGAGGGCTATTTTGATTAATGTGTTCTTTAGGACGCGGAGGTAAACTTTGCCAGCCATAGTCTTTTTTATTTCTTGAAGTTGGGAAGCGCGTACCTTCTTGAGGCTAGCGATGCCGATGGATTTGTACTCTTTGAGTATGTCTTTTATTGCTTCTACTTCGCTTGATTTTGCTTCTAATACTTGTTGGGACGGCATGATTTTTCTTCTCTTAAGGTTTAATTTTGACTGGTTCACCCATGGATGTCTTGATGAAAGCGTACTTTACGTTTTTCAATCCGCGTTTTAATTTTCCATCTAAGACACGGAGAACAGCCATGGTATTTTCGACTAGTTCCTCATCCTTCATCTGTTCGGAGCCAATGGAAACTTGAATGATTGGTTGACTGCGCATTCTCACAACCACTGTCTTGCGGTGCTTGTTTATTATGGGTACAATGTCAACGTTTGGTGGAACTGGAATAGGCATTTTACCGCGAGGACCCAAAACTGGACCAAGAATTCTGCCTACAAGCGGCATTAAGGGCGCTTCGGAAATGAAAACGTCATACTCGCTGGCGAGCTTGCGCAGTTCTTTTTTCTTGCCGTTTAATGCGTCTAAGTCTGCTCGTTCTAGAACTTTGTCAGCTTGAGCATTCTTCGCTTTCATGGCGAATTCTCCAGAAGCAACCACACAAATCTTGTTGGGTTTGCCCGTTACGTGAGGAAGTTCTACAACTTCTTGGATTTTGCCTTCTGGCGCCTTCATGTCAATCTCGACGATGTCGAGAATCAAATCTACAGTCTGGTTAAATTTTTTCGCGCCAGATTTTGCCTTTGCCTGTTTAATTGCTTCGGATATAGTCTTGTTGTCTAGGGGCATTTTTAAGCCTCGTGCCAATGAGGGATTGGAAACCCATTATAAAAATATTCGCTTATCATTGTTCAGTACCGAATAGTTGTTCGTAGTTGCCAGCGTCTATGTCTTTCTGGACTTCTCGGGGGTCTTTGCCTTCTACGGTAACGCCGACGCTAACGCAGGTTCCAAGCATCTCTTTAGTTGCTTTCTTGAGTGTTGGTGCTAAGAGCTCTGGACGCTTGATTTTTGCTATACGCACCATTTGCTCCATGGACAAATCCCCAACTTTTACGCTGTTGGGTGTTCCTGAACCCTTCTCAACTTTCAATTCAGCAACGATTAATGCGGAGGATGTGGGAGTGCCGACGGTAACATCGAAGGTTTTTTCTTCAGAATCAACAGAGATTTTTACTGGAACTCTCATTCCAGCGTAGTCTTTGGTTAACTCGTTAATCTTGCTGACGACAGCAACGATGTTTATGCCTAATGGGCCAAGAGCGGGACCTAATGGTGGACCTGCGTTTGCTTGTCCGCCGTTTATGAGCAATTCTACAACTTTTTTATCTGCCATTTTGTTTCACCGTTTATTTTGCTTTTTCAACTAGTTTTACATAGTCTGAATGTACTGTGATGGGCAAAGTGAAGGTTGCCTCAAGCAATTCGAGGGTGACTTCGCCTTTGGACTTGTCGAGCCTTGTGATTTTAGCGCGCATGCCTTTGAAGGGTCCGCCAGTGATTTCTACAACGTCATCTTCGTTGAGGTCTTCCATGACTGGTTTACGCACTATGTACCGTTCAATTTCTGCGAAGCTTACTAGCCCCGGGATTCTGGAGCGTACGTGCCTGACGCCTGTGATTGCTTCTTCCACGAGGTGTGGTCCATCTGCTTCAATGAACACATAGCCTTTAAGTGTGTCTGGTACAAGAAGAGACTTTATTGGAATATGGGCCATCTCCACTTTTGAAGCGATTAAACGCGCTACGTTGCGTTCTTGACCAGTCGTTGTTTTGACAACGAAAATTTTTACTTGATTTAGCTCTTCTTTCTTGTCCATGGTAAGTGTCCTTCTAAGGAGTTGGTGTTGGTGCTGCGCCTGATGTTGCGCCGCCCACTGCGTAAGATAAGAGTTTAATTACGAATCCGATTAAACCGACTGCACCTATACCTAAGAAGCTGATTTTTATCGTGAGCCAAAGCTCTTCGCGCCCCGGTTTTACAGCTAGCTTTAAGGTTCTTGCTGCCTGCGTTAGCCAAGATTTTATTCCCATATTTACCGCACACTCAAGATTTCACTAATATATAATAAACGTTACTGTAACTTTTTAGTTTAAAAACTACTGTATTAAGTCTTTTAAATGTTGCTTAGAGGTATGCTTATACTTTCTTGAAGGGCAACCCAATGGCCTCCAGCGCCGACAGGAGGTTTGGTTTGTCTTCGCTTTTGATGCCTTTCCAATCCAGAACTGCCAGCGGAACCTTCTCCAAAGTCTTCTCCACGCATTGAGATAGCATTTCGGCATCAACAAGATGAACTGCATACTTGGGAATCATGTGGCCGAAAGCGGCTTCGCCGACCAAAGCCATAAGCGTGAACCTTTGGTTGTAGTGGGTTCCGCCTATGCCGAGAACCGCTGAAGTGGTGGGCGCTGTGAAGTTGGCGATGGCTGACATCGCGGAGTGGGCAACGGCTTCTGCCGCCCGCAAATCACTCCATTGCGCGGAAGAACTGCCAAGTTCGACAAACATGGCTGGAACGTTGAGGCTTGGACCGTGGTGGGTGCACTCAAACGATACTTCATAGTCAAGGCTTAACGCTTCTTTGTAGTGCACGAGCGCTTTTAGGGCATTTTGCATAGCCAAGGCAGGAGAAACCGAGAGTGTTTTGGGCAAGCCGCCGAGTTCAGCGTTGCCAAGGTTTCCAGGCGTGTGAACGGATAAGGTTGGTTTGCCGCTTTGGCTGCTGTGTCTTGAGATAAAGACGACCAGTTGGGCGCTTGGGAAGTCTTCTTGAATGTATTGTGCGTTGACAGCTTCTTCCTTAAGCGTTATGAAGGTGACTTTTTTGCCGTTAATTTCAGCCGCATAAGTTGGATTTTCTTGGTAGGTAAGCTTTGTCTTTGCGAAGGAATAGTTCTCAAGTACACTCTTAGCTATGTTTACCCCTGCAATGTCACGGCTTGAATGGATGAGCAGAATCAACTTCGGCACTTCCAAGTAACCTGTGTGAGTTAACTCTAAAAATGTGTTGTTTTATTCTATCTCGAAGAATTTGGTTGAAACAAATCCATCGAAATAATTTCATTGAAAGCAAATAGAATTAAATGTAATTATTCATCAATAGTATTTAGACATAAATTATGACCGCGCGAAAAAAGCGTCAAGTTTCTTCAAGAACCGACGAATCGAAAGACTTTGCCAAAAATAGTGCTTCTAAGAAGGGAAATTTTGATGAAATTTGGAAGTGGTATCAAGGTTTAGAAAAAGATGAAGAGCTTGCAAACAATATTGAAAAGGCGGTCGAAAGGATGCGGCGGGAGCTGAAACTTCACCACTAACTGTTTGTTAGAGTCGATTAGCTGCCAAATTTTTGCATAAAGCTTATAATTGCATGCTTGGTTCAGCGTCTATTGAAGGCACAGAAAAGATGCATCTGATTAATTTCAAAGAATTAACGGGTCAGGAGCTTGGCGCACTCGTTGATTTAGGCATTGAAGTTAAAGGCAGCCCAAAGAAGTACCTCAAAACGTTCGAGGGCAAGTCGGCAGCTTTGATTTTTCAGAAGACTTCCACTCGCACAAGGGTTTCGTTTGAGGTTGCTATGACCCAGCTGGGCGGCCACGGCTTGTACATTGATTGGCGAACGACCAATTTCGCTTTGGCAGATATTTCGGATGAGTTGCAGTATTTGTCGAGGAATGTTGATTGCATCATGGCACGGCTGCTCTGTGATACAGACTTGCTGAAGATGGCTGATGCTTCGCGGGTTCCAGTAATCAACGGATGCGACGAGAAGTACCATCCCAGTCAAGCCTTAGCAGACTTAATCACCATTAAAGAAAAGAAAGGCAAACTCAAAGGCGCAAAACTCGTCTACATCGGCGTCCACAACAACGTTACCAACTCGCTTATTGAAGGCTGCACCAAAACAGGAGTCAAACTGACAACGGTTACGCCTATTTTTAACGAAGCAGCAAGGGACGACGATTTGCTCTCTGAAGCGAAAAAGACGGGGCTGTGGCAATCAACCTTAGACGCAAAAAAGGCTGTTGCAGATGCCGATTTCGTTTATACTGACACATGGATTGATATGGAGTTCTTCACCGACCCCAAATTTGCGGCGGAAAAGGAAAAGCGCATCAAGCTCATGATGCCCTACCAAATCAACGCCCAACTGCTCAAGGGCAGCAACGCATACATCATGCATGACATGCCCATTCACCGCGGATACGAAATAAGCGCAGAAGCCATCGAGAGTGAGAAGTCGGTGATTTATGAGCAGGCAGAAAACAGGCTTTACTCGGCTAAAGCGATTTTCCTACGGTTGATGGGTGCTTAAGCGCTCTTTTTTTCTATACCCCCCTTATTTATAGTCTCAACGTTTGGTTAGGTTGCATGTTGAGGGTTTATGCGTTCTCTTAGGGGAGAATCGGTATAGTGACTGTTTGTGTTGAGTTTTGGCTTTTTTCTTTCCGTGTGCTATCGAAGTCTCCCCTACTTGCAAACCTATGCAAAAAGTCTCGCAACCGCACTTTTGGCGCTTACTTAAACGCTAGAACTAGTCGTTAAGTAGTCAACGCAGCATTCAACGCCGTTAACTAATACTTTTATGGGTTCACGCCGAATGTTTAGTATGTCGAGCACTTTTTCAGGCGGGTATATCAGCAGGGGAGTTAGGATGGAAACGGTTGAGAAAGGCGTGGGAGGCGTGTACGTTACTAACGCGATGGTCGACTTGGTTAACCGCTCATACTTCTGCATGTCTAAATACTGTGCGCTGCCCTTCCCTGCAAGATAAATAACTGGCCCGTAGTTTGAGAACTGGTAGGCAATTCGTTCGGTCGTGTCACAGCCTTTGCCACCGTACGAGATGGATATGTACGTTTTAATATCCAACAGGTCTCTTACCCAAAGAATAAACCTGAAGTTAAGTTCCCATAGAGTCCTGTAACCTAAAAATATCTCCTTCAATGTGTCCTTGTATTCGCCCCACAACGGATACTTCTCATAGACGCATTCTAATTCTCTCCAGCGGTCATTCATCAGATATGTCTTCAGTTTAGCATCCATTATCGAACAGTTACTAGAAGCTTCGATGGGCAACGTAAACCATTTCCAGTCATCGTCTTTCCCAATTTTTACTCTGTGCTGATAGCGGTCACTGTGCCGACTTAACGGGTCATAGGGACAAAGGTCCATTATGTTTGAATGGTACATTCTGTAGAAGAACCCTGGATAGGGAAGTAATGTTGGTTGGTGCCCACTCACTATTAGCGATCCGCTTAACGTTTGTAAAGATTGCTCATTATCTCTTTGTTCGCCCGTTAACGCAGTATCGGTAAAAGCTGACGGCGTATCTGATTGTCTTAGGATAACGCTATTCAAAACTAGCCCTTACTAAATAGTAAGGTTCACTAAATCGGATATAAGGTTGCCGATAGATTGCTAAGCCCATCGTTTGCATCGAAGAAATTTTATCGTTAAAATTTTTTAGAATAAGTCAAGATTAACATAGATAATTTCAAATTTAATGCTATCTCTTTGACGTTTGAATTTCACACAATGGAGCGGTAGGATACTTGAGGAAAGCAAGTCGAATTTTCAACACTCACCCAAGCTTATTTGTTGGTGATTGCTTTGGTTTTCTATGGTACAACATCTGTTTTCTTCCGTATTTGGCCGCATGAGTAGCATTTTCCATCATGAACGCAAACTACGTCTCCGCAGTTTGGGCATCGGTGCGTCGTTTCTTGGTTTTTCAGGAATTCGTCCATGCCTTTGGCTTTTATCATTTTGAGGTTTTCAACCATGCTCATGCCGTAGCGTTCGCGGTAGCGCCTGTCTAAGCGGTCGAGGTTTTTGCAGGGCATAGTGTCGCATTGGTGGCAGGATTGAATTTGGCGTTTGGATAGTTTTTGGCAGCCTCGTTTGATGAAGCAGTTTTTGGCTCGGGGAAGGCAGCCTGCGCAATACGTTACTTTGCCTCTTTGCCGCGGTATTCCATGCGTGTAAGATAGGTAGGCTTTGCATAGGGTGCAGTTCATTCCGCAGGGTGCTATGAGTTCTGGAGTGAATTTGTTGGGGGTCATTACTTGATATTGATTGTTAACAATTTAATTGGTTTATGCTTGGCAGGGGTACAGGTTAGCTTGGTTTCGAAGGATAATTCTTAATTATCCCGTCCGCTAAATGGAGTGGCTGAGGTACAATAAAAATGGTGAAAATGGATTTCGGTGGCGTCAAAGAGGACGTCATTACTCGAAAAGAGTTCACAATAGCACAAGCACAAAAAATCCTAAAAGACGAAGTCGTCGTCTCACTCGGCTACGGCATTCAAGGTCGAGCTCAATCACTCAACATGCGAGACCAAGGAATAAAAGTAATCATTGGACAAGAAAACACCGGTGTACACAAAGCATACTATGATTTAGCAGTCCAAGACGGCTGGGTTCCAGGAAAAAACCTTTTCCCGATGGAGGACGCAGCTAAACAGGGAACCATCAAAATGTTCCTCCTAACAGACGCTGGACAAAAAGACGCATGGCCAAACGTTAAAAAAACACTCAAGAAAGGAGATGCAATCTACTTTAGCCATGGATTCTCAATCGTTTACAAGGACCAAACAGGCGTCATCCCGCCAAAGGACGTAGACGTAATCCTTGTTGCGCCAAAAGGTTCAGGAACCAGTGTCCGCCGAAACTTTGTTGATGGAACAGGCATAAACTGCAGCTTCGCCGTCTTCCAAGACGCAACAGGCAAAGCACAGGACCGTGTTAAAGCCCTCGGCATAGCCATCGGCGCAGGATACCTATTCCCAACAACCTTCGAAAAAGAAGTCTACAGCGACCTAACAGGCGAACGAGGAGTCCTAATGG
>PLNS01000028.1 GCA_003141855.1 Candidatus Bathyarchaeota archaeon | reverse complement strand
CTGCGCTATGTTCTTTTGGTCAGCACAAAGTTGTCTTTGTCATAAGCGAACTCGCTGAACCTTTGCGTGTAGTAGAGTCTTAGGTATTCCGCTGCGAACCGTGGTTGAAACGGCAAATCTTTCGGCGTCAACCGCTCTTTCGTTTTGAGTTGTTCTCCGATAGCTGCTTCCGCCAACGGATAATTCAGCAGGAACTCTTTGCGCTCATTGTAAATTGCCAGCGTCTGCACTGCTTCGTCCACGTATGAGAGGTATTGGGGCAGGTTTTCCATTATCTGGTTGATCTTGTAGTTCGTGGGGTTTGCGAGGGTTTCGGTTGCCTTCTTTAAGCGTTCGCGCAATGTGGTGTTTTTCTCCCACAGGTAATCCTTGGTTGGCAGTAAACGCTCGATTGCNNTTGTAGAGCATGGACAGCACGTCGCTGGCGATATCGAGGAACGCTTGCACGTCATTCTTTAGTGCGATGACATCGAGCATGCTTAGCTTCTCGTTCTCAACCCGTTTCTGCGCTGCCGCCTTCATTGCCTCAGCCTTCTTGGCGTAATCAAGCACTTTAGGCGTGTTTTCACCGAAAACAAACGGCAAAACCTCNNGAATTATACAACGCTTCAATGACAATCCAAGGTGCTTCTTTGGTCGCAAGCTTTGAAGATGCAAACTCTACAGCGCGGCATTTTTCTGGAAGCGTCGGATCATAGAGGGGTCTAATGATTCCGTAAATGGGATCCACCACTTCAACAGCTTCCCTAACAACAGCTCTGCCTGCCTCCAAAATCTGCTTGATGGCTTCTATGCGTTGTTCCAGCGGCATCTCTTTTTGATAATCAGGATTCAGCGTCGTTTTGATGTCTAAGCCAGCGTCTTTGAGTTTGCCCACCCAGTTTGAGAATTCGCAGTTAGCGAAGATTTGGTATTCTGCCAATATCGCGTTAAGTTCTGTTTCGGCAACATCCTTATCCTTGCCTAACTTGTCAAGATCCGCGAATTTTTGGTCTAACTCTGATTGGTCATAGGTGCGCAAAAGGATTTTCCTGAGCGTTTCATCGAGCGAATCCTTGATGATTAACGCTTTGCCTTGGGGCGAAGACACAACCACAGGGATGTTTTCCTTAACATTATCTAATTGGGCTTCAAAAACGCCTAATTTATCCTTGAGTGCTTGAGCTTTATCTCTGATTTCGGAAAGGCTTGCGCTTTGCTTAGGCGTGTAATCTATGAACATTACTGGCAGCGTGAGGAGAAGCGTTGCAAAAATGCCCAAAACCATCGTTACAGCGCTAACGTTAGCCGTAAATGCCAATGGTATCTGAAGAGCACTCAACAAGACAAAGAACACGGCTGCTGCAAGTGTCGCTGTGAAGCATGGGAATAATTTGTCGGCGGCGCTGATTAAGCCTTCTTTAACCAGGATTCTTGTAAAGAAAACAAGCGTTAAAGCCAGCCCTGCCACGATAACAACAAACATCAGTATGCCAGGGATAGAATCTCGATACTGCGTTACCGCATCGCCAATTGTGCGACCAGCCCAGTCAGGAACCCACGTGACCTGCCCCGCAATGTCAGTGATAACTTTGGACATATCGTATAACCGGAACTGGTTCATGGAGAGGTTTAGGTCTTTAGCAATTGACGTTAAAGGAACCAGAAGTGGCGGGCTAGAGCCGGGTTCAAGCCACCAATCTGACCTAACAATCGGTAAAACAGTATATTGGTAGTACTGCACAATCTGCAGGGGTACCGTAAGCAAGACATAGTAGATAACTGTGAGGCTGACGTATTTTTTGAAGAACACCGCTGAAGCCAAAATCAACGGAATAGCCATAAAGTAGAGCGGAGCGAAGAAAAGCATGGTGACCGACAATATGCCAAAATCAATGGCAAGGGCACTTTTGTAGCGTTTAAAAAGCAGGGGCACAACTACAAACAGCGCCATCCAAATAACAACAAACGCTACACGAACCTGAGTATCTCCGAGAAAAGAAATAAAGTACAAATTAGCCAAATGAAACATCAAACCAAACCCGATAACAGCGCCACCAATGGGCATCCCGAACTGCGGTTTTTTAAAAGTAACAAACGCTACCAAAACAGCAAGCAGAATAGGCAGCGGCTGGGGGAAAAGCGGCAGAAAAGACATCCCAAGCGCCATGGCAACGAGCGTTATCACGAAAGTAACCATTTTCAGCGACGAAGGCTCAAGGTTTCGTTCCTGTTCTTCCTTTTCTTTTTGTTTCTGCTTTTTTGTTTTATACCAAGAATTTAAGCCAGAAATTTTAAGGGAGGGCTTCTTCACGCAATCAACCTAAAACCTTATTTTGCTTAAACTCCTCTTAAAGTTTATGTAGGTACCTCGGATGAAAGAAGGCAAAGATACTTTTAACGTTCTAGCAAGCGTTGAAAAACACATCGGATCCCTAAAGCCCCTGTTGCCTAGACAGGCCATAGTATGCATCGGCGAATACCCCATAAAAATCCTCCTAAAAGGACCCGGCATAACAAAAGATCCCTTGCCACTACCAATATTGATTGAGAAATCAAGCGAGGAAGTGGATAAGTGGACGCCAAAAGGGTTTCACGCCCACTACGTTTTAGGGTTTGAGGACCAAAAAATCGAAAGCCATTTTTGGTACAATGTTTTACCTTTCATTGTAAACGATGAAACANNTAATCGAGAGTTTAAAGAAAAAATCCATCGAGCGGCTGCACGGCGCCTTAATTCTCGCCTCCGTTTGGGATGGCATCGGCAGTGCATCATTACCAACATTAATAGCAAAATTCAAATCGTTAAACCAAGATTCCCTCGCCCTAGCAATCCTACCCTCAAAGATACAGCCTACGGATGCCCAATTCAACACTTATGCCTCACTCCAAATGTGTCAAACCATCGATGGCGCAACCGTTTTGCTCATGGATCGAGATCACCTTGAAAGCTACGAAGGCGTCAACAGGCAAGGCGAACTGATAAAGGGGAACATTGTTGTCAATTACTTGGTGAACCTGTTTTTAGCAAAAGAAACACTCGTTGACGAAGTCTCCGAGTTGTCGAGAACTTTCGGCACCAAGCTTTTCACGCCCCTGTTGGTTACGGGCGCAAGTTNNAGATAAGCTTCCGAGAGGAAAAGTCGAGTTGGCAATAGCGAACTGGTTTGGAGATAAAGCAAACCTCAAATCAATCTACATAACCGAACCCGTCTACACCGAAGACATGAGCGACCGAATAGACGTAGCCTTGCTTATCGGCGGCTTTGACACCACCCAAATGTTTGCTGACTTGGAGAAAAAAACAGCGGCACTAAAAAATCAAGCAGTCGAGAAGGGCTTCATGACTGAAAATGGACAGGTGATATTCAAAATTGACGTTAAACCAAGCAACGTCGAAGTACCGCCGAAGGATGTTGAGCTACCGCAAAATGCAGAGGAGCCAAAAAAGGACCCTCAAAGCGTTGAAACCAAAAATGCCGCTGACAGCACGCCGATTGTCGCCGAAACACAAAGTACAGAAATACCTACAACAACCATTAATGAGCTGGTAAATTTGGAAGAGCCAATGGCAGAAGAAGTGCAAAGCATTGAAAGCACCCAAAACGTCGAACCTGCCGAGAGCGCAGTCGAAATGAAAAATACCGAGACGCTGCCAACTGTTGAATCCGAAAAAAAGGAAGAGCCAAAAACCGCAAGTAAGCCAAAACGAGCGCGCCGAACGAAAAAAGCATCTACTAAAGAAAAAGCTAATTAAGGCAAAAAGGTTGAANNCGTCGTAGGCTTCCATGTCTTCGGGTTTGCCTCTTCCGGCAACCACCATGACTCTGGTTGTCCAAGCATCCCTTGATTCAATGACTCGTACAGTGATTGTTCTTGAGACTTCACTGGTTACGTAGCCGGCTAGTGCAGTGTAGACTTCTTGCGACAGGTCCTCTGACCACATGTTTGGCGGAGTTGAGATGGTTACCCAGATGTAGTCGGTCTTGTACGAGGGTTTGAATCCCATAACGCTTGGTGTCTTGAAAGCTCNNGCTCTTCATGTAGTCTTTGAAGTGGTCCATGTCAAGGATCTGCCTGAAGATTACTTCGCGTGTGAGGTTGTCTTCTTGTTCGGTGAGTATCTTGAAGATTATTTTGAGTTGCTCGCGTTCGGTAAGGTCTGCTGATTTCTCGAAGTATTTTTTCGGTGAAACTATTTCTGCAATTTTAGCATTGTACTCATTGTGTAAATCAACGATTTTATTCAACCGCTTGCGGTATTCGGATGTTAATTCGAAGCGTTTTGCCAATTTCTCGTAGAGTTTGATTGTGCTGTCGACTTTGTCGAGGTTTTCAACCGCAAAAGCCTCTTCCTGCTCTACGCGCTTGAGTTCTCGATCTATCTCCAACAGTTGTTCTCTAGCATACCGTTTGCCGCTGAGGAACTTTCTGACTTGCCTTTCCATTTTGGTTTTGTCGAATTCTTTTCGTTTCTTTATTTCTTGAACTCTCATGACTTCGTTGTCGAAGTTGCCTCTTTTCTGCATGCGCTGAGTTAAGATTTCGTTTATGTAGGTTAAGTGTTCGTCGATCATTCTGGCTTCGTCGGCTGGTGTTCTAAGCATGAGCTGAATTATGAGATATATTGTTCCGAGTTCAGTTTGGATGGCTTTTAAGTCTTCGAGTTCGGCTTTGCATTCGGGTAGAACTTCGTAGTATCGCATTAATGCATCGGTTAGGTATCGGGTTTCGTCGTAGAATTTGAGTATGGTGAGTGATCTTTCAGCAAGCTCGGATATGTTTACGAGGTCTTCTAGGACTTTCTTTTGTCTTAGAGTGAAGATTTGTGAGCTTGGAATCAACTGGTTTAAGCGTTCCACTATGGTTGCTTTTTTCTGGGAGAATTCTAAGTGTGTCTTTGTTAGGTTGGTAAGCAAGGCTTCTAAGTTATCCATTTTTCTTGTGTTTTCTTTGCGAAGGGTCAGGTTTATGATGGCTTCTTCGATTGGGCCTATTTTGCCCATCAGTTTTATGGTGGATAGGAACTTCATTATGTCGTCTAGCCAGTTTTTAACTTGTATCTCGGTTCCTTTAACATGCAGTGTTACGTCGTCTTCAAGCCGCGGGTTACTGTTGATAACAGTTTTTAGTTTTTCTTCAAACTGTTCTTCGTTGAAGGTGCCGGTTTTTATGAGGTAGTTCTTGAAGAGTTCCCTTGTGACTTCGCTGTCCACTTTAATGACGTTGTTGACTTCTTCTAGGATGTCGAGTTTTTCTTTTCTTGATTCTTGCAGCATTTGCATGCTTTCAAAGCTCAGTTTGTAGGCAGTAATGTAGTCTTCAACTGGATACATCACTTTTACCATGCCTAATGTGTGCGCTGAATTGTTGGTAAGTCCCACTTCGGTGCCTATGCCGCCTAAAAGGTCTGCTAAGTCAAAGTCCATTAAGACGTAGAGCAGGTCTACGACCATTTCGTCCATTTCTTGTCGAGCGCTAACGATGTTGCCGACCTTTGAGAATGCAGGTAACAATGGTAAGTAGATTAGAGCGTTGAGCGGGTTTCGGTAGGGTTCGCCGAATGTTTTGATGACATACTCGTTGTAATCCTTGTTGAGCAACAGTGAAAGCTCGTTCATGGCTACGAAGGCTGAGCATCCTTTTGCTGGAGGATCATCTCCACCGCACGGAGTAATAACGAAAGCAATGATTGCCACACCGGAACCTAACACTTTTCGCAGGTGCTTAACAAAGTCAAAGAAGACACCGCTTCCAGTGCCACCGCCAAGTCCATAAACCAAAACTACTGTCGGGGTGATTATCGATGAAAGTGCTTGTTCTTTGAACGCGTTAATGCAATTACGGATAATGCCGAGTTGGTAGTAGTTTAATGCGTAGATTGCTTTTGCCAGAGCTCTTCTTCTGCCGGCGCCGCCAGCCATTGGTGGAATAGNNGTGGTTTGTAGCCAAGGAACGAAGTGTTCAAGCTTTGAACCTTCACCTACTAAGTATTCGCCGTATTTTTGGTTGATAAAGTCGAACATGGCTTCGGCAGTTGGGAACTTTACAGATTGGGCGATTAAACGCATTCGTTCGCGTGGGATGCCTGCTTTAATCATTGATCTGACTATTTGTTCGTTGGTTTCTTGTAGGCTTCGGATTTCAGGGTCAGCTATGTCGATGGCTAAAAGGGAAAGACGGGTTAGGTCGTTCTCCATTAGCTCTTTGGTTTTTTTGTTGGTTAGGAAAGTTTCGACTATGTTGGTGCCTGCTGAACCGAGTCCTATTAGTTGTACACTGTTCTGGTAGATTCGCGTATGTTATCACATCCCGACTAATCTTTTCAATCTTTCTTTAACTGATTCTAAGCTTGACGACATTGTTCTGTCAATCTTTGATGCTCTAAGCGTTAAGCCTTCTAAGTCTTTGATTTGGTCTTCAACCACGAGTTGGAAGTAACTAACTTTTCCCCGTACCCGCAGGAACATGACCACGAATATAACCGCTACGGCGGCCAGTACACCGACTATAGGTAAGAACAGCGCTTGCATCGTTGAAGATGCTGGTTCACTGGAAACATTGAGACCGTTTAAGAGTGCAATAGCATCGGTGACGTCGCCTGCATTAGCTATAGTTCTGGATGCGTTAAGAACGTTTGTGAAAATTTCGATGTAACCTTGTGAAATTCCTTGTGATATCAGAGAATTCAGCTTTTCTTGTTGTTGACTGTATAGAACGTTGAAGTTAGCTAAACCTGCGCTGGTGGCTTGCACAGTTATTTGGTCAATGGCAGCACCACCGGAACCACTTGATAAGCTAACAACGTTAACTGTTTGTGCGACTTTTGAGGCGCTATTTGGAACTTTTCCGTATAGAACCATGTCAAAAGTTCCGACGGTCCATTTGAATGTTGTCGATTGTGCTGCAGGATTGTATGTGGTGCCCATGTCCTGGGAAGTTGTTAGAAGTTCCCAATATCCCGCTGAATACGATGTTGATTTTTGTAAGCTTGTAGAAAGTTTTAGCAAATCTGCGCCTGGTGCGATAACATTGATGGTGAATGTTACTTTTACTTCGGTTCCGGGTAATACCGGTGCTAAAGTATTAGTTGTGTTCGTAGCAGGATCGTATTGAACCAAAAGTTGCCCTGTTGAATCTTCAATTTGGTATGTGGTTATCCATTGTCCTACACCTACAGCCTTGACTGGCGGCGAAATAGAGATAATCATCACGGTTGTTAACATTAACAGGAGACTTAAAGCTAGAATTTTATTTTTCAATTTGAACCCTCCCCATTTTTTTAAGTGCATGATACATATAACACTTGTGCTTATCCGCTTGGTTATCCACTCTAGAAGAATTCTCGCAAATTTATTTCAATTTAGCGCAATTTACTGCTTAATTGGTTGAAGAGGCAAGGGTTCCCATGGTTGTAATGGGTTTCGCAAGCTTGTTAACTCGGCTTCGCAAACCAAGCCCTGTCACGTATCTTATCAGTTACTATGCGAGCTTAACTTGACAAGATACGCATACTTGATTTTTCAAAAAACCATAAAATAGATTCACCAGATATTAGGTTCAGAAAATTTAGGAAGAGAGAGAAAAAATGAA
>PLNS01000001.1 GCA_003141855.1 Candidatus Bathyarchaeota archaeon | reverse complement strand
ATTCCCTTATGCCCTCCAAAATTTTCTCCGCAACAAGTTTCGTGTTGCCATACTTCGAGTCATAAACGACAAAAACTTTTACCAAAAGGCATAATCTCGATAATTCTTCAATATAAGCTTGTTATAACCATATTTTTCGAGTTTTTATACATTCTGGAAAAGACGCAACTGGTTATATTCACGGAAATTGAAAGAGTCTGTGCAATACAACGCGCCATTGCCTTTAGTTCCTATCGCGAATGCACCCGAGGGCTTGCGGTGGGGAGGTCTATGTGATAAAATTGGTCATTTGATGAGACACTAATTTTTCTAATTTTATAATTTACAAAATATTGTGATTGAGTAGGATTTTCTAATGTTTAAATTTTTTATTTAACCAAGGGATGTGCGGACCAACTATTGTCTTTTTTTCGTGTGATCGAGAACTAGTACTTACGAAAAAAGGACTCTGAAATTCATTGAGGAACCAATGCTTCATTGGCCTAAAACAATGTTCACCTATCTGATGCAAGATAAAATTATCTTCGCTTGCGATCTTTGGAATCGGTTTAGGTTGGGTTAAGGAACTCAGGCTGTGTGAAAACTCAAATTCAGCTTAAGTCATGTTATAAAGTATTTCTAAGGCTAACGTAATTAGCATAAAGCCAGCAATTTTCTGAGATCGAGCCGAGTTTCCACACAGGCTCGTTTGGGGGTAAGTCCGGTCCGACTCAGCCCTGAGTTGAAGAGCACCCTCCTATTGGAAGACAGGTCTTAAAGGCGCGAAGTTTTTTTCAATATCCGTTTGTCTCATATCGGCTATTGGTTGGTATCTGGTGACGCATTACTTTTTTTGAGAAACGATAACGGGTTATCTCTGATTACACAGACATTAACGTCTGAGTAACTCTATTTTTTAGGCTTTTGTTAGTGTTTAAGCTCAAACGTTGCACTATTCACAGTGTTTTTTTATAGTCAAGAACCAATTCTTAATTAGTTCGTCAGGAATTACATAAAACGGTATTCTTTGCGCGTTTTGGCTAATCCTCATGTGCCCAGCACAGTCTTTGCGATAAATGAAAGCCTTCTGTCTCTCAGTCTCTTTTGGAAAGTTTGGTGAGTTTAAGCCATATCGGTAGCTTTGCTAAGAACGCTTCTGCACTCAACAAATCGTCTTCATCAGCAAAGATTACTTGAAGAGGCGATCCGGGCGGAAAATTGTCGTCAACAAAAGCCTTTAGTTTTGAAATGTCGACTGTTCTTGAGTTTATGAGAATCTTTGTGTCGTAATGCTTGACCTTATTGTGCATTCTTTGATATTTGGGCTCTTTTCTCATAGGAACAAATTACTGCTTTTAAGTTATTGAAATCTTGAAACAAAATGACTTTGTTGGTGTATTGCTACAGTCACATATACTTAAGAAAGCTTGAACCCGTTTTTAAAGTGTTTTAGGTGTAAATCATGAGCAAAAAAGGGAGCAAAAAAGAGCCTCANNCACGTTGGGAGCGCCTTCATCTCAAGAGACACCAATGAGTGGAGTAAAACCAAACCAGATTCCTTGTCCAGACTGCGGCAAAACCTTCAAGACCAACTCGGAGATGGAAAGACACAGAGATACAACGCACCATGAAACAAAAGGACACGAATACTAACCACTAGGTTCAAACCTAACAGAATATGTTCCTGTTCTACGGAAATGTAGCGTCAGGAATTGTCCTGCTCGTTTTGGGCATTATCCTTATCGTGACCGGTGGTAGGCTTCGAAGATCTTCCAAAGCTACCGCCCAGAGTGGAACACTTAATGGAAACACTCAGCAACGGAACAGAACACGTTGAGTAAAGATTAAATCGCTGTTTCTAAAGAACGTTTCAATGGTTTCGTGTTCATCTTGTCTTGCTAGGATTCACTTCCTAAGTTTGGACGTTCCTCAGAAAAAACCAAGACCAACTCAAGAATAAACGTTAAGGAATTTTGGGACAAGTAAGTGCGTCATGCTGGGCATGTATTGGAAGCGCGAATTTCTTCTTCAGTTCCGATCGCTATATCCCTTCAAACTGATTGCTGAGGTTCAAGTAGAATGTCTTTCCCTTCAACTTTCACTACATAAGCTGGTTCGTCTTTGATTTTTGGGTTTATTAAAGGAATTTTTGGGCCAGAAATTACTTTGCCGGTTGTGACGTCAAATTTTGATTTGTGCTTGGGGCAGGTCACCGTGTTTCCTTCTAACGTTCCTTTTGAAAGGTCGGTGCCCGCGTGCGTGCAAATATTTCCGACGGCGTAATATTCCAGGATTCTTGTGGTTGAAACGGTACAATCACACATGCTTAATAGCATTTTGAAATAATACCACTTGAAGGTACGAACCAAATGAAAGCAGCCGGTTTAACTGAAAAACAGAGTATCGAACTATGCGACAACGTAGGAAAGATGCTTGTAACGGAACTTGAAGCCGACGTCGTTAAAAACAAGGTCAAAAAACTGGTCTCAGACTATGTCAAGAAGAACAAAATAGACGACGACCCTGCGGATCTATCCAACAAGCTTACTTATTCAGTAAAAGTATCCCTAAAGAAATAAAACGCGTTTCTTCCATCGAGTTTTAAGTTGATGTTCCTTTAGGTAGGTAACTTTCCAATTTTCCAATTCAACTTAAGACAACTTATGAATGATTCCCGGCGTTCAGCCGGGTTTTAAGAGTTTATCCATGGAAGCACGCGTGGTTGTTCCTAAATTAGTTTGCAAAGTATCTGATGCTTCTAGATTTGCTTAATTTATGCGTGTTGATAGCTGCTTGAGCCAAAAGTGCGGGTGCAGTAATCGGAACCTTGATTTCGGGAAGTTTTCTCTGGATTATCGGCTTCATTAATGTTATCATAGTGATTGGTGTATACGATTTCCCAGACAGTAAAACAAGGCAAACTGAATCAGGCTGATCTTGAAAATTTGCTGGAAAAACGTGGATTTATGAACCGCTTCTTCCACTCACTCTTCAAAATCATAAGCAAACCCTGGCACATCTACCCTGTAGGCGTACTCTTTGGTTTAGGATTTGATACGGCAAGTGAAGTTGCACTAATTGCTATAAGTGTAGGGATCGGAGTTTCCACAAGTATTCCCCTGTACTATATTCTCATTCTGCCGTTACTTTTCACCTGCGGCATGGTTACAGTAGATACGGCAGATGGTGTTACTATGAGAGTAGCTTACGGCTGGGCTTTCCTCAACCCCATACGAAAGATATACTACAATTTGACAGCCACAGTAATATCAGTACTCGTTGCTTGGGCAATAGGAACGGTGGAGCTTCTTCAAGTGCTCTCAACTGAATTAAAATTCTCGGGGTTTTTTTGGTCTTGGCTTAATTCTTTAGATTTTGAGATTATGGGTTTCGGGATAATTGCCATATTCGCAGTTTCCTGGGCAGTCTCATTTAGTTACTGGCGATATAAAAAAATATGATAAAATGAACGAACAATTAATTTAAAAATATAGCTTTGGTTTTTCTATGAAAAAAATGTTTTTCATGTCACTTCGATGAAGCTTGCGTTATAAGATTTATTATGAAAAAACCTTCTTGCTCTAACCAGACGAACCAATGACCACTTACTAAGCGTTTTCTCAAGACCTCAGCCATCTCCCACCAAAGATACACGAACCTGGTCTTTCATCTAGAACGTGGTCAGCAGTGGCAACTAAGCTATTTCGGAATTCAGTTTCATAATGTACCTTAAGCTTTCCAGTTGCCTAAAAAATTAGTTTTAGGCACCGGACTTTATCTTTTGCTCGCTAAGTTCTTCAGCAGTGTACTCTTTAATTATGCCATGGATGCCCTTGCTTATTATCCACATAAAGACATATGATAATACAAAAACTGTAAAGAGAACTGCTGGTAGAGCAAGCAATTGCAGCCCAAGTTGATGCACGGCTTGCATGCCACCGCCAAATAATATACCATTTGGTAGGCTAGAGCCACCTCCAAAAGAAGCGTATGAATACTGCGCAAAGAACGCAACCATAATAAAACCAAATATACCGCCAAGAAAGTGACCTGAGAAAAGACCAACAGGGTCGGTAAACCATTTGGCTCTTTGAAATAATTTTTCGCCCAAAATGAATACAATTGAGCCTAGTATTCCAAGAATTACCGCGCTGCCAGGGCTAACGTAGCCAGCGACGGGAGTGATAACGATTAAACCGATGAGTATACCGTTTGCCGCATACATTATACCAGGTAATTTCCTTATCTCAAGGAACTTGAAAAACATGGTGAATAAAAAGCCAGTTGAAGCAGCCAAGAAAGTGACCAAAACCACAATGTATGATTGGATATTTAGCGCTAATGTGCTTCCTGGATTGAAACCAAACCAGCCGAGCCAAAGCAGAAGAATTGACAAAGCTAACCATGGAGTGTTTGGCTTAGGCTGTACTTGCGGGCTTTCTCTGAATCCTTTCTTTTTTTCCTCTTGCCAAACTCTTAAAACAATAGCTAAACCTGCTGCCCCTGCGGCTCCATGTACAACTAATCCACCTGCAAAATCTCTTACGCCCATCACATAGAGCCATCCTTGCGGATTCCATATCCAAGCGGCTGGCAATGCCCAAATGAGGATGAAGTAGGGAATTGAATAAAGAAAGAACGCTTCCAGCTTCATTTTTCTTAAAAAAATTACGCCAACTAACGCAAGGGTTACTGTAGCGAAAGCTGTTTCAAAGAAAAAATAAGAAGGAAGAGTAACTAGATTGTCAAAATATTTAGGACCCATTGACCACCAAACTTGCGTAAATATATCCGCAGAATTGCTTTGGAAACCACCCATGAACGGAAAATTATAGAGTGGATTGCCTATTAAGCCCCCGCCGATTGTGGGTGCAAAGGCAACGCTAAAGCCGAGAAATGCCATGAAAAAGAAGCCTGAGCAGGATATCATAATATTCTTTAATAAGGCTCTATTGGAACTTCTTCCAAGTTCTCCTCTCTCTAGTATTCCAACTGAAATAGTCATTAGAAAAACAAGGACTCCGCATATCAAAACCCACAGATTATTGAAGAGATTTTCTGTAGGAAGAGAAGACATTTCAAAATCCTCAGTAAGCTAATCAAGTATTACAGTAGTACCAATGCAAAATGATTGATTAATGGCATCAGCGCTGGAATACTGCCACTCGTTAGTAGAAAGAGTATCGCTGGGGATATTGAAGGAAAAATTTTTGCTCCCAACTCTATAAGCCATGACGTAAACACGAATGGAGCGGTTAGCGTTGGTAGGCTGAAGCGTCCAGTTATTGTTCCAATAAAAGCCGTTACCACTGAAGAGAAGGCACAAGCAAAAAGCATAACAAAGAAATTAATGGGTGAACCATTAAATGGACTTATCGGCCAAAGGAATCCAAGGAAAACACCCATAACAGCCAAGGACGTTAATGTCCCGTTAAAACCGTAAAGTCCAATTAAGACCGATGATCTATCAGCGTGGAAAGCAATCCCCGCTAACGTTGCAGAAAGAGTGCCTATAAACGCTGTAATTCCAGCAAAATAAATAGGATACTGCGCTGGGAATCCATAGGGGGTTAATGAAACGCTAGCAAGAGTTAGTCCGACGAAAATTAAAACTCCTGTTAACCAGTTTTCTTGAAAGAAGACCTGTGCGATACCAGTAAAGACCAATTTTACAAATCCCCCATGGCTGAATTCACTCAAATGCAATGGTTCTTTTTTCTCTGTGTCATTAGGGTTTTTCAGTAGAGTGCTTCTTTGTTTCGGCGCAGGGGGAGGCCGAGCAAGTTTCAAGTTTGAAAACTTGTGAGCGGCGAATAGGAAAATCCAAGTTGTCAATACAAACGCTGAAGTTTCAACTGGAAGACCAAAAGTTCTAGTTACCGCAATTAACGATGCAGTAATAAAACCCGTTACCAAAGCACCTATAATTGCCGCGGTTGTAGCTGTTCTTCCTTTCTCAAGAAATGTATCGCCCAATGCTATAGCCGTTAAAACCGAGTTAAACCCAAATATACCGTAAATTAACGCATTATCAGGTGAAGACAAAGAAGCTGGTACAAGTTCTATGCCCAGAGCTAAACCAACCAAGCTACCTGCTATTGACCCAGCAACAGCGAAGCCTGCAGCTCTTTTTGAGTTAATATATAGACCGATAACAAAAAGGATTCCAACTAAAGGTGATCCCATAAAGAAAACTTGGCCAACTCCATTAAGAATAAAATTTATGGTTCCTGAAATTGGATCCAAAAAAATCACTCACTAGAAAAAATTGTGGCAAGCAAGTTTATAGTTTTGTTGTTGTCTCTGCACAACAACATAGTTTTAAACCTCTTTCTGAAAATTTGTCTAGTGCTGTTTTTAAATAGGGTGAAAAAAAATGAAGTTAGTAGCGCGTGAAGTAGAAAAAATGATGATTTTCACTGCTGCACGAATGGCTGAGCGAAGAATGAAAGACGAACTAAAACTGAACTATCCTGAAGCGGTTGCAATCATTGCTGATTTTGTTCAAGAAGGTGCTAGGCGAGGCGTAATGGTAGCTAAAATAGCCAAAGATGCTAGGCATGTTTTGACGATGGATGACGTGATGCCAAACGTAGCGGATATGATAAGTCTGGTTCAGGTCGAGGCAACTTTTCCAGACGGCACTAAACTAGTAAGCGTACATAACCCAATCCAACCAAAGGAGGAAGACAAAAAATGACTCCAAACACAGTAGGCCAAATAACTCTAGGACAAGGAGACATAGAGGCATTCCAAACTAGAAAATCAATTACATTGAAAGTAAAGAACACTGGTGACAGAGGAATCCAAGTAGGTTCGCACTTCCACTTCTTTGAAGCGAATAGGGCATTAGAATTCGAAAGAGAAAAGGCATATGGCATGAAACTTGCAATTCCAGCAGGCACAAGCGTAAGATTTGAACCTGGCCAAGAAAAAGAAGTCACGCTTGTCGAATACGGAGGCAAAAAATACGTCCATGGATTCAACAACCTTGTTGATGGCAGCGTACGGACTATATACCGGAAAGATATGGCGCTTTCAAAAGCTAAGGAACTTAAGTTCAAAGGAGCTTGAAAAAAATGAAAATTCCAAGAAGACAATATTTAGACTTGTATGGACCCACACAAGGGGATAAAATTCAATTAGCCGACACAAACTTGGTCATTGAGGTGGAAAAGGATTGTACGTCATTCGGCGATGAGTTGGTCTTCGGTGGTGGAAAGAGTGCTAGACAAGGAATGGGCTTATCGGCTGGCACCACACAGGCAGATGGAGCTCTTGACCATGTTATCACCAACGTTGTAGTGTTGGATGCAATATTGGGTGTTATAAAAGCTGACATAGGCATTAGAAACGGGATTATCGCTGGAATTGGAAAGTCTGGAAATCCAAACACAATGGATAATGTAAATGAAAATATGGTGGTAAGTAACTCCACTGAAATAACTGCTGGAGAAGGACTAATAGCCACAGCTGGATTCTTCGATACACATGTACACATGATATCGCCACAGCAAGTATACCACGCCATAGGCAACGGCATAACAACATATGTCGGTGGAGGTACAGGACCTGCCGATGGAACAAACGCCACCACATGTACGCCAGGACCTTGGAACATAAGAAAAATGATAGAAGCAATTGAAGGATTACCAATCAACTGGCTATTCTTGGGTAAAGCTAACGATAGCAAAGGAGAAACGTTAGTTGAAGAACTTGCAGCAGGTGCCGGAGGATTTAAAATGCATGAAGACTGGGGAGCTACTAGGGCATCTTTGGACACCGGTTTAACTGTTGCAGACGAATATGATGTTCAAATAGCGATACACACGGATTCACTGAACGAAGGAGGCTATGTCGACGACACCATCGATGCAATAGATGGAAGGACAGTACACACCTACCACACAGAAGGCGCAGGAGGCGGACATGCTCCAGACATAATGAAAATAGCAGGAGAACCCAACGCATTACCATCCTCAACAAACCCAACAAGACCATACACCGTCAACACTATAGATGAACATCTCGACATGGTCATGGTAACTCACCACCTCAATCCAAAAGTTCCTGAAGACGTCGCCTTTGCCGAATCAAGAATCAGAGCCGAAACTATAGCCGCGGAAGACGTATTCCACGATTGGGGCATTCTCAGCATGTATTCAGCTGATAGCCAAGCAATGGGCAGAACAGGAGAAGTTTCAACCAGATGCTGGCAGACTGCACACAAAATGAAAGCACAATTCGGTAAACTACCTGAAGACGACCCCGGAAATGACAACTTTAGAGTTTTAAGGTACTTAGCTAAGCTTAACATAAATCCAGCAATAACCAACGGCGTTTCCGATTACGTAGGCAGTCTTGAAAAAGGAAAAATGGCTGACATAGTACTATGGGACCCAAGATTCTTTGGCGTAAAACCAAACATAGTTTTCAAGGGAGGCTTCATATCTTACGCAATGATGGGCGACCCCAATGCTTCAGTTCCACCAGTAGAACCGATCTTCTTCAGACCAATGTTTGGAGGATTCGGTTTAGCAAGATCGACAACATCGGCACTATTCACATCAAAATTAGCAATTGAAAATGGCATCAAAGAGAAATACAGCATACAACGCCAAGTTCTACCGGTACACAACGTCAGAAACTTAGGCAAGCAACACATGATACGGAATAGCACACTCGGCGAAATAAAGATTGATCCTGAAACCTACAAGGTCACTTTCAACGGTAAGATAGCAACGTGTGAACCTGCAAAGGAATTGCCATTAACTCAGCTCTATCATCTAGTATAGATGCTGAGTCTTCCATCCTTTTTTTGGAGCAGCGATTAATTTGATTAGACATTTTACATTAATTTCTAACGTGAAAAACGGAGAGGTAATTGACCCCAAAAAAGTTAAGCATGGAGAGGTTACCGCTCTTAAAATTTCAAATCTTTCCGGTTGGATTGATCAACAAACTCATTTAAATTTAGATTTTCCCAAACATCTCATGAGAGAAGTGTACATAGCAGAGAACTTAGACGTAGGCGGCAAGGTAATGCTCAAGGACGAAAGGTTTATGACAGCCCTTGTGAGACCTCTAGCATACAAGCATTTTGGTTTTGTTGATGAAGCCGAAAGGGCTGAACAGCTTAAAGAAGCTATTTTGAAGGAAAGTAAATAAAAAGAGACGGTTGTTGAATGGTTCTTTTTGAAAAATTAGCAAGTCAAGTCAACGTTGAAAATGCTAAAGAGGTCACAGCTAATAGGCAAGATGCAATGAGGGGTAGAGTAAGAACTAAGTTAAGCGATGGAGAAGATCTAATAATCAATTTAGCCAGAGGTCACTCTATAGGGCAAGGTGACATTTTCGGGCCTTCAGAAAAAGGAGACTATTATAAAATTCTGATCGAACCTGAACTTGTAATAAAGGTAACTTTAGACGAATCGCAGAGCAATGATCTTCTAGAGAAAGCAGTAAAATTAGGTTACAATTTAGGTAATCGGCATCTTGAGGTTTTGATGGAAGATGACGCTGTATTTGTTCCAGTTACGATAGGAGAGGAAAAGGTCAGGAAAATACTGGAATCTATGAAGTTGCCTATTAGGTTCAAATCGGTTCAAAAAGTAATATCAATGTCTTCAGTAGGATACCACGCTGGGGAAGAGGAATAATTTTGACTGAAAACGAGAAACTTTTAAATTTACTGCGAACCTCCGACTCATTTTTTCCCATGGGATCATTCACCATGTCACAAGGCATGGAACAGATAATAAATGAAAATTTGTTGCCTAAAGAAAAAGTTGCAAAAATAATAAACATTTATTTAGAAAAGATTTGGAAAACATTCGACCTTGGCATCTTCTACAAAGCGTTGGAAGCAATTGAAAAGAACGATATTGAATTATTAAAAAAAGTCGATGAAATTTGTTATTCTTCTAAAGTTACTGAAGAAAATAGGTCAGCCATCGTCAAGATGGGAAGAAGCATGATGAATGCAACTGAATTCAACGACGACTCGATAGGGAAAGCTTACAAGGGCCTTATCAAATCTGATGCTGCTTATGGAACATACCCAGTTGTTTTAGCGCTTGTGTCCATTCAGTTCAGCTTCAAAGATTTAGGCGCTTTATCTCTTTTGTACGTTAACCTGATGGAAGTCATCGCTTCGTTAGTGAGAATGGGAATAATCGATTACATAGAAGCTCAAAAGATTCTGATTAATGCAGTAACGTCAATTCAGGTAAAGCCTCTAAAGTTAACTGATTTACACCAATCTTTTCCATTGGCTGACATTGCATCAATGAGGCACGAATTAAGCTCAAGTAGAATGTTCATGAGTTAAAAAAGGAGATTGATAAGAAAATGAGTAGTAGAACCGTTAGAATTGGAATAGGCGGAGCAATAGGCTGCGGAAAAACCGAACTAATTGAGAAACTAGTCCCAAAATTAGTCGAGCAAGGCTTTAAGGTTGGAGCAATATCAAACGATGTTTACTCCAAAGAGGATGCCCGAAGACTCGCAGCAAGACTTGGCAAAAACATCGACCCAAATCTCATTGTAGGAATAGAAACAGGAGGCTGCCCACATACTGCCGTGAGAGATGACCCGTCGATGAACATAGACGCAGCTGAGAAACTTGAGAAAGACAATCCTGGCTTGGATGTTATCTTGATAGAATCCGGAGGAGACAACATAACATTAACTTTTAGTCCAAAATTGGCAGACTTCTTCATTTACATGGTAGATGTGGCTGGAGGAGACAAAACGATACGGAAAGGGGGCTTAGGAATTAAAAAATCTGACTTGCTGTTGATAAATAAAATAGACCTGGCTCCTTACGTTGAATCTACGATTCTAGAATCAGGCGTGAAGACAGCTAACCTTGACCTTATGATGAAAGATGCAAAGAAACTAAGAGGCGACAAACCCACTGTCTTGTTGTCTCTAAAAGATGGCACAGGATTGGATGAATTGCTAAAAATAATAAGAGAAAAGGCACTCTTCAAATGACTCAGGAAGTCGTTCAAGACGTGATTCAAGATTTAACCGGTTTACCGTCAGCTTTCTCGGATTATGAAGCAGAACAAACAAGACTTGCAGTTGGGTCTCCAGGCAAAAACGCTGTTGCTGACTTGACATTCACAAAATTCGGCGATAAAACGTATCTTACTGATATTTACAATGAACTTCCAGCAAAAATTCTCAGAGAACTCTACTATGATCCTTACCTGCCGGGTTTGCCTTACATTCTTTTCATGAACCCAACGGGCGGAATAGTGCAAGGAGACCGTTATTTTTACAAGATACAATTAAAAGAAGGCGCAGAAGCATTCATCACCGATACAACGGCCACAAAAGTATACAAAATGGATTTGAACTATGCCAGCAAACAGGTAGACGTTTATCTTGGAAAAAACAGTCGACTGGAGTTTCTGCCAAGGGAAACTATGATGTTTGTTGATTCCCGTTGGCATCAAAGAGTAACGTTTCATGTCAGCGATGGCTCAAAACTCTTGTATTCCGAAATATTCTGCCCTGGGAGGGTAGCCAGGGGAGAATTTTGGGACTTTGAAATCTATTCCTCAAAGGTAGTTATTGAAAAAGACAAAAAGCTCATACTTAATGAAAGTACAACATTCACAAAGCAGGACAAAGATTTACTCGACGTTATCTTCGGTGATAACAAGTTTTACCTGAAAGCGTACTGGTATTCCGACAAGGCTGTTAACACCAAGAAAGAAATTGATTTTGGAAATAGTTATGGCGGGGCTACACAAATGGCGAATAATAGGGGTCTCATCATTAAGGCACTTTCAAACGATTTAAATGACTTGCATAAACTTCAAACTGATATCTGGAAGGTTTTCAGAAAGGCTGAGACGGGAATGGAGATTCCCCAGCTTCGGATGTATTGATTTTGATAATATTTCTTAAATTTAGTGGGTGTTTGCAAATCCTTGATTGCTCATTCAAGCGCAGAGTTATACCTTCTAAAAGCAGACTATAATTTAGCATTCAAACAAAAACAAGTTTAATCAGCCTAGTGAGGAAACATGGAAAAAATCCAGAAATTTACTGCTCAAGAGCTAAGCCAGTTTGACGGGAAAGATGGTAAACCTGCATACGTTGCCTACAAAGGCAAGGTATATGACGTAGCCGATTCATACCAGTGGGTTGAAGGCGAACACCTGGAGCATGCGGCAGGTCAAGATTTGACTAAGCAAATGGATGTTGCACCTCATGGTGAAGAAGTCATGGAAAGAATGAAAATAGTCGGTATTTTGGTTGAGTCCTAGTTGCTTTTCCCAATGTTTGTAACATAAATAAAGGCGTTAAGGAGGTAACCAAGCTTTTCTAAGAATGTTCCTTATGCTATTAAAATAAGATTGGATAATCCAATGGAACATTTGTCTTTCAAGCTAAAGGTTGCTATGCCATTCCGATTGGATTTAACTGCTTGGGCGTTGAGACGCCGCTCAAATAACATTATGGACCGCTGGGTTGATGGAAGCTGGAGGCGAGTACTCGTCTTTAAGGAGAAGCCCATCGAGGTTGCTGTTAACCAAGAGCTCCTTCGAGATAATACTATGCTTCAAGTAAGCTTAGCTGGTTTACGCTTAGAGGAGAGTAGCAAAAAGGATGTTATAGCAATTTTGGAAAAATGTTTAGGCATCAAAAAGGACCTTCATGAGTTCTACCAGTTTGCCAAAAAAGATGACACGTTAAATTCCTTAGTAAACCTTTTTTTAGGACTTAAACCACCGAGATTCCCAACAGTCTTTGAGACTGCTGTAAACGGAATAACATGCCAGCAAATCTCGCTTAACTCGGGTATTATCCTCCTTAATAGGTTAACTTCAAGCTATGGCCTCACTATAAAATCATCAGAGAATAATATTTCATACGCATTTCCTCGTCCTGAAGACTTGTCAAAGTTAAGTCCTAACGATTTCAGAAAATTTGGCTTCAGCCGCCAGAAAGGACGTGCAATAATTGAATTAGCCCAAGCTATTATGGCTAATCAAGTAGATTTAGAGCAACTAGAAAAGCTGGATAACGCTGAGGCTTTGGCAAGGTTATGCCAGCTCCGGGGAGTTGGTCGTTGGACGGGAGAATACATTCTTTTAAGGGGCCTAGGGCGATTAGATGTTTTTCCTGCTGGCGATGTAGGTGGACGTCGAGGCCTCCAAAAGTGGCTTAATCTAAACAAACCATTAGACTATGGAGAAACCCAAAATATTATTGCCAAATGGAAACCATACGGAGGTCTAATCTATTTCCATCTGTTACTGAATCGTCTTGTCAAAGAAGGCTATCTAAGCGAAAAAACTAATAGCTAAACGCAAAACAGCGCTGTTGTAAACTGCGATGCATTTAAGAATAGTCTGCAATTCAACGAGGCACTATGTGTTGTTAATAAGAGCATTTTGCAGATTGGTAAGATTCATATAGTCAGAGTGTCAAGATAATTTGTGTTTTCAGGAGGCGAATTTTTGTTTTATGATTTGAAAGGTAAGGTTGCGATCGTGACGGGAGCTGGACATGGTATTGGCAGGGAAATTGCATTGTCTCTTGCGAGGAACGGGGCAGATGTTGTAATAACTGATGTTACCGATGAGATTTTTGAGGTTAGTAAACAGATCGAAGCGTTGAAATCGAAAGCATTGCCAATAAAATGCGATGTCTCGGATTTTGGGCAAGCGAGGGGCGTTGAAGAGCAGGTTTTGGAGAAATTTGAAAAAACAGATATTCTAGTCAACAATGCTGGAATCTACCCGCAAAAACAGTTTTTGGATATGACCGTAGAGGATTGGAGCAAAGTTTTACACATAAATTTAGATGGTGTCTTTCACTGTACAAAGGCAGTTATTCCGAGAATGATTAGTCAAAAACATGGAAAAATAGTGAATATAGCATCAATCGCTGGAGCGATCGTTGGATTTAGCAACCTAGTTCATTACTCTGCAAGCAAAGCTGCCATAGTTGGTTTCACCAAATCTTTAGCTTTAGAAGTTGCACAATACGGGATTAATGTTAATGCTGTTGCCCCTGGCCCGATTGATGTCGGAGACCTAATGCAAGTAAACTCGGCGGTATATGAACAGACTATTAAGGCTATTCCACTTGGACGAATGGGGCGACCATTAGATATAGCCAATCTGGTGGTTTTTCTTGGAAGCGACGAGTCAAGTTTCATCACAGGACAATGCATTGTTTCTGACGGAGGATATACACTCCCCTAAAAAGAGATGAAAAAAGTTGCTTCACTGTTCTATGATTAATAATCTGGTGTAGACTGCTTTTGCGTATCACAAAGGCTTAAGAGTAAATTTTCCATTATCACCAAAGTGAGATTGCTTAATGCGACTTGAAAAAAGGAAGCGTTGTCATGGCTATTTTGTTAAAGCGTGCTTACGATAAGCCTGCTCCCGAGGATGGCAAACGAGTACTGGTAGAGCGTCTTTGGCCCAGAGGCTTAAAAAAAGAAGAAGCAAAAATAGACGAGTGGCTAAAAGACGTCGCTCCAAGCACTGAACTTCGAAAATGGTACAGCCACGACCCAGCCAAGTGGGCTGAGTTCAAGAAACGCTACTGGAAAGAACTTGAAACAAAAAATGAAGCTGTATCAAAGTTGGCCAAAGAATGCAAAGAGAGCCAAGTGACTTTTGTTTTCGGATCAAAGGAAGAAAGACTGAACAATGCTGTAGCCTTGAAAGAATATATCGAACTAAAATTCAAATAGCCCTTGCGAGGTGGCCTTTTCTGCAAAACAGATCAGAGTCCAAAAAAATGAAGGGGATTAATGTTTTGTCTGTAAAAAACTCACAATTCGCTTATTTTGTTTTAACTTTTTACATAACAACAAGCGGTTCAACAAGCGGAAAAGACGCGAGAGGCGCAAGAGGGAGTTTGAGGCGAACAAGAACGATTGCTTCGCAAGAAACAAACATTTCTTTGTTCTCTCCCTCTTACGCCAAAAATTAATCCACCTAATTCTTCTATTGCCTTGTTAAAGTGAGATTTAAAAAACTATTCGCTGCCTCATGTGATATTGCTTTCATATTCTCACTTGTTAACCATAATTTCCGTCTTAGGCTGGACCTTGAGGCTTTTTTTTCCTGAATTCTTCCAGTGTTTGAGGCTTCTTGCGTCCATCAAACGCGTGATGCAGCGCCAAACCAGGACTGCGCAAAAGCAATCGCGGACCCGAATACCGCATGATCGTCTTCACTTTCTCCCTCATCTGAGGCTGATAACAGTGCACCAAACATTTGCCGCAAGTAGATTTCTCTTCTTGAAAGGGGCACTTGTCCAATCGCGTGAAAGCGTACGACAAAAACTCGGTGCATTCAGAACACAGCTGATCCCCTTTGGTCTCATGGTGACCTTTGCAGTATATGTGAACCATGGTGTCAATAGTTTTTTTCTCTCTCGTTATACGCGGATGTTGCTCGCTCACTTGTAACTCTCCTTTTCTAAAGAATATGCCAAACAATAAGATAAGGCTTGATACGCTCGCTTAATGTGACTGCGGAACACCAGGATAGTATTGAAATCAATCGTGGAAAAAACTGGATTATTGTTTTTGCTTCAGCTGATTTGCTATTCTTCTGCCGAAGTCTTTGCATTTAGGCAGTTCGCCTTCCACTATAGGACCTGGTATCCCATTCACTCTTATGGACAGCCCAGGTGAAATAAGGGTTAGGTTAGGCAATTTCTTTTCCACCATTTTTCCCAGTTTTTTCACCGCTCTATCAACAAGTCTTTCTTTTCCAGCGTAAGTCCCGAAAACTACCACATTTTTGGCTTTCAAATCAAGCTTTGCCAACCTGTCAATAAACTTCTTCATAGTTCGGGAAGGCCGCCCCATGTGATTTGGCGCACCCAACACTATTGCGTCGTAATCAGCCGCATTTCCAATGCCGATTTCCTTGACGTAGCCCATGTCGGTTTCTATTCCCTCGACTTCCCTCATTCCCTCCACAATCTTCTCTGCCGCGAGTTTTGTGTTGCCATACTTCGTGTCATAAAAAACAAAAACTTTCACCATAAACAACCTTCCCAAACAACTTTGATTCTGTGATGCGATTCTAATAAAACTTCGGTCAAAAACCAAAAAATGGAGTCTTGGCGCTTTGCATTTCTTATCTGGAGAAAAGATAGGTTGGAGAGAAGGCGTGATATTCCTGTTTATTTACGCTCTTTTCATAGTTAGCACCATTGAAGCGATGTAGTTGAACTCTGAAATCTGAGAATATAGTCTATCGTATTTTTATTGGGATTTCTTTTTCAAGTTCTGGTAACCTGAAGAATAGATCCTCAAAGTGTAGCTCCGTCCATTCGCTTCTTGATCTTTTCTGGTTTGAAGCTTGATCTATTTATGGTAAGATGCCATTAAACATACTCTGCTATCTTACCTGAAACAAATAACAATTCAAATAAGCTAACTTAAACTAATACAGGCTGCTTTGGAAGCTTCAGCACATAATATTAAATAGCTATTGTTTTATAGTGCTATTATGGCTTCAGATTTTTTAGAGGCGGTCGAAGAGGCTTTTTTAATTAAAACAGGCGCCTTAGACCAAATCACAGATGCCATAATAACAGTTGATAATGAAGACAATCTTATTTATCTAAACAAAGCCGCTGCAGAACAATACGCTATAGATAAAAACAAAGCCCTTGGCTTAAAACTAAAAGCCCTATATCGACAGTTATGGTTTACGCCCGACGCTGAACAGGAAGCTACTTTATCTTTAAAAGAGAAAGGCTTCTATCAAGGCATTAACGTTCACGTTAGACCCAAAGGCCAAAAGGCTGTTATTGAATCTGTTGTTACTGTGCTTAAAGACAAATCAGGCAACAAAGTTGGCTTAATGTCTATAATGCGTGATATTACCGATAGAGTAAACGTAGCAGATTGGCTAGTTGAAAGCAATCAGCGACTAAACTATGCAATTGAAGCTTCTGGAATGATGATATATGAAATTGATCCTAAAACCAACAAAATTTTCATCGTCCGTGGCTTAGAAGGACTTCTTGGATACTTACCTGAAGAGGTACAATATAGTGTTGATTGGTGGATAAACCAAATCTTACCTGAAGATGTTCCTAAAGCTAATGAACAATTCTACCCTACAAAAAACGTGGATAACATCGTAAATGAGTATCATATTCGCCATAAAAAAGGCAACTATATTGTTGTTCGGGGCATAGCAAAAATTATAAGGGATGCGACAGGAAAACGTGTGCGCATTATTGGTGGTATGCAAGATATTACCCAGTACAAAGAAATGCAAGCTAAGCTTGAAGAGTACGCTAAGAATCTTGAGGGTTTAGTTGAAGAAAAAACTAAGCAGCTCACAAATGTACAAGTTAAGCTTGAAGAGTACGCTAAGAATTTAGAGAAGTTAGTTGAAGAGCGAACTAGGCAGCTTCAAGATAAAGAACGCCTTGCAACTATTGGTCAAATCGCAGGCATGGTGGGGCATGATATTCGTAATCCATTGCAGGCTATTGTTAATGAATTATATTTTGCAAAGCAAGCGATGACACAAGTGCCTGAAAACAAGCAGGGTACTTTAGAGAGTATCAGTATTATTCAAGGACAAGTAGATTATATTAGTAAAATTGTTAATGATTTGCAAGATTATGCTAGGACACTGAAACCTGAAATTAAAGAAGTTGATTTGCCTGAGCTTATTGCAAGTTCATTTTCAACAATTAAGGTTCCAGAAAATATTGTGCTTACAGTAAATATTGAAGATCATCTAAGAATAAGAACAGACCCTACCTTCATCAGGCGGACATTAACGAATTTAGCCAATAATGCTATTCAAGCCATGCCTGAAGGTGGCAAATTAACTGTAACTGTCTCACAAAAAGAAAACCAGACAACCATAACTGTTGAAGATACTGGCAAAGGCATCCCTGAAGAAATCAAGCCTAAACTCTTCACTCCCTTATTTACAACTAAGTCTAAAGGTCAAGGCTTCGGGTTGGCGGTGACTAAACGCTTAATTGAAGCATTGGGCGGCACCATAAGCTTTGAAAGCGAGGCAGGAAAAGGAACAATATTCTTCATTAACTTTTCCCCCAAAGACTAAAAGGTAAATGGCCCTTCAAGTAAGGTTAGTTTTCTAATTATTGCTGGGGAAAGAATAGAGTTTCAAAATGCAGTTCTACATATTCGCTTCTTGACCTTTTTTGCCGTGTGGCTTCTTGGTCTATTTTTTGTAGTATCCGGTTTGATAGGTGTTTGTTGTTGGGTGTTGTTAATTTGTGTTTTCAATAGGTAGCGGGTTGGTTTTCTTTGGTGGTTCTTCTTTGGGAAGAAAGCAAAGCTAAAGTCGACCATCAAAAACTATCCCGAAGTATCGCTGCTTATTTTCTGCCTTCGCTGCCGCTGACATGCCAGATGCTAAAAAAGGCTAAAATACACCAAAAAGGCCCCGTAGTCAAAACCCTGCATTACGTCAGCGACAAAATCTGGGACTACATCAAAACCCTAACTGAATAAAGCGTTTTCTAAAAGATTTTTTGAATGTGAAAAATCTTTAACAGCTCAGCCTCCGCATGTTCAGTTAGGCGAATTCAATGGAAGATTTTGTTGCCTTAGTACGGAAGGATGGAAGAGTAACAGTTCCCAAAACCCTACGAGACCGCTTCGAAGTCTCAGACGGCTCCTACATACACCTGGCACTCTTGGAAGTGCACAAGAAAGGCAAGGACGGCAAATGGAACAAACAAACATTAGAGCACTAAGAGCCACAAAACACGGCGCCTACGACTCAGGCTTCATGCCCTGCGACCGCTGCACATCCAACGCCAGCTGCGAACATTTTACGCCTAAAGGTCGCTGTTGGGTAGAGCAGGACATGTTTGGCAAAATAGTTCACCAGTTGACAGAGGAGTTTGAGCTCGACACCTTTGCAGACAAGATTTTGGTTGAGCGGGTTGGGATGTACTTGATTAAGATTATGCGTGCCGAAGCCTACGAGGCACAGAAGGGCATGACGGATAAGTCGGCGCAGCTGGGCATGTACGTTGGCAGACTCGATAACGTGCTGCGAGGGTTGTTTAACGATTTGGCGATTAGCCGCGGGAAACGTAAGCAGTTTGAGCGGGGCGAGGCGTTGCTGGTGAGTTTGGATGAGGTCGTCAAGAAATTTGCCAAGGCGGATACGAAAACTGAGCCAGAGCAGGAAGAAGAGCAACCCCCGGAGCCAGACATACACCAAGAAACCCAAGTCGAACAGAAACGCCTCATACAATCACCCCGAAGAGCACTTCTGCGCAAGTGGCGCCGAGAATACCCCAAACTAAGACAAGCCGCCAAAAGGAGCACCAACAATGGGTAAGGGCAAACTTCCCAAAGTAGCCATAGCCAGCCTAGTGGAATGCGCTAAAGAAGAATCCAAATACACAAAAGAACCAGCCGCCGACATCCTCAAAGGCTACATCAAACTCATGAACAAATACCGCGACTACTTCTTCGATGCACCCTGGCCAAAAGAATACAACTTCCAATACTCAACAACCTTCACCCAAACCGACATCAACTTCCTCCTCGCCTCCACCCCAGAAGACTACACCGACAGATTCGAAACCATGTGCATAAAGAAAAACCTCTACCTAACAGGATTCATGGTATACGGCAAACTACTATGGACACAACAAGCCTTCGAAAAAGAACTTGCAAAAGTACCTGATGATTCGTAATATAAATAAATGGATTCCAAGCAAGGGAAAATCTTGCAAGAAATCTTCACATGTATTGATTTCAAACTGGGCATCAATTGATAGTTGCGGTAGAAACCAGCTTTTCTTCAGCATATTCAGCAAGGACATCCCAGTCCTCAATAATATTTACCACTTTGTTGTCACCTTCCATTTCTTGCAGGCTCAGAATAAAAACCATCTATCGCCGCAAAGCCGACTCGGCTTTGTGAGGCTTACAAAGACACCTATCCAAAAACGTACTATCCACTAATCTTACAAATGAAGCGAAATGCATGACAAAATTATTAGACAAGAGAGCTTAAATTTTCACAACATAACTGTAGTAGGGAGAATAACATGACCGAAGCTTTAGGAATAATCGGTGTTTGGAGAATAATGGGCTGGACGAGGCGTCAAATCTACGAAGCACTCTACTTTTCAAACGACAAAATGATCGTTGTAAGAACAGCGACAGGCTTCCAGATGGGTTGGGGAGCGTTTGACTCAGCAAGAGGCTGGTATAAGGCTAAAGACCAAGAAGAAAGCATGAATGACTTCTCAGTTGAAGAGCTATTGAGCGCTGACATAAACAACTTTGCCCTATCATACGATAAAATTGAAAAAGTTGAGCTAAAAAAGTTTGGCAAGGGCGCGTTTATAGATATGTTTGTAAGCGGAAAAAAATATCACTGGAGTTTCCGTGGAATACCAGGTATCAAAAGCCCTAAAATAGAAGATTTAGAAAAAATTCTTCGACCAATATTCCAAGAAAAACTCGTAATATCAAACTTTTTTAAAATCTAAAACGAAAAGAATAATAAAAAATCAAAGTTTTTTAAGTTATCATATTTTTAACGTTGTCTAATTTTAAGTTATCATTTACTTTAGAAAAATAGAAGAGCGCACTTGATATCACCAAAACGCTTGTCAAATTTAAAAGTGCAATTTCCAAATCAAGAACCCCCCTTGAATATAGGAAAAAAATGCCGATAAGGTATAGGGTTGAAAGAAAGGTTGGACCAATCCATTGTCGCCATGGTGTGTTTAGTTTGGGAAGGCTTCTTTTGTTTTGAAAAGTATTCAATGATGTGTAGGCGAATTCTCCTTTCTCTGTTAATGCATATTGTCCATCGCCGTTTGTTGATAGTAGGTCATCAAGAACCTTGAGGTGATAATTCATTTTTCCACTGCTATCGATTTTTGTTTCTTTCATTAGTTCGGAATAGCTTAGATTTCCTTTTTCTCTTAGCAATCGTACAATTTTTCTTCTGGTCGCGTCACTTAAAGTCTGATGCAAGGAAGTATCTATGCAATCCATGCTGTGGCAGGATAATAACTTGTTAGATTGAAGCTTAATCATAACAACTGCTGCAATAATTGAGATCGAAAAAGCCGTTACATAAGCAAGTAGCCACAGGCAATTGACATACTGGTTATAGGACAAAAAGAAAATTATCACTAATCCCGATAAAACGCCTGCACGGCTGTATTTGACATAGTTTGCGAGACGTAACTTATCTGCATAAGAGAGCTCTTGGAGACGCTTCCATGCCAATATTCCTTGCTTATTGAGCACATATTGTTGATCATTTTTTGTGACGATGGGAGCCAACAATTTCAAATGGTAATTCAATCTTCCCCTTTCTATACCTTTTAGAGCTTGTAATAAATCAGAATAAGTGAGACCGCCCTTACTGTGCAATAAAACAACGATTTTCTGTCTAGTTTCTTCTTTTAGAATTTTATGCAAAGACTCAATCGTTAGGGTCATTAATGTATAGTGTGTTATTAGGACATTTTAGTTTTTTTGATTAAAAATTTTGTCAGACATGAGAATCGGTTAAAATATGTCGATAAACTTGGCTAGTTGATCGTCAGCGGCTGTTTGGAGGAATTCTTCTACGCTTTTTTGTAAGGCTCGCAAAGACACTATCCAAAAACGGACATATCGACTATTAGCAAATCTGTTATAAAATATTGGATGTGAACATGCTCATCAGCAAAGCTCAATAGTTTGAGTACAAGAGCACTTTGTACTTTAGTTTTTTACCTATCCAATCGCCCGCAAAGCCGCCTAACGTCCAGAGAACTATTAGGCTTATCAAAGCAAAGAGGTCATCACCAGCAGTACCGGTCAAATCTAGCAATTGCAATCTAAACCCAGTCTCTTTCATAAAGACTTGCAGCACAAGCCAGAAAACACCACCAATCACAAAGACTCCAAGGGCAATCCAGAAAATTCTTCCTGTTTTTTCAGGCTTCACCTGTATGTAGTATAAGAACGCTGAACCTACTTGCGCAACGATAAGAGCAATAATCACTCTATAAATTGGCACATTCAACTCATATCCTGTAACAAGAGCTATTATGGTGAGAATTACTGAACAGAAAACCCAGATGACTTTGAGTCTTCTTCTTTTATTTAGTGTGGAACCGTTTTGTTCTGGGAACTCGGTTAGCAATCGGTAAGCCAGCTTACCTTTTTCAGAAAGTACGTATCTTTCCGCCTCATCTTTTTCCAAAAGGTTGCCTAGTACTTTTAAGTGGTAGTTTAACGTACCCGTGCTTACAATATTTAAGCTCTCCATTAAGTCAGTGTAGGTTAAGCTACCTTTTTCACTCAGCTCTCGGATAATTTTCCGTCTGGTTTCATCCTTGAGAATTTTATGTAAAGAATCTATCGTTGAGGTCATTAACAACAGATATAGTATTTAGGGCATTTTAGGTTTTTTGACTAAAAAAATCGTCAAAGAATAAACAACGCTATGCTCTAACATCGGTGTTTTGTGCTCGGTTGTTTCTAGCCTTTTCTCTGAAATATCTTATTAAATAAAATACCCCTGTGGCAAAAAATAACCATGTAAAAATTAGGTTGTTTATGCTGATAGCATTTAGGAGTACCACAATTATTAGAGATATTAATGAAAGAAGCCATAATATTTTTACCCCAAGGAGCCAATCGGTTTTCTTGGATGACTGATGGGAAGATAGTCCTTGATTCATAAACTATGATTTGTGCTTGGTTAATTTAGGTTTTTTGACTAAAAATATAGTCAAGCAAAAAAGAGAAAGAAAAATTGGGAAATTAAGGGTGAGTGTACTCAACCAAGGTCTTTTCTGTGTAGAGTGTTGATGTGCTGCCGATTCCAGGAGAATTAGTAGTCGTTAGTTGTGTTAGGTCTGCTTTGATCAAGCGGCAGGTACCTTGCTCTATGTATGAGGTGCCGTTTAGCTGTAGCGTCATGCCGTCAGGAGTTACTATGATTGAATCGTCAGAGTGAAGGCTCAGGGTGTCACTTGTCACTTCGATGCGCATGGTTTTGTAGGTGCCTGCTGGAACCGTTACATCTTGTAATCCTGCAAATGTCAGTGTGACTTCACCTGTTAATCCAAGGCTTGCGTTGCCTGTGTTAACCGGGATTTTCCAAACATCCCCGACCTTAACTGTTGGTTGGGCTAAATAGGCTGAAATGGTGGGGTTACTGCTTGAATTGTAGAAGATAAGTGGTCCTCCTGGCGCTATGAAATTGTTGTAGTAGCTTGCCTTGCTAACGTTTAATGTGAGCGGCGGCAAAGGATGACTAAACAAATTTGGGGAGGTAGCTATCGTCTCGTTTACTGTATAGTTCTCAGTGTTAGAGCCTATGACATCTAGGGTTAATGTTGAATTGTAGCTTTGAGTATTTGTGATGCCAGGTAGGCTAAGGGATGCGTTGATCATCTGGTTCGTTACAATATTTGTGGAATCATAGACCATATGTTCTCCTACCGAGTAGTTTAGGCTTAGTTCTATTGATGAACCAGAGCTTTGAGGAATAAAAAGAGCTGCGAGAACAATCAAAACCACTGCCAATCCTGCGATTGACGCAAACAACTTTCGGTCATGCTTTTTGCCAGTAACTTTTTGTCCGTTTGGTTTAGAGACGGGTAAACCTAAATTTTCTTGTCTAAACATCACGACATCTCTAAGGGTTAGTTGAATGCTTGAGGATTTAAGGTCTTTTGACTAAAAATATCGTCAAAAAATCGAAGATACAAAAAAACCGAGCGATGACAAAACTAAAGGAAAAAAAGCGAAGAGCATATGTTGATTATCAATTAACAGAGGTATTTTGATGCTTTTCGATCGTTACTGCGCAAACATTGCAGAGGGCTAAAAAAGGCTAAAATACAGTAAAATAGGCTTAAATTCCATTTCCAATAGAACAGCAAATACTTTGAAGGATTAAAAGAGAAAAGATGTTGTTTGCAACCCGTTGTTTAGGAGCTATAGTTGCTAATGTTTATTGGGCTTTGACGTATACCTGTGTTCTGCTCTTAATGTTCTCCTTGCTCCTCCAATCAAGCACATTTATGCGCTTTTTACTTAGGAGGTGATCCGGCCGCAGGTTCCCCTACGGCCACCTTGTTACGACTTTTCCCTCCTTACGAAACTTAGATTCGATGCCGCCATGAAAGACGGCGCCTCACCCAAGAGTCGCTCGGATGGAACGACGGGCGGTGTGTGCAAGGAGCAGGGACGTATTCACCGCGCGCTAATGACACGCGATTACTAGGGATTCCATGTTCACGAGGGCGGGTTGCAGCCCTCGATCCCAACTACGGCAGGCTTTCGAGATTGCCTTCCCCTTTCGAGGTCGGAACCCATTGTACCTGCCATTGCAGCTCGCGTGTGGCCCGGGAGATTCGGGGCATACTGACCTGCCGTGGCCCGCTCCTTCCTCCACTTTATCAGTGGCGGTCTCCTCAGTGTGCCCAGCTCAAGGCTAGTTGCAACAGAGGACGCGGGTCTCGATCGTTGCCTGACTTAACAGGACACCTCACGGCACGAACTGGCGACGGCCATGCACCTCCTCTCAGCTCGTCTGGCAAGACCTTTAATCTGGCCTTCATACTGCTGTCGCTCCCGGTGAGATTTCCGGCGTTGACTCCAATTAAACCGCAAGCTTCACCCCTTGTGGTGCTCCCCCGCCAATTCCTTTAAGTTTCAATCTTGCGATCGTACTCCCCAGGCGGCAG
>PLNS01000006.1:205676-267458 GCA_003141855.1 Candidatus Bathyarchaeota archaeon | reverse complement strand
TGCCTCTGGTCTAAGTAATCTCTGGTGTTTGTTGTGGTTGGTTCTCTTGTTGTTCCTTGTTTGGTTGTTCTTTGTTCTGTTGTTGTTGGTTTTGGTTCTGTTGCTGATATTTTTCGGGTTGAAAAATTTTGGGTTTCCATTTTTTACTTTTGCCTTCTTTCGCGTGTTATTTTTGGTATGTCTTTTGGGTCTATTATTTCCGATATGTATAATGGGTTTTTATTTTGGTCAAAGCGGATTATCAGCTCTTCGACTTTTGGCTGGTTTATTTTTTTCCATAATTGTGCTTCTTTCATTTTATTTTTCCTCTTTTGGTAGGTACATTTCGAGGGCTTTGTTTATTATGTTGGATATGTCGCCTTTTTTGCGGTTGAGTTTGCGAAGTGCTGTTTCGTTTTGTGTTGTTGGTATGAATGTGATTTTTGGCATTTTATTTTTCACCTTTTAATTCTTTTTTTGTTTTCATTTTTCATTATTCTCATATTGGGATAATGGTATAGTGTAATATATACTTTGTTTTTATTTGTTGTATGTTGGTTTAATGCGGTTTTCGTATTTTATTATTGTTGTTTATGGTGGGTTTTAGCTTTGCGTTAGGGCGATGCTGTAGTTTTCCATAAGTTGTTTTTTTGTTTGTGATGGTTTCTCTGTTTGCATGTTCCTGTGTCTTAGGCTTTTATTTTGTGCTTCATGTTTTGGCGTGATTGTGCTTTGTTATGGGTTGCTTATTGTGTGGGTTCTTGAACTGTTGCCCTTTTTGACTATTTTTTTATTGTTGTTGTAGTCGTATTTATTTTGTTATATTTTCTTCTCCCCATATTGGGGGGATTGTCGGGGGTAGTTTACGTTGTTTCGTTTCATATCACTGTACTCACTCTTCGTGGTACGGTATGGGAAGTCGGAAACCCCTTTGTAGAGCTTCTTGCGCCACCTGTGGCGGCTCGCGTGGGGGTTTCAGATGTTTCCTCAATTTTCTTGAATTGAATTTTCTTTTCAATTTATCTGGTTTTGTTGGCTGTGCGTACCGTTCGTTCTGAGGTTTTGGCTTTGCGCATCGTCGTTTTTTGATTGGTTTAGTTTGTTGTTGTTGGTTTGATTGGTTAGTCTGGTTAATTTGTTGTTTATTTTGTGTTCTTGGATGGCATTATTTTTATTATTGTTTTTAAATTCTAATTTTTTTTGTTTTTTGTTGTTGTTTGTTTTGCGTTTTTTGTGTTAATCGGATATTTATAGCATTTTTGGTGAGGTGTTGCTATGGTAGTAATTTGGGATTTATCGCCGATTTTCTTTAGTTCCTTAGGTGGCAGACTTAAAAGTTATTTGGATTGATGTGAGACTATGATGATTAAGAAAAGCGGTGTGTTTGTTGTTGGTTCTGTTGTTAGTAGGGTTGATAAGAACTCTGCGTTTCTTAATTTTGGTGTTCATTTTTTAGATGTGCCTCTAAAGTGTCCTTACGATTTAGATTCGCCTTGCCCTGAATTTAATATTAATTTAGGGCGTGCTGTTTGCAGTAAGGGTGGTTTTCGGTGTAGATTTTTACCGTATTGGGTTGTCACTTCTGTTTCCTGTGTTTGTTATGCGGTTTTAAAGGATGGTTTTCTCCATGTCTGATGTAGTTAGTAAGCGGTTTGGCATTTGTGGTTTGGATTATGTTGAATGCTATGCTTCGGGTTGTATATGTCGTTTAAATCCTGTTGCTGGTTTTCAGTTTGAGAGTGTTATGGATGGTGTTAAGCCTGTTCCGTTTCGGAATAAGGGCTGTTGCCATTTCCATAAAGCGGATGGTGTTTACGCTTGACTGTTTATCCTTTGCATTTGCTCACTGATTGTGTAAGAGCTTTTCCTTTACGTTCACTTGAAAACGGTAATGTTAATGGTTTTTCACGTTCCGATTTTACTCATTCTCCTGATATGGTAACTGTTTATCCTTTGCGTTTGCTTACTGATGGGGAAATTGAGAATTTAGCTCGTGAATATAAATCGGCTTTTGACGATTTTAATCAAGGTGAACCTGAGCCTGAGAATCAGAACGGTGTTTTTGGTGACCATGAACTTGTAGGTCAAAGAAAAACTCCAACTCGTCCTGATTGTGGCGCATGGCTTGGTTATAAAATCTGTCCAAGAACTGAATTGCACGGGAATAATACCTTGTTGGATGGTGAAAAACATCCTAACGAGGTTTTTGTCCGTCTTGCTCATCGTCACTGTTTTAACTGGCGTTGTCCAATATGTTATAGATTTGGTGCTTCTTATCGTGAGGCTGGCAAGATTGAACAGCGTATTGAAGCTGGTTCTAAATATTTAGCTGGTATGGGTGAAGATAGCAAGGCTGAACATATCGTTTTGAGTGTGCCTTCTTCTGATTATGGTTTAAGTGTAAAACAGTTAAGAGATAAGGCTGTTAAGGTTTTGGCTTCTCGTGGAATTATCGGTGGCGTTTTGATTCCTCATGCTTTTCGGTATCATGACCGTAAGGAATTTCAGGTTTCGGGGACTGCCAATTATCCTTTAGGTTGGTTCTTTAGTTTTCATTGGCATGTAATTGGATTTATCAAGGGTGGATATTCACGTTGTAGAAAATGCCCGCTTTTTAAACGGTATGGTTCTAAGAGTTATAATCGTGCTGGTTCTCCTGTTTGTTTAGGATGTTCGGGTTTTGAGGGTGTAACTCGGAAAATGTATGAATCTGATAGATATATTGCTAAGGTTGGAACTGAGCGTGTATCTATTTTTAAGACGGCTTCTTATCAGTTGTCACATGCTTCCATTGTTCATAATGGTAAGCGTGCTTGTCCGTCTGTATGGTTCGGGACATGCTCTTACCGTAAATTGAAGGTTGTTGTTGAGAAACATAAGCAGTCTTGTCCGTTGTGTTTGCACGATTTAGTTAGGGCTCGTTATTTTGGTGAGCGTGAGTTTTGTACTGATGAGACTTCTCCGAATTTCAGGCGTTCTTTTTGGTCTCCTATGGTTGAGGGCGGTGTTAATGTCTGGGTTGCCAAGGATGAAGATGGGAAAGGTAATTTTGGGAAGTGGTAACTATGCAAAATGAGCTTAAGATTTGTTCTCATTGTGGTCCAGAATTCTTTTATCGTCTTATTGATGATGTTGGTCTTTATGCTCATTGGGGTGATGGTTGCTATTGTGTTGATGTTGTTTTGATTTTTGAAAAACGCTCGTTAATTTTGCTTCGTGAGTTGTATATGTATGAACGGAATCTTTAGGATAAAAAGTAAAAGATTAAGTTTGTTTGTTGTTAGTTTGTTATTATTTTCCTTGTTTGTTTCGTTTCCCTTGGTGAGTGCAGATTGGGTAATGTTTCATCATGACCTTGCACACACTGGATATTCTGATTCTGTTCCTGTTGTTGGTGTTCAACTTTGGAACTTTACAACTGGTTCGAGTATTGTTCATAGTTCTCCTGCTGTATCCGATGGGGTGGTTTATTTTGGTTCGGGGGATGGTAAACTTTATGCTTTTGGGGTTGTATCTTCTCCTGTTCCTCCATATGTTGTGCAGTCTGTACCGTTGGTTTATTATTTGATTTTGGTTGTTTTTGCCGTTATAGCCGTTTTGGCTGGTGCATATAAAATGTCTGATGGTTCGGGTAATAAGGGAATAGCTGTTTTAGGGATTTTGTGCGGTTTGGTGATTTTCTTTATTTTGTTGTTCGGTATCCTTTTCGGGTAATCTTTCTTCTTTTTTGTTTGGGAAAGCCTATATTTGTTTTAGTTTTTTGTATTTGTTTATGTTTGTTGTTGCGGTTTTGAATGTCTGTTTTTCTCTTTGGGCTTCTCGTTTTGTTCCGTTTGTCTTTTTGCTTGAGCGTAGCGTACCGAGCGTAGCAAGGGAGCGAAGCGAAGCAATGACTTGAGGTTGAAAAGAGAAGCCTTGTGTGATAGACTTTCTTTCTATGTGTGTGTTGTTTTGGTTGGTTGTTGTTTGCTTTTATGGTTTGTTCTATTTTGGGATTCTGTAGTATTTGTATTCGTCGTCTTCGTCGAATTTTGTGAATCCTTGTTCTGCTACGTCCATTATTTTTTTCATTGTGTCGGGTTGTCCTTTTGCTATTACGGTTACGTTGTATTCGGGGTCTTGGTTTTGCATTGTTGTCATGGCTCTTAGGTAGTGTTGTGTTGTATCCAGTTTCTTGTGTCCCATGTGAAGCATGACAGTCCAAGGGTCTTTGCATTTTTGGAATAATAGTATTCCCGATAGGTTTCGGAGTCCTTTAAGCGGGATTTTCTTTAAGTCTGTTCTGCTCAGTTTAGTTGATGCTCTGTCCCTTGCGTGTACCCATGCGTGGTACAGGTTTTTAGGGGTGCTGAACGGGTGTTCTCTGTGGTGTGTTGCCATGTATATTTTTAGCATTTCGGCGGTTGAAGATTTCAGTTTGTAGCTTCTGCCGTTGTGTTGTTTGTGTCCTGCGACCGTGATTATTCCCTGTTCAGTGTCGATATCGTTTTCCATTGTGCAGTGGAGTTCTTCTCCCTCGAATCCAGCTTCAAGTAGGATTCTGAATTGCGTGGCTGTGTTTATTGTTGGTGCGCACGCGATTATTGTTTCTGCCTGCTCTTTTGTTGGCGTGATTGGTATTTTGCTGTTGATTTTGAAAACTGGTTTATTCCAGTGCAGATTGTTGGTTTTTACGAAGTTGTTGTACATTGCTGTTCGGATGTGTTTTGTTGTGTCGTCAACTGGCTGTTCTTTTCCATCCTTGTTTATCATTGTCATATTTGCTATGTGTAGTTTGACGGTTTCTGGTTCCATCAGGTCAACTAATCGGTTCATTTGTCTTAGGGCTGATGTTGCTCCTTTGATTGTTGCTTTTTTTCTGCCGTTTTTCGCCATGTTTTGTAGTGTGTTTATTATTCTGGCGTTGTACTCTGTGTATGCTGGTTCGGTGTCTAAGTTTACGTGGTATCCCGCTATTGTTGTTGCTGTTGGGTTTTCAGTCATTTTTTCACTTTCTTTGGCTGGTGTAACAGTGTTTTTAAGGGTGTTTTGAGCAATAACACCCTGCCCAGTTGAGAGTTAACTTGCTAACCAAACTCAAGAAAAAAGTCCAGCAAACGCTCACTTCACAAGCAAACGCCGCACACAAAATAGGCTTAACCCCCAACCGAATCAGTATAATCGGATTCATTCTCGCGTTAGCCTCAGCGGTTACATTCGCAGTAACCACGCCTCAGTCACTTTGGCTTCTTATCTTAGCAACATTTTTTCTCTTAGCTTCAGGATTCTGCGACACATTAGACGGCATAGTAGCCCGAACCTTCCAGCAAATAACCGTGTTCGGCGGCTTCTTCGATTCAGTCCTCGACAGGTACGCTGACGTCGCAGTCTACGCCGCTATAATCGTCGCTGGATTAGTCAATCCCGTTTGGGGTCCCGTTTGGGGTTCAGTTTGGGGCTTGGCAGCTTTAGCAGGTTCCGTGATGGTAAGTTATACCCGTGCAAGAGCGGAAGCCGTAGGAATAAAAATGGAGTCAGTGGGCCTCGCTGAACGAGCAGAGCGTATGCTCATTTTAGCTGCTGTATCTATAATCGCATTCTTTTGGTTGCCAGCTTTAGGTTACGGTATAGCCTTATTGGCGGTGCTTTCAAACCTAACCGTTATACAAAGAGCACTTCACGTTTACAAAACATTAAGAAAAAAGCAACAGATAGCCGCTTAGTACCTTTTTTTATAACCTCTTGAATGCCGCTCGTTTTCAGCTCTAACCTTAACGATACCGCGGTGAACAGCACATGAAATACAATAGAATTTTGTGTCCACCCAAGAGGCTAAGTATGTGCCGCTTTGCCTAAGCTCTTTAGCTAATTGCGGCTCGACAAAGGATACCCTGCGCGTGGACCTTTTTGCCTTGTCTCGTGGCACCGAAGCACCACAATTTGCGCATTGAACAAGAGTGCTGCTACCTTTGTTTCCTTTTGATCTTCCTCGGCTTTTTCGCTTAACGGGCATTATTTTGACCTCTTTCTTTTCTATTATTCCATTTATTGACTTTACTATCTTATATATCTGCCCGTAATTTTAAGAGAGAAGCAACGTTTGCGTTCTGATCTATCTGAGGAACAATCTTTCCATCACGCGAAGTCATCAAAGTTGTAACTCCAGGGCCATGACCCGCGGTAACGCAATTTGAATGAACAACAACGCCTACGGAAACAGCGCCTTGACGGTAAATCCTGCCAAACGTATGGTCCGCGTCAATGATGGCAACTAAATCGCCAAGCCTCAAACTTTCAAGCCCATACTGCTCAACGACTGCCTCATCGAACAACTGAATGTCATAATCGCCCGAGTTAACTTGGTTTGCGCCTAAACCTGAACCCATTATCGCTGCGGGAACAATATGCGTAACAGGCACCTCCAACTTGTCACCGTTGGGTTTAGGATTCCACGCCTCAAGCAAACCTGGATCCACATTAAGCACCTTAATGTCTGGAAAATCCAAAAGCTTCAAACCTGTACCGTAAGCTTTCACGAGAATTCTGTCGCCAAGCAAAAGGTTCTCTAAAACCTCTGGCGGAAAATCAACCAGCACGTGCTCTATTCCGCCGTGCTTGCCCGTGACTGTTCCTTTAGCGCCCTTCGCGTCGCCAGTGGCCACCGTTGCCTGGTTTCCAACACATGCTAGCACGTTGAAGGCGGTGTTAGCGGCTTGTCCTGAGCGGGCATCGTTCTCCTTGTTTTCCACGCTGATGCCTGGTTCCACATGGTCTGCTTCCCAGCCGCACGCTGGGTCACCAACTCTTAAGTTGTAAGTTATACCGCCTACTCCCGGAAGCACTAAAGGTTTTCCTGTTGCAGAAACATTGTAAACTGAGCGGATTGTTGGGCTGGCGATTTCGCCCATAACTGAGATTTTTATGAGTTTTTCAGCGTTTGTTTTGAGCATAAATTGTTCCTCTTTGGGCTTGTGGTGTATCCGCGCGGGGTCAAATAAACTTTCACAGGTACCTTTTTGGGTTTAAGCAACTCTTAAATTATCCGCCTCTTTATTGTTGAAGTAGAAGCAAGCCTGCCTAAATTGTCGGAAGCGAATTTAGCCATGTCTGAAATTGGATTAAGAACAAAAATGCTAGTTAGAGACGTGATGAGTAACCCAGTCATAACTATGGATGAGGATGAAGCTTCGAACAAGGCTGCCGTCAGCATGGATATGAACGATGTAGGCGCCGTCATAGTCACCAACAAAGCTGGAAAATCAATCGGCATCATAACCGAACGCGACCTAGTCATCAGGGTTTTAGCTAAGAACGTCAAGCCAGACACCGTGAAGGCTAAGGAAATCATGACGACCCCGCTCGTTACCATAGAACCTGAAGCTACCATAAGCGATGCGGCTAGAAGAATGACGCGTCTTGACATTAGACGGCTCGGCGTAATCTACAAGGGCAACCTGCTTGGAATAATCTCAAGCAAAGACATCCTAGGCGTTATGCCAGAACTAATCGAGATAATGCAGGAGCGATCACGCATCGAAGGAGCCGCCAGAACCGAAGAAACTGAGGAAGTTCCGCTCTCAGGATACTGTGACCGCTGCAACATTTACTCAGAAAGCCTAAAGGAACGCAACGGGCAAAACATTTGCGATGAATGCCGCATAGAGCTCGAACAAGAAAAATAATTCTTCTTTCTATAAATCGATAAAAACGAAATTTTCTCTTTCCTCAACAAGGTAACTTTTAAGAGGCTTATACGCTGGTCCACGAAGCACTGTGCCGTTTGTTATGTTGAATTGGGAGTAGTGCCATGGGCAAGTGAGGACCTCTCCGTCTAGGGTGCCTTCTGATAGTGGCGCTCCAGCATGCGTGCATCTTCCGTCTAAACAAAAAATTTTGCCTTCAACATTAACAGCTAGGATTTCATGCCCTTTAATTTTGAAAGACCTTAGTTCTCCAAGTGGAAGAATGTTTTTGTCGCATAATTTAACAAACAAGCCAAACCATCCCTATGCTTGCGGTTGACCTATTGCTGTTATTTCCTGATGTTTGCTAATGTACTCGGTTACTGCTAAGACGAATTCGGCGTGGCTCCAAAGTAGAGGTGTCGCGGATATTGGGTTGCCCGAGTAGGGGTCAAGTTGTTCGGCTAATGCTCCTGTGGACAAGGCGTTTTTGGCTGCCCACTTAAGAAAATCCATCGCTTGCGCTAACTCACCCGGCGAGGACGCTGTAGCGATGTGCCATCTTGCGAGCCTGAGAGTGGAAATAAACCATGGGTTTCCTGGAGTGTCAGTCGATACTCTTCGGTAACGGTCGTTTTGGTACCTTGCTAAACCGCCGACGCCAGTGTTAACCCGAAGGTTGCTGGCTAAGGCTTCCATTGTGCTCTTGACCCTTAAGTCCTTGGCATCCAAGACTTCGTAAGCAAAAACCGCTGAAACGCTGCTGTCAAGTGTTGTGTCCTTTTCGCCGTTTGGATAGATGCCCTTTATGAACCGTTTCAACTGCGGGTCATACAAGTGCTTAATCATAGCGTCCTTAATCTGGGCGGAGGCTTCTGAGAGGATTTCTTGCCTGTTGCTGTCGTAAAATACCTTGGCGAATTTGGCGGCTGCATCAAGAGCAGCACAGACCGATGCCACAGTTGAGGTGAATACGCCGACTTTTTCTTCCCACTCATCAAACGTTGGTTTAGGCAGCAAGGTGTCGGGGTCTCGGTAGTTCATCATGAAATCCGCCGCTTTCACCACGAGGCGGTCGTATACTTTAGTGACGAACTCTAAATTGCCGTTCTTTTCATAATATTTCCAAAGTGCATAAAGTACGCTTGCCGTTTCATCCTCTTGAATGGGCAACTGCAAATTGCCTGAGGTGTCGATTAGTGCATGCCATGTGCTTCCCAGTGAGCCGTCTGGCAGGTACTTGTGGCGGAAAAAGCCGTCTTCGCCTATGACTTTGTTGCAAAACCCGAAGAACATTGCTGCTACATCGGTAAAGCCCGCGCTTGTGAAAGCTAAGGCTGCCATGGCGCCGTCTCTGGGCCATACATAGGAATAGGTGTCTCTGTGAATCTCCATTATGTCGGAATCCAGCGATGCCAAAAACCCGCCGTGGTTGTCAACGTGGGTGCGCATGAGGAGCAGTGACCGTTTAAAGAGGATAGCCACTTCACGGGGCAAAATGTTTAGGTCCAGTTTTAGTCGATTTAGCCAGGCGCTCCAGTAATTTTCAACTTCCAAGAGCATCTGTTCAACCCCCACACTTTTCACTTCACCGTCCAAGGCTGTGACTTCGTTAAGATGAGTCCCACAAGCAATCCAATAATGAATAATTCCGTAACCGTGCGGGGGAATCTCCAGTTGGAAAGAAACTGCCGAGTCAACTGCGCCTTGAGCAACAGGGTTGGTGCTTAATTGCCCATCCTCACAGTCCCGCCAAGTGCCCTCTTTGCCTTCACTCTCTTTGTGGCCGACGGCATACTGGTAGAAGCCTTTGCCGCCCGTTGCTCCGCCGACCAGAAAATAGCGTTTACCCTTGTAATGGATGATTCCGTGAGTGTTCGGTTCAAAAAACGCGGTGTCCCCAGCCTCGTAACCGTAAATGTGGAAATCCTGGGTAAAGAACAAGCGGACTTCTTGTTTGTGGTCTAAGTTGTTTGAGACTTTTATTTTGCGTAGGAAAACGTCCTTGGAGTTGTGGATGGCGTCGTTGACTTCCATCTCAACGCCGTAAGCTTGCTTTTTTATTTTATATCGTCCCGTGAGCGTTTCAGGCAAATAAGTCATCGCTATGTCCCAGTCTTTTTCTAGCCACTCGAATTTGCCGTCAACCCAGACGCCGAACCTGAACTGGTGACCAACCGCATGGTTCTCAAGCCCAACATAAGGAAAATAGACGTCTCTAATTCTGGCTTTATCATCGAGAGCTACTGCGAACCGTCCGTTACTAACTAAAACGTTTCTGGGCAACAAAAACCACTTCTTAAGCACTCAACTATAACCTTTGTATTGTACCATAAATAAACTTTAATTAACCAAACCACCCGCTATTCACTAGACCGTGACCCGTCTTGATTGTTGATTCTGTCCTCACAAACGCCAAAGCCTACCTCAACGGGCAAATCGTCGACTGCAGCATAGCCATTGAAGAAGGCAAAATCCAAAAAATCGGCAAAGAAACCCAAATGCCTAACGCCGACGAAAAAACCGACTTGCAAAATATGTTGGTTCTGCCTGGCTTGATTGACGAGCACGTTCACTTGCGGGATGAAGGCAAGGCGTACAAGGAAGATTTTACTTCGGGAACCGCCGCCGCGGCTGCAGGAGGCTTCACCACTGTTTTGGATATGCCCAACAACGACCCCGTTACCATGAGCGTTGAAACCCTGCGCAACCGCATGAGAACCGCTCAAAGAAAAATCCTCGTTAACGTTGGGTTTTACTCGGAATTTCCAAAAAAAATGCCTGCAGTACAAGACATCGTGGCTGAAGGTGCGGTCGGGTTCAAGCTTTTCATGGGCTGCCAAATCGGAGGATTAAACATAGACGACGACCAAGCCCTGCAAGATGCCTTCAAAGAAGTCGCCAAACTTAATGTGCCAGTGGCAGTGCACGCCGAAGACAAGGCAACACTAACAGCTAACGAGGAAAAGCTAAAGCAATCCAAAAAAACTGGTACCGCTGACTTTCTTAGGGCACATACAGAAGCAGTAGAGCTAAAATCAATCCAGCGCCTACTAAAAATAAATAAGCAAACGGGTGTGCGGTTGCATTTCTGCCACCTCTCAACCCAAGAAGGCTTAAACGCCATTGCAGAAGCCAAAAAATCTGGCAGAACCGTAACCTGCGAAGTAACCCCAAACCATCTCTTGCTGTCAAGTGAAGATTTGAAGCGTTATGGGCAAATGGTGATTATGGCGCCTCCGCTTCGCAGCAAAAACCATTTGGAAGCCCTCTGGAAGGGTTTGGAAAATGGTTCGGTGGACGCTTTAGGCTCAGACCACGCGCCCCACGCTCAAAGAGAGAAGTCAGCCAGCAGCGTCTGGGACGTAAAAGTCGGCGTGCCAGGTTTAGAAACCACGCTACCGCTCATCCTGACGCTTGTAAAGAAGAATCGATTAACCTTAACTCAAGCGGTTCAATTGTTGGCCGAGAAACCAGCAGAAATCTACGGTTTAAATGACCGTGGTCGTTTGGAACAGGGAAAAAACGCTGACCTAACGGTGGTAGATTTTAACCGCCAATTCAAAATTGATGCCTCAAAATTCAAGTCCAAAGCCAAGTTTTCGCCTTACGACGGCTGGGATGTTCAGGGCAAACCAGTAAAAACCATAGTCAATGGGCAATTGGTCTTTGATGAGGGCGAAATTGTTGCTAAGGCGGGAAGCGGCTTTATCGTTCGGAGAGGCAGCATGTGAAGTTTCTCGCGGATGGAATGCTGGGGAAACTGACGCGTTGGCTGCGCATGTTAGGACAAGACGTTATTTACTCCGTGCAGTTTAATGATTCTGAGCTTTTGGAGTTGGCGAAAAAGGAGGACCGCGTTTTGTTGACGAAGGATTTTGAGCTCTATAAACGCGCCATCGGCAGAGGCATGGACGCTTACTATGTTGAGGGAAAGACTGAACCAGAGAGGTTGGCGGAAGTAGCCAAGCGATATAACTTACAGCTGACGATTGATATGGACAAGTCCCACTGCCCAATATGCAACACAAAACTCAACCCAACCCCCAAAGAGCAACTCCAAGGCGAGCTAGAGAAAAACACGTTCACCTATTACGATAAATTCTGGAAGTGCCCAAACTGCGGACAAATCTACTGGCAAGGCGCCCACTGGAAACAAATCACAAACACCCTAACTCAAGCACAACAAAAAAGGCTCTGCCTCTAAGTGTAGGCTTTTGCATCCCAAGGGTACGTCATGATGTGTTTTAGAGCATAGCGCTTGTCGCATACGCCACAGCAAACATGGAACCGGAACCAACCCTAACAATCATAACCCGCTAAGATGACTTGTTGACATAAAATTCGGTTACGGCAGTATAACGCTCGCTCAACGCAAATAGCTGTGTAACCTAATAGTTTAGGAAAAGTTCTAAAAAATCGCTTAGCGGGAGTCGCCCTAAATATGTTTGAGTATTTTATCGATCCATGGTCTATTATTATTACTATTTCCTGATAAGAGGTAAATTCTTGCTACACTCGACAATGGGGATGAGTCATCGATCAAGTTTCGTGCTCGCCTCAAAACTTCCCTGAGAAGTATTTCTCCCTCAGGATTACGAGACTCAAACAGCCTATAGGCCGAATCGCCTTCTTTAATAATAGAATCACATTCATTTTTGATAAGTCGCCTTTGTTCTTTTATCTGGCAATCATTGAGGTTTAGTATGTCTAGCGTTTTCGCTGCTCGCTCGTGGTATTTGCCATAGCCCTTGTCAAACGCTGGAACAGCACGCCCTTCTTCGTTAAACCATAAGAAACCAGGATCTAAGGGGTCGGTAGGATCAAGCAAAATTCGTTCTTCTGTATCGATGTCCCCCTGTTCTGGACACTTTTGCGTGCCATTGCATAAAGGAAAGAACATCGCTTTTCCTCTTGTTACATCGTCTTCGCCTTTGTGGGGACGATTACAGTAGTTGCAGGATAGCCTAAAATTTTTATGATCAAAAGCAAGCCACCAATATCCCTCTGATTCCTGTTCGGGATCATCGAAATCCTTTAATTTGTTTTTGGGTCTAAAATGGTCCACGTCGAAATCGCTTCTAACATAGTTAAAGTCACAGTACCAACATTTATTGTCTGATAACTTTTCAAGCTCACTTTTGATCTCTCTCCAGATGTAATTATGATCTTCAATGTACTTCGATCTGCTCTCTGGTGGAAGTCGGCGCAATTCCTCAGAAGCCTGGTCGGCTTTTCTTTTCCATTCGTCTGGTATATGGAGCTTGCTGATATCAATGTATCTTATTGTTTTACACCAGCCTTGAGTTCTAGTAATAATTTTTCGACAATGTCGGCTTGCGCTTTCCTTTCGAGTTCATCAAAGGTTATCTTCTCTTTCAACTCATATTTTCGCAAAGCGGTTAAAAACTTCGAGTATAAGGGGTCTCTAACAGTACTGATGAACCCAAGCTTTGAAAGGTAGTCATCGAGATCCGCTAATACTTTTGCCTCTTGGTCAGTGAGTTTTTCTTTCACCAAGTTTTTCTTAACTATTAAAACTATCCTTTGATCCAGCTTTTCTTGTGTCTTTATATCAAGTGTCGATGGCAAACCAAAAATATCACTTGTCAGTAGACCATCTACCCCTAAACCAATAGGATTGACCTCTGGTGGCTCGATAAGTAACGAGTACTTTTTTGATACGGAAAAAATTTGGACTTGACTTTTTGTCAGCCCCCCTATAAGCAAAGGATCATGAGTAACGATAATTATGTGGCTTTTATCGTTCGTACCAACAACTCTTTCAATCATTCTGAGGTACCCAAGTTTCCACCTGGGATTGAGGTGAGTGTCAGGCTCGTCTAGCAAAAACAAAGACTCTTCTTCGTTCATAAACTTCAATAGACCAAGTACTACTAACAATTGTTGTTCGCCTTCGGATAATTGTCCGAACTCGATGCTACTATCAGCCCCTTCCTTCCTAACTGTGATGGATAGCTTCCCAATCAAATCCGAAATTGAAACGCTTTCAAGTTTTTTGAAGAATTGAACAGGTTTTCCGTACTGCCTTGCCAGTTCTTGAAGAGATTGCAAATCTTTTATACGTAGATCAAATCTTTCTTCTCGTCGTACTCTTTTGTTCGAAAGATTGATGCGATGCGGTTTTTTTTCGCTCCATGTAGATATCTTAGATATATCATACAAAAAATTCTTGACTACTCCCTCAGCACCCCAAAACAGACCATCTGTCGACTTCGTACCCTTGCCCATATGCCAATACGGCTCTTTCAAATGGAAGACAATGCTACTAATTCCTGTTATGTTAAAGTATTCTTTCAGGAACCGCACGGACTCTTCGTCGCCTAGTGCAAAAAACGCTAATAATACATACTGCCCGTGGAAGGTCCTAGCTAAGAACAAAGGTCTTAAGGGAGGCTCAACAGAATTTATCAATTTTGTATAAAACTGATTTTGGTGTTTTGCAAAAATTTGTTGAAACCTTTTGCTGACTCCAGAGTAATAACCAAAAACATTGTTAGGTAAATAATCGGATTTGTGATCTACAAACGTGCGGAAAGAAACAACTTTAGAATCGACAACTATTTGGGTTTTGTCTCGTTCTCTTAAAGGATCAGCATCAATGCCTATCCTATGCGTCCGAATTTGGTAGTCAATAGTGTACTTAAATTTTGGGTCTTCGTGCAGGTCAAGGTTTCGAAAGATAATGGCTATTGCTTCTAGAAGATTCGATTTACCCGAACCGTTGGGCCCGATCAAAACCGTCGATAAAGATTTTTCGTCAAAGTCAACGGTTACCTTGTTCAGGTTCTTGAAATTGCCAATGTGGACTTTGTCTATCCTCATTCGTATGTTCCTTCGCTCTCTTCTACATCTTCAAGTATTCTGCTAAATTGATCTAAGGCTGATTGCAAGTTTTCCGCTATCTCGACAGCAATCGTTTGTAAAGAAGCAACCTTATCGGTCTCACCTAAGCTTTCATCCTTTAGCCAGAAAATGTCTAAATTTACTTTCTCTCGCTTGATAAGGTCTTTATATGAATAGACTTTAAATCGCTCAGTTTCTGTCCTATCCGACCGATTTTTGGGATTATAACATTTTATAAAATCCTGCAAGTCTTCGTAAGTTAGCTGTTTCGTTCTCAAAGTAAAATGATTGTTTGTTCTGAGATCGTATATCCATAACTTTTCAGTTCTTGGTTGAGAAGTGTTTTTGTTATCAAAGAAAAGGACGTTAGCCTTTACCCCTTGAGCATAGAATATTCCCGATGGCAAACGGAGAAGGGTGTGTACATCACATTCGTCTAAGAGTTTGCGGCGGACTATTTCGCCTGCCCCGCCCTCAAACAGAACGTTGTCAGGCACGACTATAGCTGCTTTTCCGTCAGGTTCCAACAGCGTCTTGACGTGCTGAAGAAAATTCAGTTGTTTATTGCTTGTTGCTACCCAAAAGTCCAGCCTCTGGTATGAAAGCGTTTTTCCGAGCTTACCATCTCCGTTGGAGGAGGTCATACTAGATTTTCGCCCGAACGGCGGATTGGTCATAACAATATCATAGTGGCTGCTTGGGCTGTCTTCAAGTGAATCAATGGCCTGTATTGGACATGGTCGATCGTCTGCGCCGTCAATTCCGTGAAGGTACAAGTTCATTATGCAGAGCCGCAGGGCATTATCAACTATTTCATTTCCACTAAATGTATCAAACTTTAGAAACTCTTGTTGAGAAGGGCTTAAGGAGTAGTTATGAGGATCATTAATAAAATCGTACGAAGCGATAAAGAACCCGCCTGTTCCGCATGCGGGATCATGTATTCTCAGACCTGGCTTAGGTCGAACGACGTCAACAATCGCTTTAATAAGGGGTCGAGGAGTGAAGTATTGTCCAGCTCCACTTTTGATATCTTCAGCATTCTTTTGGAGTAAGCCTTCGTATATTTCCCCCTTTACGTCTATGTCTATGAACATCCATTTTTCTTGGTCGATCAGTTCAATTAACCGCTTGAGCTTAGCAGGATCTTGTATCCTATTCTGAGCTTTTCTAAAGATTGCACCCAACAACCCCTTCTTCTTTCCTAACTCGCTTAAAATAAATTGATACTGAGCTACAAGGTCTAAACCACAAGCGGTAGTAAGGCTTTGCCAATCCAAACCGTTTGGAATATATGGCGATTTATTAAATGGATATTTGGTTTGCTCATCAGCCATTTTTAGGAAAAGAAGGTAGGTAATCTGTTCAACATAATCGCCATAACTAATACCATCATCTCTTAAAACTGTGCAGAAATTCCAAACTCTCTGAACGATTGAACCTGTTTCGTTAGCCATTACTACCCAAGCCATTGTTACATTGCTTTATTATTTGTAGTTTATAGATATTGTCAATACCTTGCTCCTAAATATCTAGTACGATTGCATGCGAGATCATTGATTTACTGTCAATTCTCCAGACAACGCAGTACTCAATATGCTTCTGCGTAAATTGTTAGCCTCAGCTAGAATTAATGATGCGATTTTTTCTTGATTCTCAATAATTGATAAGTGAAACTCAACTTTTTGGATTATCGTCTTTTGCTCATCGTTCGAACACACGGGGATCGGAAAATTTAGAATTTCCTCCCTTCTGATTCCTGGTATTGTTGACCCCCTGCTAAGCTTTCGCAGTTCATTATTTGCGTATTGCAAGTAAAGGAAAAGGAAACGAGGTTCGATAGTTTGAGATCTTATTGCCATAATCTGGCGACCGATTGCTACACTTTCTAAGTTTAGCAAATTGACTTTACCAACTCCCGAGCCTTTAACAGTAATCAAGATATCATCCTTGCGAGCAAATATTTTCGGGTGTAGCGTCCACTTTGTAATTATGGGATTGGTCTTCCCAAAGTCTGAGGGGCCTGTCAAATATTGCGTGCCGTCACTTTTGAAACTGTAATCTTTTGAGAGAATGTGTTGCCCAGAGATCAATTGACCAATCGAGCCGATTTTAGTCCACATCCAGCCTGTCGGCAATTTGCGTTTTAAGACTTCAGTCGCCGAGTCGTTTAGTTGGTTGCGGGCTTCAGCATGGCTATGACGCCATTCTTCGGTCAACGTACCCTCCATGGCATGTTTCAATAGTGCATGTCTATAATAGTTCAGCTGCGATTGAACTTTATTGATCGATGTCATGCCAGCATCAAGACAACTAAAAAAAAACTCAAGTTTGTTAAGAATGCGCTGTTGTTCATTTACTGGAGGCACCGGGATTGTGGAGTTAGCAAGGAATTGAAAGTGACGGGAATAGCCTTTGTTTGGTACGTTAACACCCTGTAGGAAGAAGAAAAGGAGTTTAGGATCGAAAAGGGCAAGAGGTTCAAAAACCTTTATGCCGTCAGCACCAGCGGCAAAATCGAAATCGATAAATTTGATTTTTCTGGTGTGATCGCCAAAAACTATTACTGGTTTTGAATGAGTGATCTTCAGTGCTTCATTATTCGTATATCCACCAATTAACTTCTTACCCTGATCGACTACAGGCAGGCTTCCTTTTTCCAAATACTGACTTCGTTTTATTTTCTTCCGAGTAAGAGGTATAAGTCGGATAACATCCTTAACTGGCAACCGAGTCCAACTAGGTGGCAACAGAACCGCTTCAACTCTCAAGTCACTAATGATGTATCACCGCACTCTTGGCTATGCATACTTATCTATCTTCGCATTTTAATTTTTACTTTGTTAGCCAAGAAGGTTAATTGTCTGTCCCTCGTTTGTCAATGCCAAATGTCGATAAATCAGAACTTTGCCGCTGTAACATTTGCAAGATTTTCGAAAAATATATTCAATAGCGATGTTTTATCGCAAGCGTGTTGCTTGTGGCAGCTTGCACAACCAAAAAGCAACCCGAACCCAACGTAGAACACAAAACACAAAAAACAGCTCATTCTGTTGGTTGTTGTTGTGTATAGGGGTTTTCGGCAACAACTACTAAAGAAAAAACAAACAACCAACTAAAGCCAAAGAAGCAGGTAAAGCGTAAAAACGTCTAAAAAAGTACAGGAAACAACAAAAAAGCGTAAAAAGGACTTAAATTCCATTTCAATAGGATACCAAAAAAGGTTAGAAAGAAAAAGACAAAAGCTAACTAAAAACGAAAATCTAAAAGAGAAAAATTGAGGCTCAAGATAGCCATTTTAATGGAATATCTTGAAAAGTCCCATCTGGCAGGGTTCTTCGGATAGTTATTGGCAAGATTCCCGCGTCAAGTTCACTTAATGCGATGTCAATCGGGTTTGTGTTATCAGCTGCATCTACCAAGATTGGTGCTCCCATCGAGATTTGAAGCGCACGTGCGCCTACTATTCTTGCTTTCTCGAAGCGAGTAATTTTTGGGGGTCCTATAATAATTTTTTGTTCTGACGTGTTTTATTACTCTCCGCCTGGATATCCACCCATACCGCCGCCCATTCCGCCCGGCATTCCTCCTCCCGGTGGCATTGGAGGCGTCTTCATTTTTCCTGAAGCTATAACGTCGTCGATTTTAAGAATCATTGTTGCGGCTTCGTTTGCTGATTTGATGATTTGTTTTTTGACTGCGAGTGGTTCATAGACGTTTATTTTTGTCATGTCTTCGACTTTGCCTGCGAGAACATCGATGCCTGCCCATGTTTCTCCTTTTTCGTGTCTAGTTCGTAATTCTGATAATATGTCAACTGGGTCTAAGCCAGCGTTTTCCGCAAGTGTTGTTGCTATTGCTTCGAGGGATTCTGCAAATATTGTGATTGCAAGTTGCTCTCTTCCCTGCACGGTTTGAGCGTATTTTTTAAGAACACTTGCCATTTCCATTTCTGGAGCGCTTCCTCCGGCAACGATTTTTGGCTCCTCAATTAAGTCTCTGACAACACAGAGCCCATCATGTATGGAGCGTTCGGCTTCTGCAGTCATCCGTTGAGTTCCACCCCTAATCAAAAGCGTAACCGACTTGGGGTTCTTGCAGCCTTCAACGTAAGTCATCTTGTCATCGCCTGTTCTGCGCTCTTCAACTAAAGCTGCGTAACCAAGATCTGAGGCGGCGAGTGCGTCAATGTTGCTAACTATTTTTCCACCCGTGGCTCTTGCAAGTTTTTCCATGTCTGATTTCTTGGCTCTCCTAATCGCTATTACTCCACGGCGCGCGAGGAAATGCTGAGCCATATCGTCGATGCCTTTCTGGCAGATAATCACGTTCGCGCCTGAGGCTAAGACTTTTTCAACCATGTCCTTTAGCATGGTTTCTTCTTGTTTTAGGAACGCTTCAATCTGCTCTGGGCTTTCAATGCTGATTTTTGCGTCCATCTCTGGTTTTTCATTTTCCAGTGACGCATCAAGCAAAGCGATTTTTGCTTTTTCTAATCGTTTGGGCATGCCTGAGTGAACGATTTCTTTATCTAAAACTATGCCGTTGATTAGGCTGGTGTCCGCGAGGGATTCGCCTGTTTTCTTCTCAACCTTCACATCGTCAACGTCTGCTTTGTAGGCGCCGTCGTGTTTTTCGGCGACTGCCAACATTGCTTTAACGGCTAAATCAGCTAAGTAATCCTTGTATTCAGCGACGATTTTGCTGCCCATGGATGTTGCTGCAGCCTTCTTGAGGTAGTCGTGTGATTTTAGGTCGATTGGGATGGCTATTTTCTCAAGAGTTTCCAAGGCTTTGTCAGCGGCTTTCCTGTAACCGTCAATTATGACTGTTGGATGGATGTTTTTGTCGATTAATTCTTCTGCTCTGCTCAAAAGTTCGCCTGCAATTATAACTGCGGATGTTGTTCCGTCGCCAGCTTCTTTGTCCTGTGTTTTAGCAACTTCGACGAGCATTTTTGCTGCTGGATGCTGAACATCCATCTCGTCGAGAATAGTTCTGCCGTCGCTTGTTATTGTGACGTCTCCGAAGCTGTCAACGAGCATTTTATCCATTCCTTTTGGACCTAAAGCGCTTCGGATGCTTTCAGCGACAACTTTGGCAGCCATGATATTGCTGTGTTGCGCTTCTCTTCCGCGGGACCTGTTTGCGCCTTCTCTGAGAACGAGAACAGGTACTCCGCCAGCTTGTGATGATGACAAATCAAATAACCTCCAATAATGCGAACTACAACAAAACGTTACTAACCATATAAGTTTTTCTAGTGGGGGCATGTTGAATAAAGCCTAGGCGAGCAGTTTTTGCATCATTAACCCGTTTTTTGGGCTATTTGGCGTTTCATTTTTGCAGGAGCTGACGGGTTGTTTATCTTGTTTTTTCTTTAGTAGTTGTGAGTGAAATGTCCCTATACCACAACAACAACCAACAGGTTATGCAGAAGATTGTGTTTTGTCTTCAGGTTGGAATTAGGGTTGCGTTCTGGTTGTGCAGGTTATTACAAGCTGAAGGCGGAAGCAAAATGGCTTAGAGCACTTGCGATTTTTTTCTATACCCCCTTACAAATAGGCGGACTTTAGGAGCACAAATTGCAACATGCTAGTGCGCCTGTTTTAAGTCAATACCAACCTCCCCTCTCAGAAATTTCAGCGCATTGACCCCCTCTATAGTTTCTGCATAGAACTACTATTAGGATCCTGATATGCTCCTAATAGACGCCTAATAGGTTGGTAAGCTACCCAAAAATGGCAGCGACAGAAGCAGAAAGCGATGAACAGCACAATGCAAGCGGGCACTAGCATAGCCCATAAAGACAAAACCCCGCCCACCAACCCCACAACCAACCGCCCCCTATAAGCAATTTCGCGCCACAAAAAGCAGAATAAAACAAGCAAACCAGCGTAGTGACCGAAAGAATTAATACCTAAATGAAAAATGCTTGATGGGGGATAATTGGATGTCTGAACCGCAACATTCAGGTGGCGCTGCCATGGCTGGCGGCCAACGTTTTCAGGCTCGAGTAACGGCCTGGTGGTGCGCACGAGTGCTTCTTCAGACTCCAATGGGTGAACTTTTTGGTTTTAAAGCCGAATCAGTTCCTCAGCGGATATTTTCAGAAACAAACGATGATGTCGATGACTTAAGAGTTGAATTTGATGCGAGTGAAGTTCTTTTTGGGCAATGCAAGCGGAGCCTAAGCCTTTCAAGCAGTGTAGATAGTGAGTGGGGCTCAGTTGTAAAACAGTTTTATAGAGAGCAACAGAACATATCGCCTGGGATAGGCTATTGCTTAATTCTTTTTTATGAAAAAAACAACCGCAGGCTAAAAATGTTAGAGCAAATTCTACGCAGATACCGCCAATCACCTCAAGGGTCAAACATAATCGATGCAGCGAAAAACCAGCAAGAACAAGAAATTGTAAATGAATTATTAACTCTCACCCAATCTGTTGCTTGTGCCCCAAATGGCGACCAATCGATTTCAGTCCAGCAGTTGTTAAAGCGAATCTACATAAAACAGCTTCAACTAGAGCAAAGTGACTCTGACTCTTTAGCAATTATTGATGCTCTTCAAAATGGATTACTTTCTAATCCCTCCCAACTAACCTCAGTTCTTAGATTGCTACATTGTTTAGCAGACGACCTTCTTGCGGAAAGGGGTTCAATCGACCGCATTGCACTTCGAAATAGACTAATCTCTGAAGGCGTTGCTCTACGAGAAAGCGTTAATTACAAAAAGGATTTCGAAAGGCTATATGACTTGACAAACATAGAAGTCATAGATCAAACTGAAAAAGGAAGAACAAGTCTCTCTATAGCAAATGATAAACTGCACATCTCTCGACCTGTGTTAAAGGAGATAGTTAGAGCCGTTCAAGAGGCATCATACATTATAACAGGGGGCGCCGGGTCTGGAAAAACAGGGTGTCTCTTGACTTTAGTAGAGGAATTGAAATCAACAGGTTTCCGTGTCTGGTATTGGGCGGCAGACTCCTTACCGTATTCATCCCCACAAGAGTTGCAGACTCATCTCAATCTTCAGAATTTTTGGTCAGGCATTTTTTCAGAAGCCGTTAGCACTTCGCAGACCGTTTTAATCATTGATGGACTTGATGGTTTACGTGATCCAGCGATTCAAAATGGATATCGGAAACTAATTGCCTTGGCCAAACGTGTGGGTATCCGAGTAGTTGCTTCTATACGTATGTTTGACTTGCGGTATGCGAGTGATTTGCAGGGCCTCTTTCCAGCATCTTTGGAAAATTCTGTTTCAACCCAATTTATAAGCCCTGATTTAAAAACAGTTAACCACATAGTCGTACCTGATTTAACTGAGGGTGAATTTAACGAAGTTCTTGCAGAACTTCCGACCGCCAAGGAAGTGCTTGAAAGGAATCCAAACCTTCAGCCTATTTTGTACAATTTATTTAACCTAGATTTATTATGCAAACTAATTTCTGCTGGGGATTCAGCTATACAATTTTCGGCGCTTTCCACACAAGCAGAGCTCTTTGAAGAGTATTGGAACCGGCGAATTGAAGCCCAACCGTTAAGGCAAGAAATGACAGTAGCTATCAAAGAAACAGTCGAAAAAATGGTTGAGCAGAAAACTCTACAAACTACCCCTGACAATTTAAGTGCGAATGTAAGTAACGCACTCTTCAGCTCAGATTTCATTCGCCATCCAGTCTTCCTTCCGGGACGTTTGCCGGATGAGCAATTAGTTGAATTTAATCACCATTTGTTATTCGACTACGTTGCTGAACGACTTTTTGTCCGTCCACGGCATAAAAATCTTGAGTCAGAACTTGCGATCCCTAACACATGGGCACTATTCCTTCGTCCTAGTTTGTTGTTATATCATCGATTTGCTTGGACGCATGGACGCGACGATTTTTGGGAGACAATACTAACACTTGAAAAGTCCTCAGTTTCATTGTTAAACAAATATCCAAGTTATATTGTGGTTGCAGAAGAGGCAAAAAATCGTCAAGACTTGCAAACATTGTTAGAAGGAGTTGTTAAGAACGATGCTGACAGTCCAAAATGGATTGGGGTAATCAACCAAGTAATTTCGGCGGCGTCATTTACTTCTTTACCGGTATTGTTTGATAAGTCCTCTGGGGATTGGTGGATTGAGTTCGCAAAAGACTTAGTAAGTAGCGCTAACTTGGAATTGGTCTTTTCCGGCCGCCGATTGTTATTTTCGGCGTTTGATAAAATAGAAAACTTGTCAGCAATAGGTAAATTACTAACAAACCAGTCAGCAATTATCCTTATAGACTTTCATTGGGCGCATGACAAAAAACCAAGTCGACTGATCAGTGCTCCAATTCTCTGGGTTTGTACCACAATTGCTTCAAACCTCGCCGAGTCAAAGAAAATGATCCAAAAGATCCTCTCTCGTCCTGAGCTTGAGCGAGCTGGCTACCTACAAGCATACGGAATAGCGAACGGCATCAAATACATTTGGCGAGTCGACCCAAACCTTGCTGTAGATGTATACGATAATATTTTTGGTTATAGCGAAACGGGCAATGAACAAATACCAATGGGTTTTGGACAAATTTTACCATTGCTTACTAATAAACGCCAAGACTATGAGATGGTCTGGTATCAACTCTCGCAAGAATATGCCGAATTCTTATCCGCTGCTCCGCAAGAAGCAACAAGAGCGCTGATAAAAACGCTTAATCACTATCTATATCAGCATCATCTATACAAAGCGGCTTATCCAGTTAAGGAGTTCCTTTGGGAAGGTAGTGCCTGCCATATACAATTAGATTATTCTGGTTTCTGGGATAATTCGAATGCAGGAGATCCACAAGAAATAATGCTACAGAACTGGCAACAATATCTTGAAAAATTAAGCCTTAATGAATCTAATGAAAATTGGGAAAAAATAAAGCAGGTATTAATTAAAGAAAACACAATTGGCGCCATTTGGAGAAAAATGTTGATTGCTGCTGGCAATTCACCCAAATTTTTTGCTCAGCGCATCTGGACAATATTACTTGATTCAAGTTTTATGGTCAGCCTCCCGATGAGTGTAGTAGAAGACTGCATCAAGGCGTTTGTACCTCATTTATCTATCGAAAGCGTTTACCAGATTGAAAAATCAGTCTTAAGCATACCCAACCAGGCTCACAATTGCACGGGTAAAGGAGAAAGACTGCTCGCTATAACTGCAAGACTGTTACAATTTATTCCAGAGGAAAAACTAACTCCCGCTGCAAAGGATTTCCTAAGCAAAAACCCGCCTGTTTCTAAAGAGGAACAATATGGGAAAGTAACAACCGGTGTACAAGAATTCACTAAAGAGATGTGGCTACAGAGTCAGGGTTTAGATATAACTAATCCAGTGATTCAGGAGCTAATTGAAACCTCCTCCTTTTTAGAACAGCTAACAACCAAAACGATTACTGAAAGCGATGTATCTGTAATTCTTCAAAAAATGAGTGAAATTGAGCAAAAATTGGCCGATAAACCAAATGCAGCAGGCGATGCCATCGGTTCATTAGTTCAATGTAGACTAATTCATGGCTATGCCCAGCTCGCGTGCAGTCCATTTCGGTTAGATAATCTGCTAATCGATAATTTGACCGCAAGGTTCCGAGCAATCATATTTGACAAATGTTATTTTGTGCCCGCCCAAACAGCGAAATGGACTCAATTTAGAGAAGCTGAACTTTTGAATTCAAAGCGCGACGCAGTAGGGGCGCTCGTATGTTTAGCAGGTAAAGTTGACTCACTCACAGATGAATACAAAAGTTTGCTTTGTACTCTTGCACGGCAGCCCGAAAAGGAGGTGCGAATGCAAGTTAGCATGCGATTATGGTCTATCTTTAAGAAATGGCCGGCTTATGTGTGGGAAACTTTGGAGTTTTGGATTGATACACTTCCATCTGAACCGCAAAACGATGAAGTTCTCATGATAGCGTTAATTCAGAATTGGTTCTGGGTACTTCAGAAAAATGATTCGATGCGAGCGACCCAGTTAATGAAAAAACTCTTGAATGCTGTTCATTCAAGTAATTCGCGGGATCTTAGAAAAATTTGTGGTTCATGGTTGGGTGCGATAGCTTTTGGAGATGGCGAAACTTGGGCATCCAAAATTCTCCAAGAGTTGATTCAAAGCCTTGATGAAAACTTGGACGAGTTACAAGGGGCTTCTGATTTTGCAACAGGCGAATTGCTTCCTAGAGCCATAAAAGTAAATTTGATCGGTCATCAAGAGGCGATGATATTTTTATTGAATCTAATAGGTGCTGCTAAAGACTGGGCTGAAATACATCAAAAAGAAATAAGTTCTCAGCCAACCAGCGAGGTACAGCAAATACTAAAAGACCTGCACTGGCTTCTTTATCGAATTACAATTGAGTTTCGTGTTTCGGCAGAGAACTACGCAACACATTGGTCATCTATGGTTAGTAGTGAAGCAACCACTCAAGTATCTGATTGGTGGAAAAATGCCGAACCGATCCTTGAAGTTTTACTTGCCTTTCCCGATCCACAGATAGCGTATAGCTTAGTTGATGGAATCGAGCATATCATATGGTTTGACGTTGCTCGGGGACTCCATTGGCTTAATAAGGTAACGACCGCAAGTACGCCTTTTGGAATTTCAGGAGAACAACTTGCAGCTGATAAAACAATCAACATCTTAGGACGTGTCCTTGCCGAACACAAGATAGTTCTTGGTATGGATGAGAGTCGTTTAGACTTTGTTCAAATATTAGAGGCGTATTTACAAATCGGTTGGCCAAAAGCAATCAACTTGGCTATTCAACTTGAAAGTATCTTTCGATAATTAGAATTTTAATTTAAGCCTAAGACCATGTCTAGTTTGGCTGCCATATTTGCCCTATGGAGTTGTTTAGTATACGGATACTTTGGCAACTCCGGTTATTTTTAGTAGTTCTGGGATGAGTTCTCCGGGGATTTTCTTCTCAACGATTAGGGTTAGTTTGGGTTCGGGTGAGAGTTCGGGGTCGTCTACGATTGCTTGGCGTATGCTTAAGCCTGCCTTGTTTAGCAGCATGGCGGCGTTGGAGAGGATTCCTGGCGACCTCGCGTTAATCGGGGTTATCTCCAAGACACCAAGGTTGAGGTGTTTTGCGAGTTCTTTCAGGGAGTGCCCTGCTGGACGGATTTCTTCAAAAATCATTTTTAGCTCGGGGTTGGCTTTTATGGTGTTTAGGGTTTCGTTTACTGTTCGTCTGTCGACGCCTGCGACTCTGGCTATGCGGACGGGTGGGATTTCTATTTGGTTTAGGTATATTTTGTCGTTTCTGGCGCTTAAGCCGTTTTCTACGAGGACGCGTGCTACTTTGAGGCGTTCGGGGTAGGCTTCGAGTTGGGTTTTGATTTGGTTCCACATTTTGGGTCGCTTGTGTGTATTTCTGTGCGTTTGGGTATAAATGTGTTGTTTGCTGATGGACAGAACTGTTCACAAAAGCCTTAAATAAAACTTTAAAGTACGGTTTATAACCCATAGAAGGCGAAAAAATGCCCGACAGAAAAATCCTATTAAACGAAAACGACATACCAAAACAATGGTACAACATCGTGCCCGACCTGCCACATCCACTTCCACCATTCATAGACGTGGAAACCAAACAGCCCGGCGTCGGCATCGTCCCAAGAATATTCCCCAAAGAAATCATCGGTCAAGAAATAAGCCAAGAAAGATGGATAAACATCCCGGACGAAGTGCGAGAAGTCTACCGAATCTGGAGACCAACACCACTCTTCAGAGCACTCGGCTTAGAAAAAGCCCTCAAAACACCAGCAAAAATCTACTACAAGTACGAAGGCACAAGCCCAGCGGGAAGCCACAAACCCAACACCGCCGTGCCCCAAGCATTCTACAACATGAAAGAAGGCACCAAACGACTGTCAACAGAAACAGGCGCAGGACAGTGGGGTTCCGCTTTAGCGTTTGCAGCCATGATGTTCGGACTCAAAGCCACAGTTTACATGGTCCGCGCAAGTTTTGACCAAAAACCATACCGTAAGATGATGATGAACGCGTTCGGTGCAGAATGTATTGCAAGCCCAAGTAACAAGACTGAGGCAGGAAGAAAAATCCTCGCTGAAGACCCAAACAACAAAGGCAGCCTCGGCATAGCCATCAGCGAAGCCGTCGAAGATGCACTCGTAAACGAGAAAGAAACCAACTATGCAATCGGTAGCGTCTTCAACCACGTATGTTTACACCAGACGGTTGAAGGCTTAGAAGCCAAGAAACAACTCGAAATGGTAGACGATTACCCAGACGTGATTTACGGTTGCATTGGTGGAGGCAGCAGTTACTCTGGACTCATGTGGCCCTTCTACTACGACAAAGTATCCAAGAAAGCACCCAAAGAAACAAAGTTCATCGCCACAGAAGCCACCGCGTGCCCCAAAGTCACCAAAGGCGTATACCAGTATGACCACGGCGACACAGCAAAGCTCACGCCGCTGGTTCCCATGCACACGTTAGGACACGATTTCATTCCAGCCCCAATCCACGCAGGCGGACTCCGCTACCACGGCATCGCCCCAACCATAAGCGTGCTTGTCCAAGAAAAACAAATGACAACCGAAGCCTACAACCAACTAGAAGTCTTTGACGCAGCCAAACTATTCATCCAAACCGAAGGCATCATCCCCGCGCCTGAACCGTCCCACGCAATCAAAGGCGTCATCGACGAAGCGCTAAGATGCAAGAAGACGGGTGAAGCAAAGACCATCCTGTTTGTGTTGTGCGGTCACGGCTACTTTGACATGGCAGCATACGACGAATACTTCAGCGGCAGACTCCAACCATACGAGTACCCAACCGAAAAAGTTGCAGAATCAATGGGTAAGTTGCACAAGTTGTATCCGTGGTTAAACGACGTCAATAAGAAATACATAAGCTGCGAAACAATCTAAACCGCAGACCCTCCCTATCTTACTTTTCATTTTTCTTTTTATTTGTCAACCAATCTATTACTAAACTAGGTTATTCCCTTGAACGCTGCTGAAAACGCTCTCCCAACAAAAACCATCGGGTTCATCGTAAACCCAGTCGCCGGCATGGGCGGCGCCGTCGGGTTAAAAGGCACAGACGGAAAAGCAATCCTAACACAAGCCATAGCTTTGGGGGCTAAACCCGTGGCAACGCAAAGAGCAGAAACCTTCCTCACCGAACTAAGCCCAGCCAAAGGAAGCCTAAAACTAATCGTTGGCGCAGGCAACATGGGACAGAATCAAGCAGAAAAATACGGTTACAACTGCAAGGTTGTCGGCGAGAGCAAAAAAGAAACTACCTCCGAAGACACGCAAAACACTGCCAAAGGAATTGTAGAAGCTGGTGTTGATTTGCTGGTTTTCTGTGGCGGAGACGGAACAGCAAGAGACATACTAAAAACAATTGACATGAAGCTGCCCGTGCTTGGTGTTCCGACGGGCGTTAAAATGCATAGTGCAATATTCGCGGTTAGTCCTCAAGCCGCGGCAAGAGTTGCCCTCACTTACCTGTGGGGTGGGTTGCCACTGAGGGAAGCGGAGGTCATGGACGTGGATGAGGAAGCTTTCAGGCAGGGGCACTTGTCGGCGGAGCTTTACGGGTACCTGCTAAGCCCATACGAGCCCCACCTTATTCAGGGCAATAAAATGGCCAGCCCAATGACTGAGAGCGAAGTGGAAAACCAAGCCGCCATAGCCATCAACATAATCGAAGAAATGAAACCAGACATCATCTACATTGTTGGTCCAGGAACGACGACCCGCACAATAAGCGACCTTTTAGACCAGAAAAAAACGCTCCTAGGCGTTGACCTCTTCCAAAACAAAAAAATAACCGCGAAAGATGTGAACGAAAAACAAATCCTGCAATCCATAAACGGAAAAGATGCTAACATAATCGTGACGCCGATCGGGGGGCAAGGCTTCATTTTCGGCAGAGGCAACCAGCAGATAAGCTCAAAAGTAATCCGCCAAGTAGGCTTAGACAATGTTGTCGTGGTTGCGACTAAGGGTAAGTTGGATAGGTTGGAGCGTTTAAGGGTTGACACAGGCGACCCCGAACTGGATGGGCAGTTTAGGGCGCGTGGGATTAGAGTGGTGACTGATTATAAAACCACTAAAGAAATGAATATTGAATAATAAAATTTCTTATTTGGGTGCTATTTTCATTCCCATATCTTGCCTTTCCAATTCCCCATCTCGTCGGTCTCGTATTCATGCACGCCTATTACCTTGTTTAAGCGCATGAGTTTCTCCGACTGTGTCGTCTGGTATGATGAAGCTCTGGTGGCGCCGCCTTTTTCAGACTGCCAACTTACAGCGTTGCCCCTCATCATAACCGCGTCGCCAGTCATAGTTGTAATCAAACTGTTTACTTCTCCCACGAAAACTTCGTTTGCCATAGTTGCAACGGCAGTTGACATAATGAAAGCATCCAATCCTAAAATCTTGCCCATTCCCTGGTTGGACGTTTCAATTTTCCCGTCAGGAAGCACTCTGTAAACTGTGTTTTTACCTGTAAATTCACCGATCAATTCTCCTAACATTCAACAATCAAATCTCCAAAAGGCATACTGAGCTATTTTTTATTAGCGTATGTGAGACTGTGGGTTTGCAGTCACCATCATCAATTGGGATAGTTACCATACATTGGTGGAGTATTGTACAGTTTATTTTATTGGTAATTGAAATATACCAGTAGTCCACCAATATTCTAACAAAGTGAGGCTGAAAACGTGATACCCATTAACCTGCCAAAAATCGGCGAAGAAGAAGTCCAAGCAGTAGTAAAAGTTCTAAGAAGCGGTATGCTAACAAGCGGGCTCGGAGCAGGTCCCCAAGTAACGGAGTTCGAAAAAAACTTTGCAGATTTTGCTGGCGCTAAACACGCCGTAGCTGTTAATACTGGCACTGCTGCCTTGCACTCTGCAGTATTAGCTGTCGGCGTTAAACAGGGTGATGAGGTTATTTTGCCCAGTTTCACTTTTGTCGCCACTGCCGAAGCCGTCGTGTTGGCAGGTGCAAAGCCAGTTTTCGCTGACATCGACCCCCAAACCTACAACCTGTCCCCTTCAGCAGTGGAAAAAGCAGTAACCAAAAAAACCAAGGCTATAATGCCCGTGGACCTGTACGGGTTTTCCGCCGACATGAAACCCCTAAAAGAAATCGCTGCAAAACGCGGTTTAGCGTTGGTTGAGGATGCAGCTCAAGCGCACGGAACAACCTATTCTGGGAAGCCTGCAGGAGCATTCGCTGATGCCGCATGCTGGAGCCTCTACGCAAGCAAAAACATGACCACCGGCGAAGGCGGAGTCACAACAACAAACAACGACCAAATCGCCGAAACCTTGCGGATGATTAGGACGCATGGCGAAAAAGCCAAGTACTCCTCCCTCATGCTCGGAACAAACTATCGCATGTCCGAAATACAAGCTGCCATAGGTAACGTGCAACTGCAGAAGTTGCCCTCGTTTGTGGCTAAACGTCGCCAGAACGCACAACAGTTAACGAAAATACTGGAAAAAAATAGCAAACTCGTTTTGCCCTATGAATCAAAAGACAGACTGCACAGTTGGTACCTCTACACTGCCAAACTAAAGGACGGCACGGAGGAAGAGCGCAACCACATTGTGGAAAAGCTCAAGAAAAAAGGCGTCGGCGCCGAAGTGTACTACATAAATCCGGTGCATCAGATGCCGTTCTACCGCGAGAACTTTGGAAGCGCCAAACTGCCTGAAACAGAGAAAGCGTCAAAGCAAGTGTTCTCGTTGCCTATTCATCCTGGAGTCACCGAGGAACAGGCACGGTTCATCGGGGAAACCGTTCTAAGTCTCCTATAGCCTAATTTGCGCTGTGTAATGGAGTGTAAGAGTTAAATTACACTTCACATACTATACCTTCTGATTTACAGGGAATTATTGGGTTTTCTTTAAGGGGTATGGACACTTTGATTAATGAAGAAGGCGTTTCCCGCATAAAAATCAAGTTTCTCATCGAAGGCTTAGGTGAAGCTGAAGGCGAACTCGTCAGGTTTTTAGCGCCAAGAACAATAGACACCATCGTTCGCAAGCTTCCCCTTGAAGGTCGAGCCGCCTTGTATAAAGAAGAGGTCTACTTTGAAATCCCAATCAAGATGGGAGAGGAAAAAGCCAAGACAACCGTGGAACAAGGCACCATTGCTTTCTGGCCCATGGACAGCGCCCTATGCGTCTTCTACGGCAAGTCTCAACCTTACAGTCCAGTGAGCATTCTGGGAAAAGTAACCAGTAACCTTGAACTTTTTAAGCAGGTCAAAAGTGGGATAACAATTAAAGTTCAGTTGTTAACAGCTTAATCTAGAACGCAAGTGAGCTGTCTTTCCACATTTCAAGCAGTCGCTCGCACTCTTCTTTCACAGCTTTATCGCTAGTTTTGTCTTTGAGGGTCTGTAAGAACTCGATGCATTTTGCCACGGAGCGTTTTTCTGCATTGCCGCCGTAGTAGAGCTCGCCTTCCAGATACTCTTTCATGTGGTAGGCTTTTTGGATAAATAGGCTGGCGGCGTCCACCGGGTTTTCCACGGCGAACTTGCCTGCCCAGATAGCTACTTCTGTTTCGCGTAGTTGGGTTATGCCGTCGATTTCCATGATTTTCCGTATGTTAGTTCTCAAAAAGTCATAGTAATCTGCGGTTTTAATCAGTTCAAGGGCTTGGTTGACTTTTTGCGTGAACTCAGGTGTGCCTTCGACCGTTAGGTTGTGTTTGTAGCCTTGGTCAACTAGCGCCTTAGCGCTTTTTACTTCTTCTGTAGTATAAACCCTGTCTGGAAAACTCACGAAAACAAACTCCAATACGAAGAAAATTATTTTAAAATAAAGGTAAATTTATGCAGTTATGCTGCAGGCTTGTAGATTTTGATGTTGTGGCTTCCGGAGACGAGTTGTATTGAACCGTTTGCTTCTAGCTGTTCGAGGAAGTCTTTGGCTGCGCTTATTCTTATGCCGAAGCGCGTTGAAATAGCGTATGGGGTCAGAACGTTCATCTTTTTGACTTCGCTGACGATTTTGCCGTCTTTTGCGTCTGGAACCATTATACCAACGGTTTTTCTTTCTTTTGGAGGTCCAGCTTTTTCTTTCTTCTTTGCGTCTTTCGATTTGTCGTCGTCTGTCTTAACTTGCTGCTTCTCCATTTGCTTTATGCCGAGCTTCTTTTTTCCACCCATTTTTTTCACCTTGCAGAACTTTTGATTCTCAACACCTAGAATGGCTGGCTTATTTCAACCTTATGTTTCTCTTTCCATTCTTTGATTGGAACGCCAAGTTTCTTTTCCACTTCAGCCCTATGGATGGAGTTCATGGTGCAGAATGGGATTATGCGTCCGTCTGGAACTGCATAGTGGATTAGGCATCGCTGGACTCTTTCGAGGTCAAAGTTGTAAGGATCCATGAAATGCATCGAAGTAAGCAATAATGATTGTCTTTGCAGGTCGCCAAGGGATTTGTAATCGCCTTTTGTTACGACAGGTAAAAGCTTTCTCATAAAACTAAATTTAACATGTCGCAATGAACCTAAGAGCGATAGGTACGCTCTTGTTTTGTGTCCTTCAGATGCTTTTGTGTAAACGTTTTTCATGCTTTCAAAGAACTTTTCTACATTGGCTAATTGTGTGATTGGTTTGATTTGGCCGTTCTCTATAAACAGGTATGTTGCCATACCGCAGTGCGGGTGTGCAGTGAACTCTAAGTATCGTCTGCCTTTTAATGCGCTCATTGCTTTAGACACTATTGCTACTGACGGCACAGGAAAAAAGTCTGAGACTTTGACTGTGCCGTTTGTTTGTTCCTCAACCTTCTTCATGAAGTCGGGAATTGTGATGCGCATTTTTTCGCGTTCTGTTTGTGGCAAGCGTCCGCAGAGGCTGACTGGTTGAACGTTAATGCACCTGACCACATCGAAGTTTTTAACTGCAAAATTGATGATGTCGCCAAGCTGGTGGTCGTTGACGCCTTTGACTAATGTGACTACCAAGACGACGCTGTTGAACCCTGCCGCGCGAAGGTTCTCGATAGCTTTCATCTTTATGTCAAGAAGGTCTACGCCGCGGATAAACTTGAAAACGTCTGATGTTAACCCGTCGAATTGGAGGTAGATGGTGCTTACGCCTGCTTCTTTGAGTTGTTTGCAGTATTCTACGCTCTGCGAGAGCCGAAGCCCGTTCGTATTAATTTCAACATGGCTGAACCCGAGTTCTTTGGCTTTTCGAATAAAGTCGAAGAGTTCCTTGCGGATTGTTGGTTCACCACCAGAAAACTGCAATGCGGTTGCTGGCACGGGTTTGTTGGCTCGAAGGTTCTCGAGCATTCCCACTATTTGCTCTTTTGTTGGCTCGTAAACGTAGCCTGCAGCTGCGGCATTAGCGAAGCAAATTGGGCAGGTAAGGTTGCAGCGGTTTGTGACATCGATTATTGCCAGAGCTGTGTGGGATTTGTGTTCTGGGCAGATGCCGCAGTCGTATGGGCAACCGTTTTTCTTTTCGGTTCGGGGGTTGCTTACGCCTTCGCCGTCAAAGCGGAACTTTTCCGCGCGCATGTATTGGTCATAGTCTGACCAGTAGAGTTCCTGAAAAGCCCCGTGTTCAGGGCATGATTTTTTAATGAAAACTTTTCCATCGTCTTCGTAGATGGTTGCGTCAATAGCCTTTAGGCATTCTGGACAAATACTTCTTGTAGGTTTGATATCTTTCATTACTTTTGCCTTCTTGCATGTAAGCGTTAATTTCGAAGTGCTTAAGTGCAGATGTGATGATAATAAGGTTTCCAAACGTTTCCTAAGGTGATTGAGGGGAAAGAATGCCAATTAATGAGAATACTCGGGTTGCTTTGCGTGAAATGGGCTTAAACGCCTATGAAATCGACGCTTACTTAGTGTTGCTGGAGGGTGGGCAGATGACGGCTATGGAGATTAGCCAAGAAGCGAAAGTGCCCTACAGTAAAATGTATGAAGTCCTAAACTCCCTCAAAGAGAAGGGCTGGATTAAAAGCAACGAAAGCCGACCCTTCAAGTACTATCCTGTTCCGCCCTTGGAAGCAACGCGTTTCACTAAATTGCGGCTGGAAGACAAATACTTGAACTGGGAAAACACCGTTGCAGAGAACCTCCAGCCCCTCTACGAAAAACGGGAACTCGTCGAACGACCCGACATGCTGATTCTGCGCGGTCAACAAGCCGTCTTATCTAAACTTGAAGAAGTACTCAAAAAAGCTTCTATAGAAATTGTGATTGCAGCCCCAGAATTCGCCAAACCCGTAATCACGCTCGCTGAGCCCTTGCTGGGCAGCGGCTTGAAGAAAACGGTCAGCGTTAAGCTTATGGCGGCTGGAAAAAAGGAAGATTGGCTTTTCCTAAAAAAATACCCTGGTTTAAGCGAACTGCGCATCCGCGACCACATGTTCGGCGGCGGCGTAATCGCTGACGGCAAAGAAGCCATGCTGTTTCTCGGCGAAGACAAGCCAACCCTTGTCATATGGAGCAACCACGTGGGCTTAGTTGGGTTTGCACGGGAATACTTCCAGTTCCTATGGGACTCCTCAGCCACTGCCTAACTTTTCAGCCTATTTTCCACTTTTTCCTGTTATGCAGTAGGTAGCTGACACCTGCCACCGACGAAACTGCTACTGTTATTATGGCTACGATGACGTAGATTGTGGATAAATCGGTGCCCATGAAACCATCAGGCGGCATCGGTGGCGGATTATCCGTCGCAAGGTACTGGTCAGGCACCAATATCCATGACCCATTGCTGTCCTGCACCCAGACATCGTATACCTTCGGTACGTGCGAGGGCCATCCCCAGAAAGCAGGCATGTTAAGTCTTGTGCAATTAATGAGGGGCGGTGGAGGAGTACTGTCGTTAAAAATGTTGTAATATCCGCCGTTTTGCTCTATTTGGTCTCCTGTGGGCAGGTTTGGCCACGAAGCCGTGATTTGGCTTTTCGTTAACAGGACTTCTTTGCCCTCACCGTAAACGAGAATGGTGGGCTTTGGAGCCAGCAACGCATAATACGTCAAGGGCGCGATAAGTAAAACTAAGATTTCAGCAAGCACAGCAAAGGCGAGTAGCCGCGGGCCCATTGTGACGGCGTATGTTGGTAGCTTTCGCTGGGGCTGAGGACACCATCTTCGAAGTTTTCTAAGAATGCTCATGCTTGGTTTTCTCCTGTGATTTTAGCAAACAAGGCTTCTGCGAGTTTGGATGGCAAAATCTTGCTTGTATCATCCAACAGTAGAAAATTTCGGTCTTTAGCCTCCGCAAGCAAGGCTTCTCTGCAAGCGTCTATTTTGCTGCATTTTGCGCAGTCGCCTTCATGCTTGTACCAGACTTGGACGCCGTTTTTTGCTGAAAAAGTGATGAATGCCTTGGTTTTGAAATGTGAGCTGTATCCTAAGAGGAAGCCTTTGGTTGGGTCGACTGTTTGGATTTCAATCTTGTTTATTTTGGCTGTTTCTTCTAGGGCTTCTCCGATTTTCAGGTTGGCTGTGTCGAGGGCTTTGTGGATGGTTTGGCGTGTAACGTTTAGTTTTCTTGCGATGTGGGCTTCTTGGAGTCCGTTGCCTTTGAGGTNNTGCTTAACGTCAACTCATCACCAGAGTAAGCCTCAAGTAGCTTACAAAGTAAGCATTTAGTTCAAACTGAGTATTTAACACTTACCCATATCCACTCACCCCATCAAGAAAAACAACCCACATTTTTCATATTTGGAGCCTAATAGTAATACGTTGCAGAAACTATAGGGGTAGGTCACTATTGGCGATTTTTCAGCTAAAAGCATGTTAAAAGTAGGTTAACAAAAAAGAAGAAAGGGAGAAATGTTAAGTAATGAGCTTATTATTTTCCCATGATTTTTCTAGCGGCTATTTCTATATCTTCCGCTTTGATGGTTTTTCTTCCAGCATGCATCGCAAAATCGAGTGCTTCTTTGGCGATTTTTACGCCGATTTCTTCAAGTGCTTTTGCGAGTTCTTTTGCTGCTGCTTCGCTTACTCTGTCAGCGCCTGCTTTCTTACATAATCTGTGCATGGGAGCTACGGCTATTTCTAATTCAGTCATATCGACATCTCTGTAGCCTCTTTTTCTTTTTAAAGCAATATTTAACCTTTGTTATCGGTTTTTTCCCTAAATCACCCTTAACCATAAACCTATCGTTTAAAGAAAGAAAATTATAAAACGCTCAACGGTGAATATAGCGCTGAGAAAAGATGAAACTAATAGACGCGCATGTCCACCTCTCCGACGCAGAATACATCGGGCACATCGACGAATTGGTAGCGGACGCAAAAAACGCGGGCGTAACAGCCTTAGTTACCAATTCAATGGACCTGAAAACCTGCCAAAATGACATTAAACTAGCCGAAAAATACCCCAACCTCGTTTACCCAGCCTTAGGGATTCACCCGTGGAACGTAAACGTCATAGAAGAAAACGAACTTCAGGAAACCATAGACTTCATCCAAAAAAACAAAGGCATCATTAAAGCAATCGGCGAAATAGGATTAGACTACAAATACGAAACCATATGGGAAAAACAAACCATGGTCTTCGACAAAATGCTCCACCTCGCCGAAACACTCGAGCTACCAGTAATCATACATTCACGCGGGACAACCGACAAAATTGTTGAAATGCTCCCATCCTACAACCTCAAACGAGTACTTCTGCACTGGTTTAGCCACCCCATGAGCGCCCTAACCAAAGCATTAGACAACGGCTACTTCATCACCGAAGGCCCACCAGTAACCTACTCCAACGGCATCCGCGAAGTCGTAGACAAAACCCCCCTAACAAACCTGTTAACAGAAACCGACGGTCCAGTGACCTATTGGAAGCAACCCTTCAACGGGCAATTAACTAAGCCATCGTTCATACGCAATGTTGTTGGGGCAGTGGCTGAAATCAAGAAAATGCAGGTTGAAGAGGTTGCCGAGCAAATAATCAAGAACTTTGAGGGTTTCTTTAACATAAAAGTAACCTGACCAGTTCATTTTTTTCTCCGCCGTTCACCTCGCAGCTTATCGGTCACTCAATTCACAGCTTTAAGGCGCAAACTTAAATTAAGCCTATCATCTATTGAAAGTTGCTCCTACGCTTTTAAACGTCGGAGAACTAAAAATCGTTAATATCGGAGGAATACTAACTGGGAAAAGTAAAGACTGATCAGATTAAAAAGCTGGGCAAAGCGCTAATGGCTCGGTTTCCAAGCAAATTCAATACTAGCTTTGACGAAAACAAACGTGCAGTTGACGCGTTAACGAAAGGCGCTACGACACGAGTAAGAAACCAAACTGCAGGATACATAACGCGCACCCTCTCATTAGCTCAAGCCAACTCAGCAACCGAATCTGAACTCGAAGAACAAGAAGAAATAGCCGAATAATTCTGGAAAGAAACTCAATGATGGATGAGTACAGGAAAGGTTGGGCACTAAGGTACCTTCGTGAAGCCAAAGCTGAATTGGAAGCAGCGCGAAAAATCCCTTACATGGCGCCAGGCTTAATTGTCGAAGCTATCAGAAAAGCCAGAAACGCCATATACTACAGCCTTGGTGAACCTGCTTTTATAGAAATACTCATCCGTGAAGAGGTAACCAAAAACCCCGCCACCAATGATTCTGTTCTGCGTTTTCTAATCGAAATCGAAACCATCGTACAGCAAATATCGCAGTTGGAAGAGGTTAACGGTGACGCTATGATGAAACAGGCAGATTCAATCGTTGACATCGCAACCGACATCGTCGAAACTCTGACACAGGAAAAACTAGAAAGCTTTAGCTAAAATTTTTAACAAACCCTGCTTATTCTATAGGTTAGAGTGAAGAACAGTGCCTTTAACAGTAAAATTCATCGGTGCGTTGCGCCATCTTTCAGGAAAAACACAACTTGCCGTTAACTTCCAAGAAGGCATCTCCATAAAAGAATTGGTTGAAAAAATCAGTCAAGAGCTGCCCGAGTTAAAACGCACCTTCAGCGACCAAGAACTCAACGATTCAAGATCCAACTCACTCGTGCTTGTTAACGGTAGAGAAATCAGTGTCCTAAACGGGTATGAAACCAAACTAAGCGATGGAGACGAAATCGTTTTTGTCCCAGTCGTTCACGGCGGCTAAACCCTAATGATAACGTTGACCAGTGACTTTGGGCTCAAAGACCCATACGTTGCAGAGATGAAGGGTGCCATCTTAACCATAAACCCAAACGCCAACATAATCGACGTAACGCATGGCGTTGAAAAATTCAATATCCGAATGGGCGCTTTCATGTTGGCTTCAGCTGCGCCATACTTTCCCAAAGGCACCGTGCACTTGGCAGTTGTTGACCCAGGCGTGGGCACCCAAAGACGCGCCATTTTAGTGCAGACAAAGCAGGGCTTTTTTGTTGGACCAGACAACGGCATCTTGGTTTTAGCTGCACAAGCCCAAGGCATAGAGCACATGTACCAACTTGCCAATCCCGAGTTTATGCTGCCCAATGTTTCCAGCACTTTCCACGGCAGGGATGTTTTTGCTCCTGCAGCAGCACACTTGGATATGGGCGTGAAACCTTCAGAGTTTGGCCCAGAAATAAACGACGCGGCCACGCCCGAGTTTTCCAGCGTAAAACGAAGAAACGGTTCTTTAATCGGCGAAGTCTTGCATGTAGATGACTTCGGCAACGTAATCACAAACATAAGCCAAAAAGAAATGGCTCAAGCAAAAACAGTCAACGTAAAAATGCAAAACATTTCGCTAAACCTTACTTTCAGCAAAACCTATGCCCAAGCCAAACCACAAGAAGCTATCGCGTTAATAGGTAGTCATGGTTTTTTGGAGATAGCCCTAAACCAAGCTAACGCTGCAGAGAAATTCTATGTGAAAGCTGGCGATGAAGTCGAAGTTACGCCTGCTTAAGGCTTAAGCTTTAGGTTTTCCACGGCTTTTTCGATGGCGTCAATAGGGTTTTCTAACTCCGCAAGTTTTCCTTTCATGTCAAATCTTTTGCCCAGATACTTCTTGGCATACCCAAAGATTCCTTGCTCATTTGTGATGAACAGTGGAAAACCCTTCTGCGCCACATACCTGTTCACGTAGGTTTTTGCCATGTCAGAAATCGCTATGCTTGGGACGCCCTGGAGGGCAGCTTCCCGTGCAATCGTGCCTCCATAACTTACAACTAAATCAGCGTTCGCAACCAAATTAGCTGAGTCCACAAACCCTTCCTTTACCCCGAACGCTTCGCCCTGTTCATTGTACCGTTGGATAAGGTGCACGTTTCCTATTTCCCCAAGCTTCTCTGCGATGGTTTTCGCGAGGTCTCTCTTGCCTTGGGCATAAGCGGCTTTGGCTTCTATTTGCCTGACAACAATCAGAGGTTTCTTTAAACTAGTGATTCTGGTTGGCTTAAAATCTTTAATCCAAGCAACCTCGTCTACACCCTTGAAGGGCACAACGTTTTTAGCGCAATAGTTTCTTGTGAAACTCTTCGGCAACGCTTCTGAAACCACTACTGTGTGCGCAAAGGGTATGGTGAGCCTGTTTACGGCAAAAGCATAGGGTGTATCAGCCGTCAAAATTATGGGAATTCCTAAGCCGAATGCGGTGCGACAAAGCTCAACCGATTGGTGTGCGATGGCGACGTCTGGTTTGTTGTCTTTGAAGAGTTTTGCGAATTCTATTATGCGCTCAGCGCTCTCTTCAAGCCTTGAGGTAAGCGTGGAGGGGTTGTATTTGCCCACAACGATGGGTTTTTCTCCAAGGATTCGCGCAAGCGGTATCGTGTCAGGGTGTTCTCTGGTGGTAAAAACAAATTCATGCCCCGCTTTTCTTAGACGCTGAGCAATGGCAGTTGCGTACCGGACTTGTTTGCCCGTGCAGGCGTCATACCAAATTTTCATTTTTGCACCTTGCTTTGTGCCTGTATGAAAGCGTCACGTTTGGCTTCGTATGCCTCTAAAGTCATAACAAATTTTGCTGGCGCTCCAGCTACAACCGTTCTGGCAGGAACATCCTTGGCCACTACGCTTCCTCCGCCAACTACGGCTTTTTCTCCTACTGTAACGCTGGGAAGTATGGTGACTCCTCCGCCGATTGCAGCGTTGTCTTTTATGATTGGCGGGGTCATGAAGCTGCTTTTGGGGTACTTGTCGTTTAAGAGGCTGCTGTTTGGGGCGATGAACACGTTGTCGCCTAGTACGCAGCCGTTTGAGATGGTTACGTGCGCTTGTATGTTGCAGTTTTTACCTAAAGTAACATTCTTGCCTATATCAACAAAGCTTCCTATGGTGGTGCCGTCGCCGATTTTTGTGTTGTCGCCTATTACAACGTAATTCCAGATGGCGACGTTTGCGCCTATTTCCAAGTTGGCTCCCTCAACGATGCCTATACCGCGTTTTGGATTCTGCATAGCTTGTCTTTTCGAGCTCCAGATTTAAATAGTTTAACATTAACTTAACTTTTCACCGATGGAGTACAAGCGTTTGACTCAAGAAAAAGTTCTGATTGTTGGTTTAGGCGAAATCGGCCACACCCTTTTTGCATTATTGAATGACGCGAAAGAGAGTTTTGCGGTTTACGGGCTGGATTTGGATCAAGCAAAAATGGGTGCGCTTGGTCAAAGTAAAGATAAGGTTCCAAGCAAAATAGACACCCTGCATGTTTGTCTTCCATGCGGCAGCCAAGAGAAGTTTGCTGAAGTTGTTGCAGGCTACGTTAATCAGTTTAAGCCTAAACTAACTATCCTCAACAGTACTGTTCCTCCAGGAACCACCCTGAAAGTTGCAGAGAACTGCAAGTGTCTTGTTGCTCATTCGCCAGCTCGCGGCGTACACAAGAGTGCCGAGCACATGATTTGGGAGATGAAGCGTTGGACCAAGTACGTTGGCGGCGCAAACAAGGAAGCGGGAGCGGCTGCAAGGGTACATTTTGAAAAGTTAGGTCTGAAAGTGAAGGTTCTAAAGAGTTGCCGAGAAACCGAACTGGCTAAACTCTTTGAAACCACCTATCGCGCATGGATGATTGCTTGTTTCCAAGAGATGCATCGAATATCCAAAGCCTTCGACGCTGACTTTAACGAAACAGTTGATTTTCTGGAAGATACCCATCGTTTACGGTTTGACAGACCCGTTATGTTTCCAGGTGTTATTGGAGGTCACTGTTTGATTCCCAACACTGAACTTCTGCTGAAATCCTATGACTCCGAGTTTTTGCGGTTGATTTTGAAGTCCAATGAGAAGCGCAAGGAAGAAATCAAAGACAAAACCGTCAAAGCAGAAGCTGACAAAGTTGCGGCGAGAGCTGAAGCTTTAGAGAAGGAACTCACAGGACAAAAGACCCAAGCAGAATGCCCCTGATTTCTTTCGAAAACAAATTAGTGCTCAAAGACATCCTCCCTCCCTTATCTGTAAAAGTAAGCTCCAGTTATGATGTTTTGGCTGATGAAAACTCGATTAGTGACCTACCCCCTATAGGTTTCTGCATCGTATTTCTATTAGGCTCCAAATATGAAGGTGAAAATTGGTTAATTATAGTTTTTCTGCTGCTAGCTCTTTTGCCCAGCCAGCGATGAATTCAACGTTGAGTTTTGTCAAATACCAAAAGGTCTGGGGGCTCAAATTAATGAGGGCTGCAAACGGCGTAAAAATGAACCTTGCAACCACCCGTCTGGTCAGTTGAAACAGGCTAAAGTGGCTATACCGCCGATAGGATATGCCGATGGTCACATAGTTTTTGGATGTCCCCAAATGGGTTGCGCCGAGGAAGGGTAATACTTTCCAGACGTACCCTGTTTTTTGTACGTAGCGTTTGAAATATTGGTCTTCGCCGAAGAAAAGCAGTGGTGGTTTGTAGTTTTCCATGAGCTTGCGACGTATGATGATGTTGTTGATATGCGGGTTCGTGTCGATTGTGTTTAGTTTGACTATAGTTCCCACGACTCGCTCGTAGGCTGCTGCATGCTTGTTCTTATGCACTGCAACCGTACCAATTGCGCCCACGTTAGGTTCAATTGCCTTAGTTACTTGAATGAGCCAATCAGAGGGCAGAAGCATGTCATCATCGACCATCGCGACCCATTCAGTCGTAGCCTTCAAAACGCCTCTCTTGCGCGCAATACTGAGCGGTTTTTCATGGGTGTTTATGATTTGCCCGGCACAGGGCATCTGCTCTATGATGTGGATTAAGGTTGGGTTGGGGTTATCTCTTGATGGAACGACAAAATCGACTTTTATGTTCGCATCTAAGCATGAGGGCATAGGTGCAATAATGTTTCTTCTGGCAGATAAATAGTTTATCGCATCGTTACCTTCCAATTCCTAAACATGGAAGAAGCAAAATGTTACATATTCAAAATTTTAACCGCTTTCTGAGCAGCCCGCTTATAGCTTTTCTTTGTTATCATGCCCTTCTGGATTCCGTTGAGCAGCTGCAGAATCATTCCCTGCTTCACGTGCTCAACCATCTGCTCTTCACTGATGTTTGGCAATCGCATGCAGTTGCCGATTTTAACGTTGTAGCTGGCTATGTCAAACTTCTTGGCTATGTCATGGAGTTTTGAGCCTATGATGGGGTTAGTTATTGACCATGAAATGTACTCGATTAGGTTCTCGCTTAGGCACTTGCGCGCAAACTCCAAAGTGTTGCTGACTTCCTGTGGTGTCTCGTACTCGAGTTTTCCGTTTGTTTCCCAAGCATTGTAGAGCATTAGGAAACCGTAAACCTTGATGTTGTGCTTCTTTAGCAACTCTAATGTTCGTATCGTGTCCGCATGGACAATGTTCTTGCCTATGCCCTTCAAAACCCTGTCATTAGCCGATTCTATGCCAATGTGCACCAGCCAAACGCTGATTGAACGCAGTTTCTGCGCTAACTCATCGTTTAGTTTGTCGGCTCGCAGGTTGCATTGAAAAGCCATTCCTTTAAGGTTCAGCTTTTCGATTTCGCCGCATACTTCCAGACACCATTTTATGTCAACGTTGAAGGTGTCTGAGCGCAAATAGATTTCTCGGATACCCCTGCCATAGAGATAGTTAACTTCCTCTGCAATGTTTTTGGGTGAGCGCATTCTAATCCAAGGTTTCTCCAGCTTCCACACGGGATTCGAGCAGAAAGTGCAGTAGTTGGGGCACCCCCGAATCGGCAGCATGTAAGCCATGCGCTTTTTCTTACTCACGGCGATGTCGTAGTTCTCGAAATCTATCATTTCCCACGCCGGAAGAAAATCAATATCCTTTAGCAAGGGTCTTATGCCGTTGTTTTTTTGCGCGTTAACCGTTCCGACGACATCGGTTATTGGTTGGTTTGCCAAGATTTTGTTAAGCAGTTCACAGGTGGTTTCTTCGCCTTCGCCCACAATGCAAACGTCAACTTTGGCGGCTTTGAGGACATCTTGCGGGTCAATGGTTGGGTGAGCACCTCCAGCAGCAATTACCATTTTTAAACCTAAGCTTTTAACTTTGCTTAATGTTTCGTAGGCGAGTTCTTTTCTTGGCGTAGTGAAGGATATGGCGTAAACGTCAGGCTTGATTTGCCTTATTCTTTCGATGTGCTCTTCAATGGATAGGAACGGTTCAAGATAGTAAAATTCAACTTCCGGCAAGCGCGGTTTAGCATAACCGATAATATAGAGAATTCCAAGGTTCGGTGACTCGGTCACGGCTTCCCCTTTAGATTCACGACCAAACGGTGGGTCAGCAAAAACAACCTTAAGTTTCTTCTCAATGGGCGCCATGTTTTCTTTTTCCACCGAAACTGCCATCCACTACTCACTTTCCATGCAGGCGTATATATTTTGCTACTTAACCAGCCCAAACAATAGTGAAGATTATTGAAGAGTGCTTTAGAAATGCTCTCCAACTTCCAAACGGGTTGCAAAACTTCATAAGCCCAAAAGTGAAATGTAAGACATACTTTCAAGAGAGAAGAGAAACTTGCAGAGCACACCAGCAAACACAATTCCAACATTCGGCGAGAGGCTGAATTAACTTGCCAAAATTCCTTGTAGTCCACCCATACCTAGACATCTACGGCGGGGGCGAGCGTGTCTGCCACAACGTAATCAAAACCTTGGTTGCTCATGGGCAAAACGTGGAGTTGTTGACTTTTGATTTTGACGCCAGCAGGTACCGCGATATTGTTGGTGAAGACTTTCCCAAAGAAGTCGCCATTCACTCTTTGGGCAAGCGGATTGAGGTTGAGCCACCCTTCACCATCTACAAAAGGCACCGCAACTTTGTTAAACTCTTAAAAAAATACCGCGACCGCTTGGAATACGATTACTTGTTTTCCACCCAGTCATCCTCTCCGTTTGAACCAGTTTTCCTCAACAAAGCCAAGAAGAATATTGCTTATGTTCATTTCCCAGAAATACACTTCGACTATGACAGGTCACGGCTGAAGAGGAAAGTTTACCTGTGGCTTTTTAAGAGGTGGGTTGAGCAGGGAATAGACAAGCTGGACATGGTTTTCTGCAACAGCAACTACACCAAAGAAAACATTCAACGCTATTGGAAAAGCCACGGCGTAAAAGACCCAATCGTCGTTTACCCGCCAGTAAATCTTGACAAGTTCTGGTGTGACAAACCTCTCTCGGAGAGGCGAAAAAGGGTAACCTATGTCGCTCGGTTTATTCCGGTAAAGAGACATGAAATAATGAAAAAGTTAGCCATTGACTTGCCCGCTTACGAGTTTGTTAGCGTCGGCGGATTAATCGACGCGGAAAAAGCATGGTTCAACAAGTTCCAAGAAAACCTGCCATCGAACTACACTTTGAAAACTAACTTGCCAGGACCAGACTTGCTTAAAATCCTGCAAGACTCCCGAATCTACGTGCATTTAATGGAAGGAGAACACTTCGGCATAGCTCCCGTTGAAGGCTTAGCAAGCGGATGCGCCACGTTGGTCCATAACAGCGGAGGCATGAAGGAGTTCATCCCAGATGAGTTCAGATGGGAAACCTACGATGACTTAAAGCAGAAGATTGTCAAGTACATGGAAACTGAGAATGCGAGCGCAAGTTGGGAAAGCAAACGCCAACAACTATGGAGTAAAATTTCAGTCTTAACTCCAGAAACATTCCAAAACAACATCTGGTCCAACGTTCAAATTTTAATCGAACAAAATAAAAGGGTTACTTCAATAGGAAAAGAACAAAACAAATATTCAAACTAGAAATATAATACACCTATTCCAGCCCATTTCTGATTCTGGTTCTCAATAATCTCGATGTGGTCGTAGCTCAGCTTAATTTCGCTCCAGAATTTGTCTACCTCGCAGCCAGAGGTTGGGTCATGCGTAACAATATCATGGAACACAACAATTCCACCTTTTCTGACTAGAGGAGAATACATCTGAAAATCTTGCTTAACACCTTGGTATGTGTGGTCCCCATCAATGAACAAGAAATCAACTTCACTGTCCTTCAGAAGTGTTCTTATTTTCCCAAGGGTTTCTTCCCTGTGGGAATCAGCTCTGATTAGCTGAATTACACTTTTTTTAGCCAGAGATTTGAAAAGTGGAATCTTCCAAAAAGGATAGCCGCCTCCAAAAGAACCAGCGGGTAAATCGATACTTATTATTCTTTCAGGACTAGCAACGCGTACAAAGAGAAACAAAGTTCCGCCACTTGCTGATCCGATTTCGATAATTTTTTTAGGGTTTGCTTCTTGGACAATTTTGCACAACTCAGCAATTTCCGATTTTACCTGTAAAGGCTTCAAGCTCACAACCCAAGACTTACGAAACTTTTGCTTGTACTCAAAACTAAATACAAGATTAACCAGTTTTCCAATGTCTTTGCCACAGCCATCTGCTAGATTTTTTATTTCGCGGGCTGCGATTCTTGACCCGAAAATGTACATATAAGCTTCAAAAAAAGGTCTGATAATTCTCCGAGATATTTTCATGAGCGTCCTTGTATCTAAAACATTTTTGGTCCTTTTAAAGCATACGAAATAAGGTTCGTGCAAAACAACTGGATTTAATTATCGTTTGCGTATCTTGGGGCAACCCACTTGGAAAAAACCATTTGAGAGCTTTGCGGGAGGTTCACTGTTCCTTAGTTAGGTTATTTCACGTCTTGATATTCACTCTTTGCAAAAAGTTATCGACTGCATAAGGTTACATCCATGAATTAACTTGCTCTCGCAAGGTTCTCTATGCTTTTAGCAACAGCCTTGCGGTCTAGTATTGGCCTCCAAAACGACGCGATTTTTTCTGGATCATATTTGCCATTATCCCATTTTATCGAGTCTTGCAGAAGAGCAGCTAAAATAGCTTCTTTATCAAACGTTGCCGCTATGGAGCCGGAGAAACCCTGCATCGATAAGTACCTTAGTGCTTCAGCGGGTGTCCCTACTATTGAGCAGCCTGTGCAGAGGGCTTCAGCTGATGCTATAGAGAAGCTTTCCCATCTTGAAGGCACAAAGAGTAACTTGGCGTTTTCCAGTATGTCTTTAACGTTCTGGTGCTCTACAAACCCCTGAATGGTTATTCGGTCTCTTACATTTTGAGGTGCAACTTCTAGCAGTTTTTTAACTTGGTCTGTTCCGCTTCCAAAAATAATAAAGCGGTATTCTTGCCTCTGAGTCAAAAACTCCACAACCGTTTCCACCATCACACCCGTATTCTTCACTGTAAAATCATCCCATCGCCCATGAGTCACCGCGATGTTATCTTTTTTGCTAATTTCTCCTTCAACGAACTCTGGGGTAACAGGGTTAGGTATGAAATGGGTTTTTTTGATTAGGTCGCTTCTGCCCCATGCCGCCAAAAAATAATTCAGGTTACTTAAAGCTTCGGGGCTTTCAATTATAGTGGCGCTGCAGAGCTCTATTTGCTTGGTGATTTCCGCTGCCACCGCCGCATGTTTTCTGCGTTTAAGCGATTTAGAGGGCAGACGCCAAAAAACATCGCTTATCAAGTTAGGAATGGTTAAGCGTTCCCGCAGAGGGACACGGTGGTGGTGCCGCTGGAGTGGATAAGCGATTTTTCCGTCGCTATCTAACTTGAGAATAACCTTTTTCCCGCCTAATTTCATCTTCTCTATGAGTGGCACATTAGATTTTCCCTGCGCGTGATAAGTCACAATCGCATCTGAATCGTTTTTTAACCAAAAGTCTTTATAAAATTCATTCCGCTCATTCTGGATAAGGACAAATTTTGGGTTATAATTTGCCAACTCTTTTTTGGTAACTGTAATAACACCCGAATCTACTCCATTGTCCATTAACCCTAAGGGAATCTGACCAGGATCCTTGTTTTCGTGGTAGGGACAATAAATGTCAAAGAATACGGATATTTTCATGAATGGTCACTTTCTTTTCTTTTAAAAGTTATGCAGTCAGCATTTAAAGATATGCGTGATTTAATCCCCTCACTATCACTACCAAGTTCTATGTGCTTTTACGCAAGAGCCTGATTCCAGCTCTTGGGTGTTTCAGAAAATCTCTTGGATGTTTTAGTAATTTCCGTCCCTGTTCCCTCGCCAAATCGTTTGTGAACTCGTCAATAACCTGCCGAATATCCTTCTGGGACCATTCCGTTGTTGATATCATTGGGTTTCCTGTTGTCTGTGTTGCAATAGACAGTTCCTCGAAAGTCGGGTTACCGTTCAACAGTTTGTCCCGTATACATATCTCGTAGAGTTCTGTTCCATAAAGTGGCGTTGCCACCATCAAATGTGGATGGAGGTCGTAATCTCTGTAGAGCTTGAGTGCTAAATTGGTTGTGTCCTTCATCTCTTTGATTGTTTCTCCGGGAAAGCCAATTACGTAGAATGCGTTCGCCGAAATTTTGAGGTCTTTGCAGTACTTCACGATTTCCAAAATGTATGGTAATTTTGTTTTCTTTTTGATAACTTCATCGAGGACTCTCTGGTTTCCAGATTCTATAGCCAACGTGATTTGTACGCAGCCAGACTGCTTCATCTTTTGCAAGATATTGTAGTTTAGGGAGTCAATTCGTACGCCATTTGGGGTATCCCATTGAATTTGCAGGTTTTCCTTGATTATACAGTCTAATATGGTTTCAAACCTTTGCTTATCGAAGGATACGTTGTCATCTTCAAAATGAAATTGGGTTATGCCATATTTGTTTATGCATAGTCCAAGCAGCTTCATGACGTACTCGGGGGAATGAGAACGGTATTTTTGTCCCATATGGAGTCTAATTGAGCAGAAAACACAGCTGTAAGGACAACCTCGGCTGGTGATGATGGAGATAGAGTTTTTGTAAATTTTACTTCGATTTTTATACAGAGCTTCGTTTTGGAGGTACAGATTCATATCGACAAGATCAAAAGCTGGGAAAGGCAGTGCATCCAGATTTGTATTAAAAGGCCGAGGCTCGTATCGAATAATTCCTTTATCTTTGTAGGCAAGTCCTTTGATGTTTTGCAAAGTTGAGTGTGAAGAGAAGTTTTTGATGAACTCATAGAACGTTTCTTCACCTTCGCCAACGACACAGTAGTCACAATAGCTGTTTTCAAGAATAGATTTGAACCTTACCGAGGGGTCTGGTCCTCCGAAAACGGTAACTATCTTCGGGTTTACTGCTTTGGCAATGAGGGCTACACGTTCTGCTTTTCGGTATTGAGACGTGAAGGGCACAGAAATGCCGACGATGTCAGGTTTTTTCTCAGTTATGACTTTTTTGATGTCTTCAGATGAAGCACCATAAGTAACTGAGTTGCCCTCTCTTGTTTCAACCTCTGAGGTGAGGCAATCGAATATTTCGACGTTGCATACATCTCTAACGACCGCCGCTAAATACATCAAACCGATTGGAAAGTATATGCTGCGGCCAATTGACCCATCGCAGATTGTCTGGGGCGGATTTATTAAGAGTACCTTTAGCATGTCGGAACATGATCCAATTTTTAGATAATTTGTATTAATGGAGTTGGCATTGTTAAATAACTTAACGGAAAAGAGCGGGATTGAGAACCTGTTTTTGACTGCATTCAAGAATGGGCTAAAGCTGATAGGATGATTTATTGAGGATCGATGCAGTGAAGAAGCTTTCACAATTAGAAGTTGGAATTAATTTAAATAGCCATCCAGTGATTTAAATTTGGATTCAACTTGCTGCCACCCGTTTCAGTAATTTGGCTAAATTACAATAGTATGCATTTAATTGGCGTTACAAAAAAATCACTTGACGCTTTACTGCAGCTTGATTATGGCAATTTAGAGGTTATCTTAGTCGATAATAATTCTTCGGACGGAAGCTTTGAAGTTATAGAAAAATATGTTTCAGAAAACAAAAACAGAAATCTAAACGTGAGGCTTGTGAAGCTAAAAAAGAACCTGGGCTTCGCAGGCGCAATGAACATTGCCAACAACATACGAAATCCCAACGCAAAATACTTAGCTTTAACCCACAACGACTTAGTCCCCAATCCCGATTATCTTAAGAAAATGATTGCTTTTTTGGAGAATTATACCGAAGTTGGAGCTGTTCAAGGTATTGTTGTTAAGCTAGGCGATGAGTCTGTTGTGGATAGTTCTGGATTTATGTTAGATGAAGCCTTAGCAACTTCCTCAGTTTATGCTGGTGGTCCTGTTGCCAACTTTTGCAAGCCTATGTATGTTTCCTTTGTTGAAGGCACAATGCCAGTTTATAATTTAGCTGCTGTTAAGAGCGCCTCAGCTGGTAAAAATGAGTTGTTTGTAAGTGCTGGTTTTATGTATTATCTAGAAGATGTCTTCCTATCTCTGAGACTTTGGGCTAAGGGTTTCAAATGTACGGTTCTTCCTGTAATCGTGGGCTCCCATTACAGAATGGGAACAAGCAAAGTAGCAAAGAAGCAAGACCTTTTTCACTACCTGTTACGAAACCGCATAGCTCTAATCTACATGACCAATAGCGCCAGTAAGCTGGGCTTTATTACTCAAAATATACGAAAACTTGTCGTTAGTAACCGCACTCTAGCTGAGCGTAAAGCCATTTTCGCTTCGTTACTTGATGGCATCCGACTAGGGCGACAACTTAAAAAACAATATGGACCTATTGATCTTTATTCTGCTCCACTCATAAGAGGTTCACTGAAATCTCGACTCTTTCATTGGTTGCATTGAATGATGAGTGAATGTTCATGATTAAACGTATTCCAAAAAAGCTGGGGCGCCTCCTTGCGGGGAAGTTTGTTAAAAAACTTCATGAACGCCGTATGCATGTCCCTGCCGATAATAATTCACTTGCAGTCAATTTAGTGACAGCATGGGACAAGCAATGCGGAATTGCAACTTACTCTGCCTTCTTAGCGGAAGAACTCAAAAGAGAAGCTAAGGTATACGTTTCTAGTTTGCCCAAGAAACATGCGTTAAACCCCTACTTTGCCATATTAGGTTATAACGTTGGCCACTCTCAGGATATAGTTCATGTTCAGTTTGAATATGGCTTGTTTTCGAACCTTAAATTTGGCAAAAGAAACTTGACAGCATTCGCAAGCCTACCCTTCTATCTTGGGCTAACATTAGGAAATAGGCGGGTAATAACAACAATTCATGAGCCAAGAAAAACCAATACGGCAGGAAGCAGAAGCGGTTTTTTCTATACAAGGTTACTAGATAAGCTAATTTTTACGGTATCTGACCTGATTATTGTCCATACATTAGAAAGTAAGGAATTAATGAAAACTCTTTATGGTGTAAGCGAGTCAAAGTTACGTGTAATACCGCATGGCAGCTTTGAGAAACCCAACTTTTTAAACAAAGAGGAATGCAAACTTAAACTTGGTTTGCAGGGAAAAACAGTAATGACAATATTGGGGTTTGTAACACCAAAAAAAGGTCCTGATTTAGTTATACCGCTTCTTCCCCAACTAAACCCTAATGTTCAACTCGTGATAGCTGGTGGACCGCAAACGGATGCTGATGCACAGTTTTTGGAGAAGCTCAAAAGACTCGCTGAGCAATATCACTGTTTGGATAGGGTCACGTTTATGGGGTACCTTTCAGACTTATCGCCTATTCTTAACGCAACCGATCTTGCTGTACTTCCTTATCGGTCGGTAACTGATAGCGGCGTGCTGCATCTTCTTGTATCTTACCGCGTGCCAATATTAGCTTCTGACTTGAAGGCGTTTAAAGAAATTTATCAAGAATACGGATGCATAGAACTTTTCAAAAGTGAAGACTCCCAAGACCTTTTGGTTAAAATCCAATCGCTGCTTTCCAATGCAAAGCTGAGGGATTCGTTGAAGGCTAAATGCGAGGATATGTGGGACGCTACGAAATGGAGCAGCATAGCTCAAAGGCACATAGGGGTCTACCGAGAGGTCCTGTCGACTCGCACCAAAAATACGTAACCTGTGAGCATGTCTAGTTGACCGCTTTGTTTGCTGATAGCCTTTTAGGTGCAGAGGGTTTATAACTAAAAAAGTGTCCCTTAGTTGGCAATTGAGCATGCAATGATTAAGCTACGCATAGACGTTGATTACCCTTACCCATCACGGGCCAAAAGTTTTGCTTATGTAGCCTTGAGAATCAAAAGCAAAAAAGGCAAAAGCTATCTAAAGAATGCCCATATCATTGCAAGAATGATTAACGAATCACCCCGAGTAGTGAAGGGATACTGGTTTTTTACCCCCTACACTATACCTGACAAAAAACTGCTTGACCTGTTAAATCCAGAAAAGCATGAAGTAGCGCTTCACGTGGCAAACAAGCCCGTAGAGGAATGGAAGAATTTAGAAAAAGAGACTAACCGCCCAGTAAAGCTTTACACTATTCATGGTACCGCCGGAAAATTCGCCCGATTAATTTGGGGACGCAAACTCAGTGGGCCACAAGTGGTCATTCCAACTGATTTTCCGTTGACAGATTTTCATGCGAATAAAACTCTAAGTATAGACAGGGACCGCTATAAGTATGGCTTTGACAAAGTGGTACAGCTTTTAGAAGAATGGATTAGTCAAGATGTGGTGTTGTCTTTTCACCCCGAATGGCTCTTTGAAAAAAACGATAAGAATCAAAGAGGCCCCTTGTACGATTCGCTTAAGACATTTTTAAGAGTGGACAACGACCTTGAAACGTTAAGCGTAAAAAAGAAGTCTTTGGTCAAAATCGCCCATGACGTACAGGAATACGAAAAAAACATCCTGCCCACGGATGACTTCATCGAGAAGCTACGGGAAAGAGAAGTTGATATCTATACTTTTCTTGACCGAAAATGGTGCTGTTCCATCCCTAACCCTCCAGCCACTTGGATACGGGAAGACGACAATGTAGGTTTGCTTGAAATAAAAGACTACGATAGCTGGTGGCAGGCGATTGGCAAAAAAACCCGCAACATGGTACGCAAGGCTGAGAAAAGCGGCGTAAAAGTCGAAGTTATTGAGCCCAGCGATAAGTTGGCAGAGGGTATATGTAAGATTTATAATGAAACGCCAATCAGGCAAGAGCGCGCTTTTTCTCACTACGGTGAGTCATTTGAACTAGTACGGGGAAATATGTATGCGGCTAAGAACAACAGTTTCATAGGCGCTTATTTAGACGGCGAACTTGGGGGTTTCATTCAAATACTCTATGGCGACAACATAGCCATCATATCGAACATTCTTTCTCTGCAGCAGCATTGGGATAAATCGTTAAACAATGCTTTGTTGGCTAAAGCAGTAGAAGTCTGCGCACCTAAGGGACAACGGTGGCTAATGTATGGACGAATAGGAAACCACCCCTCCCTTGACAGGTTTAAAGAAAACAATGGGTTTGTCAAGTTCCCGATTAATCGTTACTACGTGCCTATAACAAGCAAAGGCAGATTGGCTATACATTTAGGGTTGCATAGGGAATTCAAGGATGCCTTGCCAAACTCTGTAAAGTATCCGCTTATTCCAGCTTTGAACTGGGTAAGCAGAACTAAAGTTCGAGTCAAACTGCGCCTAAAGAAGCTAAAGTAGTAGGTTTGCTAAGAGATTGTTTAGCTCTTCTCGGTTTTTGATGCTGCGAAAAATAGCTTTTCCACTCGAGTACAATCGGAAAGACGTGTCTTGGTAAGTTAACTCAAAAATTATCCCTGCAATCTTGTTTTTAAGTGTGGCTTTTTTTAGGATGTTGGCGATGGCTTCATCCTTCTTTTCGTACTTGAAGACGACTATAACGTCTTTTTCTGCTCCGCAGGTTCCTTCGATTCGAGATACATAGTCGTCAATGGAGGCCATTAGAGTTGCTCAAACTCCTTTAAGACTTCCATGAAGCGGTCAACTTCCTCTTGTGTGTTGTAGATGTAGAAGCTTGCCCGCGCTGAAGATTGGAGCTTGAGAACTTGCTCATGCAGTGGCTGAGCGCAATGGAAGCCACTGCGCAGCATTACCCCGTAATTGTCGAAGAATAATGCAACGTCATGTGAAGACAAACCTTTAACGCCGAATGGTATGATTCCGCATTTTTTGGATAGGTCGCTTGGGCCATATACTGTAACTTTGCCGCATTTTTTCATGCGCTCGACAGCATACTTTGTTAGGGTTTTTTCGTGGCTTAGAACGTTGTCCATGCCTAAGCCTTCAAGATACTTTACCGCTGCGGATAAGCCAACGGCGCCGCAAATGTTAGGCGTGCCTGCCTCAAACTTCCATGGCAACTCATTCCACGAAATGCCACATGTGCCCTGTTCTTGGCTAAACGCAACTTCCTTTATCATTTCTCCTCCACCCTGGAAAGGAGCCATCTTTTCAAGCACTTCCTTTTTGCCGTAAAACACTCCGATGCCTGTTGGTCCAAGCATTTTGTGTCCCGAAAACGCTAGAAAATCCATCCCTAAATCTTGAACATCTACCTTCATGTGGGGCACTGACTGGGCGCCGTCAACCAGCATCAAAGCGCCATTGTCATGCGCAACCTTGCCGATGCGTTTAACGTCGTTGATTACGCCTGTAACGTTTGAAACATGGCTTAGGCACGCAATCTTTGTTTTATTGCAAAGCTTGCTTTCAAAATCATCATAATCCAACGTGCCATCAGGGTTAACTTTGGCGTACTTGATTGTGAAGCCTTTCAGTTTAGCTGTAATCTCCCATGGAACGATGTTGCTGTGGTGCTCCATCAGGGAAACTAGTACCTCGTCGCCCTTGCCAAGGCTGTTTAGTCCCCAGGAATACGCGACTAAGTTGATGGCTTCAGTTGTACCCCTAACAAAGATAACTTCGCTGGAGTGTTTGGCGTTGATGAATTTTGCGATTCTTTCTCGCGACTTCTCGTAGAGGTCGGTTGCTTCCAGCGAGAGGGTGTGGACTGCTCTGTGGACGTTGCCGTTGTGGTTTTCGTAGAAGTCGGTTATGGCATCGATGACTTGGCGAGGCTTCTGGGTGGTTGCCGCGTTGTCAAAGTAGATTAGGGGGTTGCCGTTTATTTTCCGATTTAAGATTGGGAAGTCTTGCCTGATTGCTTGCGCGTCTATGATTGTTTTTCTGCCTCAGGTTTTAGCCTCTTAGAGAGCGTTTTAGCCAGTTCTTCTTCTTCTAATGCCTGTTTTTCTTCAAAGGTATGTTCATTTGGCAACCATTCGGGTGCGGCAACGCCTTTTTCCTTAAAATACTGTCTTATAGCGCGCTTCAATGCGCCGACAGCGAGGACCCCGCAGTGGAATTTGACGCTTGGTAATCCGCCGATTTCATCAGTGACTCTCTTCCATGTTATGTCTTTCCACGCTGCTTCCAAGCTTAAGCCCTTAATCATCTCTGTGACTATGCTGGAGGTGGCGATGTTGGCGGCGCAACCATAACTTTCGAAGGAAGCTCTTTCAATGATGTCTTGGGCGCTGATTTTTAGGTAGAAAGTTATCATGTCTCCGCATGCAGGGTTCCCTGCTACTGCGACGACTGTGGCATCTTCCATTTTGCCAAGGTTCTTGGGGTGACGGAATAAATCCATAACTTTAGGGTTGTATGGTAATGGTATACGCGACATTTTTAATCTACTCCTGTTGAGCCAACTATCCCTCTTATACGGTTGACGGCTGTTGGTAAACTTTCCAGAACGTAAGCTATATCCTCTTCTGTAAGGCTACGCGTGGTTTTCATGAGTATGCTGCCGTGTGCTTCGCTGAATCTGCGTCCGATAGCGACTAGAACGTGGCTGGGCTGGAGAAGTCTTCGGCTGCATGCGCTTCCGCTGGAAACGTAGATGCCCTTGAGGCTCAGTTCAATGGTTAATGCTTCGCCTTCGCAACGCAAGATGCTGATGTTGGCGTTGTCTGGGGAGCGTTTGTCGCCTTTTGGACCGTTAAAGCGCAGGTCATCAAGTTCATTGAATATGCCGTCCACAAGCTTATCGCGCAAGGTGCGCATTTTTGCGGTGTTTGCTTCAAAGTTCTCAAAAGCAAGTTCCGAAGCCTTTGTGAAGCCAACGATTAAGGGCGTGTTTTCGACGCCTGGCCAAAGCTTTTGGGTTCCGATTTGTCCTTCAAGGATGCGCTCCATGTTTACGCCTTCCCGCAGATACATGGCGCCCATGCCTCTTGGCCCCTGAATCTTGTAGCTGCCTACTGTGGCTAAATCCACCTTTAGGTCTTGCACGTTTAGGGGTATTCTGCCGTAAGCGTCTGAAGCGTCAGTGTGGAAGAGGGTTTGGGGGTTTTTGGCTTTAACGATGTCTACGGCTTCCTTAATCGGCTGTATCGTGCCCAATTCATTGTTTACTGCTGAGATGCTGACTAGTATGGTTTCGTTGTCGACTGCTTCTTTGAGTTTTTCAAGGTCGATGAAGCCTTCATTGTTAACTGGGATTTTGGTAGTTGAAAAACCGAATTTCCCCATCATCTCGGCAACCTGTAGCACGTTGATGGGTTCGATTTCTGAGATTACGATTTTTTTGCCCTTGCTTTTCTGTGCGAAGGCTGTGCCCATGATGGCTAGGTTATTGGCTTCGGTTTCGCTTGGGGTGAAGGTGATTTCTTCGAGGATTTTTGCGCCCATGTAATTAGCGATTTTTTGGAAGCTGTTCATTATGACTTCGAAGGCTTCCCACCCTGGCTTGTGCGTGAGCGTTGGGTTGCCGTAGGCTTTCTTGTTATAGTAGGGTAGCATAGCGTCCACTACTTCTTGGGGAACAATGCTGGAGTTCTCGTTGTCTAAGTAAACCTCATGCGTTATGCCCTCATGCAGTTTGAGGAGTTCTTTAACGTTTTCAACCATACAGTATCCTACCTGAAATTTTTGGGAAAGATAACTCGTCAATTGCTAATACATAGTTCAAATAGAAAAACGTAGCTGAAAAAACCGCTTTCACCACGGCTAACACTATTAATTAGCTCCTTCAATATTGATAAAATAATCAGTTGATGGCGAGATTAAAGTTGAAGATTGCAGAGTTATCCGTTCCCGAACCAGTCAAAGAAGTCCTGCTCAACTTGGGGATTGCGGAGTTGTTTCCGCCTCAAGAAGAAACCATACGGGCAGGAGCATTGGAAGGTCAAAACATCGTTCTCGCCAGCCCAACCGCTTCGGGCAAAACGTTGATTGCTGAACTCTGTGGCCTCAAGCACGTGCTGGAGAAAGGCGGTAAAGTCATCTACCTCTCCCCGCTTAGGGCGTTGGCAAGCGAGAAGTTTGAGGACTTCAAGAAGTACACTTCCATCAAGAAGGCGGATGGCAGAAAAGTCTCTGTGGGCATCAGCACTGGCGATTTTGACACTGCAGACAATTGGCTTGAACGCTACGACGTCATTATTACTACTAACGAGAAAGCAGATTCGCTGCTGCGCCACCGCGCCAAATGGATGGATAGCATCTCCTTAGTGATCGCTGACGAAATCCACCTTCTAAACGACGCTGGACGTGGACCAACCTTGGAAATTGTGCTGGCAAGACTCTTGCAGATTAACCCGCACATTCAAATTTTAGCTTTAAGCGCAACCATCAACAACGTGGACGAAATCGCAGGTTGGCTAAACGCTAAGTACATTGTGACGGAATGGCGCCCGATTAACCTCAAAGAAGGCGTCATGCTAAAAGATGAAATCCAATACAGAGACGGCGAGTCAAGAAAAATAGAGCAGGAAACCCACCTCGCAGTCGTAAACTTGGTTTTAAACACGCTAAAGAATGGGGGGCAAGCGTTGATTTTTGCTTCAACAAGGAAGAGCGCTGTTTCAGCAGCTAAAACCGTTGCGAGCCATATGAATAAAGCGCTGCCAAAAACGGGCTCTAAACTGGTCAAGCGCTCCTTAGAGGAAGAAACAAAAAAAGTCTTGGAGAAAGAAGCCAAAAAAATCCTGGACGCTGGAGAAAGAACTCAGCTCAGCGAGGAACTTGCCGATTTAGTTCGTTGCGCCACAGCGTATCATCATGCAGGGTTGTCTGGTGCACACCGCAAGGTCATCGAGGATGCGTTTAAGGAAAGAAAAATCAAGGTCTTAACCGCCACACCCACACTGGCTTGGGGCGTTAACTTGCCCGCGCGAACAGTCATCATCCAAGATTACAGGCGTTTTGAAGCTGGATTAGGCAACTATCCCATAAGCGTGTTGGATTACAAGCAGATGGCTGGCAGAGCTGGAAGACCAAAATACGACAAATTCGGCGAATCAGTCCTTATCGCCAAAACCGCTGATGAATCAGACTATCTTATGGAAAGCTACGTTTTGGCTAAACCCGAGCGGATTTGGTCTAGGCTGGCAGTTGAAAAAATCATCCGCGGCCACGTGTTGGCAACGATTGCGTCCGATTTCGCTCACACCGAAAATGGGATTTACGAGTTTTTCGGCAAAACCTTCTACGCTTACCAGTATGATGTGAAAGCCATTAAAAGTGTCATCAACAAAATTCTCCGTTTCCTCCATGATGAGGAGATGATTTATGTTGCAGGGGACGATATTTTCGCCACCAAATTTGGCAAACGCATAAGCGAACTCTACATTGACCCCTTATCAGGCGTGATAATTAGGGATGCACTGCAGAGTAAACCGCCCATCTTAACCGAGTTCAGTTTACTCCACTTAGTCTCTCATACACCAGATATGGGTCCAATAATGAGGCCCTACCAACGGGAAATGGACAAACTAGCGGTCCAAACCGAAGACCACAAACAAGAATTATTCATGGAACCACCCGACCAATGGAGCGACCACATAGGCTACGCCGAGTTTTTAGGCGAAGTCAAAACAGCCATGGTCATGAATAATTGGATAGAGGAACTGCCCGAAGAAAAAATCATAGAACGCTTCAACGTTCAACCAGGAGACCTTTACCGAACTATTGAAACAGCTAAGTGGCTTTTGCACGCCATAGACGAGCTATCGCCTGTGGTAGCTAAAAACAAAGAGGTTTCAGCGCTGAGTCATGAGCTTGTGGAGCGGGTTTCTAAAGGCATCAAAAAAGAGCTGCTGCCCATTGTCCAGTTGGAAGGCGTCGGCAGAGTCAGGGGACGCATAATATTCAACGCAGGATACCAAACAATCCCAGACCTCAAACACGCTTCCATCGAAGAACTAACCAACTTGCCATCGGTGGGTCCAAGATTAGCTAAAAAAATCAAAGAGCAAGTCGGCGGCTTTGTCAAAAAGGAAACGTGGGAAAACTTGGATAAGGCGGATGAAGTTACCCAAAAAGGCTTGTTTGAGTTTTAAGCGTTTTTCGCAAACCGCTCAGCCTGTTTAATTGCTGTGCCCAAGTAGTTTTTTGGGTTTAGGGCTTTGTCGATTTCTTTTTCGCCGAGTTTGCTGCTTACGAATTTGTCTTCGAGGAGAACTTGTTTGAAGTCCTTCTTTTCAAGTGCGCTTTGGATTGCTAGTTTTCTGAGCATTTCGTGTGCTTCCTGCCTGTCCACGCCCTTTTTCGTCAGCGCCATCATCACCGATTCTGACATTGCGCGTCCCTGAGTCAACGTCAAGTTCTGAAGCATTCGCTCGCTGTCAACCCGCAAGTTAGCCACGATATTGCACGTCAAGTTTAGGATGTAATCGAGCAGAATATTTGATTCTGGGAGAATAAACCGTTCCGCTGAGGACTGCGTTAAGTCTCGCTCGTGCCACGTAACCATATCTTCCAACGCGGGAGCGCTGAGGCTTCGGACGATTCGAGCTAAACCGCAGACGCGTTCGCAGGTTTCAGGGTTCTGCTTGTGAGGCATCGTGGAGCTGCCAACCTGCTTTTTAGCTTCAAACGACTCGAAAAGTTCGCCTATTTCTGGGCGTTGGAGTTCTCGGATTTCGGTTGCAAAGTTCTCCAGCGAAGAAGCCATTGCTGCGTAAATACAAACGAGTTCGGCGTAACGGTCTCTTTGCACAATCTGCGTCGAAATCTCAGTCGCACGAAGCCCTAGCCGTTTCATTACAAGCTCCTGAATCTGCTCGGCATGTTCGCCTAAACCAGCCTGCGTGCCAACGGCGCCACTTACTTTTCCGACCAAAACGCGCTTCTTGCACTCGTCTAACCGCTCTAAGTGCCTGTTGATTTCATATCCCCAAACGGCAAACTTGAAGCCCAAAGTAATGGGTAAGGCATGTTGTCCGTGGGTTCTGCCAATCATAACGGTCTCTTTGTGCTGAGCTGCTTGTTTTTGCAAGATAGTCTTCAAATCAGCAAGTCTTTTCTCAATAATTTCTAAAGCGTCTTTTAGCTGCAATGCGTTGGCGGTGTCTACGATGTCGTAGCTTGTTGCCCCAAGATGGACGTAGGCGCCGCTTGCCCCGCAAACCTCAGAGAGCGCGCGCACCAGCGAGGCAATATCATGCTTAATCTCCTTTTCGATAGCTTTCACACGGTCTACCTTAACGTATTTGGTGGAAGCCATAGCGGCGATTTTTTCAGCGTCCTTCCTTGGAATGTTTCCCACTTCAGCATGCGCCAAAGCCAAAGCCGCTTCAACGTCGAGCAACTTTTGGACCCTTGTTTCTTCTTCGAAGATTTTGAGCATTTCTGGCGTTCCATAACGACCAGTATCGATTGGCAGGATAGGCAAGTTAGTGTTCCTCAAAGCTATGGATATGCAGATTAAAGATTAATGTTTTACCAATGCACTATCACACTGCAAGTAGTATTGGGTGCATGAGGACATGAAAGTAACAATTGCAGTATTAGATAAAAACGGCGAGAGCGCTGTTAAAAGAGTTCTTGACGTACTGAATTCGTTTGATGTTGGTCAGCCATCACATTTTGGATTAATTTCCCCTAAGAAAAGCCTCTTCGAAAAAAACGTTGAAATCATAAAAAAACAGGGCTTAAAATCATCAACCGTGGCAGGCTACGTTACCTCAAAACCCAAATCAGTTATTGATTATGAGCATTTGCAGTTGGATGATGCCGCACTGCTCTTTGAAGGCAGAGTGTACTCGCCAATACCCAAAAACGCTGTCACCGAACAGGTAGCCAAAGAACCGCTTCACTGCGAAGCCACCATGCAAACACTAATGGAGCAAGCGGATGGAGACTATTCATTCCTAATGCTAAAAGACGGCTGGGTTGCAGCAGGAAGAGACCCAATCGGCGTTCAACCGCTCTATTACGGCGAAAACAAAGACATAGCCGCCTTCGCCACAAACCGAAAAGCCCTCTGGAAACTCGGAATAGAGAACCCAATGTCCTTTCCGCCCGGAAACCTCGCGTTTGTCAACCGAGAAGGCTTCAAATTCAAACCCGTCAAAACCCTAACTTACAAAGAACCTAAGCCCATAATAATGGGTGATGCCGCAAAAACGCTTCAAGTTCTTCTTGAGCAATCCATCCAGCGGCGGGTGCACGGTTTAAAGGAAGTTGCAGTAGCATTTTCGGGAGGCTTAGACAGTAGCTTGGTGGCTTTTTTGGCAAGCAAATGCAACGTCAAAGTTAACCTTCTTCACGTAAGCTTGGAGAATCAAGCAGAAACGGAAGAAGCCATCAAAGCTGCAGAAGCGTTGAATTTGCCCTTGCAGGTGGATTTGTTTAAGGATTCTGATGTGGAAAAAACTTTGCCTAAGGTGGTCGAGTTAATTGAGGAGGCTGACCCGATTAAGGCAAGTATCGGCGTGCCGTTTTATTGGGCTGCGGAGAAGGCGGCTGAGGCAGGCTTCAAAGTGATGTTGGCTGGGCAGGGCGCGGATGAATTGTTCGGGGGCTACCAACGCTATGTTAATGAGTGCTGCAAAGACGGAAGCGAAAAAGTCCGCAAAACCATGTTCCACGATGTAGTTAACATTCATGAGAGCAACCTTGAGCGTGACCTAAAAATCACGGGGTTCCAAGATGTTGAGTTGCGTTTGCCTTTCAGCTCCTTTGCAGTTGCCGAGTTTGCTTTAAGCTTACCGATTGAATGCAAAATAGAGCAGAAACCTGATACATTACGCAAACTTGTCTTGAGGAAAATGGCGCAAAACGCGGGCATACCCGCTTCAATCGCGGATAAACCCAAGAAAGCCGTGCAGTACTCCACAGGAATAAACGACGCCGTAAAAAGAATAGCCAAAAACCAACAGAAATCAGTCAACGAATACATCAATGAACTCTTCCAGCTAACCAAAAACGCTGCCTATCATCGATAAGGACTCGCAACTGACCTTTTAACGCTGTCCAAGTTTAATTACCAAAAATAGTTTTGGCATATTTGGATCCTAATAGAAACTCATTGCAGAAACCTATAGGGGGTAGGTCAGTATTGACGGTTTTGGTAGCTATTAGCGTATTATGGGTAATCTTGACACTTCAAAAATTGGATGGGAGTTGCGGGTAGCGGCAGGATTCTTCTTTTGATGCTTTTACTTTACGGAGTTAATCTAACCCTATCCCGTGGATACAGGGTTACTTCTCGGATGTTCTTGTTCCCAGTTAAAATCATCGTTAACCTTTCAAGTCCTAATCCCCATCCTGCGTGCGGCGGCATCCCATAATCGTAGGCTTGCAGGTGGCATTTGAAAGATTCAGGATTCAAGCCCTTTTCTTTGAGCCTTTGGATTAGTTGGTCTTTTTGGGATATTCTTGTTCCGCCAGAAACCAGCTCAATGTAGCGCCACATCAAATCGAAGCCTTCGCAAAGTTCTGGTTTGTCTTCGCGTGGTTTAATGTAGAACGCTTTTGCGTGCGTGGGCCAATCAGTTATGAAGTAGAAGAACGGGTAAAGTTTGCCTAAGACTCTGAAGGCTTCGGTGGGTATGTCTTCGCCCCATGGAATCGTAACATCCTGCTTCTTTAAATCTTCGAGGACTTGGCCGTATGTTAAGCGCTTGAATGGAATCGTGGGCACTTCAAACTTGTACCCAAGCACTGAAAGCTCGCTGGCGCACTTTTCTTTAACAACTGTGCAGGCGTGGTGTATGACTTGTTCAAGAAGCGCCATAACATCGGTAGCGTTCGCAAAAGCCGCTTCAATGTC
>PLNS01000006.1:21049-205641 GCA_003141855.1 Candidatus Bathyarchaeota archaeon | reverse complement strand
CTGCGGATTGCTTCAAGTGCAGTATGCTGAACCTTGAAAGTAGCTAAGCTTCGTTCTTGGGTGAGGTCGAGTGGTCTTGCGTCTAAGCGAGCTTCAATGTTGGCTGGAGTCTTGCCCGTGATGTCGATGGGCAGTTGCTCAGTAGCTACGTTAAAAATTTTAATTGCGCTTGGAATTACTTCGATGCCTCTGGGTGTCATGTTGGTTTTTTTAACGTTTCCCTTCACGCCCAGGCTGAACCTTTTCTGTAAAAGGTCGGATTTAGCTAAAACTTCAGGCTGGATTCGTTTTTTGGGGATGGTTAATTGGATTGTTCCTTCACGGTCTTGCAGTATGATAAAGCGTATTCCGCCTAGGTCGCGGATATCTTGGACCCACCCAAAAAGAGTAACTTCTTGACCGTCAATTTCAGGCGTGACTTGGCTTGTATAGTGAGTTCTAATCCAGTCGTCGATAGAGTCCAAGTTCATGCTTTTTCGCCAACCTTAATCTGCAATTTCAACGCGTAGGGACATTTTACGTACTTTACTGGCGATTTCCTTTAAAGCTTTAAGGTCAAAGGGTAGCTGCGCGCCACGTTTCCTCTTGAGAATTACTCGTGTTTCGGTGGTTCCGTCAGGAAGCCAGATAGTGTTGATGGTCAGGATGCTGAAGGGTACGAATAGGTCTTCGAGGAATTTGCGGTCGTCAACACCATGCTCTAGTACGCGGACGTTTTTGCCTGTTTCATCACCGAGGGTTTTGACGATTTTGCCGCCGTAACCTAAAAGTTTAGGGACATCTCCATGTCCAACGAGGATGGCTAAGGTTTTTTCAACCTCAACTGCCTTGTAGAAGCAGACGTTTTGCAGGGATGGATACTTTTCTTCTAGGGAGAGCAGTATACGGGCGATTTTCAGGTCTATGTCGCTGATTTCGCCAGCTTTTACTTTGGCTGAACATTTTTGGCATAGTATGCCGCTTTTTAAGCAGAAACTGCATAGTTCTGTTTTCATTTGTGTGTCTTTTTTCCTGCAAAGAAGGAGTTTAGCTTAAGCGTGATTTTACCTTATCAGTGTTATTTCAATGGTGCTGACGTTGGTTGCGGTGCCGCCTTCTTCTTGGTCTTGCGGTAGGAATTGGTCTGTTCCGATGCTGATGCTTTTTATTTTAGCATCTGGCAGGAATCTGTGTCTAACAACTTCGGCGACGTCGATTGCTCGGCTGATGGATCTGCCGCGTGCTTTTATGCTGACTTCTTTTGCTCCGCCGTGGAAGAAGGTGATGCATGCGAGGACATAGTTCATTATTGGTTTTTTGCCGATTAAGACTGCGCTGGCGTTTTCTGTCACGGTTCCGCTTCACTCCTAGTTTACTTTTAAGTGGCTTGACTTAAGCTTTTTTTTAAAATAAATACATTGTGGTGTTTAGTTTGAGTTCTTGCAGGAAGCAAATTGGCTCGTTTTGATTATGTTTAGGGTAATTTTCTGCTGGTGATTTTCGCACTTTGTAGGAAGAAAAACATTGACTTAACATAAACTGCAAAAAATAAGGCGCCTTCTTCATATTCCCTAAAACAGAATCTTTTTTTACATGCTAATGACTCTGGAAAACGCCAATACTTACCTGCCCCTCTTGAGGATTATCTGGTTTTTGGCGTATTTTTGTTTGAGGAAAAATCGGGCGAGCTTTTTTGAGAGTCAGATTCTTAAGGAAGCTTGCTACTATTGTAAAGGTTTAACTTAACAAAACACCACAAAAGTGACCAATTTGGAGCCATTAACTAAACGTTCAATCCAACTCTTAAAAACCCTCTACGAAAAAGGCAAATCCACAAACACCTACACCCTGAGAGTAAAACAAGACGAATTATCAGCTCAACTTGGCGTAAGTAGGCAAGCGTTAAACGTCCACTTGCGTAAACTCAAAAACCGCGGTTACATCCGCACAGGAAGAGGCTTCATCGATGTTACTGAGAAAGGCTTAAGCGCCCTTGGCGTATCCACTACACCCGCCTTCATACTCCTCAAAGTCGCACCTATCAAACGCATCCACGTTTACGAGCAAATCCGTGAACTGGCAGTTTCCAGAGCTTTCCGCATCGCCGGCGAAGTAGACGCTTTGATCATTGTTGAGCGTGAGAACCTCGATGAAATATTAAAGAAACTCTACAGCATCGAGGGAATTGAGGATACTCGCTCTTATGTTACGATTGAAGTAATCAAGTAGGCGCATGTTTTGTGTCCAGCGCAGTATGAGAAAGTTTAGACAAAAGGTATATTTGATACTTAACCATCAAAGAGTTAGCCAAAACGGAAGGTTAACAATAAAATGCCAATATTAGACCCAGTAAAAAAAGCCATAGCGCAAGAACACAGGTTGCACATGAAAATCTGCAGAGACTGTGGCTCACGTAATGCTGCAACTGCGCTGAAATGCAGAAAGTGCAAGGGCAAGAACCTGCGCTGGAAGAAACGAGAAATAGTGAAGTAACCAGTTTTACTTTTCTTTACTTTGTTTTATAAAATCAAGCACTACTCTATTGCTCTTTTTGTTTATAGCCCCCCTTATTTAAAGGCAGATTAGTTGCTAGTTGAAAAATGCTAGTGCTCTGTTGACCTACCCCCTCCCTTATATATAGAACCCAACGCTAAGTGAACTTTTGGTTAGCTAAAAAATTGACTAATTAATAAAAAATATGCACTTAGGCAGTAACGGCTTATGCTGCCATTACTAATACCCATTTAACAGAACCGCAAGTCCTACACGGCGGAAAAGTCTCTGTTTTTGACAATGGGATGCGCGCCTTTTCACCCTTTTGCTTACAGAAATGCTCGTACAATCCTGATTCTGGGCATTTCTCGCCGGTTCTGTAGAATTTTTTTGCTGCTTTTTTCTCGGGCATGAATATCAGACAAGTACTCTCTTGGTATGGTTTAGCATTATAAGCTTTGCTAACCGTTCAACTCGCAATCAAGTAAATGAACGGCGGGTTAGAGGACTTTTCTGAGAGTTTCCATGTTGAAAACGGTGCTTGCACAGCCATTCTTTATCAATGGTATGCCTTGCCCTGTTACGTTCATGCCGGTGAGAAGCGGACCCATAATTTTCATTTCTTCTCCACATGCAACCCCCACGATGCCTTCATACCGGCAGTTTTTGAGAATCTTGGGTATGCAGGAGCCGCCGGGTAGCAAGTAAACGTCATACCCTTTCTTTTTGGCGTATTGGTCTGCCTTGTTTACCATACAATCTTCCGAGCAATGTGCACACGTGTAGGATGGGGTGTCCGGGTTGAATGATGCTTTGCAACGGCTATCCATGTATTTTCGTGAGCAGTGCGGAAGGAAAAGTGCCCTCTTTTTGGTTTCTAAAAACTTGCCTCTTTCCATACTGTTAATGGCTTGTAAATCAATCAGGTCCTGAAGCAAAGCAACCGCGTCCGAAAGGTTTAGTCCCGTTGCTTCCTGAATTTTAAATTTAAGGATCAAATCATTGAGTGTTGTCAGGAAGCTTTTGTGCATGCCCTTCTGGTAACTAATCAAGGCGATTTCGGCGAAGAAGAATCGCGGGACCTTTGAGAGGTCGAACGTGAATTTATAGGGCATGAGTTAGCATAGCGACTATCGTGCTTAAAAAAATTGCTTATTCTTCGTTAAGATTTGCCTGAGTTTTGCTTTTCCAGGTTTAAGCCTAAAAGCTCACGAATGGATTTTAGGTCTTCCCGCAACCGTTTTACTTCCGCTTCAAGGTCGTTGGCTCTTATCTCAACATCCATCTTTAAGTTTTCAAGGCTGCTTTGCAACTCAGGCTTTGAATCAAGCATTTCTAGTTTCTGGTGTAGGTTGTTTAGGTTTCGTTTAAGACCCGACTGGATTTCTTTTAGCTTAGTAATTGACTCTTCCANNTTCCGAATAGTAACCTCAGTCACCTGTGCAATTTCGGCGATTTCTCTTTGGGTCTTCCGCTCACCCGTTAAGACGGATGCAACGTAGCTTGCTGCGGCTGCAATGCCTGTTGGTCCTCTGCCTGAGGTGAGTTTTAGTTCTTTTGCTGCGGCTAAGATTTTGTGGGCAATTTCCTCCACTTTTCCCTGCATCGTGAGTTGGTTGGAGAACTTTGTTATGTATTGGCTTGGCCGTAGTGGCGGGATGGAATAGTTTAGTTCTCTGATTAGGAAACGGTAGCTTCGTCCAACTTCTTTCTTGTTAACCGCCGATGACTGAGCGATTTCGTCTAAGGTTCGGGCTAAACCGCATTGCCTGCACGCCAAATAAATGGCTGCTGAGGTGACACCTTGAATTGACCTGCCGCGGATTAATCGTTCTTTTACTGCTTTACGATAAATAACTGAGGCGGTTTCAAGAATGTTCTTTGGAAGGTTTAGGTTATTGGAAATCTTTGTGATTTCGGAGAGTGCAAACGCCAGGTTTCTCTCTGTTGCGTCTGAAACTCTGATGCGTCGCTGCCATTTTCGCAGACGATAAACTTGTGCTTTTTGGCCTGGTGAGAGGCTTTTGCCGTAGATGTCTCGGTCATGCCAATCAATGGTTGTTGATAATCCTTTATCGTGGATTGTGTATGTTAGGGGTGCTCCAACACGGGTTCTCTTCGATCTTTGTTCATCATCAAAAGCTCTCCACTCTGGTCCACGGTCAGCTATTTTGGCTGCTACAACGAAACCGCAGTCCATGCATACTATTTCGGCGCATTCATAATCGCGCATAAGCCGGGTGCTGCCACATTCAGGGCACGCTTGAACCTTGGCTGCTGGTTCTGCTTTTGATGCAGTTTGGTCTTGATTTACTGGTTCATGTAACTTGCTAGCTCTACTCATCATCTTTTGCTCCGTTTGGTTTTCGAGAGAAGCAAGTACACCGGTTTATTCACTAGTTTCTCAGGTTCCCTAACGGTTGGTTTAATCACTGCATAAGGCGCTGAAACTGGACCTATAATATCAAAAACTTTACCAACAACATTTAAGTTCTCATCGACAACTTCAAAACCCATTTTCGGGGGATTTTCTGTTTTTACTATAAGATTTCGTGATGGAGTTACATTTGAAACCTTGCCCAATCTTTGCAAACGCAATTCCCCTCTCGAAAAACATGTAGGAACCCGTAACAGTTTATATAAAGTTTTCTAGATGGTTTATAAGCTGAAAGTACAAGACGGATTTTTTGGGCAGAAAGCTTCTTAAATAAGAAGTGCGGATAAGACTGTGCCTTAAAAGGGTGAGGCTAATATGTCTAAACCATTCTATGTAAAATATGAAGTACCTAAAGAAATCGTAGATGCAGCCTATGAAGCCCTAACGATTGCTTCAAAAACAGGATCTGTTAGGAAAGGAACAAACGAGGCAACAAAAGCTGTTGAACGCTCACAAGCAAAACTCGTTGTAATAGCTGAAGATGTTGACCCNNACTCGGCAAATCCATCGGCATCGACGTTCCATGTGCAGCAGCATGCATCATAAGAGAAGGAGAAGCAGCAGGATTACTCAAAGAAATCGTCACCAGAATCGATCAGGTTAAACGAGGAACTCAGTAATGAGTAAAGACGCAGCTGAAGAACCTATTCCGTCAGAAGTCATACAAGTCATCGGTCGCACAGGCGTAACTGGCGAAATCACACAAGTCCGCGTCCGCATCATGGAAGGCAAAGATAAAGGCAGAATCATCACACGCAACGTTAAAGGACCAGTAAGAGCACAAGATATTCTGATGCTGCGAGAAACAGAAAGAGAAGCAAAGAAAATCACGCGATAACTGGAGAATTTGTCATGCCAAAACCGAGAAAATGTTCGTTCTGTGGTGCTGATTTCCCAGCTGGCACAGGCATGATGTTCGTTAAAAACGACGGCTCAATCCTATGGTTCGACTCTAGCAAATGCAAGAAAAGTAGCTTATTATTCAAACGCGATGCACGCAAACTAAAGTGGACTAAGTACTTCGGTAAAGAAGAGAAAGGTAAAGGGTAAACCCGCAAGCAACTTTCTACGTTTTCAACCCATTTTTTCCTATTCTGCACTTACGTTTGTATTCGTTTTTTTACTGAAAACTTATCTTCTAGCTGGCTTAATCTGAATTTTAGGTGCTAAAACTTGCCCCTGTTTCTTGCAAAGAAAGAAGTATTTGAATGGTTAGCGCAAGGTAAAAAAACAATCGATGTCAGGAAGGGTAACCCTAAACCCGGAGAAATTGCTTTTTTTCAGTCGGGTCCGCACGCGTTGAGGTTGAAGATTGTGAAGAAGGAATCTGGGCGGCTCACGGAGATTTTGCGTTTAGATAATTATAAGGCGGTTATTCCTTCTGCTGTCCAGCTTGGTGATGCGGTTGATTATTTGCGGAGGATTTATGGTGTTGGTGATGTGGTTTTTACTGCTTATTACGTTGCGCCATTATTAACCTCCGAAAAAGGTTAATTGACAAGTGAATTTAAGTTATAATGCCATAATATATTGCGGTATTAGCAAAAAAAATGTGGAAAACGTAACGCTTAAATAATCTGTCAAACAATATTCTTCCTCTATACGAGGAATTAAAAATGGTAACATTCAGCGGTTGTTACACTGCACTAATAACCCCCATGAACCGTAATCGCCAAGTCAATTACGAAGGATTACAGCAACTAGTAGATTTCCAAATAAAAAACGGCGTCAAAGGCTTACTAGCCGTCGGCACAACCGGCGAGAGCCCAACCTTAGACTGGAACGAACACAGCAAAGTAATCGAAAAAGTACACGAGTACTCAAGCAACAGGTGCCTAACCATAGCGGGCACGGGAAGCAACTCAACCCAAGAAGCCATCGAAGGCACAGCACACGCCCAAAACTTCGGCGTAAACTGCGTCCTCCTCGTCGACCCATACTACAACGGGCCAAGCTCAATGGAAATTCGAAGAGAATACATAGAACCCATCGCAAGCCAGTTTCCAGAAGTTCAAGTTATCCCATACATCATCCCAGGTAGGACAGGAACCCAGCTTTTTCCACAAGACCTAGCCGTTCTCCATCAGCAGTACCCGAACGTCCGCTGCGTAAAAGAAGCCACGGGAGATTTGAAGAACATGGAGTTAACTAGGCAGCTTTGCGGAGAAGACTTTGATATTCTCTCAGGCGATGACGACAAGACTTACACGATGATGATTTCGCCCGACATCGCTGCAAGCGGCGTCATATCAGTTGTCTCAAACGTTGCTCCAAGCGCAGTAGTGGATATGGTGCATTACATCCTTGACGGCAACGAAGAAGCTGCGAGCGTAATCGCCCAAGCACTCCAACCACTCTTCAACATAGTCACCGTGAAAACACAAGAACAAACACCATACGGCCAAGTAGCATGCAAAGCCCGCAATCCGCTTGCTTACAAGACGCTGATGAACGTGTTAGGCATGCCGTCAGGACCCTGTAGGCAACCGTTGGGAAAAATGACCCGTGGTGGCTTAGAAGCGGTCTTGGCAAACGCGCGAAAAGTCTACGAATCCAACCCGCAGATTCTCAAGCCAATCGCCGACTACTTTGGCGTCGACCTCAAAGAACGACTATACAACGAGAAGTACTTGGAAGGGCTTTTCTATGCTTAAATTCTGTGTAGCGGGCGCAGCAGGCAGAATGGGCAACGCCATCATAGCTGAAGCCACCGCAAAAGGACACCAAATCGTAGGCGCAACAGAAGCACCAAACACTCCATGCGTAGGCAAAAGCCTCCGTGAACTCGGAATCTGCAACTCCGACACAAAAATCCTCAGCTCCGACAGATTAAGCGAAGCCATCAGAGACGCCGACGTTTACGTAAGCTTCACCATGCCAGCAGCCGAAGTCATCAACATCCCAATCGTTGCCAACCTTGGAAAACGCATAATCCTCGGTACCACAGGCTTCAATCCAGAACAAAACCGACAAGTCGTAGCTGCAATGTCGGGTAAAGTTCCAGCAGTGTTCTCGCCAAACTACAGCGTAGGCGTCAACATACTCTTCAAATTAACCGAAGCGTTGAAAGCGTTTCCTGCGGGCTATGATTTCAGCATAAACGAAATCCACCACACAGGAAAGAAGGATGCGCCAAGCGGAACCGCTAAGAAACTGGGCGAAATAGTGGCTAATGTTCGCGGGTATACGAAGACTGTTTCGGGACGGGAAGGCATTAGCCCGCGGCAGCCAGAAGAGCTTGAAATTACAGCTTTGCGGGCAGGAGGCGTTCCAGGAATCCACGACTTAATCGTCGCAGGACCATACGAAATGCTGCGCATAGAACACACGGCTTTCTCAAGGAATGTCTTCGCTCAGGGTGCTGTGTATGCGGCTGAATGGTTAAGTAAGCAAAATGAGCCTAAAGTGTTCAGTATGGCTGATGTTTTAGGCTTATCTTAACGGCAACTAACCATTAGCTTTTTTATCAAGAAAGAACAAAGTGAAAAGAGCAAAGGAAGAAACAACTATGTCGAACAAGCGTAAAGTCGCCATATTAGGCGCAACCGGAGCCGTCGGACAACGGTACATTCAACTCTTACAAGGACACCCATGGTTCCAAATCGAGGTGCTTGCCGCTTCAGAGCGGTCAGCAGGCAAAAAATTCAAGGACGCATGCAACTGGATCATGGAGACAAACCTGCCTAAAGAAATCGCTGAAATGCCCGTGGTAAACGCTGACGTGGAGTCAGTGGAGAAGGCTGGCGACGTGGACTTAGTGTTCTCGTCTCTTCCAGGCGACTTGGCAGGTCCAGTTGAATCCGAATTCGCCGCCATGTACCCAGTGTTCAGCAAGGCAAGCGCTCACAGAATGGAAAAAGACGTGCCCTTAATTATTCCAGAGATTAACCCTGACCACGCTGAACTAGTTAAGCTTCAGCAGAAGGCACGAGGCTGGAAAGGCTTCATTACCACTGACCCTAACTGCAGCACCATCCAACTTGCAATCACGCTAAAGCCCTTGATGCAATTCGGTCTCAGAAACGTTGTAGTTACCACGATGCAAGCGTTAAGCGGAGCAGGATACCCAGGTGTAGCATCACTGGACATAATCGACAACGTTATTCCCTTCATCTCAGGCGAAGAAGAGAAGATGGAAGCGGAAGCCCTAAAAATACTCGGCAACTTCAACGGCAAGGTCGTTGAGAATGCTGATTTCATGCTTAGTGCAAGCTGCAACAGAGTCCACGTGAAGGATGGGCACTTAGAATCCGTCTTCATCCAGCTAAACCAAGACCCGTCATTAGATGAAATAGAAGCTGCATTCGCAAAGTTCAAGGGCGAACCCCAAAAGCTCAAGCTGCCCTCTGCTCCAGAAAACCCAATCGTCGTTAGGCATGAGAAGAACAGGCCTCAACCACGCTTTGATCGCGACACAGGCTGCGGCATGAGCGTCGTAGTTGGCAGAATACGTAAGGATCGGATCATGACTTTCAAGTACACATGCCTTGGGCATAACACGGTTCGTGGCGGTGCAGGCGCAGGCATTCTTAGCGCTGAGCTCTTCGTTGCTAAAGGTTTAGCTTAAATGCGGTTCCAGTAGTAACAGTAGAGTCTGGTGTGAGTGGATGGTTAAGAGAAAGCTTCGTGACCCCTTAGAAGACCGAAAAGGCAGCCTCTTCTTTGACGGCTTCTCAGTTAAGGAATTGGCTGAAAAGTACGATACGCCACTTTACGTGTTGAGCGAGAAACGCATCAGAGACAACTACAACCGTCTACACAATGCTTTAATCAGTAATTACAAGCACCTGCGAGTCTATTATGCTGCCAAAGCCAACAGTAACCTTACCGTCCTAAAGATTCTCCAGTCAGAAGGCGCATACTTAGACACCGTTAGCCCGGGCGAAGTTTTCATGGGCTTAAGCAGCGGATACACACCCGACCGCATATTATTCACTGGAACCAGCGTAAGAAACGACGAGTTAAAGTTCTTGGCTGGTGCAAACATCACCGTTAACATGGATTCGCAGTCAGAGTTGGATAGGCTGCTAAAGATTGCTGTTCCGCCAGTCGTTTCGGTGCGTGTTAACCCAGAGGTCGGTGCAGGACACCACAGCCACTGCATCACTGCCGGTCCCGAATCAAAGTTTGGCTTAATGGAAGAAGAGGCGCTAAAGGCTTATGCGACTGCTAAGCGAGCGCGTGTTGAGCGCTTTGGTATTCATATGCACATTGGTTCAGGCATCTTAGATGTTGAACCTTATGCGTTGGCAGTGGATAAGCTCCTGAGCATAGCTAAGCGGGCACACGATGAAGTAGGCATTGAATTCGAGTTCATCGATATTGGCGGCGGATTCGGCGTCCCGTACAAACCAGAAGACAAAGACCTGGACTTAACAGATTTCTCCAGCAAAATTGTCGCTCCATTCAAGAGCAAAGTCAAAGAATATGGTCTTGGCAAGCCCTTCTTATGCGTTGAACCAGGCAGATACCTTGTTTGCGACGCAAGCATTCTACTAACCACCGTCAATACCGTCAAGGCTACAGCTTCCAAGAAATTCGTGGGCGTAGACGCAGGCTTCAACACCCTCGTGCGCCCAACAATGTACGGTTCCTACCACCCAATTCTGGTCGCCAACAAGGTTGCGCAGGCCGATAAGGAAACCTACGATGTGGTGGGTCCAATCTGCGAGTCAGGCGACGCCTTAGCCAAAGACCGCCAGTTACCGCTGGTTGCTGAGGGTGATTTGCTGGCAGTTCTCAACGCTGGAGCTTACGGTTTTAGCATGAGCTCACAATACAATTCACGACCCAGAGCAGCGGAAGTCATGATTAGGCAGGGCAAAGCGGTCGTGGTTAGACAACGCGAGCAACTGAGTGATTTGATGTCTAGTCAGCGGATGGCAGAGTGAGCGTATGCGTTTTTGGAAGATGCACGGTTTAGGCAACGACTACATCGTGATTGATAACAGGGACCAGAAAATCGGCGATAAGCATGCAGCTGAGCTGGCGAAGAGGCTTTGTGAACGGCGCTTCTCGGTTGGCGCTGACGGGCTTTTGCTCGTCTGTAATTCCACAATTGCCGACGTTAAGATGCGGATTTTCAACGCTGACGGAAGCGAAGCCGAAATGTGCGGCAACGGCATACGATGCTTCTCCAAGTACTGCTACGAAAACGGCACCGCTAAGATGGACGAGTTTTCGGTTGAGACGCTGTCAGGCTTAAAGCATGTTTGGTTGACCGTTAAGGATGATGAGGTTATGGCTGTTAAGGTGGACATGGGTGCGCCCAATTGGGAACGAGCGTCGCTTCCAATGGTGGGAGAGGGCACATGCATAAACGAGAACCTTGAAGTCGACGGAGAACCCTACAAGGTAACGTGCCTGTCAATGGGCAACCCCCACTGCGTCACATTCGTCGACAACGTAGATGAATTTCCAGTCGACTATGTCGGACCAATAATTGAAAACCACAAGGCTTTCCCCAAGAGAACCAATGTCGGCTTCGTTCAAGTCCTTAATCGCAATGAGCTTAAGGTTCGGGTTTGGGAACGCGGCTGCGGAGAAACCTTAGCTTGCGGTACTGGAACCTGTGCGGCTGTGGCTGTTGCAAACAAGCTAGGAAAAGTCGGCAACAAAGTAACAGTTCACGTTCTTGGCGGAGACCTACAAGTGGAAGCTGGCAAGAGCCTGTTTCTGATTGGGGCAGCCGAGAAAGTTTACGAAGGAACATTATTCAAGGAGCCATAAAACATGACGTTTGAGTATGCAGACCGAATTAAACGGTTGCCGCCTTACCTGTTTGCTGAAATAGAAAAAACCATTAAAGAAAAGAAGGCGCAAGGCATCGACCTCATTTCGCTTAGTATCGGTGACCCTGATCTTCCGCCGCCGCCCTTTGTCGTCGAAGCGCTCAAAGAAGAAGTAGCCGACCTAAAGAATCACAATTACTCTTTTAGTCAGGGTGAACCAGATTTCCGACAGGCGGTGTCGGGCTGGTACAAGAAACGATTCAACGTTGACCTGCAGCAGGACCAAGTGGTCGCGTTGTTAGGCTCTAAAGAAGGCATAGCAAACATCGCTCGTGCGTTCGTAAACCCGGGCGACCGCGTGTTGGTGCCTGATCCAGCTTACCCCGTTTACGCTAACGGCAGCACAATCCTCTGCGACGGAAAAGCCGTGTCCATGCCGCTGGTGGAAGAGAACGAGTTCCAACCCGACTTCGACGCCATCGATGGTAAGAAAGCCAAAATGGTGTTCATCAACTACCCAAACAACCCCACTGCCGCAACCGTTGATAAGAAATTCCTCAAAGAAGCCGTCGACTTCGCCAAGGACAACAACATTATCCTCTGCTATGATAACGCTTACTCGGAAATCACCTACGACGGCTACCATGCCCCAAGCATCCTGGAGATTGATGGTGCAATGGATGTCGCCATAGAATTCCACTCGCTCTCAAAGACCTTCAACATGACAGGCGACCGCATCGGCTTCGCAGTGGGAAACAAGCAGCTTGTGAGTGGCTTAACGAAGGTTAAGTCCCAAATCGACTCGGGACCGCCAGTTTACACGCAAAAAGTCGCTGTCAAAGCCTTGGGCGCCTATACGAGCCGTGAAGCTCCAGAGTTCCTAAAGAAAAACAACCAAACCCTCCAAGAACGCCGTGATTTGCTGGTTGATACGCTCTGCAAAATCGGCTACAAATGCGACAAGCCCAAAGCAACCTTCTACGTCTGGGTAAACTGCAAAGGCGACTCGATGCAATTCGCAGCAAAACTGCTTGACGCTGGCGTGGCTGTGACGCCTGGCATCGGCTTTGGCAAGTACGGTGAAGGCTACGCAAGAATAACGTTCACGCAGCCAAAAGAGCGCATAGTGGAAGCTTGCAACAGAATCGCCAGCGCCTTTTAACATCCCTCTTCTTTGGGCGATGGGTCTCCTATCCCCTACTTTTCAACATGCTAATGGCTACTGAAAACTCGATTACGGACCTACCCCTCTTAGGGAATTCCGCTTTGACTGCAAAAAGGGCATTAATGACCTACCCCCTATAGGTTTGTGCAATGAGTTTCTATTAGGCTCCAAATATGCACAAGACTATGTGTATAAAATAATTCCGAGATAATCTTTCCGAACGAAAAATAAAGAAAACAAAAAGATAAGAAAGGTTAGCTGCTTATTTGGCAGCTGCTTTTGCGAGTTTCTTTAGGATTTGGTCTTTAGCGATGGTGTAGGCGATTGCGTAGTCGAAGAGTCCCTGTGGCTCAGCGGTTGCGCGTTTAATCATTTCCATCTCGGTTTTGATTTTGAGTTTGCCGATGGCTAATGCGCCGATGCCGTAAACGCCTGGTTTGAGCTCTTTGCCGTCGTCGTTTGGAGCTAAGCCTTCCACACCGAGTGGTTTGATAGCGTTGATGTCTGCGACGATTTTGCACGTGGGGCTCTTGTTTAGGTCTGCTGCTGAGAGCAACTGGATTCCTCCTGCGCCAGCTGAGAGGATGATTTCTGCGCCTTTTATGGCTGCGGCTGTTTGTTCGGGTTTTGTGACTTCGACAACTTTGACTCTTGTTGCGCCGCATTCCTGGTTGATTTTGTCGGCGACAACTTGACCTTTCGCCAGTGAACGTGAGGTGATGGTTACGTTGGCTTTTTCTGCAGCATAGATTCTTGCGGCTGTCAGTCCGACGGGTCCTGTGCCTGCTAGAACGGTGACGTTTTTGCCTTCTAGTGTGCCGAAGCCTTTCTCCATGGCTATTCCGAAGGTTTTTGCTACTGCGGCTGCGGCTGTGGAGTATCCGCCTCTTGGGTCAACGATGATGCTGTTTCCCCATGGGGCTGACTTCATAGCTTTCTGGGTTGCTTCGACGACTTTTTCTACCATTTCGAAGTTGCTTCCGTTGATGAACACTTTGGTGTGTTTTGCTCCTTCGGGTCCTCGTGGGAACAGTAGGTCGAAGACGATTTTTGGGGCATCTTCAGCGGTTACGTTTTCATACTTGAATATCATTGAGTCGGGAAACGCGTCTATGGCTACGAGCATGTCGAATGGACTGCAATATTTGTCTGTGTCTAGGAAAACAAAAACTGTTTTATAACTTGGTTGTTGTGCCATTTTTTACACCTTACCCTGTTTGTGAATGCAGTTTAACGATTTAAGAATTATCCAAGAGATAATCTTAAAATTGCTTTCCGTTATTTTTTGTTATCAATTTATTTTTTCAACCTTTTTTGAGGATTTACCGCTTCCAACAAACTTAAAATAACTAATTTCGGAGAGTTTCTAGTAGGAGGAACTATTTTTTGACAGATGTTGTTGAAAAAGGCTTGAAGCGGATAGGCATAACGGTTTCTCGACCAGTTTTAGCGGTGTTCTGCATAATTTTCGGCATAATCCTAATCATTTTTCCAGCGCTCGTCGGCATATTAGTCGGTATCTTCCTGATAATACAGGGCATACTCCTACTCACCGACTACATGGAACTAAAACGCCAACAACAACCAAGAACCTACACAACCCCGCCATCATCCGAGACGCCACCAGCATCTCCGCCAACTGAAGACCGCTAAACAAACCCTGCCCCTTTTTTCTACGCTAAAGATAAAGGGTGCCTTTACACCACAACCGTTTAATAACCAAGCCCTCAAAGTCCTAAACACCAAACCAAGAAGGCACCCTAACCTTGTCCATAAACGAGAACCTAGAAAAACTCTCAAACGCCTGCGGAGTCACAGGCAGAGAAAACCAAGTCAGAGACCTCATGATCCAACTCCTCGAACCCTACGCTGACGAAATCCAAGTAGACAAACTAGAAAACGTAATAGCCATCAAAAAAGGCAAAGCTAACTCGCCAAAAATCATGCTCGCAGCCCANNGGCATAATCGGCTCCAAACCTCCCCATATCCAAAAAGAAGAAGAGCGCAAAAAAATCATAACCTACGACGACCTCTTCATCGACATCGGCGTAGAAAGCAAGGAAGACGCAGCCAGCCTTGGCGTAGCAATAGGCGACCCAATAGCTTTCGACGTAAAATACACCAACTTGGGCAAGGACGCGGTAATCGGCAAAGCGTTTGACAACCGAGCAGGATGCATAACCATGGTTGAAACCCTAAAACTGCTCAAGCAAACCGAATGCACCGTCTGCGCTGTCGGCACTGTCCAAGAAGAAGTTGGTTTGCGTGGTGCAGCAGCAGCCGCTTTTGGCGTTGACCCAGACTTGGCTTTGGCTTTAGATGTGACTATAGCTGGCGATGTTCCAGGCGTAAGAGAATTCGACACCAGCGTAAAAATGGGCAAAGGTCCAGCCTTGACAATTTCCGATTCCGGCTTGATTACCCATCCGAAGGTTTTGCGGTGGCTCTTGGACACGGCGGAAGAAGAAAAAATTCCCTTCCAACTCGAATCAGGCTTACTCGGCAGCACAGACGCAGCAAGAATTTCCATCACACGTCAGGGTATCCCATGCGGAACCGTCTCAATCCCAACACGATACATCCACAGCCCAGTCGGCATGCTCAGCCTAAAAGACATCGAAGCCTCAGCAAAACTAACCGCCGCAGCCATACAAACAATAACAAAACACTTCTAACCCCCTTTATCGGTAGGCGAAACCGTTTTTAATTCTCCCCTTCCATCTATCTATCGTTGGTCCAAGACATGAGTAAACCTGACAAATTCACTGGAAAATTCGAGTTCCTTGAACACACAGCAGACGTCTACGTCCGAGCACACGGCACAACCATGGAGGAAGCCTACGAAAACGCTGCCCTATCAATGTTTGAAACTATCACAGACACAGACAAAATTACTCCTGCCCAAGAAGATTCGCTTGAAGTTGAAGCGGAAGACCAGTACGCTCTCCTCTATAATTGGCTAGAAGCCTTACTGGTAAAATCAGAAACCTTGGATATGCTTTATTCAAAATTTCAAATAAATAGTTGGAAAGAAACAGCTGAAAACTTTAAGATAAAAGCGAAAATTTGGGGAGAAAAATTTGACCCCCAAAAGCACCCGCAAAAGGTCGCTGTTAAAGCCGTAACCTACCACCGAATGGTGGTTATCCGGGAAACGGATAGGGTGATTTTGGAGTTTATCTTAGACATCTAAGCAAGCTTTAGCTGTTTTAACCCTGCTAATAATTGTTCAACCATGGGTTCTGGTGGCGTTTCTAAAGCTGTCGCGTTGGAGACTATGAATGGTATCTGTTTCTTTTTATAGAACTCTAGAAGCGGCTTTGTTTGCTCTTGGTAAACCGATAGTCGTTTCTTTATGACTTCAATTGTGTCATCTGACCGCTGGTAGAGTGGTCCACCGCACTTGTCGCAGACACCTTCGACTTTGGGTTTGAGGAACCGAGTGTTGTAGACTGTTCCGCAGTTGCGGCAGATTCTGCGTGTTGATAAGCGTTCGATGATTATCCAGTCAGGAACATTAAGAAGCAGTATAACGTCAATCTTTGTTATGGCGTCTAATGTTTTTGCTTGGTCGAGCGTGCGTGGGTAACCGTCGAGGATGAAGCCTTTTCCCTTTGAAATTTTAGATAAATGCTGCTTTAACACTTCAACGACAACGTCATCTGGAACCAGCACCCCTTTTTCCACGTAACCCTTAACTTTCCTGCCTAACTCGGAATCTTCCTTAATCAGTTCACGGAAAATATCTCCCATGGCAATAACGTCAACGCCCAGTTTCGCCTGAAGCCTTGAGGCGTATGTGCCTTTTCCTGCGCCTGGCGCACCAAAGATAATCGCTTTCAAACCAGTTTTCTCCTGTTTGTCTCTTTTCATACATTAGCAATGTGTAATTAAATTTTATCGTTAGCTACCAATTTTCAGGGAAACATTTATGCCATAATAGCTCTTAAACGGTGCTAAAGGTGCAAGGTTTGCATACCGAAAAAATAGGAAAAAACCTGTTCATGGTGGAACTGGAGACGGGTGGCTTCAAAAACCTCATCTGCAGCTACGTGATAAAAGGCAAAAAGCCCTTCCTTGTGGAATCAGGTCCAACTAATTCCATCCCAAACCTGCTCTCTGGGCTAAAAGAGCTTAATGTAGAGCTTGAGGATGTGGAGTATGTCGCCGTCACCCATGTCCACTTAGACCACGGCGGCGGCGCAGGTACATTGCTAAAGTTTCTGCCAAACGCCAAAGTCATTGTTCACCCAAGAGGCATGCCGCACCTTATCGACCCTGAACGGCTTTGGCCTTCATCGCAGGCGGTTTTGGGGTTTATCAGCGAAATCTTCGGCAAACCAGAACCCGTCCCCAAAGAACGCGTAATCCCCGTTACCGAGGGCTCTTTTGATTTAGGCGACGGCGCAAAATTGACTGTTACGGAAACGGTAGGTCATGCGTCCCACAACTTGAGTTTCCACGAATCGTTTAATGGCGGAGTTTTTCCTGGTGATGCCGCGGGCACGTATCTTCCAGAATTTCACGTTGTAGTCCCAACCACGCCGCCCCCGTTCTATTTGGATGCAGCATTAGCTTCCTTAGACAAACTAATCAGCCTAAAACCAACTGTGCTTTATTTTAGCCATTTTGGAAAAGCCACTAATGCAGTGGAACGCCTCAAAGACTACAAACTTCAGCTTCAATTATGGGCTGATATTGCAGAGGAAGGCGTCAGAGAAAACTGGAGCCTCGAGCAAGTCCGTGACAGAATTATCGCACAGGACAAGGTTATGCATAAGGTTGCGGATTTCATAAAGTCTCATCGCATTTACTCAAAAACGGTTCTGGAAAACTGCGTAAGAGGCTTTATCGAATATGCCAAGCAAAAGCAGGGTTCATAAACGTTTTATAGTCTCATTCATCTTTTGTTGTAAACGGTGAAGATTTTTGGGTGAAAGTGAAAGCAGAGCCACTCCCGAGCGGGTTCCGTTAGAAAAAGTTAACGATTACATGTGGCGTATTCCACAGTACAAGCCTGAGATGCGCGTTCCAGGCATGGTTTTTGCTAACCAAGCGCTTTTAGAAAAAATGCAAACCGACCGAACGCTTTGGCAATGCTCAAACGTGGCGCAGTTACCAGGCATCTACAAGTACGCAATCACGTTGCCTGATGGGCATGAGGGTTACGGTTTTCCAATCGGCGGCGTAGCAGCAACCGACTACGAAAACGGCGTTATCAGCCCTGGCGGTGTAGGCTACGATATTAACTGTGGCGTTCGACTCCTAGCAACAACGCTCACCGAAAAAGATGTGAGACCTAAACTTGCGCCGTTAGCGGATACTATTTTCCGTAATGTTCCCTCGGGGCTTGGTAGCCGCAGAAAAGACTTTACCATATCCACCAGTGACTTGGAAAAATTAGTCGTTGAGGGCGTACAGTGGCTTATCGACCGCGGGTTAGGCTGGCCAGAGGATGCAAAACACTGCGAGGAAAGCGGGCGTATGGCTAATGCTAATCCTGACAAGGTTTCAACAACCGCTAAAAACCGCGGCTTAACCCAAATCGGCACCTTAGGTTCAGGAAACCATTTCCTTGAAATCCAGAAAGTTGACAAAATCATCAACGAGAAAACCGCTAAAGCCTTTGGGATTATGCATGAGGGTCAAGTTATGGTTATGATTCACTGCGGCTCAAGGGGTTATGGCCACCAAGTCTGCTCGGATTACCTCAGGGTTATGGAGCATGCAGTGCAAAAATACAAAATAAGTTTGCCTGACCGAGAATTAGCCTGCGCACCAGGAAACAGCAGTGAAGCCAAGGACTACATTGAAGCGATGGCTTGTGCCGTCAACTACGCCTTCGCAAACCGACAGGCGATTATGCATTGGGTCCGCCAGAGCTTCCAACAAGTCTACCATGAAGACCCAGAAAAATTCGGGCTAAACCTCGTTTACGATGTCGCACACAACATTGCCAAAGTAGAAACCCACAACATTGACGGTAACCAAAAGAAGGTTTGGGTTCACCGCAAAGGAGCAACACGCGCCTTTCCCGCTGGTCACCCTGACGTTCCAGACGATTACCGCAGTGAAGGGCAACCGGTGCTTATTCCAGGCAGCATGGGCACAAGCTCATGGGTTATGGTGGGTTCGCAGAAGGCGATGGATTTGACTTTCGGTTCCACAGCGCATGGTGCAGGCAGGATGATGAGTCGTTCGGCTGCTAAGCGCCAGTTCTGGGGCGGAGACATAAAATCAGCCTTAGAGAAGCGGGGCATTGTGGTTCGTGCAGCGAGCGCTTCGGTTCTAGCTGAGGAAGCTGACCCGGCATACAAGAACGTGGACATGGTTGCTGACGTTAGCGACAAAGTTGGGATTGCAACCAAGGTTGCAAGGCTCGTTCCGTTGGCAGTTGTAAAAGGTTGAGAGCCTTCTTTTCGGGCTGTTGGAAAAACAAATTGGTAACTTTTTGTTACCCTTATTTTTTTGACTTGATTTTTTTAAATCGGGATTGATTTGGGAAATTGTATATTTAAGCGCCTATCAAAGCATTATAGAAATTGAAAACTAATCTAAATTGCGAATGCGTTCGTTAAAGCAGGAAAGTAGCACTTGAGCAAGAACCAAATCAGAGTCCAATATTCCGGGTTCATAATTTTTGCATCCCAAATCCTTAGCATCGCAACCGGACTCATCTTTACGCTGCTGCTAACAAGAAACATGAACACCAGCGAGTACGGCATCTGGACAAACATTTTTGATTACACAGGATATTTTGCGCTATTTAGCGGGGTTTTGCCTTTTTGGGCAACCCGGTTCATGGCTCGGGGCAAAGAGGGCACGGTTAAAACCAGCACGTTAGCCCAGTTGTCCATTGCGCTTGTTTCGACGGTAGCTTATTTTCCCGCCATAATTCTAATTACAAACGCGATTGGCACCCAAGCTTACTTGCTCATTTACCTCATCGCTGGCTTGTACGTTTTCAACTTTTACATGGTTGCGATTTTTGAGGGCGTTCTGCGTTCTATTCGGCCCCAGGTGATTGGGTATGGTTTGCTGATTGAGGAAGCGGTGAAGGTGGCTATTGCTTTAACGGTGATAGTGGGTTTGGGGCAACTGTTCCTTGGGGCAATTTTGGCTTTGGTGGTTTCGGCGCTTGTTCAAGTAGTATTTTACGTGTGGCTTTTACGGGGCGAGTTTAAGCAAAAAACAAACTGGCGCTACCTTAAAGAGTGGTTTAAGGGTTCAGCGGTAATTGCTTACAGCAGTATTGGTGGACAACTGGTTTCTTTCGTGCTGGTCCTATTGTTCTATTATGGTGGGTCAAACACGAGAGCTTACTACCAAGCCGCCTTCACTTTCACAAACATAATCGGTTTCTCCGCTTCCTTGGCTTTCGCGTTGTATCCTAAACTGTTAGCTAAAACCTGCCCCGACGAGCAAGTGGAGGTTTCGTTTAGGACAGTGATGATGCTGGCAATCCCCTTATCCACCATAACGATGGTAATGGCTACCTCATTTCTAACCATCCTAAACATTGCTTACGCGGTTGCTTGGCCCGTTGTCATAGCGTTAACGCTTGACGCGCTGGTGGTTTTGGTTTCCCAGTTTTACGGTTCATGCCTCATGGGTGCAGAAGCCTTCGATGCTGAAGGAAAAATCTCGCTCCGCCAACTTGTCAAAAGCAAAATTTTCAAAGTATTCACCCTCACCTACGTTCAGGCAGCCATCGCTTTGCCCTTGACATACTTTGTTCTCACAGCCTTGCCCGTGGCTGGGTCAGTGCAGGCAGCATTGGACGTAATAGTGATTAGCCTTGGTGTTCACCTTTCAACCTTCATCGGCTTATACTTGTTCATGCGAAAATCTATTCGATTACCTGTTGCTTGGAAGAGCATAACCAAATACGTTCTTGCATCCGTCCTCATGGGCATCGTGCTTATTGTCGTCCCGACTACGTCAACCTTGCTCTTTACGGTCGCCAAAGCCGTCGCAGGCTTAGCAATCTACATAGCCTTGCTGTTGGCAATCGATAAGCAAGCAAGAGAACTGCTTAACCTAATACTTGAGGAAATTAGAGGCACACTAAGACAGTTAACGTCAAAAAACAATGGGTTCCAGGGCAAAAACGACGTTTTAACGAGTGAAAATTAATATCTTAAAAAAGCCAATTGTACTATAAGCGATTTTTAGTTTCGCTTGTAGGTGTAGCGTCATGAAGGATGAATGTGGAATCTGCAGCAGAGTTCTTCGAACAACGTACATGCGCAAGTGTGAACGCTGCAAAAAACTATTCTGCCGAGACTGCATGGTGCCCGATGTTGCCACTGGCGACCCTAACGCGATGCTGTGCCTTCACTGCGCTAGGCGTGTAGTATCGCCAAGAACGGTTTCTAAGTATGCTGGGCTTGAAGGTCACTTAAAGTTTAGAGCGGCATTCACCAGTTTGGTTAAGCTCTCGTTTGCTAGGATTGATGGGTTAATCGGCAGCAACCTTCCAATGGACGCTTACCGAGACCCTGCGTGGTGGAGCAACGCGTCCTCAAGTATTCATGCGAAGGCTTGGCTGGATGCAGGTTGGGAAGTCCACGAAGTAAACCTCAAAGAAGGCTACGCGGTATTCAAGAAAGTACGTAACGTGGCATTCAAGAAGTCCAAGCAGAAAAGACTCGAGATAACCCAGCCTTTTACCCCTGTGCCCGCACATAGGCCCAGATCAAAGATTCCGTCGAAAACCAAAGTTTCAAAACTATATGCAAGAATCAAGAACCTCGAACGACAACGAGCCATGCCACGCCAACCAATCAGAGGGTTTAAACCCAAGTCGCAGTATCAAAAGCGCCTTTTCAAATCGAACGAAAAACCACAATAACAACCATTTGCTTAATGGCTTTGTGGTGTCTCCTTGCTTGAGCGAACGGTTAACTTAAAAATCGAAGAAGCCTATCCAAAATTGAAGGCTGTTCTGGTTGAGAAAGGCTGCAGAGTACTCTCAGAAGAGCCGCCAAGGCAAATCTGCTTTAAGCAGGGGTCACTGTGGGGAATATCGCCTAAAACAGCCAAGAAAACCGTTAACGCGAATTTCGAGCCCGTTGATGATGGAACAAGGATAAGTTGTTCTTCGAGGCTGGCTTCTGACTGGAAAAACATCACCCTAATCGGCTGTGCCTTAGCGATTGTTCTTGTGGGCTTATGCGTGTGGATGGCTACCGATTTAACCACATTCATGGCCACGCGTGTACCCAGTTTTTGGAGTTGTTTAATCGCGGTTGGGAGCAACGTGGATTTAGTGGCAGGTCAAGTTTTCGTTAATTTGACTTGGGGGTTGGCATTTTTTCTTTCTGTTGTAATATTGTTGGAGGCTGCGATTGTAGTTTACGTGCATTCCAAAATCGATGCGTTCGTTAAAGGCGCCTTGAACCAATTAAAATAGGTTGTTATCCTATTTGTTTACCGCATTTCTCACAGTATACGGCGTAGGCTTTGTTGCTTGAACCGCAATAGATGCAGAACTTGTTGCCCTCTAAATCTGTGGTTTCTGCTTGCGGAATGATAGGTTCTGGAGGCGCTGGTTCGTCAGGTTTTTGTGGCTGCTTGGTTTTTCTGCCTGACCAAACCGCAACAGCGATTGAAACTACAACGGTGAATGCGATTATTATGAACAGGAGCGGATTGTCTAAGATTAAGTTGAACGATAGCGGTAGAACTGGCTGAACGCTTGGTTCGGTGATGGTGGGCGAAGCGGAATCAGTTGGCGTTGGTTGAAGGGTTGGTGTTGGTAATGTTGTGACAGGTGAATCTGTCGGGCTTGGCTCGGAAGTCGGCAGTACCACCACATCGGGAACGAACTGTTTGCTTTCGTCTATGCTGTAGATGTAGGCGCTTTGTCCTTGGAATTCATCAGGCAACTGCCCAATTGTAAAGCCGTTTCCGGTGGTTTCACAGTAATAGTAGGTTTTGTTAGAACCATCAGGGTAGGTCCAGTAGGTACCCTGAAGATTGTTTCCCAGGATGCCGACGGCGTAATGGTTTGGAATATTAATGTACAATGTTCCGTAATCCATAATGAGAGTTAACGTCGCAAAAAGTATGGATGTGTCCTCGCAGTCTCCGCCGTCATCCACCAAAGTCTCTATCGGAAACCTCGGGTACTCATCGTGCCCCGTGGTTACGTTGTCAGATGTGTAAGGTAAGCTTTGGACAAAGGCTAAAACAAAGCTCACTTGGTCATATGAGTTGTAATGTTGTTGGGTTGCGGTTTGATTTAGTCCTTTAGCCAAGCTTTGTATGTAAGAATCTTTAGTCGTAGTGCAAAAGCCGTAGCCTGCAGGCCCATCGCGCGTTCGAGTGGAAACTGGAACCGCCTTATAGGCGTTGTATAGGTCTTTTGGAATGGTCAGGTTCCAGGTCAATGTTTTCCGTTATAATCCCACGCGAACGATTTGTTGTAGTATCCGTCGGTTTGTGCGGCGGCTTGGTGCGGAAGAATTATGGGCACGGATATAATGAGCGCTAAGGTTATGATAATTAACAGTTTGATTGGTTTTTGTTTCAGCGAGGGTCTATTCATTTTGACCATTTCGACGTCGGTAACTGTTCGCGGTCTACCGTTTAAAACTTCTCCCAAATCACGATTTACTGGTTGCTTTTGAACTGTTAAACCAAGTGGTTAAGCTGTAAGCCGCCACTGCTAAAAGGCAAGCCAGCACCAACACTTTAACGTAAGAAAACGAGCTGAGAAGCGAAATAGACAGCAACACAGCCGGAGGTGGCAACAACAGAAAATAAACCAGCGCTACCAATCCAATCCTGTTGCCCACACTCTCCTTCTTAACATATCCTTTTCCGAAGAATGCCCCTGCCAATCTCCCAAAACCGCTCGTGCAAGCCTTACATTTGTAGCAGCTACTGCAGCCTAACCTACGCAAAACAGCGTAAACCATGAAGGCTAATAGAACTATGTAGAGCCAAGCGTAAAAAAAATTGTAAAACAATACGCTAAAGAAAGCTAGAAAAACCCATGCGAGAAGCCCAAGGTTTCCCCAAACAAGCAGTCTGCGGGGGAAGTCAAGTTTTTCTTCAGTCAAAGCGTTTGCTCCATTTTATAGTAGGGAGGTTTTTCAGACAACTATTTTTGTTTGATTATGCCGTAACTTTGCTTTTTCCATAGATCCCTAAATTTGTTGTAGTAATCTACGGGTTGAAAAACAGGCGCGTAAGTCAACTGCCACTCAAGCCCGCACTTGCACACGGCATAAACTTCCTTGTTTTTAACGTCCGCACAAATCTGCAACAGTTCTTTTCGGCATTTCGGGCAATAGTAAGGTCCATTCACCATTTGCTTGGCGTCTTTAGTTAGGATTTTCATTCGGCTGCCGGGAATTTTATGCCTATCCTTTCCTGAACTCATCTTGTCCATCCACTAATCCTTTACTCATTGCATAACCTATCACGAAGATATACTCTTCCATTCAAAAAACAAGATTTAACCCTAAAATTTGGGGTTTTCCCGAAATTGAAGCTTCTATTTCCTCATTGGTCAAGCTAAGCCTCATGCTTTGTTGAAGACTGCTTTGCTAACAGGTTCAAAATCCAGATAAACTTAAATTACGCCTGAGAATATGGACTTAGGATGCGCGGCCGTCGTCTAGTCTGGTTTAGGACTTTAGCCTTCCAAGCTAATGATCCCGGGTTCAAATCCCGGCGACCGCACCAATTTTCCCTCACTACTGTTCGATTATTAGGTTTTTTCCAGGGTTCGGCGCAATTTTACTTTTCTGCCTTTGAGCATGTCCAGCCCAAGCGATGCAAGTTTTCTTCCACCGTAGCCAAAGATCATAAGCCAGAAAGATATTCCGAAAACTAAGCCCAGAACTTGTCCTGAGATAATAGTTGTAACTTGGTCGCCTACTCCCACGGTGATGTCGGATAAGCCAAAGGGCGTCTGTGAAAAATAACCGCCTTCTAAGATTAATAGCAATTCGTAGATTGATACAAGTATTATGATTATGCCTATGGCAAGCAATGAGTATCCAGCGTATTTTTCATCGTAGGACCGTGCTTTGAACCCGACAAATGTCTGTTCTTTTCTGGCACGACGTGCTATGAGAAACAGAACCGCTGTTATAACAACAGCCACCACAACATCCAGAAGAATTTTAATGTAACTGGTAGCTGAGGCGTCCATAGGCAGTCACGTCTGTTTTTTTGGTTTAAGCGCTTTGTGTTTCTTTAGGTGCTGACATGGGCTCTTTTACTTCCACTTTAATGTCCTTCACCATGCTGACGCCCAATGAAGCGATTTTTCCTCCTGCAAACAAGACAAAGAACATCAACACAAACCAGAAGAACAGGTTAGGCAACTGGCTTAACTGGACTCCCTGTATGAGCGATATGTTAGATCCATCTTGGCCGAGTGGCAGAGAAATGTCTGAGAGGTTGAAGAGGTTTGGAGGCGGAGTGTTGCCGGTGTAAACGTTTACCATTTCGAAGATTGAGAAAAGCAGCAATATGACGCCTAAGGTTAATAGGGCGTAGCCGATGATTTTTTCAGTTTTTGCCATGTAAACTCACTTGTTATGAACTCTCTGAGTTGCATAGGTAGCGCTTAAAAGCTTTTCTAGACAAAAAAGGCTCGACTGAAGCGGTAATCGGGAATGGCAAAGTTATAAAACAAGCCTTGTGTTTTAGTGGTGCTGGGTGACTTGTGTGGCTAGATCAATCGCATTGAAAGCAGTTTATCTGGTTTTAGCGTGGGTTTTAATGGTTAGTTACCAAATTTTTACTCAAACAGCCCTAACCACAGTGACATCCTTTTTGGGGGGTTCCCTTCCAGTTCTAGCCTCATGGATAAATTCAAAGGCAGACTTGACAATCTTCATTTGTTCGTTCGCCTGGATGTTTGTCCTGTCATCCCTCATCTCGATTTTCATGTTCGGGAAAGAAAGAAGACTCACCATTCAATTCCTGGTAAGTTTAGCACTAACCCTGACAGGCTCAGCTTTGTTGGGTCTGCTGCATGTGGTTGGACTTGACTTATCGAACCCAAGTTTTCTTTCGCAGCCGTTCACTTTATTGTTTGGTAACGTGTTTTTTGCGTTTTTCTACCTTGCCCTGCCGTTCATTTTCATGGTGGCTGTAGATTTAGGTTTAATGAAAATAAGAAAATAACCTGAAATTCAAAAATGATTGGCGCCGAGAGAGCGAAAAGGTGAAAAGCAGCAGCACACTGATTAAACGTACGTTAGGTGAACTTTGAAAATGAGTGAAATGGATATTGCGACGATTCAGCTAAATAGCGCAAAACAAAACTTCATCCTAGGCAAAAAGAACTTCAAAACGGGAAGCAGAGGCTACCACGCTCAGGGAAAAATGCAGGTCGGCGACAAAAACTACCAGATAAACATTCTATGCGTTGAAATCGGTTCTAAGCCTAAAGAGAAAGAAGAAAAGAAAGAAGAGTAATTTGAATTTTTTATTTTATCGCTTTTTTGCCCTTGTTTAAGACACGATAGTTGCTTTTATCAAAGTGACTGGTTGCACTGGCTGACTATTTTCCCCATATTGGTTCGTGGTTACTGCAGCGTTAGCTATTGCGTCAACGACACTTTGTCCTAAGATTACTCGTCCAAAGACTGTGTAGACTGTGTCGAATTTGGTGCCTGCTTGGTCTATGGGGTTGTTTCCGTTGTCTGCAACGTTTATGAAGAATTGGCTTGTTGCCGAGTTCGGGTCGCTGGTTTTAGCCATAGCTATAGTGTATGGTAAGTTGCGGTTGTTGCTGCCTATCTCGTCAGATATGGTTGGAATGGATTCACTGATTCCACCGCCTTGAATCATGAAGCCAGCGATGACCCGGTGGAAGATTGTGCCATCGTACTTTCCTTGTTCCACTAGGGTTTTGAAGTTGCCAGACGTGATTGGCTTATCGGTTCGTAACTCGATTGTTATGTTTCCAACGCTGGTTTGAAGTAGAACTTTTGTTGGGTTGACGTATGCTGGATCTGGTGTTGGTGTCGATGATGTACTGGGTGTTGGAGTGGGAGTTGGAGTTGCGGCTGGGGTTTGATTTAGTGATTGTCCTACCATAATGTATGCCCCGATTCCAATTAGAATTATAGCTATTATGCCTATTGCGAGGAATAGTGTCTTGTTAGATTTTTTATTAGGTGTCATGTCTTGGTAGTCAACGGCTTTTCATATAAAATTTTCTTATCTATTGTTCGTCATAAGCGTTGTAACGGCTTGAGCAGTGCTTCTTGAAACAATAGTGCTCGGAGAAGACTAGCCCCCTTATATAAAGGAAATTTGTTCGCTTTGGGGCTTAGCCAAGGGTCAATAATGATTCAACCTTGTAACCTGTTTAAGAGAAATCCTTCCATGTGCTTTATCAAACGTTCTGAAAATGTTTTTTCAGAATTTCCTCTATAATATTCCTATAATATGGAAGGAACTGCTGAATTTATTTCAATTTCGTTCTGTTTTCTCTATTATTACCCTTTTGTTTTCTATGCGCAGTGCTACTTCTTCTCCTTCTTTGAAGGGAAATGTTCCGTCTCTTGCAACTTCTGTTGGAATATATATGAAGAATTTGTCATAATTACGTCCTCCGGTTCTTGTGGGTCTGTTGATGAATCGACCTTTACCTTTCTGCATCATGTTTTTCCTCTTTGGTGCCACAAAAATCTTCCAAAACGCTTACATGATGCTTTCTGAGCCACAAATTGAGACACCACTTTAGTGCCACAAATTATATATACACAACTGAAACCAATATATGCATCACAGAAAAAAGGAAAAGAAAAAAACATGATAAAACTAAAAAACAAAACATCAATAGCAATCGTTTTTGCTCTTATACTAAGTATTACAGCTACATCAATCGCTTTGCCAACACCCGTTAAAGCCGCAACAACTTACAACTACCAAACCTTTGCTTACCTGTCCATTAGACCTAACCCCTGTGGAGTCAACCAGCCTCTGCTGATTAACTTCTGGATATCGCCACCAATGCCGCAACCAGGCATTATTGCACACGGCTTCACCGTCGAAATCACACATCCCGATGGAACAAAAGAAACTCTTGGGCCATTTGATAGCATACAAGCAGACACAAGCATGTGGACTGAATGGACACCAAAGGAAACAGGCGAATACAAAATAAAAGTCATCTATCCAGGAGAAACAGTACCGCCAGGAACCCCCTACCAAAGTACCACTGTTGGCTCAGCATACAACCTGTACACCACTGACACCTATGTCTACCCAGCCGCTGAAAGCCCCGTGACAACACTCACAGTACAAGAACAACAACTGCCAGGCTACGTGCCAACTGCGCTTCCAACAGAATACTGGAACCGCCCAGTCACCGTAGAAAACAGGGAATGGTCCCAGGTTGGCATGGGAAACTGGGAAATGCAGGGCGCTGACATGAGAAGCTCATACAGTCAACTATATGGCGGCGCTCCAGGCTCAGCGCACATCTACTGGGTATTAACCTCAGGAGTAGGCGGACAAGTCGGAGACAAATACGGCTATGCCACTTTCGGCGGTAACCCACCAGGCGACAGCAACGTAGCCAGATACATGACACGTGCAGTAGCTGGAATGGGCTACTACAGTTCAACAGACGGCGTTCACTGCGTAGATCTAACCACAGGTAAAGAACTATGGGTTCGCAACGACGTTTCAATATCGATCGCTACAGTTGAAAACTACGTTGTCCGCGCTCAAGGTCCACCAGTCGACTCGTATAACGCGATTTTGATGTCAGTTGGCACTCGACTCCTCAAATACAGCGCCTACACAGGAGACCTCATATGCAACGTAACCGGTATGTCAGGAACTTTTGATCCAACACCCACGCTTAATACGGCTTCAGAGGGGAACAGCCTCGGTATGCAACAATTCGTTTACAGCGTAAACGGAACAGGCGATGGCAGACGCATGATTAAATGGACTACACAAGGCAGCAGCACCAACTTTACAAGCAGAATCGCCTGGAACGTCAGCTACCCGTTCTCCGGTGTCACATCGATAGACGATAACCTTGGCATAGGCTTCTACTTCGGCATAGGCACAAGCGGCGGTAGCTGCGGTGCCTTTGACATCAACACCGGCGCCACGCTGTGGACAAAAACATACGGACAAACCGATGCTCCATTTGCCACAAGTGCAGATGTGCTCGAAAACGGAATATATGTCTACCCACTTTACTACGGTGACCCCAACCAACAAGGGCTCAGACCCCTAGCAGGCATTGACATAAGAACTGGAAAAACGCTCTACAACACCTCCGTCACCGAATATCCGTGGGGAAGCTTCTGGTGCTACTCACACGCTGCTGCATACGGATTAGCTTACTTCCCAACCTACAATGGCTATGTCTACGCTTTCAACGTGACAACAGGCCAGATGGCTTGGAAGGGAGGCTACAACGCAGTGGGCTATGAAACACCCTACGGTTATCAGCCATTCTTCTCGGCAATTGCAGCGGGCGGCGGCTACGTCTTCGCAGGCAACGATGAACACAGTGAAAACCCCCCATACTACCAGGGCAAACAAATGTGGTGCCTTAACGCAACTACAGGCGAGACAGTCTGGAGCATACCATTCTGGTCACCTGGCTTTAACATGCAGGGACTCATAGCTGACGGCAAACTTATCGCAACCAACTTCTATGACAACCGCCAATACTGCTTCTACAAGGGACAGACAGAAACATCAGTCACCGCATCACCTAAAGTCTCAGACTTCGGATCCAGCGTGCTAATCGAGGGCTCAGTATATGACAAATCTCCAGGCACAACTGATGACAGAATAGTAGCAAAATTCCCACAGGGACTTCCAGCAGTATCTGAGGACAGCATGAGCGCATTCATGGCATATGCATATATGCAGATGGCAAAACCGACAAACACCACTGGTGTCCCAGTCACACTCAGTGTTGTTGATTCTAACAACAACTCCCAAACCATCGGCACAACAACAAGTGACGCAAGCGGCGCATTCAGCTACCAGTGGACACCTGACATCACAGGATCATACACGGTTACCGCAACATTCGCAGGCGCCACATCCTACTATGGCTCATCCGCAGAAACAAGCTTCGCAGTTGACCCAGCAGCGCCAACACCAACACCAACACCGGTACCAATACAATCTGTCGCTGACCAATACTTTGTTCCAGCAATCGCAGGCATCATTGTTGCAATAGCCATAGTTGGCGTTGTAATGTTGCTCGCAGTAAGAAAACAACGACCAACCGTCGCATAGAAATGTCAAACAAAAATAAACTTTCCCCTTTTTTAGTTTTGAAAATTAATGGAGAAAAACAAGGGCTGAGAAGGCTTTGGTTAAAATTCACTATCAATAGCCATAGTGGGCGCATTTTTGCATTTTGCGTTCTTTTCTCCTAAAAGAGTTCCAGAGCCTCAGCAAACCTTTATGAAAGCCCAAAGATAACGGTTGCCTCGCCGCAAAACTTTAATATAGAAATTTCAAGCCAGATAATCTCTATCTTTTTTATAAAGCGCCAACTAAGCGTCCACTAAGTTGACCCCTAGCGATGACCTGATTGGTTAGCTGTTTTGTGTTTTTACCTTCGCCACCCTTGCCGTCTCGAGCAGAATTGAATGTGGAACGTAAATTAGAAATAACTGTAGCGTCTGATATGGTTTAGTTTAGAGGCTAAGTGTAATGACCGATGTTGTGTTTGTCTTTGAAGTTCACCAGCCGCATAGGCTAAGGCGAAACCTGTTCTGGGAAGGCAAAGTTTTAAGGCGCTTATCGAAAAACGAATTGTTCAACTATTACTTTGATACCGAGGTTGACAGGGAAATCTTCAAGCGTGCCGCACGCAAATGCTATTTTCCCTCAAACCAGATACTGCTCGACGAAATAGACAGACACAAGCATGACCGCAAACAGGTTAAAGTTTCCTTTAGCGTTTCAGGCGTTTTTCTTGAACAATGTGAAATGTTCGACAAGGATCTGCTGGAAAGTTTCAGACAACTCTCAGCTTCGGGACGCGTGGAGTTTCTAAACCAAACCTACTACCACTCCATCGCCAGCCTCTACCCAGAAAAAGAAGAATTCATCGAACAAGCCAAAATGCACAGGCAAACCGTAAAGGACTTGCTGGGGTACACGCCGCAGGTTTTCGAGAACACTGAACTGCTCTACAACAACACCATCGCCAAAACTGTTGAGAGCATAGGCTACAAGGGCATCTACACGGAAGGCGTTGAAAAGATTCTTGGCGGAAAATCACCAAACTACATCTACACTCCTAAAGGCGCCAAAAAAATCCGCGTGCTGCTTCGCAATTACAAGTTGACGGATGATATTGGCTTTAGGTTTTCGGCGAGGTGGTGGCCAGAGTGGCCGCTAACCGCGGACAAGTACGCGAGGTGGCTATCAGAAACCAAGGGCGAATGCATCAACATCTTCCCCGACTACGAAACCTTCGGCGAACACCATTGGCCCGAAACAGGCATCCACAGCTTCCTCCAGCACCTCCCAGACGAGATTCTAAAGTTCGACCATTTGCAGATGGTTACGCCTTCCGAGGTGGTGGATAAGCATGCTTCGGCAGGAGAAATCGATGTTCCAGAGGATGGAGGCACCGTTTCTTGGGCTGACATTCAAAGAGACCAGTCTGGGTGGCTTGGCAACGTTATGCAATGGGCATACTACACCACCTTGCGCAGGTTGGAACCGTTCATAAAGGAAGCGGACGACGGCGAGTTTCTCAGGCTTTGGCGCGACTTCCAAACAAGCGACCACCTATACTACATGTTTACCGCAGGCGGAGGACCTGGAGAAGTCCACTCATACTTTAGCCCATACGAGTCGCCCATGGATGCTTTCGTAGCCGCACAAACACTACTCAACGATTTCGAGGCGAGGCTAAGACTAGCAATCATAACGGCTAACGAGCCATTCATGTTCTACACAGGCGTTGGAAAAGAATATTACACGGGCACCATGGCTTGGAGCCTAAAAGGCTTCACCAAAGCACTCATAGAGGTAAACATCAAAGCCATAGAGTTCCATGTTGAAAACGGCGATTTTGAAAGTTGGGCACGAAGCTCGCTTAAAGACAAAAAATTAGCATCTAAACTTAAAGAACTCAAGGCTTCAAAAGAAACAGGGGAGAAACTAAGAAAAGCAATAGTTGATTCCGCAAAAAAGCGTTACACTGCCCAAAGCAANNGGTGGCACGGTGCATTTAAAATGAGAGACGAGCTTCCGTTTCCAGACAAGGTCTTACAGACATTGCACAACTTGTGCGCTACCGCAGCTGATTTAGCTCGGCGAGGCGAGGAAGTAGCACGGCTTTTGCAGAGAGACCCGAACGAAATTGAAAGCATTCTGGACCGATACAAGTCTGAGGGGTTCGCTGAAAGTTTCTATGACAATGAAGGCAAGAAACGGTATTATCTTAATGGACGAGGAATAATTAAGGTCTGCTCGCTTTTCACGTAGTGGAAATATGCGCGCCGTAATTTTTTCTTGGGAGTATCCGCCTCGAGTGGTAGGTCAACTCTCTGGATATGTCAGCGCCCTATCAACCCAACTTGCCAACAGTAAAGTGGATGTTAATGTTGTAACCTACGATGACTCCGCAACCGATCAAACGCAAGAACCAAGCGGCGTAAAAACATTCAGAGTAGCCAATCCCGTGCGAACCCACATCGGCGTCTTAACCTGGGTATTAACCTTAAATCAAGAAGTCGAGCGGGCTGCAGCCAACATCTACTATGAAGAAAACAAACAAGTAGACCTCATAGACGTTTACGATTGGCATTTTATCCCGGCAGCGGTAACCCTCAAAAGCGGCCTTGGCATACCGTTCGTTTACTCGGTTGAAAGCCTAGAAGACCACCGTTCCCCCAACGCTAACTCATCCTACAGCATGGCAATCAAAAGCATCGAATGGCTGGGCTTCTTTGAAGCAGCAAGAATAAGCGTAAAATCCGAATGGATGAAAGATGAGGTCATTAAGATTTACAAGGTTCCCAAAGAAAAAATAACAGTCATCTCTACAAACCCCAATTCTTGGATAAAAGAAGTCCTAAAACTATACAATGGCGTGGCGGAGGCAAAAGAATGAAAGATAAACTAAGCGTCATGATGCTGAGTTGGGAGTTTCCGCCAAGAGTAATCGGAGGCATATCACCCCACATCTACTTTCTATCCAAACACTTAGCCAAACAAGACGTGAAAGTTTACGTGGTAACCTGCGACTTCCCAGGAGCACCCGCCCACGAAGTAATCGACGGCGTGGAAGTCTACAGAATTGATTCCTACAAGAACCCTTCACCCGACTTTGCCACATGGGTTTACTTGATGAACATGAACATGCAGAAAGAAACAGCCGTTCTGACACGCAAGATTGCCGACAAAATCGACGTTTTCCATGCGCATGATTGGCTCGTGGCAAACGCAGGTATCGGCTTAAAGCATGTTTTCAGAAGGCCCCTTCTGGTGACCATGCATTCAACCGAGATGGGTAGAAGAGATGGGTTACATACCACCACTGAAAAAATGATCCATGAAACTGAGGCATGGCTCACGTATGAGGCTTGGAAAGTAATTTGCTGCAGCGACTACATGATTTCACACGTAAAATATGCTTTCGGCTTACCCAGCGACAAGCTAGTCATGGTTCCCAACGGAGTAAACATCCATTGTTACGACGGCGATGGCGATTTGAAGGATTTCCGAAGCAAGTTTGCTTTGCCTGAAGAAAAAATCGTCCTCTTCGTCGGGCGCTTAGTTTACGAGAAAGGTATCCATGTCCTGATTAACGCCGTGCCAAAAATCCTCAGTAAAGTTGACGCTAAATTCATAATCGTGGGCAGCGGCTACATGAAAGAGCAACTCTTAAACATCGTTCGTAGCATGGGCTTGGAGCATAAAGTGCTCTTTGAAGGCTTTATGGATGAGGCAACTTTGCTTAAACTGCAGAAGTGTGCTGACGTGTCTGTTGTGCCATCGCTCTTTGAACCGTTCGGTATCGTTGCGTTGGAAGCTATGGCTGCACAGAGTCCTGTTGTTGCATCCGATACTGGCGGCTTATCAGAAATCATCGAACATGACGTTACAGGCGTTAAGGTTTACCCCAACAACCCTGATTCGCTGGCTTGGGGTATAGCAAAGGTCTTGCTAGATGAAAACTACGCCAAAAGCATCAAGGACAATGCATACAAGCGAGTCCAAGAAAAATATGATTGGGAGAAAATCGCCCGGCAGACCAAGGGCATATACGAAGGCGTTTTAGGCGAGTACTCCAAGAGTTTCTGGGCTTAAACCTCTAAACAATTAACCTCTGGCACGTAAAAAAGACTATATCCCTCTTTCACTAGAAACACTTACTAGTCTAAATGGGAAATAAGCGGTACTATCCCCCTCTGCATTAACGTAAAATTACCTAAACAATGGTCAACTCNNTGTTTTTTGTTCAATAATTGTTTTTTATTTGCTTTTCGAAGCTAATGCTTCCATAAGCCAACTTCAGATAACATCTTTCCCAAGCTTTACAGCTCAAATGTTCGGATCAACTTTCGCGGCTAACGGTACCCTATTTGCAGGCGATAACAATTACAACTTATACAGAAGTGACAATAACGGAACATCCTTTAGGCTAATTTACCAGTTCCCAAAACAACCAAACCCTACTAGTGCCGTTACTGGTTATGTATTGCCCATTTTCGTGGATTCACCCGACACACTGTTTGTTTCAGTTCCAGGCACAAATAGGCTCTACAGAAGCACTAACTTTGGTTCTTCTTTCACACAAGTCCTTAACACTAACGGTACCCAAAACGATGGTTTCTACATCGCCATGACACAAGACTCATCAGGAAACCTCTACACCGCCACCTACAGCAACAGTATTTCACCGCTACTTCCATCAGTTTTAAAAAGCGCTGATGACGGAGCAACGTGGACTATAATTCAGACATTCGGTTCAGTACATCTACATAACGTAAAATTTAACCCTGCAAACGGCTATCTCTACGTGGCTACTTCAGAATGGGCACAAGGCTATAACAACACACAATGCGAACGAATCTTCCGAAGCAAAGACCTTGGAAAAACCTGGAGTATTGTTATTAACCGACCAGCAGAAATTCAGGGCTATGGCCCCACAATTCACTCCCTGATGCTGTTTAACGACAACTGGGTTTACCTTGGCACAGACCAGGCTTATCAAGTCAACCGCATAGACCGATTCTACGATAACGGCTCAAACGTCGCCTTTACCCCTCAAACAGTCTATACTTTTCCTTCAGACTGTGACTTCCCAGTAATCTCGGCAGTCTGGCTAAACAAAACAATGCTCTTCTCGAGCACAGCGGAATTCTACTCAGGCACCTCAAGGATAGTCGCAAGCGACGATGGCGTAAACTGGCAAATCATAAAAGCCACCGGTATTTCCCAGTCATTACATCACTCTAACGTGCTTTCAAGTAACTCAAAGGGTATGATTTTTTACTCTGATGGTCCAGAACAAACGTTTGCGATAACACAGCAAATTGGACCGCCACCGACTCCGACGCCTATGCCTACTGTGACTCCAACGCCAAGTCCAACACCAACTGCTGCTCCTACTCCGACGCCAACTTTTTCACCTATACCTGTTCCAACTCCTACACCCGTTCCCACTCCGACACCTACATCTATGCCCTCGCCTACGGATATCCCAGCCCGACGCCTACTGTAATTCCAACGCCAACTGTTGCTCCTACTCCAACGCCGTCTCCATCTCCGACGCCAACTCCTTCGCCTAATCCTACTCCCACTCCTGCCCCCATCCTCATTCCGACACCGACAGCTTCCCCTACGTCTAGTCCAACGCCCACTCCGACACCCACATCTACACCGTCACCTACAGACACCCAAACCCCAAGTCCAACTCCTACCGATTCTCCAGCACCAACTCCGACACCTATACCCACATTAACGCCTTCACCTGCAACGACAGATTCATCTTCATCAAAACTGCCAACACCCTCACTTTGGCCAAACTCCTCCCCGCAAGCTTCAGATATACCCCCTCAATCTGCAAAACCAACTTCTACAAACGATTCAAGCAAACCATTTTCTGCACCAGAATTCCCCCGCCAAGCGCTCGGAATTACATTGATTTTAGTTTTACTCTTGCTTACGTCTACAGTAATTATTGCCCGGAAGAGAATAAATCAGAAATCTTACACCCTCCACCCCTAATGTACACCGATAAATTATCGCATACTATGCGGTGGCTGCAGTGGAAACTTGTTGAACCTGCCGCGATTAGAATCTGTAACTCATTTTCCAATCACTCGAACATTTTCAACCTCAATCCACGGAGCAATCATCGAGCCCATCTGCCGTTCATTGGAACCGACTACGCTAACGTTTTTGAGCAGTTCAAAGATGTTGCCAGCCAACATAACTCCCCGAGAACAATGGGTGATTTTTCCGTTTTTGATTTTCCATGCTGGGGTTGCAACGACCGAGAATTCGCCGCTGACAGGGTTGCTGCTGTGTGCGCCTTGCAGGTAGTAGACGATTAAGCCATCGTCCACTTCGCTTAGCATTTCGTCCGACGTTTTGTTTCCTGGCATTATGTGGAAGTTTGTGGTGTCTATGCTGGGCGTTGACAGGTATCCAGCCCTTGAAGCGTTACCTGTGCTTTCTTTGCCCTCCTTCTTCGCTGAATAGTTATCGTACAGGAAGTTGCGCAGAACACCCTTCTCTATGACTGCTGTTTTCTGATGCGGCACGCCTTCTCCGTCAAAAACAGAAGTGCGAAGCCCACCAGCGAACAAGCCGTCATCGTAAATGGTTAGGTTTTCTGAAGCAACTTTTTCTCCGATTTTCCCCTTAAACGGCGACTGGTCCCTCTGAACGCTATCAGCTCTAATGGCGTTGACTAAAGTATAAGATAAAAGGTCCTGCAGCGCGAACTGGGTTAGAATCACTTTGCCGGATTTGGTTTCAACTGACTTGGTTTTTAGGGCTGAAACCGCCAGTTTCGCCGCTTCTTTTCCAACCCAAACAGGGTCAAGGTTGTAGTTTCTTGCAGCGTTAAACTCGAAACACACAGGCGTAACTGAACCGCCCTCCTTAGCCAACGTTGCCAAACTGCACTCTATCACTGTTCCCCTATCAAAACCTGTTATGCCGTTGGAGTTGGCGATGGCGTTCGAAATGTAAGCGCTGCCTACGCCGCCTTCAATGGGGAAAACTCGCTTGTCTACTTGTCCAGCCGCATCCAGCATAGTCGAGGCAATGTTAACTAGGTCTTCTGAGCTGAGCGCCACGATTTTTTGGTCAAAGGTTTTCTCGGTCGAGGAGTAAGGTTTCTTTTGTGGGAGCCCGTTCCAGTCTGGGTCAGGTTTACTTGCCTTCGCCGCACTCAATGCACTAGAAACAGCGCTCTCAACAGCTTTTGCATCATCAACGATGTTTGTGTAAGCGAAACCTATCGCTTTGTTGGCGACTACTCTAATGCCCAAACCTCGGTCAATTATCCTGTTGGTTTTGCTGATTTGTCCCAGTTCGATTCCTATGTTTGTGGCTTGTCCCTCGTAAACGTAGGCTTCCGCTTCTTGGGCGCCTTTTTTCAGAGCCGCGTTTACCGCATTCTCTGCTAAACTTATCATTGTGTTTTTTTCAAGCACTGCCACCGACAACCACCTCATTGATTTTAATGTGGGGTCCACCATCACTAATAAAAGCTGTCTGGCCCTTTCCGCACCGACCTGGGTCCAACAGGAAATCTTTACCTACGCCACTGACGTGGTGCAAGGTTTCTAGGGTGTTTCCGCTTATGGATGCGTTGCGGACTGGGGCGCCTATTTCGCCGTTAACTATTTCGTAGCCCTCTTGGATGCCGACTTGGAAGGTGCCGTCAAGGTTAGCTTGACCGCCTCTAAAACTCTTAAAGTAATAACCCGACTTTACATCTTCGATTAATTCTTCAAATGTTTGGTCTCTTGGCGCCATGTAGGTGCAGCGCATGCGGATGATTGGTTCCACGCGGAAGTCCTCCGCCCTAGCGTTCCCGGTGGGTTCAGCGTTGAATTTTTGCGCGGTTTCGCGGTTATGCATCAAGCCCGTTACGACGCCGTCTTTTATGAGCAATGTTTTGTGGCTTGCAACGCCTTCATCATCATACTTGAATGCGCCAAACGCACCCTCAATCGTGCCATCATCATAGAACGTGACCAAGTCAGAACCAATCTTTTTCCCAAAATTACTCGCCAACACACCGCCCGAAAGAGCCAAATCCGCCTCGGCTAAATGTCCAAAGGCTTCATGCACAAACACTCCAACAACGTTCGGTCCCAAAACTACGGGGAACTTTCCGCCTTTCGGGGATTTAGCGTTTAGCTGTTCAATGGCGCGCTTCGCAACCTTCACTCCCAACGATTCGGGGTTTTGCTCGTCGAACAGTTCATAGCCTGTTGTGGAGCCAATTTCTTCGCGGCTAAAAGTGAAGACGCCCTCGTTTACGGCTGAAGCAGTTATCCTTGCCCAAACATACAACTTATCCTGCTCAACGCATGTGCCCTCACTGTTCACAAAAAAACTGGAGCCAGTCAAATCAAGATAATCTATTGAGCAACTTTTAATGCGCTTATCAAAGCCCAAACTCGTCTTATTCACTGCGAGAGCGGTTTTTATTTTATCCTCCATCTGAATGTCAGATGGATTCTTCTTTGGTTTGGATATGACGCGGTCATTAACGACTTTGGCATCTGCAAGCTTTATCGGCGTTTTTAATCGCTCGCTTGCCAATTTAGCCATCCTGCAAGCGTCCGAAACAGCACCTTCCAAAATAGCGCTGTCAAACGAGCCCACGGAAGCAAAACCCCACGCCCCATTCACCAGCACCCGCAAGGCAACTCCGTTTTCGATGCCTTGCTTAGCGGCTTCCACCCGTTCCTCTTTTAGGGTAAGCATGGTTTTGTAGAGTTTTTGGGCTCGGGCTTCGGCGTATTGTGCTCCGTACTTTTGGGTGGCTGTGTTGTTGATTTTGGTGAGAAGGTCTTTCAAGAGTAAACGTCCTTTGTAAGGGTTAACGTTTTAACTAGAACTGTTTGGGAATTAAATCGTTTTGTTTAGGAAACGGATGGCTTTACCAGAAATCACTCATGCTCTTCTGCTTAACAGTCGCCTGCGCTGGTTTGGGCTTAGGCTTAACCGCTGGCGGCGCATCGATGCCTAAAACCAGTTGACCGTACACGCCGTCGTATCCAGGCGTAACCTTGGCGGTGCCATTCCTAACCTTGACGATGGCTTGAGCAATCGGAGCATCCACCACCTGAGCCAACGCATCAGAAGGCGCATCAATAAGCACATGGTATTCGTCGCCGAATTTCTCAGTCAGCAAATTATAGTTTCTCCAAACCGCCTGAGTCGAAGGCGAATCAGTCCCAAGCACCGTCGCGATGATTTCGGAGAGCGGAAGCAAACGCAAAAACCCAGGCGCGCCATCACGCTTAAAGTCGGCTGGCCGGTCGGCGAGTTCCTCAACGCGTTGCTCTACACCTTTGGTGAGGTTTCTGCGGCAAACAGGACAAACGTTGCCAAATTTTATGGCTTCTTGGGGTGAGAGGGAGACTTTGCAGTTTCGGTGTCCAGTCCAATGGTATTTGCCATATGCCGGGTCGGTTTCGATAGTAAACTTGAAGCGCGAAGAATCGTTGGCGACGATGGCGTCGGTGACTTGTTTGTAGGTGAATTTTTCCAGTTCGAAAACGTTGGCTTCCCTGCCGATGCGCCACGGCCAAAAGCTGTGGCAGTCACTGTTCGAAACCAGCGCGAACTTATCGAGTTTGCTGAGGCGCCAGTTCATCGCTGGGTCAGACGACAAGCCCGTTTCCAGTGCGTGGATGTGTTTGGTCATATCTTGGTAGCAATCTTCTACGGTGTCAAAGCCACTGAAGGCTCCGAAGATGCTAAACCATGGTGTCCAAGCGTGCGCTGGAAAAACCACGTTCTCGCCCGAAACCGCCATCACTTCCTCAACGAGTTGTGGTGCGGTCGCGTTCAGGATGGGTCTGCCGTCAGAAGCTAAACTGCCAAAACACGCAAGCCGTTCATTAATCTGGACAGCGGTTTCCAAGGTTGGGGTTAGGATGACGTGGTGGACTTTTTTTGATTCGCCCTTGTAATCAAAGATGGTGCAAACTTCGGTTGTCAGCATGAAACGCATAGGAGAGTCCGCGTGTGCTAATTTGAAGAGCCCTGAATCCTGTTCGGGCATGAGTGTTTCCTTGATTTCTTTGAGCCACTGCGGATGAGTAAAATCGCCCGTGCCCACTAGGTTCAATCCCTTTATTTTTGCGTACTTCGCGATTTCGGGTATGTTCATTTGTTCGCTTGTTGCTCGGCTGTATCGGCCATGAATGTGCAGGTCAGCTATGACTCTCATGTTGTAACGCCAATCCCTTTTGTGGCACCTTGCCATTTTAAGGCTTTGCTGAATCAACGCATAAAACTGTGGAAGTGATAGTTTATTGGGGCTTTTCTTTGAGCCTAATGGCCCATGCTGCGAGCGCTTCGAGCAACTGCCTGATGAGTTGTCGTGTTTGCTCGTTGGTTACGTTTCCGTTTGCATCTACGTTGTGCGGTGCATCTGATAGCATGACTTCGGGGCGGTTAACGGGTTGCATGTTAAGGAAAATGAATGTTTGCCGCAGGTGATATTGCGCTCTGGCGCCGCCGAACCTCCCGGTTGAGGCGCTCATGATGGCGACGGGTTTGCCTTCAAGAGGCGTATCCGCTCTGGGTCTTGAAGCCCAGTCAATCGCGTTCTTAAGAACTCCCGGAACCGAATAATTGTACTCTGGGGTAGCAATTAAGAGAGCGTCGGCGTTTCTGATTTTCTCCTTAAACTCCACAACCCGTTGAGGCGGATTGCCTTCAAAGTCCTGATTGAACGGCGAAATCCCTTCCAAGTCAAAAACTTCGATTAATACGTTCTCAGGCGCTACCTCCACGGCGGCGCGGACTAGGGCTTTGTTGTATGAACCCTTCCTTAGGCTGCCAGCAAAAGCCAGAACTTTAATTTGTTTTTCCATAGAAACCGCCACTTTTCTTTGTAAAAGACAACATAAAAGTAATTGGCGAAGCAGATTTAAAGCTAACCATAAACTGGTCTTCACAGCTTAAATCAGGCTTTTTCTTGGCATTTACACAATATTCTTTTAAAGATGAAAAAGATAGGTTAGGTTTATGCATGAATGGGCACTAGCTGAAGCTATCCTCACATCCGCAAAACAAATCGCCGAGCAGGAAAAGTTGAAGGAAGTCACAGAGGTCACCATAAAAGTCGGCGAACTTCAGCAAGTTGAGCCCCCGATTCTGCGTTTTGCTCTCTCGCAGATGAAGTCGGATATTTTTAAGAGCGCTAAATTCCGTATTTTGAAGGCGAAGTCCACGCTTAAGTGCAGGGTTTGCGGCACCGCATGGCAGTTCAACTTCAAAAAACTCGACAAAGCCACGGCTGAAGCCATCCATTTTGTTCCTGAGGTAGCGCACACTTACATTAAGTGTCCCAAATGTGGCAGTCCTGACTTTGAAATCGTCTGCGGACGCGGAGTTTGGCTTCAAGATATAAAAGGGGCTAAATAGGGATGGTTGACCCGCGGATAAGCGTGATTAGCCATCGTTTAAGTGGGATAAGCCGGATTATCGCGGTTTCAAGCGGCAAAGGCGGCGTGGGCAAAAGCATGGTCGCAACCACGCTGGCGTTAACGCTTGCCAAGAGCGGTTACAGAGTAGGCTTATTCGACATAGACTTCACAAGTCCCTCAACCCACATTATCCTCGGCGCCCAAAACGTGCAACCCAAAGAAGAAAAAGGCCTCGTGCCACCCACAGTCCACGGCTTAGAATACATGTCGCTCATCTATTTTGTCGGCGATAACCCCGCACCGTTGCGTGGAGCCGATGTTTCAAACGCCCTAATCGAGCTCCTAACGGTTACGCAGTGGGGTACGCTTGATTTTTTGGTGATTGATATGCCGCCGGGAATCGGCGACGCAATCCTCGACCTGGTTAGGCTCATTAAGCGGATAGAGTTTCTAATCGTTACCACGCCTTCATTGTTGGCGTTTGAAACCGTGAAGAAGCAAGTAGCTCTGCTGTGCGAGTTGAAGATGCCCATCATCGGTGTTGTCGAGAACATGAAAATGGACAAGGCAAAAGGCATCACAGGCGAAACAGGAAAGTTAGGGTTAGTGTACCTTGGCGAAATCCCCTTTGACCCGCAGGTTGAAGATGCCATCGGCGACGTAGCCAAGTTGCTTAACACTGCGGTTGGCAAAAAAATCCGGCAAATAGCCGACAGCGTCATCTTAGCAAAAAAGAGAGCGCCTTAAAATGCCCTGCAAAGCTGTAATTTTCGATTACATCGGCACCTTGGTCAACTGCAGAAACTACACCATGGACGCCTCACGCGAAAAACTGCACGATGCCTTGGTAAACGAGGGCTTTGATGTTGCCAAAGACAAGTTTTTGGCTGCTTACATTTTGGCGCATGAGAAATACCGCAAAATACGCTACGAACAGCTAAAAGAAGTAACAAACGCCGTCTGGGTGGCAGAAGCGCTGTGCAATCTGGACTTCAAAGTCGCAGCGGATGACCCCCGAATTAAAGCGGCACTCAACGTTTTCTTCAAAGACTTCATAGACACCCTTGAACTGAATGAGGGTGCAAAAAAACTAATCAAACAAGCCCAACTGCAATGCAAAGTAGCGTTAATTTCAAACTTCACCTATGCACCAGTCATCTACAAAAGCCTAAGAAAAGTAGGCATAAGCGAATTCTTCAACGTGGTCGTGGTTTCAGAGGAAGTTGGGTGGCGAAAACCAAGCCGCCTCATATTCCAAGATGCCCTAAACCGACTCCAAGTTGGAGCGCATGAAGCCGTCTACATCGGCGACAGCCCAATCGAAGACATCAAAGGAGCCAAACAAACAGGACTAAAAACCATTTTTGTTCCATCACAATTTAACACGTTAAAAGACCTCTTAGAGAGCAAAGAAGAGCCAGACTACATAGCAAAAGACTTGGCAACGATTTTAGAAACCCTGAATCAAATCTTTTCCTTCTGATCTTTCTGTTCTACCAGCGCTTAGTTCTATATATAAGGGAGGGGGTAGGTCGCTTAGAGTAGTAGACGACTTTTTTCTTTCGGCCTATAAATAGAGGGGGTATAGACTACAAGAGCACTAGAGATTTTCTAAGCAGGAACTACAGTAGAAAGTTACAATTGGTTACTGTTTGTTTTTGGAAGTTGTTAATTTGTTTTTTTAAAGAAAAACAAAAAAGGAAAAAGGGTTAGATTTTTTTGGTTTTAACTGCTGTTTCCAGCGCGACAACGCCCGGAAGCTTTTTGCCCATGAGGAATTCGATTAGTGCTCCGCCAGCCGTGCTAATGTACCCGATTTTTTTGCTCAAGCCGTATTCTTGGATGGCTGCGATGGTGTTTCCGCCTCCTGCTAGGCTGAAGGCTTTGCTGTTTGCGATGGCTTCGAAGACTTTTTTGGTGCCATAGTTGAATTCTTTGTTTTCGTAGACGCCCATTGGTCCGCTGACGACGATGGATTTGGCGGTTGAGATGATTTTTGCGTAGTTTTCGACGGTTTTGGCGCCGATGTCCATGGTGGAGTTTTCTGTGGGCAACTTGGTGACTGGGATTTCTTTGCGTTTCCCGTTCACGTCTAATGCGAGGTCAACTGGAACAAGAATCTTATCGCCGTACTGTTCCTCTAACGCTTTAATGCCTGGAATCAAGCCCATCAACTCTTTCTTTGCCAGGTAACCCATGTTTCCCTTGCCCAAATCAACGCCTTTGGCTGCAAGGAACAATTGTCCGGTTACGCCGCCTGTGAGAACATAATCCGCGATGCCTTTGCCTAAAACGTACTTGCTGATTTCAAGGCTGTCGTCGGCTTTTGCTCCGCCCATAACGTAAACGGATGGCTTCTCGGGCTTTTCCAGCGCTTTGCTGAGCGATTTCAGTTCGCGTTCCATGATGCGCCCTGCCGCACTTGGCAAAACGGCGGTGAAGCCAACCATGGAAACGTGCCCTCGGTGCGCAGCAGCAAAAGCATCGTTAACAAACAAATCTGCCAGAGGCGCAAGGTTCTGCACAAGCTCTGTCTTGCTTTGTTGCTCTGGTGTACCGCTCTTGGTTTCTCCATCCCAACTGCGCACGTTTTCGAGAACCAGGATTTCTCCGCCCTTCAGGTTCTTAATGGCGGTTTTGGCTTTGTCGCCGAAGACATCGTCGACGTATTTTACTGGGCACTTGAGGATTTTCCCGAGTATCTCGGCGTGTTCTTTGAGTGGCGTGTAGTCTGGGTCGCCTTTGCGTCCCTGATGCGCGAGGACCACGGTTTTGGCGCCTTTCTCCGCGAGTTCTTTGAGGGTTGTTTCTGCGTGGGCGCGAATCCGCACATCGCTTGTAACCTTCTTGGTGGCTGGGTCGATTTCTGAGTTAAAGTCAACTCTAACTAAGACAACTTTGTTCTTAACGTTGAAATCGTCAAGTGTTTTGTACTTTGCCATGTTGTTCACGTCTCTGTTTAATTTAAAAAAGGAAAAGAAGGATGGATTTAAGCTTGTTTGCTTATTTGAAGCCTGCTTTTTTGCCGACCATTTCGATGAAGTCAACCATGCGGTTGCTAAAGCCCCATTCGTTGTCGTACCATGCGAAGACCTTCACGAAGTTGCTCTTTTCGCCCAAAACCATGGTTAAGCCTGCATCGAAAACGCTGCTGTAAGTGCTGTGAAGTACGTCAGAACTCACGATTGGGTCCTCAGTGTACTGGAGTATGCCTTTGAGTTCTCCTTCAGCTGCTTTCTTCATAGCCGCGTTAATTTCTTCCTTAGTCGTTTCTTTGCCTAGCACTGCAACCAAGTCAACGATGGATACGTCTGGGGTTGGAACACGCAGGGATATGCCGTTCATTTTTCCAGCACAGCTTGGCAAAACTAAGCCGATTGCTTTTGCTGCGCCCGTGCCTGTCGGGATGATGTTTATTGCTGCTGCTCTTGCGCGTCTGAGGTCTTTGTGGACTATGTCTTGGATTTTCTGGTCGTTTGTGTAGCTATGGCAGGTTGTCATGAAAGCTTTCTCTAAGCCAAAGTTGTCAGCTAAAACTTTGCTGATTGGTGCCAAGCCGTTGGTTGTGCAGCTGGCGTTTGAGATGATGTTGTGTTTTTCTGTGTCGTATGTTTTGTCGTTGACGCCTAAAACGAAGGTTGCATCGGGGTTTTCTGCCGGGGCTGAAATGAGGACTTTTTTTGCTCCTGCAGCTAAGTGTTTGCTTGCGCCTTCACGGTTAGTGAATAAGCCTGTGGATTCGACTGCTAAGTAAACTCCCATGTCTTTCCATGGCAGTTGTGCGGGGTCTCTTACGCTGAGGCATTTGAGGTCTTTTCCGTTAACGACCAGGTCGTTTCCTTTTACTTCAACAGTGCCTGGAAAGCGTCCGTGCACTGAATCGTACTTGAGCAAGTGAGCGTTAGTCTTTGCGTCTGCCAAGTCGTTGATGGCTACAAAATCGATTTTAGCGTTCTTTTCGATTGCTGCTCTATAGAGAAGTCTTCCAATTCTTCCAAAACCATTAATTCCAACTTTTATCGTCATTAATAATCACCTATTTCTATAAGGCTGTACAAGAGTCTCTTACTTTATTAATTTTCCGACAAAAACACCAACCCTTAGGGCTCATTTGGAAAAGGATAGTGCTCACAGCGACCTCCCCCTCCCTCATATAAAGCACCCAATTTCAACTACTAATTGCAGCGGAAAACGCCAATCGACCTACCCCTCTTAGGTTTCTGCATCGTATTTCTATTAGGCTCTAAATATGCCGCTGGTTCAGCAGTCGATACTTGTTTAGGAGTTATTCTTTACTTGCGAAGGCATAAGGGTTGAAGGGTGGTTTAGTATATGCCGCCTTCTCTAAAGTAATGGTTCTCTTCTTTTTTGGAACCGAAACTTCGTACGCCATCCCGCTTAAGCTGGCACCGCAGCTGTTCGGCGTTCTCCTGGGTTATTTCTCCTTTCTTCTGCAGATAAGCAATAATTTCCTCCGCCTGCGCTTCCGTGTCGCATCGGCGAATAAAGTCCACGGCGGAAGGGTTAAAATGGCGCAGCTTATCAGGCGTTTCAGTGCATGGGGCAAACTCTTCTTCGGTGCAGTCTTCACATTCCTCGCCCACAGCAGCTTCTTCAGCTTCCAATGGGTTTTTACGTACAGCGTTAATCGGAACTTTAACTTCTCCCGTTTCTAACTCATCGTAGAGGTGTGGAAATATTTTCTTGAGAGATTTTTTATCGGTTGCCATCTTGCATCAGTGTACAAAAATAATATTTGAAGGGTTATTTATTTTCTTTTTTGATGAAAAAACAGTTTTCAGCGAGAATTACGAGGGAATGAACTGTTGGGTTGGGTTGTTGTCGAGGACTTTTTCGAGTTCCTTGATGTTTAAGCCTTTGAGTTCGTCGCCGAAGGTTTCGCATTTCCTCTTTTTCCCCGCTTCCTCTCGGTTGCGGACTACGATTTCAAGCCCATGTTTCGATGAGGTTTCAGCGTAAATGTGGAATGACTCTAAGGTTACTCCACGCTTGTTAACGGTTGTCCAAGCAGTTTTCAAAACCCTTACCCCTCCAGCCTTGAGGATTCCTACAATTTTTGCTGGCTCGTCCGTGTAAACGGCGATGTCGATGTCGCTTCCCTGCTTAATGGTTCCACGCCAAACGCTCCCAATCAAAACAGGACAAAACCCGCCAAGAAGCCGCATTACTTCTAATGCCTCTTTGCGCATTTGGATTAAGCGTTCTTTCCTTTTTGCGCCCTCGTTTTCTTCCGCTATCTTGTCCAATTCAAGGGCGATTTCAAGGTTTGAAGGTAAAAAGTGGGCGCCGAATGTTTCTGCAGCTTTTGTTTTAGCTTGCTTGTACTCTTTTTCAGCTCCAAAATAAAGCAGGGTGGCAGCTTCCCTTGCGACTCGATGCTTTAAATCAAAGTCGTCAATCAAAGGATTTACCGTTTAACGATTGTTTCGTAGAGCTCCACGGTTTTCTCGGCAATCTTGCTCCATGTGAACTCTGCTAAGACGCGTTTTCTGCCGTTCTTGCCTAGTATTTTTCGTTTTTCAGGGTTTTCCAATGCGCTGATTACGCCCCAAGCAATGTCGGAGGGGTTGTTTGGGTCTATGTGGTAGCCGCATTGTTCTTCGCCGCAGCAAATCACTATTTCCCGCATTCCGCTAACTCCAGCAGCGCCGACGACAACGGGTTTCTCCATGCTCATGGCTTCAATTGCAACTATGCCGAAGGGTTCGTAGTGGCTTGGAAACACTGCTATGTCGCAGGCTGCATAATGCAGGATTCGCTCTTCTTCGGGGATGAAGTCAAAGCAGAACTTGACGTACTCGTCTAACCTGATGGTTCTGGTCAGGTTTGATAGGTATTCCTGCAAGTCGCCAACGCCAACAACCACCAGTCTTGCCTTAGGAATCTTGGTCAGTATGTGGGGCATAGCCATAATCAACTTGTCAACGCCCTTAACAGCGACAAGCCGTCCGAGAAACAGAATCATTAACTCGTCATCTTTGATGCCGTATTTGCTTCTGATTCTTTGAATGTTCTGCTTGGACACGTTTTCAGGATTGTACTTTTGCGGGTCAACCCCGTTGTAGCAGACTTGAATCTTTTCTTTGGGAAAACCAAGCTGTATAAGCTCATCCTTCATGGCATACGAGACTGTTACAACCAGGTCAGCCATCTTGCCAGCGCGCAACTCTATGTTGCTAACCACGCTTGAGCCGTTTCCCAACGTTCGCCCTTTCTCGGTTGAGTGAACATGGAAAGCCAACGGCATCCCAGTTTCCCGTTTAACCGTGATTCCACCCATGGCGGAGAGCCAATCGTGAGCGACGACAATGTCGTATTTCATGCCTTCTTTCTTAATCAACTCGTTGATGAGTTTAGCCGCTGACAAGTAATTGTAAACCATCAGCTTGCCAAACAAATGCAGTCCCCTCCCCCACTTCTTAATGTCATCCGCAATCACGTCAGGCAGGGAATCTGAAATGTCAATGTGCAACGGACGATGGATTTCTATTCCACGCCAAATCTCCCTAGTCGGCAAAGAACCAGCATCATCGTTCATCGTAAAAACCGTAACATCATGATCGTTTAAAACAAACTTGCGCGTAATCTCCGCGGCATAAGTGCCAAGTCCACCGACGATTTTTGGTGGGTACTCGTAAACAAAAACGGCAATCTTCATGTCTTTAAAGTCACCATTATTCATTTAGCATTATGAACCTTTGTACTAAAGCTTTACTTATCTGCGCCAACCGCTTGGAACCCAAAATGCCATTGATTCAAGAGGAAAACTTTGATTAGACCGTTTTGCATAGCATTTACAGCAGGTGCCCGAAATGAGTTTATCGCCTATGAAACAAGAAATACTGGAAACCATGCTCCTAAACGAGAAGCCGATGAAAGCTATGGAAATCGCCAAGGAAGCAAAAAAAGAGTTCCAGCCAGTCAATATGCACCTTTTAGGGCTCATCAAAATGGGGTGTGCGAGTTTACCCGAGAAAGGACTGTACGTTATAACAGAGAAAGGAAAAAGAGCCCTCGGCATACCCGAAACAACTAAAGAAAAAGCCGCCGCAATACTAGCCTACGCACCACACGATAAAGCATTCAACTTCTACGTCACCGTAGGCAAACCACTAAGCCTCCACGCACACAACCTGAGAGATTTCGCAAACAAACTCGACCGAGCGGACGCGGCATCGGTAGAATTCCACCTGCAACGCGGCGATTTTGAAGCCTGGTTTAAAGGACTCGGTGATGAAGAATTAGCCAAAAAAGCAGCTTTGTTGAAAAAAAGAAATGTAGCTGGAGAAGACCTACGCAAGCAACTGCGCGGAATCGTTGAGCAGCGGTATCTTGAGTTGGCAAAGTTAGCAGGTCAACCGATTCCAACCGAATAGCATAGAGTACGTCATTTTCTATCCGTTGAAAAATTAGGCATTACTATCTGTTCTTTGACAAAAATTTTTGCTAACGCTCCAATAGCAAAACCAAAAGAAAATGAAGGGAAGAGGGAACAATTAAGTTATTTGACTATAAATTGGGTGTCCGCTGAACTTCAAAATGGTTTCTGATTTTTCAATAGTCCCGCTTGGCAATCTTGTGCAGAAAGAATTGACGATTGCTCCCGAAGAAGTAAATCGCACACCATCAAGCATTTCACCTTTAGTTATCCCTGAAGCAGCAAAGATCATTTCATTCCCCTTTGCCAATTCGTCTTCGGTATAGGTTTTTTCGATGTCGACGCCTGCGGCTTTTAGTCTCTGCATTCGGTTTGCATCATCTTTTTTATCTTTCCAAACCTTAACGAGCATTGTTCCGCCTAAGCATTTTACGGCTGTTGCAGCTATGGTTGCTTCAGCGCCTGCGCCTGCGCCGATGAGCAAGTCAACGCCTGAATTGGGTAGACAAGTAACGATGGATCCTGCAATGTCGCCGTCAGTTATCAGGATGATTCTTACGCCCATTTTTCTTAGCCTAGCAAGCAAGTCATTATGCCTCTCCCGCTCTAACATGATGACGGTGAAATTTGAAATAGGTCGATGCTTCTGGGAAGCCACAGTCTGCACGATTTCTTCTACGGTCATGTCGGGTGAGATTTTGCCCTTGGATTGACCGTCGGTTGCTATCTTGAAGTAGTATCCGTCGTCTGGAAGAACTTGCAGACAACCTGCTGGCGCACATGCTAAAGCTGAGATAGCGTCCTTCTTTCCCTTGGAAGCCGCCGTTGTACCGTCGACTTGGTCTATGACGAATTCCACTTTAGGGCCAGTGCCAGTGCCGACTTTTTCTTTGTAACTGAACGCTGGAGCGTTGTCTTTGGGTCCTTCGCAGCAGATTACTTCGCCGTCAACTTCCGTCTGGTTTAGAACTGCCCTAGAAAAATCCAGAGCGGTTTGGTCAACTTTGTCCGGGTCTCCTTTACCTATGTGGAGCGCTGCGCCTACTGCTGCGGCGGTGGTGATTCTTGTTAAGGATGGGGATAAGGATCTCAACGAAGTCATTTTATCGCCTCTTGCACTCGTTTAGCCATAACTCTGTAAACTCACCGTAGTTTTGGGCAATTTGTTCAACGGCTTCTTTTCTGGTGGTCTTGCCTGCTTTATGGTCTGCTAGTGGTTGCCAGAAAATCGTTCTTCCAACGGCAAATCCTATGATGCCCGGTATTTTGGCGCCAACTTTGAGCCATTCTTGCACTTTTTCTTTGGATTCTCCCCGCCCAAGAGTTATAACTCCGACTTTTCTTCCGTTACTTTGAGCTTGCTTTACTACAGCCTTAGCAGATTCCGGTTTGTCTACCCCTTCCAGCTTCCAAATAGCTGGCTCGACTCCCGCCGCTTGAATTTCTTTGATGCTTTCAACCATCAGTTTAGGCCGCAACTCTTGGTCATACTTTTCTTTTGATCCACCGAGTTTGGTGAGTTGGGCTGGCAGTGAAGGCACAATAAGTTCAAAAAGGAACGGTTTTTTTGCATGTATTAGGTAATCGGTGAGTTTTTTCAGTCTTTGAAGTTGTCTTTTGTTTAAAGTCGCTTCGCTTTCGGGGTTGTAGCGTACCAGCACTTTCACAAAGGTAGGATCGAACTCTTCGATGTGTTTAGCAAAGTTCTCACCATAATCAAAATCAAATTCTTCCTGACCGGATTTCTCAACAGGCATAGCAAACGTTAAGCCGCCTTTTTTAGCCTCTCGAAGAACACTGCTTCCAAACTCCTCATCTACCAACAAGCCAGCAATTTCTTTTGGAACATTCTTCTTAAGGGACAGCTTGAAGCCTTCAAAAATGATTTTCTTGTAATCTTCAATTTGCTTCTTTTCTTCAGGTGTTGGTTGACGATTTTTTATTTCGAACATTTTTTCAAGGAAGGAAGCCCGATGGTCAAAGGCTAGAATTAATAGTTCTTTTTGAGAGTAATCAATCAACTTTTTTTACCTCCAATTTCGCAGGTTTTTTTCAACGGCGGCAAAAAGTTTAGAAACAATACGATGTGCGGTCAGTGAGCCGACATAACATTTTATTTTAGAGATCGTGAAACTTTTCGCCACACGCAACCCCACTTAAAGCGAGGAAACCAATGCATTTAAGTTTTTCATAAATCTTTTAGCGCGCTTATGGAAAAAATGAAATAGACTTAGTGTGATTATGATGTGCTGAGGAGCCAGTCTTGAGCGAAGTCAGAATAGTCTCGGTGAAAATCCCTGAAGAAGTCTACCAAGAAATGGCATTACGTATCCCTGAAGGCGACAGAAGCACATTTATCAGGGAAGCCATAAGCGAAAAACTGCAAAAAACACCCAAAGCAGACAAACTCTTAGCCATAGAGGAGCGCATGGGTAAAATCGAGCAGGAATTCGGTCAAATCCGAAAATACCTCGCCGACCTAGAAATCCTCACCTTCCAACATGGAAAAATCAACCCCCACTCCTACTGCATCGACGAGTTAGACCATAAAATAATGGAGTACCTGCTCCACTACAAATCCGCCACCACCCCCGAACTGGCAGATTACATTAAAACAAACCGCTGGCTCGTCCTCAACCGGCTTAGAAAAATCCAGAAAACCTCCAAAAAACAAGTTGGAAAATCAATAATCGAATACTACGCTGGCGAAAAATCTGGCAAGAAGAAGGCTTGGTGGATAGACGAGGAATTAATTCAAGAATAAGTTAGCTTTAAATCAGAAAGGCCTGTTTGGTTTGGCAGTTGTGGGCTCGTAGTCTAGCACGGATTAAGGCATCGGCCTCCGGAGCCGAGAATCCTGGGTTCAAATCCCAGCGAGCCCGCCAAAATTACTGTTAAAACAAGTTTTTGATGTACTTCACGATGAGTTGCGGCTGGTCAAACGCGGTCTTCAACGCTTTGCCTGGATTTTTAAGGTGGTTTATCAGGGATAATTTCTTGTACTCAGCAAGTGCTTTTGCAGCTATCTCTTTCACCTCTGATGGCGTGAAATCGCCAGTTGTAATCAGGGGCATCCCCTTTGGTTGTCTTGCCTGGGCGAAAGCGTTCCAAGCCAAGTCTTGTTGGATGTAACCTTTAGCTTTGCATTCTTCATATAACCTTGTGCCGTAGGACGGCGTTGCCATAAACAAGTGCATGCCTACATCAAAGTCTCTTTTTAATCTGAGGGCAAAATCAACGGTTCTCTGCATGTTCTCCTTCTTCTCCCCTGGAAAACCAATAATGTAAAAAGCACCCGTTTTCAAGCCGATGTCCTTGCAGATTTTGGCGACTTCAACCACTCGGTTTAGGTCAAGGCTCTTGCAGATAACGTTGTCCAAGATTTGCTGGTCGCCTGACTCAACGCCGAAAAAGACGCTTTGGCAACCTGACTTTTTCATTTTCTTGAGCAGGTTGAGGTTTAAGCAGTCTGCCCTGACACCGTTAGGAGTCTCCCAGCCAATCTTAACCTGTTTGGCGATTAATCCGTCACAGATTGCTTCAAAGCGTGCAAGGTCAAGGGTTAAGTTGTCATCTTCAAAGAAAATATTTTTCACATCAAACTTGTCAACAACGTATTCTATGTGTTTTAACACGTAGTCGGCGGAATGCGCCCTGAACCGTTTACCCATGTGCAAATGGACTGCGCAAAAACAACAGTTGAACGGGCAACCGCGGCTCGTAATCATCGAAATTGCGCGGTCTCTGAAACTGCGGTAACCAATCTTCTTGGGGTTAAGGTACTGCTCCATATCCACCAAATCGTAGGCAGGGTAGGGCAACTCATCCAAATTCTCTATAAGCGGCCTCGATGGATTCAGCACGACTTTTCCATTTTGGCGATAAGCAATTCCTCGAACTTCGCTCAGCTGTTTTTTGCCTTCAAAGGCTTGGGCAATGTCAAGCATGGCGTATTCTCCCTCACTGGTAACAGCAATATCCACGTCTTTGGCTTCTTCCAAGAACTCTTTAGGCACCAAGGTCACGTGTGGACCGCCCATTACCGTTAGAATATTTGGGTCAGCTTCTTTGGTTAAGTTGCTTATTTTTATGGAGTTTTCTATTTGGCAGGTGAATGGCCCCGATATGCCCACGATGTCTGGCTTTCGATTTTGTATTTCCTGTTTTATCTGCTCAAAGGGCATGCCAACCCTTATCGTTTCACCGTTTTTTTGGAACGTGGCCGCTATGAAAGCGTCTAAAATTTCAACGTTGCAATCGGCTTTCTTTAGCACCGCGGCTATGTACATTAAACCAATGGGCAGGTTGCCTGCAGGCTGTTCTGAGCCTGGATAAAACGTTTGAGGCGGATTGATGAGAAGCACTTTCATTGGTGTACCCAGTATTATTTAGTTGACATGTTGGAGATATTTAAATTAATTTATAATGCAGGTTAGCATTTAACAATCATATCGTGAGCTAATTTATGTCTAATTATCCATGCTGCCCTGATTTTTTTTGATGCTTAGTTGGCATGTTACTGCTATGCCACTACAACATAGGTTTATGAGCGGTTATTCGGCTCTATCTATGTTAACTTTTCCGTAGTTTAGTAGGAGGTGAATTTTTTGAGTACACGAACTGAAGAACGAAAAGGCAAAATGACCGTTGCTGAAGCAGGCAGGAAAGGCGGAGAAAAAACCGCTTCAACTCATGGACGAGAATTCTACGAAGAAATAGGACGCAAAGGCGGAGAAAAAGTCTCAATGGAACGCGGTCCAGAATTCTACAGTGAAATAGGCAGCAAAGGAGGCTCCGAACGCGCCAAGCAACATGAAGGTTCAGCAGAAGCAGAGGGCAAAACAAGTCTTGAAGAAGCCGGCCACAGAGGCGGGCAAAGAGTCCGACGACTAATACAAGCAGGAAAGGAGCATGAGGACGAATAAGCAACCTCAATTGGAACATTTTTTGTGTTTTAGCTTATTTTTTTCTCCGTTCCTTAGGTTTTAATTTATTTTTTGATGGAGGTGATTTTTTTGGAAGAAAAGAAAGGCAAAATGACAGTTGAAGAGGCAGGTAGGAGAGGTGGCCTTAAGACTTCTGAGACTCATGGAGAAGAATTCTACAGCGAAATAGGCCGTAAAGGCGGAAAAATAGGTGGACAAAGAGGCGGACAACGAGTCCGTAAGCTTATTCAGGAAGGAAAGGAGCACGAAGAAGAGTAATTCCACCTTAACTTTATTTTGTCCTTTTTTCATTCACTACTCGTACCTCTAAAATTTCTGTTTTTATTTTTTGACGCTATTTTTTGCTCGCAAAAAGGTTTTTTCTGTGTTGCTGTGGACGAACAGCCACATACGTTTATGAAGTATGTTTCAAGCTAGGAATTGAAGAAAAAGCAACCGTTTAACTTTTTTTTGGAGGTGAATGTTTTTGAGTATAGACAAAAAGAAAGGTAAGATGACTGTTGAAGAAGCTGGAAGAATGGGCGGCTCCAAAACCGCTGAGACTCACGGTCCCGAATTCTACAGTGAAATAGGCAGCAAAGGAGGCTCCCAGCGAGCTAAGCAGCATGAGGGGTCAACTGAAGCCAAAGGCAAAACAAGCTTAGAAGAAGCAGGTCACCGCGGTGGCCAAAGAGTCAGGAAATTAATCGAGGAAGGAAAAGAACACGAGGAAGAATAAACTTCTACATTTTTTAAAAATTATCCATCATTGAATCGATTTTTAAAACAGGAGGTGAATCATGTTGGCTGAAGAAAGAAGAAAAGGCCAAATGAGTGTTGAAGAGGCAGGACGATTGGGCGGTCAAAAAGGTGGGCGAAGAACTGCTGAAACTCATGGTCGCGAATTCTATGAAGAAATAGGTCATAAAGGTGGGCAAAAAGTACGAAGGCTCATCGAGGAAGGAAAAGAACACGAGGAAGAATAACTCAGTTTCTTCAACATCGAAAATTTTTGGCAAGTGGTTGGTTTAAGGAGGTGAATATATTTGGCTAATGAGAAAAAGAAGGGAAAGATGACCGTTGAAGAAGCTGGAAGAATGGGCGGTGAAAAAACCGCTGAAACCCACGGAGAAGAATTCTACAGCGAAATAGGCCACAAAGGCGGTCAAAAAGTCCGCAAGCTTATTCAGGAAGGAAAAGAACACGAAGAAGAGTAAACACCTTAAACGTAATTCGTGTTTTCATTTTTCTTCAATTTTATTTTTAAATTTTTTTGTTTGGAGGTGAAAGAAAACGAGTAAACAAGAAACATCCATTAATAGGCGAAGAGGAATCGGCCAAGGTAGAGGAACAAGAAGGCAATACACAGATAGAAGCGGAAGGTCTGGACACGTTAGCCCAGCAATAGTGGAAAAGTATCTGGCTGGAATGCATTACCCCGCTGAAAAGAAAAAACTAGTCGACAATGCCCAAAACAAGGATGCGCCTGAAGAAGTCATGGACTTGATAAATAAACTGCCAGAAAAAACCTACACTTCGCCTATAGACATAACTAAAGAAATAGGCAAAATAGAATAAGCAACAAGCCTTCTTTTATTTTCAAAGGTTTATTTTTTTAGTGCTCGGGTAGCAAGCGGTTTACTGCGCTTATGCCTGATGGGTTTGTGATTGCTTGTTGGAGCCCACATATGCTTAAGAAGCTATCCTATCGAACTAGAATAACAAGGCGTTTTTTTCAGTTATGGGAGGTGAAATGGTTTTGGCGGTGAAAAGTGAAGCAGGAAGGAAGATGACTAGGCAGGAGGCGGGCAGGAAAGGTGGCGAGAAGGTGGCGCGGGAAAGAGGTTCAGAATTTTACAGGGAAATTGGGCGGAAAGGCGGCGAGAAAGTGGCTGAGGAGCGTGGCTCAGAATTCTACAGGGAAATTGGGCGGAAAGGCGGAGAAAGCAGAGGAAACAGAAATAGGACGACTGGAACTAAAGGTCCATCTGGCCGAGCAAGGCGGTCACATGGGTAGCTACGCAATAAAAGGGGAAATTGAATTCGTAAATCCGCTCTTTTCTTGCTGATTGTCCCAAAAGTAACAGCAAAATGTTGAAATAACTTTACTCTTTAATTTTTGTTTATGAAGAAAGTCCTTGTTCTTTATTATAGTCGAACTGGGAACACGGAAAGAATGGCAAACGCTGTTGCTGAAGGTGCCCAGAGCAGTGGTAAGGTTGAAGTGGAATTAAACTATTATGTAGACGCTGAAAGCTTAAGCTCATATGATGCCATACTTGTCGGGGCACCAACTTACAATCACGATATGCCCGTTGACTTCAAGAACCTCTTTGAGGATGTTGCCGTACAGGGCATAAGTTTGAAGGGCAAGACAGGCGCAGCGTTTGGTTCCTATGGGTGGAGCGGTGAAGCACCAAAGCTTATCTTGGAGATTATGAAGAACAAGTTTGAGATGCAAGTGGTTGAATCGCTCTTACTTGCAAAGTACACTCCCGACCAAAGTATGCTCAATGGGTGCAGGGACCTTGGAAAGAGGGTTTCCGAAAGCTTGATGAATCGGGCTTAACACTAAGCGTTAGGAGAAAAGTTTATGGAAAAAAAGAAGGATAATCTCCTTGATTTTTTGAAGAACCAGATTACTGTTGAAAACGAAATAGTAGCTTCTCTTGAAAAAGCGCTTGTTGGTATGAAGAATCCGGCTGTTAAAGGGGTTTTGAAGGGTGTGTCGTTGGATTCTGTGAAGCATGCAGAGCTTTATTCGGCAGCCATTACTTTGTTGATTAATGCTTCTACCGCGTTAACTCAGGATAATCTTGATGAGCAAAGGGTACTGGTTGAGAAGCACATTGAGATAGAGGCGAAATTAATTCAGAAGCTCCAAGCCATGATACCTGACATCGAGAACGAGAAGGTTGTCTTCCTCTTGAAAGCGATATTGAATGATGAGTGTAGACACCACGCGATGTTAAAGATGGTTTTAGAAATAATCGTTCATGGCGAAACCATCACAGAGGCTGATTGGTGGAAGATGCTCTGGGAAAACGTTCCGTTCCATGGGGCTCCTGGCGGCGGATAACAGAAAAAGAAAAGGTTGCTACGCGTTATCGTTGCTGTTGATGACTTGCTGTGAAAAGCTCCATGTCTCGTCGACTATTTGCTGAAGCTCATTTAGTACAGAGGCTAACATTTCACCCTTGCAGGTTAAACCGTAGGCTTTGGGGGTTCTTCTTATGAAGACGAGTTTTTTGCCTTTCAAGCCTCTTAGGTACTTGTAGGTTCTTCTCATTGAGAGTTTTGTTTCTTTGGCAAGTTTCCCCGCTGAGATTCCTTCAGTGGAGATTGTGTCGTAGATTTTGCGTTCTGTATCCGTGAAGGTTTCTTTGCCTGGGTCACGTTTAGATTTAAAGAAGAATATGTAATCTCGCTCTTCAGGGGTTTCTATTAAACCAACTGAGCGTAAGCGCTTAAGGATCCGCGACGCTATCTTTGACGAGATTAAGCTTTCTATTTCTTCAAAAGTTTTAGGGCCTGACAGTAAGGCTCGCAGAAGGGTTTCTTCGTAGCATTCGGAATGGGATGGGAGCATTTCTGCGAATTCGGGGAAGGCTCCTAGTAAGTTTGTTAAGCGTCCGCCGAATGTGGTTGCGTAGTATTCGTCTCTTGATTCGGTTGCTAGTCCAACTGCCATTAAGGGCTGTAGGTATTCTTCATTTATGGTGTCTTGGCTGTGTGAGTGCCCAGTTTTCTTTAGTTCTTGCTGAAGCTGGCTGACTGAGTACCTGCCGTTAACGATTGCTTTTAGGATGTGGAGGCGTGTTTGGTTTTTTAGGACGTTGAATAATTCTTTTATGTAGTTTGGATTATCCATTGTTTCGCGGAGTTTTCTTAGTTCATTTTTTAATTTGTATACTTGACAGCGAGTTATGCATTCTAGTGGTGAGGTTGGTGCACAGTTTCTGCATTCTGCATCTAGTGACCTGAGCATTCCAGTTAAGTCTTTCTTGTGTTCGCTGTTTCGGATTGATGATAGAACATTGCCCATTTATTTTTTTCTCCTTTTCGCGTGTGTCAGAAGGGTCAAGGAGTGGGCGTTTTGGTGAAACTTTGTTTTGTTGTTGCTACCCGTCATGACACGCGTCATAACTTATGACAGACGACATATTTAAATAGTTTCCCCCAAAAATAAGGGTAGTTGGTGTACAAAACGATACTGCCATGCGAAGTTGGAGTAAAAACAGTCCTGCCAGCAGTAAAGGCAATAATGGCAAGGTCCATCGTGGAAAAACACGGCTTAAACGAAAAGCAAACCGCAGACCTTCTTGGCTTATCACAGTCCGCAGTCAGCAGGTACGTTGGACGCGAAAGAGGCAACCTATTAAACATCGAAGGCACAACTGAAGTAATAGCCCTAATAGACCAAATGGTAACACACCTCATAAAACAACCCGACAACAAAACAGAACTCCTCAAACTCTTCTGCCAAACATGCACAGCCATCCGAGAAAAAGGCTTAATGTGCACACACTGCCAAAAACAAATGCCCCAAGAATGGGCAGAAAAATGCTTCTTCTGCCGAGAATAGGTGGCAATTAAGTCTTCCCAAGGCCACCTGCGCTATTATTCGCCAAACGTTGTCTCTCCAGCATTCAAAAATGCTTCCTTACCCCACTTCCGATGCCTAGCATCAACAGGCAATGGCTCGGAGATGATTCGTCTCAAAATTAACGCACCATTTTCAGCGGATAGTTCAAATTCGGTTGTTCCAGCCTTTAAACCGAGTTTCTCACGGACTTCAAGAGGGATAAGAATTCTGCCACGTTCATCCATCTTAGCCTTTGCCATTGTCATGCCCTCAAAAGTATTTGAAACAAGCGCCCCATAAAACTTTCCATAAAAGGGTAAAACAAAGGGTTTGAAGATTTATTAAAAACGGCGTTTAACTGGTTTTTGAGGAACCCCCTTTGTCGTACGATGAGAACGCTGTTTTAGATACCATAGAAAAAGTAAGCAAAAGCGTAGTCAACATCAGCACAGTAAAACTGGTCCACAACATTTTCTATCAGGCGGTGCCAGTGGGAGGCATGGGTTCAGGCACCATCATTGACACAGACGGCTTAATCCTGACCAACAACCACGTGGTCGGCGGAGCAGAAAAAATCAACGTGACCCTCTGGAACAACCAAGTTCTCGAAGGCACCATCGCGGGTTCATGCGCCATCCATGATATAGCGGTTGTGAGAGTTAATGCAAAAGATTTGCAGTCCGCTCAACTGGGCGACTCTGATAAGCTCAGGGTTGGGCAACACGTTTACGCCATAGGGAACCCGTTTGGTTTGGCTGGCGGACCAAGCGTGACTTCAGGAGTAGTCAGCGCCATAAACCGCACAATCGATTCTGAGCGAGGCTTGATTGAGAACCTTGTGCAGACTGACGCGTCGATTAATCCTGGGAACAGTGGCGGTCCGCTTGTTGACATGGCTGGCAAAGTTGTAGCTATTAGCACTGCCATTATCCCGTATGCGCAGGGCATTGGGTTTGCGATTCCCATAAACTCCGCCAAAAGCTGCACCGACGACATACTTACTCAGGGTGCAAGAAGAAATCCCTGGCTTGGCATAGTGGGTTTGAGCTTAACCAAGGAAATCGCACGCTACTACGGTCTCCCAGTCGACCACGGCGTTTTGGTGACGAAGGTTGCCGAGGGAAGCCCCGCAGAAGCCGCAGACATGGCAGACGGCGACATAATCCTGCAAATCGGCAACGTCGAATTGCGTCGAATTGAGGATTTAGTCGCGCAGGTTCACAAAAGAAAAGTCGGCGAGAACGTGAGAATCTTTGCTTTGCGCAATGGCAGGGAACACTTCTTTGAGTTAAAACTCAGCGAAGCACCATAAACTAACCTTTTTCATAGAGGAATTTCGGTTTGAGTCAGGACCAAATAAGAGATATTTTGCAAAAAGCAAAAACCATCGCTGTCGTTGGGTTATCCAAAGAGCCCGAAAAAGACAGCCACAAAGTAAGCGCTTACCTACAACAACACGGCTACCGCATCATACCCGTTAACCCCTTCGCCGACGAGGTTTTGGGTGAAAAAAGCTACAGGAGCCTCCTTGACATTCCCGTGGAAATCCAGAAAACCATCGACATCGTTGACGTTTTTAGGCGTTCGGAAGATGTACCGCCGATTGTTGAGCAAGCCATCCAGCTTAAAGCCAAGTTTGGTAGGCCTTTTGTGGTTTGGATGCAGCTGGGCATTGTTAATGAGCAGGCGGCGGAAGCGGCAAGGCGTGCTGGGTTGGTTGTGGTTATGGATAAGTGCTTGATGGTTGAGCATCACCGTTTAGCTTAAGCAGGTAATGCACCAAGCAGTAAGGATACAACTGTTGCGATTATAACAATGGCTATGGTTTCGGCAAGTGTAATCTTCCAGTTCACTCGAGTTTTCTTTGAACGGTATCTTGCGAGGAAAACCCCAGAGATAACGGCTACAACGATGAGTGATACAACGATGTTGTAGATTGGTGGAAGAACAAGGTAGGTGGCTATTGGAACGATGCCTGCGAGAAAGGTTGTGGTACCACAGATAATTGCCGCGTAAAGGTTCGACCTGTGAATCTCCTTACTGAGCAACGTGAATAGCTTCTGGACCAACATTAGGGATTTGTCGCGTTCTTTCTTGTCCGGTATGTCGCTTAGGCTGTAGTTCATCAAGTTCTGCAATGTCATGATGTCGGCTAAGTCTTCGGTGATTCCACCGAGCAGGAAGCTGGAGAAGTTGGTGATTGCTACGGCACTCAAGGTGAGGAAGGCAGTGAAAATTACTGTTCTTACGTCATGAAATATTGAGCTAGCTGTGAATGTTGCTATGAATGCTGAGAGAATGACGACTAGGCTGGTTATTGAGCCGTCCACTAAGCCAGCGACAACTTCCATGATGGGTTCCTTCTTTAGCAGGAGGTTTTCCCATTCTTTGCCCAAGCGCTGACCCTGAGCCGTTAACTGCACCGACTCGTCTTTTTCAATTATGAGGCCTTCGGTGGACATTTCTTTTAGCGCTTTATCGAGCTCGCTTGTTTCTATGCAGACATAGTTGACGCAGACGCGGTCGATTCGGTATTTAAGGGTTGCCTTTTTTATTTTAGCGCCTTCGCTGAGGTTTAACAGGACAATAACTCGGATAACGTCAGGTAACTCTTGGATTTCAAAGGCCACTCTAAATAGTCACCGTTACAACAACACTCAACTATCTTTTAGAGAACCTAATAACTTTTTGCGCTTCCATAAAATCCCATGAAGACGAGAATAGTCTTTTGCATCTAAATCTGCATTCCCTTCTTCATTTAAAATTCAACCAGCATTAATTTTTAACAAGTTATTGACAGCTGAAAATGCGATTAGTGACCTACCCCCTATAGGTTTCTGCATCCTATTTCTATTAGGATCCAAATATGCTCCAAAACAATACAGCGCCAAAAGTCTACTTTGAAGGTTAAAATTTCTGCGTCACGTTAACTATAGTGGCTTGTTATGTCTGATTATACGGAGTGGGATGAGTATTACCGTCAGTATCCGCTTGAAGAGTTAGGTTGGGAACTCGGCAAACCCCGACCCATACTGGTCGAATACATGGAAAAAGGACTCATCATACCTAGGGGCAAAGCGTTGGATATTTGCTGCGGAGCGGGAACCAACACAGTTTATCTTGCCCAAAACAGCTTTGACGTGACAGGCCTCGACATTTCGCGGACCGCCATTGAGATTGCAAAGAAAAAAGCGCACCAAGCAAAAGTGGATATTAATTTTTTGGCGGAGAGCTTCATTGACTTGCCCTTCAACGATGAAGCGTTCGATTTTGTTTTTGACATGGGTTGCTTCCACCACGTTGAAGTTGAGGAGCGATTTAAGTTCATAGCAGGTGTTCACCGAGTCCTCAAAGAAGGCGGCGTTTACATGCTTACTTGTTTTAGCTACAAGAATGGGCATAGCTGGAACCACTTTACCAAACAGCAAATAATTGACTTATTTTCTGGAGCCTTTGAGTTAGGCGAAGTTCGGCATTACTCTTCGTTGGAAGGCGACGGTGTCATCCGATTCTTTTATACTGCCCTGATGAAGAAAAAGCCCTTGCCTAAGTGATCTGTTCTAGGACTTTCTGTATTTCCTCATAGTTCGGTTCAACAGCTGGATTATCAGAAACCCACGCATACCGCACAGTGCCCGCCTCATCGAGAATGAAGATTGAGCGTTTTGCAACCGTGTAACCCTTCAATCCAGCAAAATCAGCCAGTTCCAACCCGTATGTTTTGATGACTTCGCGCTTATAATCGCTCAATATGGGAAAAGGCAGCCTGTTTTTCTCAGCAAACCCCTTATTCGAAAAAGGGTCGTTAACGCTGACTCCGACAACTTGAGCATTCAAATCAATCAGCCGAGCCATCGAATCGCGGAACTCACACATCTCCTTGGTGCACGTTGAAGTGAAAGCGCCAACGAAAAAAGCTAACACGACTTTTTTTCCTAAAAACTCCTTTAGGCTTCGGGGTTTCATGTCCACGTCGGGCAAAGTGAAATCGGGTACCTTGTCTCCGACTTTAATTTGGTTTACCATAAAAGTAGTCCTCACTAGAAAAAGAAAAGAGGCGCTCGTATAAATGGGTAATGTTTAGCCGAAAGTGAAGGCTGAGGGGCAAATCTTGTTTAATACGCATACTTCGCATTTGGGCTTTCTTGCTATGCATATTTGCCTGCCGTGGAAAATTAGCAAGTCGGTGAGTTCCATCCATTTCATTTTGGGAGTGATTTGCATTAGGTCTTTTTCTATTTTGTCTTGGTCTTTTTGCTGGGTTAATCCAAGCCGTTCTGAGAGCCTGCGGACGTGGGTATCCACGGCGATGCCAACGATGGTACCGTAAGCGTTGTAGAGGGCGATGTTGGCGGTTTTTCTTGCAACACCCGGTAGCTCCAGCAGTTCCTCCATTGTCTTGGGAACTTGGGAGTGGAATTTTTCTATGAGGAGTCGGCAGCAATTTTGGAGGTTTCTGGCTTTGTTGTGGTAGAAGCCTGTTGAGCGAATGTCCTGTTCCAGCTCTTTTATGTCAGCGTTTGCGTAGTCTTCGGCGGTGCGGTATTTTTTGAATAAGGTTTGCGTTACGATGTTGACGGTCACGTCGGTTGTCTGCGCCGAGAGCATGGTGGCTACGAGGATTTCTAGTGGGTTGGTGTAGTTTAGGGCAGTTTTGGCGTTTGGGTACTGTTTTTCGAGGAGTTCAATTATTTTTGCTGTTCTTTGTTTGGGTTCGAGGAATATTTCAGGTCTTTTCAAAGCAGTGTCTCCTTAGAGCACTATTGGTGTTTATAAGAAATTAACTGGTTGGGGATTAAAGAGTTTTTACGCATAATCTGTCAACGGAAACCTTTTTACTTTTCCACATTTAACCCTCCATAGGTGAGTAGGTTTGAGTTTAAAATTGAAAGTTGACGGAAAAGAAATTCCCCTAAACGAGTTTGTTGGAAGAATGTTGAATGGAACAATAACTGGCGCTGTAACTTCCCTGAAAGGGATAAAAGAAGATTGGAAGAAAATCGAGATAGAAATCGGAAAATAGTTTAGCCTTTGAATTCGACTTTAGTTTCTATTTCGGCGAACATTTCCCTTTTAGCTTTGCATATTGGGCAAACGTACGGCGGGTCCTCGCGGAAAACCACGTAGCCACATTGTTTGCAGTACCATAACTTCTTTTTTATCTCTGCCTTTTGCGGTTGCGCAGCGGCTGGCGCGGCGGGTTTTTCTTGTTCTCCCTGTGCAGGCGCTTGTTGCGCTACGACTTGGGTTCCGTATGCTCTTTCCTGTTTTTCGAGGGGTCTGCGTTCGGGAACTTCAGGCAAGTTTTGGCTCTCAAAGACTGCTTTGTTAACGTAGAGTCTGCAGTAGCATGCGCCGAATTCGGCGACGTCGGGGTCGCGGTAGTCGCAGGGACAAATTATATCGCGGTCAATCTCGAAGTTGCCTGTTGCAAGCCTGCAGGGGCATGAGGGGTAACCGTAACGGTCCTCGTTTACCTTTAACCCTTCAAGGAACATTTGCAAAAGGTCAGGTTGAGGCGTGAGGTAGTACCCGTATGTTTTTGCGTCGGCTTCAGCTCTTTTGCGGGTCTGCTCTATGGTGGTCAAAGACCAAGTGCCTCTTTAAGCTGGTCCTTGCGGAAACCAGTGATTACCGTTTTGTCGTCTACGATTGTGGTGGGGTAGCTTAATGCTCCGCCTTTGCTAGTGATAGTTGCATGAACCTGGCTCTTCTCTTTGTCATCGAGCAAGTCCACGTCAACGTATTCGTATTCAACGCCGTTGTCGTTTAGGTACTGCTTTGTCATTTTGCACCAAACGCAGGTGCTTAAAGCAAAAACGGTAACCTTGTGGTTATTTTTTTTACCAGAAATCTTGGAGAACTGCATAAGTCTCACCATTAAAACTCTGGGTTAAGGCGAATATAACTGTTTAGATTAACGAAAAATGCCTTATGCTGGTTGGAGGTCGCCGAAAGCGTTCTGCACTACCTCATTCAGCGCAGGATGGATGTGCATGCCTTGGGCTATTGGCGCAAAACCGCCTTTTTCAGTGACCATGGCGTTGACGATTTCTTGGATGAGAATTGAGGCTTCGGGACCTATGATGTGAGCGCCTAAGATTTTGCCTGTTTCGCTCTCAACGATGACTTTCACGAAGCCTTCAGGGAACCCCAACGCAGCACCCATAGCCGTGTCCTTGTATAGAGCTCTTCCAACCAAAACCTTGTACTTCTGCTGTTTGGCTTCTTCTTCCTTCAAGCCCACCGAAGCAATCTGCGGATGCGTAAAAACGGCATGTGGCGCCGCGGAAAAATCCGCCTTAACCTTATGGTCATGAATGGAGTTGTGCCAAGCTACGCCTGCTTCATAATTGGCTACATGCTTGAACATTTGCTTGCCGATGGCGTCGCCGAAAGCAAAAATGTTCTTCATGCTGGTTTCAAGGTAATCGTCTACTTTTATGAAGCCGCGCTCGTCAAGTTTTACGCCTGTTTTTTCAAGCTTGAGTATGCCGGTGTTGGATACTCTGCCCGTGGCAACCATGATGGCTTCAGCCGAGAACTCCCTGATAGTGCCGTCTTGGCGGTTTCTGGCAACAATCGTTTTAACTGGGCCTTCCTGCCTTGCTTCGAGGGCTTCGTAGCCCGTGTAGATTTCCATGCGCTTCTCCATTTCAGTTTTTAGTAAATCGGAGATTTCTGGCTCTTCATCGGGCACCACGCGGTAGGGTCGCTGTATTATGGTGGTTTTGGTGCCGATGGCTGAGAAGAAATGCCCGTACTCCATGCCGATGTATCCTCCGCCGACGATAATGATGCTCTTTGGCTGCGTTTGCAGTTCCAAAACGGTGTCGCTTGTCAGGTAGCCTACGTTTTCTATGCCCTTGATTGGAGGTACTGCGGTACGTGCGCCCGAAACAATGAAAACCACTTTGGCGGTAATCGTGCGCGTACCCACTTGCATAGTGTAATCGGAGATGAATTCGCCTGTTTCCTTAAACCACGTCAAGTCAGGCGTGGCTTCGACGGCTGCTGCTTGATGCCCCGAATCATGGCTAACGAGCGTATGCATCCTCGTCATGATGTTGTTAAAGTCAACAGAATCCACGGTTGCATGGATGCCCAGCTTGTCTGCATCTTTAACGGTGGTAAGGATGTCTGCGGGGTAAATCAGCATTTTCGAGGGCACACAGCCCACGTTTATGCATGTGCCGCCCATTTTTCCATGCTCAACCAACGCAACTTTGAATCCCTGCTCAACCGCGACTGAAGCAACAAGCATTCCAGAGCCCGAACCGATAACCAAAACGTCAAACTGCTCCATAAAAACCCCAATGTATACACATTAAAATGAAGAATTGAATGCAAATAAAGCTTTCAATTACAAATTCTTGGTTCAAAAAGTCTTTTAAGCGCTACCAAGATATTGTTTTTAGGGAGTTTTTATGTCTAAAAAACCGAAGACTGCAGAAGAAGAAAAGAAAAAACAAGCCTACTACAGCAAAAAAGAAAAGAAAGCAACAGAAGTCAAAAAGTAACTTCTTTGCCTAAAAACTGTGGTAGGCACCGCTCGTCGTGGACGGCGTCGAAGCTTTCTATTTCATCCTTTCTTAGTGGTAACGCGATTCTTGAGACTAAACCGTTTAGGCTGTAGGGCAATCGAATCAAGCGGAATTCCCCCGAGGTTACCCATTCGTCGATGTGGAAGCCCAGTTGTTTTGCTTGCTGGGCAAGGTTAAGCAGCTCTTCAGAGCTCAACAGGGATGCTTTTTGGTCAAGAACGTGAAGGTGAAAACCTCTGCCAGAATAAACAACCCTGACATCAGAAAAACGGGTCTCCAAAAAATCGTAGAGCCCGATTGTTTCCTTCTTAACCATCTCCAATTCAACCTCACAAAAACTCAACCCCTGTTTTCGCTTCATCTTATCCGCCAATGTGCCGTGGATTGGGCAGGTTATGTTTTCAGGGTCAAGGTCAAAAGCGAGTTCCTGACTGATTTTGTTGTCGTTTTGGTCGTATAGGTTTCGGTCGTAGTAGACTGCTTCTGGCAAAAACTCGAGGATTTGTTGGCGCACGTCTTCTATGTTTTTGTATTCGTCGATTATTATCGTGGTTGAGGCGTCTTGCTTGTATTTTTCTGGGTAAATCTTTGTGTGCCTGCCTATGATTACCGCAAACTTTGTTCTGCCAAGCCCGCCGCTAAACCATTCGGCTGCCTTTTGGGGGTTGAATTCTTGGGTGTAGAATTGCTTTCTTTCTTCAAGCGTAGAGTATCTCATGCCAACGGGCAGGTAATATTGACTCATTCAAACCACACTAGGTTACGCTGCTTAGCCCAAAATGCTTTGCGGCTTTAGTTAGGGAGAAACCCTAATATTAGCGGTTTCCCGAAGTAAATATGGTGATTTTTTGCCGATAGACCCTGATTTTCAAACAAAACGACAAGTAGCAAGTGAACATAACGGTCACAAAGTTTGGGGACCCGTTGAAGCCCCACAGAAACTAGGAATACATGGAACAACCAGCGCTGTAGACTGGGATTCATGCGTCGGAGACGGCGTATGCATCGACGTTTGCCCCGTTTCACTCTATGATTGGGCTGATTCGCCTGGCCATCCGCTTTCTGAACGAAAATCTGACCCTGCAAGAGAGAAAGATTGCATACAATGCCTAGCTTGTGAAATGCAGTGTCCGACACAAGCGATAAAAATTACGCCGCCACCTTAAATGGCAAGCGCTGATTTTAGGGCGCTTATAATTTTTTTAATTAAACAAAAAACTAAAGAAAGTAAGCAGAAAAAAGCTTACTTGAAGAGGCTGAGGTTTTTGTTGACTTTGTCCCAGTTGACGATGTTCCAGAAGGCTTCAACGAATTTCGGGCGCTCGTTCTTGTAGTCAAGGTAGTAAGCGTGTTCCCAAACGTCCAAAACCATCAAGATGTTGAATGTTGGGTAAACGTTCACGTTGTGTTTTTCGATCTGCATTATGAGTGGTCTCCCAATGCATGGGTGTACGGCTAAAGCTGCCCATCCTGAACCTTCAGTGCTGGCAGCAGCCATCGTGAATTCTTTTTTGAACCGCTCAAAACTTCCAAAGCCCATATCAATCATGTCCGCGACTGCTCCGCCTGGTTTTCCTCCGCCTTTGCCTGCTGGCGCCATGTTCTCCCAGAACGTCGTGTGCAAAAGGTGTCCGCCAACATTGAAGGACAACTCTTTCAGCATGGCTTTCATGTCGACATCAGCGTTTTCGCTGCGTGCCTTGTCAAGTTTCTCAAAAATTGCGTTGGCGCCGTTCACGTAGGCTTGATGGTGCTTGTCATGGTGGAGTTTTAGTTGTTGTTCGGAAATGTAGGGTGCAAGAGCGTTATAATCGTAGGGTAGTTTGGGTAGAGTAAATGATTTTATTTTCTCCATAAAATTTCACCAAAAATCAAATAATTCCTAAGCAAAAAACAACTAATATACTTTACTTAAAGCAAAACTTAGCCTTCGGTAGATACACAAGGGAGGTTACTTCAGAGCACTAGCCTTCTCCTGTGCATGGTATAGCTTATTACCTGCTTGTTCCTTTACTGTTTTCAGTGAATTTTATGGTTAAAACTGACGAGAACCTTAAAGCTGCTTTCGCAGGCGAATCCCAAGCCAACAGGATGTATTTGGCTTTCGCTAAGAAGGCAGAGGAAGAAGGCTTAACACAAACCGCTAAACTCTTCAGAGCTGCGGCAGAAGCAGAAACCGTCCACGCCCTAAATCACCTGCGGGTAATGGGACAGGTAAAATCAACCCTTGAAAACCTCGGCACAGCAGTCTCCGGCGAAACCTACGAGTTCAAGAAAATGTACCCTGATTTCCTTGCTGAAGCCAAAAAAGAAGGAAACAAACCAGCCCAAGTCAGCTTTGACTACGCAAACAAAGTTGAGCAAATCCACGCAAACCTCTACCAAAAAGCACTCGACGCCCTCAAAAACAAGAAAGAACCAGCCAAAGCCGACTACTACGTGTGCCCAGTTTGTGGAAACACCTTCGAAGGCAACACACCGGACATGTGCCCCATCTGCGCGACACTAAAAGACAAATTCATGAAAATAAATTAGAAAAAATTTAAGCTTTGATTTTTTGGGCTATTTGCTGCCCAAACTCAAAGCATTTTTTCAAATCTTCCCCGTCAGGAACGTATTTTACTTCAACGCCCGGCTCGTATACGTCAAAGCCTGCTTTCTTAGCTGTTTCAATCATGTTTCTGACTGCTCCGCCTCCCCAACCGTAAGAGCCAAAGAAGCCCCAGAGTTTGCCTTTAGGTTTCAGCCCAGTGATGTAGGTTAAGAATGAGCTTAACGTGGGGAACATTTGATTGTTTAGCGTCGGAGAACCCACAAGGACTGCTTTTGCGTCAAGGATTTCAGTTACCGCTTCCGAGTTAGGGGAAGAGCGAAGCTTTAGCAGTTTAACTTCTACCCCTTGGTTGGCGATTCCGTCGGCTATGGCTCTTGCCATCGTGTCAGTGCTATGCCACATCGTATCAAAAACAACAACAACCTTGTTTTTGGCTGCTCCTGCACTCCAGTTCATGTATGAATTGACTATTTTCATGGGGTCTTTTCGCCAGATTATGCCGTGGCTTGGAGCAATCATCTCGATAGGAATCCCCATCTGAATGACTTCTTGAATTTTGCGCGTTATAAGCGGCGCTAGCGGCATGAGGATGTTTGCGTAGTATATCGCTGCTTCCTCCATCAAGACATGCTCGTCAACCTCATCGTCAAACCGCTTGGAACTGGCAAGGTGCTGCCCAAAAGCGTCGTTAGGCATCAAAATCTTGTCTTCGACAAGATAGGTAAACATGCTGTCGGGCCAATGCAACATCGGCGCCTCAACAAACCGCAAGGTTTTCTTTCCAACTTTCAACTCGTCACCGGTCTTAACGGTTTCAACACGGTCAAAATCAGAGCCGTAATGGTCGATTAACGCTTCTTTGCCTCTTACAGACGCTATTATCTTGGCGTTCTTTGCAAGCTTGGCAATTATGGGCAGGCTGCTTGAATGGTCCATTTCCACATGGTTAACGACGATGTAATCGATGCTGTCAAAACTGGTTAATTCAGTAATTTTTTGGATAAGCTCGTCAGAAAACTCTTTTTTGACTGTGTCGATTAAGGCTGTTTTCTCATCTTGGATTAGGTAGGCGTTGTAGGTGCTTCCTCGGTTAGTAACGTACCCGTGGAAGTCTCGTATGTTCCAATCGATTACGCCAACCCAGTATACTCCGTCCTTTAGGGTAACTTTAACCATTCTTTATCTTCTCCAAAACTCGAACTTTACTTAACAAAGAAAATCTCGCGAAAACTCTTATATGACTTTCGTTCCCCAAACCGCCTGCAAACTCTATAGTTATATGTCGGAAACAACAAAGTTACCTATAGAGCAAGACTGGCAACATTTTGAGGAGGCAAAAGCTTGAGTTTACTACCTGACGACAAAAAAGAATTACTAAAAAAAGATTTTAAAGAAAAACTGGTTGATCCAGTAAAAATCATCATTTTCACGCAGGAGTTTGAGTGCCGATTCTGCTCAGACACAAGAAAGCTCGCTCAAGAACTAGCAACCCTCAACGATAAAATAACTGCGGAAGTTTACGATTTTGTGGCTGATTTTGCTAAAGCTAAGGAATACGGGATTGACAAGATTCCCGCTTTAGCCATAATAGGCAAAAAAGATTACGGCGTGAGAATCTACGGCATCCCCTATGGTTATGAGCTTCAAACCTTGATCGAAGCAGTCATCAACGTTTCAAAGGGCAAAACCGACCTCTCCGACAAAACCAAACAGATTCTAACAGAAGTCAAAGCGCCCGTACACATTCAAGTTTTCGTTACCTTAACCTGCCCACACTGCCCCGTCGCAGCTGCTGTTGCGCATAAATTAGCCATCGAAAGCGACATGGTCAAAGCTGACGTCATAGAAACCAGCGAGTTCCCAGACTTAGCCATGAAGTACAACGTGATTGGGGTTCCGAAGATAATAATTAATGAGACGGTGGAGTTTGTTGGGGCGTTCAACGAGGACTTGTTCGCTGAACACGTATTGTTAGGCGCATTCCAACCTTCATCGCTACATGTGAGCGACAAAGTCAACATGCCATAACTGGACAAAACACTAAACAAGAATGTGAAAGAAACAAAAAAGAAAAGAACGTTAAAGGCTAAACCTTAATGGTTTAGCAGTGGTCGTGGCCGCAGTTGCAGCTGTGTCCTGTTGTACCAGAGCCGCCAGCGAATTTTGCTGGAGATTTGTCGAAGGTTGCTTTGCAGGAGGCAGCGCAGAAATAGAATGTTTTGCCGTTGTAGTCGGATTTGAGTTTCGCTTTTTTCTCGTCTACCATCATGCCGCAAACTGGATCTTTAGCCATACTTTTTTTCACCTCGCGTTGACTGTTTATTGTTTTACTTTGGTTGATTTAAACTTAGCCAGCTTTAGCAGTGCTGAGTTGCTCACGACAGTTAGGCTGCTTATCGCCATTGCTCCAGCGGCATACATCGGGTTTAGCAAGCCCATGGCTGCAATTGGAATCATCACTACGTTGTAAGCGAAAGCCCAGAACAGGTTGGTGTTGATTTTCCGCATGGTTCTCTTGCTAAGTTCCACGCCTAATGCTACATCTCGCAAGTCGTCTCTAATCAGCACTATGCCGCCTGTTTCCTTTGCAATGTCAGTTCCACTGCCAATAGCAATGCCGATGTCCGCTTGTGCCAGTGCTGGTGCATCGTTTATTCCGTCACCAACCATTGCCACAACTTTTCCTTCGCCCTGCAACTGTTTGATTGTATCCACTTTTTGCCATGGCAAAACGTTTGCAATAACACGGGTTATGCCCAACTGTTGGGCGATGGCTTTTGCTGTTCGCTCATTGTCTCCTGTCAGCATTACAACTTCCAAGTTCATGCCCTTCAACTGCTCAATTGCCTCGGCAGCGTTCTCCTTTACTGTATCCATAGCAGCAATCAACCCGGCCACAACACCATCTACAGCGAGAATCATTACGGTTTTGCCCTGAGTTTCCAGCGCTGAATGGTCAGCTTCTAACTCGCTGATGGGTACGTTTTGTTCCTGCATTAACTTGCGGTTGCCAAGCAATACCCTTTTGCCTCCGACAGTGCATTGGACGCCTCTGCCAGGTAACGCTTCAAAACTGTCGGCTTTAGGAATTGTTACTTTGAGCTTTTCTGCTATATTCAGTATTGCTTCTGCTAAGGGATGTTCAGAACCCTTCTCGGCGGCGCCTGCATACTGCAGCACATCTTGTTCTGTGTAGGAATTGTAAGTTTTAATGTCGGTTACGCTTGGTTCACCCTTCGTCAATGTGCCTGTTTTGTCGAATACGACAGTGCTGAGTTTCCTTGCTTTCTCAATGTATTCGCCGCTGCGGAGCAGTACGCCGTATTCTGCGCCTTTTCCGACACCAGCAAGAATTGCTGTCGGAGTAGCTATGCCTAAAGCGCATGGGCAAGCTATTAACAGCACCGCTAAGAGTACCAGAAACGCGGTTGTAAAGCCACTTGTAAAGTACCAGTAACCGAATGAAATTGCTGCAACAGTAAATATCATGGGCACGAACCATCCGACAACGCGGTCGGCGAATTTTTGAACTGGCGCACTTGACGCTTGTGCTTCTTCAACTAAATGGACGATTTGTGAGAGTGCGGTTTGGTCGCCCACTCTTGTGGCTTGAATGGTTAGGAGACCAGTTTTGTTGATGGTGGCGCCTATGACTTCGCTGCCGACGTTTTTCTCAACTGGGATGCTTTCTCCAGTTAGGAGTTTTTCGTCTACTGATGAGTAGCCTGCGATTACTTTGCCGTCGATGGGGATTTTTTCGCCTGGTTTAACTATGATTGTGTCGCCTGTTTGTACTTCGTCTATTGGCACCTCAACTTCTTTTCCATCTTTGACGACTCTTGCCATGGTTGGTTGGAGTTCGAGTAGTTTGCGTATTGAGGCGGCTGAGCGGCGTCGGATTAATTCTTCGATGTATTTGCCCAGTAGGACGAAGGCTAAGATGCCGATGGCTATTTCTAGGTATCCTGAGCCTGCTTCTGCAGTGGATAAGAAGACCACGTTTAAGGCTCCGTATATCCAACCTGCGAGAACTCCTGCCGTGACAAGGACATCCATGTTTATTTTGCGGTTTCTAAGTGACAGATAAGCGCCTTTGTATATTCTGAAACCCGCAATCCAGACGACAGGTGTAGACACGATAAATATCGCTATATCGTAGACTCTGAGTCCGCCGACTACATCAAAATACATTATGGCTGCGACTATGCCAAAAAGAGTGAATACTCTTAATCCAAGGGCTGCTACTACACCGATTAATGTAACAGCAACTCTGCGTTTCATTGCTTTTAGTTCGCGTTCAGGTGCGGTGTAGACGTCGACGCATTGTTGGCTGCAGAAGTAGTAGGTTCGGTCGCCTATTTTGGCGCTTAGGGCGGTTTCTGTGTCGACGTCCATGCCGCATACGGGGTCTCGTACTTTTGTCATTTTTCTCCTCTCGTTTGGTAGTTATTGTTTGTTTATCAATATAAATGTGTCTGTAAAAGATATATCTTTATAATCAAAAACCCGAGTAATTACCAAACAAACCATACAAAACAACAAAAACCGCAACCACGACAGCCCCCGCATAGAGCAACTTGGCAACCAAACCAAACTTTTCCGACTCAAGCTTTCCAGCCATTTGTAACTGCCGAAACACCAAAACAGCAAACGACAGCCAAAACGCACCAAACAGCCACCCGCCAAAAACATCACTCAGCCAATGAACATTCAAGTAAATCCTGTCAAAACCCACAACACCCGCCACTACACCCATGCCTGCGCCAATTAATGCCCTTGAACGCGTGCTTTGCCAGTGCTGCCAAGCAAAATAAGCAAGCACTCCACCGAAAACTATGCAGCCGGCACTGTGACCGCTCGGATAAGCAAAACCAGAATCAAGTAGAATCCCATTCGTTGGCCTAGCAACATGGTTTAGGGTTTTTATCACTGAAACAATCAAGGCATCGCCGCCCATCGCTCCCAAAAGCAGAAGACCTTGAGCTTTGTAATTTTTCAGGAAAAGGACGCCAGAAATCACTAAGGAAAATATGACGAGGCTGGTTGTGTCAAAGATTAAGGCTATTCCTTCAGCAAAAAACGTCAATGCACTTGATTGGATCGATGGAATCCACAGGTTAACCGCAACATCCATCGGACGGAAGCTTGCTCTGAAAAGTGTGACGAGCAAAAAACCCAAAAGAAACACTAAGCAAACTATGAATAGGGTGCGTTCCGTTTTGGCGAGCTTAAGGTTTGGGTTAGTCACTTAGATTCCTCCGTTAGTTAGTGATTTAGTCAGGTAGCACAAAAATGCTGTCAGGGCAAACTTGGCCCTGTTTTGCATCACTTTATTCTATTCGCTTTATGATGTGGTACCCAAACTGAGTCTTAACAAGACCAGAAGTTTGACCCTTCTCAAGTTCGAAGGCGGCTTTCTCAAATTCCTTAACCATCTTGCCTCTTGTGAAAGAGCCAAGGTCTCCGCCTTTCTTTCCGGATGGGCATTGGGAAACTTGCTGGGCTACGGCGCCGAATTTTTCGCCCTTGTCTAGGCGGGCTTTGGCGTTTTTTGCTTCTGTTTCTGTTTTGACTAGTATGTGGCAACAGTGAATTTTGTCTGGCATAAACAAACTTTAGCGCTGTTTTAACATATAACTTTTACTTGGCTCAAATCATTTTTCATGGGTAAAACCTGAATTAATCGGTTTCACATAAATCTTCCATGCACTCACACGAAACTAACACCGTTAAATTTACATATAAATGTTAAAACGTTAACTTGCAATTTCCCGCTACTTCGAACTTCGAAGTACCAGCCAGAGATATTGTTATAACAAAAGCAGCTAATAGGGTGACTATGGAAACCGATAATGCGCTCGTAAACATAGAAGAAGAACAAAGCCTAGACCTTGCAACAGCAAAACAACTCGCCAGAATAGTCGAGTTTTTACTAAACATCGAAGATTAACTCAAATCCGCCCCTTTAAAAAAAGGGACAATGGACCCTCCTGACCTCAAAAAATGCTTGCGGAAAAATTTGACTAATAAAAGGGAAAACTCTCTCAACTGAATGAGAGATTAGCTGAGAACCTTAGTTTACTCGACTACCTGAATTGCACCTTCAGGACATTGTGCTTCACACGCTCTGCAAACCAGACATTCGCTTGATTTGCTGGGCACAGACTTGCCGTCTTTTATTTCGTATACGCCGACAGGGCAAGTATTGACACAAGTTTCGCATCCAGTGCATTTAGGATCGACAACAATTTTTACCATTTTTGTCTTACCTCGGGGATATTTTTACTCAAAAGTCGATGAGTAAAATAAAAGGGTTTAGGTGTTTTAACGTATTTTTTCACGTAATCTCAGCAAGATTCCGTTAATGGCTGATTCAGCTTTGTCTCTTTGTTTCTGGTAGTCACCGATGCTTCTCTTGTAGACTTCAAGTGAAATTTCACCCGTGCTTTGGCGTGATTCTAGGTTTTTGATGTTTTCTTCAGCTTCAACTAAATCTGCTTCAGCCAAATCCAGTTGCTTGACCAAATCCGCATAGCCGCCGGTTGAGCCTCGGAAGGTTTCTTTTGTTCTTTCTATGTTTCTGTTTATGCCTTCTAAACGAATCTCTATGGCGTTTCTTTGAACCTTGTATTGGCGTCTTGGAATCTTTCCTTTCTGCGCTTTTGAATCCATCGATTTCAATTCAGCTTTTAACTGTTTTTTGTCTTCGTAAGCGTCTATGAATTCTCTAATGTTACCTGCAGAAGTATGCTGGCCCGTCTTTAGCTCGGAACCCTTTGCTTGCTGTGTAGAGGTTGTTGGTTCGGTTTCAAGTGTTGATAACCGTTCGGTTTTATCTGCGTATGTTTCCTCTTTCGGTTTGTGTCTTCTAACAAAAACTACAGCTACGCATCCGACCACCGCCAAGAATAAAGCCCAAAAGGTAGGTCTAAGAGAAACCCACACTGGATTGTAATCGAAGGATAGTTGGATGGAGTTCTGTTGAGGTACAAGGTAATCCACGTAGCTTAAGCTATCTTTTGTTATGGTAAGGATGTCTTGGTAGGTTTGCCTCGTTAACGTTGAAGATGAATCAAGGGATGCTACCTGTGGACTTACAATCGTTGCTCCTTCAGGCGGTGTAAACGTTATAGTTGCCTGGTTAACGTAATAGATGAAGTCTGGAAAGAGCTTAAAATCAGGTAAAATATAGTTGGAGCCCTGAAGCGTTGCGCTGGGCAAGTTGTACTGCGCTGTTAGCGTCGTTGATTGTCCACTAGTTAAAAATGTTATTAGGGTGGCGTTAGCGAGAAGTATGTTGCCTGTTGCAGAATATTCAAAGTCAGTTGCTACTGCTCTTCCGAATTCATCCCTTATTGCTACATTAGAAGCGTCGGATGGTAAAGTTGCCACGAAGGATTTTAGGGTAGTTGTGGAATTGCTGATGATTCGGTAGCTATCAGCGACGGTTACTTTGCCTGTTGGATCGATGGTTATTTGGCGGTTTAAGCTGCTTACTGTTGTTAACTGTAGGGTTCCAGTGGGCAATTGGAAACTGGCTGCACCCACAGAATATGTGTATGCTGGAAGGTTTGTTTTTGTGTAAACCGCATCGTTAACGACCCCGTCATCCTTTGTAACTGTTAAGGTTGTGGGGACGCCCGGGAAAGAAATCGTTACGTTGCAGGTGCCAACATCTTTTGCTAAACTGGGGTAAGCTGGAAAATCAAGCACGGAAACACCACTGCCTTGCTCGGTAATGAGTTGATTGGATAGGACAAAGGCAACCGTGAAAACGCTGGGTGTGTTTCCGTTGAAATCAACTGTCGCGCCGTAGAATCCACTGCGGTCGCCTAGTTGAACACCTAAATTCAATAGGTAAACATGAGTGTCATCGTAAGCGAAGCCCTTGAGGACATCAGCGCTGTACTTGTAGGGTAACCCAATCATGAAGCCGTCAGTTACCTGTCCGGAAACATGAATCGTATCCAGTATAACTACGTGCCCAGAATACATGACTTGAACCTGATGGTCTACGCTATCAATGTTGTAGCCGCTGGTTTGGGCGGAAACAGTGCCAGAAGGCAAAGCAACTGGCAATATAACTAGTAATGAGAAAGCCATAATCAAGAGGATTGCATTAGTTCGTTTCACCGAATTCACCAAACGAAGTTTCTGTAATGTTATGTCAACCTATTTATTTACTTTTACAGTGAGCGGTGCTGTATTTAGGGTTAAGCTCAAACGCAGATTAAGCATCGGCTGTTGTCAGCTACAAACTTTCAAATCAAGGTGCAAAAAGTGTATTCTTAAAGAAATAGTAATCATTTTTCTTCTATAGGTTTTGTAGACCTGTTGCTCTCGGTGCCATGGCCCCTCCATTTAAGCCTAAAAAACAAAGCTCTGTTGCTCTGGGCGACCTACCCCCTCCCTTATATAGTCAAAAAAGGGTAAAGGATGGCTGCCTTGTAAAATTCTTGTTAGTTTTTGGTAGCGGGGACTAGATTTGAACTAGTGATCTCTGGGTATCTCACAGCGCAAAGCGCCGTTATGAGCCCAGCGGGTTAATCCTGGCTACCCCACCCCGCTACAGGTTTTGGCGTCTTTTTTAGGGATGCATCCTATTACTTGAGATGTCAAATATTAATAGTTTCTTTTTCGCTTTGCGGCAAAAGGATTTTAGTGTCGAACATTCTTTCTATGGACGGATGGTTTGCTTTGGATAAGCCGTATTTGCGTAGACTTTCGACTCCGACTCTTGAAAATCCAATTTTTGTTCAAGGACTTCCGGGGTTCGGGAACGTGGGGAGGATTGCGGCGCATCTGCTTATAAAGTTCTTTGATGCGAAGCCGTTTGCCGAGTTGTATTCGCCTTCTTTTCCCGATTACGTTGCCATAAACACCAAGGGCATTTGCCATTTGCCCCGATACGAGTTCTATTATGCTCCCATGGAAAAGAACAACTTGGTCATCATGACAGGTGAGATTCAGCCCTCGTTTGACGATGTGGTTGCGCATTATACAGTTTGTGATTCAGTGCTTGATTTTGTTGAAACGTTAGGTTGCAAATTCATCGTAACCATGGGTGGGGTTCCTATAACTGAGGATAAAACGCAGGTTTACATCGCCGCTACGTCGCCACGGTTGGCAACTGAGTTTATGGAGAAAGGCGCAGTCATCTACAGCAAGGGCAGAATTGTCGGCGGAACAGGACTCACGCTCGCGTTGGCTAAGGAAAGAAAAATTGACGGCATCAGTTTACTTGGTACAACTATGGGTTTTAAGGCTGATAAAGGGGCTGGATTCTTGGTTTTCAAGTTTTTAATGAAGGCATTAGGAAAAGAGATAAAAGAAGGGCTTGCAGAAAACAATGCACCTGAAGAGTAGAAAGTTGGGCGTTGCATGACAGAAAATATTGAAAATGTACAAGTTAGCGGTTTAGACTCGAAATTCATGAAAGTAGCATTGACTATTGTCGCGGTGTTCTTGCTCTTTGTCGGTCCAACTTACATTCCGTTCTTACTGTCAGATTCCCTTCACGTTGATTACTTTGCCTCCATTGCTGTTGGCGCTGTCCTATTCGTAGTTGGTCTCGTGCTGCTGGTGTTCCTTATCCGAAAGAAAGTGATTGAGTAAATTTTGCCTCAGATACCCTAGGGTGCATCATCAAATCAGCTAATTAGGTTCTTCATCGGCATCCCATAAGGACAAAGCCTGTTTTATTAACTATTCTTCTGCGTTTGGGTGTTTAGTTAAGTGTGCAGGGTCTGACATCTTGAGTTTTTCTATAATAGTTTGTCAAGAAATCTTGACTGAGTAACAGGCAATTGGTAAAGAAACCTTGACAAAAAAGCTTTTAATTGCCGAGTTGCTCAGGAGTAAATTATGAAAGGAACCTTCGCATTATTGCTTGTTATTATTCTTATAGTTACATACTTTGTTCTCTATCAACCTGTTTCTGCTGGTTCTGCTAATTCTTGGGTTGAGAAGTCGCCGATGCATGTGGCGAGAAGTGGCTTGGGTGTTGCGGTGGTGGATGGAAAAATCTATGCCATTGGAGGTACGACTTATAGTGGAGGCGGCGAGGATAGGTACGGACAATTGCCATCAACAGGCGGGGTGGTAGGTACAAATGAAATGTATGATCCTGAAACAGACACATGGGTTTTCAAGACTTCTATGCCTACTCCTAGAGCTGAATTTGCTATAGCTGTTTTTGGTGACAAGATTTACTGCATAGGCGGACCTGGTGGAATAAACGAAGTGTACAACACTAAAACGGATACTTGGGAGAACAGAACCGCTATGCCTACAGCGAGGTGGGCGGTGCAGGCTAATGTAGTTAATGGTAAAATCTATTTGATCGGGGGGTTTAATTTTGACGATTCTGCATTCGGGGGGTCTCAAACGTCCTTAAATGAGGTGTATGACCCTGTATCTGATTCTTGGACAACGGGTATGCCAATGCCGGATGCGACAGCTGATTATTCCTCTGCCGTTGTTGGCAATAGAATTTACATAATTGGTGGTCTCTCGTCAATCCCTAGGTCTAACATTAATCAAATTTATGACCCTGCAACCGACTCTTGGAGCCAAGGAGCATTATCACCGTCGGGTATCCGTTATTGTGCATCTGGTGCAACTACAGGCGTAAATGCACCTAAGCGAATCTATGTTTTTGGTCCAACAATGAAGCTTTGGCCGGGCGAATCTGCAGGGTCTGTTCGGGTTTATGACCCTGCGACTGACGGGTGGACAACTGGCGCTAATATGTCTTCCCCTCGTTTTGATTTTGCTATTGCAGTCGTGAATGACTCATTATATGCGATTGGGGGCTACAATAATTTCCCTACTGCGAATGGCCTTCCATACAGTTCCTCTATTGAGAAATATGCGACTAACGAGCAGTATCTACCCTTCGCTTATGGAACACCTGACCCTTCTTACGATTGCATACCGCCGAAAATTCAAGTTATCTTTCCCCAACAAGCAACCTACACCACCACTAACATTACTTTGGATTTTACCGTTAACGAATCCGTTTCCTCGATAAGTTATGTGCTTGACAACGACACCGCAATTGAAATCTCTGGAAACATCACTCTAACAGGATTAACTTACGGCGCACATAACCTGACGATTTATGCAACAGACAATGCACGGAACATTGGCGTCTCACCAACAATCTACTTTACCATTGCAGAGCCAATGACTCAACAAGAGACTCTTCCCTCGACGCAGCTTATTGTGGGTGCTTCTGCTGCATCGGTTGGTGCAGTTGTCTGTGTAGGCGCGGTTCTTTTCTTGAAGAAGCGCCGAAGCGCAAGCAATAGTAAAAACACCGTCTAGTAGTCGTCTAAATGGGCTTCTGTATCTAACAACTAACCATATAGTTTCTCGAGCACCTTGAGTTTGTATATGCTTGCTGAATGGCTATCTCAAAGTCATTGGTTTTTGCGCTAATTTTAATACCCCTTTGCTAAAAGAATAATTATGAAAAATTCTGAGTGTACAATCTACATCATGTTCAAAGATACATGGCTGCAGAAGTTCAGAAAAGAAGAGGACGGTTGGAAAGAATACAGCCGAAACGGTACAGTTCGCCCATGTACTGCAGAACAATTTATTTCCCATATCCTTCCACCCTTAGCTGGAATAAAAGGACCAGACGTTACCGTCAAGGTTGAACCAGACGCCAAGATTAAAATTTAGGCGACTCTTGGCTCCCTTTTCATGTTTAGGCGATAATTCAGATAGAGAGTTATTGCTGCGAGAGTGAAGGTTGCTATCCAGAGAATTGTTCCAAATGGAAAAGACCAATCTATAAACATGGTTACACCTAACAAAATTAGTGTGATTGCGCCCATGCGTGTGTGAGCGTGTGCTCGTTGCCAGCGAAGCAAACAAAAAAATTATTTCTCAAGTGCAAATGTGCGAGCGCGCGTGTGAGCACGCTGTATGGAGAGGTATGTATAGATGGAGCCAGAGTTGAGGGTTGAGTGGAGTAGTAGTCAGTTGGTTGGATTAAAATTTAGGTCTGAAACTCCCTGCACGCGGTTGGACAAAGTTTAGTGACGATTTAATTCCTTTAGCAAAGCTTTAGCTTTAGGTGGCAGTGCGGGCTTGTTTCTTCGGCCTATAATCAAGAACAAGGACCCAATAAGAATTAATGCTGCCCCAAAAAACGCTACACTTTCCTTCGGCAAAAACCCCAAGTTAAGTCCAATGGTGAAAAAAACCATTGCAATCCCCATAACAACCATTATCCAGTTGTTCATGGCGGCTGTTGATTGCAAAGCAAATTCCTTCTTTCCTGTGTCAGTGACAAGAAAGTGACCCTGTTTTTCCTCAATCATTCCTGCGTTCATTAGGTAATTCCAATCGTAGTGGAAATGTCCGTCAGACTTGTAACCCAACGCAGAACTGATGCTGGATTTTACGCCTGGTTCAGCCTTAATTTTGCTGCTTGGGGCAGAATAAATGAAATAAAGCAGTTTAGTCCTAGGCGACTGAAGATCTGCATTTATTCCACGTGACTTCGTCAAATTCAACCCTGCCCTTGATATTGTAACGGTAAAGATAAAAGCTTCACCTACCTTCGTTTGTGTTTTTCAGCTGCAACGTGCTTTTGCTTATGACTCTAACCCTTAGAGTTGCCACTCTAAACGTTGGGGGTGTTTTTGAGTTGTTATTCTAAATGTTAGGGCTATATCCAGAATCCAACATGTAAGGAAACAGAAAAACAAAAACAACGGAGGAAAAAAAATGAATGTCAATTTCGAATATAGCAAAACTTTAGCCATTGAAGGCTCAGTACTGCTTTTGCTCAGCTTAATTCCTTATGTGGGCTGGGTATTAGGCATAATCGGTGTAGTTCTACTCTTAAGGGGTATGAAAGAATTCTCAAGCTACTATCAGGACGAGAAAATCTACCAAGACTCCTTGAAAGGCGTCAAATTCTACATAATCGCTATAGTAGCGGCGGCAGTAGCAATTGCAGCAATCACACTTGGCGTTTGGTCTGCAACTGGCTTTACAGCAGACTTTGTGCTCACAGCAGGCTTTGGAATTGGCTTGATAGCTTTCTTAGTTGGGCTCGTCGTTGCGTTCGTGTTTTATGTACTCGCAGCATCGCACCTAAGAAGAACCTTCAACACACTTGCGCAGAAATCAGGGGAAGCATCATTTACCACTGCTGGTACATTGCTATGGGTGGGTTCAATACTGACAATTATCTTCGGCATCGGCTTGCTACTGATACCCATCGCTTGGATATTTGCAACAATAGGATTCTTCACCATGAAATCCCGCCAGTACCAACAATACACCCCACAACCAAACGGTTCTGGTTACACTCCGCCGCCAACACAGCCAGAGCAAGGAAAGACAATTGAGAGCAAGCCAATAAACCAAAACAATTATAGCCAATCAGAAACGAATACAAAGTGAGGGATTTGATGACTGAGCAAATTGAAGCTGAAAAAGGTTCTGACTGGGGGAAATTCATAAGAAAACACTGGTCCATATTTGCCGTATTTATAGCAGCCGCTGTTTTGGCGTTTATAGGCGCAGTCTACATCTTCCTATGGTTCACAGGAGATGCTCAAGCAACAGGTCTTGTACCCTCAACCCTGGGTCTCTGGTCGATGGCAAATGTTGTGTCATTTATTTTGCATTTGATTTTCTGGGAACTCGTAATCATCGGTATTCCAGCAATCATAGGCGCAGTAATAGGTTGGCAATGGTGGAAGAGACTGCCTGATGAAGAAAAGAACGAATATCATCTATCTGGGAAACGCTCACGGTCAAGCAGGGCAGGAGGAGCAATATCACCGTTGCTTTTCATTGCCTTCGCCCTCAAGGTCTACGTTGACGGAAACTGGAATGTTGCTATCTCAACTTACACATTAGACTACGTCGTAGGTTCAATGGTTACAATACTAATCTGGATAGTTGCTATCTTCGCGATTCCTGCAACCATAGGGCTCATCTGGTGGATACGCCACGAGATGAACAAAAAACCCTAACCTTTTTTTTGTTAGCGCTTGCCAAAAGCACGGATAGAAAGGAGCACTAGCTCCTCCTGTTTTTGCTAAACTTTCCAAAGTGAAATCCAATCGGTGTTGGCTTGTTTAGTTAATGTTCGCGTTGTACTGCTTGTGGCAACGTGCACAACCAGCCTGCAACCTGAACCCAACGCCTACAGCAAAACACAGCAAACTGGACAATCCGTTGGTTGTTGTTGTGGTATAGGGAGTTTTCTGCCACAACTACTAATAGAAAACGCGGAAACCTTGAGTTTGAATATGCTTGCTGAATACATAAGGCATATTAAATATTACTATAAGAATAGGCTCTATGCTCGACACCAAACGAAACTCTGATGCGCCAAGAGAAAAAAGTGAAGAAGCAAAAAGAACAACCGTCATCCTAGAAAGGGGCGAGCGCGAATTCATCGAGTCACTAATTAAAGAAGGCAAAGAGCTTGGAATAAAACCGCTCATTTCCAAAATGCTCGACATCTACAAGAGCATGATGATTTACGATTGGCACTTCCCAGGCGAATACTACTATGGAATAAGCCGCACCGCCTTCGTTAACGTCGAATTACTCAACATACTAACCCAGCAGATTCCCAAAGAAAAATGGCCCGAAGTCGGCGAAAAGATGGGCGACGCCTTAAAAGTTTCCATACAGTCAACGCTGGGCGTAGATGCGAGCAAGCAGGAGAATTGGGAAGCCGTGTTCAAAAGGCTAAAAGTGCAGGGGTTCGGCGATTTCTACCTTAAAGACAAGTTTTTGCTTTTGAAAACGCCTTTCATCCACGATTGTGAGATTTGGAAGGGCATCATGGAAGGCTTGCTGGATGTGGAGCTGGAAACGCGGAATTCGGTGCCTCCGTTGGTTTTTGAGATTAAGAAGCACAAATCAGGTTCAGTTTAGAACCGAGCCGTGTCCGACAGTTAAATATCAGGAAACAGATTTATTAGGAAGACAGGCGTTCAGGTGTCTTCCAGTGGTATATGATGAGGGATTGTGTTCATACAGGGCGATTGCCTTCATTGCAAATAAAAGCAATCAAGACCGCATAAGTAGTGAAACATTTAGTTATTTGGAATTAGGCGCCCCCCGTCAAACAACCGTTTTAACAGAACAAAAAACCCTTAGATACCTCTCTAAAAATTTAGGTGAAAAAATTTATGGATAAAATAAAATTTGCAATCCCAGCAGGTTCCCTATCAAAAGCAACCTCCGAATTCTTCGCGCGTTCAGGATACAAACTCTCAGGAACTGACCGCACATACCGACCCACCATAAACGACCCCCAAATCGAAATGAAGGTGCTTCGACCTCAAGAAATCCCCGTCTTCGTCAACGAAGGCCTACAAGACCTCGGCATCACGGGGGAAGATTGGGTTAAAGAAAACCGCGCAGACGTAGAAATCCTCCAAAACCTCGAATACGGAAAAATCAAACTCGTCATAGCCGTCCCAAAGAGCGTGAGCGAAAAAAGCACGATGGGCGACTACATGGAATCGGTTTGGAGTCAAGGCAAAAACTTCCGAGTCAGCACCGAATACCTAAACATAGCCTCCGAATACCTCAAAAACACACCCCAATACAAGAAACGATTCGGCAATGCCGACCCCATGCTTGTAACCCCCTGGTGGAAAAAAGGCGACAACGCACGAGCAAAGATTTTCCTTTCCTTCGGTGCGACTGAGGCTAAGCCGCCAGAAGACTCCGACTGCATAATGGACGTAACCGAAACCGGCACCACCATAGATGCAAACAACTTGAGAATCATAGAAACCGTCATGAAGTCTGCCGCTGTGCTTATCGCCAACAAGAAAAGCCTCGAAGACCCCGAGAAGCGAGAGAAAATCTACGACATAGTTGCCCTGCTTAAAGGCGTCGTGGACGGTTCCAAGCGAATCCATATATTTGTTAATGTTAAAAAGGCGAATCTTCAGAGATTGCTCACTGAATTGCCCGCTTTAAAGAACCCAACTATAGCACCGTTGGCAGACGATACTTGGGTTAGCGTAAACACCGTCATCGAAAAAGACTGCTTAATCGAGCTCCTGCCCAAGATTCGTAAACTAGCCCAAGGCTTAGTCGTTTACGAGCCGCGGCAGGTGCTGGCTTTAGACGAAATCGGTAAGAGAGAGGAGAATCCGTGCAAAAGCAAGGCCAAGTGAGAGTCTGGAAATCAGACGCGCTGCCAGCGGACTGGTTTAAACGGCAGAAAGCGGACGAAAAGGCTACTCAAGAAGTCGATTGCACCGTTAAAGCCATAATAAATCAAGTTAAAGCAGACGGCGATGGAGCGCTTGTGGAGTTTGCGCTGAAATTTGACAAAGCCGAACTGAACTTGCGAGCTCTCAAAGTGAAATCGGGAGAAATCAAGGAAGCCTACACGAAAGTTCCCAAACAGCAAATCTCCGCCCTCCAATTCATGAAGGAAAAAGTCAACGCCTTCCAAAAACAGCTGCTCACCCAAACCGACATCAAAACCGCTAATGACGGAATTGCCGTTCAGACGGTTCTGCGTCCAATCGAAAGTGTCGGATGCTACGTTCCAGGCGGACAAGCCGCTTACCCAAGCACCCTCGTCATGACTGCGGTTCCAGCCAAAGTGGCGGGTGTTCCAAGGATAGTCGTTTGTTCACCCTCAGACGCTAAAGGCAAAGTTAACCCTCTTGTTCTTGTCGCCGCCGACATCTGCGGTGTCGATGAGGTTTACAGGGTTGGCGGAGCCCACGCCATAGCCGCTTTAGCATATGGCACAAAAACCATAAAGCCCGTGCGCAAAATCGTTGGTCCAGGCAACAAGTACGTGACTGCTGCGAAGGTTCTGGTTTCGACGGATGTTGCGATTGATATGCCTGCTGGTCCAAGTGAAGTGCTCGTGTTGGCGGATGAGTCGGCTGATGCACGGCTGATTGCTTTTGATATGGTTTCGCAGGCTGAGCATGGTGGAGACAGCGTTGCTGGACTCATAACGACTTCAGAGAGGGTTGCTTTGCAGGTTCAGGAGAATCTCGCAAAAGTTGCAGCTTCAGCAGAAAGAGGCGACAAAATATCAGAAGCACTATCCAAGTACGGGTTCATAATAATCTGCAACAGTATGGATGAGGCAATTAGTTTAGTGAACCAGTTTGCTCCTGAGCACTTGGAAGTCATGACCGCCAATGCTAAAGCGTTGGCTGAGAAACTAACCGCTGGACTCATACTCTTAGGTCCCTACAGCCCCGTTGCATTAAGCGACTACGGCAGCGGAACCAACCACGTCCTACCGACAGGCGGCTTTGCTCAATCGTTCTCAGGCTTATCTGCTTTGGACTTTATGCGGCGAGTAAGCATAGTTGAAAGCACAAGAACGGGCCTAGAAAGAGTAAAAGACAGCATCAAAGTTATGACGGAAGCAGAAAACCTTCCAAACCACTACAAAGCAATACAGGCAAGGTTTGAAAAATGAGCGAATCCTACAAAAAATGGCTAAAACAAAAACTTGTAAAACTCCAAGCGATAGACTGCTACTCTGCAGGAGCGACGCCTGAAACCGTAGCGAAGCAACTAGGCGTTACTACAAAACAGATAATCAAGCTCAACTTCAACGAGAATCTGTTTATGCCAAGAGTTAAGCAGGCTAAGCTGGTTAAGGAGTTGGCTGAGGAAATCGACTTGCGGTTGTACCCAGAAGACGAAGAGGTCAAACTGCGCGAGAAGCTCACTGGCTATATTAAAGTTCCAAAGGACTTCCTCGTGGTCGGCAACGCAAGCGACGAACTAATCGACCGCATCATACGGCTCTTCATCAAGAAAGGCGACATCGCAATCTCGTTTGCACCAACATTTACAATCCCACGACTCTGCGTTAAGCGGCAAGAAGGCGAATACATCACATTGCCGCTCTTAAGCAACCTGCAACTGGACGTCAAAGGAATGCTTTCCAATTTTTCAGACAAAACAAGACTCCTCTACATCTGCTCACCGAACAACCCCACTTCAACCCAATACAAAGCGGAAGACGTAGAAAAATTAGCCAAAGCTTTCCCGGGCATAGTCATTTTAGATGAGGCGTACGGTGAATTCGCTGACTACTCTTTTGTGCCGAGGATACGGGAGTTTGAGAACATGATAATTCTCAGAACCTTCTCCAAAGCCTTCGGTTTAGCAGCGCTTCGGCTTGGTTACGCCGTCGCAAACCCCGAGTTAGCTAAAATTTTGACAGAAAAAACCCCGCTGCCCTATCCTGTTAGCGGTTTCACACTCAGGATGGGCTCCAAGATGCTGGACAATGTTGATTTGATGATGGAATCCGTCAGGGAAATGAAGCGTGAACGGGTAAAACTGATAAAGGCACTAAACGAAATAGACGGTGTACAAGCTTTCGATTCGCAAGCCAACTTCCTGCTGGTAAACACCCAGAAGCCCTGTGACGAAGTGAACGAGAAGCTGCTTGGGAAAGGCATTATGGTCAAGAAATGGGGCAAAATCCTCCAGTACGAAAACTGCTTCCGAGTCACTGTTGGTTTGCCAGAAATGAACGCTAAACTAATCGAAGCATTAAAAGAAATTCAAGAGGAAGAAACATGAGGACCCAAGAAGTTTACCGTAAAACCAAAGAAACCGAAGTTAAAGTATGCGTGAACCTTGATGGCGAAGGAAAAGCAAACGTAAACACGGCTGTGCCTTTCTTAGACCACATGCTCACCTCGCTTGCAACGCATAGTTTAATCGACATAACTGCGTCGGTGAAGGGCGACTTGGTGCACCACTCAGTAGAAGACCTATCACTGGGCTTGGGCGAAGCACTCAACAAAGCCTTAGGCACGCGCGAAGGCATCGCACGCTTCGGCAACGCAGCCGCACCCATGGACTGCTCCTTGGCATTTGCAGCCGTCGACCTCGTCAAGCGCCCCTACTTCAAAATCGACCTCAAACTCAAAGGCAAAAAAGTAGAAGACATGCCCACCGAAGACATCAACCACTTCTTCGAATCCCTCGCCACCGCACTCCAAGCAAACGTCCACGTATTCGTTGAGTATGGCAGCAACGACCACCACAAGGCAGAAGCCGCCACCAAAGCCCTCGCACTTTCGCTGCGGCAAGCGGTAGCCATGGATCCCAGACGCAAAGGCGTGCCCAGCTCCAAGGGAGTCATCTGATGCCGCAAGCAGTAATCTTCGACTACGGCGTAGGCAACCTCCTCAGCCTAAAAACGGCTCTGGAAAAAGCAGGCTTAAACTCCACTATTGGTACTTCCGCAAAGGACTTGGCTAAAGCAGACGCCATCGCGCTGCCAGGGGTCGGAAGCTTCACCGCAGCATCAAGCAAACTTGGCGCAGTTAAAGAAACACTCCAAAACAAAATCAAAGACGGCACACCGCTCCTTGGTATTTGCCTAGGATTACAACTCTTCTTTGAGAAAAGCGAGGAAGGACCAGGAAACGGCTTGGCGTTTTTCAAGGGCAAAAACGTCCAGTTACCCAAAACCGTGAAGGTGCCACATATGGGCTGGAACACGCTAAACTTCGTCCAGCAAAACGAGCTCTTCGAAGGCGTAGCGGAAGGCACCTACGTTTACTTCGTCCACTCGCTCTACCCAGTGCCCAAGGACAAGTCAATAGTCTGCACAACCACCGAGTACGGAACAACCTTCACCTCAGCCATAGCCAGCAAAAACATCTACGGCACCCAGTTCCACCCAGAAAAATCAGGAGACATAGGCTTAAAAATCCTAAAAAACTTCGTTAAAACCGTTGTTAGGTGACTTTTGGATGAAGTTGATCCCAGCAATCGATTTAATGGATGGCAAAATCGTCCGGTTAACACGCGGCGAAGCAAAAACCGCCAAGACCTATGAAAACAAATTCGGCACCCCCATTGAAGCTGCGAAGCGGTGGCGTGACGAGGGCGCGGGGAAGTTGCATATTATTGATTTGGATGCGGCTTTCGGCAACGGAAACAACCATGAAGTCATCGCTGAGATTGCAAAAAACATTTCGTTACCCATTCAGGTTGGCGGCGGAATACGAAGCTTCGAAATCGCAGAGAAACTCTTCAAAACAGGCATTAGCCAAGTCATCCTAGGCGCCTTAGCCTTCAGCGACCCATCAGCCATTGGCAAGATTCAACAGCGGTTCGGGGCTGAGTCGGTTATTGTTGCTTTGGACAATAAGGATGGCAAAATCATGGTTGAGGGCTGGAAAACCGCAACCGCTATGACCGTACAAGAGGCGCTGGAAAAGTATAGTACGCTCGGCGTTGAGCGGTTTCTGATAACTTCCATTGCCCAAGACGGTATGCTCTCTGGTCCCGACCTAAAAACACTCAGCCAAGCCGTCAAGTTCCCCAACGCAAAAGTCATAGCGGCAGGGGGAATCGGAAGCATAAACGACCTCGCAGCTCTCAAACGCGTCGGAGTGGAAGGCGCGGTCATCGGGAAAGCCCTTTATGAGGGACGGTTCACGTTAAAAGAAGCCATAGAAAAAGTAGGAGCCTAAAAATGCCATTAGCAAAACGTGTTGTGCCATGCCTCGATGTTGACCACGGAAAAGTAGTCAAAGGCATCAATTTTCTGCAGTTAAAGCATGCTGGTGACCCTGTTGAAATGGCAAAACGCTACTCCGACGAAGGCGCCGACGAACTGGTCTTCCTAGACATAACCGCCTCCTCAGAAAACAGAGATATCCTGCGCGGCGTAGTGGAAGGCGTAGCCAAAGCCATCAGCATTCCATTTACGGTGGGCGGCGGAATCCGCAACGTAGCCGACGCAAGACTCGTCCTGTGCAGCGGCGCGGATAAAGTTGCAGTTAACACGGCGGCGGTTGAACACCCCAAAGTGATTACGGAGTTGGCAGATGTTTTTGGAAGGCAATGCGTAGTCAACGCAATAGACGCGAAGAGAAACCGCAAACCCAGCGACGGCAAAATCATGGTTGAAACAGGCGAGGGCAAAGTTTGGTTTGAAGTTAACACTTACGGCGGAAGAAAACCTACAGGCATCGACGCCATAGCTTGGGCGCTGCAGGCTGAACAGCTTGGCGCAGGCGAGTTCCTTGTGACTTCGATGGATAAGGACGGCACCGAAGACGGCTACGACATCGAGTTAACCCGCGCCATTTCCGAACGCGTCAACGTGCCCGTCATCGCAAGCGGCGGCGCAGGAATCCCAAAGCACCTCCTCGACGTCTTCACCGAAGGCAAAGCGGACGCGGCGCTGGCAGCTTCAATTTTCCACTACAACAAGTATCCCGTTCCAGTTGTGAAGGATTACTTGCGTAAAGCGGGGGTGAATATTAGACCATGACGACAAAAGAATTGCTTGAAAAGTTAGACTTCAAAAAAGGCAACGGACTCATCCCGGTGGTCGTTCAGGACGCCCAGACAAAGGAGACGTTGATGCTGGCTTACGCTAACAGGGAAGCCGTGGAGAACACGCTGAAGACAAAAAAAGCCACCTACTGGAGCCGATCAAGAAACGAACTATGGGTCAAGGGCGAAACCTCGGGGCACACGCAAAAAATCATCTCCGTAACAACCGACTGCGACTACGACGCCCTATTGTACGTGGTAGAACAAGTAGGCAACGTATGCCACACAGGAGCAGCCACCTGCTTCCACAACCCTCTGTTGCAAAATACGCAAAAGTCTTAGGGTCATCGGAGGCTAAACTGCTCCCTAAATTCTTTGCTTGATTCAACTATAGCTTTAATGTCTTCCTTGGAGAGTAGCCGTGTAAGTTCTTTGAAAGCCTTCTCACCTTTAAGCCGTTGCTGTTCAGTGTACATTTCAAGGAGGAATTCACCCCATGTTTTGTTTGCTTTGGCTTTCTCCAAGCATTTTTTAACTTCGACGGGAACTGAGATTGTGGCATATTTGCCCAATTTTGACACCTAATAACGTTATGATATTTGTTCAAACATTCCTAAAATGTTTTGTTCGGGCATTCGAATATAGGCTACTGAATCCCGAAAAGGCTTAAGTCTGCGTGGGCTTTAAAGAATCATGGAGATTCAAATTCAAAAGTTACCCAAAGTGCTAAGGAAGAAGGGTTTAGAAGAAAAGTTAGCTGAGATTTGCAAAGAAAACGATGTTGTCTTTTTGGCAGTGTTTGGATCTTTTGTCAGAGGGGAACAAAACAAAAAAAGCGATGTTGATATTGCAATCGAATTCGACCAGAGAAAAGGAAAAACACTCTTGGATTTGGTTCGTTTGGAAGGCGAATTGAGTAAGGTGTTCAAGAGAAAGGTGGATCTTGGAGTTTTCAGCAGCTTAAACCCCTACGTAGCGGAAGACGTAAAGAAAGAGATGCGCGTTATTTATGAAAAAAAGATAGGGTTTACTTAACGTAGTTCCTCAACTTAAGAAGCAAGCGAGTAAAATGCTAAAGAATTTCAATAATACATAGAAGAATAAAAACGAGAATCCTTTGCGTAGCAAGCTCTTGTAATTAATGCTTTTAAACAAAAACACTCTATTCTATTTGTGGATAAGTTATGTCTTTACATGAAGCCATGCTTTACGAAAAGCAGAAAGAAAGCAAAGTAAAATGCAGCCTGTGCGCTAGGCGTTGCCTGATTAGCGACGGCGCAACGGGTTTCTGCTTGGTTCGGCAAAACAAAGGCGGCACCCTCTACACGCTCAATTATGGNNGGCAACCCTTTTCCCCCAGAAGAAGTGGTGAAGTCGGCGCAGAACGCAGGTTGCCAAGGAATCAGCTACACTTACACTGAACCCACAATCTTTATGGAATACGCCTACGACAGCGCTAAACTTGCGCACGAAGCGGGGTTATTCAATACTTTCGTGACGAACGGGTACATGACTCCTGAAGCCGTGAAGACGATTGCGCCTTATTTGGATGCGGCAACGGTTGATTTCAAGGGCGGCGGCGACCCCGACTTCTACAAATCAGTCATGGCAGTGCCCAGCGTTGCACCAATCTATGAAACCCTAAAAGAACTCAAACTCGGCGGCGTTCACATAGAAATAACCAATTTGATTGTTCCTAAAGCGGGCGATTCCATGGATAAAATCCGTGCAATGGCCATTTGGATACGCGATTACTTGGGAAAAGACACACCTTTCCACCTGCTGCGTTTTCACCCAGAATATAAAATGACCACCATCCCAGCCACCAGCGTTGAGGATATGGAACACGCATACATGACGGCTAAAAACCAAGGCTTAAACTACGTTTATATGGGAAATGTGCCTGGCCACCCAGCCGAGAACACTTACTGCCCCAACTGCAACGAAGCCGTAATCAAACGGTACAGTTTCGACATCACCCAATGGAACCTAACCAGCGACATGCGGTGCCCCGTGTGCGGACACCAGATTCCCATAAAAGGAAAACTGCACCAGTCCAACCAGCGGTTTCCATACGCGCTATTTTAGCACCCATAGCAGTTCCAACTTGGGGGCGTGTACCTCGGGATTAAGCCTTTATTAGGACAAAACCTAAACTGTGCAGTTGTAAAGTGCCAAATCAATGACTAAGTACACTGCGTTGGCGATAACGACCAATTACTGGAACCCCCAAGACGACTACACAGACAAAATCCTCAACGCCATAGAAAACAAAGTTGAAGACGGCGACTTCGTTGTGGTATCTGAAAAGGCAATCTCAACCGCGTTAGGCAGCATGGTTGATGAAAGCACGGTAAAACTAAGCTTATGTGCACGGGTTTTGGCGCGTTTCTGGATGCGGCTTGTCTGGGGTTACCCGCTTGGAATGTTGTGTGGTTTTGGGCAGCGACTGCTGAAGCGGTTGCGTGATTATCCGTTGGAGTCTGGCAGCCGCCACAAACAAGTAGCTCTGCAGTATGCGGGGTTTTGGCAGGCGCTGATGTTTGGTTCGGAAGGGGGAATCGACGGCTCGAATTTGCCTTATTCATACGTGAGTCTGCCGTTGAACAACGCGGAGTCGCTGGCGCAGGAAATCAAAAGCCAAATCGGGCTGAGACTGCGAAAAAATGTTTGCGTAATAATCGCTGACACAGATAAAACCTACAAGTTTAGAAACATCTTTTTTACTCCAAGACCAAAACCCCTCAAAGGCATACATTCACTGGGAGCAAGCAGCACCTACCTCATAGGCAGAATCCTTAGACTCAAAAAAAGCTCCACGCCGCTCGCAGCGGCCGGCTGCAACCTTTCTGCAAGTGAAGCGTTGAAAATCACCAACATAGCCGACAAAGCCCGGGGTCCCGGTTCGGGCGCTACCGTTTGGGACATGGCGGCGAGGTTCCACGTGGAAGTTAACGGGGTAAGCTGGGAAATGCTTGCGGCAATCAGGCACAAACCCATAGTAATCGTGAGAAAAACCTAGGTAAAGAAGGTTAATACATTAGAAAATAAATAAGCAGTTAAACAGAAAAGAACTTTCTTGAAGAGTAACACATAAAAACACGGCTTGCAAGCACTAAGCGGAATGACGGGATAAATATGGAAGAAACACTACAGAAGATGGATGCATTCTTTAATCCGCACTCAGTCGCAGTAGTCGGCGCAACAAAAAAAGTTGACAAAGCAGGCCACGTAATCTTCAAAAACTTCGCCACCAACAAGTTGCGCGGAGTCTTCAAGGGAGAACTCTACCCCGTTAACCCGAACGAAGACTCGATTTTAGGCTTCAAATGCTACCCGTCTTTAACTCAAATCCCTGGCGAAGTGGAATTAATCGTTGTTATCGTTCCCGCCAAGGTTGTGCCCTCGATTATGGAGGAGGCGGCAGCTAAAAAAGTCAAAACAGCCATCATCATCAGTTCAGGCTTCAAGGAAGTTGGAAACAAAGAACTTGAAGACCAAGTCGTAGCCATTGCAGCGAAGGCTGGAATCCGCGTTTTAGGACCCAACTGTCTGGGCGTATACTACTCAAAAACCGGCATAGACACCCTGTTTTTGCCGGAAACAAAAGTTCTCACAACCGGAGAGGAAGTTGTCGCAACGCCAAGACCCATGCCTGGCAACATTGCGATGATTACGCAAAGCGGAGCCTTCGGCGTCGCCGCATTGGACTATTTGACGGGGCGCCAGATGGGTGTTAGCAAATTCGTCAGCTTCGGAAACAAATGCGACGTCACCGAATCCGACATACTCCACTACCTCTTGCATGACAAAGAAACCAAAGTCATACTCGCATACCTCGAAGACATCAAAGAGGGGCGCGAGTTCCTTAAAATAGCCAAGAAAGTTACAGTAAAAAAACCCGTCGTAATCATCAAGTCAGGAAGAAGTGCGGCAGGCGCAAGAGCTGCAGCGTCCCACACAGGCGCCATCGCGGGCTCAGACAAAATCTATGATGCAGCGTTTTTGCAGGGCGGAGTTATTAGGGCACGTGACATGGAGGAGTTCTTCGACATCGGCAAAGCTTTAGCTATGCAGCCGCCAGCCATGGGCAAAAACATCGGCATACTCACCGACGCCGGCGGACCTGGCGTCATGACCGTTGATGAATGCGAAGCCTTAGGGTTGACGGTGGAGCGTTTCTCCGAGGAGACCTTGCAGAAATTCCAAGAACTAAAAGATCAAAATATCATCCTAAAGATTGCAGCAACTTCAAACCCCGTTGATCTCACCGGTTCAGTGACTGATGACATGTTTGTTATGGCTGCTGACCTAATGTTCCAGGACCCGCAGATCTGCGGCATAATCCTTCTTGGGCTTCATCACATGCCGGGACTCCGAGAGGTGTACATTGACGGCATAGTTAAAATCGCCTCAAACTACACCAAGCCCATAGTTATGTGCGACATCGGCGAAACGGAAATGGCTCTCTACACACGCTCGCGCTTCGACAAGCTCTGTGTTCCCTCGTTTGAATCGCCTGAGGATGCTGCGCGCGCCATGAAAGCCCTAGTAACTTACGGCGCATACCTGAAGAAGGCTGGTTGCGCAGATGAATACATGGAAGCATTCAAGAAAGCGTGCGTTCCTAAACGTTAACGGACACAGTTACTAAGCTGCCGTCCACCAACTTTAGCCGCTCACGCAAGCAAACTGGCGCAATAACCTCTAAAACGTCGCTTGGATAATTCGGGACTTTGGGAACCACAACCGCGCACTCCAAAATGCCAATGCATGCTTTGAACAGTGCGCCTGGACAGTAGCCCAGTTGCGGTTCAACCTCTATACCCTCAGCCTTTTCAAGCAGAATTTTCTTCTCTACACTCTCTTTAGTCAAGCGTATGTTTAAGGTTCCAGAATACGGCGAGAAGCCGAGTTTTTCTTCTATTTGCTGTTTAACCCAGGGCAAATCAACGAATTTTTTTCCTTGTCCTGTGCCCGAAAAAACCGTGCCCTTGAAAACTATCTTAGGCAAAACTTAGCCTTCAAAAAAATGGGGCTTACTCTTTTTGTTCTTTTAACCATTGAGCAACCGATTTCAGAATAGGGTCAGATGTTATCTCAACGACCGGCACAATCATTTTTTCTTTAGTTTCAATAATCTGCATGTACTTGGGCATCATCGCATAGCCGACAAAAGTCCAGTAAACTTTGCGTTTCTCAAGCAGTTCCTTGGCAACTACAGCTGTTGAAGCAGTAAGCGGAAAATACAGGAAAACCACGCCGTCAACCCAGTACAACCCTGCAAGTTTGCCTCCAGCAATCACGGAGGTGAACCGCGCGATTTCTTCGGGACCGTTAAAACGGGTTTTTTCCATAATTACAATTTCTTTGAATGGCTCATAAGTAACGGCGATTTCGTTCGTGCTCATTGTTTCACCAGTTAATTAGCTATTGTGTCGGCGGTTCCCTTTATAATTTTGCCATTAACCCAAAGAGGGGTAGGTCGATATTGGCGTTTTTTCGAGGTAAACACATGATGAAGCATCAGCGCAAAATTATGACAAAGGCAGCCTTCTCAACCGCAACATCGCAATTCTTTAGAAAAAGTTATAGCGTACGTGGACATTAAGCCTAAACTAAATCAATGCATTGGATGGTTATCTACATGCCTGAAATACGCGTAGCACTCATAGGCGTTGGCAACAGCGCATCAGCCCTCATACAAGGAACCCAGTACTATAAAGATGCAAAAGAAAACACCACGGTTCCCGGGCTAATGCACGTGAACTACGGCGGCTACCACATCCGCGACATCCACTTCGTCGCCGCCTTCGAAGTCAACAAAGACAAAATCGGCAAAGACCTCTCCCAAGCCATTTGGGTCAAGCCTAACTGCTGCGAAAAATTCGCCGACGTACCAAACCTCGGCGTAAAAGTTTCTCCCGCACCCATCCTCGACGGCGTCGCACCCCACATGCGGGAAACCTTCAACGTTTACGACGACACCAAAACCGACAAAGCAAGCGTCGTTAAAATCCTAAAAGAAACAAAAACCCAAGTACTCGTAAATTACCTGCCAGTCGGCAGCCACGACGCAGCGCGTTTCTACGCTCAAGCAGCCATCGATGCCGGCTGCGCCTTCGTGAACTGCATACCCGAATTCATAGGGTCCAACTCTGAAGAAAGCGTCAAGTTTGAGAAAGCGGGATTGCCCGTTCTCGGCGACGACATAAAAAGCCAAGTCGGCGCCACTATACTACACCGAAGCCTTGTGCGCCTCTGCTTGGACCGCGGCGTCATCGTTGATGAAACTTACCAGTTGAACCTTGGCGGCGACACGGATTTCCAGAACATGACCGTGGAGAACCGCCTCAAATCAAAACGCGTCAGCAAAACCGAAGCCGTCACAAGCCTTGTTCCATACGCGTTGCCAACAAGAATTGGCCCCTCAGACTACGTGCCTTTCCTGAAGAACAAAAAAATCTGCTACATCTCACTCAAAGGCAGAAAGTTCGGCGACCGCCCCATAAACATCAGCGTAAAACTCGAAGTTGAAGATTCACCCAACAGCGCAGGCGTCGTCATCGACCTTATCCGAGCAGCCAAAATCGCTTTAGACCGCAAAATCGCAGGCGCACTGTTAAGCATGCCTTCTTACGCGTTTAAGCATCCGCCAATCCAGGTCCCTGACTCGCAGGCGAGGGAATGGACGGAAGATTGGATAGCGGGCAAAAGAGAACGCTAAACCCTTTTTTCTTTTTGTGAAACCTTTTAAAGCGGAAAGCTTAGAGTGGTATTATCTACTATTTAGAAGGTTCAAGTGCATGGTAAAAGTTGAAGCATACGAAGTGCCTGAAGGCCTTTATTTCTCTAAAGATTTTGAATGGATAAAAATTGAAGGCGACAAAATCCGCATGGGCATCACCGACTACGCTCAGAAGTCGCTGCGGGAAATCGTTTACGCAGAGTTGCCCAGCGTTGGCTCAGAAGTAAAGCAGGGCGAGCCTTATGGAACCTTGGAGTCTGTGAAGGCAGTGTCAGACCTTGTTGCACCGGTAAGCGGAACCATCCAAGAAGTCAACGACGAAGTCCAATCTAAACCCGAAACCCTCAACGAAGACCCATACATGAAGGGCTGGTTAATCGTCGTTAAACCCTCAAACCTGCAAGCTGAACTAGCCAACCTAATGGACTTTGACAAAGCCGTAGAGTGGCATAAAGCTCAATCAAAGTAAACAAGGGCGAAACTTTATGGCTAGACGCGTAATCGTTATCGGCGCTAACGCAGCAGGCGTGGAAGCCGCCTCAGCCGCACGCAAAAAAGACCGCGCAGCAGAAATCACCCTGGTCACACAGGAGAAGAATGCTGGTTACTCCCGATGCGGCTTGCCATTCGTAATCGGCGGGCATATTGCGAATTTTAAGGATTTGATTGTCTATTCACCCGCATACTTCCAAATGCTCAAGCTCAACTTGCGAACTGAAACCAAAGCCATGGCAATCAACACCAAAGAAAAAACCATAACCGTCGCCACTAAAGAAGGCACAACAGAAACATTGCCCTACGACAGCCTCGTAATTGCCACAGGCGCAGACTCATTCATGCCGCCGATTAAAGGCAAAGAAAAACCCGGTATCCTAAGCCTCAGAGGCATCGAAGACGGAGAAAAAATCGATACAGCCGTTAAAGCAGGAGCCAAATCAGCAGTCATAATGGGTGCAGGCTTAATCGGCTTGGAAGTCGGCGTCGGCTTAATGGAGAGGGGCCTAAAAGTTACCATCGTGGAGATGTTGCCGCAGATTCTGCCCCAGTTGCTCGACGCAGACATGGCAAAGCTTGTCCAAGAACACCTAGAAGAGAAAGGCATGATTATTCTCACGAGCAAGGGCGTCGAAGAATTCCTCGGCGAAGACAAAGTTACCGCGGTGATGGCTGGCGGAGAAAAAATCGAAGCGGACTTATTCATCAGCGCTTTCGGCGTGCGAGCGAACACGAAGCTTGCCGTTGACGCGGGCATACCCTTAGGCGAAACCCGTGCGATTAAGACTAACGGACGCATGGAAACCGACGTAAAAGACGTCTACGCGGTCGGCGACTGCGCTGAAGCGCCAAACCTCATCACCCACAAACCCATGTGCGCCCAGCTCGGCACCATAGCGGTTCGCCAAGGCAAGGTTGCTGGAGCAAACGCTGGAGGCGACTACTCACAGTTCACGGGCATCTTAGCTTCCGCAGTCACAAGGCTCTTTGAGATTGAAGCAGGCAACACAGGCTTAACCGAAACCTCCGCTACACGCAACCGAATCGAAGTCGTCACAGGAGCCATAAGCAGCAAAACCAAAGCAGACTATTTCCCAGGCGCCAAACCCATCAAAGTCAAACTCATCGTCGAAAAAGAAAGCCAACGCATCATAGGAGGCCAAGTCATAGGCGGAGAAGAAGTCACCCAACGCATAAACTGCCTCAGCTTCGCCATCCAAAAAGGCATGACGGTGCGCGAACTAGCCAAAGCAGACACAGCCTACGCGCCACCGCTCTGCGAAACATGGGAACCCATGGTCTTAGCCGCAGAAATGGTACTAATGAAACTGCGTTAAACAGCTTTCTTTTTTGTTTTTATTCTATTTGTGATGTTCCTGGCTGAGTAAACGGTTCTGTCATGCCGACGAGGAGTTTGCCGAAGGTGTTGATGTGGTTTTCTTCTTCAGCCAAGATATCTTCCAGCAGCCGCCGTGTGGTGTAGTCGCCTTCTTCCGCCGCAACTTGGATGGCTTGCTTGTAGAGGTTGATGGCTTCTTCTTCGTTCTGCTCGTCCTGCTTTAGCATTTCAATGAGGCTGCCTCCCACGAAAATCGGGTCAGGCTTGGTTGTGGCTACGCCGTTGAGGTAGTCTAGGCGTTCTGCTAGGCGTTCGGCATGTTTCATTTCGGTGATGGCTGTTTTGCGGAAAACATCTTCCACGATGGCGCCGTCTGTGCCTGTTACTTGGATGTGCTGCCACATGTATTGTATGCTGACTTGAAGTTCACGCGCTATTCCCTTGTTTAAAAAGTCTAAAAGTTTTTGAGAAACCAAAATCATTCCCTACAAAAATTAGGTCAATTTAGTATATAAATTGATTTATCACCCAAAAAGGACCAAACCCAAAAAACATAATAGCTTAACCGCGTCAAACTCAAATGTCCGTGACAATTATGAAAACGCTAATAATCTGTTTTTCTTTTCACCATAAAAACACCGAGAAAATAGCTTCTATCTTCGCGAAAACGCTCGATGCAGAAGTAAAAACGCCAACCGAAGTTGACCCAAATGGGCTTTCCGATTATGACCTTATCGGGTTTGGTTCAGGGATTACTTTTGGAAAACATCATAAAGTTTTGCTCGACTTGGCCGACAAGCTGCCCGCGGTTACTAACAAGAAAGCCTTCATATTCTCCACCAGCGGTCAAACAGGAAATGCATCCAAATTCCACAAGAAACTCCGCGAAAAACTTGAGTCTAAGGGTTTTAGCATTGTTGGCGAGTTCAATTGTGCTGGATTCGACACTTATGCACTCATGAAGATAGTGGGCGGCATACAAAAAGGGCATCCCAACGACGACGACCTAAGGCAAGCTGAAGCCTTTGCACAAAGCCTCAAGCAACCAGCAAAGTCTTAAAGATAATTCCGTATCGCGTTAAAATGACGTGAAAGGCGATAACGTAGACACTAAATGCCAGTCTTCGTTACCAAGCTGTTAAGGTAAAATTTTTAACCTCATCCGTCTTATTTTCTGTCTCTTCTTCAGGCTTGCCTTTTTTGCCCTTGATTAAGGGAATGATGAACTCAAGAACCACAAGCAACAGTATAAGACCAATAACCACTGGCAAGCCCCACGGATTATTCCTCAAGAGAAGGGTAACCCATCCAAAGTATGGAATACGCATAACAACTTTACCTATTACTAGGTTTTGGGGAACCCCTTGCCCAGTATGCCAAAGCGAATTTGAATCGTAATCTCCAGTTGAAGGCGTCGCTGGCCACTTGTCGCCGTTTCCGTCGCCTTTTGTTTGGAAATATAGTGTGCCGTTGACTTCATATGTTGCCACTATGCGGTGAACGATTGGCGTGTCTGTTGGGTCGGTTGGGTTTTCGTAGACGATGATGTCGCTGTTGGGGTAGTTAGCGTTGAGGTCAGCTGGGTTTACTTGCTGGATAACTATAATGTCGCCCACATGCAAGGTGTGGTCAAAAGGATGGCTCCAACCATCGCAGGCACCATCATAGGGAACGCACATGCTACCGCTTTCCACAACCCTCACAGGAACCGCTGTACCCAGAACCAACTGTAAGCCAAAGAAAAACCCCAAAACCACAGCAACGATTACCCCGATAACGAGTGCCGACTTGACATACTCGTTTCGCCGAATTCTTGTAAAAACGCTCAATGTCTTGCCTTCAACAATTAACCCGTAAAGAAAATGAAAACACCATTAATAAACCACATTCTTTTCACCGATATAGCAAACAAAAAATAGGTCTTACCCAAGCTTTCTCTTGGTTTAGGGTATGCTTAGGACTAAATGGGCATAAAGAGCCTTCTTCATAGTAATATGCGTAATGGGCTTGTTTGCAATCCTAAGCTCAACCATGTCAAAAAACCCCGTTCTAAAACCCTTCGCCACCAACCTAGGAACACCCGACGACTTGTTGGGCATAGTTGCCGCCGCATCAACTATCCCCGGCATACTCATTAGCTTACCTGCAGCCTCACTCTCCGACGTTTTCGGCAGACGCAAAGTTCTCTTGTTTGCCGCTTTTGTTTTTGCTTCCGCTCCATTCCTGTATTTAGGGGTTAATTCTTGGTGGACGCTGGCGCTCGTACGTTTCTACCATGGGTTTGCAACAGCAATCTTCATGCCCGTGGCTGAAGCCTCAATCGCAACGTTATTTCCGACCAAGCGCGGGGAACGGATTTCACTTTTTAACTCCGCAACCGCCGTAGGCAGGGCTTTAGCACCGTTTTTGGGAGGCTACATACTTTTTGCAACCAACGAAAGCTTCTTCACCCTCTACGTTGCAGTGGGCATCGCTGGCATAACCGCTTTTGCAGTCGCCCTACTCTTCTTGGCTGAGAAAAGAACCCTTGCGATGGAACCTGCGCCTGTGGAAAATTCGCCGAGAAAAATATTCAGCGGATGGCTAACTATAATCCAGAACACCAGCGTTTTAGGCGTCAGTTTCGTTCAAGCTGTGCAATACTTTGTTTTTGGTTCAGTCGAGTTCTTTCTAGTAGGATACCTAATTGATGTGGTAAAGTTGGACCTTTTTTCAGTAGGAATCATCACGGGCAGTGAAATAGCGGCGCTTGTCATTGCCCGACCTTTCATCGGAAGAATTTCAGACAGGATTGGCAGGACTAAACCAATAATTGCAGGCACCCTAGCCAGCTGCTTACTAGTTGCAGCCGTACCGTTCACAACCCAGTTCCCTGTTCTGCTCGTGTTAGCGGTTGCGTATGGAGTTTCCTTTGCCACCGTACTCTCGTCAACCTCGCCCATGGTTTGCGACCTAGTGCCAGCCACTTTGGTGGGTGCTTCAATGGGGTTCCTGTCAACCACAATGGACATAGGACAAACTCTTGGACCCATAATCAGCGGCGTAATCTTCGCCAGCAGTCTGCGGTACACGGGGTTATTCCTTACCCTTAGCTTTGTGCTGGCACTCTCAATTGTTGTTTTCCTGCTCTCGAAAAAGCATCCAAGCAACAAATTAACCACAACCTAAATGTAAACGCATAAAAAATCTCTGCTACTCTACACAAGCGCCAACAAATCCAACGTTATTCTACACAAGCGAATACAACATCAGCGTTAAAGCTTGGGCTTGTTGAGGCTATAAATAAGGGAGGGGATAGGTCAACAGAGCAACAGCTCTTTCTTCTCACTTGGAAAGTACCGTCGATAACCAGTCAAACGACTTCTTTAAACCCCTCACTAACAAAGGTAACGCGACGCTAAACACCACCAAAACGATGGCTGCATAATGGAACACTTCAAAGTAGCCGCTCTCCATCGGCGAGGAGAACACGTCAAACGGGTAATAAGTGACGGAGTCAACGCCGAAAGCCACAAACCCAACCCACTTATTCAGAAACGCCAAGCTTTCAAGCATCGAAGCAAACAGCAAAACAAGTCCCAACCCGACAAGAAATGGCTTAATTAAACCAATTTTTCTCTTGGACTCTATCGAGGCAATCAACAAACCGCCCTTATCCGCCAACGACGCCGCGAGCAGACAGAAAAACGGTAAAGCCACATAATTGTACTTGAAAGCACTCACATACGGCACAGTCAAATGGAAACCAAAAACAAACAATAAATCTAGCCCAGCGACAGCCGCTATGGTTCCGACGCAAACAGCATCCAACCGCAGGATTCTCGCAAAAACTTTCCTGTAGAAAACTGATAGCGCTAAAGAGAAAAGCCCCGCCGCAAATAGAAACCACCCTGCGCTTTTAACAAGGATTATGGGCAAAAACAACAGTGAAGGGTCAGCTACGAGCACTGGATGGGTGAAGTCGCTGCTTAAATAAACCCCAAAAAAGTTTTGGCTGGCAAAACCTACAAACCAAACTGCCTGCAAAACAAATGACGGCACAAGAAAAATCAACGCATTTCTCAAAGTAAGTTTGAATCCGCCTTCTTTTCGTTTTAAATAAATAATCAACAAAAGAGGAACCAGCATAAACACAGCAAAAAGTTTGGTCAGAAGAGCCAAAGAAAAAACTATTCCTGAAACTAATAATAGCTTCTGGGAATTCTTGCGAACAGCCAAAACCCCAACAGTCAAAAAGAGCAGGCTGAAAAACAGGCTTTGGCTGTCGATGAGAAAAATTCTCGACATGTAAACGTGCCAGGGAACGACGCCGAAGAGCGCAGCTGCCACCAACCCCGTCCTCTTCCCATACAACACGCAGCCCAAAGCATAGACGAGAACGACGCAGCCAAGCCCAAAGGCAGTAATCAAGCTCACCCCGTTAAGGTAGGATAAGCCGAATGCTTGGAAAACTGGCGCATCCATGTAGAAGCCTAATGGCGGCTGATTAATCATAAGTCCCGTTGTCACGAAGGGGAACCCGCGGGTAACCACGCTTGAAGCGGCTTCAAACTCAAGCTGGGAATCCCAATTGATGTAAGTTCCAGTTGACACGGCAACGAGGAGAGCGCCCAGTAAGACTCCGATTAATTGGAAATGCGCACCTAAGAGGTCTCTAAAACTTTTCCATTCCACTTCAAAGCTTCCCAGCAATAGCATACTTGAAGGTTTAACATTTTAAAATTTCCCCACTATCACCTAAATGTTCCGAGCGCTTTTTGCAGGCAAATTCAAATAGAACAGCGCCACAGAAACAAAATTCTAATATTAACCAATGCAATCTCATAAGTCAAACACCGCAAAACAACCTTGAAAAAATGAATGGGCCGGTCGTCTAGTCTGGTTAGGACGTTGGCTTTACGAGCCAAAGGTCGCCGGTTCAAGTCCGGCTCGGCCCACTCCAAAAAATTCAAGATGCTATTTTATTATACTGAGTATATTGTTCCATGCTTCTCTGATTTCTTTTGGTTTCTGTTTTCTTTGAAAATAAAAGCAAACGACACCGAGCTCTTTACAATTACTTATATTTCTCTTTGAATCGTCAACAAGCAAAATCTGGTTAGGGCTAATCCCTGTTATTTTCGCAATGCATTCAACTTGAGCTTTCTTGCCGGGGCACCTTTCTCGAGTTATGATATCTTTAAAGTAAGCGGCTAATTCATGCTGGTCGAGGAACGTTTTGATCACGTTTAAACTTTGCATAGAAACGATATAGGCTTCGACTTGTTTTTCGGAAAGCTTTTGGAGGACGTCCTTAACGAAAGGTGCCGCTTGGGCTTTCTCTACGGCTGATAGTTCTATTTTTTCCATTTCGTTGCTTACTTTTTGAAAAATTGGTGTGCCAAAACAGTTCTCGTAGAACGTGATGAGGCTCTTTATGTCGTGACCGACTATTTCGGATGCTTGGCGTATGGCGTCGTTCCAGTCAATATTTAAGTTTGTGATTACTCCGTCGAAATCGAGGGCGACTGCCTTAACTTTTCTTGTTATGTCTATATTATTCGCCATGTTGCATCCTCATGCTCAAGTATTACGCCGGCGTCTAGCTGTCTGACTAAGTAGTAGTCTGCTGGGAACAGGTTGTAGTTGGGCAAATCAGCATCTGTGTCCCCGTTCAAAGCCAACCTGAGGTATTGATAGGCTATGTTCAACTCTAGCTTATTCAGTGCCTTGGCGAAAGCGTAACCCCACAACGGCGCTGTTGTGTGCCATTTACCATCAACCTCAGTAACTACACAGTTACCTGATGCGTCTTCTTTAATGTCTGTTGAGAAGAAACCGTGCGGTTCAGAATCTATCGCTTTCACGGCTTCCACTCCGATTCGATTAACTTTCTCGTCAACAAAAGTTCTCGCTATAGTCGGTGTACCAGTGATCCCGGAAAGCGAAATGTGCTTAAGAAAATATTCGAGCCTTTCTCTGCAGTAAGAAGTTACAAGGTGCCCTTTGAACCATAATGAGTCAAAAGCCAAATCTCTTCCCGGCAAATATTCCTGAATTATGAAGTCGGCGACAGTGGCTCTATGCTGAAGCCTGTTAAGTTCTACCCAATGCTTAGCCTCCTCTGGAGTTTCAACTTTTAAACCTAGTCTTCCACCAGCACCACGTTTGGCTCTTATCCAAAGAGGCTTGCCGATTTCTGAAAATGCCCTATCGATATCCTCAAAAGAGGTTATTTCAACTGTTTTTGGTACGCGTACATGTTTTTTCGCCAAGGCATCGTGGATTTCTAGTTTGTCAGGCATTATTGATGTTGGTTTAGGCAAATATGTCTTAACCTTTGTTTTCTTAAAAGACGCTAAATTTTCCGAAACAACTCGTGCTTCGCTACTGGGATGAGGGTGCAAAAACTCAATGTTGTATTTCTCAACTAATTTGATAAGCAGGGGTACAAAACTGTCGTCATCATGCCTAGGCGAAACAAGTTTAACATCTGAGCCAGAAAATTTTAGATAATAAGGGTTGTGATCAGTGGATATTATGAGTAATTTTTTGTTTTGCTGTTTTTCCGACAGCCTTAATGCTCGTATAAAGTTTACTCCGCCAATTCCGCCAGATCCAGTTACTAATATGTTTGTCATTCTTGCTCACCCACCATAATTAAGAGGTTCGTTGTTTTTGAACTAGTACTTAGTCCCCTTAAATCCTTAATTAATTTTTAGCGGTTCGCCTTTGTATGTCCAAGCGAATGGCGCAGCAGCTTTGTTGTATTCATCGATGAAAGCCAGAATCTGTCTAACCAAGTCTTCAACAGATTGAAAATCATGTTTGGAAAGCATCTGCCTAGACAGTCAAGCTACTAGTTCAAAGGCTTCGATCCCTTTTAAAAACGTTACATCCATCTGAGCGCACATATCTTTAATCAAATTCGAGTAAATGCGACCACCCTTCATCATAATCGAGTTATCATGCCAAAGAATTGTCATTATTTGAACGCCTGAAGAAAATAGTTCTCGCATCTTTTTTAGAATGAACTTGGTTATGGTTTTTTCAGTGAGTCCCATGTACGTGAAAAGGTAGGCATCCATAAATGTGATGGGGAAAACGGCAACTCTGTTTTTGAACAAACAGCCCGAGTTTCTAGCGTCGATGCTTTCTTTATCGAAGGTGATTGAGGAATCGTATTTTATCTTTGCCTCAGCAAGATTGCGGAACGTGTCTGAAGAAACCCTTAAGTAATGTACTCTGGACCCAGATATTTGCTTCCCTGCAATTCTCTCAAGTGAGTTCTTTTCCGACTTGACCGCTTCAACGCTCGAAGTATTGTTTGCATGTAAACCCACTTCCCATCCATTCTTTATTAGGGCTCTTATCGTGTCCTTGTATTCGTCAACTTTGCTTCCGTCATCATACGTGGGCCTGAAGAAAAATGTTGACTTAATTCCAAATTGTTCCTCGATTTCAGCAATAGTCTGAACGCCGTAATATGGGTTGAAGCCTTCCGACTTTACTTTAGTTATTATCTTTGGATCAAACCTGGCACTCCGGCTTAGAATGTGCTCAATTCCAGGACCTTTTCGCGGCCAATCCACGTCATGCGTCAATATCACTGCCTGTGTCCCATCAGGCAACATCGGCGAGGGCATTTCTAAGTGAATTTGTGGAACAGTTAAGAGGCTAGCTTTTTCCATCATCTTACCATCGAACCCAAAATTCTCGATGTAGACTATTGACCTTTATGAATTCAGAATCTGAATTAGTGATAACCACGCGAAAAAGTTTGTATTAAAACAAAAAATACAAAAAATAGCCTGTATCGTTGACGCTTTTGGGTGTGGCACGCGCGGCTTTTACGGAAAACTGAGAAAAACTCGGGTTATCTATCTTTATGAGCCAAAGGTCGCCGGTTCAAGTCCGGCTCGGCCCACTTTAAATTTTCATTCGTTCAATCAAGAAAGAGCTATGTTTTTGAGGATTGTACCAGAAACTGGACGTTCTGTTCGAATGCTTGATGCTAAATAAACCAGCCTTCTTAGTCTAAACAAGCAAGGGATGTAAATGAAAAACAAAAACTTAATCGTCATAACCCTCTTAGCAACCGTTCTCCTCAGTGGAGCCTTCGTTTCTTTGGCAGCTGCAGACGACAACGTTTCAGACGCAACAACCCCTCCTGAACCAACAGCCGCACCTGACCGATCAGCCACCGATTCAAGTGACAATTCAACCCTAACTCAAGGCGATGGCGTATTATTCACCATACAAGGCAACAGCACAGCCGCAGACGACACTCAAGTGCCCGGTGAAGCAGAACCAAACCTCATCGCCACACAAACAGGAGGTTCAGATGATGCTCTAATTGCGGCAGCAGTAATCGCTCTAGCAGTCGTTTTGGGTACAGTAGGCGTTGTCTTCTACCGCAAAAAAGCTGCAAACGCAGAAAAATAAATCGAATCGCATAAATTTTTTCCCTTTTTTATTTTTAAGCGTTAATCCGCTTGCCTAAAGCTAACGTTTAATGGTTGGTTGTTGGGTGGATGCAGTCACATATTTTTAATAACTATCCAATCGCTAAGTACTTGTTTTAAATTTCCCGATTTTATGTCGGAGGTGAATGTTTTATGTGTGAAAATGATGACTGTAGCGACTGTAAGAGTACCGCGCCGCGGGTAACCATTCCAAAGCCCCAAATTACCAAAGAGAAGAAGTTCAAGTGCCCCATAGACCAAGAGGTTTACGATAACCGTGAGGATTATGAGGCGCACTGCGAAGAAGAGCACGATGTCCTGTAGAATCCGCAAGCTAGACTTTAGCTTTCTAAAAAAGTGAATGGGTAATATGGACGCGTACGGCTGCTGTTATCTTATTGCTTCGTCTATTCTTGAGTCACGTTTTGTTCTTGTGACTTCTTTGAATAGTTCCAAGCACTCTTCTTTTGTTGGCGCTTCAATTCCTATGCTGCCGTAAGCCCCTATGTCTATTCTGTATTTTCTTCTCTCTCTATCTTCACCTTGGCTCATAAGCCCCTCTCCCTCTCAATTAGAATTTAATTATCTATGTACACTATTATAAGGTTAATCCTTGTTCACCCAGAAAACTGAGGCTCTTCTTAGCATTAAAGACCACAAACACCGAGTTTCTCAAGTACCTGCCCACCATCGAAACCAGTCCCGCCGCATCAGTTCCAAGCTTGCAAGTAAGTGCATGCTCAAACATACCCATTGTCTCGATGCCAATCACATCCCGGTTCAACCGCGTTCGCTCAAGCACATTCTCAATCGTCTCCTTTGAGGCGCCCAAAATGATTAGCCTATCCAAAAGCGACTGCTGCCAACCATGAAGCTTCTCAACCTGCTCCACGGACAATTCTGCCTGCAACACATCGCCTTCTTGAGCGATTAAAGATAATGGTTTGATGCTTAAGGGTGAACGTTCAGCTAAACCGTAGACTTCAGCTATTTTCTTCAAATCCACCTTTCTGCCATCCACAAGTTGCGCCTGCAAACAAGCCAAAGGTACGGTTGCTAGAATTATTTTAGGTTCAAAAATTCCAACATCCACAATCAATTCTTGTTTGTTGAGGTCAAGTTTGGATATGTACCCCTTTAAAACTGGGTAGTTTTTTGCGTTTTCGAGGTTTGTGGGGCAGGTGCCTATTTCTTTGTTGATGTAGCTTGTAGCTATGGCTTCGTCTTCGCCTGAAAGCGAAACCTGAACCCACCTGTTAGCGGAGTTGGTTAAAACTTTTACTTCGACATCTAATTCTTCGAACTGTGTTTTTAGTAATTCATCTATTTGTTTTACTTGCCCAAGATTCGAAGCTTTAACTAATAATGTTAATGCGGTCATGGTTTGTTGCCTAGTAAACTGGTTATTTCTTCATGCAGCTTTCTAACTCTTTCTGCCGCTTCACTCTTATTTTCTTTTTGCAGCCGTTCAATCTCGGTTTCGATCGGGATTCTTTTTGATTGGTCAATTAGTTTGTCGGCGTAGGAAACAACCTTCTCCTCCAGTGTTTGAGGCGCGTAGATGTCTTTTGGCCAACCCAGCCATTGGGCTTCTTCTGCTGTAATTCCAGCTCCAACATGCCGCTTAATTATTCTAATCACCTCATCTGGTAAGCCTATAGATTGTGCGATTTGTGCTCCGACGATCGCGTGGTCAACGGTGTGGTTTTTTGAGCGGCCAAGGTCATGCAAAAGTGCACCTGCTTCAACGAGTTCAGTATTAATTTTGTGTCCGTTCCTGTGGAGTTTGTTTGCGGTTTCCAAGGCAAGGTCTGCAACGGCTATGCAGTGATTAATGACTTGAGGTGAACAGTGGTTTTTGCGGAGGAGTTCTATTGCTTGCTCCCTATTCGGAAGCCCGCTACTCACCCAGTTCCTTCCTTAAGATCTCAACTTTCTCTGAAAGTTTACTTATCATTCGTCCGTTTGCAAAATGCACCAGGTTTTTGCCGCATGTGGAACAGTGAAAAACTAGTTCAACAGCTTCTTCAAAAGGTACCCGTTTGCATTCTTGATTGTCGCAGTAGTAAAAATCATGGTTTTTTTCGTATTCTAATCGGACGTTGAGTTTTTCTAAAACCCTTCTTTTCTGGCTTAGAATGAAGCCTTCCAGCTGGTCGGGTTGAAGTTTCCAGTGAAAAATAAACCATCCCGTCTTAGGGTCCCGTGTCCTTCTAAGGCTTACCAGAGAATGATCGTAGAGTTTGTAGAGGATTTTGCGGACTAAATTGAGGCGGATGCCTGTTTTGTTAGCGATTTCATCGTCCGTTATCTCTTCCACGCCTTTCAAGTGCGCGATAAGTTGTACTGCTTCTTCTCCACCTAACGCTAAAGCTACTTTCGTTAAGGTTGAATCATCAATAGTCGATAACATACTCTAATGTTCCTTTTTAATACCCTAATATTGGAACTTGCTGTAATAAAACCCTTCTCAAAACATTAAGGAAAATTCACGTTGCTTTTGATTTCTTTGCCCCTCTCTTTGGGAACAATCTCGATTTTAGCCTTTTCAAATGGTTTGGCTAATTCTTTGCCTTCAAAGTAGCGGTCCAAAAAAATAGCCAGCGCAGAGCATTCTGAATGCGGTTGGTTTCCGATGGATATGTTGAAGTCTGAGACTTCGCTTGAGTAAAACTCGCCTGGAACCTTTTGGCTTCCAACAATTAATAGTAAGTCTTTGTTTGTTTTTTTGATTCGGTTTAGGATGTCGCTTGTTTGAATGTTCTCGCCATACGCTGTTAAATGCACCACGATGCCGCCTTTGGCTTTCCAGTCGCGGACGGCTCTTTTCCAGGGGGTTCCCATTTCAAAGTGGAAGTTTCCTCCCCAGCTCTTTGTGATTTTGGTAACGGTTTCTTGGATGTGGGGGTCTAGTGTGTCTGAGAGTATAAATCCTGAAGCGCACAAAGCCCTTGCCGTTAAAGCAACATGAGTAGTCAACCTAACGTCCCGCTGCGGGCGGTGTCCCCATCGCAGCACAAAAATCTGGGGCGAATCATCAGGTTGAGGAGGTGATTTGGAATTTTCCATTTAGATCTTCAACTTTTCTTTTTATTTGCTCAGTTATGGAGGGATTGGCTTCAAAATCCACTTCAACCGTCTCATTGGTGAATGTCTCTTTTTGGATGTGGGTTTTTTGGTGAACCCATGAGATAAACGGCATAGCCTTGCCTGTTAACGGTACAGAAAACTGGGCTTGCTGGTAGTTTTCAAGGATTCGCAGGATTTGTTTTCTTAATTCATCGAGGTTTGTTTGGCATTTTGCTGATAGCAGGATTGGGTTTTTGACTTTGTCTTTTAGAGCTTCGAGTTTTTGTTTTCTTTCCTCTTCGGTTAGCTTGTCAATCTTGTTTAGGGCGGTTATGGTTGGTATGGCACAAGCTCCAAGTCGCTCGATTGTGTCTAGGCAAACGTTGTTTTTCTTCTCTATTGTTTCGATGGGCTCGTTTAAGTCTATAAGTATTATTATCAAGTCGGAGAAGATGGTTTCTTCAAGTGTTGAATGGAAAGCTTCAATCAGCGATATGGGTAAGCGGTCGATGAAGCCCACGGTGTCGGTTATGAGGAATTTGCGGTTTGAAAACTCCACCATCCGCGTCGTTGTTGAAAGCGTAGTGAATAAGGCATTGTCCACTTCGACTGTGTCCTGCGTTAATGCGTTGAAGAGGGAGCTTTTTCCAGCGTTGGTGTATCCTGCAAGCGAAACAGTGAGAAAACCAAGCTCTGTTCTTCTCTCCCGTTGAAGAACCCTTTTTTCCCGTACTCTCTCGAGTTTTTTGAGGATTGTTTGAACTTGTCTTTTTATTGCGTCTCTGTAAACGTCTGCTTCGTAAGCGCCAAGACCCATAAAGCCTGGTTGCTCACTTCCTTTGGATAGCCTGACTTTTTCTCTGGCGTGTTTGAGTTCATTTCGTACGATGGCAAGTTGGATTTGAAGTTGGGCTTCGGTTGTTGTGGCTCGTTTGGTGAAGATTTCTAGTATGAGTTGGAAGCGGTCGATTACTTCGACTTTTGTTGCTTTTGCAAGGTTGTAGACTTGTGTTGTACGGAGTTGGTTGTCAAAAATTACTTTTATGGCGCCTGTTTCCTCGACCATTCGGGCGAGTTCTTCTACTTTGCCCGCGCCAATCTGGTAGCGTGAGTCAGGTGGCCGTGTTTGTTCCATTGTGCCGACAACAGTGTAGCCAGCGGCTTGCGCTAATGCTTTGAGTTCCTCTAAGCTTGATTCTTCGCGGTTCAGCCTACGCTGAGCTATGATTGCTTTCGTTTTGTGGGCGCCTCCCCGCTTTTCTTATCCATCTCGACGAGGTCCCCTAAAGTTAATTCTTCATTTGCCGCCCTGTGAACCTGAGTAGTTGATTTTTCATCGGCAATATTAACCAGCAACTGGATTCTTAGCATGTGCTCAAGTTTTGAGGCTAATTGGTTGTTGGGCGCCATTTTTCCTACTTCAATGTGTTTTAGAACGGAGGCTTTTTCGTTGATTTTTAATCCTAATTCCTCGTGGCTGAGCAGGAGTTTTTCTCTTGCAACCCTTATCTTGTTAGCATAATCATCGGTGAGTTCCTTTGTTAGAGCAACCTGAGCGACCGGCTGTCTTTTTCTCTGAACCAATACGACTGGTGTCCCAGATTTGGTTATAGCCGTTTTCAGGGGTAGGTCTGCTTCTTCATGCAAAATTACTTTTCCATGCTTGGAGCATTCAACACAGACCGTTAGTTTGGCTCCTTCGATTATTGCCCGTACTGGGTCAGAGTGGATTTTGCGTCCGCAAACTTCACATCTCAAGAAACGTTCACCTTTCACTGTCTTTATAATCTTGTTATGTTTATACTTGTCGAAACAACAACAACCCAAACGATGATGACACATGGAGAATTCACTGGCTAAAGTTAGAAGTATTGCTGACTACCAATTTGGAAAAGGCGTAGGCGCACAACTGTTTCCCGACAACATTGAAATCCAGTATTCGCCCCGAACGGGCAGGATACGCTACATTAACCTAAACGGGGAGCGATTAGCAACTTTGCGCCCCACGGATGGGTTGCTGTCTTTAAGCCTCAAAGCCGCCCAATTCATGGCACAGAACACGCCCTTTGCCAAATGCTTCGTTACCGTCCAAAACGAAGTTTCCAAGTTTATTGCCGCTGGAGGAGACGTTTTCGCCATCCACGTAGTAAAAGTTGACGCTGAAGTCGGCGCCAAAGACGAAGTCATCGCCCTCGACGAAAACGGGCAAGTTCTTGCCGTTGGACGAACCGCCCTTTCAAGCGAAGAAATCAAGGCTTTCAAAACAGGCGTAGCCGTCAAGGTCAGACACGGCTGCAAGGAAAGTTAAGTATATCAAGTTCTAGAGCAGAATACTTGGTGATGTGAAACTCTATGCATAAACGCATGAATCCTCGAGAGCAAAAACGCATGATGCAACGCATGGGCATGAACATGGACTCCGTCGCCGACGTCCAACAAGTCATAATCCGAACAAGCGGCAAAGACATAGTCATCGACGAGCCCGAAGTAGCAATTTTAGAAGTTCAAGGACAAAAAATGTACCAGGTTATCGGCGGGCAAGTTTCCGAGCAAGCCCCATCACAACGACAAGCTGCCGCGGTTGCGCAACCAACGTTCTCCGAAGAAGACGTACAGTTAGTGGCGGACCAGACTGGCAGAAGCTTGGAGAAAGCAAAAGAAGCCCTCGAAGAATGCGGTGGCGACCTAGCAAAAGCTATTCTGCTACTCCAATCTTAACTACTTTTTTCCTTTAGTATTTTTGAGCCTTTATTTTTCCCCAAAAACAGGCATATTTGGAGTCTAATAGAAATAGCATGCAGAAACCTATAGGGGGTAGGTCAGTATTGGCGTTTTTTGCTGCCATTAGCATGTTAAAAAAAGAACCTTAAAGCGGTTTTATATAACGTAGGTTTCTTGGATGGTTACTAAGCCGTTGTCGCCCACAATCAACTTCAATTCAGGCAGCAGCGGCTCAAGCTTCGCCTGCTCATCAACCACTTCTATGATTAGGGGCATGTTGACCGAAACGCCTTCAAGGTGCAAAGTAGATTTCCCGCGTTTGCCAAACCCGTTCACTCCCGTCCAAACGGTGGCGCCTTCAATCCCCGCTTTCATTAAGCAATCCATGATTAAGGTTTGAAGCCGTTTGCCTCCGACCTCATCGTTCTTCTTGATTCGAATTGTTAGGCTCCACATCTTCATTCTCAACGCAAAAACCTCTCCATCATAACATTCCCCAAGGTTCTGCCTCCAAATATGGCTCCCAACGATAAGCCAACGTTAGCTAGTATGTTTAGTGCTAGCAGGCTAAAACGGTTGCTGTCGAGCAGGTTGCTGGTTTCAAGGGCGAAAGAGGACATGGTGGTGAAAGAACCGCAGAACCCGACTGCTACCAGCAAAGTGTATTGGGGTTCCAAGTTTAACCCGATGGATAATATGGAGAATACCCCCAAAATGAAACTTCCCAAAACATTCACAATCAACACATTAACGGGCAAACCATACACTGCTGTAGGAGACTCAACAATTCGATAACGCAAATAAGCCCCAACAACCGCGCCAACTGCCAAGAGGACAAACTCAATCCACTTCATGTGCTTACCTTCCAACCTTGTAGGTAGGCATTATCAGCATCCTCTACGGCTGCGGTTCTGGCTCTGCCACGGCTAATGCCATAGCCAAGCTTCCTTGGGCATTTTAGTTATTAAAACTTTTTCGCACAAAAACACAAATTATATCTTCCGATAAGCCGTTTGTTTTTGGTGATGAGCTAATCCTATATATTACCTGATTTAATATTCCAAGTGGATTAGAAAAATGGCTGCTCAAAACTCTGACATAGCAGTAGTCGGGCATTTCTCAATCGACACTATAATATTGCCAAGCAGAACCGCTCCGTTTGTTATCTTAGGCGGCGCTGCAACCTACACTTCATTTGCCGCTAAACACCTAGACGCCACAGTTTCCGTAGTCTCCAAAGTCGGCGGGAACTTTCCAGAAGCTTACCTGTGGTGGCTGGGACAAGAAGGCATTGACCTTTCAGGCGTCACTAAGCTTGCGGGGGAACCGACGACTTGTTTTGAGCTAAGCTACAGCAAAGACCTGTCTAAACGTACTTTGAAGTTGAAGAGCAAAGGACTCGCCCTAAGCCCAGAAGATGTGCCCAAAGATTTTCATGCAAAAGCAGTTCATATTGCCCCTATTGCAAACGAAATCCCATACGAAGTAGTCGAGCACCTCAAGCATTGCGCTGATATTTTATCGCTTGACCCTCAGGGTTTACTTCGAAGCTTCGACGAAGCAGGAAACGTATCGGAAAACGCTTCCGTAGACAATCGAATATTTAGTTTAATCAACATTTACAAGTCCTCACAGAATGAAATCTTCGCTTTAACTGGCGAGTCGGAACTTAAGCCTGCAATAAAGGCGATTCACGACGTTGGGGTTGAAACCGTCATCGTCACTCTGGGCGCCAAAGGCTCCGTTCTCTCCGTCGAAGGCGCACAGTACAATATTGAAGCTTGCCCTTCACAGGTTCTAGTTGACCCAACAGGCGCAGGAGACGTCTTCATCGGCGCCTTCTTAACTGAATACCTTCGCCAAAAAGAATCCTTGTGGTGCGCGAGTGTTGGTTCCGCGGCCGCGTCATGTGTTGTTGAAGGGCTTGGTCCCACTTATTTTGGCAAAAAAGAAGAGATTTATCGGAGAGCTAATTCTTTGTATGAAAAGAAACTTAAGTAATAGCGGTATATGTACAAAGTAAATTAACTGTGTTGAGGCGTGGATTGTTTGGGTCGTATCGAAAAAGGCGTAAAATGCAGCGTTTCAAGCTGTAGCAGGGAAGCCGCAAGGTCAATATCCGCTGAAAAAGTTAAAGCTGCGGGATTAAGCGTAGGCAGCAACGAAAATCGTGCTTACATCTGCAAAGAGCACTATAAAGAATACAAGAAGAAAACCAAGAAAGACAAAACCTTAGAAAAGTGGCGTCACGGTTAAGAAGAGTGAAGGGCTATGCGGATTTTACAGTTGCATTCTAACTTTATAGTTTTCAAACCCGTCGAAAAAGAAATCAACATTGCCGAAGAAGCGGAGAAACAAGAGACCCGCGTAGAAGAAGTCGTCGTTTTATTTACCGCCATAGAAGAAGGCGACAACTCCGCCATGGCGCAAAAAGCCATCAACGACGTTCGAGCATTCTTAGGCAAACTCAAAGCCAACCGCATCCTAATCTACCCCTTCGCTCACCTCAGCAGCAACCTATCCCAGCCATCTGAAGCCCTGAAAATCATCAAGGACATGGAAGCATACGCCAAAGAGAAAGGCATCGAAACCTACCGTGCGCCGTTCGGCTGGAACAAACAATTCACCATATCCATCAAAGGGCACCCATTAGCCGAGCAGGCGCGAAGTTACGCTCCAGCACCAGCCGCATCAGAAGCACAGGCTCCATGTGAAGCCAAAAAAGAAGAAGAACCAGTCTCCGCAGCCCTAAAAGCAGAAGACAAAATGCAATCCTTCTGGCACGTTATCCAGAGCGACGGTTCATTAGTGCCTATTGAAGAATTCAAATTCAAGGGACACACTAACCTTCAAAAGTTTTCTCAGTATGAAATCAAAAAGGCGCGCGCCGTCACCCAGATGCCGCCTCATGTGCTGTTGATGAAGCGATTGGAAATCGCCGACTACGAGCCAGGCAGCGACCCCGGCAACATCCGCTGGTACCCGAAAGGCCGCATGATAAAATCACTGCTTGAACAGTATGTTACTGCTCGAGTGGCAGCTTACGGCGGCATGGAAGTCGAAACTCCACTCATGTACGACTTCAACCATCCCAGCCTTAAAAGCTACCTAAACCGTTTCCCAGCACGCCAATACGTCCTCAAATCCGAGGATAAGGAGCTTTTCTTGCGGTTCGCAGCATGCTTCGGCCAGTTCCTCATGGCGCATGACGCGCAGTTCAGCTACAAACAAATGCCCATCAAACTCTACGAGCTCACCCGCTACAGTTTCCGCCGCGAAAAGAGCGGTGAAGTCGTGGGCTTAAAACGTCTGCGAGCTTTCACGATGCCCGATTGTCATGCTTTCTGCACTGACCTTGAACAAGCCAAAAAAGAGTTTATGATCCGATTTGACCTCTGCATTGACGTGTTAAGCAACATTGGGTTAGTGAAGGATGATTATGAAATTGCCATGCGCTTTACCAAGGACTTCTATGCGGAACACAAAGAATTCATAACCGAACTGTCCAAAAAATTCGGTAAACCCATCCTAGCTGAAGTTTGGAACGAGCGGTTCTTCTATTTCGCGCTCAAATGGGACCTAAACTTCATCGATAACCAGGACAAAGCTGCCGCGCTCAGCACCGACCAGATTGACGTGGAAAATGCTAAACGCTATGAAATAACCTTCGTTGACGAGAAAGGCGAGAAACAGTACCCGCTGATTCTGCACTGCAGTCCAAGCGGCGCCATCGAACGAGACATTTATGCGCTTTTGGAGAAGGCTTACCGTGAACAAATGGCTGGCAAAGCGCCGATGCTTCCGCTCTGGCTTTCACCAACCCAAGTAAGACTCATCCCAATCTCCGATAAATTCCTCGACAAGATGGAAGAGCTATCCAAACAAATCACCTCCCACTGCATAAGAGTAGACATAGACGACTCCGCGTCAACGTTGCAGAAGAAAATCCGCGAAGCCGAACAAGAATGGGTACCCTACATCATTGTCGTGGGCGAGAAAGAGATTGAATCTGGCATGCTCTCGGTTAGAGTCCGTGAGCTTAAGGGTCAACAGCAAAACATGACCACAGAGCAGTTGATAGCGAAGGTGGCGGAGAAAATCGCTGGCAAACCCTACAAGCCCTTGCCGTTGCCGTTGTACCTGTCGAAGCGTCCGCAGTTCCACGGTTAATAAATCAACCGTAAATGAATCGTATGGTTCATTGACGTAAACTATATCAAACAATCAAACGATATGAAAACCAGTACGGAAGTGGAAACTGAATGAACAATGAATTAGTCGTATACATCGACGGCGAATACTATCCTAAGTCGCAGGCTAAAATCTCCGTCTTCGACCACGGACTACTCTACGGTGACGGCGTGTTCGAGGGAATCCGAGAGTACAACGGCGTTGTCTTCAAACTCAAAGAGCACGTTGACCGCTTGTACCGTTCAGCCCACGCCATAATGCTAAAGATTCCCCTAACTAAAGACGAAATGGTTAAAGCAGTCGTTGAAACCCTGCGGACAAACAAGCTCAAAGACTCGTACGTCCGCTTAGTCGTAACCCGAGGCGAAGGCGACCTTGGCTTGGACCCGCGCAAATGCCCCAAACCCTCCATCATAATCATAACTGACATCATAAAACTGCACGCAGAGGGCGCCAAAGAAAACGGAATCACCGCAATGTTCTCATGGGTCCGCAGAAACCCAGTGGACGCAACAACGCACGAGATAAAATCCCTCAACTACCTAAACAGCGTGCTGGCAAAAATAGAAGCGAACGCAAACGGCGTGGACGAAGCCATCTGCCTGGAAAGTAACGGTTACATTGCTGAAGGCGTCGGCGAAAACATCTTCATCGTTAAAAATGGCGAAATACTCACTCCGCCAACATCCACAGGAGCCTTAGCTGGCATCACCGCTGAAGTCGTCGTTGAACTTGCTGCAAAACTCGGCATAAAACTCACCGTGACCAATCTAACGCCGTTTATGCTGTTCACTGCTGTCGAAGCCTTCTTCACAGGCACAGCCATGGAAATGGTGCCCATACGAGAAGTCAACAAACGCCAAATCGGCAACGGCAAACCCGGACCAGTCACAAAGAAGCTAATGGCTGAATTCCACAAAGTAATCGAAGATCCAACCAACGGCATCAAAGCTTAATTTTTTTAGCCGTAGCCTACGTGTCCGCGGGCTTCTTTCTTATGTTTCTTCTTCATAAACCGCTCTAACCCGTTAAACGCTTCCTCAAGCTCTTCTATGGGCGGCAAAAACACAACTCGCGCGTGGTCTTTGCCGTAGACTGGGTCAAAGCCTGAACCGTTAACGATTAAGACGCCTGTTTCTTTTAGTAGTTCTACGACGAATTCCATGTCGTTTTTCCATCTTGTGCCGATGTCGTGGATTTTTGGGAAGATGTAGAATGCGCCTTCTGGCTTGGTTGTGGTGATTCCTTCAATTTCGTTTAATCGTTTCCAAGCAAAGTCTCGTCGTTCTTTTAGCCTATCCACAATGCCTTTTACGAAGTCTTGGGGACCGTCAAGTGCGGCCGCTCCAGCTATCTGCACAGGTGTGTTTGCGCACAAGCGGATTCGGCATTGCTTCTCAACACCCATTCTCAGGTCGTCGAGTTGTTTGCCTTCGCCCTTGAAGTACATGTAGCCTAAGCGCCAGCCCGTCATTTGGTAAACTTTGGAGAAACCGTTTAACCCGACCACAGGCACGTCTTTGGACAGGTGTGCTGTGCTGACGAATTCTTTCTCGTAGGTCAACTGGTCATAAATCTCGTCCGAGAGCACTGGCAGGTTGTGTTCGCCTGCGATGTCGAGCATTTCCTTAATCATTTTTCCACTGTAGACTGAGCCTGTGGGGTTGTTTGGGTTGGTGATTACTATGGCGCGGGTTTTAGGCGAGATTTTGCTTCGCAAGTCATCGATGTTTGGCACCCAACCTTCTTCCTCGATGGTTTCGTAGGCGACTGGGGTGCCTTCGAAGAATTTTGTGTAGGAAATGTACGGCGGATAGGTTGGTCCTGGAAAGAGAATTTCGTCGCCCTTCTCAACCAGCGCTGCCAGAATCATCTGGATTCCTTCCGAAATACCTTCAGTAATCAGCACGTTGTTGGCGGTGATGTCAACGTTGTTGACTCTTTTTTCTTTGCGCACGATGGCTTCCCGAAGTTCAAGCCTGCCTTCGGAAGGTGAATAGTAATTGCAATCCTTCTCGATTGCCTTACACAAGGCGTCTTTGACGTTCTGGGGCGTTTTGAAGTCGAATGCTGCTGGGTCGCCGATGTTTAGGTAATAGATTTTTTTGCCGTTCTTGATAAGTTCCTGAGTGTGAACTATGACGTCTCGTATGGCATACTCGATGTTTTTTGCCCTGTTGGTTACTTTAATGTGCGCCAAAGCTATGTTACCTGTAACCAGAACACTTGCTAGCCCAAAAAATAAATCTTCCTAACATTAACCCAGCACAAACACGCCCTCTAAACATAAAACTATCTTTTGCGCACCAACATATTTGGATCCTAATAGAAATAGTATGCAGAAACCTATAGGGGGTAGGTCTGTAATCGCGTTTTTTGTAGCCAATAGTATGTTTGGGAAAGCTTGGAGTTCACGGCATGTATTTTCCAGCAAAAAAACTTTAAGAACTCAGAAAAATTGTTGACAGTTACTTCTCAGCACATTTTTATTCCCGATTCCCCTTGGATATAAACGGTTTTGGTGAACAATGCAAGGCTGGACAGGTGTTTTTCTAAATATCGATTTAACCAAAAGTAAAGCCGTTCCCGAACAGTACGATGAGAGTTTAGCTTTGAATTTTCTTGGCGGCAGAGGCTTTGCAGCCAAAATTCTCTGGGATAGGCTCAAAGAGGGAACCGAGCCGCTGTCGCCTGATAATAAGCTGATTTTTGCGGCTGGACCGTTGACGGGGATTGGTTTGCCCAACAGTGGGAAGCTTGTTGTTGCATCAAAAAGCCCGCTCACAGGCGGTTATGGCGACGGAAACATTGGAACGTTGGCGGCTGTGCACATGCGCAAAGCTGGCTACGACGCGCTAATCATCGAGGGCAAAGCACAAACCCCGGTCATCATCCACATCAAAGACAAAACCACCGATTTTTTGGATGCCAAGGAATATTGGGGCACAAGCGCCTTCGAAACAGAACAGCAACTCCGCAAAAAATATTCTCGCACCGCTGGCATAGTATCCATCGGTCAAGCTGGAGAAAACCTAGTCAAATTCGCCACAGTTGTCTCGCAAGAAGGACGTGCTGGCGGACGACCTGGAATGGGCGCCGTAATGGGTTCCAAGAACCTAAAAGCCATCGTAATCGAAGGCACCTTGCCAATACCGCTTGCAAACCCCGACGATATGAAGAAGCTGGCAGCCGACGGCTACAAGGAAGTTTTAGCTAAACCGCTCTACGCTTTTTGGAAAAGACAAGGCACCATGTCGACAGTAGAGTGGTCGCAGGAAAACAGCGTTCTTCCCACATTCAACTACAGGCAAGGCGTTTTCAACAAAGCTGAGGGTATAGGCGGTTTCACTATGGAGAAGATGAAGGTTTCTAACCGCGGATGTCCCCAATGCAACATGACATGCGGCAACGTCGTCAAAGACAGTGAAGGGAAAGATTCCGAGTTGGATTATGAGAACGTGGTTATGCTTGGCTCAAACATTGGCTTGGGCAATCTTGCGCAAGTCGCCACTTTGAACCGATTGGCTGATGAGTTTGGTTTTGATTCTATTTCTTTGGGAAACGTGCTGGGTTTTGCCATGGAAGCCTCCGAGAAAAGGCTGATACCTGAGAAGATTGTTTGGGGCGATTTTGAAGGGATTAAAACGTTAATCAACGATATTGCTTACAGGCGCGGTTTGGGCGCTGTTTTGGCTGAAGGCGTCCGAGCTGCATCCGCAACCATCGGCAAAGGCTCAGGCGATTGGGCGATGCATGTTAAAGGCTTAGAAGTCACCGCCTACGATTGCCACACTGCACCTGCCATGGCTTTGGCTTACGGCACCAGCTCCATCGGCGCCCACCACAAGGACGCCTGGGTCATCACTTGGGAAATAAAGGCTGGCAGAGAAAGCTATGACGCAGGAAAAGTCGATTACCTCATCCAATCCCAGCTTATCCGCGGCGGATTGTTTGAGGCGTTAGGGGTTTGCCGTTTTCCGTATAACTCGCTGGGGTTTGGGCTTGATTGGTACCAAAAATACCTAAAAGCAGCTACTGGGGTAGAGTTTTCTTTGGAGCGGCTCAACGAGGTCAGCGACAGAATTCTCAATTTAGTGCGGGCTTTCTGGATTCGAGAATACGGAGCAAAATGGAGTAGGGACTTGGATGTTCCGCCCATGCGGTGGTTCAAAGAGCCCTTAACAGAAGGTCCGTTGAAAGGTTCAACGCTTGACCTAGAAAAATACAATACCATGCTAAGCGCCTACTATGAGAAGAGAGGCTGGGATGAGCGGGGGATACCAAAGAAGTCCACCCTGGCAAAGCTAGGTTTGCTCGATGAGGCTAAACAGCTAGATGCGTACGTTAAATTGGGGGAGTAGCAAGCCTTCGGTTAGTATGACCTTGCAAAATACACCGTTTCCTTAGCGCATTGCCCGCAGACGACGCAGTTAGTGGTTGGTTCTTCTTTCTGGAAGGGTCGTACGCGAATGGTGGCGCCTGTTTCATCCTTTATTTTTGCCTCGCAGTCTGGGCTGCCGCACCATGCTGCCTTGATGAATCCGCCCTTTTCTTCTAGTACTTTCTTGAATTCTTCGTAAGTTTGCACCGAAGTGGTTTTTTCTTGGAGGATAGCTTTGGCTTTTGCGAACATGTTGTCTTGAATTTCTTGCAGCAGCTTCTCTACGGTGGCGGGAATGTCGATTTCTTTGACTGGGGTTTTTTGGCAAGTATCACGCCTCACCATCACCACTTGTCCTTGTTTGAGGTCGCGTGGACCGATTTCTATGCGGATAGGAACGCCCTTAAGTTCCCACTGGTTGAATTTCCAGCCTGGCGTGTACTCGTTTCGGTCATCCAAAACTACGCTTATGCCTTTGGCTTTGAGGGTTTGAGCGATTTCTTTAGCTTTAGCAGCGATTACCTCTGGTTCTGCGCCCTTGAAGGGTATTGGAACAATGACAACGTGTACTGGAGCAACTTTAGGCGGCATCACTAAGCCTTTGTCGTCGCCGTGAACCATAACCATAGCGCCGATGAGGCGTGTGGTTATGCCCCAGCTGGTTTGCCAGACGTAGTGGTCTTGTTTGTCTTCGCCTATGAATTTTACATCGAACACTTTGGCAAAGTGCTGGCCCAAGTTGTGGCTTGTGCCCATCTGCAGAGCTTTTCCATCGGGCATGATTGACTCTAACGCTGTGGTGTAGAGGGCGCCAGCAAACTTTTCGCTGTCACTCTTGGTGCCTATAAGCACTGGAATAGCCAAGTAGTTCTCTATTACGTCCTTGTACTCGTTTAGGGCGTACATGACTTCTGCTTCGGCTTCCTCGCTTGTGGCATGTGCGGTGTGTCCTTCTTGCCAGAGAAACTCTCTTGTGCGCAAAAAGAGCTTGGTGGCTTTGGTTTCCCAACGCACGATGTTGCACCACTGGTTAATTTTAAGGGGCAAATCTCGCCAGCTGCGAATCCACTTGCTAAACGTAGCGTACATTATGGTTTCGCTAGTCGGCCTTACAGCCAGTTTCTCTTCCAGCGGGGTGTCTCCGCCCTGAGTAATCCATGCCACCTCTGGAGTAAACCCTTCAAAATGTTCAGCCTCTTTTTTGAGGAAACTTTCTGGAATGAACATGGGGAAGTACACGTTTTTGTGTCCGGTGGCTTTGATTTTTTGGTTGACTACTTCTTGGATTTTCTCCCAAACCGCGTAAGCGTCGGGGCGAATAATCATGCAGCCTTTAACGGGCGCGTAATCTGCGAGTTCTGCTTTGAGGACGACTTCTACGTACCATTCGCTAAAGTCTTGGCATTTCTTTACGGTAACACCAGTATCAGACATGAGGATTCTCTTCTTTTCCAGTTCTATCCTGATAGCAGTAGTAACATATAAAACCGTGCAGGGAAAAAAGAGAAAATGATGCCCTGTATTGGTTTGTCGAGTTTATCCTTTCGGACAGTAATTGTTCTATCTGGCAATTGTTTAGCCAAATTCTTAAAAGCAAATACAATGCGCGAATGGAAAGCGAATTGTATTTGCTTTTACTTGACGCTATGACAAAGAAACGGCATAAAGAAGCGCGGTAAAATCTTCTGGTATGTAAAAGAAAAAGCAGAGTGTCTTACCTATCTGTCTCGAAAAATAATGAAAATATTAAGAATAAAATAATCCTTTTAATTAATACTTGACTATTTTAGGTACTGCTAGCCAAATAAGCTTGCGAAAAAGTTTTATATGCAAAACATGAAATAGGCGGCTGGGGCAATCTCTGATTTCTTTAATCGGTTACCTCATAAACAAAAAAGGGACAAGAAAAACAATGAAAACTGCCAGTAAAAAACAATTATTCGCAATGGTAACTTCGACTTTTTTGCCTCACGATTACGATGGGAGTAAGAAGGGCATGAAGAAAACTAACATCAGCAAGTTCACTATCGCTTTAACAGTTGTCATATTAGTTTTATTCAGTGGGTTAGCACTTAACCCTGCAGATGCTGCAATCATAAAGTTCGATGAGTTCCAAATAACCAATGATCCTGGCGTTCAGGAGCAACCAGACATCAACGGTGTCAACATAGTTTGGCAGGATAACAGGAACGGCAACTGGGACATCTACATGTACACGCTTGAGCACACTTTTACACCTGAAACTCAAATAACCACCAATCCTGCAAATCAAATGCAGCCTGCAATCAGCGGTGACAAAATAGTTTATCAAGATGACAGGAACGGCAACTGGGACATCTACATGTATAACATTACAGCCAAAACAGAAACACAAATCACCAACAACACAGCAAGTCAGGAAAGCCCAGACATTGACGGAAACATCATAGTGTGGCAAGACAACAGAAATGGCAACTGGGATATCTACTACTATAACCTAACATCGAAGATAGAAAAGTGTCTGACCTCTGCAGCGGTCCTTTCGCCGTACACTGTATTGTTCAGCGAAAATCCATCAATTTCTGGCAACATCATAGTATACGAAAAGGCAATAAAAGAAACATGGTATGACTTCCAAACGTATGAATACGTTTATTGCTTTAATCTCTCAAGTGGGCAAGAACTCGACATATCAAGAGCCAGTTATAAGTATGATTCCGTGAATGAGCCTGCAATCTATGGCAATACTGTTGTTTGGCAATATCTAGGCATAATTTACTCAAAAGATTTATCGTCTTCCGTCAGTTGCGAAGTGACAGGCGGCAATCGATGGAGTATGAACCCTGACATTTGCCAGAACTATCTAGTTTACGCCAGCAGAAATGACAGCACAAGATGGGATGGGAACCTGTTGAAGAACTGGGATATTTACTTGACTAATCTGGACACCAACACTGAATACCAAGTAACTAACAACAATGCCAGCCAGATTCACCCAGCCGTTTCTGGCGGTCGTGTAGTCTACATGGATTTTAGAAACGGCAACTGGGACATCTACATGACTATGATCTCATATGCTCCTGAAACTATTTCCCCGCCGCCTTATGAGGGTCGTTCTCCAGCGCAGGCGCGGCCGTCTCAGGGCAGTCTAAATGAAACAAAAAATCTCTCCTTCATGTCTGTCGAATTCGAAATACTTTTTGCAATTGTTGCAATCATCGCAATCGTTGTGCCAATCACTCTGATAGTATACTACAAGAAACATAAGCAGCTAGTAAAGAACAAGAAACTGTAATTTTCTTTTCTCTTCCTTTTTTCCTTAGAAATAGACTGGTGCGCTATCACAGAAACAGGACGACTTCTACGCTCCATTCGCTGAAGTCTTCACATTTCTTTACGGTTACACCAGTATCAGACATAGGAACTCTCTTCTTTTCCAGTTCTATGCTAACGGTTGAATGTAAAACCGTAACTGGGATAGTTTAGAAAAAACGTTATTTTTTCCTCGGGAATTAATGCACAAGAAGGAGCTGCTTGCGACTTATTGCACAACCAGCCTGCAGCCCAACCCCGACGCTGAACCCAAAACACATTGTGTAGCCCAGCCTGCTGGTAGATGATGAGTATAGGGGCTATTCATTATCATCTACTAAAGAAAAAACAATCACACAAAAAACGGCTTAAATTCCATTTCAATAGGTCAGCGATAAAGTTAAACAAAAAAAGAAAAAAGTTATTTTTTGAAGAGTCCCTTTTTCTCTGGGTAGTCTTTGCATTCGTAGATTCGTAGTTGTCTTTGGGGTTCGATGCGGCACCGTTTGCGTGCGTTTTTGCGCCTCAAAAGTGGGGCAAGTTGGAAGAAGGGGCATTTGGAACAGAGGGTGCTCATTTTCTGTTCCTCTATCGTGTCATCATTCTTTTGAAGACTGGCAGTGCGATTGCAATCATGACTACGCCGAAGACTATCAATATGATGAGGTCCGTTGATATCTGCGATATACCGGAGCCAAGCACCATGACTTTTCGTAAAGCATCGCTAGCATAGGTTAGTGGCAGGATCTTTGAGATGTCTTGCATGTACCATGGCATCTGCTGTATCGGGAAGAACACTCCGCCCAGGAACATCATTGGAAACATCAGTGTCATCATGAGCATCTGCGCGGTTTCCTGGTCTTTGGTAAAGGATGTTACAACTATGCCTAAGCCCACGAAGCTAAACACACCAAGCAGTAGCAACGCAAACACGAGCAAGATGCTTCCTTGTATGGCGACTCCGAATATGCCGATTGCCAACGCCAAGATTATGCAGCCTTGGATTAAGCCTCTAGCCGTTTGAGCAATGGTTTTACCCAGCAGAATCGACAGCCTGTTTATTGGTGCAACCATCATGCCGTCCATTGTGCCGATTTCTTTCTCCTGCGAAATAGCCACTGGAAGACCAGTCATGACGCTCATCATAACCGTCATAGCCATTATGCCTGGCGCAATGAAGTCAAAGTAACTTGGGTGACCTGAAACTACGCCTTGAGTTTGTATGCTGTAGGGTTGTACGACTGCGAGCGGGTTTGTTGCATTCAATGGCAACACATTGTGTATGGCTAATTGTTGGCCCATTGCATTAAATACACCGGATAGTGCGGCTTGGATTGTGGCAGATATCTGCGGGTTTGACTCGTCGCTGACTATGATTATTGTTCCTTGCTCTCCAGACAGGATGCTTTGGCTGAAGTTGCTGGGTATGACTATGCCGCCTTCAAGTTGTCCCCTCTGCACCATATCCTTGAGTTCTGCTGTGCTGTTCACGTTGGTGATGACGAGCATGTGCGTTTGATTATTTATTTGATTTAGACCTGTGATGAAGCTTTGGCTTGCGAAGACGCTGTTATAGCCAGAATTTTCGTTGACTAAGCCAACTTGCAGGTTGCTGATGGTGCCGTTGGATGGGTAAATGAACCCGACCATAACCATCATAAACAAGGGCATAACGATTAAAAGAACTAATCCAAGCCTGTTTCTGAACAGTTCAGTTAAGTCTTTTTTCGCGATTCTAAAGCTGTGTTGAAGAATAGTTTGTGCGGTCATGTCTATCACCTAACTCTCCTTGGTGCTCCACCAAAACGTCTTCCCGGACCCTGTTGCATCGGGATTTTTTGGTCTGCGCTGTCTCTGACTTCGTGACCCGTTATATGCAAGAATACGTCTTCAAGTGAGGGCTGCAAGTTTTCCATGGTGGTAATTTTTCCGTTTTTCTCTCTGACAGCATCTATTATGTTGTCGAAGGCTTCTTCACCGTGGACAATAAGGTGTAGTCTCGTTGAGTTTTCTTGGGTTACAGCATCAGCGCATTTGAGCGCTTTTACTGAGGCAATTAAATCAGGTGTTAGGTTTGCGATTTCAAGTTTAATAATCATGGTGTCTCCTCCTGAAATTATCTTTTTAAGGTTAGTTGAAGTGTCAAGAGCTATGATTTTTCCGTGGTCAACGATGGCTATGCGGTCGCAGAGTAAGTCAGCGTCAACCATCATGTGTGTAGTTATGATAACTGTGGTTCCCTGTTCTTGATTGAGTTTCTTTATGAAATCCCTAATTTCGACCGATGACTGAGGATCTAAACCTAACGTGGGCTCATCAAGAAACAGCACTTGAGGCATGTTAAGCAAGGCGCGGACAACGTTCATTCTTTGGCGCATGCCTGTTGAGAACGTGCCGACCTGAGCGTTCTTCCATTTGGTAAGTTGAACTAGTTCAAGTAATTCATCGATTCTTTTTGTCAGGGTATCTTTTGGGATGTTGAAGAGGCTGCCGAAGAACCAGAGGTTTTCTCTGGCGGTTAAGCGATTGTAGATAATCATTTTTTCTGAGACTATGCCGATTAGCTTGCGTACTTCTGTGTCGTTCTTTACTGTGTCGTATCCGCCGACGGTGGCAGTTCCCTTTGTAGGTCTTGATAGCGTGGAGAGCATGCGTAGGGTTGTACTTTTGCCTGCACCGTTGGGTCCTAGAAGCCCAAAAATTTCGCCTTTCTTAACGTCGAACGAGATGTCGTCTACGGCTGTAAACTTGCCAAACATTTTGGTAAGGTTCTTTACTTCGATTATATTACCATTATCCATTGTAGAGACCACTTTTTTAATATACTCTAACGCAATATATTGCGGTAAGATATAAGTATTACCTAAGTCAATTATTGATTCGAAAGCTAATGACAACAGAAACCGAAGACAAGACTACTGCCAACTGGATGAAAGAAGCCCAAAAAGGCATTATACGTATGGGCGTCCTGATCCTTCTAAGCAAGAAACCCTCCCATGGCTACGAAATCATGAAAGAAATCAACAGCCGCACCAAAGGCTTCTGGCAACCCACCGCAGGCGGCGTCTATCCCATCCTGCGCGACCTAGAAAAATCAGGATACATCAAGGGACAATGGCAAACTAAACAGAATCGACGCCTCAAAGTCTACAAAATCACCGAATCAGGAGAACTTATCCTTAGAAAAGCAATCTTGAAGCAAACAGAAATCTCCAACAACATAGGTAATCTTTTCCGTGAATTCGCCCGAGATGTCCTCAATATCGAACTGGAAGATGAGTCGGTGCCTCACATGCCTTCGCTTTTTTCGCCTTTCCTTGAGGAGAAAGTGGGCGCGGAGCGAAACCTCAAACAGCTAGAGCACGAAAGAAAACACATCTTCGAAACAGTCCAAACCATGCGTGACCGACTAAAACTTCTCGATAAAAGAATTGCAGAAATTAAAAAAGAAGCCAAAACTGATTCTTCAACAGCCCCCTGTGCTTAAGGGAAAACTTGCCAAAATCTTGGGTTCCCTCAACAGTTTTAGGCTTGGAAGGTATCTTGAGAAGGAAACTGCTTTGCAGTTGGTGTAAAGAATTAAATCTGTGACTGCCTAATCCATTAGGAGAGTGTGAAATACTTGTTCCGCGTTAGAGTCAACAAAATCGAATCCACCCGCGACTTAGACGGTAACCTTGGAAAAAGAATCGAACTCCTTGAAGAACGAGAAGTCAACCCTTACGTGGTAAGACCCCAATCAGACGAAGCCAAGATGGCACAAGACATCATGCAAGCGCTTCAACAGCAAATGCCGTTTTTGCCCCAGCGCACGCAGATGGCGACACCGAAAATAATCCTGTTTTTAACTGAACAAGAATACGACGACTTTGGCATAACCTTCGACGTTAACCAGGTTTACGAAGTTATCCTTGAAAACCAAGGGATCCATTTTAGGAAAGTTTGAGGATTTCTTTCCTCATTTCTCTTAGCGCTGAATGCTTCGGGTGAAAAGACAGCACAAACATCATGCTTCTTAGTGTACTGCTAATTTCTTCTAAACCTGATATTTTGCCTTCATCGCAATACAGCGGTATAGGTTCCTCGCCGTCGTTTTCCTCGTAATAGACGTAAATTGGTGAAGCTGCCCTATCAAACCGAACCATCTCAAAATCCAAATTCAAACGCTTAGCAGTTTCCTTCGCAGCGTTCCTCACGGATTCCAACCGTTTCCTGCCTGGAACACCAGTCGACGCATAAACCATCAGTTTCCCACAGTTCCCCTTAAACATGCCAACCACCAAACACTCAATCAGCAAAAAACTCATTTAAAACAAGCCCACCAACGACCCTTTCAAACAGCAGAGAGATGAGTGAAAGTGAACCTGCAGTGTGGAATGATTGTTACTGTGCAAGGGTAGCCACAACGGCTTAAATCCCAAACCAAAGCCCTGTCTTATAGAGGTGAAAAAAAATGGCAATTGGCGAAAAACTATGGGAAGGTAAAGCAAAAACAATGGGTATGGCGATAAAAGGCGCAAACGCAGACGGCGTTTCACTCGAATACACGTGGATGGCTGATGTTAAAGGCATGGGAAAAGCCAAAGGCGTAGACGGTAACATCCTCTTCACAGGCAACACAATGATCTCTCCAACTGGCGGAGGAGGAACTATGGGAACTGGAATGTTCACCACAATGACTGGTGACATGGCAGTTATCAAAGGCTCAGGATACGGCAAACCAGAAGGCGCAAAAGGCAAAGGCGTCGGCATTTGGAACTTCATGACTATGTCTCAAAAACTTGCCTGGATGAACATGACTGTCGCAATAACAACTCAAGAAGGCGACCCCATGTGGAAAGAATTTGACCTAGTAGTCTGGGAATGGAAGTAGCATTTTAGGTTTGATTTTATGCAAGATCAAAGTTGGCAGATGCCTGAATGGTGGTGCCGAGAAAAAAGACCCTCTAACGATAGCGTTTATTTTGAGAATATGTGCAGAGTTATTTTTCAAGCAGGCTTAAACTGGCACGTAATAGACAACAAGTGGCCAACAACGAGGAAGGCTTTTGCGAATTTTAACATCGACAAAGTCTCACACTACACTAACGCAGACATTGAAAGACTCATGAAGGACCCAGGGATTATTAGGAACAAAGGCAAAATTAAAGCAATCATACAAAACGCACAAAACTTCAAAGCCATAGAAAAACGATACGGCTCATTCCAAAAATACCTTGACAGTCTAGACAAGTCAAACAACTACGAAAATTCAATCAAGGATTTAGTCAACAAATTCAAATGGTTAGGACCCCCTTCTGCAAGCCTTTTCTTATACACCGTGGGTGAAAAAATCGAGCCGTGGTAAACAAACACCATTTTCCTTTTTTATTGAAAACATAATTATTTTTAAACCTTAACAGCCAATCATAGCCGAGAAAGCTAATGGTAAATGTTAGAGTGCATGTTTTTGTAAGCGGCAGAGTTCAGGGTGTTTTCTTTAGGCAAAATGCCAAGCGGCAAGCCGACGGTCTAGGCGTTAAAGGTCGGGTAAGAAATCTGCCTGATGGGCGGGTTGAAGCGGTTTTTGAAGGCGAAAAATCAGCCGTTGAAGCGCTCGTTGAATACTGCCATCATGGACCATCTGCCGCCAAAGTAGACCATGTGGAAGTTAATCAAGAGAATTTTAAGAATGAATTTTCCGATTTTGACACGTTTTAAGCGCTTATGCTTTTTTCTTCGGCACCCTAAAATGCGAATCTTTCCCCGCACTAATGTACTCGCCACCCATACCGCGCACTGCAGAAGCAATCTTGGCAAAGTTTTCAGAACCCAAAAACTGCTTGGGCTTAATTATGATGTAGTCGCCTTTTTCGTCGAAGCTTAGTCGGGCTTCTAGTTCTTCTGGGAAGGACATGCGGATGTCATCGAGCGACCTCTGCTTTGATGTTTCGCGTGCTGCTGGAGGTGGCACTGGAGTTTGGACTGCTGGCGCGTGAGCTGTGGGCTGAGTAATTTGACCCACCGCGAGTGACTTTAAGGATGCGGAAACTGAACGCAGTTCTTCCGAAATTTTATTCAAAGTTAAAGTGATCTCGTCAACTTTTTCCAACAGCTGGTTCAGTTTTTCTTTGTCGGTGCTCATGAAACGCATCCTCTTAAACTCCTAAATAACCCCAGACGCTTATTAATTATTTGCAAACCAAACAGACAGTGAAAAACCTGCATGATTGAAATCGACGGTAGCCAAAAAAGCGGAAGCGGCACGATCCTTCGCTTATCCATAGCCTTAGCTGCCATCACCAAGCAACCACTCCACATCACCAACATACGACAAAACCGACCCCAGCCAGGCCTAAAACACCAGCATCTAGAAGCTGTCCTTACTGCAGCCAAACTCTGCAACGCCAAAGTGCAAGGAGCCACATTGGGCTCAAGGGAACTTTGGTTCACGCCTCAGGAAATCATAGGCGGCAACATTGAAGCCTTAATCGAAACCGCAGGAAGCATCCCCATGCTGCTACTGGCAACGCTGCCAATCTGTTTGTTCGCCGAGAACCCTGTGCACTTGCATGTAGCAAAGGGCGGAACAGACACCACTCACGCTCCAACCATCAACTACATGCGAAACGTGCTTTTGCCAGCACTAAAGCAGATGGGCATTGACGCTGCCATAACCGTTCAAAAATACGGCTATTACCCAAAAGGAATGGGCGAAGCAACAATGACCGTCAAACCAAACCGCTCCCTTAGACCCATCACACTGGAGAGTTTTGGCAAGCTAAAGGGCATAAAGGGCGTTTCTGTCTGCACTTTTCTAGCTGATAGGCAAGTGGCAGAGCGGCAAGCAAAAACAGCACAAGACTACCTCTCGAAAAACGGTTACAAGGCGGACATTCAAGTCGTAAACGACCAGTCGAACCCCATTCAGAAGGGTAGCTCAATCGTTTTGTGGGCTGAAACCGACACGGGCGTAATCATCGGTGCTGACGCCATAGGGGAACTCAGAAAAATGAGCGAAGCAGTTGGGAAAGAAGCAGCAGAAAAACTCATCACCGAACTGTCAGCTAAGCCAACGGTTGATGTTTTCTTGGCGGATATGCTCATTCCTTACATGGCGCTGGCGCAGGGCAAATCGGTTTTTCTGGTGCGAACAATTTCCGAGCATATCGAATCTAACATTTGGCTTATGGAAAAAATGTTAAACGTTAAATTCACGATTGGAAAGGTAAACAACCTCTACAGGATAGAAAAAAGCAGCTGATGCCATGTCTAAATCAACCATCTGCCTCCAAGTACCAAAAAAACAAGGCGAAATAGCAATAGCTTTAGCTAACAAACTGGGTTTGGTCGATAAGTCTTTGGGCATTCAAAGAGACGAAAGCCATCTTTGCATACCCTTAGTTAGGCAACCAGAAGAAAACGAGTTGGAAACGCTAAAAAACCACGTACCTGAAATGCAATTATCAACAAATGTTTTCTCTGAAAAGAAAGCTCCAGCAGAAACCCTCATCCAAGCCCTCCAAGACAAACTGCCTCCAAATCTACTAGCCCATCTGCCACAAGCCTTAGACGTTATAGGGGACATAGCCATCGTCGAAATCCCACAAGAACTCAAACCTTACGAAACCCTCATTGGCGAAGCAATCCTGAAAACGCACAAAAACCTCAAAACTGTCCTCGCCAAAGCAGGTGCCATAAGCGGAACCTACCGAACGCGCGAATATGCTTTTATCGCGGGCGAACACAAAACCCAAACCGTCCACCGCGAGTTCGGTTGTCAATACCACGTTGACGTGGCTAAAGCGTATTTTTCGCCTAGGCTTTCGCATGAGCATGAGCGTGTGGCTTCGCTTGTTCAAGCTGGCGAAACTGTTGTGGACTTGTTTGCTGGCGTTGGACCCTTCTCAGTGCTAATCGGCAAAAGAAATCCGAAGGTGAAGGTTTACGCTGTTGACCTTAACCCTGACGCAGTTGAGCTGCTTAAGGTGAATGTGAGGGTTAACAGGGTTGAAAACCGAGTCTTCCCAATACTGGCAGATGCAAGAGAAATCGCGGCAACGCAACTCAAGGGCTTAGCTGACCGGGTGATTATGAATTTGCCTGAAACCGCCATCGACTTTGTTGACGCCGCTTGCCAAACTCTCAAGCCAGACGGTGGGGTAATCCATTTTTACGCTTTCATCCGTTCACCCGACTCAACAGAAAACCTCAAGCAACGCTTCTCCCAAGCGGTTGAGGAAAACGGCAGAAGGGTGGAAGCTTTCCTTTACGGCAAAAGCATACGTGAGACTGCACCCTTCGAGTCGCAGATTGTGTTAGATGCAAAAATCGCTTAACTCTCAACGATTAATGTGATTTTAACTTCTTGTTTGGGGTCCTTCAGTTTCTCTATAAACTCTCTCGGCAAATCATTTGAAGCCTTATCCGCACGAATCGCCAACGTTCGGTTGCAGATATAATCGCTTTTCCTAATCACCATGTCGGTTGGATGACTTAGAATCAGCTTTGGAGAGCCAGATGCGTTAATTTGCTGCTTTAAGCCGTCAGCTTCGATTAGAATTGTTAGTTTGGCGTTTGGCTTTCTCAGTTTATCCTTAAACTCCGCACTTAAATCGGCAACGGCTTTGTCTGCTGCCACTGCGATTATGCAGTCGCCAGTTTCTGAGAGGTGCTTGTCTTTTGTGAACATTAAGGTTGTGGGGTGGATGGCTTGGATTTTTTTATGTCCAAAAGACTGGATGCGTTCCCATGTTTGTTTCGGGCTCAATTACTCGTTAACCTCAATCGAATCCACTTTCCCATCCCCATCCAAATCAAAACCATGAATAACCACCGCGAAAGTGTCTTCGCCCTTGTATTTTTCCAGCGTTTTCTTCCAAAAATTAGTCAACGCCAACACGCACGCTTTAGTTCCCACCGCTTTGTTCCCAGCTAAAACCACGATGCGCTTGGTGCTATCCCACGGATTCACGATTTTAGCCACAACTCCAGAAACATCTGAAGTGTAAACTTGCGAAGTCTTCTTCGACGACAAACCGCCCAGCAAAAAGCCATGATCGGATGACTGCATTATGAATTTGATAGGTAAATAATCGTTAACTTCCTGTGTTAACAGGTTTGTTCCTGGACCGCCGACGAGGATGAGGTTGTTTTTTTCCTCTTTCTCCACCTTCACATCAACGTCCAGCTTCACGGCGAACTCTGTGGGCATCTTCGCGAACTGCCCCAAGAAAAGAGCTAAATGCGCCGCGTAGTGCCCGTCTCTGGCGCTGGTTTTGAACGGTCCATGCGGCTGCGGGCTGCCTACCACGATTTTTCCGTCAAAAACGCCGTTGTCGATGAATTCTTTGAAGAATTTCTGTAGTGGCTCGTTGATGCTTAGGGTGCATATGTTCTGGATTGGCTTGTAGCCTTGGGGGAATTCAATTCCAAAGGCTGGGGAGACGGTTTTGTAGTATTTTGCCGTTGCGCCTTTCTTTTTTTCTTCTCTCACAACGGTTATGGCTCCTGCTTTGGCGAGTTTTCTTATGTGGTAGTAGATTTTTTGTTCGTGCATGCCGAGTTGCTTGGCGATTTCTATGGGGTACATTTCTTTTTTTGAGAGTATGGTGAGGATTTTCCAGCTGAGGCTGCCGAGTATCATTTTTAGTTTTTGGGAGTCGTTTAGGATGCTTATTTCTTTTACTTCTTGGATGTTGCCGTTTTCTTGGAGGAGGAGTTTTTTGTCCATGGTTGGTCTTAAGGATTAAAGTTGCATGTACTATAAAAAATTTATTTATAACGGTTCAAAAAATTTTGGCGAAAAATCACTTGTGTGTTTCCGCTTGTACGCAAATTGGACAAAACTATTAAAAAAAAGTTTTTAGCAGTCAAACTCTAATATTAAAAATCCTTATTAGCAAAACAAAACCTTGCATAAGCTATCACCGTAATAATGTAATTGAAGGCTACGAAAAAAATGTGTGGAATTTTTGGCTGTATACTAAAAGAAGGAAACGCTGCACCCCTAATACACTCATCCCTTAAACGTCTCGAATACCGCGGCTACGACTCCGTCGGCATAGCAACCATCTCTGACGGAAAAATCTTCATGAAAAAAGACCAGGGAAAAATCGATGAAGTGCACAAAATCCTAAACCTCGACGACTTACCCGGCAACCTGGGCATCGGCCACACCCGATGGGCAACGCATGGTGCACCCTTAAAAGTTAACTCTCACCCCCACACCGACTGCACAGGAGAAATAATGGTTGTTCACAACGGCATCGTAGAAAACTTCATGGAGCTTAAAGCTGAACTGCAAAACCTCGGCCACACGTTTGTTTCAAAAACAGACACCGAAGTCATCCCACACCTAATCGAAGAAACCCTCAAAAACAACCCAAAACTTTCCTTTGTAAGTGCTATCCAAGAAAGCATCAAGCGGCTTGAAGGCTCCTATGCCCTTGCCATAATCTCTTCACGTGACCCTGACAAGATTATTTGTGCCAGAAACGAGAGCCCCTTGGTTTTAGGAATCAACGGCAAAGGCGTGTTCTGCGCCTCCGACATCCCCGCGTTTCTGCCAATCACCAACAAAGCAGTTATGATTAACAATGGCGAACTCGTAATCCTTACAGCGCAAGGATACGAAATCAAGAAAATCTCTGACTCCACCCCAATCACACGTGAACCCATAACCATCGAATGGACCGCTGAAATGGCAGTCAAACAGGGGTACCCGCACTTTATGATTAAAGAGATTCATGAACAACCCGAAACCCTGCGCAACACTCTGCGTATGCAGGATCACTATCTTGATTTACTCACAACCTTCCTTGACCGAGCCAACGAGGTGTTTTTGGTTGCTTGCGGAACAAGCTATCATGCCTGTTTAGCGGCTTCGTACATGTTTTCCAAACTTGCGTTTTTGCCAACTTATCCTGTTTATGCTTCGGAATTTGTTGAGCAGCATGGCAAATCCGTAAACATCGACAGCACCATCCTCGCGGTCAGCCAGTCGGGTGAAACAGCGGACACGTTGGCGGCTGTTACTTGCGCTCAGCAGCGAGCCGCAACAATCTTGGGCTTAACCAACGTCATAGGCTCCACTTTGACCCGTATTTCTCGGGTTTACATCGGCACCCAAGCTGGCCCAGAAATCGGCGTGGCAGCAACTAAGACTTTTACTTCTCAGCTTTCGGTTTTAGCCCAACTTGCCCTCAAGTTGTCGAAGAAGCGGGGTAAGATTTCTCAGGATGAAATGGATTGTCTTGAAGAGAACCTCAAAAAGATGCCTGAAGACGTGGAAACGATTGTTCGGACGCAGGAGGAGAAAATCAAGCAAATCGCCCACAAATACAAGGATTCAAAAGTGTTCTTTTACTTGGGCAGGGGAATCAGCACCGCTACGGCGTATGAAGGCAGACTCAAACTGATGGAAATCGCCTACATACCATCCATCGCGTTCCCCGCAGGTGAAAGCAAACACGGACCCATCAGCCTTGTTGAAAACGGTTTCCCAGTGGTCTTCATCTGCCCACGGGATGATTCGCACAAGACCTTGATTGGCAACATTATGGAGATGAAAGCCAGAGGCGCCCACATAATCTCCGTCATCGAGGAAGGCGACGAAGAAATCAAAGCTTTATCTGAAGAATACATCGAGGTACCCAAGGGCATTCCGAGTGTGCTCTCGCCGATTCCGTTTGTGGTTCCGCTACAGTTGTTGGCGTATTATACGGCTCTTGAGAAGGGCTTAGACCCTGACATGCCACGAAACTTGGCGAAGTCGGTTACCGTAAAGTAACCTTTCCTTTTTATCCGAACCATTTTTCCAGTGAAACCTTCCCCTTCTGCTTCTTACTGCCCTCAGTCATCCTGTCGAGGGATTTTTTGACGCGCTCCTCCGAGAACTCTTTTTCCCTGCACAAAAAGTCAATTAAGCCTGCCTCGTCGGGTTCTCTCCATTCTATCTTGTAGTTATCGGTAACTTCGGGGTGGAGAAAGATTTCCCGTATGCAGTTGGGTTCTACTGGGAAAGTGGCGTTTTTTATGTTGGGCAAAGCGTTTTCTAGTGTTCCGTATTGTTTGATTAGTTTTAGGGCGGTTTTTGGTCCCAGCCCCTTTATGCCGTCAGGGTTAAAATCTGTGCCGATTAATATGCCAACATCTACTAGTTGTTCGTAGGTTAAACTGCACTCGCTAAGGGTTTTGGAGAGCTCTACCACTTCTGGGACTATCTCTACATACATTTTTTTGCTTGGGAGCTTTCGCCTACCCGAAATCGTTACGTTCCGCAAAAGCTTTGTCGCGCCAAAAAGCAAGCTGTCGTAGTCTTGGCTTGCACAATAATCCGCATCGCCACGCTTATTCATGTGCGCGGCTTGGGCTTCGCCTTCGCTTGGCGCCTGCACCCACGGCAAACCCAACAGCTCCAAGAGTCTTCGGCTATCTTCCTGCATGTAATCTTTCATGCTGGTTGCCATCGAAGCGTACGTTCGCATTTTGGCTGTGTCGCCGCTTGCTGCGGCTTTTGCGTAGCTTGCGACGGCTTCAACTTTGACTTGTTTGCGTCGTTCGATTTCTGCCGCTTTCAGCGTTGGCGGGATGCCGTCGAAAACGTAAATCGGCTTAATTCCCATTTCTACTAGGTTGCTTGTGCGGTAGAAGAGTCCGCTTAGGTGGCTGGTGATTTTTCCCGTGCTGTCCTTGAGCGGAGTGCCGTTGGGTTGGCGGATGATGGAGAGGAACTGGTAGATGGCGTTGTATGCGTCTATGGCTATGATTTTGCCGCCGAGGTCTTCGAGTTTTACGGGGGTTTTTGGTATGAGGTCTTTGAAGTTTACGCCCAAAACTACACCGATAGAGAATAGGCAAGAGTCCCTCTTAATAGGTTTGCGAAACGACTTAAATTTTAAAGTAGAATCGTACTCTTGTATAACTTGCGGTAACATGATGCAGAAAGAAGTGAAAGTCGGTAAGAAAGGGCAGGTCGTCATTCCTAAAGCTATGCGGACAGCCCTAAAAATAGAACCAGGCTCCAAAGTGCTATTCACATTTGACGATAACAAGTTAATCCTAACAAAGGTTCCTTGACATTATTGCTGGTTCCAAAAAAGCCGAAACCAATTTTCACAAGGAAATAGACTCTTACGAAGCATTGGAAGAACAAATTGGAAGAAATGCGTTTTTGTAAACCCTGTCGATGCCACTAATATTCCACGATCAATTAACCCTGCTTTTTGCAAGGAATCTGCGATAAGTGCGGAAACAAACAGCGGCGGCATATTTGAAGCCTAATAGAAATACTATGCACAAACCTATAGGGGGTCTATTGGCGTTTTGTTTGGTCATTAGCACGCTTGCAATCCTAAGGCGGGTAGGTCGGTATTCGCGTTTTCAGCAGCCAAACAGTATGAATCTGCCCTTGCGGCTAAAACAGAGTTTCTAAGCATAGCAGATATAAGGAACCCTTACAATATGAACGGCAAAGAAGTGTCCTGTTATGTCAGAAAAGTTGTCCCTAGTCACATGTACAAGTTGCGGAAAACCCATCCCGCCAGGCAGCGAATCCACAAAATTCCTATGCCCAAACTGCGGCGACATCCAAATTAAACGAGACGGAAAATGCCGCAAATTCGGCCGCCTATACAAATGCCCCAAATGCGGGTTCAGCGGGCCATAAAAAAGGCGAACCAGCATGGGCAGTGTACTTGTAACTTACAAGGTTTTTCCAGAAGACATCGTGCCGAGCTTTGATGACCTTAAAGCAAAAATAAAAGCCGTCCTGCCCGAATTCTCAGCTATCGAAGGATACGGCGAAGAACCAGTCGCGTTCGGTCTCGTAGCACTTTTGGTCCAAGTCAGATTTCCCGAAGACAAAACAGGTATCGTCGACGAATTCGAAGAAAAACTCGCCAAAATTCAGGGTGTAAGTCAAGCCCAATCCTTCAATGTTCGTAGAACCAGCTGGTAAACCGCTAAAACCCGCCAAACCCCTTAAATCTTCTCCCTAATATGCGCTTGAACGTCTTTGCGCTTACACTTTAAAGTTTATATAGGAATAACCGCTTTTTCAAACACATATCCCTAAACAGAAAAATCAGGATTATTTAGGAGAAATTCTACATGAGTGAAATACAATTACGCGTCGGAGACGCACGGCAAAGAGATGTCGGCAGAGGAATCGCCCGCATTGACCAGCGAACCATGCAGAAACTAGGCATAAGTGCTGGAGACGTAATCGAAATTGTAAACAAACGCACAACCTCAGCCATCGCTTGGCCAGCATACAGCGAAGACCAAAACCGTGACATCATCCGCATCGACGGCTTCACCCGCAAGAACAGCGGCGTCGCCATAAACGAATACGTAGTTATACGACCTGCAAAAGTCAAAACCGCCCTCGCAATCACACTCGCGCCCGTAGACATGCGCCTCAACGTAGACGAGGACTTCACAAACTTCGTCAAAAACCGCCTCATGGAACGCACCCTAGTCGAAGGCGACACAACCCTAGTCATGATGCTGGGACACGCCATCCCATTTACAGTCTCCAAAAACCGTCCCCACGGCATCATAAAAGTAACCGCTGAAACACGGCTCACAATCTTAAACGAGCCAGCGCCCGAAGGCAAAGGCCTACCTAGAACAAACTACGAAGACATCGGAGGACTCGAGGAAGAAATTCAACGCGTCCGCGAAATGGTTGAGTTGCCTCTTCGTCACCCCGAACTTTTCCAACGCTTAGGCATCGAACCGCCAAAAGGCGTTCTGCTTCACGGTCCACCAGGCTGCGGCAAAACCTTGCTCGCACGCGCAGTCGCTAACGAGTCAGAAGCAAACTTCTACTCCATCAACGGACCCGAAATCATGAGCAAATTCTACGGAGAATCAGAAGCACGACTCCGAGAGATTTTCCAGCAAGCCCAACAGAACGCCCCAAGCATAATATTCGTCGACGAACTCGACGCCATAGCACCCAAACGTGAAGAAGTCACCGGCGAAGTGGAAAGACGCGTTGTCGCTCAACTCCTCGCATTAATGGACGGCTTATCCGGCCGAGGGAACGTCATAGTTATAGGCGCAACCAACCGACCAGGAGCACTTGACCCAGCCCTACGCCGACCAGGAAGATTCGACCGAGAAATAGAAATCGGTGTTCCAGACAAGAAAGGGCGCTATGAAGTCCTCCAAATCCACACACGCGGCATGCCCCTCGCCGAAGACGTTGACCTCAAAAAACTCTCCGATATGACCCACGGCTACACAGGCGCCGACGTATCCGCGTTAGGTAGAGAAACCGCCATGAAAGCATTAAGACGATATTTACCACAGATTAACCTTGAAGAAGAACGCATCCCGCCCGCAGTGCTGGAGAAAATGGAGGTTAAAATGGACGATTTCCTTGGCGCCTTCAAAGAAGTCACGCCCACAGCTATGCGAGAAGTCTACATCGAAGTCACAACAGTCCACTGGGAAGATGCCGGCGGATTAGATGATGTAAAGCAGCGCCTCATAGAAGCGGTGGAGTGGCCGATAAAGAGCCCTGAAATCTTCACCAAGCTTGGAATTAGGCCGCCCAAAGGTATTTTGCTTTATGGTCCACCTGGCTGCGGTAAAACCTTGCTTGCACGCGCTGTAGCAACTGAGAGCGAAGCCAACTTCATATCCATCAAAGGACCGGAAGTATTCAGCAAATGGGTTGGTGAATCAGAAAAAGCCATACGTGAAGTCTTCCGCAAAGCCCGCATGGCAGCGCCTGCAGTGGTATTCCTCGACGAAATTGATTCTCTTACGCCTAGACGTGGTATGGGTATGTCTGATAGCGGAGTTTCGGAACGAGTCATAAGCCAACTGCTAACTGAGATGGATGGCATAGTAACCTTACAAGACATCGTAGTCATCGCTGCAACCAATCGCCCTGACATGGTTGACCCCGCCGTTCTGCGTCCCGGAAGGTTTGACCGCTTAATCTACGTGCCTGAACCTGACGAGAAAAGCCGTTTGCAAATACTAAAAATCTACACGAAGGGCATGCCGATCTGCAAAGACGTTGACTTAACCCAGTTGACAACTGCGACTAAGTACTATTCTGGCGCTGACATAGAATCACTCTGCAGGGAAGCTGCAATGCACGCACTGCGAAAGAACATTAGCTCAACCGAAGTCACCATGAAAGATTTCCAAGATGCCCTAAAAGAAATGGGTCCGTCAATTAGTCCTGACATGGAAAAATGGTACAAGAGTTTCATGCAGCAAATCCGACAAGTACAAAAGCCACAAACCCCAGTTGCATAGAGGAAGGAACGCTTATGCCGCAGATAAAAACTTGGAAGACACGCCCAGCCTACTTCTTTTTATTGGAAGTGCTAACTAAGAAGGGCGACCTGACTGATGACGACCTGTTTGACCAGCTAAAAGGCGAGTACGAAGATTTAGGGTTCAAAGATTTCAACGAACTGTTGCTGAAACTTGAGGTAAGCGGCAAGGTCCGTACTTCATCGATGTCTCGTGGCAAACGCCGAATCGAACTAGTCCGCCAACACTAGCTCTATCTTTTCTTCTAACCCTTTGTAAGTTTTGCTGACCTGTTGGAAATGGAATTTAGGTCTTTTTTGCGCTTTTCTGTACTTTTTTAGGCTGTCTAAGCTAACTTGCGTCTAGCCGCTCTTTTTTGTCTTCACCCCCTTATTTAAAGGCAGAATAATGCTATGTTAGAAGAGGCTCTTGCTCTGTGTGACCTCCCCCTCCCTTACATAAAGCACAGAAAACCTATTTTGTGCCTCTTTTACATAAAAGCACAGCCACAACAACCAACAAAACAGCAACCATTATTCATCAGTTCAGTTGTCTAAACTGATTCAAGCGTAGTTTAGACGGATAAAGCGTGAATTATTATTGCGTTAATTTTTTGATGCTAAAGTGGTGATATTTTCAATAATTAAGTACCAGTTTTCGGTAAGTTTTATAAGTGCTTTATTGCTTGCTTATCCATCAAAAAAGGAGAGAAAATGTCAAATGCAAAATCGTAAAACTAAAGTTATGGCTATTTTGATTGCTTTGTTCTTAACAATTTCAATAGGAGCTTCAACGATACTTATACCAAATGCTAATGCCCACAATACTTCAACAGACAAAAGCACGTGGTTAATCACAACTTATGCATATGCTACTGCTACACCCAACCCTGTTGGTGTCGGTCAACAAATGCTTATCTTCGGTTGGCTTGACAACACCATAAACGGTGTAGACCTCGTCAATAACATTAGATTCCACAACTACCAGTTCACTATCACAAAGCCTGACGGAACAACTGTGACTCAAAGTTTCCCAGTCGTTAGCGACCCAACATCCTCACAATATTACGCCTACACCCCAGATCAAGCTGGAACATACACATTGTTTTTCAGCTTCCCAGGACAAGTATATGATTTCGGCGGAACATACCAAGGTGACTACTACACACCAAGCAATTTCACGACAACCTTTACAGTTCAACAAGACCCAGTACCATCATTCACTGAAAATCCACTTCCAAGTGCATTCTGGGCTCGACCGATAAACGGCATGAATATTCTATGGGATTCTGTTGGATCAAATTGGCTTGGCGGAGCAGCTACAGCTAACTTCTGGCAACAAAACGGTGCTGCACCAAGAAGTGCACACATAATGTGGACCAAACCTATTGAATTCAGCGGTTTAACAGGCGGAATCGTAACTCAGGCAGGCAACACAGCTCAAGATAATGATACTGCAGCAACTTATTACTCTGGATTTTCATACAACACCCGGTTCAATAACCCACTGGTCATTAACGGAATTCTCTACTATCAGGCTCCGATGAGTGAGGCTGGATCTGGCGGAGGATTAAATGCTGTGGACTTAACTACGGGCGAAACACTATGGACTAGCAGTACACTTACACCATCGAAAGCACAGTTGGTTGATTTCCAATCACCCAATCAGCATGGCATTGTAGGTGGTATACTGTGGCAGACTTCTGGTTCAACATGGATGGCATATAACGCACTTGACGGAAAGTTCCTATTCAACCTGACGAACGTTCCTTCCGGCACAGAAGTTTACCTTAACAACGGCGAAATCGACCGATACGTATTCAGCTACAGCACCACAACAAAAACTGGCTGGCTGGCTCTTTGGAATTCAACTCTTGTCATTACGAGCAATGCTGGACACTCTGGATCTGTCGCTGCAGGACAATACGCTTGGCCAACTGATACTGGATTTGCCATCAATGCTAACGGAGCGGTATTCGTTAACGAAAGTACACCTGCTTCCTATTCGTGGAACGTCACCATCACAGCAGACTTGACTGGCGCCGCAGCCCCGAGTATTGTCGGTGTCATCCCTGGTGATGTAATACTTGGCAGCAGCAGCAGTGTCGGCTTATCTTCAGCACCTAGACCAAATAGTGACCCGTGGACAATGTGGGCTTTAAGCGACAAACTAGGCGATCAAGGACAACTTTCATGGCTTCAAAGATACGCAGCGCCATCAAACAACCAGACCCAAATGTTAGCTACGCAACCAATTGACCCAGTTACACGCGAATGGACTATGACATACTTTGAAACTGGTCAGCGACTTGCTTACAGCCTTGCCGACGGAAAATTAGTTTGGGGTCCAAGTGAACGCGCTCAAACCGGATTCCAATACTACACCTCTAGAGAAGGCTTGCCAGCTTACGGAAATCTCTACGTCAGTGGTTACGGCGGAGTAGTCTATTGCTATTCAATGCTAAATGGAACTTTGCTATGGACTTACGGTAACGGCGTAGGCACAAACAGCACAAACACAGGAGACAACACAGCGTGGGGCAATTACCCAACTCACATTGCAGGCTTTGCTAATGGAGTAGTTTACGCCATGTCAGGTGAACACTCCCCCAACACACCACTGTACAGAGGATACATGGCACGCGCTATAGATGCCTTCACTGGAAAAGAACTCTGGACATTGCCAGACTGGTCTGCTTCAGGACTAGGCACATCCATGGCACCAATTGCTATCGCTGACGGCTACATGGCATTCGCTAACGCATATGACGGTCAAGTATACGTTGTAGGCAAGGGACCAAGCTCAACCACCGTTAACATCCAAACCAACGTTATTCCACAAGGAAACAGCGTACTAATACAGGGCTCAGTGATGGACATTTCACCTGGAACAACTCAAAAAGCTCAAGCAGCAGACTTTCCAAACGGTGTTCCAGCAGTCTCTGACGCAAGTCAGACTGGTTGGATGCAGTATGTATATCAACAAGGACCAAAGCCAGCAAACGCACAAGGTGTAACGGTCACTCTAACAACTATTGACCCGAACGGAAACTCTTTCGTTATCGGGAACGCTACAACCGACGCAAACGGCATGTTCGCAAAAGCATACACACCAGACATCCCCGGAACCTACACGATATTCGCCACCTTCACTGGAACAGCATCTAACTGGCAATCATCCTCCGAGACCGCCATCAATGTCATGCAAGCACCAAATATCACTCCAGCACCAACCCCAGTAGCTACACAATCAATGGCAGACCTATACTTCTTGCCGCTCTCTGTTGTCATGATCGTCGCAATCATCATCCTTGCAGCCATAGTAGTCTGGTCAACTGTTAAAAAACACCCATAAAACCAAAAGGGAAAAACCCCTTTTCCTCTTTTTCTTTTTTAATTTCTTTCTCAAAGATTTTCAACATGTTAATGGCTGCTGAAACCTCCAATAGTGACCTACCCTCTTAGGGATTTTTGACCTCCCATCTATCGTTTCTGCATAGAATCACTATTAGGCTCCAAATATGAAGCCGCCATTTTAGAATAAAGCCCAGATCACCTTCACTTTATTTTCTCGGATTTGTCCAGCCCTTTTCTTTATATACGATTTAGTTCCATAGCATAATTATGATGGTGCCCAAGCTGCAACCCACAGCCAACACTCCAGATGTGATAGTCGTGGGAGGTGGACCTGTCGGTTCCTATGCAGCCTTGAACCTGGCTAAACTTGGTGTCAAAGTCACTGTTTTTGAAGAGCACTCCACGATTGGTTTTCCTTCACACTGCGCTGGGCACATCAGTATAAGAAGCTTAAGGAGCATGGGTTTGTATCCTCTGCCAGAGGGGATTGTTGAGAACACTTTTTGCGCCGCCAACTTTCACTCGTCCGCTGGCACAAAGTTTTCGCTTCACCTTTCCTGCCCAGTGACAGTTGCTTTGAATAGGGCTCGGTTTGACCAATACTTGGCTAAAAAGGCTCAGGAAGCTGGGGCAAGCTTCGTTTTGAACTCTTGTGTCCAATCGCTGTTGAAGGCGGATGGCTTTGTTAAAGGCGTTAACATTAAGCAATCCGACGGCGCTGAAGAGAAGGTTTTTTCCCAGATTGTGCTGGATGCTGAAGGGATTTCTTCGAGGCTTCTCAGGCAAGCGGGCTTAACAGCGCTTAAGCCCAGAGGTTTGGTCTATGCAGTTGAAGCAGAAGTAGACAAAGTGCAAGATGTTGAGCTTGATGCGGTTGAGGTTTATTTTGGCAAGGCTTATGCTCCTGGATTTTATGGGTGGCTGATTCCACGGCTTGACGGCTCAGCAAAGGTGGGTTTGGCAACAAACCATGGCGACCCACGCGATTATCTAAAGCGTCTCATGTTTAAGCATCCTGCGGCTTCTAAACAGCTCGGCAAAGCAAAGATAACACAGGTCGGCTACCACGCCATCACTTTGGGCGGACCAATCGAAAAAGCATACGCGGATGGTTTTCTTGCCGTCGGCGACTGCGCTTCGCAGGTTAAACCCACGACGGGTGGCGGAGTAATCTTTGGGTTAACGTGCGCAAAAACAGCCGCGGAAGTCGCAAGCCAAGCCCTAAGGCAGGGTGATGTTTCATCTAATTTTCTTCAAGTATACCAGAAACATTGCGATGACTTGTTGAGTTTTGATTTCCGTGTTATGCTCAGGCTTAGGCGTTTTCTTAATTCTCTCTCAGACGAGAAAACGGACGAGATGCTGAGGGTCTGCGCAAAGTTGGGTGTGGATAGGGCTCTTAGGGATGTTGATGAGATTGATTTTCAGGGAAAACTTTTGCTCAACGTTTTAGGGAAACCAGCGATGTTGGCGGCTTTAGCTTACTTTGGTATGCTTTACTTGTCTGCAAACCCTTAAAATCTCGAGTGCCAACATAGATTCGGGATAAAACAAAAATGGGCGAATTTGAATACAAGCAAGTCCTCGTCTTCCGAACAGACCTACAGATGAGCAAGGGCAAGATTGCAGCGCAAGCAGGACACGCCGCGGTTTCTGCAGCTCAGGATGCTTTTGTGCGTCATAAGAAGTGGTGGGAAGCGTGGATGTTCGAGGGTCAACGCAAGATTGCAGTTAAGGTTGCTGACGAGAAAGAGCTTAGTGAACTCGAGGAGGCGGCTGACGATTTGGGTTTGCCTCACGCTTTGATTGTTGATAGGGGTTTAACTGAGATTCCTGAGGGCACAGTAACCTGTTTGGGGATTGGTCCCGCGCCAGAAGGAATGATGGACCGCTTAACGGGTAAGTTAAAGTTGTTGTAAGGCGATTTTTTGCCTATTCCTGAAATTGATAAGTTGCTCGGAATCGAAGTATACGCAACCACGAGTGAAGGCATTGGTGGTGCTATTCGGGAGTCGGCTGATGATTTTGTGGTTGAAGAGGTTCTTGTGGACGGCTCCAAAGCCAGCGCGGATGGGAGTGTTCCAAACAGGGTTATAGGCTCTACGCCTCAAAAACAGCGGTATCTGCTTTGCGTTTTGGTCAAGCGCAACTGGGACACATTCATAGCAGTCAAAAACATTGCCAAGTCACTAGGCATTGACCAAGCAAGAGTCCAGTTTGCAGGAATCAAGGACGCTAAAGCCGTCACCGCCCAATATGTCACCATAGAAAACGTTTTGATGGAAGACGTTGCGAAAGTTAACGTTAAAGATATTGAAGTTCGCCCTGTCGGCTACGTTCGAGAAATGCTATCGCTGTTCTACCTCTTAGGCAACAACTTCACCATAACCATCAAATCCATAAAGGATTCAGAGGCAACCACTAAAGAACACATTGCCCAAACCGTGCAGGAACTTGAAGGTCTCGGTGGTATTCCAAACTTTTTTGGCCACCAACGCTTCGGAACCACACGTCCCGTAACGCATTTGGTTGGAAAAGCCCTTGTTCAAGGCGATTTTGAGGAGGCAGCGATGCTTTTTTTGGCTAAACCGAGCGTTCACGAGCATCCAGCCTCAAGGCAAGCACGACAAGAACTAGAAACAACAAAAAATTTCAAGCAGGCTCTGGAGAACTTTCCTAAGCAGCTCCGTTTCGAAAGACTAATGCTCAACCATTTAGCCGATAATCCAAGTGATTTCATTGGGGCTTTTCAAAGTTTGCCCCTTAAGCTCCAGGCGCTTTTTGTTCAAGCCCACCAATCTTACCTGTTTAACCGTTTTCTCAGCGAGCGTGTTAAGCGTGGTTTGCCTTTGAATGAGGTTGTGGTCGGAGATTACGTGGTTGGTGTTGAGCGTTCTGGATTACCCATGACTACCGTGGCTAAGATTGTAGTTGCCGAAAACTTGGCTGAAGTTAACGCACAAGTTAAGACTGGAAGGCTGCGTGTTGCCCTTCCCATATTTGGAGTAAAACAGAAGCTTTCCCAAGGCATCATGGGGCAGATAGAAAACGAGGTTCTTGAGCAGGAAGGGGTCGAAGCGGACAACTTGCAAGTTAACGTGTTATCGAGGATGGGTGGGAAAGGAGGTTTGCGAACAGCTGTTACTCCAATCAAAGACATTAAACTGCAAAACGTTTTGAAAAAATCCGATGGCGAAGGTTGCCAAGCACAGTTAAGCTTCATGCTGCTTAGAGGCTCCTACGCCACAGTAGTTTTAAGAGAAATAATGAAGCCTTCAGACCCTATAACTGCCGGCTTCTAAGGAGTTAGCGAAAACGCTGATAAGGAAGTGATTGTTCATTATTTTATAGGAAGCCCCTTTTTATGGAAAATGAACCGCGACGTCAATGCGTTATTCCGCTTCATAAGCCCAGTCGAAAAGAGTTAGTTTTCTTTTTTGCTTCTGGGATTTTGGTGAGTATTCCTTTTGCGTCTTTCTTCGAGGCGTTGTACCCAATCCAGTTTTCTGTAGCCTTGTTCATCGTTGTTTTGGCTCCTTTCATAGAGGAGTTAGCGAAAGTTTTCCCTTTGTTCTACAGGCACGGCGAAACTGAAAGGTCAATTGTGACATTGGGCCTTTTAATCGGTTTAGGTTTTGGTATTGCAGAGTTTATTGAATATGTGTTCTTTGTAGGCGTGCCTCCTATTGCCAGAATACCGGGAATTATCTTTCATGCTTCCAGCGCAACTATAGTTGCTTATGGCATAGCTAAAAAGAACCCGTTGCCCTACTACTTGCTTGCCGTGGCGCTTCATATAGCCAACAACTTTCTTGCTCTTGCAGGAGACATCTTTTTTGGGGTTTTTGCAGAACTGCTAGTTTTAATCACCGTTTACCTGTTAGCTTGGCGCTTTTATCATCAGGCTTCAAAGGAAAAAATGGTTGTTTAACCAACCCTGTCTGTTCTAGTTAAGTCTCTTAGCCTGTTAACTCCATCTATCTCCAAAATGAAGTCAGCCACGCTTTTGGGCACAAGCTCCGTCCAACTGTCGTTTTTAACCATTTTTTCGCGCACGATGGTTGACATGTAGACTTTTCTTTCAAACAACGGAATGTTCTTGACCTCGTAGCCGCCTTCCATGAAAAGCCTCTTGGTCAACGGCTCATTGGAAAACAGGAGGTTGAATTTTGGCGTGTAGCCTTCGACTGCGCTGACCCAAAGCATGTGCAAGTGAACGTCTGGTACGGGAACAATCCACAGTTTAGAATAATCCACCTTAGCCTCCAGCAATGCTTGGCGAACCATGACCAGCCTCTCGCCTGCAGTAAACGGGTTGTTGGCGTTGTGGCTGTACTGGGCGCTGCCGATGACAATGACTAGCTCATCAACCTCTTTTAGGGCAAACTTGATGGCGTCTAAGTGTCCTAAATGGAATGGCTGAAATCTTCCAACGTAGAGGCCTCGATTAACCATGGTGGTCACTTGCTTTGAGTGGGGCTCGCCTGCATTTATGATTTGCGTAAACACCTATCTTAAGGAAAGTTTTTGAGAACGTTTTCGACTGGGAAAACCGTTAGCCGCCCGTCATCAACTTCAATTTCCTTGGGAGAAGTAAACCCGCGCTTCTCCCTCTCCAACAACTGCATCTTAACTTTTAAGCCAAAACCGTAACCGCCCAACGTAAAATCCGCCCTAACAACCCTGTGGCAGGGAACAATGGGGGCGAAGGGATTGGACGCCATGATGTTTCCTACTGCTCTTGGTCCGCCGCCGACGGCTCTGGCTATTGAGCCGTACGAAGTTACATAGCCAAGCGGAATCTTTGAGGTTGTTTTAAGGACTTTTTTGGTGTAGACTGGCAAATGAGCCGTTGCCAAAGACAGATTGGGGTTAGTGTCTTTTCCGTCATGGATGCTTTTCAAAGTTGCAAGAATGTTTTTGGCGGAGGCTGTGGGTTCGTGGAAAACCTGAAAAGCCACGTTGAAGGGTACGTTACCCAAAACGTTGTTTATTGTTGTTTGCTGGTCTGCCCCAAAAGATGATGTTATGATTTGCTGCTGATTGATGGCGATTGCGAACCATGTGTCCTCGATGTTTTGAGCGTAGATTTCTATCATTCTTGCTCTCCTTCACTTTGAAGGGCAGGGTGCATGTTAAAAGTTTCTGCGGTAAAAGCTATTTTGGTTGGAGCAATCCATGCATGTAGCAACCAACTTTACGTTATCTGCTGAGGGTTTGGCTGCTGTGAAGTTTTTGGACGTAACGGTTACGTAACCGATGGGTTTGCTGCATTTTTGGCACCTTAACGGTTTAGACTCGCTCATGCAAGCCACTTCGCTTATTCTATAATGGTTATAAGTAACCTTAATAATTTGTCTTGTGTATATCAAGAAAAGGCGAAAATTATGGAAGGTTATGGACCACAATTACCTCAATTACCACAAATTCCACAAATCCAACTGATGCCGCAAGAACAACAGCAGCAGCAAGCTCAAGGTCAGCAAGCCCAGCAAGGAGGCGGCTGGATGCCTGGCGCCACCACAGTCGGCGCTGTCTTCGCAGGCGGAGTGATCTTAGCTTCAGAAAAAAGAGTAACATACGGATACTTCATCATGAGCAAAGGCGGCAAAAAAGTCTTCAAAGTAACAGACCGCATCGGCGTCGCATGCGCAGGACTCATTGGAGACATGCAAATCCTCGCCAAAGAAATGGAGGCACAAGCTAGCCTCTACAGCATGGATGTCGGAAGAAAAATCAGCGTGCGTTCAGCAGCAAAACTTTTAGCTAACGTACTCTTCAACCGCCGATACGCACCATTGTTCACTCAAACAATCGTCGGCGGCTTAGATGAAGAAGGCGCATCACTCTACGTGCTTGACGTCTTAGGCTCCTTAATTCCTGACAAGTACGCGGTTGTGGGTTCAGGAACAGAAATCGCCATGGGTGTTCTCGAAGAAGGCTACAAAGAATCCATGACTGCTCAAGAAGCAAAAGAACTCGTTACGCGGTCGATAAAGTCAGCTGTAAGCAGAGATTCCATGAGCGGCGACGGCATAGACTTCCTTATCATAACTAAGGAAGGCATCACTGAAGAATCCATAAAGTTTTAACCCCTTCTTCACTTTTAATATTTTTTAGTTTAGCAGCGGTTGAGCAGCGCATAGGAATGTGCAAAAGGAAGGAAACGTTATGTCGTTTGAACTAACAATAGAAGAAGGAAAATTCCTAATCAACTTAGCCCGAAACACCGTCAAACAATACTTGGAAACTGGCAAAGCCATTAAACCGCCTGAAGAAACACCTAAAAAGCTCTTCGAGCACTGCGGCGTTTTTGTTACCATTAACAGTGTTGGGCACGGCGAGAAGGAACTCCGCGGCTGCATAGGATACCCCTATCCCACAAGTCCGCTGGTGGAGGCAGTAATTGACAGCGCCATTAACGCTGCAACAGAGGACCCAAGGTTTGAACCCTTATCCACCGAGGAGTTGGGCAAAGTAGTCTTCGAGGTTAGCGTGTTAACGCCTCCAGAACCCGTAGAAGTGAAAAATCCAAAGGAATATTTGAGCAAGATTAAAGTCGGCGAAGACGGCTTAATCGTTGAAAGAGGCCCATACAAAGGACTGCTTTTGCCTCAGGTTCCCGTTGAATGGGGCTGGTGCGAAGAAGAGTTCCTCTGCCAGTGCTGCATGAAAGCAGGCTTACCCCCAGACAGCTGGTTAACCAAGGACGCAAAAATCTACAAGTTCAGAGCCATCATTTTCGAGGAACAAACACCCAACGGCGAAGTCAAACGCCTAAACCTTACAAAATAAACGTGCTAATCAAGCAATGTTTCCACGATTGAAACCGCCCTATCTAAGCCTTTAAATTTGTTAGAGAACTCGTTTAGCGTCCGCATGTTTTTGTTGTAGGTTTCTTTTTCATTTTCCATTTTTTCGATGGCTTTTTCGAGTTGCTTTTTGTTTTTGGCGGTTATGGAGCAGTTTAAGTCCTCAAGTTTCGCGGCGTTGCCAAGCTGTTCGGGCTGTGTGGGGATGCAGATGCTTGGTTTCGCGTACTTGATGGTTTCAAAACATGTTGCGTGGCCGCCGCTGAAAATGACGAACTTGGCGTTTTTCATGGCTTCTTGCCTTTCTTCTGTGGATAGCCATGTGTGCAGTTCGCAGTTGCCGATTTTTGCTGATGCCTTCTTTCCAGGGGTGCCTAAGCTTATGATGCATTTGGTTTTTAGTTTTTCAAGCACTGGCAGGAGCGTTTTTGTGAGTTTTGCTCTTGTTCCTGCTGGTCCGCTGATTGGGGCAAAAATGTGTTCTTCAGAACCCTTTACGGGTGTTGTGTCAACGAAAGCTCCTGTGTACTCGACTTTTTCGTTTAATCCCATGTTATCCAGGTTGCCGATGCTGTACTCTGATACTGTGTAGGGTGGTGGGTTGTCTGGAATTATGATTTTTGAGCATTGCTTCACATACCGTTCAACCACGCGCTCTCCTGGACTGAGAAAAGCGGAGAAGCCGTAGCTTGGCCTAATCATGTTGGCGATGTAGACTGAGGGAATTTTCCATCTTTGGGCAAGTCGAAGAGCGTTTATGTCGCCGTCGGCGATGAGGATGTCAGGTGCTATGTCGTGCAAGTTTTCTCTTAAATCATAGTAGCGGTGGATGGTTTCCATGGCATTGGATTTTTTCATTTCAAAACTGTTCTTTTCCATGTTAAAAAGCGGAAGCGGAAATAACAGGTTGATTAGCGAGGCAGAAGTGATTATGCCATGCGCGTTTTCATACCAGGAAACTGGCGTGCACTTGTAAACATGCCTGAACTCTTTTTGCAGCATCTCGTATGCTTTGCCGCCTGAAAAAAAGAACATTTCATGACCGTTTTTCTCCAGCCGTTTCCCTAACGGAATAATCCGTGAAACGTGACCTAATCCGAGTTCGGAGCAGCTGAGTAACAGTCGCATACAACATACAGGTAAGTGCAAGATTATATTTGAACTATCCCTTAACGGTGGAAAAAAGCAAGCAATTTAAGTTCTAAGCGCCAACAATAGAAGGTATGTTTGTTCCAAGAAAGATTGTGGAGGATAAGCTCAAGCAAATCCTCGCCGACGACATCGGGCAGGGCGACGTAACGGCGGCGGCAGTTATTCCCCCGAATTTAACTGTTAACGCAGAGGTTATTGCGAAGGAAGAGGGAATAGCGGCTGGAATCGAAGAAGCAACGATTCTTGCCCAATACTTAGGGCTAACAGTTAACGTTAAAGTTGCAGACGGCGAAAAAATCAGAAACAAGCAAGTGCTAATGCAGATTTCGGGAGATGCCCAAACCATCCTTTCAGTTGAGCGGACAATGCTTAATCTTCTTTCGCGGATGAGTGGCATCGCAACCAAAACACGAATGTTAACCGACAAATTGGAAAAAGCGCATGTGAAAGCGAAAATCGCAGCAACACGCAAATCCGCGCCAGGACTGCTTTACTTCGACAAAAAAGCCGTAATCATAGGAAGCGGTGACCCGCACAGGTTACATTTGGACGATATGGTTCTGATTAAAGATAACCATCTCGCAATAGTTGGAAGCGTTGAAGACGCAGTTAAGAAAGCTAAGGCTCACGCTTCTTTCACAAAAAAAATCGAAGTCGAAGTTACCTCGGTTGAGGATGCGGTGATAGCGGCAAAGGCAGGTGCCGACATTATTATGCTGGATAATTTTTCTCCCAAACAAGCCAAGAATGCAGGGGAAGCGCTTAGGAAAGCTGGGTTTGGCAAAGTGTTGCTTGAAGTAAGCGGCGGAATAACAGGCGAAAACCTGCTGGAGTATGCGACCGCACAGGTGGACATCATAAGCATGGGCGAACTGACTCACAGCGTTAAAGCATTAGACATAAGCTTAGAAATAGTAAAAGGCTAACTTGCCACTTTTAGCCTAAAACAGTTATAAGCCATACCTCTACCACGGCGCCAATAATAAGCAAAGCAGCGCAAACCCCGATAGAGATGGTAGTCCATTTTAACTCGCGCCACCGCTTCTGTGTTAATCTGCGGAACAGCCAGATGCTCTCCGCCATGGCGATTGAGTAGGCGGCGAATTCTAACCAGAACACGGGGGTCACCACTAAGCTTGCAAGACCTAGCCATATGGGGTAGCCTTGTGTGGCGGCTATGGCACCGAGGGCTAATCCAGTGTCAAAGAGTATGAACATACCCAAAGCAGCACCCACCACGGGGATGAACATTAGGAGGCAGATTTCGAAGTTGTTTATGAAAATGTATTGGGTTAGGGTGTTGTTGGCTTTGTTTTCGTTTAGTGTTTGATTAACCTGATTACTTAGGGTTAATGCGTCTTTGGCGCTGAGCGGTACATAACTGCCAATTATTGTGACTATGAGGGCAATTACGAATATGGCGATGATTGAATAGATTCTTTTTCGTCTTTGCGAAGCGTTCTTCCAAAAAGATAAATCAAGTTTCATAAACAAACCTGCTTTAGTTCATTGGCGTAATCTTTAGGGCGCGGAATCCTCTTGCAATAGGGTTTAAGGTTTCTGACAATTTAACCTTTGTTAAAACACCCAATGTATCAACGCTAAATCCCCGCACGTCGTGCTCGTTTGCTATAAGCGAATGAAGATAAACTCGGTTACCTAAGAATCTGGGCTGGCACATTAACGGCAACCCCAACAATATGTTCTCTTTTTCATCCACCGCCCTTTGGCAAGCAAAAAGAATCGCTTCTGCCCCAGCCGTCAACTCTGCAATCCGCACAGGCATGCTCTCTTTGCCAATAGCCAACATATCAATGCCATGCACACGTTTGATTTCGCAAGCAATCTTCCTGAGCCTTGGCAGAATCTTCAAGATATTCTGTCTTCCTGTCCTTGATGCCCGCATGTTTACGAGTTCAACAGGCGATAACTCTTCAATGGAAACTCCGCCCAAAGACATGTCCAAATGCACAACATCCGCCTTCATCTTATCGAGCAAGCTTCGGCAGAGCTCAGCCTCATGCACAATCACATCAAACCCGCTCTCAACTTCCCTAAAAATCGGTTCAGCTAACCTAAAAGACGGTTCCCTATAAGGCGGTTCAACTAGAACCGAAACGGAAGCAACATGGTACACTGGCTTAAACTGCTCATCTAGTATTGCTGCTGCAGAATCCGCCGAAATAACCTTCAACTTTTGCACCTAACTAAAGGATGAGGTTAAAGCGGAAAATTAGCTTTCCTCTTCACATTCACGCGTAGCCTTTAAGCCCAAAGCTAAAAGATACATTTCGGAGCTTTTTTGTCGGCTTGCCTGAGGCTTCACCATCTTAACCGTTTCAAAAAGCGTCTTTACGGTTTGTATGTAATCGTTTAGTAATTCGCCTTCGAAGACTTTGACAAAGAAGCTTCCGTTGGGTCGCAGTATGCATTGGGCGATTTCTAGTGCTTGGGTGGCTAAGTCGATTTGTCTTGCGTGGTCAACTTCCCACACGCCCGTAACGTTTGGTGCAGCGTCACAGACAACCACGTCTGCTTTGCGCGGGATAAAAGACAAGATTTGTTCCACTGTTCCGGGTTCAGTAAAGTCGGCGATGATTGTGCGAATGTATTCTTGAGTGAAGGGGTCAATCGGCTTCAAATCTACGCCTAAAACGTATCCGTGTTTGCCTGTCATTTTTCTTGCTGCTTGAATCCAACCACCTGGAGCAGCGCCTAAGTCAACAACAATATCTCTTAGTTTTATGAAGCCGTATTTGTCGTTAGCTTGAATTAGCTTATATGTGGATCGGGAGCGGTAGTTCTCTTCTTTGGCTTTCTTGTAGTAGTATTCGTTTTTTCTAGCTCGTATCCAAGCTTCCGGCAACGGAATCATCCTCTGTTATGCTGGGTTCTGGTGCGGGTACGCTTGGACCTTCAGGATTAGCTATAACTGATGCTGGTGGTTTTCCTAAATTAAGTATCCAATCGGTTAGTTTTGGGCAACTTTTCGGGGAAAGGGCGGTTGTGGGGTCACAGCGTGCGTTGTCTGGGCACAGTAGACATGGGCAATCCACGATGGTTTCTATTGATGCAGGAAGCCTTTTGGGGTAGAGCCTATAGGTCCATCTGCCTTCTTGAAGTTCTTTTTCCCTGCGGATAAGCCCCTTCTCTTCGAGTTTAATGGAGACACGTGAGCCTTCGCGACTGCTTGCGCCAAGTTCACGCCATAAATCTGATTGAAGCACTCCCTGATAGCCAGTACCGACGACGTAGTGGAGTGCTTTCTGTTCAAGGTCATTACGCTTAGGCATTTAGATCAGTTCCAAATAATACAGTAATATAAGCGTTGGATTCACATAAAAATATGTATCCCTAGATAAACGTGGATTGGCATGAGAAAGGCAAAGAAAGATGATTCAGGCAATTACTGTTTGGGAATTGAATCCTCAGCTGACGACTTCGGCGTTGGCATTGCAACATTTAGCGGTGAAATCTTGGCTAACAAATCCGACAGCTACATCCCAGCGGAAGGCGGAATTCACCCCAGAGAAGCAGCGCGTCACCATGCCGAAGTCGCTGATAAAGTCCTAAGTGAAGCTCTATCAAAGGCTGGCTTGAAACCCCGCGAATTATCAGTTATTGCTTTCTCCCAAGGTCCAGGCTTAGGACCAAGTTTGCGGACAGGAGCCACCGTCGCCCGTGCTCTGGCGTCGTACCTTGAGGTTCCGCTCGTAGGAGTCAACCACTCCGTAGCCCACATAGAAATCGGCAAACTCAAAACAGGAGCCCACGACCCCGTGACGCTTTACGCTTCAGGAGGCAACACCATGGTCACCGCCTTCGAGTCGGGACGCTACCGAGTGTTCGGCGAAACTTTGGATATAGCGCTTGGGAACTGTTTGGACGTTTTTGCACGTGAAGCAGGGCTTAAGCATAAGAAGGGTTTGCCGCTTGGCGCAGCCGTGGAGCAGTTGGCAGCTAAAGGCGAAAAGCTCGTTACTTTGCCGTACGTGGTGAAGGGGATGGATTTGTCGCTCAGTGGCTTGTTAACAGCGGCGACAACTGCGTTGCAGAAGGGCGATTGCAAGCTGGAGGATGTATGTTATAGTCTGCAAGAAAACGCTTTTTCCATGGTTACAGAAGTTACTGAACGAGCGTTGGCTCATACCGAGAAGAAGGAAGTTTTGTTAACTGGCGGAGTAGCCGCAAACAAACGCCTACAATCCATGCTTGCAATTATCGCCGAGGAGCATGATGCACGCTTCAATGTGGTTCCGCTAGAGTTTGCAACCGACAACGGCGCCATGATTGCTTGGACGGGCGTCTTAGCTTTCCAGCATGGGCTAGTTACGGCTTTGGATGAGAGTTTTGTGAAGTTGCGGTGGCGAGTGGACAAGGTGGATGTGCCATGGATAAGTTAGCTGAAAAAACGCTGTTTAAGAAGGGCGCCGAAGCCAGCCTCTACCTATCCGATTGGCATGAACGGAGAGTAATCATTAAATTGCGTATTCCCAAAAAGTACCGTCCGCCAGCTTTGGATGAACAAATAAGGAGTTACCGTACGGTGCATGAGCCGCAGTTGATGCATGAAGCTAAAGTTGCTGGGGTGCCGACGCCTTTGATTTACATGGTTAACGTGCCTGAATCATCGATTACTATGGAGTACATTGAAGGACAACAAATAAAACAGGTACTCAACAACGTTCCCAAAGCTGAGCGTCATGACTTGTGCGTTAAAATCGGAGATTCAATTGCGCGGCTGCATAAGCAAGGCTTAATCCACGGCGACCTAACAACCTCAAACATAATCCTAAACCCTGAGGGCAAACTATTCTTTGTCGATTTTGGCTTGGGAGAAAAAAACATCGAGCTGGAAGCGCAAGGGGTGGATTTGCATTTGATGAAGCAGGCGCTGCAGAGTACGCATTACTTGTTCTGGGAAGAATGCTTCCAGAGTGTTCTGTGTGGCTACACGTCGGTTTTAGGCGTGGAAGTGGCGGAAGAGGTTTATGAGAAAATCAGGGAAATAGAGAGGCGTGGGCGCTATGTCGAAGAACGAAAAAAATAAACAATGCTCCCTTCCCAAGGGCAAAGTTGTCTTTTTCGCAACAGGCAACATCAACAAATTCAACGAGGCACGAAGCATCCTAAGCCAACACGACATCGTAGTCGGCATGCTGCGTTTAAAAGGTGATGAGATACAGAGCGACAGCCTAAAAGACATAGCCCAAACAAGCGTCATAAACGCGTTCAGGCGGTGCCGCTTGCCCATTTTTGTGGAAGACGCAGGCTTATTCATCGACGCTTTAAGCGGATTTCCCGGTCCATACGCCGCTTACGTTTACAAGACAATCCACAACAGTGGCATCCTAAAACTGATGGAAAACATCTCTGATAGGCAAGCCAAATTCCAATCAGTCATAGCCTACTGCGACGACCAAACCCCCTGCGAACCAGAATGCTTTGACGGCGAATCCAAAGGCGGAATCACCTTGGCTGAGCGCAAAGAGCAGGGAAAGTCAGGTTTCGGGTTTGACCCCATCTTCCAGCCAGAAGGAAGCGCCAAAACGTTTGCGGAAATGACCATTGAGGAAAAGAATGGTTTTTCGCACAGGGCGATGGCTATACGCAATTTCGCTGAATGGTACAAAACCAAGCGTTGACCCATTAATCAAATTACCAATAAATATCGGTATCAAGCAACTATTTTTGTGCTTTTTCTTCTTTTAGTAGCTCCAGCATTTCATTAACAGTTAAAATTTTTATCCCTCTGAATGTTACCATAGAAAGCAGGTGCTTATCTCCTGAAACTATGCAGTCAGCTTTGCCGTCGAAAGCTGTTCTTAGAATGACATCGTCTTCTGGGTCTTCGGTTACAGCTTTAAAACGCGAATTAACCTTAGTTATCTCAGCAAAAGTATCGATAATTTTTAAGAAAGCAATTATGTCTTCTTGGTCAGCGTATTTTCTTATTCTTGGATCGTTGCACTTTGGTGAACTCTTCAAGAATATTTTTAGAAAGTATTAGTTGGATTTGCCCTTCAATTGCTTTATGAAAGAGTTCTTTTGGCTTTCCAGTTGTAATTAAGGCAGAGATTAAAACATTGGTGTCAAAGACTACTTTCATTTAGCGTCCTTCACAAGGAACAGTCTTCTTTGCTCTGTAATCTTGAATTACCTCGTTAATCTCTTCATTAGTCAACTCGCCATGTTTTGTTATTTTTTTATTTACCCGTTTGTAGAGGGCTTCGAGTTCTTGGGTTACATCTGGCACTTCGAGTTTTTTCATGATTACTGCGTCTTGGTAGCCATAGATAAGCAGTTTTGTCTTCGGTCCTAATCCAAGCTTCTTGCGTATGCTTTTTGGAATGACCACTTGTCCTTTTTCGCTGACTACCGTTATGTCTGCTTTTTCGGTTTGGGTCATTTAACTCATCTAGTAATATTCTTACTTTCTTACCTAAAAGATATTCTATGATGCGCACTGAATTGTTTCGATGAATTTGAAGCCAAGCAAAAAGGGAAAGCTAAGCCTCAATCAAACCCAAAACAAAATTTTATATTGCTATTGCTGCATAAGCAGAATTGCTAAGAGTGGAATAATATGATTCGAATCAGGTCTCCTCATGAAGGCTTAATCACAGCCTTAGCCATAGGCGGATTCTTTATCATATTGGGCTCAGTTTTTGCCCTGACACCTGGCATCTCACAGAAGACAAACGCGTTCTTCTCCGACTTAACAACCGTAACTTATCCCCTTGGAAGCTCAAGTACCGTGCATTTACCCGCACCAGCCAACCCTGCAGAGCACATCGGTTTCTACACGGCTGTAGTGAATTTTCTCTTAGGCGTGGGCATCCTGCAGATTGTTATCTTAGCCCTAAGGTTATGGGTGAAATCGCCGATTAGGCGGATAGCTGAAACCGTGGGCAACTTGGTATTCTGGCTGGGTGTCGCGGTTATGGCGAACGTTTTCCTGTTGACTGGAACGCTTAGCGGCTGGTTCCAGTTCTGGTCAGCGTTAATCGTGCTCATAGGAGCATCCTTGATTGCGCGATTCTTCGTGTATCTCGCGAGAAAAGGCATTAATGGAGCTCTGCACGAATAAAAGAACAAAAATTTTTTGGTTTTTCTCCTCAAAGGGATTACTTTTAAATATTCGTGCAACGTGGATTAGTGCAGAGTTTAAGGTGTAACAATGCCAAAGCAAGAAAAAGGGAAATCCCATTCAATGCGTCCTGTTAGCAGGCGTCCTCCAAGCTGGTGCAAGTATCAGCCTGAAGAAGTAGAAGCATTCATAATTAAACTGGCTAAAGAAGGCCACTCAATGAGCGGCATAGGCACTATCCTAAGAGACCAATACGCGATTCCACTGGTAAAACCCATAACGGGCAAAAGCATAAGCGACACACTCAAAGCCTCAGGATTAGCCCCAACTATGCCCGAAGACCTATCCAACCTCATGAAAAAAGCCCAAAGCCTCGCCGTCCACATGGGCAAGAACAAGAAAGACCTCCACAACAAACGCAACATGCAAATCATCGAAGCCCACATCCACAAGCTATCACGCTACTATAAACGTGAAGGCGTTATTGCGCAGAACTGGAAGTACGTGCCAAAAATCGCTTCCGTAACCTAAGTTTTCTTTCTTTTAATTTTAAATTTTATTGTTTCTTGATGCGCCAGCTTTAAATCCAATTACAGCCTTTAAGCCCAAAGAAGTGAACAGGGCATGTCAGCACAGCAAAAATCCATCGAAGGCTTCTTAGCTTCAGCAAACGAAGCGGCAAAGGTAATCTTGGAAACTGTTAAGAAAGACGGTTTTATTCTTGTGTTTTCGCATTTGGATGCGGATGGTGTTGCTGCTGCAGGAGTCATAGGTAAAATGCTCTATCGGCTCGATGCCCGTTTCCGCATTCGGGTGATGCAGTGGGTTGATGACAAAATCATAGGCGAAGTCATCGCTGACAAACCGCAACTCGTTATTTTGACGGATTTTGGAAGTGGCTACCTTGACCTGCTCAACGAAAAAATCCCCAACGTCAAAATCGTAATCCTCGACCACCACCAAATAACAAGCAAAGTAGCTAACCCGAATTTTGTCCAAGTTAACCCGCACCTCTTCGGCATAGATGGGGCGACGGATGTTAGCGGTTCAGGCGTGGCTTACTTTGCAGCTAAAGCGGTGAATTCGGCAAATGTTGATTTGGCTCCCATAGCCTTAGTCGGCGCGCTGGGAGACATGCAGGACAAGTACGAACAGCGAAGCCTACGAAGCCTAAACGAAATAATAGTAAACGACGGTGTCTCTGCAGGCTTGTTAAAGGTTGAGAAAGACTTGATTTTCTTCGGCAGAGAAACAAGACCAATCTACAAGATGCTGGCAACCACCACTAACCCGTTTATTCCTGGCTTAAGCGGTCAAGAAACCGAAGCGTTGAATTTTGTAGCAAACCTAGGCATTCCCCTCAAGCAGGGAGACAAGTTACGGGCTCTCTGTGACTTAACTGATGAAGAACGGAAGCGGCTGTGCACTGCTCTTGCCGACTACTTATTGTCTAAAGGTTTGCATTTGGAAGTTGAGAACCTAATCGGCTACATCTACATTTTAACCAAGGAAGAACCCAACACGGCGTTGCGGGATGCACGCGAATTCGCGGTGGTTTTGAATTCGGCGGGACGCATGGACCGACCAAGCCTCGGCATAGCCATCTGCATGGGCGACCGCAAAGCAGCCCTTGAGGAATCCAACAAAATCTTAGAGGACTACCGCAAAAACATCAACAAATACCTCGGCTGGGTAACCGAAAAACCCGAACGCATGCGCGAACTCCAAAACATCTACGTCATCTACGGCGAGAACTTTATCAACGAAAAAATCATCGGCACCGTCTCGTCCATAATCGTTTCGAGTCTTGCCAACAACGAAAAACCGCTTTTGGCTTTCGCCAATATTGAGCAGGAGAATGTTGCAAAGTTCTCGGGCAGAACCACGGAGGCTGCACTGCGCAAAGGCGTCAACCTCGGGGATGTAATGCGGTTGGCTTCGGAAGCGCACGGCGGCAAAGGCGGAGGACACAACATAGCGGCAGGTGCCCAAGTGCCCCTTGACAAAGTGATAGATTTCATTAAGACCGCGGATGACTTGGTCGGTAGGCAGTTGAAGGGTGAGAAGCTTGCAGGCAACAGTCACGCTTGAGTACAAAGACGAGAAGACCGCGGAAGCCATTGCCCGTGCGGTTTCGCCTGACAACTTCAAAACGCCTATCGGGTTGCAGGTTAAAACCGTGAGGGAAAACAACAAAGTAATAACAGAAATCCAATGTGAGGGGAAACTCGCCACCTTCACCGCCACCATAGACGACTTACTCTTCAGCGCATCCACCGCGGAAAAAACGCTTCATATAATAACAAAATAAAAAGCCAAACGCCTCCACTCTCGACAGTCTAGCTGACTGTTTGGGCATATTTGGATCCTATTAGAAACTCATTGCAGANNAAACCTATAGGGGGTAGGTCCGTATTGAAGTTTTTAGCAGTCATTAGTATGTTGAAACTATAGGGTGTTATGATATGGGCTTATAGGTTAAAGCGATTGCTCCGCCGATGATTCCAAATACTGCGCCGACGAAGTATCCGCCCATGCCAACAAAGCTAATGGCTGAAAACACCACGATAACTGCTCCCCACATGAAATGTTCCTGCGGATGAACCCTCAACACAAGAGCGCTCATCACAACGATTACTCCACAAACAAGACTTACAACTGAAACTGCGGTGAAAAAACCGTTAGAACTAGCGTAGCTGCCCATGAAGCCATGGTAGCCACCCATCATACTGCGCATGTAGCTGCCAAATCCACCCCAAAGAGGCGCATCAGAACCAAACCAAACAGCATTAACCAAGCTGACAACGAGGACAATTAAGCCTCCAATAAACGAAATCACAAAAGGCAAGATAACTCCTTGTCTAGTACTCATAGATACCACCTCCTCAAAGGAATCTCCTCGGGTCAGTGTCGATGTCAACGATTGTGGGTTTGGTGGCTTTGAGTGCTTTGTCAACGGCTGCTTCCAGCTGGCTTGGCTCGGTGACTTTGATGCCCATGCCGCCTGAATGTTCTGCAAAATCGGCGAAGTTGTAATCGTAGAGGTCGGTTTGCCAGCCCTCGAAGCCCTCCACTTTCTGTTCTTGCATAATCATGCCCAAATGCTTGTTATTCATAACAAACACCTTAACAGGCAAATTATATTTCAAAGCGGTTAAGAAATCGCCCAAAACCATCGTTAAGCCGCCATCGCCAGTTAAACACACAATCTGCCTATCTGGATACGCCAACGCCGCCGCCAAAGCTCCAGGCAATCCAAAACCCATCGTTGCCAATGTTCCGCTCATAACCAACTTTTGCGATTTTTTCATCATAAAGTTTCGGCCAAACCACCAGCAGTTCTCGCCAACATCAAGAGAAATCACTGCGTTGTCAGCGATTTTTTTGTTTAGGACTTTGATGATGTACTGTGGCCTAATCGGCTTCATGGTTGCGTCTGCTTCTTTTTCAAGTTGGTTTAGCCATTCCTGCTTTAGCCTGGTAATTTCAGCCAAGTATTCCCTATTTTCTTTCTGCTGAACTTTCTGAGTCAGCTTGGGAATCAGTACGGCGCTGTTGCCCAGCAACCCCACTTCAACAGGGTACCTGCGTGCAATCATAAGCGGGTTAATGTCAATCTGCACAGTCTTTTTCTGAGGAATCAGCGACAAATCCGAAAACGAAGAACCGATGGCTATGAGCAAATCCGCTTTCTCCATAAGCGCTCCAGCAGCAGTCGAACCAACTCCACCGTGGCACCCAACATAGATAGCCTCGTTTTCGTCAACGACGCCTTTAGCGCGGAAAGTCGAAATAATCGGCGCGCCAATTTTAGCTGCTAATTTTAACAGTTTAGTGCCTTGTCCTCTGGCGCCAAAACCAGCCAAAATCACAGGTCTCTTCGCTTGGTCAATGACTTTTGCTGCCTTCTCAACCACCCACTCCTCCTGCCCATAAGCGAGGTTGGGCATTCTGCCTTCAAACGGCAAAATCTCCGCTTCATAAGGCAACTTTTGCACGTCGTTGGGGATCCCGATGTGCGCGACACCCTGATCTAGGAGCGCATGCTTAATCGCCAGAGTTGCTAGCGTCGTGGTTTGGTCTTCAGTCATCAAGGTCTTGTTGTAGACGGTTAAGGGTTCAAAGAACGCTTGTTGGTCAATCTCCTGAATCGAACCTCTCCCAATCAGCGCTCTTGGAACCATACCAGTTAACGCCAAAACAGGCGAATGATCCAACTGCGCATCATACAATCCAGTCACCAAATTCGTTGCGCCTGGACCCGAAATGCCAAGGCAAGCTGCAACATGCCCCGTCAGCTTCCCATAAGCCGAAGCCATAAACGCCGCCGTCTCCTCATGCCGAACCTGCACATACTTCACTTTTCCGTTACTCTTGCGTATGGCATCCACAATACCCAACGTTGAGGTGCCTGGAATACCGAAAACATACTTTACACCCCACTCAGCAATCTGGTTAATGAGCACCTCCGAAACAGTATGTTCAACTTTCTTCTCTGCCGCTTGCTCAGCTAACAGCACAAAAGCCGATTTGGGCGCTCCACAAACCGGGCAAACCCACTCTTTAGGCAAATCACTAAACTTTATTTTTTCTTTCGCGTCATCATAAACAAAATTGCAGACCGTACACCTGTATTTCGCCATAAAATAGACCTCGGGAAAATCGCTATTAGAAACTAGATGGTTTCGTCCTTATCAGCTTATTGGAACCAGGAACTATAGGGAAATGAGAACTATTTTTCTTTTAATTACGGTTCACCTTTGCCTTAATATCTTTAAGCGAATAAATGTCAGGTTCTTTTTCAAGAAAATCCTTGAGGGATTTCTCCGCCAGAGAGATAAGCGCAAGGATGTCTTTTTCTTCAAGTAAACAATCCAGTTTCTTATTAACTTCTGAGAGTAGCGACTTTATTTCTTTCAAGTCAACTTCGATTGTCATTTTTCCACAAAAATTATTCCTTTTCTACTTATATAATAATTGTTACAGACCAAACGGTGAATTACCTGACTAAAAATAATCGAACAATTCATAAACTTCTCCAACCCAATATTCATCGTAAGAGTTGTTGTTATGGAGAACTGGGATGTCATTATCATCGGTGCTGGCTCCGCTGGGTTAGCCGCTGGAATCTATGCGGTGCGCAGTGGATTGAAAACTTTGATTTTAGATGAAAAATTACCTGGTGGCACAATCTCTGACGCCTCAACCGTGGTAAATTACCCAGGATTTGCCGAGATTAGCGGTGGAGAGCTTGCAGAAAAAATGACCCTGCACTGCAGAAAGGTCGGTGCAGTCATTCACGATTTGGAGCCTGTCACCGAATTAGAGCTTATGGGTGAAAAGAAAATTGTGAAAACCCCGAGTGCAACATATGAAGCTAAAGCAGTCATATTTTCCGCTGGCTCCCATTACAAGGAAATCGGCGTTAAAGGCGAAAAAGAGCTCCGTGGAAAAGGCGTAAGCTACTGCGGCGTCTGCGATGGACCATTCTTTAAAGGCAAAAAAGTGCTCGTCATCGGCGGCGGAAACTCGGCTTGCATCACCACGCTCTATCTTTCAGGTCTTGCTGCGCAGGTCACCGTGATCCATAGACGGGAAGCTTTCAGAGCTGAAGAATCCTTGGTGACTGACATCGCGGCAAAGAGCAACGTGAACGTTATGTGGAGCACTGAAGTCCAAGAAATCAAAGGCGACAAACAAGTAAAAACAGTCGCCCTAATCGACAACTCAACGGGAAAAACAAGCGAAATGGCGGTTGACGCAGTTTTCGTGCAAGTCGGCGAAGCGCCCAACAGCCAAATAGCCAAAGCCAGCGGTGTGGAAACAGACGAGCATGGGTACATCAAAATTGACATTCGACAGCAAACAAACCTTGCAGGGGTTTATGCAGCTGGCGATGTTACCAACCATCCTGTTAAGCAGGTGGGTACAGCTGTGGGTCAAGGAATCACTGCAGCTCTTGAAGCTTACAGCTACATTAGACGACCGTATTACAGGAAATAGAGAGTAAGGATTATATGATTCTAAACCCTTTTCATGTTTTCAATTAGCTTAAAGCTAGCATGCTAAAGCAGTAAAGTAACAGCGGAAACGCATGAAAAGAGGTTTACGAATGAGTGAAAAATGTCTCGCTGTAGTTGAAATCAATCAAGACTTATGTAGCCGATGTTATGTCTGCAAATCAATCTGTCCTTATGAAGCCATAAAAGCTGATTCAACGGGCAAAGTTGAAATTAACAGCCAAGATTGCCAAGTTTGCGGCATCTGCTACAGTGCTTGCCCATCTGCAGCCATAAAAATGCAATATTACACTTACGATAACCTATCAGAATACCTTAAAAAAGCCCAAGCAAAAGCCAAAAGCGGCGCTGACACGCTTGTTTTAATGTGCCGCGGAAACTCGCCTTCAACAGGTGAAGTTCAAGACATCCTTAAAGCACAAGGATTAAACATTGACGATTACATGGCTTTGCGTTTGCCCTGTGCAGGCAGAGTTCCAACAGACTTTGTCTTTGACGCTTTAAACTCTGGCGTGAAAAATATTGTTTCTGTTCAATGTGAAGATCCCTTCTGCCGCTATAAAGAAGGCACAAAAATTAACACTCGAAGACTCGTTCTAGCCAGAAACGTCCTCAAACAGTTAGGTTTCGATGAGAACGCTGTTAGAATTGTAAAGTTCTCGCGCAAAGCAGTTTACGATGTCCAGAAATGCGTGGGCTGCGATAAATGCATATTTATCTGCCCATACGGTGCGCTTGAGTTTGAGTCGTTTGCTGCTCCAAAAGTAAACGAAGAGAAATGCGTTGGCTGCGGTGCATGCCAGCTGGTTTGTCCACACCACGCTATCCAAGTGAAAGGCTTCGAGTTTGACGAAGTAGTAGACCGTTACGGCAAATCGCTTGCACAATTGAAAGCCAAAAACAAAGGACCAGCGGTTCTCGCATTCGTCTGTCAATGGTCCGAGTTCTCAGCCCTAGACAACCCCAACAAAGCGTTTGAGGACAAAAACGTCTTAGCCCTTGAAGTTCCATGCTTCAAATCCCTCGATCCAGTTCACGTCATCAACGCGTTAAACTGCGGCTTTGACGGTGTCATGGGTGTGGTTTGTTCATCTAAAGACTGTAAGCTTCAGGAAGGCAGGGACACTGCAGAACGCAACGTGAGCGCTTTGAAAGTAGCACTCAAAAAGCTAGGTTTGCTGGACCGATTCGAGCTCTACGAGGAGTCACCTAGATGTGCTGGCGAATTCGAGCAAAAACTCGATGAGTTCTACGCTAAGATTTCAGCTTTACCTAAACGTGAAGTAACTGTGGAGGCGACTGCAAAACGTACAAAATAGTAACTAAAAAAGAATTAGTTCCGAAGATTAAACTGTTTGAAGTTGATGCTCCAGATGTTGCAGCTAAATCGCAAGCTGGACAATTCCTAATCGTTATACACGGCAAGACTGGAGAACGCATACCATTAACCATTTCCGGATACGACAGAGCGAAGGGCACAGTTTCTTTTGCATTCCATGAAGTCGGCAAAACCACAAAAGGACTTGGCTTGCTAAACCAAGGCGAATGCATAGATAACGTTACGGGTCCACTTGGCAATCCATCTGAAATCAAAAATTATGGCAAAGTCCTCTGTGTCGGCGGAAGCGTAATGATTGCACCACTACTGTTGCAGGCTAAAGCCATGAAAGAAGCAGGCAACAAAGTCACCACAGTTCTCGGCGCAAGAACAAAAGAATTCATCATGATGGAGAACGAAGCTAAAGCCCTTAGCGAGAAAGTTTACGTTGCAACCGACGATGGCACCAAAGGTTACAAAGGCTTAGATTTCCTCAAAGACTTACTGCAAAAGGAAAAGTTTGACCGCTGCGTAGTCATGGGTCCAGTAATCATGATGAAAGATGTCAGCGAAATCACCAAACCCTACAACATCCCCACAGTCGTAACTTTAACGCCCATAATGATTGACGGCATGGGCATGTGCGGAGTATGCCGAGTTACCGTTGACGGCAAAATGCTGTTCGGCTGCGTTGACGGCCCAGAATTTGACGGTCACAAAACTGACTTTGACGAGTTAATCCTACGTCAACGAACTATGCTTCCTGAAGAAAGGTTAAGTTCAGTATTGTCGGAAATGAGTGGAGGTTGTAAGTGTGGCAGAAACCAAGCCTAAACCAAAGTTGAATAAGAAAGCCGTAGAGATGGCTAAGCAAGAGCCTAAAGTTCGCGCTAAGAATTTCAGTGAAGTTGCTTTAGGTTACACTGAAGCGGAAGCCCAAGAAGAAGCAAGCCGATGCCTGCAATGCCCCAATCCTCAATGCAGAAGTGGTTGTCCAGTAGACGTTCCTATTACAACATTCATCAAATGCATCCGCGAGAAAAAGTATGCTGAAGGCATAGCAACCATCAAAACCAAGAATGCGCTGCCGGCGGTTTGTGGACGTGTTTGCCCTCAAGAAGTGCAATGCCAAGCAAAATGCGTCATCGGAAAGATGGGTGAACCAGTAAGCATCGGACGTTTAGAACGGTTCCTCGCAGATTGGGAACGAGACAACGGTTCTCAGCTTCCGCCGAAAGCTCCAGCCACAGGCAAAAAAGTAGCAGTTATCGGTGCGGGTCCAGCAGGATTGACCGTTGCAGCTGACCTTGTGAAGCTCGGTCACGAAATCACGATGTTTGAAGCATTGCATGTTGGTGGCGGAGTGCTCTCGTATGGTATTCCAGAATTCCGTCTACCCAAAGCCATCGTGCAAAACGAAGTCAATTACGTCCAAAAGCTCGGTGTTGACTTGCGCCTCGGCAACCTGGTCGGCAGAATACACACCATCCCCGAACTTATGAAAGATGGTTATGAAGCCGTGTTCATCGGCAGCGGCGCAGGTTTGCCACAGTTCACTGGTTGCAAGGGAGAAAACCTCGGCGGAATCTACTCAGCAAACGAGTTCCTTATCCGCGTTAACCTCATGAAAGCATACCTATTCCCCGAGTACGATACACCGATACGCATGGGCAAACACGTAGTTGTCATCGGCGGCGGAAACGTAGCCATGGACTGCGCAAGAAGCAGCATGCGGCTTGGCTCTGACGTGTGCTTACTCTACAGGCGTTCACGCGATGAATTGCCCGCAAGACATGAAGAAATCGAGAATGCTGAAGAAGAAGGCTTAGTCTGCAAATTCCTCGCAGCGCCACTCGAATTCTTCGGCGACGAGAAAGGCTGGGTTAAAGCCATGAAATGCATCGCGATGGAACTCACTGAACCCGACGCAAAAGGCAGAAGAGGCGTAAAAGAGGTTCCAGGCTCCGAATTCACAATGGACGTTGACACAGTCATCATCGCCATCGGACAAACACCCAACCCAATCATCCAACGCACCACAGGCGGCTTACAAAGCGACCCAAGACACGGAACCATATGCGTCAACGAAGTGGGCAAAACCAGCTTAGACGGCGTTTACGCAGGCGGAGACGTCGCCACAGGCGCAGCAACAGTCATCAGCGCAATGGGCGCAGGTAAACGCGCGGCCAAAGCAATGCACGAATACCTCACCAACAAAAAATAAGCGCTAAAGTAGTAGTCTCTTTGAGACTATACCCCCTTATTTAAAGGCGATTTGCGATGCCTAAACGGGTAGTGCTCTCTTTGACCTACCCCCCTCTATTTATAGCAACCCAGTTAATGACTGCAAAAATCGCCAATAGTGACCTACCCCCTATAGGTTTCTGCAATGAGTTTCTATTAGGATCCAAATATGTTCGTTAAACTGCAATAAAACAGCGTTTCTTCATGGTTGTTTTTAGTGTAAAGCTATTATGCTTCAAGTTTGCTTGTGTTGGTATGCGACTCGTTAGTGCTTGCCTAGTTGGTGTTAAATGCAATTTTGAAGGCAAAAACTGGTTAAACCCCAAACTGTTTGAGGATTTTACGAAGGGTACTTGTTTCCTGTTTGCCCAGAAGTTTTAGGCGGCTTGCCAGTTCCACGGGTGCCAGCCGAGATTAAAGGTGGCGATGGTTCAGATGTTCTAAATGGCCAGGCGAAGGTAGTAAATGAGGTTGGCGTTGATGTTACAAGACAGTTCATTAAGGGCGCCTCTGAAGTTTTGAGAATCGCCCAGTCTATTAGTGCAAAAGAAGCATTGCTTACTGAAAAAAGTCCGTCTTGCGGTTGCGGAGTAATTTTTGATGGCACTTTCTCCAATAAATTCATTGAGGGCAAGGGGGTAACTACTGCGCTGTTGGAGAAAAATGGCGTAAAAGTAACGTCGATAAAAGTTTAGCGCCAGCCAATTGACTCGTGATTACCAACTGCGCAGGACTATCATGGTGTTGGTTTTCATGATGCCTTCGACCCTGCGGATTTTCTCGATGCATTCGTTTACTTCCGTCACGTTCATTCCGCTGATGACTGCGACGATGTCGTATTCGCCTGTGACCTCGTAGATGGTTTCTACGTTGGGGATTTCCTGGATTTTCTTGGACACTTCTTGGGTTGGGTAAGATGGGTTTGTAGCTAGTAGTGTTATGGCTTGGGCGCCTTCCGCAACGCCGATTTTAACAGTGAATTTTCTAATGACATTTTCATCGGTTAATGTCTTGATTCTCTTCCTAACCGCGCCTTCGGATAAGCCTACTTTAGCGCCTATGTCTCCGTAACCTGCTCTTCCATCGTCTTTTAGGATTTTGATGATTTGTTTGTCTTTTTCATCCATTTTTTCAGCCGAATGAGTATCCGTGTGGAAAAATTTAACGTTTTCCATTGTTAGGTTCAAGGGGTAATGCGGATTTCGTCGTGTTGGCGCGGTTATGGTGCGTTTTTTGTTGGCTTAAGCAAGCGAAAAGGCTGCACCAAATGGAACATTAAGAGTCCAAGTTGTAACAAATAGGTCAAAATGTTTAAAAGAAACTTGAAATAATCAGAAAGACATTTCCCAAAACAATAAAGTGACGAATAAAAAATGATTAAAACTGTAAATTCGGACTCTCAAGAGGTAAAGGCTATGAACAAAGCAAAATGCCCCGACTGCGACGCAGAACTTGATGTTCCAGCAGACACAGAGAAAGGCGAAATCGTAAGTTGCCCTGGCTGTGGACTTGAACTCGAAGTTAAACAGATAAAATGTGGATGCGTAGACCTTCAAGAGTTAACAATTGAAGGGGAAGACTGGGGCGAATAAACAGTATCCAACCCACTTTTTAATACAAAATCACCTTTTTAGAACAATATTTTTTCATGGATGCTGAAAGCGATGAGCATTGCACTTTTGTATGAGCGCTCGGAAAACGACGAAAACGGCATAAAGCTCACCGCTCAGCAACTCGGCATAGACCTAACGTATATTCCCTTCCGAAAAATCGCCTTATCCATCTCCAAAGACGGTTTTAGCGCCAAAACCAAAGGCAAAGACTACACCAGCACCATCAAAGACACCGCCGTCGTGCTAAACCGTGCCCAGAGCAAAAATCGCCGCCTCCAAGCCTCATATTTCATGGAGATGCTGGGCAAAAAAACCCTAAACTCATCCCAAATCGAATTCATCTGCTACAGCAAACTACGCACATTACTGCATCTTTGGAAGGAAGGCATCCCGATTCCTAAAACAGTCTTTGTGCCCTGCGACTCGTCGGACACATTGAAGAATGGAAAAGAAATCCGCAACGAAAAAGACATCGCCGACCTCTTCGAGCAAGAAATCCCCTTAGAAGAAGGCATCGTAATCAAGGCTGATGCTGGCACCCACGGCAAAATGATAATGCTCTCCAAAAACCGCGAAGAACTAGAAGCCAGCATCAAAGAAACAAAGCCTTCAATAATCAACCCTATCGGCGTTGTCGCTCAGGAACTTGTCCAGAAATGGTTCTATGATTTACGAATAATCGTTTCCAAGGAGAAGGGGAAACAGCCGGTTTGCTACCACACCGCAATGGCGCGAGCTGGTTTCAAAGATTTCCGCACCAACACCTTCCTTGGCAACTTGGTTTTCCACGCCAAACTGCCCTTGAGCATTCAGGAGTTGGCGGTGAAATGTGGCAAAACCCTTGGCAAAGGCAGCGAAGCATGGATATTCGCATTAGATGCCATGGTGAACGTTAAAGAAAACAAGAATGCCGATGACGTTTATTTGAAGGGTGAACTTGATTTGGCATCGCAAGCATTTGTGCCCGTCCAGAAAGTTAAGCAGGATGAAACACGCCTAACTGATTTCCCAACGTGGAACGGCAAGCTTGAGAATGCTTTCAAAGCATATATGAATACTTCAGCTTACGAAAATGTTAAAAACATAATCGAAGAAAGCGTAGAAAAAAATAAGAGCGCCTTAGTGTTTCATGAGTCGAATTCTTGTCCAGAGTTCTGGGAGAACACAAGACTCGCAACTGGCCTAAACGTGGCAATCCCGCTCCTAAAAGGCGCTCAAAGCCTAATCGACCATTAACCAAAATAACAAAGAGAGAGGAAAAAGAAAATGCGAATTGGAATAATCGGCGGTTCAGGATACGTCGGCAGTGAACTGTTAAGATTGCTGCTTATGCACCCGCAGGCAGAGGTAACTATGGTTACTTCACGCCAGAGCGTAGGAGAATACGTCTTCAACGTACACCCAAACCTCAGAGGCTTAACTCAACTAAAATTCGTACCCCAAGACCTAGCTGAGTTGCAGAAGAACTGTGACTTAATCTTCACAGCCACGCCGCATGGCGGCTCAGTAAACCTAGTCCCCAAACTCTTGGAAGCAGGCTTAAAAGTAATAGACATGAGCGCTGATTTCCGCCTAAAAAACCCAGCCGACTACGACAAATGGTACGGTTGGACACATGCTCACCCAGAAATGCTAAAAGAAGCCGCATACGGCTTGCCTGAACTGCACCGAGAAGAAATCAAAAAAGCCAAACTGGTCGCTTGCCCAGGCTGCATGGCAACATCCGCCATTCTAGGCTTAGCGCCCATCGTGAAGGCTGGTTTGGTTGACAAAGACAAAATCGTAGTAGACCTCAAAGTTGGCTCTTCAGGCGGCGGCAGCAAACCCACCATCTCATCCCACCATCCTGAACGCTTCAGCGGAGTACGCCCCTACAAAGTCGTGGGTCACCGCCACATCGCCGAAGTCGAGCAAGAACTAAACGCACTAACAAACGAAAAAGTCAAAATCTCCTTCTCCCCACATGCAGTCAACATGGTCCGCGGAATCCTCGCCACGATTCATACGTTCCCCAAGCAACCCATAGCCAACAAGGACATCTGGAAAGCACTTCGCGGACAGTACGGAACTGAACCATTCATACGCTTAGTCAAATACCAAAAAGGACCCTACCAGTTGCCTGACCCCAAAGTTACTATGGGCACAAACTTCTGCGACATCGGCTTTGAAATCGACGAGCATGCAAACCGCCTCCTGCTCTTCTCAGCCTTAGATAACATGACTAAGGGCGCTTCAGGACAAGGCGTACAATGCATGAACCTGCTTATGGGCATAGACGAAACCACAGGCCTCAAGAGCACTGGGTTCCACCCGATGTGACCTGCCATGCTACTTGTTATTAAGATGGGCGGAAGCATCCTAAAAGAAGGCGCATCCACCGACCTAGTCGCCGACCTAAAAGAAGTCGCAAAAACTAACAAAGTCGTCCTCGTCCACGGCGGAGGCGTAGAAGTCACTGAAATCGCTTCAAAACTGGGCAAAGAACAAAAATTCATAATCTCACCCGAGGGTTTTAGAAGCCGCTACACAGACAAAGAAACCATCGAAATCTACACCATGGTTATGGCAGGCAAAATCAACAAGCAAATCGTTTTGGCCCTGCAAAGCCAAGGCATCCAAGCCGTCGGCTTAAGCGGACTCGACGCAGGCATCCTTCAGGCGGAGAAAAAAACCAAACTAATCGCAGTTGATGAACGGGGACGAAAGAAAGTCATCGATGGCGGTTACACAGGCAAAATTACCCAAGTCAACACTCAACTGCTGAATTTGTTGCTTGCGAACGGTTACGTGCCAATCGTGACGCCTATTGCATTAAGCCAAGACTTTGAACCGTTAAACGTAGATGGCGACCGAACCGCAGCCATAATCGCAGGCGCATTAAAAGCTGATAAACTAATCCTGTTAACTGACGTTGAAGGCTTAATGCTCAAAGGCGAGCGTGTTCCAAAAATTGCCGCGACCGAGGTTAAGGAAGTGCTCTCTAGCATTGGGCAGGGCATGAGCACCAAAGTGCATGCTGGTTTGGAAGCGTTAAACCAAGGCGTCAAAGAAGTCTTGGTTACTTCAGGAACTGTTAAGCAGCCTATTACTTCAGCTTTGAATCACCAGGTTGGTACAGTGATAACGAGTGAATGAAAAAGAAATAATGAACATTGAAAGCCGCTACATGGCAAACGTCTTCTCCAAAAAACCAGTCGTATTAACGAAGGGCAAGGGCACGCTTGTCTGGGACATAAACGGCAAAGAGTACATAGACTGCACAAGCAGCTACGGCGTCGCTTTGCTGGGGCACTGTCACCCAAAAGTTGTCGCGGCAGTACAGGCACAAGCAGAACAACTCATTTCCTGCCACAGCGGCTTCTACAACGATAAACGAGCAGAATTCATACAAAAACTAGTCCAGATAACGCCCAAAGGCTTAGACAAAGCGTTCCTCTCAAACAGCGGCGCCGAATCCGTCGAATGCGCCATAAAACTCGCCCGCAAATACACGGGCAAACCAGAAATCATCGCATTAATGGGTGCTTTTCACGGAAAAACCATGGGCGCTCTGTCTGCAACGTGGGACAAAAAGTACCGTGAACCATTCATGCCTCTCGTCCCAGAAATCAAGCATGTTGCCCCAGATAATGCAGAGAAAATTCGTGAAGCAATAACCGACAAAACCGCCGCTGTCCTAATGGAGCCGATTCGCGGTGAAGGCGGCGTTCGGGTTCCACCCGACGGTTACCTGAAAGAGGTTCGGGAAATCTGCGACGAAAAGAACGTTCTGTTAATGTTCGATGAGGTGCAAACGAGCTTTGGTCGCACTGGTAAATTGTTCGGTTGCCAAAACTGGAATGTAACTCCTGACGTCATGTGTTTGGCAAAGCCTTTCGCAGGCGGTTTACCCATCGGCATAACCGTAGCCAAAGAAAACGTAATGTCCTCGCTCAAGCTGGGCGAGCACTCAACCACTTTCAGCGGAAGCCCGCTTGTTTGTGCAGCAGGATGCGCCGCCATAGACGCGCTCTTAGAAGAGAAACTGGCTGACAAAGCCGCTGTCAATGGCAAATATTTCAAGTCGCAGTTGGAAGGTTTGCAGGCTAAGCATAAAATCATAAAGGAAGTCCGCGGTTTAGGTTTGATGCTCGGCGTGGAACTGCGCTATGATGTTCTCGGCGTGATTTTGAAGGCGCTTGGAAAAGGCGTGCTTGTGCTGGATGCAGGCAGAACCGTAGTACGTTTGCTTCCGCCACTCGTAATCGAGAAAACACAAATCGACAAAGTCATCGCAGTTTTAGATACCGTTTTGGGAGAAGAAGAAAATGAGCGAGCAAGCAGTACGGTTCCTAACTAACCTCTTAGGCATCTACAGCCCATCAGGAAAAGAAGAAGACGCAGCCAACTTCTTAGCCTTCGAAATGAAGAAGATGGGTTTTGACGTCGGCATAGACGCCATCGGAAACGTCATAGGCGTCGTCGGCGAGGGCGAACCAGTCATTCTCTTATGCGGTCACATGGATACGGTAGCTGGGCATCTGCCGCTTCGGATTGAAGAAGGCAAAATCTACGCTCGGGGTGCGGTGGATGCGAAGGGTCCGCTTGCAGCGATGATTATGGCTGCAGTTGCCGCTTCTAAGGAGCCTGGGTTTAAAGGCAAAATTTTGGTCGCTAGCGTCGTCGAAGAAGAAGCCACCAGCCGAGGCGTCAAGCACCTCATCACTCAGGGAATTAAAGCTGACTACGCCATTTTCGGCGAACCCAGTGGCGTTGAGAACATAACAATCGGCTACAAAGGGCAGATCCAACTCAAAATCGTTTGCAAAACCGAGACGGGACATGCCTCTACGCCTTGGCTGTACGATAATGCTTTGGAGAAAGCCTATGAGGTTTGGGAACTAATAAAAAATGCTTCTTCGTATCCGTCGCTGGATCCCTCGGTAAGCCCCGTCAATGCTGTCACAGCGTGTTTGGTTAAAGTTGCGGGCGGGCGAGCAACATCTGTTGTTCCTTTTGAGGTTGAAATGAACCTTGACGTTCGAGTGCCAATCCAGTTTACTACGGCTCAGGTTTTTGAGCAGATAGAGAAGATGATTGCGAAGTACCAGGCTGCCAATCCAAAGGTTTTCGTGAAAGCATCCGTTCTTGACACTGTCGAGCCATTTGAAGTTAGCAAGGCTTCGCCGCTTGTCCACGTCATATCTTCGTCGGTTAGAAAAGTGCTAAACAAGCCGGCAACGCTTCTGCACAAAACAGGAACTGGCGATATGAACATTCTTGGAAAAGCCATGAACCTGCCCATAGTAACCTATGGACCNNGAGTTGCATAACAGCAAGAATGACGCTCAAAAAGCAACCTGAGTTCGTGAATGTATGCGACGCGTTTTTTTTAGGGCGTTGTTGTTTATACAGTTTGTTTATACGTTTTGTTAATACAGGCAGCGGTACGGTCAGTTATCTTAGGCCTTTAGCTGTGGATGGGCAAGTTTTTGAGTTTTATTCAAGAATGATATTGAAGGCGAAAGCATGAATAAAGACGGTTTTGTATCCTCATAAAAGAAGCGAAATCAACGAAGGCCAAATGAAAGCCGTGCGTGTCAAGGGCAAGCCGATTTTGCTGGTACGGCGGGCTGGCGAGGTTTTCGCTTTGTCAAATCGTTGTCCGCGTATGGGGTGCACGTTTGAAGGCGGTAATTCTCAGAGATTTCCTCGTCATGTGCCCCTGCCGCGGATGGAAATTTGACGTGCGAAACGGAGAATACGCAGAAAACAAGCAAACTGTCCTGCAGACTTACCGACGCAAAATCGAAAACGGAAAAATATACGCAGAAATTGAAAAACACGAATAGGTTAAGCGTTATCGGGTTAGCCGAGGAACTGCGCGGATGTTCCAATTTATATTTATACCGCGTTCGTTAGTTTCTAGGAAAAGCGGGTGTTCACCTTGAAAAAGTTTGAATTAACAATTCCACAACAATACATGGACTACATCAACAAGGAGATAAAGAAGCCAAAACGATTAAACACAGAACTGCTGGAGCTTTGGCTTGAGCGAGAATTAAGCATTGAAAACAAGGGCACTTATGGAAACCTGCCAACCGACGAAAGCCACGTAACAGTGGAAGTTCTTCCAAAGGGAAACTATAAAGTGATAATTTCAGATGTATGCTTTGGCATGATAGTATCCCACGTGCAACCCGAACCGCACAGCCACAAAATGCATGACGAAGACATTTTTCATTGTTGGCTTGACCTAAAAACAAACAAGGTCCACGCTGAAGAACACATCAAAGTCAAAGAAACAGCCTAAGCTGTATCTTATTTACTATAATATTATGGCTAGAATGCTATAATGAAATATTTTTTTCCCTGAACTTGCTTCAGGTATGAGGTATTGCCTTTTTTACCCTCTTTTAAAATTGAAACAGATTAGTGCAACTATTTTGAAAATAACGTGGGAAAAAATCAACGTCAAAATTCAAAAAAAAGTTGACTTGAAGATGATTGTGCGCCTTTTGAGGATACAATTATTTTTTTGACAGAAACCGTAATGCCTGTAGTGAACGTATCATCATTCTTCAAATGAGTGCTTTTAGGGCAAACTTTGGGCTTTAATTACTTAATAAATTTTTTTTGCACATTTTCATGTTCAAGACAACCAAGAAAAAATGAAAAGCAACTAACAGAAAATGCCGCCACACAGTTGACATTGCCTATAAGCAGCTTTTGTTCTTAGTGTGGCTTCCCGAGGTTGAGAAAGTATGTATGCTCAAATAGTAATTGATTGCCAAACCCAAAAAGAAACCGTTAGTTGCGAATACTGTATTGTAAAAGAAAACTGTCATCTCCGACTAGAATTAGGCGAAAAAATAGGGGCTGAGAAAGAGACGTTAAAAATGTTGGTTCCTCTTCTACTGATAGAAGCCTGAATTTTATTGAGTAACGCTTGTAATTGGGAAACGTGTGATGCTTGCGGAAAACAATTTTTTGTTACAATTAATGTTTTTTGGGTGATGCCTTTAAGCGTAAGTTAATGGTTGAAAAACTTCTCAAGCACCCAATCCAGATGACTAAGATAATCTTCTTCGCTCCCAACATATGTTTGGAGCACCAACAATGCCCTCGCCTTTATCTCAGCCTCTGAAATCTTGAATTCTCTGATGCAGGCTTCGATGTCCTGAATATCTCTCTGGTTTAACCGCCCAAACTTAGTCACAACAATGTCAACAGGATGCAGAGCCCTTAACACTATGCGGCTGAACTCTTTGATCTTGATGCTCTTTTCCAAGTAATCCTTGGGCAGCCTCTGGCAATAAATATACCCATCCGTCCACCTATCCACCCTTTAGCCTGGAGGATTATTTTTCAGAACTTGCTCAAACTCTACCCTATCAACAGCAGGGATTGTGAAATCGATATCTATTGTAGATGGCTTTAAGTCAAGCAGAGTCATTGCCGTTCCGCCGGCAGCAACAAGAGTAATCTTTCTCGTAAGGTCATCGTTGATGACTTCTAAGAATTCTAATAAAGCGCTTTTGTCACAGGGCATTGTACAACCTCAACTTTTGCACTATACTCTCTGAATCAGCAGGTATTTCCTCTGTGTTCAATATTTCTAAGAGATCTATTGTTTGGGTTACTTCGCGTGTTGGTTTGACGTTGTTTAAGATTCTGAGTAAACCCAAAAGCTTTCTAGATACATCGTATTTTTGGCTTAGGAATGCCAATACGTTGCTTTTGAAGCTGCTTTTTGCAAGGATTATCGGTATGGCTTCTATTAGTCTTGCGTCTTCTTGAAGCAATATCGCGGTTGTTACATATTCAATGCAGAAGTTCTTGCCCTGAGCGAATCTAAGACCAAATTCTCTGTAGCCAAACCTGTTGAGGTTGTATGTTAGGTCTGAATCGGAGATTTTCGCGGGTTTAATTTCTGGCCTGATCGTTCGAATTTCGTTTTTTTGAGCGATTTCTTTAATTTCGTTCCAGAATGATTGGGGACCGAAGAGGATGATTTTTTCGCTTAGGGCTTCTCTGATGGGATTGATTTCCTCTGATGTTGTTAGTTCTAAAAAATCTTGGTTACTTATTATAAGATTGTTGATTTTCAAGTTATACTTGTTTTGCAGTTTTAGCATCTGTCGGCAAAGTTCAATCGTTTCCTTATGATAGTTTGGGCTTGCTCTAAGTAGAAAGAATAGTTCGATTCTGTTAAGTTTAATATTCTTTGATGGATTTATTGAACCGACTGATTTTACTGCACAATTATCTGTAATGGACCTGTCCATTTCGCTGAAGAATGAAAATAGTTCCTTTCTATTTGTGAGAAAATTCCGCTTCTTCTCTATTTCCATTTCTGCTAACATGTCGATAAGCAGGTAGTTTTGGAAGTTTAATTTTATGTTGGCGGATCTTCCTATTAGCTCTAAATTGAGTAGGTCTTCATTTTTTAGTTCTTGCAATTTCTGGTAGATGTTTGCATAGTATGCGGAACCGTGCGTGTCTTTAATTCGTTGAGTTAACTGGTTAATCGATAGGGGATTGCCTATGTTCGATGTTATCGTTTCTAGGATTCTGAGAGTAGGCGTGTCCATTTCTGTTTTCCACTAATTTTTAGTTATATGTTATTTACTATAATGTTATATATAAAATGCTATAATAAAAATATTGTTGCTGTAAAATAGCTTTCGGCTAATAAAAGGACTCATACCCTTTAAGGCAGGTTAGAGCAACTATTTTTCAGGTAAACGTGGGTTTTTGGGTAACGCCTTTAAGCATAAATCAACGGTACATACAATAATCCATGGTTAGTTTAGGCTAAAGCGTTTACTAAAGAGAGGTGGGCAATCGGTTGAGTGAGGACGACTTGAATTTAGAACATTCACACAAAAAGAAGCGAAGCAAAGATTCCTTAACCGCCTCAGGAATAGCAGAGTACATCCGCTTCAACTGTTGCCCACGATTCTTCAAACTAAAGCTAGACGACGATGAAGAGGCAGAAAGTCGCAAGTGGCCTGAAGCATTCAAACCCATCAGCCCCCTACTCTACGGCGCAGGCAAAGCGCTTGAGGCGAAAAAAGTATCCGAACTCAGAGCCAAAGCAGCCGACTACCACGACTTTAACAAGTATGTAGAAAACGAGAACGCTTCTTACAATAATTTGCGTGAGGTTATTGAGAGTCAGATTTCTTGCGAAGAAAAAGTTGATTGCAAGCCAGTCTTGCTCTATCAGGTTCCTATGATGGGTCAGATAGGCGTTTGGAAAGTTAAGGGAATCGCTGATTTGATTGCTATTTGGCCCTGTAGAGGGGGAAAAGTAAAGGTTAGGATTTTTGAGCTCAAGGCATCTTGGATGGAGCAGACTGCTCATCGAATACAAGTAGCCATCTACGTATTGCTACTTTCCAAAGAATTAAGCAGTCTATCACCTAAGATTGATCTTGAGGGCGGAGTGATTAATAGGGAGACGAATTTGGAAAGTCTTGATCCCGAGAGTCTTCCCAAATTCAAGCTTAGCCCCTTAATACAGGATGTTGAGCGTCTACTTGCTAAAAATGGCGAGTTGAATCGGATTCGTCAGACTCCTTCGCCAGAGGTTGAGTATCAGCTTTGCTCAAGATGCGATAATTGCGGGTTTAATGAGTGCTGTATTGTCTGTGCCGTTGAGAATGAGAGTATAGCGTTGCTTAATTTGAGTAGGGGTGAGCAGAAGGCACTTGGGCATTATGGAGTTGAACGGTTAGAGGATCTGGCAAGACTAAAGATTGTGATGGATAATAGCGATTTGCGCCCCTACGATTTCAAGAGTATTCCTGATAGAGATGCTGAGAAGGTACGTTTGTTAGCTACTGACCGTGTTGTGGGTGCTAAGCTGGATTGGTTGGTTCAGCGTGCCCAGTACATGTTGGGGGGGATTCGACCCGGCAGTCCTTTTGCCAGCAAAAGCAGGTGGATGCCTTGGTTAACTGGAACAGGCTACGGTGGTCTTCCTGAGGATAGTCCTTCAAATGGTATGGATTCAGCGCTTCTGTTTAGTCCAGACGGCATGATTCGAGTTTACCTTTTTGTTGAACGAGACTATATGCTAGACGTTATTTCGATGATTAGCGCTAGGGTGAATTGCACCCGATATAGAGGGGAGCCCTTGAGTGTATCACACGTTATTGGCAGTCTCCCAGACGAGCGTAAACTATGTTTAGATGAAGAAAAGAAGTTGCTGGAAGCCTTCTTTCAAGGGGTGACCCAAGCAATAACAAAGATAGCCAACGAGGTAGGCAGTCCCGAAGAGGCTCCGATTCACCTTTACTTCTTCAGCCGAGGCGAACGAGATGTACTCATGGAAGCTGTTCGTCGCCAGCCTACGTTGATGAGTGCTAGGGCAATTAGGGACCTTTTGGGACTCAGACAAGCCATCGACCAACCCATGTTCTCAATCCTACAAGACGAAGTCATACACAGAAAAGCTCTAAAGTTTCACAGCTCTGGCATTTTGCCCATTCTTGAACAATCAAGTTTTTTCGACAACAAAAACTGGATGGCAAAACGCCAAGACGGATCATTAGTTGATTTACGCCTAGTTTTCCGTGATGGGATGTTTAATTATTCTCTGCCTTACCATAGAAATCCTGACGGATCGATTATTTTTCTTAGAAAAGAATACGAACTTAAGGATGGGTACTATCCTGCACGGGCTCGGTTTGGAAATCAAATACCCATTGAGTATCTGTGGGCTGCCAAGGGACGCTTGGATAATTATGAGGAGAAGGGTAACGCGAAAATTATGTTGGAGAAACGAAAGTGGTGCGATTATACCCAAAAGACCCGACGAATTACTGTTGAAGAGCTCAACCTAATGGGGGGAAAACTCTGCATGGCTCTGGAACACATTGAGCGGTCATTATCGATTCGCAACAGGCGGCTGGGCAAGAAGCCCATTGCGGTTCCAAAGATTGCAGAGTTTACCTTGGGCGTAGCAACTTTAGAGCGCAGTTGCAGAGAATTTCTGGATTTGGAGTATTTCTCAAAACGCCAAGAGATGTACCAGCACTATGCTTTGCTTCCATACCAACGAGTAGCTTCAGGCAGATCGCTGATTTTTGAGTGCACAGGTGTAGCTGAATCTGAGCAGGATTTTGTGGTCCGCGGGAAACTTGTCTATGAGGGCATTGGTTTGCCCAAGGCTGATTGCGTTGCTAACGCTTGCAGAGTAAAAGGAGCAGATGGCTCAAGCTCGGGCGATTGGATGGTTGTGACCGAGCTGAGGCGCAATGAGCAGGGACAATTTGAGGAAGCCCAGAAGCGCTCGCCTTCGGAAGTTGAAAAATCAGCCCGAGCCATCGTCGATAAAGTCGACGTGCGAAAGTCAGAGATAGTTATAAAAGTGGTTAGTTGGCCAAGCGGCAAAGGCAGAAAATATAGCGCATGGCATAACCTTCCTACTTCTGATCCAGAAAAGGCAAAAAGCAAGTATATGCAGCTTTTTGAGGCTGGGCGGATTTACATTTTGGATGAGTTGGCGGATGACATTATTTCTGATAGGGCTGCGAAATGCCTTGACTACGCGGGCAATAATGTGCTTTATTGTTTGTTGGCGGGTTTCTTAGCGGGCAAATCTGAGGCTTCTTCGCATACGGCTTTGCCGAGGGATGCGGCTGCTTCGTTTTTGCGTTGGGTTGAACATAGGCGCTTTGCTCCTAAGGCAGAGCAAAAACGTTTTGTTGACAGGGTTTTTGGGAAGGAGCAGATTGTTATGCTTCAGGGTCCGCCTGGGACTGGAAAGACTGAGACTTTGCAGTTGGCGGTTTTAGCTCATGTTGCTGCTCACCGAGCCAATTCTAGGTGCAGGGTTTTGATGGTTGCTCCTACCCATAAGGCGATTCAGGAATTTGTCAGCAAGCTCGCTCGCTGTTGGCAAGAATACTGCAGAGAGGGCGGCAAGGATCTAAAAGACCTGAGCATTTACCGAGTGCTAAGCAGTGATGTTTCGACAGTTAAGCCCATCGACGGTGTCAAATACGTTAATTATAATGAAGATGAAGAAACCGTTAAGGAACTCACTGACTGCCTAATGAATCAGGCAACTTTGACGCCTAACGTTTCAGGTTCATCTCCCTTGGTTTTATGCCTCACGCCTCCTGGATTGTACGGCTTAATGAAAAAAATCGGCGACTCTGAGCCGCCTTGGGGCGAGGGCTTCTTTGATTTGCTCGTGGTTGACGAGGCTAGCATGATGCGTTTGCCCGAGCTGATTCTGTCAGGTTCATTCCTCTCCAAGAGCAGCCAGATCCTTGTGGCGGGGGATCATCGGCAGTTGCCTCCAATCCAAGCGCATAACTGGGAAAAAGAAGACCGCCGAACACTCGAAGAAATGGCTTCTTTCCTCTCCGCCATGGATTTTCTCCGCCTGCTACGCCAAGAAGACCTTGGCATCGAAAGAATAAAATGCATTCACCCAGCGGATATTCCTGCCGAGCGGTTATGCGAGAGCCACCGATGCCACTCGGTCGTAGCAGAGTTCTTGAGAGAATGGGTGTACGAAAAGGACAAGATTGATTTTCGCTCTGACCAAAAACAGACGTTAGCAACTTCGAAGCCTAAGACAGAGGGGTTGGGGGTCGTTTTGGAACCAGAGAACGTTTTTGTCTTGATTGTTCATGATGAGGCTGAAAGCTTCCAGTCGAATCTGGTTGAGGCTTTGATCGTGGAAGCTTTGGTTCGTAACGTGAAATCTGAGGGCATAGGTGTGATTACGCCGCATAATGCGCAGAAAGGGTTGTTGAAGAACATGCTTTCTGAGGGTTGCGAAAACGCGAGAGTAGATACGGTTGAGCGGTATCAAGGCGGCGAAGCAGATTTCATCATTATCTCTTCCACAGTTAGCGACCCTGATTATGTTCGCAGCGAAAGCGATTTCCTGCTAAACTTGAACCGAATTAACGTGGCTATTTCGCGGATGAAGAAAAAACTGGTCATTATTGCCAGCAGGTCGATTTTTGAGTTTATGCCTCAGGACGCCAAGGACTATGACAAGGCTTTGTTGTGGCGTGGGATTTCGCAGACGGTTGGGTTTACGGCTGACTCAAAAGCGCAGTGGACAGGAAACCTGTCAGAGTTACTTGGGCAAGTGGCTTCTCCCGTAAAGGTTGAAGTCTACGTCAAGTCTGAGAAGAAGCATTAATAACTTTCATTAAAAAATTCGAATAGTGCGCAATTTATTCATAGTCCTTATTTATGGAGTTTAATTTACTTTCAACAAAGTACCAATTAGGTGCTCGCTATTACTACCGATAGCGAATTCCCTTAAGCTTAAGGGAAGAATAACCTGATTTCTACTGAGTAATCTCCAAGGGCTTCGTTGTCCAATTTAAGCGTTAAATATGGCTATTATACTTCGATTGGTTGAGAATATTTAGGCAAAACAACTTTTCCTGCAAACATGTCCTCGAATAACTTGGGGTTGGTGGTGTGAATGGGGATAATTTTTGTTGGATTTATCTTTTCTATTAGCTCTTTAATTTCTGTTTTTGAGGCGTGACCTGAAACGTGTCTTCGAAGGAATATTTTTTGTTCATCTTTAATTTCATAATCATAATAGACATTGAAAAAGTCCAGCCAATTCACCATTTTTGTCTCGTCAATCTCCATCTCTTCACTGAAGGGCTCTGTTGAAGCAGAAATATAACGGGTATTATGATTGCTGTCGAGCGGGATCAAGTCAAATAATTCGTTTGCGTCCCAGTACGAGAACATCAAAGCATACTGGTCAGGGTTTTGTCTAATTTGGTAAGCTCTAACTCCATTGTCTAAATGATGGGTGGCTAACTCATAGAGTTCTTTGTAATCGTATGGTTCATGCTCACTGGTTGTTGGCAATGGGTTTTTGGGGTTGTTTGGGTTGCCGCCTATGCCTAGTCTTTCTGCTACTCGTACTATGTTGCGGTCGTCTTGGGCGATGTTTCTTCCATGGTAGTGTAGGTAGCCCATTTTGTATTTTTCGTAGTCTGCTTTTGAGTATAGGAGGTCGCCTTCTCTTTTCAAGTAAACCTTAAGGTTAGCCATAGTCCTTGGGTCAGCGTATTCCGTTGGAAAACTATTGAACATCTCGTAAAGAAGGTACGCTAACTTGGGAGAAATTACCAATGTACGCCCATTTTCTATTGCCGCTTGGTAAACAGTACTAAAACGCGTAAGATCCTTCCAACCAAAGTTAATTAGAACTAACCCTTCAGCACGCCCAATGTCCACACTGATTTCTCGCCCTACCTTATCCTCAGTCAACACTTCATCCGAGCCAACTCTGGTTCCTTCCGTAATCAAAACATCAACAGG
>PLNS01000006.1:0-20994 GCA_003141855.1 Candidatus Bathyarchaeota archaeon | reverse complement strand
CCGTTTGGAAGAGTGAGAAGCACTGAGCAGGAACCTGGCACTGAATGCCCAACTGGAATCAACTTGTACTTGATACCCCTTATCTGTCCCTCGGAAGCCGTGTTGAACGTCCTATAACTTGGTGCAATATCATACGTAAACTTGAACTTAGTTTTCGGATCTTCAACAACCGGATGCTCCTCTTCCTTTTCTTCACTGCAAGCACACTCGCCAGGACAAAGCGTCTTAAACAGAGGAGCTTTTTGCTTAATGGTCACTTTCTTAGCTATCTTGTAGTACTGGTCATCGACTCCAGAAACCGAAACATCCGTCATCGCCTTCGCCAAAACCTTTGTCTTCTCTGTGCAGTAAACCGTAATGCACGGATCAAGAAAGCTGACGTCTTGAATGTGATCAAAATGAGCATGCGAAACAAAAACCCCATCAACCCCTGGGCGCTCTGAATTGCAAGGACAAACGTCCATGGTTTTCCAGTAATCCAGCGCTTTATCCAAAGGAACCTTTTCGCCAACCTGTGCGTTCTCAAAGAGAACTGTCATATCTACCAAGTAGGGGGTATAGATGCCGTCGATTTTAGGCAAAATGCCCAGCCGAAGCATATCTCGCAGGGCATTCTTGGAACGGGCTACAAGGAACTCTGAAAAAAACTTGCCGTACTCGCCCATTCTGCGGCCAAAATCCAAAAGAACAGAACCATCGTCAGTCTGGAGTAAAATCTTGTTGCCGCCAATTTCATCTACTCCTCCGTAAAATGTAAGCTTAGCAGTCATGCCACATCACCATTCCAGATACAAACTAACTTGCATTAATAATTTGTCAATAAACACTATAGACTCTTACCGTGATATCGGCTAGTTTTTCAGCGAAAAATTTGAAGCAAGGATCATTATCGAGATATGAAAATTAATTACATAAAGGTTATCGGCACAATTCTTAAAAAAAGAAAGTTATAGCATGCGGCTATTCTTCTTCATCTTCGCAATCTTCACAATCGCAGTCTTCGCCATCCTCTTCTTCTTCGAAACCGAAAATAATTTTTTCCATTTGTCAGACCTAACAAGTTTATGCTAAAAATAACTAAATAAACCCTCTTGTTGCAGTCAGTCTCTGTCCCAAAATGGCTTTTAGAGCCAACTCTCTGCAAAAACAATTAAGCTAGTAGCAACCAACTTTTGTAAGCATGCCTCAAGAGGTTCCAAACGATTTAAAGGACTTAATCGTGCGCTTTGTCCAAACATATAGCAGTGTGCCAGATTTAGAGCTTGACTTGTACCTCAATCCTAAACCCTGGTTTATGCCATTAAACAGCAATGAGGCAAAACGAGAAGCAGCACACTACTTTTTGCTCGCAGCAGCCCTCAGCGACTATATGCTAACTGGAAATCCAAGAAACGTCCGAATACTCCTAAATCACCTCTACACAGCACTCGGACCCAAGCTATACACAACAAAGACCCCTTCAGAATTTACTCGTGAAATCGGCAAGTTCGAGCAGCAAATAGAAAAGTTTGATCATCTCGGTCAAGCAAAAGCTGAGATTCCAGAAGTAATATGCTCAGTTAACCAGTTCGTAGACAACAAAGCCCATGGCAACCTCATCGACTACACAACTAAACTAAGCCTAAGGGGCAGAAAACCAACCGACTTTGTTAAAGAACTCTCGTTTAGCGTAAAGAGAATGAGTAAGCACCATAAAGCTAAGTCTTGGCTGTATTTGCGCTGGATGGTTCGAAGTTTCCCTGACTTGGCACTTTTTCAATTCGACCCCAAAGACCTAATGGTTTCGCTTACCACGCCTAAATTCAGAGTTTATGCCGCTTTAGGCCTTAGTGATAACGAGAACCTACCGTTCGAATTAAGCATCAAAAACCGACCGGAAAGCTGGTGGAAAAACACTGCAGAATTCGACGCCGACGCAGAAAGATTGACCAACTTTGCGCGGTCTCTATTTCCAGAGGATCCAGCTAAAGTTGATTTCCCCTTCTTTATCTTAGGAACATGGCTAGAATACTCTGATTTAACGCAGATCTCTCTTGAGCGCTCGCTGCGGTTCTTCATCCAAAAACACGAAGAATTGCTCAAACCACTCATGCGATACTTAACAGTGGTTTATCACTACAACCGAGTTGGCGAACGTATTGAACCTGGAGCATTTTCCTTATTAGAAAGGGACGTCTACGACTTTTTGAGGAAAAAACAAGTGATCTTCTACTACGAGTTCATGGAATTCTACTTATCGCAAACAAACTCGAGCGCTTCTCTAACCTACAAACCAGACTTTCTCCTACCGCAACTTACAAACAATGGCAGAAAGATCCTGCTAGAACCACACGGCATCAAAAGCAACCTCAAAGACTTCCTGGGCAAACTTGCGACTTTCCGCAAACATTATGGCGATTACTTCTGTCTAATCCTAATAGTACCCGACGACTTTACCCAAACAATCGATGAATACGATAAAGAACACAATTCATACGACTTTTTGTGGAAACAAAGCAACTACAAAACACAATTCGAAAACTTCCATAGTTCCTAGATGCCTTCATTCATTATTCAAACGGGGGGTTGGTCGGATGAATAGAAATAATTTTTGCTAAGGAACCAGGCGTATCATCACATGCAGGTTTCATTTTTATGTCAGTTCCTGCTTGAACCTGTATAGTCAGGATTTATCTTGAACCTAAAAGAAGCATTCACAGTTGAGCTTGAACCGATTCCACCCTACAGTTTTGAGCTCACCCTCCGCAAGCCTGCAGGCTGGTACTGGTCCACCCCCGAAGAAATATTCGAGAAGGGCACTTGCTGGAGCGTGACGCGTTTTAACGGAGAGCTCTTAGGTCTAAAACTGCATTCTACGGGGACAATCCAGAAGCCTCAGATACACTGCACGGTCTATTCCCGAACAAAAGTAGATGATTCCAGTAAGCATGCCATAACGCGGATGTTGAAGCGAGCCATCAAAGCGGAGGAGGACTTGACAGGTTTCTACAAGCTCAGCCAAAAAGACGATATCCTACAAGGCGTGGTCAAGGACCTCTATGGTATGCACACGATTGGTTGGCCAGAACTGTTTCCAGCGTTGATCTTAGCGGTATCTCTGCAGATGGCGCCCATGAAAAGAAGCAACCAAATGATGGATTTGCTGTTAGCTAATTTTGGAGACCAAGCCAGCTTCGACGGAAAAACCATCCACTACTGGCCCTCAGCCCAAACCATCGCTAACGCGCCAGTGGAAGAATTAAAAGATAAAGCTAAACTGGGCTACAGAGCAAAAAACCTCAAAGCTATCGCAACAGCCCTAACCCAAGACTTCCCCAGCATGGACGAGCTCTCAGCGATGGAACCACAAGAAGCAAAAAATAAACTGTTGACCTTGCAGGGAATCGGCGAATACTCTGCTGAACTGGTGATGCCTAAGACGGGTTTTCCGCTTGATGTTTGGAGCGCTAAAATCTTCAATGTTCTATTCTATGGTAAAATACCCGAAAAACCAAGGGACGCCATACCTGCCCTCAAAGTGGCTGCGGAACAACGATGGGGCAACTGGAGAGGCTACGCGTTTGTCTACGTCCTAAACGACTTGCCCAAGCTATCCAAAAGAATTGGAATCGACTTGACAAAGTTTTAAAAAATTTCCAAAATTGTTGTTGTGTTAAGCCATCCACATACCTTTAAAGCGGTAGCTACGATAGTTTTATTGATGTTATTAATTGAGTAAGCTGACTTTCGTCTTTAGATTGAAGTTCTTGCGTTAATTGCCATTACCATTTAGAGTGCTTCAGGTAGAAACTTTGTCCTGCCAATCAAAATGCCCACAACCTTGGAACTTCTTTCGAATTTAATAACGTTGATAGGAGGCGTTAAATGAACGAGGAAAAAAAGCGAATCCTTGTAGTTGATGACGATGTGAGTATCTTGAGAGTTTTTAAAAATATTTTGGAAAAAGAAGGATACCTAGTTGAGACGGCTGAGACGGGCAAGGATGCTCTCGAAAAAATTAAAAAAGAAAAGTTCAGCGTGTGTTTAGTCGACGTTAGGCTTCCTGATATGGACGGAACTGATCTTCTGCTCAAGATGGCAAATGACTCTGAAATAATCAAAATTATTGTCACAGGTTTCTCCTCCGAAGAAGTGGGAAAAAAAGCTGCCGATTATGGAGCAGACGACTTTTTAGTTAAACCAGTTAAAGCTGAAGAACTCGTAGCTACCGTGCGAGAAAGGTTAGGTACCGTTCAACACGAAAGCTAAGTTTAGTTCGCGGTGTCATTTTTTCAACTTAGGTTTTTGCTTCTATTAGGCGGCTTGTGGTTAATTCGCCTAGGACTGCTAGTCTTCGGGCAAATAATTGCTTGCTGACTGGTCGTAGAGTATGTTGGCGGATGCTCCAAACTCGTCTGCTCTCCAAAGAATGTAGATTAAGGGGATGTCTTTTAGCAGTGATTTCTGGTTAGTAATTTTTAAAAATTCTGCTTCGCCTAATTGCCTCTTCTATCGGGAACCCTATAACGTTTACCGCGACTATTGATCCAACTAATATTCCTAAAAGACCAATCTCAACGGGAACTTGGAAAATCAGCGAGAGGTATCCTCCAACAATCAGAGTCACAGCTGTAGTTATTGCAACAGTTCCCATAAACCGCTGGGCAAGTCGTCCGTTGCGGCCAATGTACCATGCGAGGGTGCATGCGACTAAGTTTGCGGTCGCGCCGCCAACAATATCGATTATTCCGAGCCCGCCATAAACGTTGGAGACTATGCAGCCTAAACTAAAGCCCAACGCGCTTGGGAGTCCAAAAATCATTGCGAGCGGCAGCATCGCATCTGCGACTCTTACTTGATAGACTCCAAAACTTATCGGGGCTAAAAAAATAACTCCAACCGCATACAAAGCGGCAAAAACAGTCATGACTGCCAATTTTTTAGTGTTTATTCTCATCTTATTCATCCGGGTTTTTTAAGGTAGGTTATATACGGAAACTACCAAACTGAAACAAATTTCACGTCGAACTATTTTAGATTTACTCCACGTAAATAGAGAAAATAGAGTTAAAGAGTCGTGCACCATTTTGTTTTCAGATTTTGTATTTCTTTGAAGTAGCGTCATCGGAAAAAACAGAACACTGATAAATTTGAGCCGTAGCTGCGATTACGCTGTCGGCCATCGGTATCTGATGTCCACTCCTCAGTTCCGCACTTTTCACCGCTGTCTCATAATCCACGTCCACAACTTTGAAGTCTCTGCGTATTGTATCGCTTCTCAGGGTTGCAACATCTTTTCCCTCTCTTTTCAAATTGATGCGGTGGATCTCATGAACCGTCAACGCAGAAACCATCCTCTCTTTGACAGATCTTAGTTCTTCCTCGAGTTTTCTTAGAAGTTCTTTATCCTCTGAATAGAAATACTCGACAAAGAAGCGAGTGTCATACAAGCGCCTTTCAAGCATCCTCATCCCTCATCTGATCCAGCATCCTTTTTAATTCAGCAACATTGCCCTTTCCAGCACCGCTTCCTGCCAGATCAAAGATGCTTGGGCTTTTCCTTATTACAATCATGCCGTCTTGCTCTACAATCTCTACTTTGGAGTTTTCTTCTATGCCAAACTTTCTTCTTATTTCCACAGGTATGGTTACCTGCCCCTTCCGCGTGACTACGACTTCAGTCATACTTCAATCAAAGTACAACTTGCAGTAAAGTACTACTTAACTTTTCTCCAACGCACCCTCTTTAACCAAGACTTTACTTATATCATTACCCAAAAGAATAGTTAATATAAAAAACAAGAAATTGTACTGAGTTATTATACATCAAGGCATAATTGAAAACTATATTTTGTCTAGGTTGAATTCTTCGTGTATCGCTCGCACAACGGCTATGCCGTCTTTCTCTTTGACTACGAACGAGATGTTTAGTTCTGAGCTGCCTTGAGCAATCATGCGGATGTTTATCCCATTCTTAGCGACTGTACTGAAAATTCTCGATGCCACACCTAAGGTGCCTTTCATGTTCGCGCCCATAACCGCGATAACCGCAACATCATCCTCAGCCGAAACCTCGCTCACTATTCCGCCTCTTTCTAGCAGTGCGATTTCTAGGTTGCTGATTGCTCTGCCCAAGAGCCCGCGTTTGATGATCATGGAGATGTTGGCTTCTGAAGCAGCGGTGGATATCATCATAACGTTTATGTTGTTTTTGCCTAGGACATCGAAGACTTTGGCGTAGCTTCCTGGCGCGCCTACCATGCCTGCGCCGTTAACGTTTAGCATCGCAACGTCCTTTATCATGGCTACCGCCTTCACGGCTTCCGTGACTTTGGCGTTTGCTTTTTTGGTTATGAGTGTGCCGGGGTTTTCTGGGTGGAAAATGCTGCGGATCCTGACGGGGATGTTTTCTTTGATTACTGGTCCTAGGGCTCGTGGATGCATGGCTTTTGCGCCGAAAATCGCCATTTCCGCCGCTTCTTGATAGCTAAGTTGCGGCAGCATTCGGGCGGACGGCACTATCTTGGGGTCGGTGGTCATTATGCCGTCAACGTCTGTCCATATCCACACTTCGTCAACTTCCAGTGCCACGCCTAAGATGGTTGCAGTATAGTCTGAGCCGCCGCGGCCAACCGTGGTCACTATGCCGTCTTGGTTTGCGGCGATGAATCCTGTTACAACGGGGATGACGCCTTTTTCCAGCAATGGAGAGAGCCTTTCGCGGATCAGGTGGGTAGTGAAGTTCATGAGTGGGTCGGCTTCGCCAAAGTTCGAGTCGGTGACTATGCCTGCTTCTTTGCCTGTAAAGCATTGCGTTTCAAATTTGAGGTCTTTTATGGCGCCCCAAACGATGGGTGCGGATAACCGTTCGCCGAAGGATACAACGTAGTCTTTGGATTTAGGTGTGAGTTCGCCAACGTAGCATATGCCTGTTAAGACTTTTTCGAGTTCAGCGATGGTTTTCTCGATGATTTGGGTGACTTCTTTTTGAATTTGTTTGCTGGTGATGGCTGTTGAAATGGCTTCGGTGTGTTTCTTTAGAAGTTCTGCCGTGAAGGTTTGGATCCGTTTTTCATCGCTTTTCTTGGCTTGGCAAGCAACTTCTATAAGATTGTTTGTGACGCCTGCCAATGCCGAAACGACAACGGCTACTCTGTTTTCTTTCTTGGCATACTTGGTAACTAAATCTGCAACATAGCGTATGTTTTCGCCTGTGCCAACACTGGTGCCGCCGAACTTCATTACTAGTTTCATCTTTTAGGACTCCGAGTTATTATTTAGCAGTCGGTTTGCTAACTTATGTCTTATGTCTAAGAGGTCTCTTAAAACTGCACTGGCAGTCTCCACTCCGCCTGCACCCCTGCCGACAAGGGTTTGTTCACCCGCGAATTCGGTAGAGAAGGTTACCGCGTTTAGGACTCCACTGACGCATAAGGGGTTGGTTTTCGGTATTTCCGTTGGCTTTACGGTCGGTCTGTCACCGTCTATTGAACCTATGAGCTTGATTGTATTGCCCCTCTTTGAAGCTTCATCAAGCGCTTGCAAAGATACGTCGCGGATGCCTGTTCTGTCCACGTCTTTTAAAGTTATTTTCTTATTCAATATCCAGTTCGCAAGAATGACTACCTTGCAGGCGGTATCAAATCCGTCAATATCCATGGATGGCTCTCTCTCAGCGTAACCGAGCTTCTGTGCATTTGACAGCGCTTCTTGGAAGGTCACGCGGTTTTGAGACATTTCAGTTAGTATGTAATTAGTTGTGCCGTTTAATATGCCTCGTATGGCAAGGATTCTGTCTCCTGCGAGGCACCGTTTGGCGAACTCAAGCATGGGTGTTCCACCGCCGACTGTGCCGCTAAACCGCAGGTAAACATTATTGTAATCGGCTAGTTCTGTGAGCGCTGGCATGGCTAAGGCTAATGGTCCTTTGTTGGTTGTCACAACGTGTTTCCCCGTTTTGAACGCTTTAGTGATATGTGACAGGGCTGGTTCACCGTTTTTGATGTTGACGGGCGTAACTTCAACAACCACTTCTGCTTCAACCGACTCAATAACATCTAACGCTGACATTTCTGGATGACCAAACTCGGGGTCTGATGATATTGGACGAGTTTGTTTAAGCGCTTCCAGCTTTTCAGGGCTTAGACCTCTTGGGTCTATAACCGCGCCATCTATGTCGGCGATGGCAACGATTTTTGGGTTAAACCCATAATCCTTAACCTTTTCTGCATATCTGCGAGCAAGAATGGTAGTTACGCCCTTCCCGACTACGCCATAGCCAACTAAGATTATTCTCATGTTTCATTTCACCGCGCTAGGATTGCCACTCTCTCTTTTAAGCCTAAAGCATTTTCGATTGCTGAAATGTCAGCGTCAACCTCGAGTGGCTTCTCACTCATCTTAACAGCCGTATCAGGGTCTTTAAGCCCGTGCCCCGTGGTAACGCAGACAACCCGCTCATCCTTTCCAATTACGCCGCTTTTAACTAGTTTCTTTAAGCCAGCGATTGATGAGGCGCTTGCAGGTTCCACAAAAATGCCCTCAATTCTTGCGAGGATTTTTTGCGCGTCCAAGATTTCCTCGTCAGTAACGGTTTCAGCTGTGCCGTGTGATTCGTGGATTGCGTTGATGGCTTTTTTCCAGCTTACTGGTGCACCGATGCGGATGGCGGTTGCCACTGTTTCAGGGTTCTCTACTGGGATGATTTTGTCGCTGTTGGTTTTGATTGCTTGCACTATGGGTGCGGAGCCAGCGGCTTGTATGCCTGTCATTTTGGGGAGTGTTTTTATGTAGCCGAGTTTGTGGAATTCGGTTAAGCCTTTCCAGATGGCGCTTATGTTTCCCGCGTTGCCCACTGGCACGATGATGCGGTCGGGTGCTTCGTTGTTGAGTTGCTCGCAGATTTCGTAGCCTAATGATTTTTGTCCTTCGATTCGGAAGGGGTTAATTGAGTTGAGTAGGTAAATGTCCTTGTGTTTCTCGGCAAGTTTTAGCACGAACTCTAGGGCTTGGTCAAAGTTTCCTTTGACTTGGAGGACTTTGGCGCCGTGAATCATGGCTTGCGAGAGTTTGCCGTAAGCGATTTTGCCTGAGGGAATCAGGACGGTGCATTTTATTCCTGCACGGGCTGCGTAAGCTGCTAAACTTGCTGAGGTGTTGCCTGTAGAAGCGCAAATTACGTGTCTTGCGCCTAATTCGACGGCTTTGGTGACGCCGACGGTCATGCCTCTGTCTTTGAAGCTGCCTGTTGGGTTTTCGCCCTCGTTTTTGACGTAGAGGTTTTTGAGTCCTAACTCGGCGCCTAACCGTTCTGAGCGGTGTAGACCTGTGCCGCCTTCGCTTAGGGTTACTACTTTTGTGGCTTCGTGGATGGGCATGAAGTCGCGGTAACGCCAAACCGAGAGAGGCTTTTTCTTCCAGTCGCTTTCTTTTAGCGTCTGGGCTAACTCTTTAAAATCAAACTTTATTTCTAAGATGTCTCCGCATTTTTTGCAGAAGTAAACAATCTCATCTATACCGTATGTTGTTTTGCAGTTTATGCATTCTTGATGTGTCATTTATTGCCTCTCCATTTGGTAAGCGCCTTTTTCTGGCTTAATTGTGAAAGCTGTAGCTGAAATATCAACTGTAGCATTATTAATTTTGCTGCCATCCTTCTGCATGTTAGCCCACCAAGTTCGACAGAACCTCGTAGGTTTTGAGGCTGTCCTTCTTCTCAACAACCATGATGGTTTCTGTCCAGCAGGAAATGAACTCGATAATGTTCACGTTCTGCTCCGCAAGCAAGGTTGCTAAGAAAGCGACAACTCCCGGCGTTGCCTCAAGTTCCTCAGGCGAATGGACAACAATCATTGTGCAATTGTCATGTTTTACTAGGGTAGATATGCGTTCGGGCAACTCGCTTCGGTCAAGCAGGTAAACGAATTTGCCCAGCAAATCCACCTTCATTCCTGTTTGTGAAGGTAGTTCTTTTGCTGTTATCATGACGGATTTTCGGTCGTAAACAGCTATGTTGCTGCGTTTGAGGAGCTGGAGGACTTTTTCTTCTCTTTTCTGCTTGTGTTTTTGCAGTTCCTCTGAGTAGCGGCGCAAAGCGGCTTTTATGGCGCTTGTGTCGTCGGTTTTTAGTTCTATTTGGATTTGCCGTGACAGCTCGCTTAGGTTGACTATGCCTTTTTCTAGGGCTTCGAGTAGGTAGGGTTTGTTTCGCAGGTGGCTTCTTACGTTTTGGGCTACAGTCATGGTATTCTGTGAATGTATCAAATGGGACATTTAAAGCTTGTTAAGTAACAAAAAAGTCACAAGGTTTAAAAATACAGCCCTTAAGGTTAGGGAATAATTTAAAACAAAAAATGGGGGAGCAAACAGATAACCGACAAATTTGTATTAGCATACTCTGGCGGATTAGACACATCCGTGTTAATCAAGTACCTCCAAGAAAAATACAATGCGCAAGTAATCACAGTCACCGTAGACGTTGGCCAGCAAGAAGACCTTAAAGCGGCTGAGGAAAAAGCCAAAAAACTCGGCGTCCTCAAACATTTCTCCATCGACGCCAAAGACGAGTTTGCCAAAGACTACATTTTCCCAGCCATCAAAGCCAACGCACTATACGAAGGAAAATACCCCATCAGCACAAGCCTATCTCGACCGTTAATCGCGGCAAAGATGGTTGAAGTCGCCGAAAAAGAAGGCGCAACAGGCTTAGCTCACGGTTGCACGGGAAGAGGCAACGACCAAGTACGCTTCGACGTAACCCTTGGCTCCTTAGCACCCGAGATGAAAATTATTGCTCCAGTGCGCGAGTGGGGTATGACACGCGACGAAGAAATCGCCTACGCCAAAACCAAAGGCATCCCAGTTTCTGACGCAGCCAAAAAATACAGCATCGACGCGAGCGTTTGGGGAAGAGCAATCGAATGCGGACTGCTCGAAGATGCAAGTCAAGCGCCGCCAGAAGACGCTTACGAATGGACAACTTCACCCGAAAAAGCTCCAAACACGCCAGAGATTGTCACTATCCAGTTTGAGGTTGGAGTGCCAATCGCGGTTAATGGAAAAAGCATGGAACCGCTAGCACTCATTGAAGAGATGAATAAGATTGCTGGCAAGAACGGCGTCGGGCGAATTGACCACATTGAAGACCGATTAGTCGGCATTAAGTCGCGCGAGGTTTACGAGTGCCCAGCAGCAACAGTCATCCTCGAAGCCCACAAAGACCTCGAAAAGATGGTTATGACCCGCCACGAAGTCTTGTTCAAGCAGCAAATCGATGCCCAATGGGTATTCTTAGCCTACGCTGGCTTGTGGGTTGACCCGTTAAAAGACGACCTGGACGCATTCATCAACAAATCCCAAGAAAACGTATGCGGAGAAGTCAAACTCAAACTCTACAAAGGCAGCCTCCAAGTAATCGGACGCTCATCCCCAATGTCCCTCTACGACAAAAACCTAGCCAACTACAACATAAAAACCACATTCAACCAATCCTACTCAAAAGGCTTCATCGAACTCTGGGGACTCCAAACAAGAATGTACAACGCGCTAAAAAAGAAAGGCAAGAAAGGCAAAGCCAAGAAAGCCTAAATTTTCTTAACAAGGAATAAACTGGAAGGAGGGCAAGGAAAAAACGTCTAAAATGCTGCATGGAGGACGACTGGGCAATGTTCGAGAAGACATTGCCAAATTCACTTCCTCAAGAAAAGATGATGCGCGATTAGCTGACGCTGTCTTGGCAATTAACAAAGCGCACGTCGTCATGCTTATGGAGCAAAAAATCATCCAGTGGCAAGACGGCGCAAAAATCCTAAAAGCCCTCGCCAAACAATCCAGCCAAAAACTCGACCCTTCCGCCGAAGACGTTCACATGGCAGTCGAAGAGGCTGTTTTAGCTGAGGCGGGTCCTGAGGTTGGCGGAAACCTGCACATTGCTAAGAGCAGAAACGACCAGGTCACGACTGCTATCCGTATGGCGCTACGCAACGAGCTACTCAACATAATGCAGCAAGTGCTTAACATGCAGGAAAGCCTCCTAACAACCGCCAGCAAACACACCGAAACCGTCATTTTAGCTTACACTCACCTGCAACCAGCCCAACCAGTCACCTTTGCCCACTACCTGCTTTCGCACGTTGACGGGTTAGGGCGCGACCTTGAGCGATTGCAGGGCGTTTACGAACGGGTCAACTTGTGTCCTCTTGGCGCGGGAGCATTAGCAACCACAAGTTTCCCAATAAACCGCAAAACAACAGCCGAACTCTTAGGCTTCAACGCAGTGTTGGAGAACTCGATTGACGCGGTAGGCAGCCGAGACTTCATAGTTGAAACCCAAGCAGCACTAACTCTACTTGCGGTGAACTTAAGCCGCTTAGCTGAAGACCTGATAATCTGGAGTTCCCCCGAATTCGGCACAGTCGAGTTGCCCGACGAGTTCACCTCAACCAGCAGCATAATGCCCCAGAAAAAGAACCCTGAAGTTCTCGAGGTTATCCGTGCAAGAGCCAGCTATGCGATAGGCGACTTCGTAGCTTCAGCAGCTGCCCTCAAAAGTTTGCCATCAACTTACAACCTTGATTTCCAAGAGATAACGCCGAAACTTTGGGCATCAACAGACAACCTGTCCAGTTCGCTTAGCATATTTGCGAAGCTTGTGCCTGACTTGAAAGTTTCAGGAAACGTCGAAAGCAAAGCAGCTGCAGGCTTCGTTGGTGCAACGGAACTCGCTAACATGCTTGTGCGAAAATACGGTGTTGCTTTCCGAACTTCACACAAGATAGTCGGCGCTCTGGTAAAGGCATTAGTTGATTCGAAGAAAACTTTGCTTGATGCGACACCTGAATTGCTCCAGAAGGTAGCTCAGGAAGCAGCTGGCATCAAATTGACGGTTAAGAAAGGGGACATAGTTGAATGCACAAATCTCCGCAAACTAATCGAAACCTATAAAGTGCAAGGCGGTCCATCACCCGCTGAGGTCGAAAGAGTAATCACAATAAGAAACCAAACCCTAACACAGACAAAAACAGGCATAACTAAACTCAAAGAGAACCTTGCAAACGCAGAAAACACCCTTAACTCGACCGTGACTTCGTACTCTCTTTCAAACTCTTCCAAAAACGGAAGACTTAAAAATTCAAACCTGTAGGTTGAATAGGGCTTTGGTCCCACAATATAGCACGTCCAACAAAAATAAAAAAGCGATTCTGCTTCTTGAAGACGGAACGTCATTTATCGGTAACGGCTTTGGCGCAACAGGAAAAATCAGCGGCGAAGTAGTTTTCTCAACCCAAATGGTTGGTTATCCTGAAGCTTTAACGGATCCGTCGTACAAGGGGCAGGTTTTAACACTAACTTATCCGCTTATAGGCAACTACGGCGTTCCATCCAACGAATTAAACCTCGGAATCCCGCTTTATTTCGAGTCAGACCACATCCAAGTCCAAGGACTGGTTATCCACGAGCTTTGTCATGAGCCCTTCCATTGGGCGTCAACAAGAACCCTTGACAAGTGGCTAGCAGACGAAGGCGTCCCGGGAATCTACGGCTTAGACACCCGACGCTTAACAAAGAAACTCCGAACCCACGGAGTCATGCTGGGCATCTTGCAGGTTTTTGAAGCAGGTGAAGAACCCGATTTGGATGCGCTCTTAAAGAACGGCAAAAACATCGTCGACCCTAACTTGACTGATTTGGTTAAGGAAGTGTCTGTGAAGAAACCCGTCACGTACAGCGTGGACGGCAAGAAAACTGTTGTGCTAATCGACTGCGGAGTCAAATACAGCATCATCCGTAACCTGCTTAAACGGGGCATAAACGTTGTCCGTGTGCCCTATGACACTTCAGCCAGCGAAGTCATGGCTTACAACCCTGACGGTGTTTTCTTAAGCAACGGTCCAGGCGACCCCAAAAAATGCGTGAAAACAATCGAGTCTATTCGGGAATTAACTGAGAAAGTTCCGCTCATGGGGATTTGCCTTGGCGCACAAATCTTGGCGCTATCAATGGGCGGAGACACATACAAACTCAAATTCGGCCACCGCGCCCAAAACCAGCCAGCGCTCGACTTAAACAACAACCGCTGCTACATCACCACCCAAAACCACGGGTACGCCATAGATTTAGAATCATTAAAGAAAACACCCTTGGAACCATGGTTCATTAACCCGAACGACAAAACCACCGAAGGCGTCAAACATAAGTGCAAACCCGTTTTCGCCGTGCAATGGCACCCTGAAGCCTCACCTGGACCATACGACACCGAATTTCTATTTGACAAGTTTGCTAAGGCGTTGGAGGTCAAGTAGGAATGCCAAAGTTTGATTGGATAAAGAAAGTTATGGTTCTTGGCAGCGGCGCCATCAAAATCGGTGAAGCAGCCGAATTCGACTATTCAGGAAGCCAATGCCTCAAAGCCCTAAGGGAAGAGGGCATAGAAACCGTCCTGATTAACCCTAACATAGCAACCATCCAAACGGATCCGCGGTTGTCGGGGAAAGTGTATCTTTTGCCAGTTACCCCCGAGTTCGTTGAGAAAGTCATCGAGAAAGAACGCCCAGGCGGCATCTTGTTAGGCTTTGGGGGGCAAACAGCCTTAAACTGCGGCTTAGAACTGGAAAAAACAGGCATACTCCAAAAGTACAACGTTAAGGTTTTAGGTACACCCGTAAAAGCCATCGAAGACACGGGTGACCGTGAACGGTTCCGCCAAGCTATGCTCGAAGCAGGTGTGCCGCCATTAAAGAGCAAGTCGGCAACCAGCGTTAAATACGCCTTGGAAGTGGCTGAGGAAATAGGTTACCCAGTTATCGTTCGTGTAGCGTACACTTTGGGCGGTAAAGGCTCAGGTGTCGCTCATAACGTTCATGAACTAAAGGAAATCGCAACCCGCGGCATAGCCCAGAGCCGCATTGGTCAAATCCTCATCGAGGAGTACGTGGGGCACTGGAAAGAAGTCGAATACGAAGTCATGCGCGACTACGCCGACAACTGCTTAACGGTTTGCAACATGGAAAACTTTGACCCCATGGGCGTACACACTGGTGACTCAATTGTGGTTGCGCCGTCGCAGACCATGACGAACCGCGAGTACCACCTTATCCGTTCAACGTCGATAAACGCAATCCGCAGTTTGGGCATTGTGGGCGAATGCAACATTCAATGGGCGCTGCACCCCAAGTCAGAGGAGTACCGTGTTATCGAAGTTAACTCGCGCATGTCCCGAAGCTCCGCGCTCGCCAGCAAAGTCACAGGTTATCCGCTCGCATACATCGCCACAAAACTGACCCTCGGCTACACCCTTCCCGAACTAATAAACAAAGTCACCGAAGTCACCACCGCATGCTTCGAACCAGCCCTAGACTACATAACCGTCAAAATCCCCCGCTGGGACCTCCAAAAATTCAAAAATGCAGACCGACATATAGGTCCGCAGATGCGTTCCGTGGGCGAAGTCATGGCGATTGGCCGCTGCTTCGAAGAAGCCTTGCAGAAAGCGGTGCGTATGCTGGACACGGGCAAGATAGGCTTAGTCTGCAACCCTGAAGACTCCGAACCCGAATCAGAAGAGCACATCAGAGACGAAATCGCAAACCCCACCGACGAACGCCTCTACAAGCTCGTTAAAGCCCTAAAAATGGGCATACCCATCATGGAAATCTACCGCCTAAGCGGCGTAGACCCCTTCTTCCTCCACAAAATCCAAAACATCATCGACATGGAAGCACAGCTTCGCACCCTAAACCTCGCCGAGGGTTCAGCGGCAGAAACTATCCGTGAAGCTAAACGCATAGGTTTCTCGGACCAGCAAATAGCTGAATGCCAAAGCACAGACGAATTTACGATTAGGGCATTTAGAAAAAACGCTAACATTCTCCCAGTTATAAAGCAGATTGACACGTTGGCTGCGGAGTGGCCAGCAAAAACAAACTACCTCTACATGACTTACGGCGGAGACGAAGACGACATAGAACTAAGCAGCACCCCGAGCAAAGTCATCGTGCTAGGCGCAGGCGTCTTCCGAATCGGCTCAAGCGTGGAATTCGACTGGTGCGGCGTCAACACCATCTGGGCACTAAAGAAAAACGGCATAAAAGAAGCCATCATGGTCAACTACAACCCCGAAACCGTCTCCACAGACTACGATGTCTCCGACAAACTCTACTTTGAAGAACTAACCATCGAGCGGATTTTGGACATTTACGAGAAAGAAAACCCCTTAGGTGTCATAACCAGCGTCGGCGGACAAATCCCAAACAATTTAGCCATGGCGCTCTCAAAATCAGGCGTAAAACTACTCGGCACATCGGCAGAGAACGTGGATTTGGCTGAAGACCGCTCAAAATTCAGCGCCCTTCTCGACCAACTCGGCATTGGCCAGCCCAGCTGGAGCAAACTCCAATCAATCGCCGATGCAAAACGGTTTGCCGAAAAAATCGGCTACCCAGTCATCGTGCGCCCAAGCTATGTGCTGTCTGGTTCAGCTATGCGCGTCGCCTACAACGAAGTGTCATTGGAGAATTTCCTTAACTTAGCCGCTAAGGTTTCACGCGACCACCCCGTAGTCATCAGCAAATTCATAAACCGCGCCAAAGAAGTTGAGGTAGACGGAGTTTCTGACGGAGAAAACGTACTCATCGGCGCCATAATGGAGCATGTAGAAAACGCAGGCGTCCACAGCGGCGACGCAACCATGACGATTCCGCCTCAAGCATTAAAAGTTGAGGTTCAAAAGAAAATTGAAGAGGCTACCCAAAGCATAGTTAAGGCGCTTCAAATTCACGGACCATACAACATACAATACCTCGTCAAAGACGACGTAGTAAACGTTATCGAATGTAACCTGCGAGCATCCCGTTCCATGCCCTTTGTCAGCAAAACACGCGGAATAAACCTTATCGAATTGGCGACTTTGGCGATGCTGGGCAAAAAAATCGACGGCGTCAAGCTCTCGCCGATGACTGTTGCGCCTCACGTGGGTGTTAAGGTTCCCCAGTTTAGCTTTATGCGTTTAAGCGGTGCAGACCCNNGTTCTCGGAGTAGAAATGCTCAGCACTGGAGAAGTCGCATGTCTCGGAGAAAACTTTGCTGATGCCTTCTCCAAGGCGTTGCAGTCGGCAGAATTCAACATTCCACCCAAAGGCGGCTCAGTATTCATAAGTGTTGGCGGCAACGAAGAACGCAAAAAACGGGTTGTGCCCATAGCTAAGGCTTTTGAGGAGATGGGTTTCAAAATTTACGCGACTGCACATACAGCTGATGTGCTCAACGCGGCTGGCGTTAATGCTACCGTGCTCTACAAGGTCAAGGACGCTCAAGTTAGCCCTAACATTATGGATTACCTGCAAGAACGCAAAATCGACTTGGTAATCAACGTGCCCATGGCGAATAGGCAGACCAGCTACTCAGACATCCTAACCGACGGCTATGTCATAAGGCGCCAAGCAGTAGAATTCAACATACCAGTCATCACCAACCTGCAGCTCGCAGCCGCATTGGTGGACGTGCTCAAGCAGAAAGGACAAAACGGCAATTCAATCCGCTCCCTAAACGAGTACATGGACGACTTGCCCTGGAAACTCTGGTAAACGTCTTAGACTTTGGTCTCTTGCTCTCTGCGACCTCCCTCCCTTATTTAAAGCGAGAAATCACGCTTAGTTTTCAATTATTAGCTTCAAAAAACGCCAATACGGACCTACCCCCTATAGGTTTCTGCATAGAGTTTCTAATAGGCTCCAAATATGACGGCGAGGGATCAGGAGTCATAAAACAGGTTTGATATAATGCAAGTTTTTGCGCAAAAAATATATTCGTGCGCCGCCTTCTCGATTGAGCATTAAGGTAACCTACTTTGTCTAACCAAGCTAAGACTCGGACAGTAGAAGAGATTAACCAGAAAATCCGCAAGGGCGATGCTCAAGTTTTAACCGCTGAAGAAATGAAAAAACTGGTTGAGAGCAGCGGCGTTGAAGTTGCTTTTAAAGAGGTTGATGTGGTGACCACGGGCACTTTTGGAGCCATGTGCTCTTCAGGCGCTGTTGTAAACCTTGGGCATTCTGACCCGCCGATTAAGATTGAGAAGGCATGGATGAATGATGTGGAAGTTTGCCACCCAGGCGCTGCAGTGGACCTGTTTATTGGCGCCACGAATATGTCTGAGAAGTTGCCTTTTGAGTACGGCGGAGGACACGTTATCCAAGATTTGGTGGCTGGAAACGAGGTTGAGCTAAGAGCTACCGCGTACGGGACTGACTGTTACCCGAGGACATCGGTTAAAACCACCCTTACAAAGGACGACTTAAACCAATTTTACCTGCTCAATTTCCGCAACTGCTACCAACGCTACAACTGCGCCGTAAACAGCAGCGACGAAATCATCTACACTTACATGAGCAAACTCCTGCCCAGATTCCGAAACGCCACCTTCTCGGGCGCAGGCGAACTGAACCCGCTCATGAACGACCCAGACTACGAGACGATGGGCATGGGAACCCGCATCTTCCTAGGCGGAGCACAAGGCTACATAATCGGCGAGGGAACACAGCACAGCCCCAAAAACCTCAACGGCACCCTGATGGTTAAAGGCGATGCCAAAAAAATGTCTCCTGAATTCTTGCAGGGCGCCGCCTTCACAGGTTATGGCACTTCGCTGTATGTTGGTTTAGGCGTCCCGATTCCGATACTAAACGAGGGCTTAGCTAAAAAAACCGCAATTCAAGACAGTGAAATCCTAACCGACATCGTCGACTACAGCGTACCGCGCAGAGACCGCCCCAAATTCGGGCAAGTAAGCTACAAAGAACTAAAGTCAGGCTCCATAACCGTTAACGGCAAAAAAATCCGCGTAAGCTCGCTATCCAGCCTAAAGATGGCAAAGAAAGTCTCTCAAACGCTAAAGTCATGGATTGACGAGGGCACATTCTTCTTAACCTCACCCGTTGAGCGGTTGCCAACAAAGACCATCTTTAAGCCCATGAGGCAAACCGAGGAAATACCCTTCGTCGTAAGCGTCATGCATCCAGCCGTCACCTGCACCGAGGACGAGGAGATACAAGCCATTGCAAAACGCATCGTCACCAAATCAGTCAACCACATAGTTGTTGTGGATGAAGCGGGCAAACTGCTTGGAATCGTCACTTCTTGGGATATTACTCGGGCGATGGCTGAAGGCAAAAAAGCATTAGCCGACATAGAAACCCACAACGTATTCACCGCTAAACCTGACGAGCCACTGGAGATTGCTTCTAAACGCATGGCGCAACACAACATCTCAGCACTACCCGTGATTGATATTGAAAAGAAAGTGCTGGGCATAGTCACCTCCGAAGACGTGTCAAAACTATTAGGACGGTAAAAACATGGCAAGAATTCTCATAAGATTCTCAGAAGAACAAGTATCAGAGCCAATCGCATCCCAAATAATAATCGAATACAAAGTGCCTATGGCAATTTTGTCAGCGCACATAAACTCGAAGGGCGGAGAAATCCTCGCTGAAGTCCCCGATGCGATACTGGAAAAAGTCGTTAACGCTTTCCGGCAAAGAGGCGTTTCAGTAAGTGTGCCTAAACTAATTGAGGTTGACTCGGACAAATGCTTCAGCTGTGGCAGTTGCATAGCGCTTTGCCCTGTAGAAGCCATAAGTTTGGCTAAAGACTCCACCGTGGAGTTTGATAAAGAGAAATGCGTTGGCAGCACCTGCAGCGTTTGCGTTGACGCGTGCCCCGCCCGAGCCATAAAATCAATTAAGCAAAACGGCGCCGACTACTCAGCGAAAGATAAGGTAAAGAAAAGTTGACGGGACAACTTTTCAAAGAAAACTTTACCCTGAAAGAAACCCAATGCACTATAATTTCTGATAGCCAAAAAGCCATCCAAACCGCCATAGAATCCATCAAGCGCAACCGCCAAGAACTGGAGCTTTACGTGAGGGCTAACCCAAAGTTTCTGTACACTCTAACGCCACTTGCTGCGCCAGAAAAGCCCTTTGTGGCAAGGTTGATGGCTTTGGCGGCGGAGAAGGCGGGTGTTGGTCCCATGGCTGCCGTTGCAGGAGCCATAGCTGACTTGGCTGTTGAAGATATGATTCGTGAAGGCTGCGAAGTGGCAGTGGTGGAAGATGGAGGCGAAATCTCCGCGGTTTCAAACAGGCCCGTTGATGTAGCAGTTGTCGCAGGAGAGGAACCGCTCTCAAAACGGTTCGGCTTCAGGCTTACGGAATTCCCAATCGGAGTCGCCACCAGCTCAGGACGCTTCAGCCATGCGTTGAGTTTTGGGGATGCCGAGGCAGCTATTGTTTTCTGCAAGAACGCCGCCTTAGCAGACGCGGCAGCAACAGCGGTCGGCAACGTGGTTAAGGGTGAAGATGCGCAGGCTGGGATTCAAGCGGGAATCAGTCGGGGATTGTCGATTGAAGGCGTCGAGGGTGTGCTAATAATTTACAAGGGTCAAGTGGGTACAGCAGGAAGAATCCCTCAAATAATAAAGATAGAACCAACAGAATAAGTGAACTTTCAGTTCTACTTAAATTTCCACATATTTAGGGGATTTGTTGCAAAAAGTAACATTTCGTCCTTTTAAGAACGCGAAAACTTTTTTTTGCCCAAAAGCTACGGGATAAAAACTCTGAGCGATTAAGCAGTCCAATAGACAATAAAGAATAAAAAGAAAGATGATTTCAAGAATTAAATGAGCTGCTTGCCACAGTTCGGGCAGAACTTAACATTATCCTGCTGCAACACCCGCCCGCACTGAGGACAAAATCTACTGACGGTTTGCTGCGCGTATACTGGAGGCGGTTGCTGTGAATATGGCTGATTCTGGTAACCTTGTTGGTTAATGATTTTTGGTCTCGTGAAGTAGTAGAGAATGGCTGCTGGCCAGCAGAAAATGACTAAAATTATCAATATAGCAAGACTGTACTGCCTTGTTTCAACTTGTGTCAAATTATCCCCCAATCCTTTGCCATATGTGAAGCTAACTTAATTTAAGCTTTTGCAAACAGCTGCTGTGTCGAATGACTGAGA
>PLNS01000024.1 GCA_003141855.1 Candidatus Bathyarchaeota archaeon | reverse complement strand
CCGACGGGAATTGAACCCGCGACCCCCGGATTAAAAGTCCGGTGCTCTAGCCTGACTGAGCTACGGACCCGCATAGATTCGTTGCGGCTGATAGAAAAACACGAAGGGGTTTTTTAGCATTTCTATTGAATTAGTGATAAAAAGAAACTGTTAATGGGTTGTTTGGGCTTTAAGGATTGTTGACATGAAACCCTTGATTTTATCATGCGAGTTGAGGATGGTTCCGATGGTTTTTGCGCCTTTTTCGGTGAGTTTGTAGACTCTTTTTCGCTCAATCCAGATTCCTTCCACTAATCCGTTTCGCTCAAGCGAATAGAGCAGGGAGTAGACTGTGCCTGAGCTGGCGAGGAAGCCGAATTTGTTGTGTATGAATGATATTACGTCGTATCCGCTTATGGGTCGGTTTTGTAGTTCCGCCATTATTATTGTGTCCATGAAGCTTTTGATTACGCGTTCATGCATTTTTTTGATTATTCTTGCTTCGGATTTTTCTCCGTTTACTGTGATTGTTAATGCTACCATGTTTTTGCACGCTCGCTATTGTTTATTCGTGTTTAGATATATAAGATTTATTCGGATTTAGACTAATAAGTTATAACAGACTAAGAAAAGTATAAACAAAATAAACCCCCGCCGAACCCCTAAGCTATCCTGCCAAGAGAAAAACCCATAAAAACTGCTCAATTACGTTTTCATATATGGCTACATAATATGCACCTGAATACCTGATAGTTTACATAGAAGTGTTATCTTAATCAGATTAATTTCAAGAAAAATTTCACTATTTATATACATAAACCCATACAAAGGCAACCTGTTTTTACTTTAAAATTTCCATTTTTCTGCCTAACAGCTCTTTTTTAATAGTCAGCGATATATGCGCATGTTAACAAACGTTAATTCTTATTTTCGCTTAAGGATGCTACGGTGCCCTAAACGTGATTTCATGGAAATATACATTTAAACGATTAAATGAAGAATACGAAATAGCCAAGAAAAAGAAGCAAGCTTTAGACAACCTTTTTGTAACAGGCAGAATCTGTCAAGCTACACGCGACTCTTTCACAGGCGACATCAGTTCAGCATTAGTCGAAATCGAAAAACAACGACAAGATCTCGCTGAAAAGATGCAAGGAAAAACTCTGGAATTAGAAGGTCAACTTAAAACTTTAGAAACACTTCTCGCTAACTTTGAAATTCAACATGTTGTTGGAGAAATAGACGAGGAAATTTACACCCGAGAAATAAACCTCCTCGCAACCACTCTCGAAACAACCAGAAACGAATTAGGCGTGATAAAACAAGCAGCAGACCAACTTTTTCCCAACGCACAAGCAATCCAAGCGCCAGCCGCTCCAGAACCCGTTGCTCCAGTAATCGAAGCTCCAGTTGCACAGCCAGCGGCAGTAGAAACGGTCCCTTTAGAGGTCCCAGTTGAAGCCACTCCAATCGAATCCGTAATAGTTGAAACAGCTCCAATAGAGCCAGCGCCAGTTGAAACTGCCCCAGTTGAAGCTCCGATTGAAATAATGCAGGCGGAAGTAGCCCCGGTTGAATGTGCTCCAATAGAGACTCCAGTTGAAGTAGCCCCCGCAGAAGTTGCGCCATTAGAAGTTGCTCCAGCTCCAATTGAAATCGTACAAGTTGAAAATGCGCCAGCAGAAACCACTCCAGTCGAAGCAGCGCCAGTCGAAAACATACCAGTTGAAACTGCTCCAATCGAGACCCCGACAATCGANNTCGAGGCAGCCCCAGTAGAAGCTACCCCAATTATCACCACAGAACCAGAAGCACAAATCATAACTGAACCAACACCTGAGCCAGTCATCACCGAAGCAGCAATACAAGAACCAATCATAAACATAGAAGAAGCAGCCCCAGTAGAACAACCAGCAATTGAAGCCCCAGCAGAAAACGCAACTCCAACAGAAATGGTCGCAGAAGCCGCCGCTCAAGAGCAGCCAGCAATTGAAGTTCCCCTACAAGCTTTTGAAGTTACAGAACAAGAATCAATCGAAACAACACTTGAGAAAGTTATGGAGCCAGCAATTGAAGCTATAGCCGAGCCTATGGTGGAGGAGGCCCACATTCCAGCCCACCCTTTAGAAGCGCCTCAGCAGGCGCATTCGGAAGTAGTGACAGCGGAAGCGGACAGCGACCAAACCCCCCCAGCAGAAGAAAGCGAAGAAAACACAACTGAGTAAAATAAATCCGTATTCTTCTTTCTTTTATTTTTTGTTTAAATTTAGTTTGTTTTTGTTCTTTATGTGGGTGTGGCGTCTTTTAGGTTTCCACAACTCTGCAGAAGAGTGAAGCTCTGATTTGTCATCAGCTTGTTTTTCAGCATCTGTTTCGGTGTGGGATACGCAGTTTTCTTCACATGCCAAACATAGCTCCATGTTGAAGAGCCAACCATGTGGATGTGGAGGCATGCTAAATCAGCTTACCAACTCACAAGCCATCAAAGACATCAATGAACAGCACAATGCAATCGGGCACTAGCATAGCCCACTCGGAAATCTCCGCCCCAAAAAACCCAAACCCCCCAACCACCCCTATAAACAATCCCACCAAACAAAAAAACAAACAAAAAACAACAAATTAAAAACATCCAAATGGTCGTAAATAGCCACGATAGCCTTCGGGAAGACCGCAAACGGGCAATGAGAATAAACAACATTTGGGCGATTAATTTGCATACTGGCTTTGTCACTTATCAAGGTAATGCTAAGACGATACTGTTAAGCTACCTTCACCAAAATTTAAAAATCATTCATCCATAAAATCTGTCAAATCAGATTTTGGCGGTTCTGATTTACTTTGATCAGGTGATTTAGAAATTAATTGTTTCAGAATATTTCCAGCCTTTTCATCTTTGAACATGATTTTTTGGTTTAGCAAAGTATCGATGTTCTGATTTTCAAGGAAGTATTGGGATTGAGCATTAAATTCCGCATTCAGTTTTGCGGCATTGACTGGCACATACTTTTTAGGTAGAAGTAAGTCGGTATCGCTAGTCTTTACATAATAGTACGTTTCTCTATTGAATATTCTTGCCTTATGACTTCTATCAACCGCTTGTGATACTCGAATTGTTTCTTCTTCTTGTCCTGATTGGACAGGCGGCTTAGGCGGGTATTTTTTGGGCTCTCTATTCACACCGATAAAGTTTGCGCCAGCAACAGCACTAAGAGCATCTGATGCAACGCTTGTTAACTCATTAGAATTAGAAAGTATTTCTCTTTTGATGTTAGTAAAATAACTGACTACATTCCCATAATTTTCTTCGTCTTTTATCAAATCAAAAATATGCCTTAACTTGCCTACGGCGCGTTCATTTACTGGTTGTCCCTCAAAATCAAACCAGTAGTAATAATACCCTTGTTTCATATAGTGCTGTACAAGTTCCGTTAGTTTTCTGATACCTAAATATTTCATAGATATTGGAACGAATATCGGTTTGTTATTCTTACCATCAAGAATCTTATACGCCGAATCAACAAATCGCATGTAATCCTCGAAACTGATTATTTGAACAGGTTTTTTGTTAACAGTTATTTTCATTTTAACGCTAGGTACTGTCAAGATAAAACGAGCATATGGATAGTAGTAATTGAAAAACCAACTCATTTCTTCAATATTTTTCATGTGCAAGAATGGATTAAATTCAAGCGTAAAGTTAATGGCATTAGGTAAACCGGAAAGCCAGGTCCTTTTGTAAAAGAAACTATCGATAGCTTGACCATTATCTTGATTGTATAAATCTATAAAAGAATCGTATTTTATTGATTTAGCGACTTCATAGAACTTGAAGCCGCCATGCAGGTTACGATAGCTAGACTGGTCAAGGTTTTTAACATCAAGACTCTTCTCTGGTTTTTCAAAGGAAACACCACCAATTTTAAATCTCTTAATGTTAAACCAAGATTTTTTATCTTCAATGGTTTCGGAAATATCGATGTCTACCATTTTTATCTGCTGTCTATCTTAGCGAGTACTTCCTTTATAACTTCTGCTGAGACTCGGAAATTTGATTTACCGATTACGACCACAGTCGTGGAAGCTTCCCCTTTTTCAAAAATATGATACTCATAATAACACTCTCCTACAAAACCAATAGTTCCTATCATTAGTTTTTTAAGATAAGGAAGATTTCGCTGGACAAATAGTCTGGGTTCCTTATCATCGAGAATAAATTTCTTCGGGGTATTGTCGGCGTAAAGATGGTATGCAAGTTCTATGATCTCAGTTTCCCCTTTTTCTATTTGTTTCTTGCTAAATAATGGTCTCAATGCTTCTCCGAGGTATTGCTTTTGAACCAAGAACATCTTTGGGTGAGTTTGAATATTCTTGAAATTATCGGATTTGCTAACTTCTTTGTAAACTATGGGTGTTATCAGAAAATCGCATTTGTCCAAGACTCGTATCAGGACTTGTGGTTGTTCTATATCTTCTAGAAAGCAAAGATAGAAACTGCTATCGGCTAGAATTGTATTGCTGTCACTCGACGGCATTAACAATCAATTCCTTGTATCTTTCTTCGGTGATTACGCCTTTTCTTAGCAAGCTTTCTGATAATTGAGCCCTTTTCTTTGGGTCTTTTATCAATCGGTCAGAGACGTTAGAAAACTCGGTGTAGTCGGGATAGGTTATGTACACTAAAAACAAGAGTTCCTCTTTTGATAGTTTATCATAAATCTCTCTTAGTAGCTTAAATGAGTGAAGTAAGTGGGCAAATCTTTCGTCATTTACATGTTCTCTTTTGATTTGTTCAAAAACTTGTCTTCCCTGTTCACTTAGGCAAATCTCACCGTTCTTTTTTACAACAAAAGCATCCTCATAGAACATCGGTTCTTTAACAGACTCTTGTAATATCTGAGAGTATGGCCCTTCGTAATGCCTGACAAAATTAAATAATTGTTTAGCTTTCGGGTTCATTTTAGTAAAGATGAAAATTTCTTTCTGTAAATGCCAATCGGTCGGACAAGATTTCTCCTCAATACCGAGTAGGGAAACGATATATTCCTCAACTATTTTTAGCATATTGTCACTCATCCTTTTCACCTTCCTCGGTCGCTGGTTCAAGCAAGACAATCTTCACCTGTTTATTTATCCATTCCTTTGGTAAGTAAATCCTTCCCGTTGTTCCAGCATCCTTAACTTTTTTTTCTAAGACTTGGTATCCTTGAACCTGAATCGTTATCTCCGTATTCATAATTAAATCGTAATACAGCTATTTTATATATGTTTTATGGTCGTAAAACAGTCGTTTAATAGCTTTTCACCAAAGATAAGTTAATGGTCGCTCAACTCAAAGAAATGAGACGTGAATTTTAATGGGGTATTGCTTTATTCAACTGCTTCCTTAGATGTCTAAGCTTTTGGTGTTTGCTATTTTTCTAGCTGCGATTTTAGCAGGTTTATAGCTGACCATGCTGCAAGTGCGCTGGTGTGGGGGTTGTCTGGGTGGGGGTCGTTGGCGAACTGCAGGTTCATTTCGCCGAAGCGCCATTTAACGTGGATTTGGTGGGTGTTGCGTGTGACAGCTGGGTCTGAGACGACTTTCACCTTAACTTTGGCAGGTTTAACTGTTAACGCTAATGTTGCTGCTACATTCATTTCACGTGGAAACTGTCTTGCCGCTTCCTCTGCATAGCCTTCGTATAATGTGACTTCTTGGGTGTTGGTTTTTCCGAGGGCTTTAGGGTTTTTGCGTGAGGTGAGTGTAATCTCGTCGATTCCTGCTAAAGCGGCGGGTGAGAGTGCATCTAGCCCTCCTATGGCACCTGAGGGAAAATGAAGTTTAGGGGTATTTGTGTTTAAATCTAGAAGTGCGCCTGTGCTCATGACGATGAAGTCGACATTTGCCGCCAAAAGTTTACCGTAGTATTCCCGTACTGCCTGCTGACCTGCCGCTTCCACAACCACCTTCGGCTTGGAGGCAAGCAATTCATCGACGCTTCCCGCTATCTTAACAGGAAAATCAAGCGCAGCCTTAAGCTTCTGAGCTTTGGCAACGTCAACATCGAAAACCACCAGTTCATCGCAGACCACGAGTTTCCGCTCAATCGCTTCCGCGAGAACGGTGCCGATGGCGCCGCAGCCAATCAATCCAACTTTTTTTGACATGATTTATATCGCCTAATATTCTGGTTTGATGTAAACTTCGGTTTGGCCGACTTGTCTGCCCTCAGGCAGCTTTTCAGCAAGAACCTTGATGTTCTCAATTTTCAAAGTTGCCGCAATATCCACGCAACCCTGCTGAATTGCACCTGCCGTCTCAGCGTTTCCAGCGTAGATGGCTAGGTTTTTGATGGGTGCGTTTAGTGGCATTTTCTTTTCTGCTTTGTCACGGCGGACTTCACTCATGATTGCGGTGATTAGGTCGCCGTCTTTTTCGGCGGTTTCGTTGATGAGTGCTGGGTTAACTTTTGGCCAAGGAGAAATCTGGATGCTTGCAAAGCCTTTGCCGTCAAGGTACATGTGCTGGTAGATTTCTTCGGTTAAGTGCGGAGTCACGGGTGCAAGCAGTTGCAGAACGCGATACAGCACTTCATAGAGCGTGTACTGCGCCGCCGCTCGGTTAGCTCTGCCGTAAACATCGGATCGGTAGAGCCTGTCTTTGACTGCTTCGACATAGAAGTCGCAAAACACGTGCCAGGTGAAGTTGCGGATTTCCTCAACGGCAATGTTGAACTGGCATTTTTCGAAGGCTTCGGTGACTTTTTTGGTTAGGTTTTCGGTTTTGCTAAGTATCCATTTGTCGAGCAGTTCAAGTTGCATGTCGGCGTTTTCTTGTGGTTTGTAGTCGGCTAAGAGGTTGCTTGCGAAGCCTGAAACGTTCCAGAGTTTAACCAAGAACCGCCTGCCATATTCGACGTCTTGGGCGCGGTAGGGTATGTCTGAGCCTGTTGCTCCGCCGCCAGCAGCCCACTGCCGAGTTGCGTCCGCGCCACTTTTGTTTAAAACTTCAGGTGCCGCAGCATAATTTTTCAACGACTTGCTCATTTTTCTGCCATCTGCACCCAGTACCATGCCGTTTATGAGGCAGCTCTTGAAGGGTTTCTCGTTGAATAAGGCTAAGTGGCGGACCATTAGGTAGTATGCCCATGTTCGGATGATGTCTGTGCCTGAGGGGTGAACGTCCGCTGGGAAAAGGTGTTTCCAGTCGGCGCGGTCTGGCCAGCCAGCATGAACTGCACATGTGATTGAGGAATCCATCCATGTGTCGAAAACATCCTGTTCAGCAATGAATTCTTTGCCGCCGCATTTGGGGCATTTCTCTAAGCGTGGACTTTTCAGTTTAGGGTCAATGGGTACCCAATCCTCATGCGCCAAGATAAGTTCGTTGCAGTTTTTGCAGTACCAAACTGGAATCGGCGTAGCAAAAAGCCGCTGCCTGCTAATCACCCAGTCCCAATCGAGCGATTTTGCCCAGTCGACGAGGCGGTTTTTCATGTAATCAGGATACCAAACAACCTCGTTAGCTGCTTTCTCGACGGCGTCGGTTAGTTTGCGGGTGTTCATGAACCATTGTTTGCGTTCGAGGATTTCGACGTGGGTTTTGCAGCGGTCGCAAACGCCGACTTCCTGCATGATTTTCTCGGTTTTCTCAAGCAAACCCGCCGCAGTGAGGTCTTCAACTATGGCTGCGCGTGCCTGGTTGATGTATAAGCCTGCGTATTTGCAGCCTGCTTCACTGATTCTGCCGTTCTCGGTGAGAAGACGGATAACTGGGAGTTTATGTTTCATAACGGTTTTTACGTCTTCTTTGTCGCCGTAAGTGCAAATCTGAACAACGCCTGTGCCAAAGCATGGGTCAACAGATTCCTCGCCAATGATTGTTACCTCGCGGTTCATTAGGGGCACAGAGATTTTTCTGCCAATGTACTTGCTGTATCGTTCGTCTTTTGGGTTAACTTCCACGGCGACGCATGCTGGAATGAACTCGGGGCGTGACGTGGCAATGAGCAGGTATTCGTTGCTGCCTTCAAGTTGGAAACGTATGTAGTGGAGGGTTCCTTCGCGTTTTATGTGGTCAACCTCGGCGTCGGCGATGGCGGTTTCATCGCGTGGGCACCAGTTTACGGGGTGTGTGCCCTGATACATGTAGCCTTTCTTCTGCAGAAGTATGAAGCTGAGTTGGGTGCGACGCCAGTAATCTGGGTCCATGGTGCGGTATTCGGTTGTCCAGTCGATGCTGCAGCCCAGCTTTAAGATGCCTTCCTTCATCATCGCAATGTACCGCTCAACCAGCTCCATGCACATCTTGCGGAACTGGTCCGACGGCAAGTCGCGTTTGCGGATGTTGTTGGCTTTCTCCACTTGGATTTCTATGCCTAAACCGTGGCAGTCCCAACCCTGCGGGAAAAGCACGTTAAAGCCTTGCATGCGCTTGTAGCGTGCAACCATGTCAAAGTATGTCCAGTTAAGCACGTTGCCCATGTGCAGTTCGCCTGACGGGTACGGCGGAGGAGTGTCGATGCTGAATGGAACCCGCACCTTATCGTTCCAGTCATAATGGTAAATAGCCATTTCTTCCCATTTACTCTGCCATTTCCGCTCGATTTCAGCAAAATTGTATTCTTTAGGCATAGGCTGCATGCTAAACAATCCTCTTCTTTGTGTTGACGGTAGGAAAACTAAAATATAACCTAAAAACATTATCCCATATAAGGTCTTGGGGAGCTGGGAAAATGACCCGGCTGAGAGGACGGCTGTTTGCTGTCGACCCTTAGGAACCTGAACCAGGTAATACTGGCGGAGGGAAAAAAATTGAACACGAATAAACCTAAAGAGTATACTAATTATTCAACATCCCGTGTTTTAGCTGAAATCGCAATTTTCGTTGCGTTGGCAACGGCGCTCAGCCAGATAATAATATTTCAACTGCCCCAAGGCGGCTCAATCACCTTAGCCTCCATGGTGCCCATACTTTGGCTTGCCCTTCGGAGGGGACCAAAAATTGGCTTAATCGCAGGCGCCGTCTATGGTTTGGTGCAGCTGGCAGTTATGCCCCAAATATACTATCTGCCTCAGGTGCTGCTGGATTATCCGCTTGCATTTGGCTGCCTCGGTTTAGCAGGGTTCTTCCAGAAACGCTTTGCGCTAGCGGGCGTAGCAGTTGCAATCACAGGGCGCTTTATCATGCACCTCATTTCGGGCGTACTCTTCTTCGCTTCGTACGCACCTGCAGGTATGAACCCATGGGTATACTCGGCACTCTACAACGGAAGCTACCTGCTTCCCGAACTCGTGATAAGCCTATTCGTGATTTTTCTGCTCCAGAAAAGCAAAGCCCTGAAAATGTACATGTAAGGATGTTTAACGGCAAATGGGAAAGCTTGCTCCTGAAGACCTCCAAAAACTCCTAAACTGCATAAAGAAGGATTTCCGAGTCATCGTTCCGCCCATGATTGGGTATGATGCAGGAGTTCACCTTTTACATGGCAAGTACGTGGCGGTTGCAACGGACCCATGCACTGGTGTGCCTGAGGAGTGGTTTGGGTGGCTGCTGATTAATTATGCTTCTTCGGATGTGGCTCTTTTTGGAGCTAAACCAGAATTCTGCACCATAAACCTCCTCGGACCAATAGGAACAAAACCTGAAGTATTCCAAAAAATTATGAAACAAACATGCCAAGCCACCGATGAATTGGGTATTGCCATTGTTCGGGGACACACGGGAATGTACGATAGCCTCAAAGACTTACTTGGGGTTTGCACGGTTTATGGAACCGTAGAACCAAGGAAGTTGATTACACCGGGAAACGCCAAGCCAAGCGATTTGATTTTGTGCACAAAACCCTTAGGTTTAGAAACAATCACCAACTTCTCGCTTACCCACAGGCAAAAGGCGCAAGAACTTTTCGGAGCTGACAAACAAGAAAATCTCGCCAAACTGGTCTACATGCAAAGCTGCGTGAAAGAAGCCCTACAACTTGCCGAGATTGAGGGTGTGCATGCGATGCATGATGCGACGGAAGGCGGCTTTGTGGCGGCACTCAACGAGTTGGCGCAAGCATCAAAAGTAGGCTTTAGATTAGAGTGGGAAAAATTGCCTATTACCCAAGAAGTCTTGGCGTTGCAGAGCTACTTTAAACTCACCGATGAACAATTGTTAGCGATATCTTCGACGGGAACGATTTTGGCGGCTGTTGCTCCTGAGGCGCAAGAAAAAGTCAAAGCCGCATTAGAAAAGAATGGGTTGTCAGCGTGTTTTTTGGGTGATTTCACCGCAAACAAAGAAAGTGTCCTAATTAGGAACGGGAAAGAAGCGCAGTTTCCTCAGGTCGCCGATGACCCTTACACGCAGATTCTTTCTGGGAAATAGCTACTTTTTCAGTTCCGCCAAAACAAAGTTCACGATTTCTTCAGCAATGTTAACTTTCGCAACTACCTGCAAGCCTTTCCATCCCGGTTGGCTGTTCACGTCAACGATGCGTGGTCCATCTGGTCCCTCAAGGATGTCTACGCCAGCAATTTTGCAGCCAACAGCCTTAGCAGATTTTATGGCTATTTCCTCGAATTCTTTGCTGATTTGTGCCGGTGCAGGTTTTGCTCCTTGACTGTAGTTGGTTTTCCAACCAGTAGCTACCCTGCGCATGCATGCAACGACTTGGTCTCCGATGACGAATGCGCGTATGTCTGAGTGTCCGTGGGGGACGAATTCCTGCATGTAGATTACGCCGTGGTGGAACGTTATGGCTTTAAAGACGGTGTCGGCGATGTCTATGTCGTTTACGCGTGTGGCTCCTTGCCCGCGAGAGCCGAAGATTGGTTTAACGACTATGTCGCCGCCGAGTTCGTTGAAGGCTTTTAGGGCTTCGTTGACGCTTTCGGTGGCTAAGGTGCGTGGTACAGGAACGCCTTCATCCTCTAAGATGGCTAGTATGTCGTATTTGTCGACGCAGTGCTCGATGGCTGAGGGCGGATTCACCATGTAGAAGCCTTGGCGTTCCAGCTTGTAGAGCATGTCCATTCGGAAAACAAGTTCCTCAAGCGAACCCCGCCCGATTGGGCGAATGATAAGCGCATCTAAGTCGTCGAGGATGCTGGTGCCGTTGACTTTAAAGTAAGGCTTGTACGCTAATCGTGCGACAAGTCTTGGAAAAGTGAAGCATTCGTACGGAATGCCCCGTTTAGTTAGTGCTTCTCGGACTTGCGTGGAGCTCCATGCTTCCATGTTCCGCGTCATTATTCCAAATTTCAATGTTGATCTGTCCTTGCTTTGGTCTTTAGAACATGCTGATTGATTGTGCTCTTAAAGTTTCTGTGAAAAGTTTTCGTTTTTTTAATCCTCCTTATCCTGCAATGCTATGTCATTGTTGATCTCCTTTTTTTGCCAAATGAAAAAGATTGGGTTCCCACGGACAGGCATAACTTAAGAGTTAGAGTTATCTATCTAAATACAGTGTAATTATTTTCTAAAATTAATAAACGGACAGATATGCCTTTAAGCGACTTTACTAGTTTTGGGTGGACTGAATTGTGTTGATGACCTGATGCGAGATATTGATGTAGACTCGATAACAGGCCTTTCGAGTGCTGATGTTTCCCGAAAGCTGAAAGATGAGGGCTATAACGAACTTCCCTCTTCTGGAAAACGGGGTATTTTTGGCATAGCCTTTAGCGTCATTAAAGAACCAATTTTCCTATTACTAGTCGCAAGTGGCAGTCTCTACTTCATTATAGGCGATGTCACCGAAGGCATAGTGTTGCTGAGTTTCGTTTTCGTCACCATTGGTATCACCGTTTATCAGGAGCAAAAAACCGAAAAAGCGTTAGATGCCCTCAAAAATCTGTCCAGCCCCAGAGCTCTAGTAATACGGGACGGAGAGCAAAAAAGAATTCCTGGGCGCGAAGTTGTTTCAAAGGATATACTTATCCTTTCAGAAGGCGACCGCGTACCAGCCGATTGCCTCCTATTAACATGCAACAACCTGATGGTTGATGAGGCGCTTCTCACTGGAGAATCAGTTCCAGTACGCAAGATTGCTTGGAATGGTGAAGAACAAACATATCGACCAGGCGGCGACGATTTACCTTACGTTTATTCTGGAACACTAATCATTCAAGGTCAAGCAATTGCAGAAGTCAAAAACACTGGGCCAAAAACAGAAATGGGCAAAATCGGGACCGTTTTGCAAAAGGTAGAAAGAGACGAAACAAGGCTAAAGCAAGAGATTAGCCACATAGTTAGAAACAGCGCTATAGTCGGCCTTAGCTTATGTGCCATAATAATAGTTGTCTATGGACTAACACGCCTTGATTGGATAGAAGGTTTCTTGGCTGGAATAACATTGGCAATGGCAATTTTGCCTGAGGAATTTCCTGTTGTACTTACCATATTCCTTGCTTTAGGTGCTTGGCGAATGTCGAAGAAAAATGTGCTTACCCGACAGGTTCATGCGATTGAGAACTTAGGCGGTGTAACAGTTCTGTGTGTGGACAAGACAGGCACGTTAACACAGAACAAAATGTCTGTACATAAATTGTTAGCCAATGGCAAAATATGTGAAATAGCATCATCTATGAAGCTGCCTCCTGACTTTTGCCATGAATTGATTGAATTTAGTGTTCTAGCATGCAAAGAAGACCCGTTTGATCCTATGGAGAAGGCTATGAAAAGTTTCACCGAGGGTGAGTTTGCGAAAACTGAGCATGTTCATGATGACTGGCAACTAGTGCAGGAATATCCGCTTTCCCAGAAGCTACTTGCGATGTCTAACGTTTGGATTTCACCTAATGGGGAAGATTACATAATAGCGGCGAAAGGAGCCCCAGAAGCCATAGCTGATCTCTGCCATTTTGATGAGAATAAAATTAAGGAGCTATCTATTCACATTCAGGCAATGGCAAGGGAAGGCCTAAGAGTGCTTGGAGTAGCAAAGGCGTCCTTTAAGAAAACTGGATTACCGCATGAGCAGCATGATTTTGTTTTTAGTTTTCTGGGGCTTGTAGGGTTTGCTGACCCTGTTAGGCCAAATGTTGTGGGTGCAGTTAAGGAATGTTACAGTGCAGGCATTCGTGTGGTAATGATTACAGGCGATTACCCATTAACTGCCCAGAATATCGGTCGACAAATAGGCCTTAAATCTCCAGAAAACTGCATCACGGGGCTTGAACTGGAACAAATGTCTGATGAAGAGCTGAGGCTGCGCATTAAAAACGTAAATATTTTTGCTAGGGTTGTTCCTGAACAGAAACTTAGAATTGTAAACGCATTCAAAAGCAATGGCGAAGTTGTTGCAATGACTGGCGATGGTGTTAACGACGCGCCTGCCCTTAAATCGGCAAATATTGGCATTGCGATGGGTGGACGAGGTACTGACGTTGCAAGAGAGTCTGCTTCGATGGTGCTTTTGGATGATGATTTTACTTCGATAGTCAGCGGAGTTAGAATGGGTCGTAGGATTTATGATAATTTGAAGAAGGCTATAGCGTACATTTTTTCAATTCATATCCCAATCGCTGGCATGTCAGTTCTTCCGGTGCTGTTTGGGTGGCCTCTGATTCTGCTTCCAGTACACATCGTTTTCTTAGAATTGATTATTGACCCTGCATGCTCAGTGGTTTTCGAGACTGAAGAAGAAGAGGCTAATGTGATGAAACGTAAGCCCCGCAGTATGGATAAAAAGCTTTTCAATAGGGAAGCTGCTGTGGTTGCTTTCCTTCAGGGCTTTGTTGTTCTGCTTATTGTTGTCCTAATATTCGTTAGTTCTACTACTCGAGGCCTCGATGAGCAAACCGCTCGAACAATGGCTTTCGCAACCATAGTTACTGCAAATCTAGCGTTAATTTTGGCAAACAGGTCTTGGGAGCACACAATTATCGGAACATTACGCAAGCGTAACAATGCTTTCTGGTGGATACTTGGCATAGCATCACTTGCCCTGGCGCTCGCCATTTATGTCCCACAACTTAGCGGTCTCTTCCGTTTCAGCGCTCTTGACCCAGTCAACCTCTTAATCTGCATCGGCGCAGGATTAGCCAGCATAATATGGTTCGAAATATACAAGGCTGCTAAAATAATAATTAACCGCAAGAACTCAAAAACTATTGAATAGAAACGGCTTTAACTCCTACTCAGCAGCACCTAAAAAAATCAATGATAGAACAAAACCATTTACTTTACTCTTTCAAGGCGCAACGAATTTAGCAATAGGAGCATGGTTACTCCGTCGTCGCCTGAAGCCACCGTAAATCAAAGCGGCGTTAAACCCATTAACCCCAAAGAACCCTTTTCGCAAATTTAAAGGCGGCTGGTTATTTCCTCAATTTACTATTAACAAAAACACTCAGGCTTTCTCGATTCTTTCCTATCAAGTCTCCCATGAACGCTCCCACAATCAGGCAAATCACCAGGCTTGTTATGGCAAAGAAGTCGACACCTATCGAACTTGAAATCTGCGATGTAAACCCAGTTGCGTTAAAGGAAAGCACCATTGCAGCCCAAATGCTAAAGCCAACAATGGATGCTCCAACAAAAATGAAAGTTGCCCTTTTGCTATAATTTTCTGAAGCCTTAAACCCGACATAAAATGCAAAGCCCATCACCGAAAAAATACTGCCCAATATCAACAACTCTTTGCCTATAGAGATTTGCATAAGGTATCCGTAGGCAACAGTAAAAACAAGAATCGTCAATGCCAAGGTTATCCAATAAAATTTGCTCTTCATCAGGCTAAATTTTGGTTGAGTCCTGAGCTGCTTCTTCTTTGTCTTAGTCTTTTTTGGCTGGGTCTTCGGATAAGTCTTAGGCATGCTCATCTGAACTATTTTTTACTCTTATTAATTTTTCATAGAATAACCTGAAAGTCCTCGGTCAACTGCCTATTTTATTCTTTCAAGACGCAGAGTATTCAGCAAGAGCAGCATGGTTACTCCGTCGTCGCCTGAAGCCACCGTGAACCACAGCGGCGTTAAACCCATCAAGCCCAAAGCGCCCAGAATCAATTTAACCACCAATGACGCGGCGATGTTCTGTTTAGCAATAACCATTGTTTTTTCGCTTAGCTTAATTAAGTAAGGAATTTGCGACAACTCATCCTTCACCAGCACGACGTCCGCTGATTCTAAGGCAACATCCACTCCGCGTGCGCCCATGGCGATTCCGACGTCTGAAGCGGCAAGCGCAGGCGCATCGTTAACGCCGTCGCCGACCATTGCTACAAGCCCGCCTTTCCCCTTCATGTCTTCAATGCATTTCAGTTTATCCTCAGGCAACAGTTCCGCATACACATCGTTAATGCCAAGTGATTTCGCAGTATCTTTAGCAATCTCGGTTTTGTCTCCCGTTAACATGGCAGTCTTAATATTCGCCTGTTTTAGTGCGCGGATAGATTTTAGGGCATCCTCTCTAACTTCGTCAACAACGCAAACCGCGGCTAAACCTACTTTGCCGACTGAGATGCAGACGGCAGTGTGGATGTCGCCAGCGATAATTTCAAAGGCTTCCGTGCAGTCGCAGCCCAATTCGCGCATGAATTCCACGTTGCCAATCGCTACGTGTTTATCGTTCACTAAGCCCACGATGCCTTTGCCTGGAACCTCCACCACGTCGGTTACCTTGACTTTGCTGAGGTCTATGCCTCGTTCCATAGCCTTCCGAACGATAGCCTGCGCAATGGGATGGTTAGAAAACTGGTCTAAGGCAGCAGCGTATGTTATCGCTTCGTCTTCAGCTCTAGAAATATCAACTCGCCTTACTTCATGAACCGCTTGTCTTCCGAGAGTTAACGTGCCTGTTTTATCAAAAACAACAGATTTTACTTTTGCAAGTTTTTCGATGAAGATTCCGCCCTTGATTATTACGCCTCTTTTGGCTGCGATGGTTATTGCGATGAAGATTGTAGCTGGAACGGAGATGATGAAGGCGCTTGGGCAAGAGACCACGAGCAGTATGAGGGAGCGGTAGAACCAGGTTTGGAAAGTTCCACCCACAAGGAACGGCAAGGCTCCAGCGGTGAAAACTGCCAGCGCAATTACGATGGGCACATAAATTTTAGCAAACCTGTCAACCAACCGCTCTATACTCGCCTTTCTTTTTTGTGACTCCACCACAAGCTGAACAATGCGCGAAACCAAGGTTTCAGTGGCTTTCTTGGTAACCGCAATCTTGAGCACTCCAGTGGTGTTTAAGGTGCCAGCATACACGCAGTCATTCACTTTTTTAGGCACAGGAACCGACTCGCCCGTAACCAAAGCCTGGTCAACATGCGAGAACCCATCAATCACGTTGCCGTCTAAGGGAATACGCTCCCCAGGCTTAACGAGAATAACAGTTCCGGGTTCCACTTCATTCACGCTAACACTCTTCTCAGTGCCGTCGCTTAATACGCGCGCATTTTCAGGAATGACTTTGGATATTTTTTCAACTGTTCTTCTGGCTCTGCTTTGGATGTATCCTTCAAAGTATTCTGCTAAACAGTAGAGGAACAGCACGGTGGCTGCTTCAAAGCGGTAGTCGAGGAAAAGTGCGCCTAAACCTGCAACCGCCATCAGGAACTCTACGCTGAAGCGTTTCTCCAAAACCAGCTCCTTTAAGCCTACAACTCCAATGTAGATTGCCGCTGTGAGGATTGCAGCGTAGTAGAGAATCAGGGATACGGTTGCTGGAAGGCTCAGGACTGGAACAGTGAAGCCAAGCGGCAACCCTTTAGCAAACAGGTCCAGTAAGCCGCTGACGAGGATTGTTGCACCTAGCCAAAAGGCGAAGGCAACAAGTACTCTTTTGTTGTGTTCCTCTTCTCCTATCGCGGTTGTTTCTTTTTCCGGTTTTTCTTTACAAGTGCCCATTCATCAATCCCAGAACTACTCATGAAAAATAAGACACCTTGCCTAATAAGAATAAAATAAAAAATTAAAAACGTATTCTAAAAACGGAAAATTAGGGCAAAAATTGCTTGTAAACTGGATGCCCCTTAAACCGCAGAGTCGTCTCCGACTTCTCCATTGTGCCGCTTGGAAGCCGCATGCAGATTGAATGTACCAGTGCGCCGTCTCGGATTAAGCGTACGCCATCGAGGAGTTCGCCTTTGGTTACGCCTGAAGCTGCAAACACCAGTTCCTTTCCCTTTGCCAATTCATCTTGGTCATAGGTTTTGTTAACGTCCACGCCAGCTTTTGTTAAGCGTTCCATGCGTTTAGCGTCTTTTTTCTCATCCCAAACTTTAACAAGCATCGTTCCGCCAAGGCATTTTACGGCTGTGGCGGCTATGGTTGCTTCTGGACCCGCGCCTGCACCTAAGAGTAAATCAACGCCTGATTGGGAAAAGCATGAAACAACTGCGCCTGCGATGTCGCCATCGGGGATAAGGATGATTCTTACGCCGAGTTGCCTGAGTGTTTTGAGGATTTCTATGTGTCGGTCGCGTTCAAGCATGATCACGGTAAAGTTTTGTAATGGCATGCTTTTTTGTTTGGCTACGGTGCGGACGATTTCTTCGATGCTCATGTCCATGGATAATTTGCCTATGGAATGGTGGTCAGTCGCGATTTTGAAGTAGTAGCCGTCGTCAGGTAAAACTTGGAAACATCCTGCTGGCGCGCATGCCAATGCGGATATGGAGTCTTTTCTGCCTTTGCTTGCAGCTGTTGTGCCGTCCACTGGGTCCACGATGAATTCCACTTTGGGGCCTCTGCCCGTGCCGACTTTTTCTCGGTAAGCGAACGCTGGAGCGTTGTCTTTGGGTCCTTCACAGCAGATAACTTCGCCTTCAACGTCTGTTTGCGCGAGGGCTGCTCTTGAAAATTCAACGGCTTTCGCATCAACTAGGTCGCAGTCGCCTTGTCCAATGTGAAACGCTGCGCCTACTGCTCCTGCTACGGTTATTCTTGTTAATGATGGTGCTAATGCTCTTAGAGAAGCCAAGTGCTCATTCCTCATTTAGCAATAGGAAGTATCTCGCTATAACTAATTAATATGTTCGCGTTAGTGCCAAATTTTGGGGAAGATGCGCTTGCTTGAGGCGGATTTTGCAAAATAATTTAAACTATCAAAACACAATAACAGTTGGCAACTTATGAAGCAAATAGCGTTAGCAATAATGCTCATCTTGGCGCTCTTAACTTCAACGGCAGCTATCTTCCAACTTGTTCCATCTGCATCGGCGAATCCTGACGGGTCATTCCCAGCATTATCCATGCCAGCGGAGTACGTTAACTATACCATCACACGCATCAACGGTACTTTGTGGGCTAAAATCGACGGAAACTACCCCATCTACATTCAAAATCAGTCGGATTGCGCTTTTAGTGGCGAGTTGCCTATGGTTTACCCGATGCCGCCTGAAACAACCAACATCCACGTTACATTAGGCGACCGAGAACTCAGCTGGAGCAACTATACGCAATCGAACCCTGACGCCCTGCATCACACAGCCATCGGCGACTGGGGGATGATTTACAGTGTCCTTGGCAACGTTTCAGGCTTTTTTGTGCTAAAAATCCACTACGAACATCCATTGGAAGTGGTGAATGGGAGTTACCTGTTTCTCTACGACCTAAACATCAGCCCATACCTGTCGCCGCAAAGCACCAACTCCACCGCCTACTTTACGGTACGCATCGAAGCAAACACCTCAGACCTGCGCGCTTACACAACCGAAACCGACGCCAAATGGAACCCCATAAACTACACAACAACCAAAGAAGGCTCCACAAGCGTTGTTGTCATCCAAATGCATTCCGAATACGGCAAGCCGCTGCCGGGTGATTTGGTCGTGGTTTTCTCTGACGCTGACCAAGTTGCGGAATTTCAATCTTGGATAATACCCGTTGTGGTTGACGTAGTTTTGGTTGGCTTGTTGCTTTACATTAAGCGGAAAACGGTTCTTTCAGCTTTGTCTTCGAGAAAAACATCTAAGTAAGCGATACTTAGGTTTGGTGCGCCTCAAGTATTTCTTTATCTTGCGTGCTTATTGTTTGCTGCGAGCCCGACTGAGCGTTTTCTGTAGCTGGGCACTTCGAACTCAAAGAGCGATGTTTTCCTCAATGATTTCTCTCTCCAGCAACTGGCATTGACGCGTTTGGTTTAAAACGTTTTCGCTGAGCCTGCAGCATTTTATTATGTTAAGCAGGCACTAAACCTCTATTTCAGCGAGGCTCAGTTAGTAGAAGCAAGGAACGTGCTCCCTGACCTTAAACGCTGCACCTAAACCGTCAGCAACAGATTGCGCCTTCGCCAAATCCACTTCAGGCAGCCGCACCGCCGTAACCTCAACAGCGAGTACCAGCTTGGCTTTGCGTATGAAATCCAGCACCGCCTCGTACGCGTCTGGAAACGCGGGCTTGCAAATCTCCATGTAAGTTTCCCCGTCTCCAGCGTTTAGGCTGACGCTGACCTTGTCGATGCCTGCTGCCTTCAACTCAGCCGCCACATCCCTGCCACGATTCAGCACATAGCCATGCCCGTTTGTGTCCAAGCGGATTTGTAGTGGTCTCCCGTAATGTTGCCTCACCCACCGCGCAACCTCAAGCAAAACATCCAGTCGCTCTGTTGGTTCGCCGAAGCCGCAGAAAACCAAGCCGTTCCAGCTCCGCATGTGCAAAACCTCGCTGAGTTCAGCCGTGATTTCTGCCACAGTGGGTTCCTTTGTGAGTTTGAGGTTGAAGCCCCCGACGTCGCTCCTGTAGCGTTTAAGGCAGAAATAGCAGCAATTCGAGCACCGGTTAGTTATGTTCAGGTATAGAGTGTTGTCTAGCCAATAAACGGTTCTTGGTATTTCATTGGACATGTTTCCACCGGTGAGTCTGCAGGAAATGTTTAGGTGTTTGCCTAAGAAAAACAATATCCTTGTGCTCTTAAATTTCAACATGCTAATGACTTGAAAAAAACCAATAGCGACCTCCCCTCTTAGGTTTCTGCAATGAACCTCTATTAGGCTCCAAATATGTTCGTTTTTCTGCGAATACTTTTTGTCTGCCCACACCGCATAGTAGGGGTAGTGAATGTCCGGTGCCGTTGATTTCAAGCTTTGACCCGTGGCGCAGTGGGCTGTGCACATGCCCGCCTAAGCTTACGTTTAACCCATACACGGGATGTGACCACCAATGCACCTACTGCTATGCATCTAGCTACATCCCCAACTTCAAAGATTGCCGACCAAAAAAAGATGCCCTCGCAATGCTCAAGCGGGAGGCGACTAAGCTCAACGGCGAAACCATCTCCATATCCAACTCATCCGACCCATACCCAAGAGCCGAAGCGACTGAGGGCTTGACAAGACGGTGTCTCGAAATCCTTGTGCAAAGTAACTGCAGAATCCAAATCATAACCAAAAGCAACCTTGTCGCCCGAGACGACGACCTGCTCTGTAAGGTTCCCGCGACGGTTGCGTTAACCATAACCACCGATGACGATAACTTGGCTAAAGTCATCGAGCCGTTTGCGCCCTCGCCTTCCCAGCGGCTTAGGGCAGCGCAGGACTTAACCAAAGCAGGCATCCCCGTTTCCGCGCGCATCGACCCAATCATCCCCTTCGTAAACGACCAACCGCAGAAACTCATCAAGGAACTGGCAAGCATAGGCGTCAAACACATAACCTGTTCAACCTACAAGGCAAAAGCCGACAATTGGCTGCGCCTCACCGCAGCCATTCCCCAAGTGGCGGAAAAGCTGAAACCGCTGTATTTCCAGCAGGGCGAAAGAATCGGCGGCAGCGCTCTTCTCCCCAAAGAACTCAGATACAAAATCCTCAAGAGCACACGCGATTTGGCTGAAGCTAACGGGTTGAAGTTTGGTGTTTGCCGCGAAGGCTTAGCTCAACTAAACACTGCATCCTGCGACGGTTCATGGCTAATGCCCAAACCAAAGGGAGGATAGGCTGATGCAGGACCGTGTGGTGATGCTGGCTGACTTCGACTATTTCTTTGCGCAATGCGAGGAACTCCGCAACCCCGCCCTCAAAGACAAACCCGTCGTCGTGGGCGTTTATTCGGGGCGAACGGAGGAGAGCGGAGCAGTAAGCACCAGCAACTACCTAGCCAGAAAATACAGCGTAAAATCAGGCATGCCCCTATTCATGGCAAAGCGCAAACTAGAAGGCACAGACGCCGTTTTCCTGCCCGTAGACCACCAATACTACGACCAAATCAGCGATAGGATAATGCAGATTTTCCGCGGCTACGCAACCAGCCTCGAACAAGTCAGCATAGACGAAGCTTATCTGGATGTGACCGAGCAGGTTGAAAGCAGCTTCGAGAAAGCCAGAGACTACGCCCAAAAAATCAAGGTTGACG
>PLNS01000013.1 GCA_003141855.1 Candidatus Bathyarchaeota archaeon | reverse complement strand
CCCAAAAAATCAAGGTTGACGTTAAAAACCAAGTCGGCATCTCATTTTCGGTGGGCGTCGGACCAAACAAGCTCATCGCCAAAATCGCCTGCGACAGCCAAAAACCCGACGGCTTAACCATCATCAAACCCTACGAGGCAGAGGCTTTCCTTGCGCCGTTGGCGGTTGATCGGCTTTTGGGTGTTGGCAAAAAAACCTGTGCCAAAATGGAGCAGATGGGCATAAAAACAATCGGCGACCTGGCAAAGTTCGATGCGCAAAGGCTTATCGAGGTTTTCGGGAAAGCAATGGGCATCTACTTCCACAATGCCGCAAACGCCGTAGACAACGAACCCGTTGTGGAGCAGGGTGAAGCTGAATCAATAAGCCGAATCGGCACCCTAAAGCAGGACACACGCGACTTAGAGTTTATTCTGCATAAAACCGACGAATTAACCGAAGACGTCTTCAAAGAAGTGGCGGGGAAGAACCTGAGTTTTAGGCAGGTGGCGATTTACGTGGTTATGACTGATTTAAGCTGCAAGAGCAGGTCCATAACGCTTGAGCAACCCGCAAAAGACAAAGAAACAATCAGAAGAAACGTCAGAGCCCTTTTTGAGAAGTTCTTGGCGGAATCCACGCTTGAAGTGCGGAGGGTCGGCGTGAGGGTTTCAGGTTTCAGCAGGGAAGAGCCAAGGCAGAAGCAGCTGTCGAGCTTTTTCCAAACAGGCTGATGGGTTAAGCAACCTTTTTCTCTTCCAAATCGATATGTTTGATTAGTGGTAATTCTTGACTTCTAAAAACCGAAAATTACCGCCAGACCAAACCGCCACAGACCGCATCTTACGCTGGGGTACTGATCATCTAGGCATAACCTCAACCAACCCCCAACTAAAACTCGAAAGCTACACCTTGACCGTTGACGGCGAAGTCGAAAACCCCGTAAAACTCGGCTGGAATGGTTTCCTGAAGTTACCCCAAACTGTTTCCGTCAGCGATTTTCACTGCGTGGAAGGCTGGAGCGTACTGGATTGCAAGTGGGAAGGCGTGTGCATAAGAGACATCGAGAAACTCGTCAAGCCCAAGGACGTGGCGAAAGCCGCGACTTTTGAGTGCGCCGACAACTACACGACTTCGCTTTTTCGGGAGGAACTTGCAGGCGACGATGTGCTCTTAGCCTACAAACTTAAGGGTGAAGCGCTGGATGAAGGGTTAGGTTTTCCCGTGCGATTGATTGTTCCAAGTAAATATGCCTACAAGAGCGCGTTGTGGGTGGTGCATTTGCGGTTTACAAGGGGCAAAGAGTTGGGGTTCTGGGAGCGCAGGGGCTATAGTGACAGCGCCAATGTGTGGAAAAACGACCGTTTCAACCGCTAAAAAGCAAGGATAACTGTTTAGAATTAACCACGTTGGAGTGTATAATCGCTTATTATTTTCAATATTAATTGCTGGTTCACAAGAGATTTAAAAGTAGGACAATGTTTATAAGTATACTCTGATATTACGTTGGCTCTTCAAGAGGTCGAAAAATACGTCACAGAAAAATGAAGTAAGGCACCGCTCAAACTGCCCCGTAGCCTTTGAAACAACGGTTACATTAGCAGACGGCAGTAGCTCAAACGTGCCTACACCGAAAAGAAAAGAAGACGCAAAACAAACACTCTACCTAAACAGAATATAAACAGCAAAACGCCTGCTTTTTTAACAGAGTAGTTTTGCCTCAGTTTAACTCTTTTATAGTTGATATTCTCCGTTTTAAGCATAAAAGAGGCAAGAAACCTTGAATTACACTGAAGCCAACCTCGGAAGAATCTTCATACTCAGACTCCACCATGACGAACGACTCCACGAAGTCATAGAAAAATTCGCAGCCCAAAAACAAGTCAAAAGCGCCCTCTGCTTCTTCCTCGGCGGCGCCCAAGACAAAAGCAAAGTTGTTGTGGGACCAAAAGACGGCAACGCGATGCCTCCAGAACCCATGGTTACGTTTTTGAGGGGCGTCCACGAAGCCTGCGGCGTAGGAACAATTTTCACAGATGAAGAAGGCAAACCCAAGCTGCACATGCATGCAAGCTTCGGAAGAAACGACACTGCCGTTACGGGTTGTGTGCGGATGGGTGTGGATGTTTGGCAAATCGGCGAAGTGGTCATTTTGGAGTTGGCTGGCGGTTCCGCTAAACGAGCCAAAAACGAGAAAACAGGGTTTGAGTTTCTAGAAACTGTTTAAGCGTTTAACTTAGGAAGCGAACTAAGAAAAGCCTGTATCCTTTGTTGTTCGAGAAAGGACCGAAGAACGGCTGATCTGACGGGTCTCCGAACCTGTGCGTGTCAGAAATCAGGGTTTGGACTTGCATATAATCTAATGTTGTATTGAAAAATTTCGTGTGCGGTCCCCAGTCAAAAAGAATAATGTATTTTACATTTCGTTCCTCGCATAAGCTGACAAATTCTGTAATGTTAAAGTTAGGCGTAAAAGCATCGACCGCCAGGGCTGGGTACTGCCAGATTTGGTCTCTGGACATGTTTGAAGGCAAATAAAACCTGAACATGTCCTGGTCAAGAAGGTTGAAGGCGCAAACGAGCACGGCTGACTGGTTTTGGTCCAAATGCGCCGCCAAATACTCCGCGGTTTCTTGTATCGGAATGTGGATTTGGTCTCTAATGGTCATCTGATAAGAATCATAACTGGCGTAAGCAACCGTAGACGCTATTATGACGATGAAGAATGCAGATGCAAGCTTCTTCAAGCGGTCGCCCTTGATTCCGACCTGTTGAGGTTTCCACGCGTGGACTCTGCCGTAGAGGAACATGATGAAGCATGCGGCTGAAATGGCTAAGATGGGAAAAAGCGGGGTCACATACCGCCACTGCCTGTTCGGAATAATCGTGAAGAAAACATAAACCACCACAAACCACGTAAGGAAAAAGATGTCCTGTTTTTTTCTTCGGTAAGCAAACAAACCCAAGCCGCACAAGCCTAAAGCAAAAATCGGCAGCGAGATGGGGTGAACGGCTATGTCGTTAAACGGCCAAGCCATCTCAACCAGATAGTACACGGGGATGGGTTGGAATCGGTTGCTGTAGGCAGGTCGGTCTTCTCCGCCTTCACTCATAACGTACTTGATGGTTTCAAATTTGGTTACTCCGTCGTAGTGGTAAATCATTAAAAACCACGGCACCACAACCAAAACCACGACCACACAAATCAGCAAAAACTTTGTAAATCTAATCTTCAATTTTTTCCTGCACAGAAACAGAATGCTCAAAAGCATCGCTATGGTGGCAACTACAATCTGGTACTTTGCCAAAACGCCTATGCCTAAAGCTAAGCCGCTGAAGAGAAGCGTCTTGTAAGTATCCTTGGTTATCCACGAGTAGAAAGCAAACATTACCAGGGTGAAGAAGAAGATGAGCATGGTTTCCAGCATGGTTACTCTGGAGAGCCAAAAGAACCCCGGCATCGTACCCAAAAGGACACTTGCGATTAACGCGTTTCTTTGCCCGTAAGTCCGCTTGGTAAACTCGAATAACAGCCAAATCGCCAGCAACGAAAAAGTAACAGCCACCAAACGCCCTGCAATCTGGCTTACTCCAAATATTTGGAAGTAGCCTGTTGTCACGAGGTCGAAGATTGGAGGATAATAACCATAGGTTGTCATGTAATCCCACGTTTGCCCATGGCTAAGAAGTAAGCCGCCATACAAGTGGGGCATTTCATCCCATTGAACCGACATATAACCCAAATTAAACAACAAAGCAACAGCAAAAATAACCAAGAACACAACCAATGCCAGTCGATAGCGGTGCACTTTCCCGAACACAACAACTGTCTGCCATTGCCGATTTAGACTACTTTTGAGTCGCTGGCCTAGCTTCGCTTTTATAGATGGAGGCTGCCCGCTGTTGCCGATTGTTGAGGTAATGTTTAGCGACCCCTTTTTAGAATGAGAATTAATGCTTGCGTCTAAAAAGAGTTTGCGATAGCTCACGGAATGCCGCTGTTAAAATTTTGGGGGAAATACGCAATTCATTTATGGTATAGAATCATTTGTTTTCCCAGTTTGGGAAAGGTTGAATACAACTTGAAGAGTGGGGCGCCTAACAAAGAAATTTCAATCCTGCTGCCAGCCTACAACGAAGCAGCACAAATTGAAAAGTGCGTGCTCGAAGTTGAAGCAGCTGTCCAGTCCTTTTCCAAATCATACGAAATAATCGTGTCTGAAGACGGCAGCACCGACGGCACAGATGTTATTGTTGCAAAAATGGCCAAGCGCAACCCGCGCCTTGTTTTACTTCATTCGCCGACCCGTTTAGGAAAAGGTAAAGCCATCAAAAACGCCCTCAGCTCCTCGAAGGGCAAAATCATAACTTTCATGGATGTCGACTTAGCAACTAACCTTGAATGCTTGCCGCAGCTTCTACGGGTAGTTAAAGAGAACGGGGGAATGGCAATCGGCTCCCGACATGTCAAGGGCTCGCGCGTTCAACGCCGTGTCTCTCGAACGCTGTTTAGTTTAACCTACAACTTGGCGGTTAGGCTGCTTTTTCTTGACGGCATCCATGACCACCAATGTGGCTTCAAAACAATGAGCCGCGAAGTAGCAGAGGCAGTGTTGAACGTTTCTAAATCAGACGGTTACTTCTTTGACACTGAAATGATTGTGCGCTGCAAAAAACTCGGTTTTCCAGTAGTGGAAGTGGCGGTTGAATGGGCTGAGAGGAATAAGGGTGCCTCAAAAGTTAATCCTGTTCGGGATGCGAAGAAGATTGGTTTGGATTTGTTGGCTTTCAGGCTCAATTCCTCCAACAATAAGTCGTCATAATTGGCAAGTGCAAAACCGCTTTCGTAAATGATTGTTTCTTAGGTGTGGATGAATTTTTTTGCCATCCGCTTTACCCTTTGAAGTTCCTGCTGAAGGTTCAAGGTAAAAGGCACAGGTTGACCGAAGGGTTGGCAGTGCCCCTCCACGATGGCTTTAGCTATGGCTTCAACGCTGGGTTCAGCCGCCTCAATAACCGTGTACCCATATCCAATTTGGGGACCATAATGCGCGTCGGTTCCAGCCACACGTGAAAGCTTCAAACGTTCCGCGGTTTCCTCAGCCTTTTTCACGCTGTTTTTGAATGGGAAAGCTCGGGCGTTAATGACTTCTATAGCATCAAAGGTTGCGCAGACCTTTTCCCTTAGGCACCCCTTGAATTGAACGTAGGGGTGACATGCGATTGCGACTCCGCCTGCCTTATGAATCCGCTCTACTGTCTCTACAGCACTAAAACCTCGGGGGATGAGCTCATGGATGTTGAGCGCAACAATATGCCCGTCGCTGCTGGAGACTTCCATACCAGGAATAATTAGGAAGTCTGTTTCTTTAGCTATTTTGTAGGCGCCTTCGAGCTGGTTGTGGTCGGTGACGGCGACAGCGTTCAACCCGCGTTTCTTCGCGTAATAAACAAGGTCTTTTGGGGTTATCAGTGAATCTTTCGAGTAGGTAGTGTGAACATGGAGGTCTGCTTTTATCTGCATCAGCGAGCCTCGATTATTTTGGACCTGCCTGCTTTGCTCTTATCTGCGCCAGCATTTCTTCGAGTTTTGTTTCGTCGGCGTCTATTTTGTGGAATAGCGGTTGGGGCTTCGCGATTTTGTGCCCTGCTTCTATGGGTTTTAAGGCTTCGCTCCAACTGCTCGCTTGAACGCTTCCCGGGAGGTTTAGTGTTTGCCAAAGCTGCTGTGCCGTCTGGGGCATGAATGGCTCAGATACCACGGCGACTGCCTTAACCACTTGCGTCGCCACGTAAAAGATGGTTCCAGCTTTTTCCTTGTCAGTTTTCATCAGGTTCCATGGTTCCTTGTCGTTTAGGTACTGGTTTCCTATGCGACTTATGCCGATGAGGGTGTTTGTGGCGGATTGCAGCCATGAATCTTCAATTTCCTTGGCCGCCTGTTCCACTTTCTCCTTTACCGCTTGTAATATTGCTTCGTCGTCTTTGTCGAGTTTGGTTGGCGCTGGGATTTGCCCGTCGAATTTGCTGTTTATGAAACTTAGGGTTCGGTGGATAAAGTTGCCGAATGTGTCGTTTAGGTCAGCGTTGATTTTCTCGATGAACGCTGTCCATGTGAAGTTGGTGTCTTTGCTTTCGGGTCTTGTGGCTATGAGGAAGAAGCGCCAGTAGTCGACGGGGAACATTTCTAAGGCTTCGTCTATCCAGATGCCGACGCGTTGGCTCTTGGAGGCTTTTTGGCCCTTGAACTGGAGGAATTCGGTGGCGGAAACGTTCCACGGCAAATTATAGCCCTCCCCTGAAGCTAAAAGCAACGCTGGCAGAATGATTGTGTGGAAGGGGATGTTGTCCTTGCCCACGAAATACAAAGTTTTGGCTTGCTTGTTAAACCAGAACTCCCGCCACTTCTCAGGCTCACCCATACGCTGGGACTGTTCGATGGTTGCGGAAACGTAGCCTAAGACGGCGTCCACCCAAACGTAGACGGTTTTGCCCTCCGCTCCTGGGAAGGGTGCTGGGATGCCCCATTCGACGTCGCGGGTGACGGCTCTGGGTTTTAAGCCTTCTTTTATCCAGTTTAAGCTGAAGTTTTTGACGTTGGCTGGAAGCTGCTGGTTATCTTTTAGGTATTGGGTTAGGGGTTCGGAGAGTTTGGAGAGGTCGATGTACCAGTGGCGAGTAGTTTTCACCGTGGGTTTACTTTTGCAGATTACACAGTAAGGGTCCACCAGCAAAGTTGGCTCCAAAAGCTTGCCGCACAAGTCGCATTGGTCGCCGCGGGCTTTCTCGCAACCGCAATAGGGGCATTTGCCTTCTACGAAGCGGTCGGGCAAGAAGCGCTGGTCGTGTTCGCAGTAGAGCATTTGGGTGTCTTGAGCGAATATGTAACCGTTTTTTTGGATTTCAAGCAAGGTTTTCTGGACGAATTGCTTGTGGATTGGGTTCTCTGTGCTGGTGTAGTTGTCAAAGGAGGCGTCCCATTTGCGGAAGAGTTCAGCGACTTTGGCGTGGTTGCGGTCGGTTAACTCTTTAGGCGTTATGCCTTGCTTTATGGCTTCCACTTCGATGGGGGTGCCGTGCGTGTCTGAACCGCTCACCATCAACACGTCGTCGCCTTTCAGCCTGTAGTAGCGGGCTGTAACGTCGGCGGACAAAACTGAACCGACAAGGTTGCCAAGGTGCGGCGTGACGTTGATGTATGGCCAAGCAGATGTAACTAAAACTTTCTCAGGCAAACGGATATCTCCAACAAATCGTTCAGCCCCAACCTTATTAAAATTGCTATGAAGCACTGTGAAGTTTATTTTTGGTAATGCTTAAATTTTGTAAACGCATACCTCGTAGCTTGAGGTTTCAACAGTTGCCCTATTGCCGTAGATGCGGAACTAAACTTGATGAGACTGCGCGTTTCTGCCAGAAATGCGGAACACCAGTCGCCACTTATGTGTCCCCAGCTCCATCAACTCCGATGAAGCCCATTAAAAATGACCCCATTATGATAGTAGCCGTTGCGTTAGTTGCCATTTTAGTTGTGGGTGTAGTGGTTGCTGCATTGCTTGCTGCACCGTTCTCGACGGTGAACTTTGGGCAAACATACCAAGACAACACGATTAACATTAACAAGTTAAACCTTAATGTTCAAACTGAAGGGCTTAAAGTAAACGTTTTCACCCAAAACGTAACCAACGATAATTTCATAATCACCCTTGAGGGGACAGGTTCAAAAAGCAACTTCGGCGGCGGCAGCGATAGCCCCATGCAAGTAACCTTTTACAATCAAACCGAAAACAACGAGTTAACAATAACGGCAAAGATTACGGAATCCCCTTCTTTTTCAAGACTCAACGTTGACTGCAACATTTACCTTAACCCAGCGTTAACGCTAAACCTCAACGTTACCTCACAAGCGGGGCAAGTCAGCCTCACTGCTGATAAACCCGCAACTTTTGAGTTCCTTAACCTGCAATCGGTAGCGGGCGCTGTTCAAGCGAACCTGCAGAACGTGACAGTTGCAGGAAACGTGACTCTTAGAACTCAAGCTGGAAGCGTGGACTTTCGAATGAGTCAAGTCAACATTGAAGGAAACAATACCGTTGCTTTACAGACAAACGCTGGCTCAGTTACTATGGATATAACCGAAACCAAAACGCTCCAAGGGAACCTGCAAGTTAACGCGGTCACAGAATTAGGCTCAGTAAACGTTGGCTTGCAAATCGACGGCGACGTTGGAGCAAAAATCATTTCGCAAACTAACTTGGGAAGTATACATTCGGATTTGCAGCATTTTTCAGGCAACCAATCCCCCATCCAATCCGACAATTACCCTGCTGCAAGCAACATTGAAATAAACAGCCGAACAAACTTAGGCAGCGTCAACATAAACGCCGCTTACCAATCATCAACCAGCCCCGTTATAAGAAACTGACTTCAGCAAGCCCTGAAAACGTTTAAAGCCATCCTCAAACTTTTAGACAGTAAAGATAAGGTGAATTTTTTGGCAGAACAAAAAAAGATAACACGCCTAGAACTACAGCAAAATAACGGAAAAAACGGTAAACCAGCCTACATAGCATACCAAGGCAAAGTCTACGAAGTCACGGATAGCAGTTTCTGGATGGAAGGAGACCACATGGGCATGCATGACGCTGGAAAAGACTTAACTGAAGAGTTAGAGATGGCGCCGCACCGAGACGAAGCGTTCGCAAGAGTGAAGCTTGTGGGCGAATTAGTCTAAGCGCCCTAAAAGATACATTGCAGCACGCTGTCAACCCTGCGCAGACCATTTAACACATTCTTTAAATCATCAGCCCCCAACGATTGGCGCATTTCATGAAGTTCACTGGCTGTTTTGTATAGGTTGTCAAAAACAGATTTCACGTCTAAATCATTGTTCATGTGTTTTTCAAAATCAGAAACGATGTTGCTGGTTAGGGTTTCTTGCGTTTCGGCTTGGCTTGACGGTTTTGCTTCCTGCAAGTCCGCAACCATGCTTCTGAAAGAATCCAGTTTTCGGCTGGTTTCAGCCAACTTTTTGAACGTGAAGTTTAGTTTTTGCCTGTATGGTCCATAGATAAGAAAGAACCTCAACTGCCCGCCGCCAAAGCCTTTGGCTGACAGGTCGCTTGGGTAATAGACGTTGCCTGTGCTCTTGGACATTTTTTTGCCATCTGCAAACAGGTGGCCGCCGTGAAGCCAGTACCTTGAGAACTGTTTACCTGAAACCGCTTCCGCAACCGCAAGCGTATAGTCGTGGTGCCTAACCAAATTGTCAATTCCTCCGCATCCAACGTCAACCGTGAAGCCTAAGTGCTTGGTTACGATGGCTGCATCTTGAATGTTCCACGCAGGTCGCCCGCTGCCAATCGGCGTTTGGAAGCATACGTTGTTGTCTTGTTCGCAGCCATGCCAAAGCACAAAATCCCCACGGTTCCAAGGCGTTCCTGGATAGGTGTCTTTGTGGAATCGGCGTTTCTTCTTGGGCCATTTGCTCATGTCCAGATACGCAAGTTTTCCGAAATCCTGGAATTTTAAGGGGTCAAAGTAAACGTTTTTGGCGCCTTTATAGGTGTAATAGTAAGCGTAGCCTTTCTCTACGAGCTTAGAAATCAAGTCGGCAGCTTGATTTACCGCCGTCGAAGCCCTGACTGGGTAGTCAGGCTTTTTGATTTTTAAAAGCTCCAAGTCCTTGAAGAAAACCGCTTCGTTTTTACGCGTTAACTCTTCCACGGTTAGGTTTTCTTTTTTTGCCTGCGCAATAGCCTTGTCTTCTACGTCAGTTAGCGTCATTAGTCGCTTAACGTTGTACCCTGAATATTCCATGTAGCGCTGGAGTATGTCTTCGAAGAGGAAGGTGCGGTAGTTTCCGATGTGGGCTGGCTGGTATGTGGATGGGCCGCAAGTGTACATTTTAACCTCCCTGTCTTCTGAGGGCTTGAAAGGCTCGATTTTTCGTGTTAGCGTATTGTAAATGTTGAGCAATGAATGCTTCTCCGTTTAAGCCGTTTAAGCGGTGACATGCTCTTCTTTCTCTAGTTCCATAAGGGTTTTCTTGGCTTCTTCCACATGCCGTTGCGCTTGGGTTTGCGAAGAGAAAACGTGTCTGACGATGCCTTTCTTGTCGATGATGTAGGTGACTCGCCCAGGAATGATACCCATGGTTGAAGGCACTCCATACAGTTCTCTAACCATATTTTCTTTGTCGCTGAGAAGAATAAACGGTAAGCCATAATGGGTGGCGAAGGACTTGTGGGATTCCACGCTTTGACCGCTTACGCCAAGAACTTCAGCGCCCAAATTTGTCAGTTCTTGATAGCTGTCCCTGAAAGTGCAGGCTTCTTTTGTGCAGCCGGGCGATTCGTCTTTGGGATAGAAGTACAGGACTATGTTCTTTTTGCCGAAAAACTCTGAGAGGGTCACGTTGTCGCCCATTTGGGAAGGAAGCGTGAAATCAGGCGCTTTGTCGCCGACTTTAACCGTCAAAAAATTCACCATAAAATAGTGGTTTTTTAAGGCTATTATGCCTTTCGCAAACACAAATTAAATGTTATAAGTGGCTGAGTGCATAGCAAGCGTGGAGAAATCGGGTTTGGAGAAAACGTTAAACGTTGCAAGCCACAAGTGCCAAGCCTTAATCTACACTGCATCTGGCGTTCCAATCGTTTTCCTGCACGGCTTATCCTACACCATCGATATTTGGCAACGCACAGGCATAACAGAACTTTTAATGGAAAAACACGTGCCGTTTCTGGCTTTAGACATGCCTTACGGCTTAAAGAGCCAGTGCCAACCCAAAACCCGCGACCCAGAAAAAAACATAACAGTCGTAAACGAGGCAGTCAAAACTGTTTTTGGTTCAGCGGCGCCTGTACTTGTCGGCGCCAGCATAGGCGGAAACATGGCACTGCGGTACGCCACAAAGTTCCCAGTGAAAGGCTTATTGTTGGTTGCGCCTGCAAGAGCGCTTGAACTAGACTTGGTGCGGTCGTTTAGCCAATTCAAGTTTTCAACAACGATAATTTGGGGTTCCGAAGACAACGTAATTGCAAGCGAAGACATGCGCACCTTAGCCGACAAACTGCCCCATGCTAAACTCATCGTCTACGACGGCGCAAGCCACTCCGCCTACAAAGACTGTCCCGACAGGTTTAAGCATGATTTGCTTGAGCTCTACGCAAACGCAGAGTAAGCCAAAATTATGGTTTTGCCGTTACCGCATAATGGTACGGTCCAGCATCCCTAACGTCTGCCACAGTAAAACCCGCAGACCTCATCAAGCCTGCTGCTTTTTCCTCGCTGAACCTTATGGAGACCGGCGGACCAAACGGCATATCAATTTTCTTCCAATCCAAATCGATTAGTCGCCCATTTGGCTTTATCATTTGTTTAGCGTTTTGTAGCACTTTTGCGGGGTCGGCAAAATCATGCAAATCCATACTATAGAAAACGAAGTCGGCGCACTGCGTGCAGAAAACAGTGTCTTCAGCCTTGCCCGCCTTGGCAGTGATGTTCTTTAAGTCTTCCGTTTTAGCTTTTTGTTTGAGTCGTTCAATCGCTGAGGCGTCAGTGTCCACGGCGTAGACTTTCCCGTTTGAGCCCACCTTTTTTGCAGCTAAAATGGTAAAGAAGCCGTCGCCGCAGCCTATGTCCATGAACACCATGCCTGCTTGCAGGTTCTGCAGGATGGCTTCGGGATTGTACCATGAGCGTCTTGTTGCATCGTCGAGGCTAAAACCGCCATGGCAACCCATGGTTAAAAACCCGCTGGCTCTGGCTGGAGGAGTTCTCGGATTTGTTTTTCATGTGTTTGGCGAGTGGTTAAGGGGTAGATTTCGCGTTCAGAATCGAAGAACATGGGGTCTTGGCCGATGATTTTGGAGAGTTTCTCGTCTGAGTCAACGTTGACTACGAGCATGCTGCCCTGTTGCCCGATGAGGTGATAGTAGACCTCGAGTGTTTTTTCTTTTTCCAGATTTTCGAAGTATTTGAATTGTAGGGGAAGCAGTTTTGCCCATTTCTCTATGGGGACCTCACGTTTGATTTTTTGTATGACTAAAAACTTCATGTTTATCCCTTAATACAGAGTGTTTGTTTTGGGGTAAAAAGTCTTTCTCTGAACCAAAAAAAACATTGTGTTCTTGAAGTTAAGCAAGCCACAAACTGAAGTGTGATAGCTTGTTTTTTCAAAATATTTCCTGCTGGTAAGGTTTTGCCCCACGATATATTGTAGTTTGGAAATAAACCTTTATAGAAGTAGCGCGGGTGATACGTGGAACACAAAAAGCGAGGGTCAAAGTAGTGCCAAGTCATATTGCCAAGAAAAAAATCGGTGGCAACAAAGGATTGCCCGTGATTAAATGTTCTTGTGAGGCTAAGATTATGTTAGTTCCCAACGTTAAGCTTATGAGCGAAGCTATTGAAGCCCACGTTGCAAAGCACAAACAAAAAGTGAAGGACCCTAAAGCTGCTGAAGCCGAAGCCGAACGCATCCGCGACGACTTGATAAAACAGGTGCTGGATATGGCAAGCAAAGCATAGATGGTTTTCTAAAAAAATAAGAAAAATATTCGGAAATAATCTAGGCAGAATATTTACTGTTTGTTTTCTCCGCCTCGCCTCATCATCTCAGGAATCTTCACGGAAGCCTTAGACATTGCATCTTTAACCACACTCATCAATTCCTCATTAACTTCGAGTTCAATTGTTACTTTCAATTTGCCTTTCTTTTCACCCATTTCAGTCATGGAACCACCTCCTAAACCTGCTTAACTGTTTAGGAAACAAGTTACCCAAAAGATGAACCGCTTGCATACCCGTCAAATCCAAGTCAATCTCGATTCGGTAGTGGTACTTGCCGAGGCGCTTGGTGTGAGTTTTGTATTCCCCGATTGCCCCTGCTTCCTTAAATCGGTGCAACTGCTGATTCATCAGCACCGTAATGGCTGTGGGCGCTAAAGGTTCAAAGGCAAAAGCAACTCTCATTAGAACGCGAACCGCGCTGCCGATTAGAGATTCAGAGACTGATTCTTCATTTGTCATTTTTTTTCCTCAGTAAATTTAGCCTAAAACCACCGAATATGTTCCTGTTTTTACAGACAAGAACTTGATTAAATATTAGTTAGGAGGCATTTTTTAATGTTGCGTGACTGTTAATAGCCAACAACAGGCTGACACATATGTTGATGGACGAATTGAACAGGCAAATCTACGGCTGCAAAAAATGCAGGCTCTGGCAGGGCGCAAAACATGGCGTGCCCGGTGAAGGACCCCTAAACGCCAAAGTCATGCTTATTGGACAGAACCCAGGAGCCGATGAAGATGAATTGGGCAGACCTTTTGTTGGCAGAGCAGGAAAATTCCTAACCAAAACGCTCGCTGAATACGGCATAAAACGCGAAGACATCTTCATAACAAACATTGTCAAGCATGTTTCACCAGAAAACCGAAAACCCTACTCCGATGAAGTTGCGGCATGCCTACCCTACCTAATCACTCAAATCAGTTTTATTAAACCAAAAATAATCGTGCTCTTGGGCGCATCTGCAAAAGAAACCCCGAGAATAGACGGCATAGAATACATCCAGGTCATTCATCCTTCGGCAGCCATGCGTTTCACAAAAATGAGAGAGAAATTCAGAAAACAAATCGCAGAACTAGCAAAACGAATTAAACAGAATTAAATCAAATACAGCCTAAAGAGCGGCATATTTGGAGCCTAATAGAAATAGGTTGCAGAAACCTATAGGGGGTAGGTCGGTATTGGCATTTTTTGAGCCATTAAGCCTGTTTCATTTCATAGGTTGCCTTAGGATTGTTTTCAACTTTTCTGGCGCGGTCTTGCTTGGGTTGTTGAGGCAAATTTCATGGTGCTTACCGCTTAAAGCGTGTCCACTTTTAAGAGTGAAAGCATGTATCTTTGCGATGCTGGGTCCTTCAGCAGAGTACCATAAACCCTCCAATGGCATAACCGCGTAATCCACACCTTTGCCCTTCTTAACCATAAACTTGAGGGCATAAGAAACCCCAAACAAGGCTTCAATTGCCGCCATGTATTGCGGTGATGCGGGGTCGCCTTCTCCATCAATCACAAGAAAATTCATAGTGGAACATCTACGGCCACAACTTCCTTTGACGAGGGATTATACAGGTGCTTTAATTCTTTCTTTAAGTCGATTTTATCCATTAAACCGGCCCTTTGTGATTTTTAATCTACTATCTTAGTAGTCCACAAAAAATAAAAAACTATTGTACCCAACCAGCAATCACCTAACCGCGTAACACACAGAAATGTCAACGTTAAGCTATAAATGAAAGGAGTTACAATTTATTTTTAGGTGAATGATTTGGTTTTAGCCAGAATGTCTTTTTGGTATTTCAAAAAGGGGAAACGGGACGAGGGTTTTTCAGAACTTGATCGTATTCTAAACACTTTAGCACAGGATGCACAGGGTTTTCGCGGTTATATGTCGCTGCTTTCTTATGAGGACCCAAATGCGGTAACTATCTTAACGCTTTGGCAAGATGAAGACGCCCTAAAGAAGTCTGAACAAGATGTGTTTGCCGGAGCCATCAAAAAAGTCCAAGACTCACTTGAAAGCCCTCCACGAATAGAAAATTACAGAGTATTTTCAACGGAGCTCTTTCAGCGTCCACAATAAGCAACTTTTTCACTTAAAGGGGGCAATTAACCCCAAGAACACATGGGGGTCAGCTTTACATCAAGTTGCTTTCAGATTTATCGTACCTTTCGTGTAGGGCACAAACTCCCTGACCTGTTCAATCGACGTTTTACCTGCCTTTTCCCGTTGCTCCTTGGACAGCTTTAGCATCAAGGATCTGAGCATTTGCTTTAGCAACTCTTTGCCAGCTAAATCGCCTGGAAGGATGACCAGGTACGCTTTGGTTTTCGCCTTCACCGCTTCCACTGGACCCCCAACAAAACTTGTTTCTTCCCCCACAATTATGCCAACCGCAACCCTAAGAGGTACGTTGCGCATCCAGTTGCGTTTGCCCACAACAAAGAAGGCGCCATGAGGAACCGATTCCCCAGAAGGACCACTCTTGCTTAACTGGTCAAGCTTAACCCAGTAAACATCTACTGAACCGGCGTTTTCACGCCAAGCCCGCGAGAAAGAAGCCGCAAACTCGCCCGCTTCACGCAGCGCCTGCTCGCTTATCGGTTTGCCCTCTGATTTGATGACGACGAAGGGTGCGCCAGTGATTTCAGCGTGAAAAACCGCATCCTCCTGTGTGGTGTACTTTTTTATGAGCACTTCGTTGCTGACCGTATCTTTGCCAGCAACCACCAAGAAACCATCCGAGGAAGTGTACCAGCGGAATTTTTCATACCACTCTTTGTTCTCCATCGCGACTTTGCGTTTAGAGAGTGCTTCCATGATTTCGGCTGGTTTGAGGCTTTTGAGTTCTTCCGCTTGAAGCAACTCTCGTTCGATTTTGGCGAGCTTTTTCTTTGAATTCTCCAACGCGGTTAATGCGCCACCAGATTTCTGCTTCGCCTTTTTTCCCCGATCATAATACTCTGCAGCATTATCAAAAAGCGAAAGTCTCAAGCTAAAGCTAAAATGAAAACTATCCATGCAAAGGTTCAAAGCAAGATTCTTGCCGTCAAACGATTCAATGTAGGCTTCAGGTATTTTGCCCGTTTTCTTTGTAGCTAAAGCTTCAGCGATTACTGTGTTCCAGTCTTTGCCTTGCTGATTAGCTTTTATGAGTTGATCTTGGAATGTTTGGAGTTCGTTGAAGTGAGCATAGATGGTGTTACCGATTAGTTTGTCTCGTTCTGCTTTGGCTTCATCTTCACGGATGGATTTTTCCTGTTCCGCTACAACGCGTCTTAGCCGTTCGGCTTCTTTCTTTAACTTGTCAACTTCCACACGGTCAACAGCCCTTTCAGCCACAGTAACCCGTAAGTAAAATTCGTCTAAAGCCTGATTGAAAGAATCGTAAACTTGCACCTTGCAGCCCTCATAACGCTTAAGCTTGATGGGCACAACATCCACAAAGTCTCCATCTTCACCCAAAACTATGCAAGCCTCCAAGTTGCCGCCTGAAACCGCTGCCAGCAGGGTTTGTAGAGCTTCAAAAATCCCCACAACTTCACCGCTTGCCAAAGCGCTGCAGGGCTTGGTTTTATCCACGTTGGCTCGTAGCAGGATTTCTTCAGCGTAAACTCCACCAACCCCCAAGAAACGCGCCAACGGCCTGACAACTTCAACATCGCCAGCATTCTTCAAAGCTTCTTCCAGTTCACTCTGGGTTACTTTGAAGGGGTTTTTGCCGCTTGAAGGCGGAAGCTGAAGAACTACGTTGTGCAGGATGTCGCGGTCGCGCATTTTTTTGAAGGCTAACGCGTGAATAATTACGTTTTGCTCGTTTGTTAGTATGATGTTGCCTTCGCCGAAAAGCTCTACCACGAGCTTTAACAGGCCAGTTTTGGTTCGAAAGCTAACTGTTACGATTCTTTCAAACTCAAACTGATCAATGCCAGCCACCCAGGCGCCACGCAGATACTTTCTTAGTGCCATGCAGAATGCCGGGGGTTCAGCTGGGTTTTCTTCAGCGTAGCTGGTGGCATGTAATCTTCTGCCTGCTTCCATCACCAGTCGTATAGGCGGCTTGTCTGTTTTGTGGAGTTTGAAGATTACGGTTTTCTCGTTGAGTTGGTAGATGTTGTTCACTCTGGAATCGGCTAATGTTGTTTTTAGTTCTTTGATTGCTGCGGCAATGTCAAAGCTTGAGAACTCTTTTTTGCGCAAGGCATCCACCAGTGGTAATGGACTCTATATTGGAGTAGGCTATAAAATAACCGTTTTCACTAAAACCCGTAAAGTTGCAGGGGAACAAAGTTCAGACAGCGGAAACGATTAATACTTAGGCATCTTTTTTAAGTAAGAACAAAATATACTCAGCCAAGGATTAGATTCACATGACACCTGTAGTTCAGCTTTACTGGTTAAGAGTTGCTTTAGGAATAGTTGCAGGGGCAATAACTGCGGTTATAGCTGCATTATTTAGCAGCATAAATGACATAACTACCCTCTTAAACAGCATAACAGTAGCCCTACTCATCTACTTCATAACCTACTACATCCTAAGAGGATTCTACAAAACTAAAATAGAGAAGCAATCAAAAATCTTGAGTACAGCAATAGGTATGTACTTCTTTAGTTGGATAGCGTTCTTTGTGCTGTTCTACACGGCAATCCATGCAGTGATGGGTTAAAAAAACATTTTTCTTTTATTCTTGTTTATCTTCAGTTTTTTGCAGAAAATTCGCTATAGTAGCTTGACTCTTATCGCTTCTTAGCGTTTCGATTTTTTCTTCTTCTCCAGCAACTTTGCCGTTACTGTTCTGTGGACTTGGAACATCCATTCGCGTTATTATACGCATACAGTCTGCCCAAGCTGAAAAGTATCCGCGGTCAAAGTCTCCATGTAAGCCGTTGCCCATGTGTTCGAGGAACTCTTTTCGGTAAGCATGCAGGTTTACTTTGTCACTTAAATCTATTTTTGAGAAAAATGCATAGTCGTCTGTAGCGCTGTTTTTGCGTGAAAGATACATGCCGTAAAGCGCCCTGAAATATCCTCTGTTCCATTCGGTTTTCTGCATTTTTTGTTTGACTCGCTCCAGCTCGCGTTCAGCTTCGGTAAATTGCCTGCTGACTATGAGCTGGAAGTACCTGGTAACTAAGGCTTGTGAAATCGGCATACTTTAGCGTCCACGAGGTTTGGTTGCTTTCTCTTCTTCAGAGACATCCTCTATTCCGTTCTCGGTTACTTTAAGGATTTCCTCGCCTTCTGGCAAATATGGACTTGAAACTAGTCTTGCGATGCGTATTGGTCCATGGGATGCTCGTCTGAGGTAGATTCGTGTGTTGCTTGTGTGACCGACGATGTTTCCGCCTATTGGGTGAATGGCATCGCCGAAGAACTGGTCTGGTTTTGCCATGACTTGGTTGGTTACGACTGCTACGGCGTTGAATGCTCTTGCTAAGGCGATGAGTTTGTGCATGTGTTTGTTGAGTTTTTGTTGTCTTGGCGCGAGCATTTCTCTTCCGATGTATTCGCTTCTGAAGTGGGCGGTTAATGAGTCTACTATGATTAGTTTGATGTTGTTTGCCTTGATTATTTCATCAGCGTTTTCTAAAAGGAACATTTGGTGGTCTGAAGTGTAGGCTTCAGCGTAAATAATTTTCTTAATGGCTTCTGCTGGGTCTAAGCCTGCAAACTTTGCCATCTGCACTATGCGTTCCAGTCTAAAAGTGTTCTCTGTATCAACGTACAAGGCTGCACCGTTTAGTCCGCCTTTTTCTGGAGGCAACTGGACGTTGATGCATAGTTGGTGGCACATTTGGCTTTTGCCACTGCCGTATTCGCCGTAAAATTCTGTTATGGTTTGGGTTTCTAAGCCGCCATCGACGAGTTTGTCTAAGGCTTTGCTGCCTGTAGTTATCCGAAGGACGCTTTGGCGCATTTTGAAGAGTTCGTCTGCTCGGATAAATGAGATGCCGATGGATGAGCGTGCAGCTTCAATGACTTGGAAGGCTTTTTTCTCGCTTACTCCGACTGGTTCAAGTTCACGGCTGGTTGCCATGGCTAAGGATTCCACGGTGTGGTAGCCGAGTTCTTTGAGTTTTTGCGCTGTTGCTGGACCAACTCCTGGCAGGTCTTCTATGAACTGGTATTTTTTCTTGTTTGTTTCCAGTATGGATTCTTCTGGTTCTTCGCTGTTTTCCTGCGCTTCAACGTCGGTGTCTTCGGACATAATCTTCACACTTTTAGATGATGTATTGTTAGGGATATTTAAAACAAGCGAATAAACGGATTCTATAGGCAGTGGAGGGGTAATTGGAAGTGAATGTGTTTTATGGGGGTTGTTTAGAGGAAGAGCTTGGAAATTCTGGGTTTTACCGCAACCAACATAATGGGCTGCGGGTACTTTCGTTTTAAAAAAGAGGTCGATTAAGGCGGAATTACGCCCATTCTTGAAAGCTCTTCTTTGAGGCTATCCCTAATATGCTTGAGGCTTTGCCGTTTTTGAACATATTCATCACCGTCTATTTTCCCTGACCTAAAATCGCCATCAAACTGATCCAACTGCACATATATCTCGCTAATCCTGTCTTTGAGCTGGTCAACGTAGGAAACAGCTTTCTCTTGAACAATAACTTCTGAAGGTGTCAACGACGTTTTAATTAAGCCATCTTCAATGCGAAGAATCCTGTTTGATGCCCTAGCAACGCTCGGGTCATGAGTAACCATTACTATGGTCTTGCCGAGTTCGCGGTTCACTTTGACGAGGTACTCCACTATGATTCTTGCGTTTGCAGTATCCAACTCGCCAGTTGGCTCATCAGCCAAAAGAACAGGTGCGTCATTTGCCAACGCAGCCGCTATGGCGATTCTTTGCTGTTCTCCGCCGCTTAACTCTTCAGGCTTATGATCGGCACGGTCTAGTAAGCTAACTGTTTTGAGGAGTTCTTGCACTCGCTGTTTGCGCTTTCCCCGTGCAACGCCCGAAGCAACCATTGAAAACTCGATATTTTCCTTTGCTGTCAATGTTGGGATTAGGTTTAGGTTTTGGAAGATGTGTCCGACGATTTTTCTTCTGTAATCGACAAGTTGCCTAACGGATAGGGCTGTTACGGTTTTTTCGCCGACTTGAACTGAGCCTGCGGTGGCTTTGTCTAGGCCGCCGATGATGTTGAGTAGGGTTGATTTGCCGCTTCCGCTGGGTCCGATTATGGAAACTAGTTCGCCTGGCGTGATGTCTAAGTTTAGTCCACGGAGGGCTTGTACTTCGATTTTACCAGTATGGTGCACTTTGACTAGGTCTCTGATTTTTATGTTTAATCCATTCATCTTGATCTAACCATCTTCTCAAGTTTTGTTACGTATTGACTTGACATTACTAAGATTGCCCCGATTGTAGAAGCGTATATGAGAGCTATGTAGGTGCCTATGGTGGCTATGGCGTTTGCGGGGAAAATGAGGCGTTGCGTGACAAGCTGTGGGAAAACAGCGTTGGCTGAAGTTACGGTGCCGTAAACGATTATTATCCCAACAACTACGCCAAGGATAACGGCGAAGGTTATGATGGCCATGCTTTCTGTGAGGAACATAAAGACTAGTTGCCGATACGACAAGCCTCTAACGCTCATCAGGGTGGCTTCGCGGCTTCGTTCCTTTAAGCTGACAATGGCTATTAGTGCTGTTCCAACTGAGGCTGAGAGGACCGCGAACACGAGTCCTAAGCTTTGAATGTCCAGGATCTGCATGCTACCGTATGTCGTGGGGTCGTTCATTGCTTGTGACTGTCGCCATTGTTCATCAAAAGAGGAGACGCTGTAAATTTCGTTTCCCTCTAAGGTTCGAATCTGGTTGGCTACGTCGGTTCCGTTTGCGCCTGGGTTGAGTTTGATTACGATGTTTGTGTTAAATGTCTCTAGTTTGTAGATGTCGCTGAAGGGACTACTTACATTGAAGAGGTTCGCTGGCACATACGACGCGTATCCAGAGTAGTAGTATATTTGGGTCGAGGCGAATCCCGATCCAGACCCAGATTGATAGCTGATACCCTGTCCAGGTCCAATGTTGCCAGCGGGCTCGGGACCGTAGAATCCGATTATTCGTAGTTTACGTGCGCACGAATGGAAATCGATTGCTACTTCATCATATAAATTTTTGTTAAGTTGTTTGGCAAGGGTGCGGTCTAGAATAATTGTGTTGTTGTTTCCTTGCATTTCTTTTAGCATTTGTTCGACGCTGGTTCCGCTGAACCATCCTTGCTCATAATACGCAGACGCGCCCCATGAGGCAGGATCAATGGGTTTTACGTTCAGGGATCCGCCTTGGTCGCTTAGCGTAGCCGCAAGTGAACGTTCTATGCTTGCATTCCTGATGCCAGAAACATTCGCCACTATATCATCTAAGATTGCTTGCCCTTTTGTGGCATTTACCACACTAACAGTCACGTCCGCGCCAACGTTAGTTTTAACTTGTCTAACAATGTAATCTTGTTGACTTGCAATTTGCCCAGTCACTTGGACACTGTATCCGATGATTAGGGCAATCAGGAAAGCTATGGCGGCTAGGCGAGCAGGGTTTCTTCTTACGTTTTTTGCTGCCAACGCGCCCAAGTCACCCATTAGCGATGATATTTTGGATGCTAATTGCTGGAATTTAGTGGAGTCTCGGATTAACAGTATTGTGACTCCCCAGAAGAATAGGAAAGGCCCGATGTATGTTAGCAATGCATCAAACAAGGTAAGAGGATACTGAAGCACGCTTACGAAGATGTTTCCGCCAACTGCATTCAGTTGATTAAACAATAAAGAGATGTTTATTCCTAAGATAAAAACTACAATTTTGTATGTTCCAAGGATAAGCGCAATCACCGGCAATATTTTTCGATGCGGTTTGTCCAATTCTGTAGGCATGTAACTTCTAAGTGTATCAACGGCAGCTAATCTGGAAGCTTTTCGAGATGACCAAAACACTGAGAGCAACGCCAAGATTACACCGAAAGCAATAGTGATTACCATGATAGTTGGGTTAAACATTTGTGAGGTAAAGAGACTATTTAGGTCTACCCCGCCAGCGTAATATTGGTTTAAAATTAAGCCACCCACTACGCCGAGAGCTCCGCCGACAAGACCTATCACTAAGGCTTCAGTTAAGAACATTCTTTGTATTTGTCCGCTTGAGAGTCCCTTAGTTGATAAGAGCCCGATTTCTCTTCTTCGAATGTTAAAGGATACATCAGAAACCGTTGAGCCAAGATACCACGCGACAAAGAAGATAGGTATAGAAACCACAAAGAAACTCACGAGGGTATTTGAGAAGTTGCTCTGGTAATTCGAGAGTGTATTACCCAAGTTGTTGTTTAAGAAACCCTCAGATAGGTAATTGGCAAGAATCTCGTTCTTTATGGTATCGGCTATTACCTGTATACTACTAATCGACCCCTCCATGTTCCAGGGACTGACGAGTTTTGCACGATCCACATAGATGGCAAATGAGATGCTAAGGGTGCTTGAATCGGGGGTGGTGGCCCAGAGCTTTTGGAGGGTGTTTTCCCAACTGACAAGCATCAGGTCACTTTTGTAACTAGAACCGCCTCGGTAGTTACTTAGTATGGGGTCGTAGTAGTCGCTGCCTGTTACAAGGGCGTTTCCTTTATCGGTTAATTGGGCAAAGCCCGCCACTGTAAGGTTGACGTAAATGGTGGTTGTGTTGTAGTACTTGGGGGTATAAAATTGAATCATCGTTGTAATGTTATCGCCAATTGCGACTTTACTTGCGAGGTCGCTGCCTGTAATAATGTAGGTGTAGTTTTCTGGAATGCCGCCCACTGGCTTGTTTAACCATTCATCGTATATTCTTGATGTATTTGGAAAAGAAGCCATCTGCGTGTACTGAACACTGGTGTAGTTATTGGTCGGTAAACTTATGGGAGTACCGTAGATTTGAGCGCGCGTATCAACTTGCTTAACGCCGTGAATCCCAGTTATGTTTTGATAAGCCAGGGCAAGGTTGGAGGAGTTTAGGGGTGCAGTAAACTGCATATCGGTTAGCACGGAGCTAAGTTGCTTATCGAGTGACTGTTGAGCGGCTAAATTAGCCTTTACACTTATGCCCGCGAAAAAGGTTGCTGCAAGGGCTATGCCGATTAGGAGTGCGGTGAAGAGTTTCCAGTTGCGGAAGACGTGTTTAATGGGGTACATTAGTGGCATTTGGTATCAATCCCTTGATTGTTTGAATTGCTTTTAAAGCTACTCATTAGAACACCCAGTTGAATGCAGTGCAAGTATTACCGAAGATGGCTTTGCTCATATCTGCCGACTTAGAGGCTTATGCGTTAAAAGCTTTTTCGTCAAGGTTTCTTGACTAACTCCAAAAAGCTTAGTCAAAGTTTCTTGACTAACAAACAACACGATTGGTTTCTTTATATAAAGAACCAAACGCGGGTTGACCTACCTCCACCTCTCATTCTTTCCCACCGTCTCTTTTACTATCAATAAAAAAAGTCACAAAAAATATCTTTATTCTGAAACCCTTTTTTCAAAATCAACTCTCGATAGAAAAAAAGAACCTATTGCAACTTGCAGGATAGGGCAAAAAATAAGTTAAGCAGATTTAACCAAAGTGATTGCATCATAGTTTACCCCAAAAAGAAAAATTAAATGGTAATCTATACGCCAATACCTAAAATTCCGTAGCATACTTGATTGACGTACCGCATATATCACATGTGAAGAGAGCTATGCAGAAAACAGCGTTCTCTAGTTTTTTATTTGGTTTAGTAAGCTCTTTTCCGCATTTTGGACAATTAACTTTGTAACGCGAAATCAACGAAATCCAACTTAACCAACCATTAAGAGCAATTAAACTATATGAAAACTTGTGGTCTCAAACATGAACAACAACCGCTTCCCAACGTTTTCACAGCATCTTGCGAAGCCAGAAAGGCGAAAATCTGGCTTGTGACTGTTTGTGTACTCCCACAAATTTTTATTTTCTATTAAATGAGTAGGTATTTGCCGAGAAACGAGAAACATCAAGTCGTTTGGCAGACAAACCTGCAGCCGAATTAAGGCTCTGTTTTCCAGTTATGCACTATGGGGCTTAGGCTCCCAAATGTGTATCTCTGGGCATCCTTTTACGGCAGTTAGGAGTCTGTCAAACGGCACCTCACTAACACAAATTTTCAAAAACTCATTCCAGAGAGAATAATTATTTCGTCGGCTTAAGAAGGACCGTTGAAAAATAATCCTCTTGAAGGTAAATGTTGGCAACGTCCATTATGTTTTCACTTAAAACAGCCTTTACCTTACCAATGTACTCGACCAATGCGGTCTCATTCTTAAAATGCATTTCCAAATAAGCAAGAATATCCGGGCAATCCTGCGGGTTATCCATTCCTCTTAGAATATCCGCTACGATCAGGTTCTTGTTTTTTTCCAATTCATCGAGCGGGACCTTTTCGGTTCTCAACTTGGATAATTCATTAAGAATTAAGCTCTTTGCTTTAACCAAATTTTTGTTCTTCACCGCGCAGTTAATGCTGAAGTAACCAAAATCTAAACCCTTGTTATGGTCCGAGTTAACATCATAGGTAAAAGCGTTCTTTTCCCGCAGTTCTATGAATAAACGTGAACTAGTGCCTCCACTAAGTAACGCACTTACCAAATCTAACACAGGCGCATCTTGGTGACTTGAACAAACCGTTCTTGCACCAATGCTTAAGTATGTTTGAGCTATTCCAGGCTTTTTCTCAACAACAAGCGGTTTAGGTTTAGCTGGTTCAACTGGATACGTTTTTCTTGAAAGTGGTTCCTTGATAGTTTTGTTCGCGAAGTTTTTGAGAACCATTTCAACATTTTTTTCTGAGATATTACCCGTTAAAATCAATATCATGTTTTGAGGAACATAATTTGTTTTATGCGCATTCATTAATTGGTCTAAAGTTAAACGTTTTATGGTTTTCGGAAAACCTCCAACTGGGCGCTTCACAGGATGCTTTTTAAACAAACTCTTCAGCAGTAATTCCTCAATCCTTTCTGCTGGGTCATCTGAAGCTTCCGCTAGCTCATTGAGAATTATTTTGCGCTCTTTACTGAATTTTTCTTCCTCAAAATCCGAGTTAAAGAGCAATTCTGAAATGACAAAGGAAGCTTCAGGTAATTCCTCTGGTAAGATGTCCATCGTAGTCATCATGTGCTCGTGGTCTGTGTATAAATCTAAAATTCCACCCGAATTCTCAACGCTTCGGGATAAATGTATTCGTTTTGCCGAACCTCCTGCAATCATGTGCTCAAGGAAATGGGCGACTCCAGCAATTTCTTCGGGTTCTTGGTTCGACCCATACTCTACAGCGATGGATAACTGGGTAGTATTTGCCGATTCCCGCGGGAACAGTAGCACTCTTAAACCGTTTGGCAGGGTGTTCCTGCGCCAAAACATGGCAGTAGTCATATCCAGAAACAAACAGGCGCTTCTAAAAAAGATTAACAAAACAAACTATCAATTCAAGAAGTATCTGTGGTAACTTTTGAATTCACATAGGAAAGCTTTCTGATTTGGTTAACAGCTTTTACTGTTTTTGTTTGTGCTCGCCCTCTAAATGGAAGTGGTGCAGGAACCTGTGTACGATTGGAGCAGCAAAAATTCCAATTGCAACCAACTCGATTAATCCGCAGTATAATGCGTATATTCCTGCGAATACTTTTCCCGCATCCGAATGCAAGGTGCCAACTGGCCCCATTCCGCCCATCAGCATGGCGGCATTGAGGAAAGAGTCAACCCACGAGTAACCTTCAAGCACACGATAACCAACCATACCAATTACCAATGAAGCAAGAATCAGGCTGAGAGATATGAGTGCATACTTGGCTAAGCGCTTGAGGAATATGCTTCTAGGTAAAAGTTTTTCGTGATGATGCTCAAACATTCCTGTTCATCCCTTGCTTAATCGTTAAGTCTTAGTTTGCATGTGCCTTTATACTTTTACAAGCAAAATCCACGGCAAAAACCATCTCCTCCCAAACAAACATTTTAATCTCCAATCGGCACTTCACAAACTCGATTGACATGGCTAGATTAAAATGCAGGAAATGCAGAAACGTTTTTGAACAAGGGCTCGGCGGAGCAGTAATGGCGCCGCATGTTGGTCCACTACATTACGTGAAATGCCCCGCCTGCGGAAAAAGAAGTTGGCTCAACATTTACTCATCAGTGAAAGACCCAATCACTTGGTCGCCAGAAGCAAAACAGCAACAGGATGCCACGCCAGAACTAACTGAGGAAGAACTGGAGAAGAAACGGATAGAAGACTCCAAATACGAAAAAACCTAAATCATAAAATCGCTGGACACCCAGGCATGATTGACACCAAAAACCTAACCCGAAAATTCGGCAACCTAACCGCCGTAGACAACGTCACACTACACGTTGAAAAGGGGGAAGTTTTCGGTTTCCTTGGACCCAACGGAGCAGGCAAAACCACCACGGTGCGCATGCTCTGCTGTTTAATCGGCAAAACCAGCGGCGAAGCCAAAATAGGCGACTACACCATAGACAACGAGAACGATTGCCTCAAAATCAGGAAAATGGTCGGGTTCCTGCCTGAAAACGTGGGGTTATACGATAGTTTAAGTGCTTATCGGAACCTTGATTTTTATGGGCAACTCTACGAGGTCCCAGAGAACAAGCGCAGGGAAAACATTGAGCGCCTATTAACGTTGCTGGGTATTTGGGAGCGCCGAGAAGACGCAGTAGGCACGTTCAGCAAAGGCACCAAACAAAAAATTGCCATTGCACGAGCCCTCATCCATGACCCGCAAGTCCTATTTTTGGATGAACCCACGGCAAACCTTGACCCTGAAGCCGCAAAAACCGTAAGAGACTTCATTTTGGAGCTTAAAAAAGAGAAACGGACGATTTTTCTTAACACTCATAATTTGGATGAAGCAGAACGGCTCTGCGACCGAATCGCCATCTTAAAAACCAAGTTAATCGCGGTTGATTCGCCCAAAAATCTTGAGCGGAGCCTTTACAATCGGAAAACGATAGTGCATTTGGATAATGTATCAAGTTTGGTTGTGGCTGCTGTGCAAAAATTGAACGCTGTTAAAAACTTGCGTACAAGCGACAACAAATTAATCCTCAACATAGATGACCCTGAAAAAGACAACCCTGAAGTTGTGCGGGTAATCGTGCAAGCAGGCGGCAACATCCAATACGTCACGGAGTTGCGTTCAACGCTTGAGGATGTTTACTTAAAACTTATCAGGGAGGCTTCAGCTCAATGAGGCTTTGGAAATCATGGATTGTAACCAAAAAAGACCTCAGCGTTTTCCGCAAAAACAAGTATGTGCTCTACTCATTAATCGCCATGCCAATCATACTGGGCGTTGTTTTACCTGTGATTTTCATATTTGCCCTAAACGCACAAATATCCTCAGTTCAGCTCACGCACGATCAACTTTTTGCTGCCGTAAATCAAATCGTAGGGTTAGCAACAATGTACTTCGTTCTCATCCCAGCAATTCTCCCATCAATCATTGCATCGTACAGTTTTGTTGGAGAAAAAATCGAGAAAAGCCTCGAACCCTTACTGGCTACCCCGACGACGGACGGTGAACTGTTACTTGGCAAAAGCTTAGCCGCCTTCATCCCATGCATGGCTGTAACTTACATTGGCGCCGCCATATCTGCCATAATAATTGATTTCTGGTCATATACAACCCCTCAAATAGGCACCTTCTTGATACCTAACCCGTACTGGCTTTTAGTAATTGGAGTAATTGCACCGTTAGCCTGCATAATGAGTGTTGAAGCAAACATAATCGTGTCCTCAAAAGTGAATGATATACGGGCAGCTCAGCAGTTAGGCGGCTTAATTGTGTTGCCACTGGTTTTCGTTGTGATATTTGCTTCAACAAGCGCCCAAATCTCAACCCTATTAGCCATAGGTGTTTCAGCGGCTTTAGCAGTTGCAGACATAGCGCTCTTCTACCTAAGCAAAGCAACCTTCCAACGTGAAGAAATACTGACCAAATGGAAATAACTCCAAACAAATTTCCCCAATTTTTTAGGTTTTAAGCACAGGTTTTTAGAAACTCCTTTAAGGGCAGTGTATTTTATTGTACGGTTTAATGGCGGCATAGTTTGTGGCGCAAAAATTTCAAAAAGGCACCAATTCAAACAAAAAATTAGTTGCCTCTATGCAGCCAAACTTAAGTGCTGGGGAATACCTCAGTCTTCCAGTTAATGAATTGCTCGCTCGCTTAGAAACCTCGTCGGCAGGTCTTGATTCTCAAGAAGCCGAAAAACGCCTTGAAATTTACGGCCACAACGAACTTGCCCGAAAAAAGAAACGGGCAGCCATCCTAAATTTTCTTTCACGTTTCAAAAGTCCACTTGTAATAATATTAATGATTGCAGGCGCAGTTTCTGCAGCCCTTGGGTCAATTCCAAGCGTAGTAGTAATTTACACCATGGTTTTTCTAAGCGTATTCTTAGCTTACTATCAAGAATCTAACGCTTCAAAAGCAGCCGAATTATTAAGAGAAAAAGTCGCCACGTCCGCAACGGTGTTAAGAGACAAGGTTAAACAGGAAATTAAACTTCCATTGGTTGTTCCCGGAGACATAATCTTTCTTTCTGCAGGCGACATCACTCCCGCTGACGCGCGAGTCATCGAAGCAAAAGACCTATTCGTAAACCAATCATCCTTAACTGGCGAATCTTTCCCGGTGGAAAAAACAACGTTGTCCGTGAAAGCCGAAGAACCATCGATTACTGAATGGACTAATTACCTCTTTTTAGGCACTTCAATTGTAAGTGGAACAGCAATGGCCGTTGTGGTCAAAACAGGTGGTTCCACTGAATATGGAAAAATCGCTCAAAGACTTGTTGAGAAAGCTCCTGAAACCGAATTTGAGATTGGCGTTAAAAGGTTCGGTTTCCTTATTATGCAGGTTACTTTTCTTTTGGTCATATTCGTTTTCATGATACAGGCGCTTCTTCACCCCAATGCAAATGGAATATTAACCGCTTTGCTTTTCGCTGTTGCGCTTGCCGTAGGTTTGACACCTGAACTTCTACCCATGATTATCACCATAAACCTTTCAAAAGGCGCCATGGCAATGTCCAAGAAAGGCGTCATCGTTAAGCGTCTTTCATCAATTGAAACATTTGGCAGTATGAACGTTCTATGCACTGACAAGACTGGAACGCTTACAGAGAACCAAATAAAACTCATCCTCCACATAAACATAGAAGGAAAAGACGACGACAAAGTACTACTTTATTCTTTCTTGAACAGTCACTTCCAAACAGGACTCAAAAGCCCACTTGACGAAGCCATCCTCAAACACGAAGAAATTAACATTTCAGCATTCCAAAAAATCGACGAAGTACCCTTCGATTTTGTCCGAAGACGCGTCTCAGTAGTAGTTGAAAAAGAAAAACAAAGATTCTTCATAGCAAAAGGCGCCCCCGAAGAAATCCTCAAAGTATGTTCTTACTATGAACTTGAAGGCACAATCTCAGACATTAACGAAGCAGACCGCAAAAAAATTGAGCAGAAATACTTCGACTTAAGCGCTGAAGGCTTAAGAGTCTTAGGCGTTGCAAGCAAAAAACTCAAAGAAGAAAAAGCCGTTTACACCATAAACGACGAATGCGACATGACCTTTTTGGGATTTGTCGCGTTTCTTGATCCCCCGAAAGAAACAGCCAAAGAGTCTCTGGAGTTGCTAAACAAAGCCGGCGTTGAATTAAAAATCCTCACGGGCGACAACGAGCTTGTCACAAGAAAAGTTTGCAGTGAACTAGGTTTTGAAGTTAAGGGCATAGCTCTCGGAAACGAGATTTCCAAGTTGTCAGATGAAGCGCTCTCAGCAATAGTTGAAGAAGTAAACGTTTTCGCACGTGTAACTCCTGCCCAAAAAGACCGAATAATCACTCTTTTAAAGAGAAATGGCCATGTCGTCGGCTTCATGGGCGACGGCATCAACGACGCGCCATCCTTGAAAACCTCTGATGTTGGCGTTTCAGTCAACAACGCAGTGGATGTCGCAAGAGAATCAGCCGACATCATCTTGCTTAAGAACGATTTAACAGTGCTAGCGCAAGGTGTGCTCGAAGGACGCAAAACTTTCGGAAACACAATGAAGTACATCATGATGGGTGTAAGCTCTAACTTCGGCAACATGTTTAGCGCAGCTGGCGGTTCAGTGTTCTTGCCGTTTTTGCCGATGCTACCCATTCAAATCCTTCTAAACAATCTGCTCTACGACACATCCCAAACAGTGATGACAACCGACAACGTTGATGCAGAATACATTGAAAGGCCGAAAAGATGGGATATTTCCTTCATAAGAAGGTTTATGATAATTATAGGTCCAGTAAGCTCGCTTTTCGATTTCGCGACATTCTTTATCATGCTCTTCATATTCCTCCCCATGGTTCCAGCGTCCGCGGATCCCCACATGCCAGAGCACATGTTCCAGACAGCCTGGTTTATAGAGTCTCTATGCTCACAAACGCTAGTAGTTCTCATTATAAGAACCAGGCGAGTACCTTTCTACAAGAGTAAACCAAGCAAATATCTAGCCATAATGCTACTAGCCGTCATCAGCTTTGCTATAATAGTGCCATACACGCCGATAGGTGCATTTTTCCAGTTTGTGCCCCCTCCACCTATGTTTTACTTAGCTTTAGCGGGGATTCTAGGTGCATACGCAGTGCTGGCTGAAACCGTCAAAAGATGGTTCTACAAACACAATGCTCACCGTTTAGAACAGGTTCGGGTGCCAAAAGTTAAAACCGTTTACTCGGACCGAACAGTCAGATTCATGCAGGACATGATTGCAGTGATAAGTCTTCGTCCTGACGATGAATTCTCAATCGAATCATTAACGGACGATTTAAACAGCGCAATTAATTACCCAATAAACCCAAACCAGTTGGCTCGAAACCTTCAATACCTGAGGCGCTCGGGATTAATCAGTGTTGACTGGACCAAACGAACCATAAAACGTGAGAAAACCCTAAAAGACTACGTTAAAAAGGATGTTTTCAGCGGTCCAATGTGGCTCACCATAGGCGAAGACTGGCGCAAAATAAACGCGGTAATTCTCAATAAGTGGGGAAAAGTTAACCCTGAATACCAACAATTACTGACGCAACAATAAAAACTCAGCAGAAAACCTCAATGTTCAGTGTTTGTAAAGTTGAAAACTGGTTTTAGCGAAGCCGAGTTGGCAAGTAAGCATGCTGTTTGCAGTAGTCTGTCAACCGCATTTAACAAGCAAGCAAATTAGCGTTCTCAAAAAACGTTATTTGTGGTATCGCGCTAAACCAGAAAGCGGTAGGGAATCATGAATAACACGAACATTTGCTGGGAATGTAAACATGACACATTAAAACTCAAGATACTTGTGCCGCATAACCGTACAATCAAAGAATACGTGCACAAAACAGGCGATTTTCAGTCAGACATAGTAGCTATCGTTAAGGAAAAACAGGGACAATACAATGTTTGGTTCCGTTCAGAAGGAAACTTGAGACTGCTCAGTTTTAAGATGCTTCACGTGTGCAAACTAAAACAAGGACAAGAAAAAGGCGGTAAAGTGGGAGCATGCGAAAACTACGATTTAAAAAACGACCAAAACTCAATCAGCAACATCATATACAGCAAAACGCCCATTCCAGAGCCAACTAAACGTTAGCTGTGGAAAATCAAAAAACGCTCTTTTCTTTTTGCACAAAAATCAAAGACAGAGGCTTTATGGGTTAGCTGTAAGTTCTTTGAGTTGCTTTTTGGTTAGCCCGATTCCTGGCGTGGCGTCGAGTCTTTTTTCAACTTCGCCTTTCTTGAAAAGCAGCACTGTCGGGTAGTATTCTATTTCGTATTTTTCGCATAAATCCGGCTTGTCATCTATCACGACGCTTATGCATTCATCAGGGTTTCCTTTGGCGTAGTCTTCAAAAATCGGCAAGAACCGCTGCGAGAACGGACACCACGAAGCATAGAATAAAACGAACGCTTTCTCCTTACCTTTCAATAAACCGTCAACGTTGCTTTCCCCTTGTTGGGACTTGCGAATTTTACTTTTGCTCGTTTTCAATCACCTCTCTGTCTTCTTCCGGGTAGTGACTGCTGTCACAAAACGGCTTGTTAGTTGATTTTCCGCAACGGCAAAGAGTCACCCTGTTCCTAACCTCATAGGCAACTCCCTCGGCTGAATAAACGGGGATTCCGCTGCGAACCCAAAGCGGACCATCCACGCCAATGGCTGGGTCTTTAATTAATCCTATTGATTTCTCAAGCGATGGCTCAATCGTTTTGCCACCCACCTTATCGATGACTACTAGCCGACCTGACGGGCAGTCGCAGGCATTTTCGATCGCGTTTTTCTTTGCCCAGAGTTCATCTGATTTTGGGATTACCTGCCAAATGTCGCCGCCCCGATGGCAAAAACGTGCTGACGCGCACAATATTTCAGCATCTTTTAGTTTTAATGTGGGGCCATCAATTTCTTTTGCCATTTTTTCATAGGGCTCATTATCGCTGGTTTCTGTTCCATCGAAGTTCACTTGCACATGGGTTGCGTCGCAGAAGGGCTTGTTTTTGGATTGCCCACATCGGCACAAAATATAAGTTTCTGTTGTTTTCAGTTTTTCGCCAATCACCCATTGAGCGGGTATGCCGTGAGTGTCGCATTGAATTGTCATGTTAATTAAAGGAATGTTTCCAGAAACCAGGTATGGGCCATTCTTTAGAACATGTATCCTGGAATTATCGTTTGCCTTTGAAGTTTCTTTGTTTTCCAATTAATTCCATCTCTATTTAATGATTAATAAAAATTATCCGATAGGGTGCTAGTTCAAAAAGAATCCTTTTCGGTTAGTTAAATTTTTTGTTATTTTTTCCGATTTTTCCTTTTAGGAAAAAGTGATTTTCTCAAAAATGATGAATCATTCAAATAGCGTTACCTCAATGAATGTTAAACTTGTTACTGGTCTACTGCAACCACATACCAATATTAAGCAAAAGAGAATTTATCTTTACAGCGCTCAGTTTATTTAATAAAGTGTTTTTTGGTGGAACTTGGTTTGCTTCAGCTTTCTTTTCAAAATATTTGGCGATTGGTAAAAATCATAGCTCTAATTCAAGTGTTCAACATAGCCATGGGTTTTTTCGTGTGGTTGGCTTATGGATACTTAGTGTCAGGCTGGACAATTGCCACATTATCTGTCGGTTACACAGTTTTAATCTTGGCAATCAAAAAAGCCCAAGAAAGCGCAACAAACGCTGAACTTAGGTAATGATGGAAAAGACTTGGTCTTGTTTACTTATGCGACGCTCAGCGTCTCATACTGCAAAACCATTTCCTCAATCAGCGGCGCCCCCGAATGACTATCCAATTTGCCTAAACGCCAACTGCTCGGCCAAGCCCCCGTCAAGTTGAACCTTAACTTATCATTCCCCTTCCTATCCATAACAACGATGGAAACATTTTTCTTCACTTCGTCGCCGTCGATGACTTGTTTTATCCAGTTCCATAAATCCTTGTTGCCTGCGTTCCCTGTTACGGCGTTTCTGAGCGTGAGGGGTCCGTAATGGATTAAGCCTGGAACCGTCTTGGATACTGCAGGGTTGTCTGTTCCTTCCCTGAAATCTTGAACTTCAATGTTAACGCTTACTCCGTCGACCTCTCTGAATCCAGCTTGGCTGATTCCGTCGATTTCTACTCGGAACCTGTGCCTGCTACATATGTTTAGTAAATTTGGAACGGCGGGCATATTTATCATCCAGTTTAATGATTGCATGTATGTTTGTTCTTGTTATAAAACTATCTGTCCTCTTAAGATAAAGAAAATCCTTGTTTTTGTGATTGCTGATTCACACCCACAGAGGGTTATAGCTTCCAAACGCAAATTCTAATCAAGGAACCAAGGCAGTGCACGGCGTTGGAAGATACCAAAACATTTACCCAAAACGAGCTGAGCCAGTTTAACGGAAAGAACGGTAAACCTGCCTACGTCGGCTACAAAGGCAAGGTGTATGATGTAACTGACTCTGACCAATGGGTTGTTGGAGATCATACAGGGCATATGGCAGGGCAAGATTTAACTGAGGAAATGGAAATTGCGCCCCATAATGGAGAAGTTATGGATAGAATGAAAGTAGTCGGAACTTTGTCTGGCTCATAATTTGTTAACTGCTTTTTGTTGCGCTTGGCGGATGCCAGATTGTTAACCACGAGAAAATTTTGGTGTAATGGGAGGTGAAAGTTTTGTCTGAAGATAAGAAGAAAATGTATTACTACTACAGTGGAAAAGAGAAAAAGGCTGATATGGTAAAAAAGAAAGCGGAAGAAGGCATGGTTCCTTACTCTTCCAGTGAGATTCATCGAGATTTTGACAGAATGATGAAGAGTTTCCAACATGAATTTGAAGATTTCTGGGAGACGCCCTCGCGGTGGGGTCATGGAATGCGGTGGAGGCACGGTTTTCCAATGATGCCTTTCAAGGAAACGATGATGCCTTCGGTAGACCTTGAGGACCGTGGGAAAGATTTCCGTTTGACTGTTGACTTGCCTGGCTTTAGCAAGGAGAATGTGGAAATCGAGGTTAGCGATGATTCGGTGGTGATTCATGCGAAAAAAACCATCGAAGAAGAAGAGAAAAAAAGAAACTATGTTCGCCGTGAAAGAGCCGCCCAAACCTTCTACAGAAGAATTCCGCTGCCTGAAGAAGTACGGTCAGATGACGCGAAAGCAAACCTCAACAGCGGCATACTCGAGATTACGTTGCCCAAGAAGGAACCTAAAGAAACAAAAAAACTAGCAATCGAATAAGCGGGAAAGATTTGCCTTCTTTTCCTTTTCTTTCTTTAAAGTTTTGGCTGATTATGTTAGTCCGAGCTGTTTCATCATGCCCGCAACATCGTAGAAGAGGCGTTCTTCTGTGATTTCATTGTTTTTCCAAGTTGCAACGGTGCAAAATTCAAGTTTAGCGGTTTTGTGGGTGGGTTGAATGACTTTTCCATCAGGCATCTTCATGGGTCCTATCATGGTTGCTGTCCAGTCGGCGACTGAACAGGTGTAATTGCCATCGGCGAAAAGAATCTTGTAGGGATTATTAACGAGTTTATTGTCGAATGTTTTGAAGAATTCAACAGATTCTTTGTGATGTGACTCTCGACCTTTGGTGGGCTGGGGTTGACCCGGCCAGTGGACAATGACGTTTTCAGCGTGGCGTTTCTTGAATGTTTCCCAATCTTGATTGTTCCAAGCGTCATCTAAAGTGGTCATTAATCTCATGTTTTCTTTAAAACTCAAAAAAACACCAATATATTTTGAGGGTGCTATGGTAATAAGGTTATGTTGGAGGCGTTATGGTGCCTTTTCTTTTCCTGTTCCTATTAGGTGCGTAGCAGTTCACAATGTTCCCAATCCGGTCATGCGCCCAGGATGGCAAATGGCATAATGTTTCAGAAAGATTTTATTAATATAAGAGTGTTATAGACAAGGCGATAAACATGGATCCTCAATGCGAAATAATCGGCAAATACGTCCTCCCAATCTACAGGTCAATGCTTGCCAAAGAACTCGTGCAGAAATACAATTTTTCCCAAACCGAAGCAGCCAAAAAACTCGGCACCACCCAAGCCGCCGTAAGTCAATACCTAAGTTCAAAACGCGCCTACAAAGGCATCGAGCATGTTGAGCAGTACCTGCCTAAAATTCAAGCTATGGCAGATGAAACTGCCCGAAAGATTGTGAATAAAGAGATAGGCGTTGGCGATGTAACCTTTGACTTTTGTAGGCTTTGTGCCACTTTTTGCAAGAAAGATGACGTAAAGTCTGAAGGCTCAAACCCTGAATATTATATTTGACAGCTATCCCCTTGGAGGAAAAGGCTAAGTGATTTACATAGGGTTTAAAGAAAACAAAAGACCTGAACTCTTAGAATTAGATGCTGCACCAACCAAGGAAACGCACCCGCAATACGACTTTATTTATGGACCTTTCAGTACAAAAGAAGACGCTTCAAAATACGTGAAAGCAATGACGGGTTTAGCTTGTGGAGAAGGCTAGGGCTTAAAGCATTCGCAGCAAGTCAGCCTTCGTAATTATGCCTATTATGATGCCTTTTCTGGAGACCAAAACAGCCGAATAAGTCTGCAAAAGACTCGTAATCAACGGCAAAGGAGCATCCTCATTTATCTGTGGAAAAGCTTCTTCCATAATTTCCCCAGTTGGCAACTTGGAGATTTCTTCTAAATCTTTCCCTGATAAAATTTGTCGCAGGATAGCTTTTTCTGATACGCTTCCCACGGATTGTTTTCCTTCAAAAACGGGAATCTGAGAATACCCGTGTTCTTTCATCATGTTCACCACTTTGGAGATTGGATCGCTTTTTTGGACAGCTACGACTTCGTTGTGGAGAATTTTTTCTGCTTGAACCTTCGTTTTGAATTCTAATCGCTCAAGCACGTCGAAGATGGTTTTTACTTTGGTGTAGGATGAGTCGATGGTTCCTGCTTCGAGTTTGGCGATTAGGGATTGGCTTACGCCCGCCATTTTGGCTAGCTGTGACTGTTTTAGGCCTAGTTGTCTTCGGCGTTTGGCGATGTCTTCTAGTGCGGGGAACATGTTTGTGTAATTGGTCTGGCGGGCTAATATTCTTTTTGGAATATTTCTTGCAAAAACCCATATAACGCCGTTATTGGATATCTTGTTCAATAACAAAACCAAAAGGAGCATTAAAAAAATGACAAAAAAAAGATTGGACACAGTAGCCGTCCACTCAGGTCAAGAATTGCCTGACCCAACCACTGGATCAAGGGCTGTCCCGATCTACCAGACGACTTCTTACGTCTTTAAAAGTACGGATCACGCGGCGAATCTTTTCGCCCTGAAAGAATTAGGAAACATATACACCCGTCTAATGAACCCAACAACCGATGTCTTTGAAAGACGCATAGCAGCCATAGAAGGCGGCACAGGCGCATTAGCCGTCGCGTCAGGACAAGCAGCTGAAACTTTAGCATTACTGGCAATATCTCAGGTTGGCGACGAAATCGTTGCTGCAAACAACCTCTACGGCGGAACCTACCAACTATTCCACTATACGTTTCCAAAACTTGGCCGAACAGTAAAATTCGTTGACTCCCAAAAGCCAGAGGAATTCAAGAAAGCCATAACCCCGAAAACAAGAGCCATCTATGCAGAAACAATCGGCAACCCGAAACTCGACGTGCCCGACTTTGAAGCCCTCGCCAAAATTGCACACGACGCAGGCATACCGCTTGTAGTTGACAACACCGTCGGCGTAGGCTTAGTTAGACCAATCGATTATGGCGCAGACATCATTGCCTCCTCAGCAACCAAATACATCGGCGGACACGGCACAAGCATCGGCGGAGTAATCGTTGATTCCGGCAACTTCAAATGGAACAACGGCAAATTCCCAGAATTCACCGAACCAGACCCAAGCTACCACGGCATTAAATACTGGGATGCATTCAGCAACTTCCCCGGATTAGGAAACGTAGCATTCATCTTCAAAGTACGCGTCCAACTGCTAAGAGACTTGGGTCCTGCTTTAAGCCCATTCAACTCCTGGCTTTTCCTGCAAGGCTTAGAAACACTGCCGCTTAGACAACGCAGGCACTCCGAAAACGCCTTGAAGGTAGCGCAACACCTAAAGCAGCATCCGCTTGTAAGCTGGGTCATCTATCCAGGCTTAACTGATAATCCAAACCATAAAATCGCATCTAAATACCTGAAAGGTAACTATGGCGGTCTCATCGGCTTTGGTATCAAAGGCGGCAAAGACTCAGGACGCAAACTAATCGAATCAGTAAAACTGTTTTCACACTTGGTAAACATCGGCGACGCAAAAAGTCTCATTGTTCACCCGGCTTCGACAACTCATCAGCAACTAACCAGGGAAGAACAAGCAGCAACCGGCGTCACGGAAGACTACATCAGACTATCAGTAGGCATTGAAGACCCTGAGGACATCATCGAAGACTTAGACCAAGCGCTTAAAGTATCAGCGAAACCTTAAATCTATAGCAGCGTTATAGCTGCAACCCTTCATTTTTTGGAGGCACAAAAGTTCACAGAAGCTAACAAACCGGAAAATTCCGAAATCCAAACATTCACTTTCGCGTATCCACAAGCGGAGCTTATTTTGGAATCAGGCGAGAAACTTGGTCCAATAACGCTTGCCTACGAAACATACGGCAAGCTCAATGCACAAAAATCAAACGCGATTCTTATACTTCACGCACTAAGTGGCGACGCTCATGCTGCTGGACCCGATGGCTGGTGGAGCAACCTTATCGGCAAAGGCAAGGGCATTGACACAGACAAGTACTTTGTGATATGCAGCAACGTTATCGGAGGATGCAAGGGCTCCACCGGTCCATCCTCAACCAACCCGAAGACAGGAAAGCCATACGGTCTGAGTTTCCCCTTAATCAGCATCGGCGACATGGTTCAAGCACAAAAACACCTGATTGACCATTTGGGTATTGAGAGGCTTTTAGCCGTCGTCGGCGGCTCAATGGGCGGCATGCAGGTCTTGCAATGGATGGTTTCATACCCCGAAAGAATAAGCTCAGCTATACCCATAGCAACTACCCTGAAACATACGCCCCAGCAAATAGCATTCAACGAAGTTGGCCGGCAAGCGGTAATGTCAGACCCTGACTGGAAAAACGGCGACTACTACGATTCATCTCCCCCCTCAAAAGGCTTAGCAGTTGCAAGAATGATTGGACACATAACCTACATGAGCGACACATCCATGACTGAAAAGTTCGGCAGAAGAACCCGAGCCGACAAGGAACCCTTCAAGTTTGCCGCGGACTTTGAAGTTGAAGGCTACCTGCGCTACAGAAGCGACAACTTCGTCAAACGCTTCGACGCCAACAGCTACCTCTACATCACAAAAGCCATCGACAACTTTAACCTGCTCAACGGACACAGTTTAGGCAGCGTCTTTAAGGGTTTAAAGGCAAAGGTGCTGGTGTTAGCTTTCAAATCTGACTGGCTCTACCCAGCCTACCAAAGCCAAGAGACCGTAAAAGCATGTAAACTAGCGGGCGTAGATGCAAGCTACTGCGAAATAAACAGCACCTACGGGCACGACTCTTTCCTTTTGGAAACTAAGCAGGAAACGCAGCTTATCGGAGACTTCTTGAAAGCTGTAGCGAACGGAAACGGGAACGGTAACCACACATGACCAAGCAAACCCATGCAATAGAACACAGAATAATTTCAAGCTGGATTAGCAGCGGAGCATCCATTCTGGACTTGGGCTGCGGCGACGGCGAACTGCTCTCTTTACTGATAAGAAACAAGCAAGTGCATGCTCAAGGCATCGAACTCAGCGAACAAGCCATCCACAACTGCGTCGCGGCAGGCTTAAGCGTGTTCCAACAAGACATCGACACAGGCTTAACCGAATACTCCGACAAAAGCGTCGACTACGTCATCCTAAACCAGACACTCCAGCAGGTCAAGAAGCCTGATTTTGCCATAAAAGAAGCCTTGCGAGTCGGAAAAAAAGTCATCGTTGGGTTCCCAAACTTCTGCTACATTACAGACCGCTTCCAAATTTTCTTCCGTGGGAAAGTACCCGTTACTGCCTCGCTGCCCTATGAATGGTATGACACTCCTAACCTGCACTTCTTAAGCATCGCAGACTTCAAAGATTACTGCAAAAAAAGCCACATAACCGTCGAATATGAAGCGTTTATTTCAAAGAATCGGACTATCAGGTTTTTGCCTAACTTGTTTGGTGAAGTTGGGCTTTTCTTGCTTTCAAAATAAGAAGCCTCAACTTTGGCATTCAAAATTTTTGTTTAGTCGGGCACGCTGGGTTTTGAACATGCTATTGATATAGAAAGTTGCCAATACCGACCTACCCCCTATAGGTTTGTGCATACTATTTCTATTAGGTTCCAAATATGCTGCTCCAGCTTTAAGGTGTGGGTTTTGGTTTGTTGAAAAAAACGTTATATGTTACTTTAGTATAATAAATTATCATAATGGTGTTATTTATGGTTGGGTGTTTAGCAAAAACCCGTAAGGTCGGAGGCTCAATAGTCGTAACTTTGCCGAATGAATTGGTGAAAACCCAAAAAATCAAAGAGAACGAGTTTGTAGAAATAACAGTTAAGAAATGCCGAAAGTCAGGTTTTGGCGCCTTCAAAAAAATGACCTCCTTCACCGCCGAGGACGAGCTGAAAACGCATGAGTAGATATGTGATTGATGCCTACGCTTGGATTGAATACTTGATTGGAAGCGAAATGGGCATTAAAGTTAATGAAATTTTAGAACAGGAAAACGTCGAGGTCTACACGTGCGCTGTTACGGTTGCAGAGGTAATAAGCAAAGTTGCGCGGGAAAAACAAGACGTCGAAAAAGCCTATGACTTGCTTCTAAGCAATTCCCAAATTGTAAACGCCGACGAAGAGCTCTCCAAAAAAACAGGTGTGCTCCATGCAGAAATGAGGCAGACTGAAAAAGACTTTGGACTTGCCGATGCCTATGTGCTGGCTACTGCAAGGAAATTGAAATCCAAAGTGTTAACTGGAGACCCACACTTCAAGGACCTAAAAGAAGCAGTCATGATAAAATAACATCAACTCCCTTCCTGGTAACTGTGGCATCTATAGTACCCAAACAAAATCTTATAAGAACGCATTCTTAATGCCTTTTCATGCATCGCTTTGTAGTTTTCTTAAGGGGAATCAACGTTGGCGGGCACATCGTGGTTAAAGAGAAACTCAAAGAAGCCTTTACTTCGTTGAGCTTCCAAAACGTTTCTACCTACAAACAAAGCGGCAACGTAATCTTCGAAACCGACCTAGCGAACCCTCAGGACATCAAAGTTAAAATCGAAGAAAAACTCCACAGCACCGTAGGCTATGAAGTCGCAACGTTCGTGCGCACAATTCCCCAACTCAAAAGCCAAGAAAAAGAAGGCACAAGTTTTCTAGTGACTTTTCTTGCAATTGAGCCACCCAGTTTTCCTCTGCAGTTCCTTTAACGATTCAAGTCTACCGCGCAAGTAATTTCAGCGAAGGGCACGGAAGTTTTCAGTGTGACGCATGGTGGCGGAGAGGGCGCACTGCCTAACCCTTTTTTGGAGTCAAAGCTGAAGATGAAAGCGACTACTAGAAACATGAATATAATCGGAGAAATCGTTGAAAAATATGCTTAAGACTTCCGTAACCGTGCCCAAGGCTTTGGTAGTGGCGGGGCACCTGATTTTGAAGCACTTAGAAACGAACTGTTTTAATTGGCTTCAGTCAACCGTTCCTGTTATAAGCGTGTCGCCGATATAAATCAGCGGCTTGCTATGCTGAGGAGTGTTTAGTTGAAAATGAAGAGACTTTCACTTTTTTCGCTTATGGGAATAATCGCGGTTTGTATCTACGTCGTGTTTACTCTAGTTGCCATTCTCTACTACCCTAAACCTTTCAGTCCGCTGACAAATTGGCTAAGCGACTTTGGAAATCCCACGCAGAATCCAGCAGGCGCCATCTTCTACGACGCAGGCGGCATAATAACGAGTGCGGTTTTAGTTTTGTTCTTCGCTGGAATGTATACTTGGAAGGTGGGCGATAAGAAGGCGAAAGTCTTTCTTAGGTTGTCACAGGTATCTGGAATAGTTTTTGCTCTCAGTTTCATGATGTCTGCCCTTTTTCCTTTAGGCGTTAACGATTCCGTTCACTCTTTCTTCTCTATCATGCTTTTTGTGTTTGTTGGTTTCTTTGAAATATTTTCGGCTAGCGCAATACGGAGAAACCCCTCCAGTCCTAAATGGACCGCGTATTTTGGTTTTGCCGCAGCCATGATTAACTTCGCCTTCGGTGTTAGTTTTAACTTTATGAACCTGTTTATCGGAGAATGGGTAATGATAGCAGTTTTCATCGCATACATCGTTGCGCTTGCTTTAACTCAGGGTGCAAAAAACCTCATAAAAGCGTAACTCTGCAAATTTTAAGGAAGGAGAGAGCGCACTTTCTACTGCGGATTTCCGCGAACCCTATTTTTTATCCAATCATGAGCGAAAATTTCCGCTTCTCCGCTTTCTATGCCTTCAACAATCTTCTGCGCCGCATATTCCGCAGTGTCAGGCGGAAAGGGACCTCGAGGTTCCAGCTCGCTCTCGGGCACGGGGACGTCTCGAATGGTGTTTCTCTCAAAATTCGTAAGCGTAATGTAGGGGTAGACCACGCTCACAGTTATGTTATCATTTTTTAGCTCTTCTCGCGCGGTTAAACTTAAAACTGATAGTGCGCGTTTTATTGACGCGTAGGGTCCGTTGTTGGGCAAGTTCATAAGCGCCACTGCAGAGCTTACGTTAATAATTGTGCCTCCACCCTGCTTTCTCATAATCGGGATGACTTGTTGCATGGCGGCGAGTGGTCCAACCAAGTCGAGGTCGAAGATGTAATGGAACGTGTCAACGTCGATTTTCTCCGCTAAGGCATCGTATCCGACACCTGCATTGTTAACAAGCACATCGATCCTGCCGAAACGTTCGGTGACCTCGTTAACCATTCGTTTGATTTCAAAAACCTTAGCCATGTCAGCTTGAACGGCGATGGAGTTGGGAATTTCGTTTGAGAGTTTTTCTAATTTTTCTTTTGAACGCGAAACGAGGGCTACTTTGGCGCCCATTTTAGAAAGTAATTGGGCAGTCGATAGCCCTATTCCTGAGGATGCTCCAGTAACAATTGCAGTCTTGTCTTTTACATTCATGAAAATTCCTTCAATTTCATAATCGAGTTTTAGTAACCAGAAACTAAACGTTTCCACTAGACAAACAGTTGCAGGAGGTATAAAAAAATTCTTCTCAGATGCCATACCTCAAATACCCAAAACCCATTTTTGCTCATTTTACTATGGCATGTTCTTATAACTCCTCTCCAACCATTTATCGCATCGGTGTTAGGGTTTGCCTGGTCTAATTGAGCCTTTGAAAGTGAAGGGTTACACTCTTAGGAACCGTATTGTTTTGCCGCCTATGCAGACGGGCAGGGCAAGTTTTGAAGGCACAGTAACCAACAGGCTGATTAACTTTTACGTTCGACGCTCATCCCACTTAGGTTTGCCCATCGTTGAGCACTCCTATGTTTCGCCGACTGGCAAGATAGGACCAAAACAACTAGCAATCCACGATGACTCGTCGATTAATGGTTTTGAGAAGCTTGCAAACGCTTTGCATGAGGTTGGTGCTCCAGCGGTGGTTCAGATTTCTCACGCAGGCGGGGTTACGAATAAAAGAGTCATAGGTACCGAACCCGCCGGTCCTTCGCCGAGGGAAAAAACGCGCATGTTAGAAGCAAGTGAAATTTACGGTATCGCTGAAGAGTTTGCTTTGGCGACTGAGCGCGCGGTTAAGGCTGGGTTTGACGGAGTTGAGCTTCATGGAGCGCACGGGTACTTGCTAAACCAGTTCTTCTCGCCACTGTTTAACAGGCGGGAGGATGAGTTTGGCGGTTCTTTGGAGAATCGGATGCGTTTTCCCCTTTTGGTCGTTGAAAAGGTGCACAAACGCCTCGACGGTAGGCTTTTGCTCTACAGGTTAGGCTCTGATGATTTAGCTCCCAGTGGAACGCATATTGAAGATTCGGTTGTGTTTGCCAATCGGCTTGAGGCGTCAGGGGTAGACATACTTGACGTGTCGGGAGGCATGTGCGGAAGCGAACCTAAACAGCTACGGCAAATAAAAGGCTACTTTGTCCCACAGGCACAGGCGATTAAGAGCGCAGTAAGCGTTCCAGTTATAGGCGTCGGCGGAATCACCGAGGCAGAATACGCGGATAAGCTGGTAAGTGAGGGAAAAGTCGACTTGGTAGCGGTGGGCAGAGCATTTTGGAGTGATTCGCAGTGGGCAGAAAAAGCGACAGAAACGCTGAAAAAAAGCAAACCAACGTAATACCCACCGTTGCTAACATAAAACAATAAGATGGCTTCGTTTTTTAGAAGATTGAAGACAAAACCCTTATCCTTAGGAACACATTATTAATTTGAAAAGAGGATGATGCACTTTTAGTCCCAAAAAAAGAGCTCCAAGAAACGCCAAAAACCGAGGAAGAGGCATTGCGTACCCAATGGAAATTGGCGAAGAATTTGAAGTAGACGTAATCGATATGAGCCCGAACGGGGAGGGCGTCGCTAAAATCAAAGGCTTCCCAGTCTTCATCAAAAACGCAAAAGCCAACGAGCACGTAAAAATAAGAATAACAAACTTAATCAGCGGTTGTGCAGACGCCGAAGTCGTCCCTTAACAAAAAGAACACGGGAATTTCCTGTTAACTGCAGCGATTTTCCAGTTAAGCTTCACGAAGAGAATCATACGACTAGCCAAACCATTTTTTTCATTTTCAATTTAACTTAATTTGCCCTGATTTTTTTGATGGTTACTTATCCTTAATTTTGATGCCTGTAGCATTTTAGGTATTTTCTTCTATATCTCACTCATACCTGGTTCTTGGTTTCCAAAAAGCGCATCCGAGGAAAGACCGTTTTTAACCAGTTGCTTGAGTCCGGTGAACTGGACGAGTGGGTAACCAATTAAAACTTGAACCCAGAAAGTTAGAAGTCTCGATAAGGTCGTGGCTGCTCCAGCAATCACTAAGGGCACGTTTAATGCTGAATAGAGGTTAATCATTGTTATCTCAACCGCGCCGACTGGGAAACCCGACGTAATAGTCTCAACCGTAGATGAAATAAAGTAGACAACTGCTAAATCGGGTAATGTAATGCTCCTGAAATTCAGCGCGTAAAACACCATCAGGAAAACCAACAAGTTGAATATGTAACCTACTGCGGCGAAAATTGTAGGCTTAATAAGAAGTTTCGGGTTTTTTTTGTAGGTCTTGAAGGCTTCAGTAAATGAAAATATCGTAGTTTGGAGCTTCTCTTTTCTCTTATCCAGTTTAGCTTGGTTCTTAGTAATTACCTTCAGCAAACGCATGATTGCGTTAACTAGTCTTTCGTCGGCTCCGTTCTTGAGGGCGATGTAGAAGAATACTCCTATGATTCCTACAGTTCCAAAAGAAATGACTAGAAGTGTTCCAAGCAAGTAAAGTGGAAGCGGTCGTCCGAAGACTAAGAAGATTGATCCAACCAACAATCCCGCGGTGTAGATGACTGTGCTTATTATCCGCGAACTAATAACGGGAGCAGCCGATGTTCCGATGTTGCTTTTTGTATCTTTCTGAATCAGATATATCCTCGTTACTTCTCCGCAAACCGTTTCGCATGGAATTACCATTTCCACAAAGTTTCCAATCCAGTTGTAGAGGATCATTTTTGTGAGTTTTATTTTCACTTTTAGTCCTTGGAGGAGATAATAAAAGATTAATGAATCGAAAAAAACCATGAGGACAAGCGATAGGATTGCGAGGGAGTAGTAGAGTGAGTATTGGGCAAGGTTTAAGGAGGTTAAGAGTTTAATGAGTGAATCAAATTTTACGAAGTATTCCAGGTATGCAATGAAGGCTATCGATCCGAGAATCAGGAAAAGTGAAGATTTGTGTTTGCTTAAAAATCCAGGCAACTTCATTTAATTTCATTTCGGTTTTTTTTATCAATATAACTTAAAACGGATTTTTTTTTTTGCTGCGAGAGGGATACCCCTTGTTCCTAGTGGTGCGCTCTCTTGGAGTGCGTTAATAAAATTATAAAGCCTGTAATATTTACATGTTACGAGCTTATCGCTCTTTTTGCAATCAAGTAAGGCTTAGATGTTTGTGGTGAGGCCGCTGGGTCCTAGACCCACTTGGGTTCAGAGCCTACATACAAGAATAAAAAAAAATAACACTCTTGCTTGGCGAATTGTAGAACTTATGAAGCTTAGACTTCCAAAAAAAAGTTATCGATGACTTGATTACAGTTACAGTTAGGATTTTTTTCTTTTTAACCCAACAAAAATGAGGCTGACAGTTGCAAGTGCTGCAATGAGGACTATTGCTATTGGCAGGATGTTGAATTCGTCAGCAGCAGAAATTGGTGTTGAGGTTGGCGTTTGTGTGGGTTGGGTTTGGTTTACTCCGTCAGTGATGGTTACTCTGTGAGTGCTGTGGGTATAGGCGAAGCCTAAATTCCATGAATCACCGTTATCGGCAAGCGCATAACTAATTTGTTTGTCGTCCATGGTAACTTTGAGGGCGCCGCCGTTTGGCATAACAGATTTGGCTATGGTGACATTGGTGGAACCTGCGGTGCCACTGGGACCGCTGACAGTGAAGCTGAGAGATGCATTTTCGGGGTTGAAGAATACGTCGGTTACGGTGCTGTTGGTTCCAATGTGGAAGGGGTTGCTGTCTGAGCCGCCGCTGTTTGGCATGTTAATGCTTGGGAATGTCATGGAGTTGGGATGTGCTTCTGGGTTTGGCGCTGTGAGAATTGGATTAATGCTTACAGTGCCGTCGTAAGGCTCAAACGTGCTATCCCAAATGCTGTTTTCGATGGTTTGGGTGTCGTTTGTGCCCCACCAGTTACTGGTTGCATCAACATTATTGCCTGTATAGAGGTAAAAGCTGTATTTGCCATTGTTTTCCAAGTTGTTGTTTCTCACATTCAGGGTCGGCGCGTTGCTTACCACTATACCTTTTTGGTTGTTTCTTATCGTGTTATCACTGATGATGGCGTCGGATGCTACGTGAAGTGCTTCTCTTGAGGTGTTAACTATTAGGTTTCTCTGTATGGTTGTGGTGCCGCCTTGCAAAACAGAAATACCATCTTCGCAACCTGTGATGACGTTGTCAGTTATCACTGCGCCTGCGCCATGCATTATGTTTTCGTAGTCCGCTGTAATGCCAATACCGCTGCCAAGCCAGCTGTCGTATATCAAGCTATAGAGACTGTCCACGTCGCCGTTGAAGTTGACATACTTAAATCCAGTGATTAAATTGTTTGTAATTGTTGCGCCGCTTTGTGACAATGAGATGCCTCCCTCAATGGTATTATGGGAAATTACTGGTGCACCCACGTTGTTGCCTTCGCTAATTATCATACCCATAATGCCGTTTGAGCTAATTGTTGGGGACCCGCCTGTTATGCGCATTCCACGTTGGCTGTCGGCTCCATAAATAAGGTTGTTTGAAATGCTGGGCGCTCCATCATTGATTAATACTGCTTCGAAGCTGTTTGCTGAGCCTCGCCCAATGATGGTGTTGCCGTTAATTGTGGCTGAACTGCCAATGATAAGATTAGTGGGATTTAAGATTGCATTCTCAATCACGCTGCCCGAACCTCTACCACCAAGGGAAATGTCTCCGCCTGTAAAACTGATTTTTTCAGAACTCGTGCCTCGGGCAACCAAAATGCCGTTTACCTGCAACGTGCAGTCGCTGGGAATTTGTATGGTGACGCCAGGTTCAATTGTTAAAGTTGTGCCAGAGTCAACGGTTACGTTTCCAGTTAACGTGTAGGGGCTGTTGGCTTTGGTCCAAGTTGTATTGGAACTAATCGTGTCATTGTAGTTTGTAGCTCCATAAACTGTTAAAGTTACAAAGAACAATGTGCACAGTAACAATGCGATTAATACAGCGTTTAATAGACGTTTCATCTATATCCCCTCTACATTTCTTACTATCATACGTTAGTATATACTTGCCCATCTTCAGCCTTTTTGAGGACCTCTGTAAATTTGGCGTCTACAAGCGTCTTCAAAACCTGAACGTTAGTTTCGGGAATGTGCTATAGACTCGATTTCCAAACGTTTGTTTAAAGGTTCCTTGATTTTGTTTTTCGAACCATTTGGTGAACTTTTAACTTATTTGGTTCCAGTAATATATGTGGCTGTATTTTCCAGCGACAGAGTACGCTGGGTCATCATAAACTATGTCTAGTTTTGAGCCGTATTGCGCAAGCTTACTTTGAAGTTGTGTCCAGATTTGCTGCGAGGTGCTGTTTGTGCTCCACAAACCCCAAATCGTATCATCCGGATTTCGCATGCCCCACCCATAATTCCTGGGCAAAACCAACGCTGCCTCAGCCTTAATTCCACCATGCACCACGCTCTTGTTTTGTACCACTTCGTTCCAGAAGCGTTCAAGAGCTTGGAAATGTTCATCCTGCAACGTCCCATACGGACCATTCATGTCTCCAGCGTAATTGAAGACTACAACGTACTTGGCACCGGACTCATATGACAAGCGCATTTCATTATACATTTCGTCTCCGCTGTCAAATAGGGCGGTTGAGTATACGTCCAAGTTATGATTGTGCCCCAACTCTTGTCCTGCAGGTTCGCCGCTCCTCTCACCAGACCAATTTCTTGAGCATCCGTGTTGTTCCAGCCCAACTCAGCAAGGACAACGTCATAGCCGCTTTGATAATCCCACCAATAAAGCGCATAATCGGCGGTAAAAAGGGTAACTGACTGATTATCTAGCCAGCTTAAAGATGAGCGATTTCGGTTAACAAAATTTTGCGCGGCTTCATCACAGTTCTTGATTGGGCTTTTGGCTAAAACGGAGCTGTAAGGTTCCACTTGAGATATACGGTCTGAACCGTTTTCCATCGTAAAAAAGTCTTTTCCTTTCAACTGCTCAGTCATTGATCCATCAGGATAATAGGTTATTGAGTTTGCACTCTCATTTATGGTAATCGAGCCATTAGGATAGTAAGAGATACCGGTGTTTGTGCCGTCAACAACCTTAGGTGTGTCCGATGAACTAGTCCACGAAGAAGGGTTCGGAGGCATGCCAGTTGATTTGTAGACTCGGATGGTGCCATTCGGATAATACGTTGTATCTCCAACTTGAATTCCACCGCCACCCATCTTCAGTACGCCTGCGCTCCCTATAGTTGTGGTACTGTTTCCAACTGTGGCATTGCTTATCGATGGGACGAGATTCACGTAACCGTCAAGCATTTTTCCTCCTGGCTCGTCGTTGTAGTATATGCCTAGAAATTGGCTTCCCCATCGTTGTTGAGCGGTGTTTATCCAATCAGTTGATTGAAATGCCTCATCAACGCCAGAGTAAACTGCAAAGTGCAGTCCTGAAGCAATAGCGTAATCTCCTATTTCATCCATGGCCGTATTATTCCGTTGCAAGGTTCCTGACTGTAAAACGAAAAGGTTTGTGTAGTTCTTAACTTTGTCAATAAGGAGCTTGGCATCAGCGGTTGTGTCTCCGCCATAGGTTACGCCAACATAGAATGGGTCATTCTTTGCTGGCATATTGTTAACTATAACGAGGGTTGCTGACACGACTATTATTAAGAGAACCGCGATAGTGGCAAATATTACCGTTCGCTTCATTCCATAGCCATCCGTCAAATGTTAAACGTATGTCATATGTCACTTAGATCGTTATGTAGTTTACTCATCCCATAGGATTTCTGCAAAAAGCTTCGAAAAGGAAAAAGTGATTTGGGTAAAACAAATGAGTTCTTAACGTTCAGATTAGAGAGCAAAATTAGAAGTCAGGGTCAATGCAAGCGCTCTTTAGTTGGCACGGCGATGGCTGACTATATACGTCGCCACTGGAATAATCATTAACAAAAAAATCAGCCTTATAATTGCCTTTTATCCTGACGTTTGAGACTGATTAGCCCAAAATATAGTGGCGTTTGCGCCATCTTTAGAGATAAAGTAACATTTGCCGCGCTTGGAAAAGTGTTAGTTATTGTACTACTATCTGTAAAGCCAGTCGTCTTGCTGAGAATTTTGCAAGCTCCCTTGATTGATGACAAAGTTACCCGTTGGGTGAGCAGGATCAAAAGGATATGTCATGTTGCCAAAAAAGGAACTTTGCCCATTAACTAAGACACTTTGCCCACTGACTACAACAATATTTGGTATCGATGATGTATACGTGTGAGTTATTCCATTGCCATCTACATAACAACCCACATAAGAACTGCCTTGCGGTAAAGATGATAGAAAAAGCTGCAGGCTCGATTCGTTGGCAAAAAAGATGCCTGTTGGGCTACTAGGGTCGAAAGGATACGATTCATTATAAAGATAGAAACTTTGTCCATTGACTAAAGCGGCGTTTGCTTTTTGACTAAATGCATTTTGAGCCTGTATAGTTGAATACCCCACCGCTATTGTTGCACAAACAAGAATGCCTAACAGCAAGGCGGTAGCAATCACATATCGGCGTTTTTTAGAGGGCGCAGAAGCAACGGCATGTATGTTTTGTACTCTTTGGGCTATTTGCGGGTGAGAGGCAAGTATTCCCGGTCTATGAGCAAGAGGGAATACAAGAAACAAGCTGGAGGAAAGCCTATCTGCAAGATTTGGCTTGGGAAACTCTTGTACCATCGCTTGAACCTTTGTAAGTACCTTTGCCATCAACGCAGGTTTGTCAAGTAAAGCAGCACCTTTCTGGTCAGCAAGCAACTCACGCTCCTTTTGAGACTGAGAAGCTGCCAAATATGAGAGCGGGTTAAAGAAAGAAAGAATGTTTAGGGTGTATGAAGTGGTTTTGAATAAGTAATCTTTTGCTTTGACATGAGCCAATTCATGGGATGCAACAGCGGTCAACTCGTCAAGGGCAAGCATGTTTAGAAGACCCAAAGAGAAAACTACTACTGTATTTTGCCCATAGCCGACTGTGAAGGCATTGGGTAACAGGTCATCGACTAAGCCGACTTTGGGCTCGGAAATGCCCAGTTTATGTGCGGTTTCCTTGACTTTCTCCTGTAGCGGTGTATACTCGTCTTGAGCCATCATAACAACATGGAACCGCTTAAGCGCGATCCTCCGCCCAAAAAACACCATGAATCCAAAGTAAACTACAGCTGCAACTGCTCCGCCGATGCACAGTAACCCTGTGAACGACAAAAAGCTGGGGCCCGCCGAAGCAACGCCCATGCCAGCTGGAACTGAAATCTGAGACGCAAAAGACATGGCGCTTATTACTGTTTGGGGATGAAAAAGCAACAATACGGTGACTGGGACAAGAAGCGGTATAAGCCATAGGATACTTTGAACTCGCCGTGAGATAAGGGGATTAAACTTCAAAAAAATCTTGACGGAGACAAAGGCTATGGAGAGAAACACTACTGAATAAAAGAAGTATGGCTGCAAGATTTGAAACAGGAAATCGTTTAAGCCTACCATAACTTGGTCATTTCTTCTTTTCCTTTAGGGTCTTATCGATTTTCTCTTTAAGTGCCTCTAACTGTTTATCATCCAATGCAGCTTTCTCAACTAGACAGTTGGTGACGAGTTCGTCGAAGTTGTCTATAAGGCTGCCGAGTACCTGGCGAACCGCAGCTTCCTTGAAGTTTGCCTCTTCAAGCTTTGGCCAGTAAACATAGTAGAGATAGGCACCGCCTTTGCTTTTTTCGATTTTTCGGTCAAGCAGACCCTTCTCGTATAGCCTATCCATTGTATTCATGATGGTGGTGTAGGCGACGGGTTTTTTCTTTCTGAGTTCGTCCAGTACTTCTCTTACTGTGATGGGTCTTTTCTTTGAGCACCATATCGTTTGAAGTATGCTTGCTTCTAGTGGTCCTAGGAAGGCTTCTAGTTGTTTTCCTTGAACATTATATTGAGAGACGGCTGTTTTTTTCTCTTCTGTCGTTGTTTTTCCTCAAGTACCATAGGGGATGGTAGGCTTTTAAATTTTTCCAAAATCAGGCGATACGTCAAACAAAAAACTATTTCGCTGTTGGGCGCTTGCCATTCACCTACCATAGATAATGGTAAGTGTTATAAGCTCTACCATACAGGATAGTAGGTATAATCGGGAGACAAAAAAATGGGAATACTAACAAGAGCAACCAGAAATCTATCAAGAAGAAAAACTAGAGCCTTAGTTGTAATTATCGCATTAAGCCTTGCCTTAACAATGTTAATTATCCTGCCGCCAAGCATCAACGCAAGACAAGCACTCACCCAAAAAGCAATCAATAGCCTAATCGCTAATGCCGACTTCCTTAAAACAACCGTAACTTTGTCAGCAACCGAAATACAATGCGACTATACAATATCCTTTGACCCCAACACAATGATAGGTCATGGAACCATCTGGCTTACCCAGCCACTAATGAACGAATCACTATTCAACAACATCACCTCACTCCCAGACGTAACCAACGTCATACCCCTATTTCTTGAATTATCCACAGCCAACAGGTCGTATCAAATCTACGGCGTACCCCTAGAGAACGCTTCTTTCCAGATGGACCCAACAATTCTACCGCAAAACATCACCCAAGGACGAAACCTGCAGGTTGGCGATAGCGGCGTTGTTATCCTCGACGAGCACGCAGCAGAGAATTTGAGTGCAAGCTTAGGCGACACCGTCACCATTTTGGGACGAAACTTTACGGTTGTAGGCATCGAGGGTCTGGAGCTACCACGCGGTGCGAATGGCGTCACCATGAGTTTAGCAGACGCTCAAGCCATCACAAACAGTACTGGGCAAGCATGGGCATACAAAGTATTTGCTGACAACATCGATAACGTCAACACCGTCGTATCACGAATCCGCAGCCTAGACCCTAAACTGGAGGTTTCAGCAGGCCTATCCCAGCTAAACACAGCCCAACCGTTGGAGAGCCAAATCAACGTACTAACCCAAGCAGCACAAAACAACCTTAACCAAATTCAAGGCACTGGTCTAATCGAAATAAGCATCGCCGTCATCGCAGACACCGCAATAATTCTGTTCATTATGCTCTACAGTGTCCGAGAAAGAACCAAAGAAATTGGCACCCTCAAAGCGATGGGCGCCAGCAACGCAAAGATTCTGGGGCAATTTATGCTTGAAGGCGTGCTGCTAAGCGTGATAGCTGCTGTAATTGCCATAGCAGTCGGCGTCTTTGTCCTACCAACACTAGCCAGCGTGCTGTTGCCAATGCCGGTGCAAACCGGAGTCGGTATAGGATGGGATCCAAACGGAACCGTCGTTCTGCAACCGGGAATGGTGTCCTTTGGGAAAACACCCGTTATCCCAGGCCACGAAACCAACTTTATCGCTGCCTCTGTAACTCCCGAAATTATGCTGCTCGGATTAGGCGCTGCCATACTGTTGGGTGCACTTGGAAGCCTGTATCCTGCCCTTAAAGCTGCAAGAACACGCCCCGCGGAGGCCATGAGATATGAATGATTCAGTACTAAAAATCGAAAACCTAACTAAAACCTACAAACTCGGCAAACGAGACGTCCAACCCCTAACCAACCTCAACCTTGAAGTAAAAAAAGGCGAATTCACCGCCATCATGGGACCATCAGGCAGCGGCAAAACCACCCTGCTAAACATCATCGGATGCATCGACAAAGCAACAAGCGGCAGCGTACTCATAGACAACGTAGACATCGCGCACCTACCCGAATCACAGCTCTACAAGATACGCAGAGACAAAATAGGCTTCATCTTCCAAAACTTCAACCTGCTACCCTACCTTAACGCCCGCGAAAACGTCGAGTTAGCCATGGAGCTTGCAGGCAAATTCAAGGGACAACGCAAACAAAGAGCCAAAGACCTCCTCAACACAGTCGGCCTCTCAGGACGAGAACAGCACCGGCCTCAACGGTTAAGCCAAGGAGAACAGCAAAGAGTCGCAATCGCCCGCGCCTTAGCCAACGACCCAGCCATAATCTTAGCGGATGAACCCACCGGAAACCTCGATGTCAACAACAAACAGGAAATCGTAAAGCTGCTATTAGACCTCAACCAAAAACAGGGCACCACCATCATCATGGTGACACATGACGAGCAAGTTGCAGCGCAGACTCAACGGATGCTGACTCTAAACAACGGAAAAATCCTCAAAGACAAACAAACCCAAAAATCAACCCTTTCGGGCAATCAATCAAAAGCAGAGGAGACGCAGGAAGAATGAAGCAAAGAACAAAAACTTGGGCCGCCTGCGCTCTTCTTTTTCTTTGCGTTTTGGCCTCTTTGCCTTCACTGGTCGGAGCCACCGATACCGCACAGATACCGGTTGGAAGCACCCCCTGCAGTGTAGCTATAACGCCCAATGGCCAATACGCTTATGTTGCAAATTCCGCAGGCAACTCAGTCTCAGTCATAAACATAACTTCAAACAAGGTAACGGCGACGGTAACCGGTTTAAGTTCGCCTGTTTGCGTGGCAATAGCACCCAACGGTCAATATGCATATGTTGTCAATCAGGGCAGCAACATGGTTTCAGTGATAAGTACGGCTACAAACACAGTGACGGCGACGGTACCTGTTGGAAGCACCTCTAACGATGTGGCAATAACGCCTAATGGCGAATACGCCTATGTTGCAAGCATCGGCAACTCATCGGTGTCGGTGATAAACACAGCCACCAATCAGGTGACGACGACAATACCCCTTGATGGCAGCCCTGAAGGCATAGCCATAACTCCAAACGGGAAATATGCCTACGTCTCCGAGAACGATTTCAACTATGAAACTATGGATAGCAAAGGCGCCGTTTCAGTCATAGACACAGCAACCAACACTGTGAAAACAAAAATATCTGTTGACGGTTACCCTCACAGTTTAGCTATAGCACCCAACGGCGCATACGTCTATGTCATAAGCCTATCTAAAAACGAGAACCCCGAAGCACAAGACGGGTTTGTCTCGATGATAAATACAGCATCAAACAGTGTGACTGCGACGGTTAATGTTGGAACCTCTCCCCGCGGTATAGCTATAATGCCCAACAGCACATACGCCTTAGTCACAAATCTCGGCACTGACGAAATTTTTAAGCCCTCAAATCTAATTAACAGCTCAATTTCAGTGATAAGCACCGTTGCCAACAAGGTCACCTCAACCATACAGACGCCTCTTGGAAGCACACCTTATGCCATGGCCATAACATCCGACGGCGAATATGCCTACATCACCAATGGAGGACTCGGCACCGTTTCAGTGATAAACATAGTGCCCTACACATCGACAATTTATACTCCAGATTTGATACCGCCCGTTCAGTTGCTGATAATTGCTGTGCTTGTTGCAATCATAGCAGTCCTCGCCGTGGTCATCGTTGTAAAGAAAAAGAAAAAAGCCAAATCTAACCCGACGAGCTCAAAGCCAACGCCAAGCTTAAGCGACAAAGAAAAACAAGCGCCACAACCAACCCGACTGGCTAATCGGGCAAAAGAACAGCCTTCTTTGTTTATTTAATCTGAAGGTAAAAAATGATGGGGATATTAAGTCGAGCAACCAGAAACATATCGAGAAGAAAAACCCGGTCGCTTTTGGTGATTGTGGTGTTGAGTTTTGCCCTGGCGATGTTAATTTCGCTTCCGCCAAGCATCACACAAAGCCAAGCCACCACACAGAAAACGATTGATGCCCTAACAGCTAACGCGCAAGCCGTCAACGCCACAATGAGCATAGTGGCAACCCAAATAGAATGCCATCTTCCAGCCATCTCGGTTCCCAATCCGGACTCAAAGGCTGAAACCATCCAGGTGCAGCCGCTTATGAACAACACAGACTACTCGAACATAACGTCGATTCCACATGTTAGGGGCGTTATACCTATCCTTGACCAAGCCGCAAACGACAGCAACTTAGACTATAACATCTACGGCATACCGCTCGATGACGCCTCTCTGATAGACATGTACTCGCTGCTTTTGCCCTCCAACATCACAGAGGGACGCAACCTCCAAGTCGGCGACAGTGGCGTAGTGGTGCTGCAGCAACGGGTCGCAGACAACTTCGGCGTACAGGTGGGCGATACAGTGAAGATTTTAAACCAAACCTTCCAAGTCGTCGGCATAGACGGGTACAGTCCGCTTAACAAAACCGCCGCCTACATGAACCTCAACCAAGCCCAAACCATAACAGACAACGCTGGAAACGTAACCAACTTTAAGGTTTTCGTCGACGACGTCCACAACGTAGACGAAGTCGCCACCAAAATCAGCATCATGTACCCTAAACTCACCGTTTCGATAGCTGCATCGCTGGTGTACTCGATTATACAGATGCAAACCCAAACCAACGTGCAACTGGAGCTGGCGCAGGCGACGATGAGTGAAATTCAAAGCACAGGTACATTGGAGATTGCGGTTGTCACCGCAGTGGACGCCGCCATCGTGCTATTCATCATGCTCTATACGGTGCGTGAGAGAACCCGCGAAATAGGAACCCTGAAGGCGTTGGGTGCCAGCAGCGCAGCAATTCTGGGGCAATTCATGCTTGAAGGGGTACTGTTAAGTTTAATCGCAGGCATAGGCGGCATAGCAATAGGCACCATCGGGGCAACCTCGTTTGCTAACCTGCTGCTTCCCGCGCCAACTCAGGCAGGTAATAGCACCGTAACCCAAACAGGTGTATCCATCGGGGCTGCTTCGTCGGCATCTATCTCCGTAGCCATAACCCCCGAGCTTGTACTACTAGGGTTAGGTGTCGCCGTACTGTTAGGTGCACTGGGCAGCCTGTACCCCGCATGGAGAGCAGCCAGAACCCGACCAGCAGAGGCAATGCGATATGAATGAGACAGTACTAAAAATCGAGAACGTAAGTAAAACGTACAGAGAGGGCAAATGGCATATTCTTCTTAATGAAAAATGCTTTAAAATTTATTCCTATGTGCAGTCAATTAAAGAACTACATATGTTTCCATTACATTCCTTCTCTTATTATTCAGCTATCAGTCAAGAAACTTTGACGAAAACACTTTTATTATGTCACTTAACGGATTTATTGGAGAGATGGAAGGTATGAAGAAACGTTTAGCCTTTGTTGTTTCTCTTATATTCCTAACGTCATTAGTGGTTAGTGTTCCTCTTATCAAGGGACAAACGGTTGGCAACATAATAATTAATGCAGATGGCTCGGTTGCAGGAACAAATAGCATCCAGCAAGTCGGCAATACTTACGCTTTAAAAGCAAACATTTCAGGCAACATGCAAGTTCAGAGAAGCAGTATAGTAATAGACGGCGCAGGGTATTCGCTTAACCAAGGTGGAATAGACCTAACAAACGGAATAGGGCAAAACCCAACACATCCTACTATTAACAATGTAACAATCGAGAACTTGTATATTGAAAGTGGCGGCATAGGCACTAATGGCGGTGGAAATGACACTTTCTACAATGACTACATACCCTCCATCCAGTTTCTAGGAGACTGTATTAACAATAACATAACTTTCTGCTCCGTTGCAGCAATATCATTTGATTACGGAGGAAACGCCACAATAACTGAAAATAACCTCACAGGTAACATTTTAGTATGGTTAAGCTTTGGCGGAATTGCTGACCGAAACTATTGGAGTGACTATTTAACGAAGTACCCAAATGCTGCAGAAATTGATAACTCAGGAATAGGCAACCAACCATATGTTTATGCTACTGTGCAGAATTACACGCAAACAATCTATTGTCAGGATAATCATCCATTAATGAAGCCAGTAGCAATTCCATTGATGGGTTCAAATCCTTTAGGCACATCAACTCCTACTCCTGCCGTTCCAGAGTTTTCATTGTTGGTAGTTATCCCTTTGATAGTTGGGATATTATCTGTTGTTGTGATACTTAGACATCGAAAGACCACTTCATTGAGTAAGTAGACCTTTTCCAGCGATGTAGTGTACATACCCACTATATGTTTCCTAATCAAAGAATTTTTAATGACAGCTCAATCAAATAACCTTGAACAATCTCCTGACTCTTAAACAAAAGTAGTCTAAAAAAACTTTTAAGTAAACAGAGCTAACTTAAACAATGTGACGTTGATTGAATCGCAGAAGCCTCTCACTTGCAATAATCATTATAATAGCACTAATTGTAGCTCTTACTTATTTTGTCATTTTGCCACAAATTAAGAAAGCTGAAACTCCTGTCGGTACGCCTATTCCTCAAATCATTTTTAATGTGAATACTTCGGTAGTTAACGGTCCAATAATTGACAATCAGTTTGGTCCACCACCAAATTATTACACCAATGTTACTCAGGGAAACGACCTGAAAGTTAATGTAACGATTACATCAACTGGACCCGAAGAGTTAGTCTTAGTAAAAAGCATTCAAGTATGGTGGTATAATCCTAAAGTAAATTTATACACTTGGTATTCTCCACCAAACACGGGTAATGATAGCGTAATTCAAACAAGTGCTTTTAGCTACTCTTCAAGCCCTAATCCCGTTAGCCTACAACCATCTATGTCCAATTCCACTATAATTACGTTACATATCGAAAAAAATGCACCAATAGGTCAATACTCAATGTACATAAATCTAGAATCTGAGCCCAAGCAAACGGATGAAAACTCTCGATTCATGCAGTTGGATGAATCATATTGGTTTTCCATGATAATAAATCCAAGTTGAAGGGACTTAGGCATCGCCAAATCACTAAGTTAAATCCTTAACCTTTTCCCACGGCAAGGTTAACCTACCCTCTTTATTTTTTTGACTAAAATTTAATGCACACCCCCTTTCTATTACTGGGTATCCAGCGGCTTCAGACGTTTTCCAGCATAAAATACGCTCAGTCAGAGCACGCTTTGCAGTCTGATACTTCAGAGAGAAAGGGGTACGGGGAAGTTGCTACTCTTACCTTTTGATATTAAATATATACAGAATATGGTATTCGTTCGTTTCTTTCTCTTTAGTCGTTCTGGTTCTAGTATATTCCTGTTAGCCTTTTTTGACTGACGGGTTATCATACTGGAAGTCCCTTATTACCAGCCTATTTTCACTTCGGCATAAGGAGTTGGTGAAGAGCCTTCGACTATTGTTATGTTTAGCGGTGCTGTTTGGAAACGGTTGGTGAAGTTATTTTCAGTAACAAAAAAGCCTACTAATTGGTATACTCCAAGTGGGGCTTGTGGGGTATAACGGTAATAACCTGTATACCAATTAAAAGTGTCACTAACGCTTCTTTGTGGGGCAAGGGTTACTACCGTAGTGTTCCCCCCTTCTTCTGTCCAGACAGAAACGTTTTCACTATTTCTAACATCAAAACCTAAATATGAGTTTACATCGAAAGAAACGTTCAAGGCTTTATGACCAATATTGGTTAGCGTTACAATCACATAGATTTCTGACCCTTGTTTAAAGGTTCTTGTGTTTGCATTAAGAGTCATGGAAAGTTGTAAGTCATTGTTGATGCTACTTTGAACGGTATTGCCAGCGGTGCTATGATAAATATTCTGGAAATAGTAAAGACTTAACAACAGGATTACTAGCATCACGGCAAAGGCTACAATGACTAACTTTTTTTTGTGCATGCATCGATGTATCCTTTGCTTATATTAAAATTAATCCATGAAATTGCTTAAAAAACCGCTAACTTGAAGCAATGACCTTTTCCCAAGCAAGTGCATAACCACCCTACCCCTTTACAATTCATCACTTGATTATATGACACCAAATAATTCCTTCTCAAAATACTGATTTAACCAAAATGTAGGATAATTATTTCTTGATTGAATCTACTCTTTCATAATTAACTAAGTCTTCTAAAGTCTAAGAATAGTTGATACCGGGGATACCCCATACCTAAAGGAAAAGGTCAGTAAAAGTATGATTCCTACTTCAGCGCATGACGATGATTAAAGAGTTAATGGTAAGATCCGAGTCTTTTTTTAATTCATTTCCCAGTCTTTTAATAATCACCGCTGTTTTGGGGCTAACCCGGTCCTTATCTAACTTTCAAGTAGGAAGAAGAATCACTTTTCTTGTTGAAAATATTGAATACATTCGATTTAAAATTAGTTGATGTTGTTGGGGAAAAAACAAAATATTGTTGAGGCAAACAATATTACTTGATGGTTGGGGAAAGTAAGTTGAGCCAAGGTTCAAAGGAGTTTGGGTACTGCGACTTACATGAAGAAATTACCGACGAAGTCACCTACAGGTACAAGGGCTGTTGGGGCTGTCAACACTTCGAATTCGGCCAAACATTTCCTTATTTATTCGTGTCGGAAGCTGCTCACGAACTTAAGGTTTCAGAGAGCACTGTAAGAAGGTTGATCAAGAGAGGCAAACTTGAAGGAGAACTATTCGAGCAGCAAAGGACAACACATTCGCTTCCATCACCCTCCAAATACCATATTTCAAAAGAAAGCATAAACGACCTCTCAAGGCAAGACTAAATCATAAAGTCTCTCCCTGGAGCTAAGTCCAATCCGATTCACTCTCAAACTCTTTTTACTGGTAAATTGGGGCTAGGATCCCCCTTTCAGCTGGAAAAGAAAACATGCCCTGATAATATAGAAGAAGACTTGACCTCGATAATTCCAGGAGAAGATATCGATTAGAGCTGATTTGGTCTCATGATGAGTCTTGCGAGCGTTGAAATACTTCAGAAGTTTGAGGTTAGCACATCAGTAAACTACGATAGGGTCTTCAGCTTTTTGAGAACTTCTTCCTTAATGTTTTCCGTGAACTCGGTTGTGACAAACGTTCCCTTCCATGAGTCCAAGAATCGTTTGTCGGAAATATCTGAAATAATGAGTTTTAGGTTCTCCTCGATAATCTCAGGGTGTGCTAAAGTTTTTTTTGCCTCTTCCTTCAGATCGTCAGGAATACCGTTTTTCCAGACCAAGGTGGCAAGGTCTCTTATGTCGCTCGGCCTTGCAGACATGAGCTTTAGAACCAGATAGTCCATATAATCCGGAACATACATATCAAAAGTCTTTTCGGCAATGGTAATCTTCACTTTCTTTGCCTTCTGGATGAATTTCTCCGTTATGCAAAACACTTGTTGGTCGGTTCTGCCCCTTACCTCGCCTTCCATGAAATCTATGGATATCTTTGCGGCTGCCTTGAGCAGCTTTACGCATCTGAGAAATCCGTAGCTGTCTCGTTTCTCAAAAGCTTCAGCACTCATTTCCTTGGATAGCATCTTTTGTATTTTATCCAGGTTCCAGCCGTCCGATTTCTTGAGGACAAAATCGCAATCCCTAGTGTATCGGGAGAATGATGTAAACGCCCTAAGTGCATAGCCGCCAATCAGAATCAGCTTCGGATTATCAAAGCCATCGGTTTGTTTTGATATATGCTCGATTATCTTGCTGATTTCTTCCTCTCTTAGATTCATAAGTTCGGCGTGCTTAACCAAGTTCAACAACCCTCTCTATCGCTTCATCAATCTCTCTTCTGACAAAATTGTCTTCCAATTTTGCTTCTCTATGCGGAAATTCCGCCCCGCCCAACTCCACTAACTGATGGAAGCCATACTCCAAAGCCTGTTTGGCCCTGACATTGGTCTTTGAAATCCTCTTCCAATAAGACTCCTTATACAACCTATCCAAGTTTATCTTGTCTCTATTCTCGGACAAAGTTGCAAAGGCGTCAGCGAAAGCCCAGTTCTGTATACATTCGATTACGTTTTCTTCAATGTTCTCGACAAGCAAGTTTCCGATTTTCCGATACTTGATTTTGGAGGCGTCCTTTGAATATTTGACCTCAAAATTCCAACCTTTTTTCTTGCCGAATTCTTTCAAGGCTTTTCCATAAGACTTGTCCTTAACCTTTAACACGTAGACGTCTCTGTGGACAAAGTCATTATTCCAGAAAGAGGCGGCGGTCTGGGCTGAAACTACCTTGAAGTTTTTGTCCTTCTCCAAAAAATCCCATACGTCCTTGACCTCGGCTGGAACCCAATACCAGCCCCACTTTACCCTTTCTATCGCACCTTCTTTGGATAACTTGTTCAAGTATTCCTTAGCATTTGGTTCAATGCCTATAACAGACTTAACACTAACTAAACTTCCTTCGTAAGGCTTCAATTTCTTGCTAAACTGGGTCAAGTATTCAGGCATTGTTGTTCACCTTTTAGTATTGTTTGGCAAACTATTTAAAAATAGCTGTTCACCTTTTAGTATTGTTTGGCAAACTATATCTCGGAAAATTTAAAGCATTCACTTTCTTGCATGCAAAAAGTAACCTCTCCCGCCTAAGGTTCAAGAAAACCATGGTCTATACTTAGGAAAATAGCCTTATTCGGTAAGTCTTAGTGTAGGGACTCATACCGTGTAGGGGGTAAGCCCGGTAGAGACCCAAACCGATTCAGGCTCGAACCCAAATAATTTCGGAGGTTCCAACCAAATTTTGTGCTTCTTAAGCACACGAAAAGTGGTACCGGGAAGGATTCGAACCCCAACTCAAAAGCCCATCCCCAGTACAATTACTGAGATGAATGTTCAGGGTTCGGTTCCCCAACAGCGTAGGGCGGTGGGATTCGATGCCCAGTTTTGTGAAGAATGACATAAATACCAAAACTTACCACATAGCGCAGTAGGCTGATTGGACATGACTTTCCTTGCGACAACTGTGACTCAGGTCGTTTTCTACGCCGCCTTCGCCATATGGCTTGCTTTCACATTCCTAATCGAACCCATGATACTCAGAAGCCCAAGCAAAAAGACGGCGAAAACACGGGAAGACAAAGGGTCGGGTTTACTGATTTACCTCAGTGTGTTCGTCGCCATAATAACCGCTTTCCAGTTCGCTGTGCGGCATCCTGCTTACGGCGGAAGTATCCTCACGATGGTCGGCTTAGGTCTCGCCACGCAATCGGCGGTTGCCGTGCTGATTATGGCCGTGGTTTGCGGAATCGCCTACGCTTATAGGATACATGTGGAGGAACCTGTTTTGGCGAGAGAGCTTGGCGAAGAATACTTGCAGTATATGGGCAGGACGAAGCGGCTTATTCCCTTCATCTTTTAAGCAGAAATACAAGATTTACCCTTTTCTCAACGCAAGGTAAATACGATGTTTCAGGAAAAAGGTGGAAAAGTACATATTCGCTCCTTGGGGCTTCGAGTCCCAGCGGACCCGCTATTGGTTCCGCCCCCTTTTGGGGGTTAGTCAATAGAGACCTGACTCGCTTTGGGTTTCAATACTGTTAAAATAAGCGCTCTAAAAATAGTCGTTTTAAGATGATGCCAAAGAATCCCGAGAGTGAACAAGTGTTTGGAAAAAGAGTTTGGCAAGAACATTGCAGAAAACGGGACTGGCATGGGGCATTAACCAGCTTTGAAGTAGAAACCGGGGTGAAACGGAAAGTGGAGCAAACTCAAGCGGTTAATTTATCTCCTATTTTGACATTGCTCTTAGTCTTTCCCATAGATGCTCGATAACTGTCCAGCCTTTTTTCCTTGGTATTCCGCCCATCGAAAGTGCAGTCTTAGAGAAGCTTCTCTCACTTATGTCATACACGCTTATCCAGCCTTCAGTGTGAACCATTACTCCTTTTTGGTCAGGCTTCAATGATACCTCAAAATATTTTGGAGCGGTTAATCCAAGTCCGCTTGGAATTCCAAGCCGCCCTCTGATGAATACCTCTTGTTCAACTTCTATGTTTATGCCTTCTTCTGTTATCCAGCGTTGTACCTCTTCCTTTACTTCTTGTAATTGTCTTCCGGAAACAAGGATATCGTGGATGGTTCTATCTTGGGATTTCTGAGCTTGGGTTTTGTTTTTAGGTCGAATCATTCGGTAGAAAAAGTAGGTAAAAAGTATGGCGGTGATAAATCCAAAAGTAGCTTGCGCCGTCCGATACAAATCTAAATAACCCGAGAAATGCAAATACAACACAATCAGCAGCCATGCGGTCGGAAGCACGATTGCTACGAACCAGAATCGACGCCACCACACTCTTTTAGCCTTTAAGGAACCATCTTGTCCAGGATACTCTATAAGGAATCGGGAAGCGAGTTTACCCTTTTCAGTGAGCATATACTGCCCAGTCATGTTCTTTTCTAAAAGGTCACCTAAAATTTTTAGGTGATAATTTAGGGTTCCAGTACTGCCAATTTTTAGGGCGTCCATCAGATCAGTGTAGCTTAAGCTGCTTTTCTCGCTCAGTAGCAGAACGATATTTCTTCTGGTTTCATCCTTGAGAATTTTATGTAAAGAATCAATCGTTGAGGTCATTAGGTATGGGTATAGTTTTTATGGCATTTTAGGTTTTTTGACGATAAATCTCGTCAAAGAATAAACAAAGCTATGCTCTAACATCAGTCGTTTGTGCTCGGTTGTTTCTAGCTTTTTCTCTGAAATATCTTATTAAATAAAATACCCCTGTGGCAAAGAATAACCACGTAAAAATTAGGTTGTTTACGCTGATAGCATTTAGGAGTACCACAATTATTAGAGATATTAATGAAAGAAGCCATAATATTTTTACCCCAAGAAGCCAATCGGTTTTCTTGGATGACTGATGGGAAGCTAGTCCTTGATTCATAAACTATGATCAGTCTTATGGTTAATTTAGGTTTTTGACTAAAATGTAGCAAACAAAAAGAGAAAGAAATACTGGGAAATTAAGGGTGGGTGTACTCAACCAAGGTCTTTTCTGTGTAGAGTGTTGATGTGCTGCCAATTCCAGGAGAATTAGTAGTCGTTAATTGTGTTAGGTCTGCTTTGATTAGGCGACATGTGCCCTGCTCTATGTATGAGGTGCCGTTTAGCTGTAGAGTCATGCCGTTTGGAATTTTAATGATTGAACTTCCATCTGAGTGAAGACTTAGAGTATTGCTTGTTACTTCGATGCGCATGGTTTTGTAGGTGCCTGCTGGAACTGTTACATCTTGTAATCCTGCAAATGTCAGTGTGACTTCACCTGTTAATCCAAGGCTTGCGTTACCTGTGTTAACCGGGATTTTCCAAACATCCCCGACCTTAACTGTTGGCTGGGCTAAATAGGCGGAAATGGTGGGGTTACTGCTTGAATTGTAGAAGATAAGTGGCCCTCCTGGCGCCATGAAATTGTTGAAGTAGCTTGCCTTGCTAACGTTTAATGTGAGCGGCGGCAAAGGATGGCTAAACAAATCTGGGGAGGTAGCTATCGTCTCGTTTACTTTATAGTTATCAGTGCTTGAGCCTATGATATCTAAGGTTAATGTTGAATTGTAGCTTTGAGTATTTGTAATGCCCGGTAGGCTAAGGGATGCGTTGACCATTTGGTTCGTTACAATATTTGTGGAATCATAGACCATATGTTCTCCTACCGCGTAGTTTAGGCTCAGATCCATTGGTGAGCCAGAGCTTTGAGGAATAAACAGAGCTGCAAGAATAACCAAAATCACCACGAATCCTATGATTGATGCGTATAACTTTCTGTCATGCTTTTTAGTACTAGCTTGTAGTCCGTTTGGCACAGAGGTGGATGAACCTGAATTTTCTTGTCTAAACATCAAAACATCTCTAAAAGGTTAGTTGGATGCTTGAGAATTTAAGGTCTTTTGACTAAAAATATAGTCAAAGAATCAAAGATGCACAAACGGAAAAATTGGTTCTAAAATCTTTTAAGACAGAAAAAACAAATGAAACTATGATTGCCATGCCTAAACAGTTTAAGATTATGATTTTTGTCAATGGTTTATTGGGTTTCTTTTTTGTTGTCTCTAATTTAGTTTACGATTACTTTGGCAATATGCCTTCCCATCATGCACTATGGAGTCCTCTATCGATAACTTTCTACAATTATACCTTCCCAAGTATTGGCGCTGTAGAACCTAATTTTAGCTTTTACTTCTTTTGGGTTCTAATGATAGTAAATGTATACTTTATCTATAGGCTCCAAAGAAGCAAAGAAACAAAACAGAACCCTTCTTAGAATACCCTCAAGATAGAGAATCGCCCGCCGCATTATCAGTTTTGGGCTTTTTCAAGGTAGAAATGCTATGCGGAAAACGTTTCTACAAATAGAAAACACCCCGTCAAAACACCGAAAAAAACAGAAAAATCGCTTTCCATCTCCATCAAATTTCAAATTTTGTTAAAATAGGGTCTCCGAAAAAATTTTGCCCAAGGCATTTCTACATGTAGAAAAATTTCACCTCGAACAAAACCGCTGAAAAAAGCTGAGTCAATGTAATAAGCAGCATCGAGCGCCATGCTTCATCTTCCAGAGTTGAGGGGGAGAGCAGAAAACTTTGGCGCGGAAGAGGGTAAAGGTACACCGTTTAAGGTGTTTAGTGGCAAAGAGGCGACTCTAAACCGCGTCATACTGCTAGTTTTCCTCTCCTCAAAACATCCGTTAGCAAAATATGACGTTTACTTGCAAATTCACGGTATGAAGGGATTAAAACGCAAAGACTCCAAGACCGTTTACAGACGCATAGAGGTTTTGAATCAGGAAGGCTGGATCGCTCACAGGGGCAAAAGACCAGCAAAAGTGCAAGGAGAATCTATACTCTACGAACTGACGCTTAAGGGAAAATTAGCTTTAAGACTGGATGAAATAAGCATTGAAGAATTCCTGAAAACAGCGTCTGATGAGCAGTTAGCCAAGTTTATTGACGTATTATAGCTTGAGTTGACGGGGTATCTTGAGGTGTTACCACCAAGGCCAGCGCTGTTCATGAACGGTACTGCCATATTTTCCTTGCGATAGGACTTCTCTATAAAATGAACCTGCATTAGCAGAATCAACATTTAAGACGTATTTTGTATCTGAGTGGAGGTTTGTTGACTTAATCTGGAAAACGAAAATGACTTTTGCATCAGGATTCAACGTGGCTATTGTGTATTCGTTTTTGTCTTTTACTATTGTCAACAAGTTGGTTGGTGTAGGTTCGTCTGTATATATAGAGATGGAAATGATCTTGCATGTCTTTGAGGTGTCTGCAGGATACACATTGAATTTCACTTGAATATTGCTCGCGTTAACATTGCCAATATTATGCACTTGATAAGAATTGTTAATTATAACATAACTTCCAGCTTCATATGAGGGTCCAAATGCTGTATACGTACCATAGTTTTGCGATGTAGGAAAACCAGATACATCCAGACGAGTCCCAGGCAAACTAAAATAAAATATTAAACAGCTGAGAATTGTGATTAGCAGGAGACTTACCGCAATGATGTGTCGACGTTGCATTTTTCTCTTAATGTACATAGCGCAGTAGGTTCTTTAGCTTTTCGCGGTTGTAAGAAGCGCTCAGCCGTTTTGACGAATTTTTTTAGTCAAGGTCCGAAGCAGGTGTAATTGCATTTCTTTGTAAATATTATTTTAATATTGTTGAAATGTCCGTTTTTGGATAGGTGTCTTTGCGAGGCTCACAAAGCCGAGTCGGCTTTGCGGCGATAGATGGTTTTTGTTTGGGTTAGTATGATAAGCTTCCTCTTCTTTTGAGCTCCTCCAGGACTGGAGGGGCATAGCCTAAATGGCAGGGGGTAAATGCAGAGGTACAAAGCTTAAGCTGTTTAGTGGGAAACAGGCACGCCTCAACCGTCTTATCATGAAACTCTTAAAGTCCTCTAAAACACCCCTTACAAAGTTTGAAATCTACAAAATTATCAATGGGATGAAGGGATGCAGACACTTTGCTTGAGGAACGGTTTATCGGCGAATAAACGTCTTAATTGATGAGAAATGCCTTGTCGATGTTGGTTGTAAACCTGGGAAAGTTCAGGGAGAATCTGTACTCTATAATTTGACTCAGAAAGGAAAAGCAAACTTGCGGCTGGATGAAAAAACATCGAAGAATTCCTAGAAACAGCAACTGATGAACAACTAGGCAAGTTTATCGAATACTTTTGATGATTTTGTGAGTGGTATGTTTATGGATTTATGAAGATTGTAGGGTGCTCCATAAACGCTCCATTGCTCGCCATCCCTCTCGCCTTGGAATACCTCCACCAATGGCAGATGACGAGAAATCCTGATCTTTCAACCAATACCACGTCATCCAACCTGCTGTTTGTGCAATTACTCCTCCTTCCGTAGGCACGAATGTTACTTGAAAGTATTTGGGCGCTGTGAGAAAACCTGTACCCCAACGACCTTTAATAGAGTTCGGGGTGCTTTCTATTGTTGCTATCTTGTTTTCGCTAAACCATTTTTGTACAACGGTTCTTGCTTCTTCCAATGTACGACCTTTAATAGTAATGTCTTTTTTTGTTCTGCTCATACATACCCCAGAGATGAGGGCAAGTTATCGAATTCTGCGCTTATATGCTTTGCCAGTTTGTCAGTTAAAGAGCAAAAGCGTCGTTGACAATTCAAGAGAATATAGGTCTTTTTTTGGATAGGTGACTTTGCGAGGCCTCACAAAGCAGAGTCTGCTTTGCAACGATAGTTGGTTTTTATTCTCAGCCTACAAGACATGGAAGGTGACAACAAAGTGGTAAATATTATTGAGGACTGGATGTCCTAGCTGAATACGCTGGAGAAAAATTAGGTTTCTACCAACTCCTCTCAAACCCATTAATAACTTAAAAAGAAAACACTATCCCTAATCATCGGTGAAGTTGTAAACAGAACAAATGCAAACTATGGTTCCGAACCCGTTTGGGTCTGAGACCCAGCGGGCCCGTTTCAACTTTTCTTCAAGGAAAATAGAGGATTTGCTTAATGTTTTAAACGAATCCCATCTATCCCAAACCAATTTTCGATTTGGGTTCAACAAATCATTTTTACTGGTAAGTTGGCGACAAAATCTCATTGCACACATTGTTGTTGGCTCATACCTGTTGCGGGCTGAGTCCGGTAGAGACTAGCACCGTTTAGGGTACGAACCCTTTTTGATTCAACCCGTTTTCACTTGTAAAGCCAACTTTTCGAATGCTTTTATTTGGGAGGTTCTTCTCATGTTCTCTCGTAAGAATCAAGGAGACAAAAACATGGCACTTTTCACCGGTAGTTGTAGCTTCACAGTCACACACACTTAAACAACAGGAAACCAAAACATCAAACAGAAAAAAGTTGCTTGCAACTGCCTACCTTGCATCTGTAATTTTCGTGTTGGTTAATTCAACCGTAGCTTTGCTGGGTTACTATCCAACATTCTTCGACGCATCAGGACCAACTTTGCTGCGTCAGGTTGTGTTGGGGTCATCAGTTTTCTTCTTTGCAGTTGCCGCCTTAATTTTTGGAGTTCAATTCTTGAGGTCGAAGTCGCCTTCGCTTTATTGGTATGCTCTTGCCATTGGACTCGTTAGTATTGGGTTGTTTAGTGCTTTCGAACAAAAGACTATTGGCGATGTGCCCACATGGCTTGGAAGACTAACGTTATACACTGGGACTTTTTACTTGGTAGCTGCTCTTCTCGCGTCCAGAAAATCAACTACTGGCACTGATATTGCGGGCGGGTGGGCTGAAGCATTTAGGAGTAATCGCGAACAGTTTGCTGCATTGTTCAGTAACATGCTAGACGCGTTTCTCTATTGCAAAATCCTGGTTGACAAGAATGGAAAGCCCGTCGATTGGATTTTCCTTGACGTCAACGATGCTTATAGTCGAATAGTAGGGCTAAAGAGAGAGCAAATTATCGGCAAAAAGGTTAATGAGCTGTTTCCAGAAGAACCGAAAGACCCTGCAGACTGGATCGGGCGATATGGTCGTGTCGCGCTCACGGGAGAACCTGCCCACTTTGAAAGTTATAGGCAATCTTTGAAAAAATGGCTAAACGTTTCCGCCTACAGCCCAAAGAAAGACTATTTTATAGCACTATTTGTTGACATCACTGAACGCAAGAATGCGGAAGAAGCGCTGAAAGAAAATCAAAACCAATTGAAGGCTATTTTTGACTCCACACCGGATGGCGTAATATTATTTGATGAGAATTTTCGGTACGTGGAGGCTAATCCAGCTGCTGCGGCTATTTATGGTGTCTCGCGTGACCAATTGATCGGTCGATCAGTTACGGAGTTCACCGAACCGAATTATAACACCGATGAGGCAGTGCGCAACTTTCTCAAAACTGGACATTACTTCAGTGTAGACAAGATTAAGCATCCGGATGGAACATTTAGTATAGTAGAATCTACGGGTACAGCTAACGTTTTGCCAGGACGACATTTGTTCATCAACCACGACATAACCGAACGTAAGAAAGCTGAAGAAGCATTAACGCAAAGTGAGCATCGTTATCGTCAGCTTTTTAGTTCCATGACTGAGATGTTTCAAGTTATTGAGTTAATTTACGATAATGACGGGAAGGCGATTGATTATTATTACCGCGAAGTTAATCCTGCTTTCGAAAAACTTGTAGCAAAACCAAGAGAACAACTCGTTAACAAACGTGCAAAAGACATATTTGGAGTTGTTGAAGATTACTGGATCGAATTTTACGACCAAGTTGCCAAAACTGGAACTACCCTCCATTTTGAGAATTATGGCGCTGAACTTGACAAGTGGTATGAAGTTTATGCTTGGAAAACAAATGATAAACAAGTAGCAATCTCATTTACCGATATTACTGAAAGAAAGCAAGCTGAATTGAAGTTCTCGGAATACCGAGAGAACTTGGAGAAACTTGTTGAAGAACGTACTAAGCAGCTTAAGGATTCTGAGCGTTTAGCCGCTATCGGCGCTACTGCTGGTATGGTTGGGCATGATATCCGTAATCCGTTGCAGGCTATTACCAGCGATGTTTACTTGGCTAAAACAGAATTAGCTTCGACACCTGAGAGCGAAGAGAAAAAGAACGCATTAGAAAGTCTGCAGGAGATTGAAAAGAACATTGACTACATTAACAAAATTGTGCAAGACCTGCAAGATTATGCCAGACCTCTTAACCCAAAGGCAGAAGAAACTGACCTGAAACTGATAATTGCAGAGTTGTTGGTAAAACAGAGTATGCCAGATAACATTGAACTAAGCGTTAAAATAGAAAATAAAGCTGAAAAAATTAGTGCCGATTCCTACTACATAAACCGCATCATGTACAACCTAGTTACTAATGCTGTGCAAGCCATGCCAAATGGCGGCACACTAACTATACATGCCTTCCGAGGCCCAAAGGACATAGTTATTACTGTTAAGGACACTGGGGTAGGCATTCCTAAAGATGTACAAGGTAAAATGTTTACACTTATGTTCACGACAAAAGCGAAGGGTCAAGGCTTCGGTTTACCCGTGGTTAAGCGAATGACTGAGGCACTAGGCGGAACTATCACATTTGAAAGCCAAGAGGGCAAAGGAACCACTTTCACAGTAAGTTTGCCTCTAACTAGATGAGCTGTCTTTAGAGTATTCTTTTTCTCGTCAGCGCGCGCGATCCTATGTAGCCTTGGTTCTTGAGTCGTAAGCGAGCCATAGCACTTTTAATCAAATAGCGCTAGAAGCTTAATGTTTTTATAATGCATTAACGCTAAATTTATTAGGGATTTTTTTGAAGCGTGAAGAAGCAATATTGGTTTTAAAAGAGCTTTTTGATAAGTGCACTAATCTCGATGGTCATTATTTAGAAGTAATACCGCCTAAAGCTTCCAAAGATATGAGTTTGGGGTATCAAATACATATTAAGGCGGCTCTTGACGAAGAAACAAGAACATGCATGCAAGACGTTCTAATGAAATATCAGCTTACTATTAAAGTCGAAGAAGAAGATAGTTTCATAATTTACAGCCCTCCCGCCCCTGTTCCCCAGAAGTAGAGCGATTTTGGGGCAAAGAAACAACTTTCATAGTGCGTTCCTCCCCAAAGAGCTAAACGGTAAATGGAGCTTCAAGTAAGTTAGCTTTCAGGAACCAACTCTCAATTCGAAAATCTTTTAATTAATTAGATGCCTTGAATTACTGCAAAGCTTTCTGATTCTTTTAGGAAAAGTTCATGTTTTTTCAGAATTGGTGCAATACATTGCTTTGAAGTACTATCGAGGGTGCAGTTTATTTTTGTCAGGTAACTTTTTGATGTGGAGGAAATTGGTGGGTTATCTAAAGAAACGCTATTCATTAAGATTATTCTTTGCACACTTCTAAGATTTCGTGAAGCACAGCGAGGGTTTCTGCTCTATCCATAACTTGCCAGTTCCAGTTGTGTTTATTGATTCAGTTTGCATTTATGCTTTGTGCGTACCACTCCAAGCGTAATAGGTAGTTTTTTAAGGTTGATGCTATATCTTCTGCGCAGAAATTTAGGCGAGCAATCGCTCAAGCTCCTTCTCTTGTTCGCCCCCTTCACCCAAAAGTTGCGTAGTGCGGGTTGTTAGTATGGCACATAAACGAGGCAGAAAAAACCCTAAATTTTAATCTAAGTTAGCAGCGCAGGTATACCAGCTTGAAGTAATTCAAAATTGGATGCGTTGAGGATTCGCTTAATAGTTTAAACGAATCCCACCGGACCCGCTTTGTGCCAACTGTTTGAGAAACGCAAGTGCTACCTTTTGTTTTCAATCAGGTTTTGAACCTTTTTGGGGTCAGGGACATAGAGACCTGACTCACTTTGGGTTTGAATACTGTTAAAATAAGCACTCTAAAAATAGTCGTTTTCAGATGATGCCAAAGAATCCTGAGAGTGAACAGGCGTTTGGAAAAAGAGTTTGGCGAACACATTGCAGAGAAGCGCGGCTGGCACTGGACACTTACCAGTTTTACGATGGAAGTTTGGGAGAAACAGAAAAGGACTTGAATTCAGAAAACTAAATAAACCGAAATCGGCAGCTTATCCAGACTTGTTAGAGTGCTGCATTAATGAAGCGGGCGATAATCCTTTCAGTTGCTATAATACTCATAGTATTGATCGGATTAGTCGCCGTTATCAATTACGCTTCTTTGAGTAAAAACAGCGATTCAAAACCGTTCTATGTCGGCGTCACGTTTGGTGGAGATACAACCGCTGAGGCAAAACTGCTTATTGACAAAGTTGCAGATTACACTAACCTGTTTGTACTGCAATCAGGCTCACTAAAAAATGATGCGAATGCCGTGAATGAGGTAGGCGACTACGCAGTAGCCAAAGGATTACACTTTGCGGCTTACTTTGACGTAATAGGTAATGCCCAAAACGCGGAGTGGATAGGAACTGCCAAGCAACGATGGGGAGGCATGTTCGTGGGAGTCTATTTGGGCGATGAACCTGGAGGCAAAATGCTTGATGGCTCCATCTTTTTTTATGAGAATCAAGGAATTTTTATCAATAAATTAAATGATGGCGTCGTAAACTGTTCTGATTATAATGGGTGTTGGACAGCATTTTTTCCAGAAGGCAAAATTGAAGTAAAAAAAAGCAATGAAACCTTTTCACTTGAGCGTGACCCCAACAATTCTTCTGTAACGATATCTAACACGTTAAGTAACACCAACATGACCACTTATGAGCCAAACGGCTCAGTAACTCTAAGAGAAACGCTCACAAGCACAATAAATAAAGTATTCACGGGCGGTTTACCTTATGGTCACTATGATGCAGGGAACTCTTACCAAGTACTGAGGGATAATTTCTATACAATGGAAAATGGCTCAGATATCATAGCTCAAGAAAAAACTTACCTGCAAATAAAGAGCGACAACCCAATACCTGATTACAATGCCGCAGCAAATCTCTTTATAGCCAAAACCAAAGGACCCATAGATAATTTGAGAAATCAATGTAACATAAGCAAAGGGGATTTTCCAATTTTTACGTCTGATTATGGTCTTTACTGGTGGGATTACAAGAGTGGATACGACGTGGTTCTTGCACAGTTAGGCTGGAACAATTCGGTTGCCCAAGAAATCGGCTTAGTACGCGGTGCAGCTGATTTGCAGGGCAAAGATTGGGGAACAATAATCACTTGGAAATACACACAGCCACCTTATTTGACAAATGGCGATGAGATGTATGAGCAGATGCTCACATCTTATGAGTGCGGTGCTAAGTATGTGGTTGTTTTTAACTACGCTGATGGCATGGATGGTCCGTATGGAACATTGCAAGATGAGCATTTCCAAGCCCTCCAACGTTTCTGGAATGAGGTAGTGCAAAACAGTAGCGTTGTTCATGGAGGCATTAAAGCGGAAGCCGTTCTGGTTTTGCCTAAGGATTATGGTTGGGGCATGCGAAACCCAAGCGATACGATTTGGGGCTTATGGAACGCAAATAGCACCTCACAGCAAATCTGGACTCAGTTGCAAAGCAAACTTGCGCAATATGGCTCGAGACTAGACATAGTTTATGATGACCCAGCGTACCCTGCGGCTGGAAAATACAGCCATATATATTACTGGAACCAAACAAGTTAAAAGTTCACCAAATGGTTCGAAAAACAAAATCAAGGAATCTTTGAACCAACTTTTGGAAATCGAGTCTATAGCGCATGTTACGGAGAAACTCGGTTGGCATTGGGCGCTCACAAGATTTGCAGTGGATACTTGGGGTCAAACTGAAAAAACACAAATTAGACCATAAGGCTTTGGAAAAGCCCTATTGATTATTTAATTGCTTTTTTGGTGTCTTCTTTATAATGTTAAGAAGTTATCGTTTCGTTCCAATAAATTGCTCTTGAATACGGGTTCTGATAAAATGAAAATAATGGGTCATCAAAGATTACATCAAGTTTACTTCCGTATTGTTGAAATTCACTGTTAATGTTACTTAGTTGATGGTCTGAAAAATTATCTGCTTCCCACAATCCCCATATGGAGTCATTCATTCCTCTGAAGCCGTACCCGTAACCTTCTGGCAGAACATAAGCAACTCTACCTCTTGAAACATCATTTGTCTTTGGATTACTTTGAACATATTGCCAGAACGCTTGTATAGCATTAAATTGGTCGTTATCCAAGATTCCGCTATTGCTCCCATCACTGTTGAAAACCACAATGTAGTTAGCGTCATTATCATAGGCTAACTTCATGTCAGCATAAAGCTTAGTAGCGTTCTCAAGATAAGGTGGCTGGTTATAAGTCCAAGTAATCATAACACCCCAATCTTTATCCTGAGCAGTAGCTGCTCCTCTGCAAAATGCAATGTCCATTTGACGACTATTGTTCCAACCAAACTCTGTAAAAACGGTATTATCCAGCTTCATAATCAAACCAATAAAGTCCATAGTCTGAAGTGAAAAGATTAACGTAGGACTCATTGCCAATTGAAGATAACGTGGTGTGCAGGTTGTTCACATAGAGATTAGCTACATCAGTGTCGTTTCGAAGTGGATTCAAATCCCAAACTTGCTGATAAGGTTCAAATTGAGAAATGTTGCCTCGATCGCTTACAACTTGACCGTTTTCATTTATGACAGTACCGTTTGGCTCATATGTTATCGTGATATCAGTTGTATAACTAACTGTGCCGTTAGGATAGTAAATTGTTTGAGTTTGTCTGCTAATAGGAGCTTCAGATATTCCGTTGGTTGCCTGACTATTTTGGTTTGCAGTCGCACCCCAAGAGCTCAAGATTGCAGGAGTTGAAGTTATGGTTATTATTCCTGATGAAATGTCAAAATCATATTGCAATGAAGTAGAATTTAATCCAGAACCTGATTGTTTGCCGAATGAAATCGTTTTGTCTACACCTCTAGTAATGGTAGCGCTTGTATTATTATCATTTAGAAGGATGAAATGAGAATCAAGCATCCGTCCTGCTGGTTCATCGTTGAAATATACTCCAAGGTAGTGGCTTCCCCAGCGTGACTGGGCTTCATTAAGAAATGAGTCTAAATTGTTCCCTAAACAGTTTGTAGTATAACACAAAATTATGTTAAGTCCAGAGATAATAGCGTAGTCGCATATTTGCTCTGTCGCAGTAAAGTTAAGCATTAATGCCCCTGACTGCAAAACAAACAGGTTGGTATAATTCTTGACTTTATCAATGAGCTCTTGGGCTTCCATGGCTGAATTACCACAATATGTTACCCCAACGTAGAACGGCTTGTTGTTCATTTCATGTTTTGAAGTTGCATTGTTGAATGATATGGCAGCGAAAGCCGATACTAACACAATTAGTATCAGCATAAGTGCTATAGCCAATGCTAACATTTTTCTCAAGATAGCACCTGCTCAATGAGATCTCTACTGATGTTCGTTTCAGCCCTCACTTCAAAGACCTGAATAAAATAACACCTTATATTTTATCTTTTTACCTATCAAATCACCCACAAATCCGCCAATAACCCAGAGAACTATCCAGCTTATCAAAACAAAGAGGTCCTCGCCTGTATTGCCTGTTAACCCCAGTAGCTGTAGCCTAAATCCTGTTACTTTCATGAAGGCTTGAAGTGCAAGCCATAAAGCTCCGCCAATTACAAATACGCCAATTGCGATCCAGAAAATTTTTCCTGTTTTTTCAGGCTTTGTTCGTATGTAGTAAAAGAATGCGGCGCTCAACTGCGCAACGATAATAACATTAATCGCTCTATAAATTGGCACGTTCATCTCATACCATATAACAAGTCCTGTTACTGTGAAAATTATTGCAGAGAATAGCCAGAGGAATTTCAGTCTTCTTATATTTGGGGTGGAACCGTTTTGTTCCGGGAAATCAGTTAACAAATGAGATGCAAGCTTACCCTTTTCTGAAAGAACATATCTTTCCATCTCATCCTTTTCTAAAAGGTCGCCTAACACTTTCAAGTGGTAGTTTAGCGTTCCCGTGCTTAAGATATCCAGACTCTCCATTAAGTCAGTGTAGGTCAAGCTACCTTTTTCATTTATGCAAAGGATTATTTTTCGTCTGGTCTCATCTTTGAGAATTTTATGGAGTGAATCAATGATTGAGGTCATTAGCTATGAGTATGGCATTTAGCGCATTTTAGGTTTTTTGACGATAAATCTCGTCAAGCAAAAAAGAAAGAAAAATTGGAGAACTTAATGGTGTGAGTACTCGGCCAAGGTCTTTTCTGTGTAGAGTGTTGATGTGCTGCCAATTCCAGGGGAATTTGTAGTGGTTAGTTGTGTTAGGTCTGCTTTGATTAGGCGGCAGGTGCCTTGCTCTATGTATGAGGTGCCGTTTAGCTGTAGAGTCATGCCGTTTGGAATTTTTATGATTGAACTGCCGTCTGAATGAAGGCTTAGAGTATTGCTTGTTACTTCGATGCGCATGGTTTTGAATGCGCCTGCTGGAACGGTCAAATCTTGTAGCTCTGCAAAGGTTAAGGTGACTTCGCCTGTTAATCCTAGGCTTGCGTTACCTGTGTTGACCGGTATTTTCCAGATCTCTCCAACTTTAACCGTTGGTTGAGCTAAATAGGCTGAAATCGTTGGGATACTACTTGTATTGTAGAAAATAAGCGGTCCGCCTGGCGCCATTAAATTGTTGTAGTAGCTCGATTTACTAACGTTTAATGTCAGCGGGCGCAATGCGTGACTAAACAAATTTGGTACAGCAACAATTGTCTCATTTACAACGTAGTTATCGGCGTTAGAGCTTATGATGTCTAAGGTTAATGTTGAATTGTAGCTTTGAGTATTTGTAGCGCCAGGCAGGCTAAGGGATGTGTTGACCATTTGATTCGTAACGATATTTGTGGTGTCATAGACCATATGTTCGCCTACCTTGTAGTTTAGGCTAAGTTCCAGCGGTGATCCTGCACCTTGAGGAATAAACAGAGCTGCCAGAACAATCAAAACTACTGCCAATCCTGCAATTGATGCATACAATTTCCGGTCATGCTTTTTGCCATTAACTTGTAGTCCACTTGCTTCATAGTTAGGTGAATTGGAATTTTCTTGTCTAATCATCAATACAGCTCCATAAGGTTAGTTGAATGCTTGAAGATTTAAGGTCTTTTGACTAAAAATCTCGTCATGCGGCAGGAGAGAGTTTACCCTTCAAAACGGATCATAGTAGCTTGTTTTCGACAGTTTACTTCTCTTGTAAATCCAATAACCAACTAAGCCCTAAAATTGAGCCGACGGTAAAACTGATTATTATCCAATCAGTAAAACCGAAAAGCGAAATTCCCCGCGATTTAGCTATTAATCCTATTAGTAAACCACCCGCAAAGAAAAGAATAACTCCACAAGCAAACGCACCAGCCAAAATTATGGAGATTTTTGCGCCCAACATCTGACTTGAAGGCTTTGACATTGCTCTTTTTCGTCTTGCTTTATCAGCAATTACAAGAAATACAATGCCTAAAATGGAGGTGGCAATATACAGAATGAATCTTTCTAAGGTGATTATTCTGGCAACATAAAAGCCGAAAACCAAAATAAGCAATGTAACAGAAAAAAGCCCTACTACAACAAAGTAGCCCTTTGGAAACGAAGCATCGAGTTCAGATTGGCTTTTCTTCTCACAGAATTCCTCCAATAACCGAATAGCAAGTTTACCCTTTTCAGTTAACGAATACAGCCCATCTTGGTTTTTTTCAAGTAAGCCATTTAGCATTTTCAAGTGGTAATTGAACTTTCCAGTACTCGTAATCCCCAGAGTACTCATTAAAACTGTATAGGATTGATTTCCTCTGTCATTTAGTGTAAGCAGTATTCTTTGTCTTGTTTCGTCTTTTAGGACTTTGTGTAATGAAGCCAATCCTTGTTGCATAGAGTCTGATTAGTGGTTGATTAGATTTAGGCTTTTTTGACTAAAAAAGTAGTCAAGAACACACGCGCTTTTCTTAATATTAGTCCTTGGGGCACTAAAGAAAATATCTTCAAAATGGAGTTCTATAAATTCGCTTCTTAACCTTTTCTAATTTCACACCGGTTGAAAGGGCTGGCTTAGTGCTCAGAGGACTCGCATCAGGGGAACGTCTCGAAATAGCTAACTCGAGAATATTTGCTTCGCCTATATCGCCAATAAGCTATGTACCCACCTACAATTGCTCCAGCAACTGAGATGATAACATATGATATAGCAAAGGGAGGAAGTTTAAACTGAATTCCAAGCGACTTTAGAAGGGCTTGAAAACCCAAAAGAATCAGTGCTCCCCCAAAAATGAAAACCACCATCCCGACCAAAGCTCCGAAAATAATCTTTCCGATTTCAATGCCTAACATTTGTCGCCTAGGCGACCATTTGCCGCTTTTCTGCCTCATTTTCTGGGCAACAAAGAAAAAGGCTATGCCTAAAGCTATTATGATTGAAGTTAATAACAATCTTGAAAAATCTATTATCCCCGCAGCATAAAGCGCTAAGAAAACAACAAGATAAACCGTTGCCGAGACGTATATCAAAGTCAAGTACCACTTCGGAAATTCACTTTCTATTTGGAAAGGGCTCTTTTTATCAAGAGATGTTCTTTCATTAAATTCAAGAAGCAGCCTAGTAGCGAGCTTGCCCTTCTCGGTCAGAACATACTTGCCATCCTCATTCTTTCCTATCAAATCGCCAAGTACTTTCAAGTGATAGTTCATTTTTCCAGTATTAGTGATACCCAGAATCTTCATTAAGTCAACGTAGGTTATGCTTCCTTTTTCTTGCAATTGGAGTATAATTCTTCTGCGATTTTCGTCTTTCAGAATCTTATGAAGCGAGTTAATCCCTGAAGCCATAGTTACAATTGACTTTGTTATACGGATTTTAAGTTTTCTGACTGAAAAATTTATCATTGAATAGCTTACAGAATTTGGATGGTTTTACGACATCGCTGATTCTTGCTCAGCTGATCTAAAAAGCAAAGTCTCGAAATGCTAGAGTAAACCAATATTCTTTCTAATTAAATACGTAAGGGTATTCTAAGAATGAAAAAGCGGTTAGAAAAAGAATTGAAGAAACTCCTTGCTGAAAAACGCGGGTGGCATCGGGCGCTAACAAGTTTTGTTATAGAAAGTTGGGGTAAAACAGAAAAGGATTAAGTTAGAATCTTGGGCACTGCAATAGCAATTTCTTTTTTTAGTTCACTTAAAAAACTACTCGCTATTGAGTGCTGTATAAGTTTGTCACTGTTTTTTTATTTTTTCTTTCAAGAAGATATGTGATAAACGAGGCAGACATCATTATTATGAAGATAGTGGGAATAAGAGCAAAAGTATTATTGTAAACAAAAATGCTCTCCCGTCCATAATACGCAATCAGCAAAATTAACGACAAAACGGCAGCGATTAGCCAAAAGATGCCACTGAGGAGCCATTTACTTAATGTTCCGTTTGGTCTCATAGCCGTAACATAATCTGTCAAGTTAAAAAAAATTTGGGCGTTCTACTCTTAGAACAAAGCGTTCTATGACCAGAGCTAATAAGCAGCAAGAAAGCAATATTTACAGTGACTGCGTATGGACTTTAAGTACAAACTCATTGTCGTTGCTGTTTTAGCTCTATTGAGTGGAACAGCATTTGCGGCGCCAATGCTCATTGTGCCGTTAGAAGTTAAACCTTACCCACACGCCAGTGAAGGACTGAAAGCGGATTTTAGTATCGATATATTGTATGCTAATCTGAGTGTTATTGAATGGCAACAAAACCAGACGGTGCGAAAATGGGTAGCTGACCCTGCAACTGGCAACTACTCATCGGTAAACGTTACCGAATCGATTCCTTTCACAAACGTCACTTACACAGTTATTGCTAACGTGACCAATCTCTCCGATTTGAGTGCTAAAATGCACGAAATGGGCTTTGCAGCAGCCCAAAGCATCAACATAGTTAATTCAGCTTTAGGCGGTCAATCCTTCAACCGAGGCTATGCTAAAGACCCAGGCGTTAGTTTTGGCGGTGTCGTAGAAGGCGTCTGGCTGGATGGCAAATGGGTCAATACAACCTGGGTTCCAGGCAAGAATTATCCCTATAACGTTTTTCAAATAATGACTCCTCAGCATAGAACAGTGTCTTCTATTCCTGATTTGCCTGAAAACGCCACCGATGAAGGCACCTGGATAGAGGGCGTCCCAATAGGCGAATCCTATGATCCCGCAAAAATGTCCGATACACAAATTTACATTAACGGCGCATGGGTAGATGTAACTGGCAGAGTACAACCGGGTACCCCACAACCGATGGCTCTAGCAAGCAATACACTCGTAGATCAAGTGTTAGCCTCAGGCACACCAATCTATCAGAACATGAACTCCAGTGTCGGTCCAGTAACCGCATTTCCTGGTTGGCAAATGTATAACTCCAACGGTGCAGCTCTCAAATGGTCTGGCGGAACTGGGTTTAGCTACGTTTGGGAACCCCACCAATCCAAACTCATCGCTTTTTCAGGCATGCAGTCTTACAACAACGCTGAGGGTACAAACAGCACCCTCGCCTCTCTTGAAAACGGAAGCATAACCCTCTACGGATCAATAACCAGCTTCATTAACAACATGCCAGTCGACGGCGTATATTACAACACTCTTGCAACTGCTACATGGCTAAACACAGTGCAACTCCAAATAACACCCAACGGATACTTATACAATGCCGTTCTCTCAGGCAACCAAGCATTCCAGCTTTCCTCAAACGGTATTGAAGCATTCATTAAAGAGGAGCCATAAATTGACAAACGCAGAAGAACTCGAAGGTACAACTCTAAACGTATATTCGTGCATGGTTAAGGAGGGTAAACCTTTGGGTCCACGCGAAACCATGCGACTTGCCAACTTGAGCAGCCCCAGCGTTGCTTATTGGCACCTGCAAAAACTGGAGTCGCTAGGTTTAATCGCAAAGGACGAGTACGGCGAATACACAGTTAAGGAAAAAGTAAATATCAGCGGTCATTTGTGGGTAGGAAAAACTTTGGTGCCACGCTTAATCTTCTATGCATTCTTCTTCATTGGCATCTTAATCGTGGAAGCTATAGCAATCGCCATTCCCTTTTTTCAAAGCGGCCAAACTCCGGAGTTGTATCTCTTCTACTTGCTGGGACCCACTGCAATTGCCACGGTGTTATTCCTAGGCGAAGGCGTATGGTTGCGCAATAAAACACAAAATGACAGTACCAAGAAAAAGTCAACCGTGGAAAAATCGCAAGCCTAAGACTGTTCTAACACTAGAACAAATTGTTCTACAAACAGAGCTAATAAGAGCTAAATGCTTGAATAAACTGAAATCTGGGGTAGAAAAGATTGGTCGTTTGCACAAAGTGCGGTAGCAAAATTGAAGTTCGGAAAGTCTTGTTATTCAATAACTTGAATCCGATTACCTGTTCAGTCTGTTCCTCAAAACTTCGAGCAAAAAACAAGCGTTTCTTTTACGCTATCGGCCCTGTCGGGGCAGGAGTGGAAGGTGTATTTGGTGTATTCCTCCTCGGGTTATTCTTTCGTACAGGTAATGTTGTGTACTTGGGGTTGGTGGGCGTTTGGTTTGCTGCCGTTCTTTTGGGTATTTTGTTGCTGTTACTAAAATTTCTAAAATTGAAAGTGGAGACAGAAGGACCTTAGGCTGTTCTACTGGTAGAACAAAGTGTTCTGTCATTAGAGCTATAAGCAGTAAACTACTAAATGACTGACAGGTAAGAAGTATGAATAACATTCGAGCTAAACTATTAGCAGTTTCTCCAGAATTGCCTAGTACAAATGAACAACCGATTTCATCATCGCCTGTCAAGCGCAGGTGGTTTGGTAAAAAGTTCTTGGCTTTAGCAGCTGTCATTGCGGTTGCTTTGATTGCAGTTGCACTTTTTGTTCCTCTTGGCCAAGCGGTAATACCTCTTAACGTTGATTATACTGTTGGTGAGAAAATGGTTTATGACTCAACCATAACCGGCAGTTATGATTCGGCTGTGCCACCCGGAACTAGCATGCTTATTCCTAAAAATACAACCATTAATTCCCAGCAAACCATAGAAGTTACAGGTTTTGACGGTGAATACTACACTTTGAACCATACAATGACAATGAATCTAAACAACAAACCGATTAGTTTCTCAATGATTGAGAAAATGAATAAGACTGGATATTCAGCTTACCTGTTCAACATTGGAAGCACTCAGCAAGAAGTACCCAACAATGGCTTAACAAGTACCTCTTATCTTGCTCAGTTGCTAAACCAGCCAGAAGTTAAAGTCGGAGACTCTGTAAATGTGCCATTCCCAACTGGAAACTCAAGCCTTGGAATAACTGGCAGTTTAAAGATGACATTCAAAGGTATCGAAGACCTTACAGTTCCAGCAGGAACATACAAAGTATTCAGAATAGACATTACAAGCAACGACTTAAGAATGAACTATCAATCGCCATTAAGCGGGCTGAGCAACTTTACACCAGCAAACATTACCATAAGCATGGATATGAACTATCAAATTTACATTGAATATGGCACAATGAGGCAAATCAAGGCAAGCATGCAAGAAAGTGTTTCCACTCAATCAGCAACTATGAACTACGCAATGAACATGAGCATGGACATGACGCTTATCGAGCACACCAAACCTTAAGCAAGCTTCTTATCAATTGTGAAGCTAAAAAAAGTTGACTGCAATGCTTCCCCAAAATATTCGATTAGGATATCCGATAGGCTCGTTCCGAATCGCCGCATCTTTCGTCACAGCCTTTCTCGTAGGGCTGCTAATTTTCTTTGCATCCTTAAATCAAGGATATTTTTCATTAATACGCCTACTTTATTTGTTGTTTGGAGTAGCAGCGGGAATATTTTTGGGAGCCTTTGAAGCAAGAACAGTTATTCCAAAGCTAAAGGAAAGTATTGAAGCGTTAGTTTGGATGATATTGCCCATTGGAACTGCTTTAATTGCTATACCTTGGCTAGTAGTCACACAGATTTTTGGAGCCTCCGAGTATCTACCATTTGGGCTTTACGCATTTTTCCCATTCTTTGTAGCTGTTTTAGGTTCAAGCGGTTGGTTTTTTTCTAAGTTTGAGAAGGAAAACGATGTGAGATTATTTGTTTTTGTTTACGGCATTCACTATTGGAAGGAGCAAAATCCCGCCATTAGCGTTCGCTTCCATCATTTTCTAAGAGACTTGGTTTCGCAGGATTTTTCCTCGCTTTATTTGCATGTTGGCTATTCAAAGTTATACATCAAAGAGCTTTCGAAAAAAGAGAGCGTTGATTCCTCAACTAGACAAGAACTTCAGTTGATACTTAATGTGATGAAGAAGTATAGACGGGTCTTTCTATCGATTTATGCCGGATTCATGGTTGCTCTGCCTCTTCTAGTTTTATGGCTTTTTGTATTGACTAGTACGCATACCTTTGGAATGCAACAAGTGATAGCACACAGAATTGTTTCTGGACGAGAAATCACAATCGTTCTTGGAGTAACTCCCTTTGTCGCAGTATTTGGTGGCATATTTAGCGCATTATGGTACGCTAGGAGGAAATTTAGAGAAACAATTTCGTGCTTGTTTGCAAAAGTTGATTCTAACAAGCTTTCGTCGATATGACTCTGAAAAATTTAACGGGAAATAACACCAGCTAGGAGATTGCAACTGTCTTGAAAACAAAAAGTTTGGGTCTTAGAAATTTAATTATTATGGATATTGTGGCGACATTAATCGCCACCTTGCTAGTTGGGCTAAGTAAAGGGTTTAACATTGCCCTACTTACGTTGTTTTTAGGGTTTCTCGTAGCTATGGCGCTGACTAGGTTTTTTCTGCCAAGTCGTGGATACAAGCGTTTACAGGAACGTCAGCTTGAGAGGATGTCGAAATTTAAGGAAAGGTTAGCAACTGAAGGAGTTATCGATGAGACTAGAGATATTGCGAAAGCAGGACGGATTGTTTGGTTTTTGAGCGATCAGAAACGCTCTGAAATGCTGGCTAATCAAGTAAAAGATTTCGCTGAAGTTAAAAGGAGTTCAGGAAAGACCTACGCCATTGACCGACAAACTTTAGACACGTTGCTTGCAAAATTACCTGTGAAAAACCAAGATATTAACGAGCTAACGCCATCTCAACAAAAGGTTCTGACTGTCCTTCTAAACACAGGTAACGTTACATTTGAGGAAAAAGAGAACAAGTATACAAAAGCCGCTTGTTAATATTTAACAATTGTTGTTAACGTTTAACAAAGCTTAACAACAGCCTTTTTCAGTAAAATAAGCATTTTTCTGGATTAATGACATACGATAATTGTACTGGTTGTAAGCATGTTCGAGAGCATGTAGCTTCGCTTTTACCCTTCAAAGTCATAGAATCGATCACTGGCAAACCTTAGAGCGGCTCTTTTGAGGGCAAAAGAACGGTTGAGTGGAGTTCCTTAGTTTATGCTCACTTTTATGGGGCTAGTAGGCCATTACTAGATCGAAAAAAGGGGGCTTTCTTTATTTTTCTTTTTTTTTAAAAATAAAATTAGACCTTAGTCCCTATTATTTTTAGATAGTTTGTGCGGTTTTCATTGCTATTTTGGGTTTTTTTCAGATAGCTAATGTTCCTGCTATGCGAAAGTTTACCAGGCCGCACACTATGTCAGTCATGGTGTCATAACGTTTGAGGCGATTCCTGAACTCGTCTCCAAATATGTGAAACTTTTTCACCCTAGAATTAGTGTGTTCTACCACCACCCGCTCCTTTGACAGCGCCTTATTGAAGGATTTCTGCTCTGCTGAAAGCTCCTGCGCCTTCACGCCACGTTTGCCCCGTCCGGGATTTTTCCTCTTAAAAGGCAACGCACAGTAAAGCTTGGGAAAATCAACTCTTATCCCAAGATAGCCCAAATCTAAACCTACACGGACGTTATCGGCAAATGAGGATGACTCCGCTTGTACAAGGTGTAGTCATGCATGCTACCCTTAACATGCCCCGTCTTGTGAACAATCAAGCCATCTTCGTTCACGGTCAACTGGGTCTTGACAGTGTGTTTCTTCTTTTTGCCGCTGTAATGCGTCTTCCGCTTACGCTTGCCATGGGGTCTTGGGATCTCCTGCTCTGTTGCATCCAGAAAAGCTTTGAAGCCTGGAAACATCGCTTCAACCTCGTCGACTGTTTGCAGCCGTCTGACCTTGTCTTGTTGTTTTTTAGGCAAGGGCAAGATCTCGCTGACCATGGGCTCTAGTTTTCTGATGGCTTTGAGCACGCTGGTTTGGCTGAGGTTAAAAAGGTACCCTAGCAGTGTTGATGACGGGTACATGTGGTAGTACACTAGCAGCATTAGCAAGCGGTCTGTCAAAGAAAGTTTGAAGGGGTGACCTGCGCCGACTGCTCTTTTTCTGTCTACTCTGGCAAGTCTTTTTTCCTCGTAGGAATCATATTTCTCTTTTATCTTTAGGTTTAAGGTGTTAAATTCAGCTAATTCAACGCCTGAGAAATTCCTGAAATGTGCAGGTTTTTTCGATAATATGCTGTAATTTAGCATTAAAACAGCCCAAAAGACAAGTATTGCGCCTGTTCGCTAATAAAACCTTCGTTTCAGCCATAAAACGCTAATTGAAACTAAGGTCTATTAATGATGGTTTTCGTTGACTAAATTCGTTAAGATGAGTTCCAAGTTTTCGTTTGGTGCTCCGTTACTATCAAAGAGATACCAGTAAGGTTCAAACTGTATTATTTTTGCGCCTAATCCTTCAGCTGCCAACGTATGTTCTAGTATTAGCGAGGCAGGCATATCCATTAGGTTTTGGTTTCGTGTGGTATTCCAGTACCAGGGTTGGATTGAAGTGCCCCATTGCGTAAACATTTGGTCGAGTTTTAGAAATGCATCCGCTGGTTCAAGTTCTTGTGAATTGGTAGAAAATGAAACGGTTACAATGTTCTCATAGCTGGCGATGTAATTTTTAATTGCTGTGAATGTTTCGATGTTTTTGGTAGGGTAGTCGTTCTTCCATTCTGTCCAGAATACGCCAAGATTATTTGTTTTACAGAATTCAAGAATTTCTCGAACATAACTTGTTGGGAAGGATAGATTGTTTTCTATGTGCCAGCTTATTACCTCTGCGATGCGAATGCACTTGACGTTTGCTACGTTCATGGCTTGTGAGATTTGGTCTGTTGTTAGCATTGGTGTGGGTGTACTCTGGCTTCCTCCACCAAAGACGTCTAGCATTATTGGGATGCCTTGTGGTCCTCCAAAGTTTGCTTTTATCCAGGCGAGTTCTTCTGTCCAGTTGAGGTTTCCTTTGTATTCTGGAAGTAATATTATTTGGTAAGTGTTGTTGTTTAGTGCGAGTATTTGGTTGTAAGTATAGCTGGCATTTGGGAGCTGGGCATATGTATATTCTTCGCCTTTTTCGCAGACATGGAAGACTAACGTTAACTGCTGATTTTTGACGGTAGCCAATTGTTCTTTGAGGCTTTTGTTTTCGTCAGCTAAGCTATTATTCGCAATTATTCCTACAAAACTGGCGGTTAGAATGATGCATACCAATACAGCAGTTAATATTATTGCCCTGTTCATTATCGTTCAACCAGTTTATCGATATCTAAGATAATCGGCTTTTAAAGCTTAGGAATTTCAGAGTAATTTTTAGTGTAGTTTTTTTGTAGGTTTTTTTTGATAAGACATCGCCGCGCCAACTAAAGGACACTTTCAATTATATTCTCTTATCCAAAGCTCTTGAAGTCCTCTTTGAAAAAGAGAAATTTTAAAGCGCTTGTTTTAACATTATTCAAACCCAAAGCAAGTCAGGTCTCTATGGACTTAAACCCCAAGGGACCAGAGAGCCTACTTAACAAAAAGGATTAATGACCTGTTTGGCTTCTCGACCACTGAACACTTCCAGTTCTGTGTCTTGCCCTTTTTCCGCATCACCACTGTCTATCCGCCAGACGGGTTAGGGAGCAAAAGAGGCACGGAACTTTGGCATGCCCCTTTTCCATTCAGAGGCACGCCTGCTCCTTTCATTTAGAAGAAAATGGGGTTAGGATAGAAGGGTGATGGCACGCCTTGGGCTGGACGTGCCATGATTAAGGGCTAAACGGTTTTTCGAGAAAGGGGTTTTTGGCTATGCACGCAAACCCTTAACCGCTTTTGTATCAATCTGCTTATCATAAAAGTTTTTGCCAAATTAACGGCGTTACCGAAAACAAAAATGCGGTTCCTGTGCAATTCATTTAACGCACTGGAACCATGTGGTTTGGGTCGCTGATTGGGTTTCCAGCCATTTCAGCTTTGACATGAGTCATGTTAACAGGAGTTGCTTTAGCTGGGTCAAAGGGCGGCAAGGTAGGCTCAGGACCGGTTTCGGTTGCGGTTATGCTTGGAATTTTCAATATTGCAAGAGCAGGCTGAGAACTGGCTAATGTCGCATTAGCGTTTGAGGACTGGATTGAGCCAAGTGCTGAGAGCGTATTGGATTGTGTTGATTGTGCGAGGACTGTTGCAGTGAGCGCGGTGATAAATAAAATTGTAAGTAAACTTATTGCTATTATTTTCTTAATCGTTTTTCACCTCTATTCTCAAATCGCCGCTTTATTCTTTTGTTTATGATGGATTCCAAGCGGTGTCTGTTTGTGAATAAGGCAACTGAAACTATGACAGCACTTGCCACAGCAACAAGCATTAAGTAATGTAACCAGACGGGTGCGATTGAAGCTTTAGTGGTCGGTAAACTGGAATCTGTTGGTGACTGATTTGCAGGTGCTGGCACTGGCGCCCACGCATATTTTATGCTAACGTTTGAAGTGGCTCCATTAACTATGAGTCCTGTGCCATATGGAATTATTCCGTTATCGTTATCGATTGTTGTCCAGCTATTGTTATACTGTGCTTCTTTGCCATCAATGTAAACTTGAACACCCATGGGCCAAGTGTATGTTCCGTTGATGTCATCTTGAGAAGGCACTGTCCAATTTGCCAGATTGAACTGTATCTTGATTATCTGTCTTCCAACTCCGGATACGGTATAGTTTAGCCATCCTGCAGTTAACCATGAACCAGTATTCCGTTGGTCGTATGAATCGGGAGTTAGGAGGCGTTCGAAGCTGGTTAGGGTGATGTTGCTGTCTTGGGTTGTTATGTTTAGGTTTGCAGTTGTTGAGCTGTCTGAGAGTAGACCGGCTTGTTGCGGGTCAAGTTGCAGATGAGTGAAAACCCAGGCATCATTAACTAGAGCGGCGTTTTCATAGTACCCTGTCTGTGCAAAGCTCACAGCGCCGTTTGCGGTTGGTATCGGGAATTGTGTTGCCGGCGTAAACGCCATCGGCGTTGAAATAGCTGTAAATTGGTTAGTTGCGTCTCCTCTTACCAAAAAGGGATAGGTTGAAAGTAGAGTTATTGCGCATAAAGTTATTACTGCTGTTAAGATTTTATAGTTCATTCATTTTTCGCTCCTTTGCTTGGATGAATAAAGCAGGTGCAAGCTGTACTTAATGCGATGTTTTAGAACGAACTGTTCTTTTTTTAGCACATGCGTGATAGCAGAAAGTCATTATCATTGATTAATTTCTTTCTTGAGGCTTCTTTCTGAAAATAACAAAAGAGCAGCAACTATCGCAACTACTATAGCGGCAACAGCAAAAAGAATTGAAACTACATTGCTACTTAATGTGGTAGTTTGCGCCACTGGTGGTGATGTAGGTAAGGGCGTCATGGTTGAATTAGGATTTGAGGTGGGTTGAGGGTTGGGGGGACCTTGCGAAGCATTTTGGGGCAAAAAACTTACGGCTCCTGCTAGTAAGAAGGCTAATGCAAGTGCAAGAAGGGGTGCCATTAGCATTTTCTTCCGGAGCAGGCTCATAATTTCATCCTTATCTGTAATACTTCATGAAAACATGCAGTCTGTTATTTAATGCTATATTTTGTTGAAGGGTGTTCTAATTTTCGAACAGGTGCAATGGGTAACTCTTGAGGATAGCTCTTAAATTATTGATGCGCTTTGTTTGGGACTGTGAAAGAGTTTGGTTGACGATGACTCCAAAGAAGTGCTAAGAGGAACTACTCTTGAAGTTTACCGTTTTCTGTTAAAAAGCAATAAGCCTGTTGGAACACGCGAACTTCAAAGAGCGCTAAATCTTAGCAGTTCCTCGGTAGCCACGTACCATCTATCTAAACTTGAAGATGCGGGGCTTCTGAAAAAGGCGCCTGGCGGTTTCACCGTTAGCAAATTCCTTTTGGAGAACAGCATCAAGATCAATCGTTTTCTGGTTCCGAGATACTTTTTTTACGCCATATTTGCCATCGCAATCCTCATAATAGAATTGACAATCATGAAGCCGGCTGTTCTTTACCGTGAATACGTTTTTTCGTTAGTTGCAACCGTGATACTCGCATTTTTCTTTTGCTATGAAACAGTAAAAACTTGGCGACGAGGCAATTTGTAATAAATCAGGTCGCAGGCAAATATTACTAAACCCTAAGTTCTAGTTATCACTGAAGATTGCTGTCTCCTTTTTGCTCTAATGACAATAATAGTGACTGCGCCTATGATTGCGGCTGCAACTAATAGCCCGATTATAAGTGGAGTTGCGAAGGGAGCGGCTGATTGGTTCCAATAGTATATTTGGCTATACTTTCCAGTGACGTTATAGGCTGGGTCATCATAGACAATGTCAAGTTTTGAGCCGTATTGAGCAAGTCTGCTTTGCACTTGGTTCCAGATTTGCTGTGAAGTATCGTCTGCTTTCCACAATCCCCAAATCGTGTCGTTTTCATGTCTCATGCCCCATCCATAATCTTTGGGTAAAACCAATGTTGCCTCAGCCGTAATTCCGCCATGTTTAACGTTTGGGTTTTGTACCACATCGTTCCAGAAGTGCTGGAGAGCTTGGAAATGTTCATCCTGCAGTGTTCCATACGGACCATCCATGCCATCAGCGTAGTTAAAAACAACCACATACTTAGCACCGCACTCATAAGATGTGAGCATCTGGTCGTACATTTCATCTCCGCTGGGCAAATAGGGCGGCTGATTGTATTTCCAATCTATGATGGTACCCCAATCTTTGCCTTGCAAGTTCGCCGCTCCTCTAACTAAGCCGATTTCTTGGGCAACAGTGTTATTCCAGCCTAATTCAGCAAATACTGTGTTATAGCCACCAAGGTAGTCGAACCAGTACAGCCCATAGTCTGAGGTGAAAAGGTTCACGTTTGTTTGATTGTCAATAGAGTTTAAGATGTTCTGCTGTGTGCTCACATAGATGTTTGCTGTTTCAGTGTAGGTTTGAAGTGGTCTTGAATCCCATACTTGCTGGTAGGGTTCAAACTGGGAAGTGTTTCCTGCGTCGGTTACTAATGTTCCTTTTTCGTCCTGCACCTCACCGTTTGGTTGATACCAAAGCTGTCGATTAGATATCATTTCTTCGGCTGAAGAAGATTCAGTTGAGAATGAGAGTGTGCCGTTTGTAAAGTATCTTGTACTGTTGGAGGTCGTAAACACATAAGCCCGACTGTTTTGACTTGTCGATGAGCTTGTAGGAGTCGGGTTCAAATTCGGGGGGAGCTTTGAGAAACTTGTGGACATGTGGAGGTCAATCTCTCCTGAGGAATGGAAGAAATAAGTATTGGAATATGAGCTATCATTGGATTGCCCACTTTGCTGTACTTGAATATAGTTCATAGACTTGATTATTGAATTTCCTGTCGCATTGTCATAAAGGGCGACTGAGCCATCAAGCATTTTCCCACCAGGCTCGTCATTATAATATAATCCCAAGAAATGGCTACCCCAACGTGCTGGAGCAATGGCAAGGAAGTCGTTGCAAGTCTTAGGTGTAGCACCGTAGTAGCCAAAGGACACTATTATGTTTAACCCTGCGTTGACGGCATAATCGCATATCTGCTCCATACCCGTAAGGTTAGACATCAGAGAACCAGACTGTACCACGAACAGGTTAGTGTAATTCTTGACTCTATCAATTAGTTGCTGGGCTTCGGTGATGTTGCTGCCGCCGTAAGTTACGCCAACATGGAACGGCTGACTTTCCTGTGCGCTTGCATTCCCTACATTGTTAATTGCAAATATATTTGCTATAAAAATGGCTATTAAAAGCACTGCAACTGCCGAAAATAGTCTTGCTCTTTTCATTCAACAGCTCCCCTTAGCTCTAATTATCAGTAAATACAGCATTAGGCTTCTTATTTCTATCCCCAGTCCGAGGTGTTCTAATCTTTAGTGCAGTGTAAGTTAAGAAACCTTGACGAAAACACTTTTATCTATAAACTTAGCATTTCATTGATGTAAGGGTATGAAAAGGACAAAATTGGCGGTAATAGCCCTTTTAGCGCTACTAATTTCAGTGCCAACACTATCACAAGTTAATTTGGTGAGCGCAAATTATTATCCGCCGCCATCCATCGAAATCTTTTCTCCTATCCCTGCTCCCGATGTTCATTCAACCGCATCTGTTCCACTTCAGGTTCGCGTTAACGTCTTAACAAACGAAGCCGACATCACTTTCATCCGCTATAGTTTGGACGGAGGAGCCAACGTTACACTTACCAATTTAACAAGGGAGGATGGACTTTATTATTGGACCACTACAAAAGGCGTTTTTGCACATGGTAATGCTTTCAGTACAGAAGCCTCTTTGGACAATGTAGAAGAAGGTAATCATACGCTTATCGTGTACTCGCACGCTGCTGACGGTAAAGAAATGTCCCGAACAAGAGAGTTTACGGTGGACTATGACTATGTGCCGCCTCAGCCTCAGCTTACGGATTCCATGAACCACACCGCAGCCACAACTAACCCTATGGATCCGACTGGAACAGCTCAGCCTACAACAAACACTGATAGTTTCCAACCGCTAGAAAATCCATTACCTTTCATAATTATAGCTTGCATAGCAGTTTCACTGTTGGGAGCTGGTTTGTACCTCAGGAAAAAAACACGATTTTCCGAGATTGGAGAGCGAAGAAAATTAAGTTAAATAAAATATCCCTAACAGTTATAGCTTTAATCGCCATAGTGATTGTTGTTTCAAGCGCATTCGCGTATGTGTCAGTTCAAAACGTAAATGCTAACGGTTCCAACAAGAATGCTCTGTTTATAGCGAGTTTCAGCCCTGACATATATGGCGATAACATTAGCGGCGGCAACATTACCCTTGTAAACCCGTCAAACAAAAATTTTGATAATTTACAATTAACCGCCATAGTTGATGACTCACCTGTAGCGGTAACGAATTTACATTCAACGAGAATGATTTATGTTCATGATCCCCGCAACCAAACCATGCCATTTGATTTTGCAGACAACTTCACTGAGATAACGATTGAACCCAACCAAACCAGAAGTATTCAGTTTACTTTTGCATACCCAGAAATAACGCTATTTAGTCAGCATACAGTTAAGCTCTACCTTTCACAGAACAACTTAGGCGACGTAATTAACGGTCAATCTTTCACCATTTTACAAAGAAAAGCTTACCTGCAAATCTTAGTCTACAGCTCAATTCAGCATGACAATGATACTTGGCATGAACACTTCAATAGTGCCAAAAACCGCAATGAATACGTTAACGACCAACCCAATTTTTTTCAGAAAAGTAATCCTTCCAGATATTTTCCATTGGAGCCAAATTCTTACAATTGGGCTAAGACGTTAAACCAAATTGGCGAAAACTACTTCAACGTAACAGTATGCAACAACAACACCTTTCCAGTTAAAACCGCTATGTTCTCTGGAGGGCCCTCCGTGGATGGGCAAAGTTACTTGGCATCGGCTTTGCTTAATGATGCATTGCAACCCAATGAAACTTGCGTTATTCCGGTTTCATTGTTAGCGTTCCCAGCGTACAGTTATGCAAGTGGTGATTTAGTTAGCAATCAACCAGTGTCTTCTTCCACTCAATCAGAAAGTGGTGTCTATCTGCACTTTCCAAGTGATTATCAAGGGGGCGCTGAAACTATGGCTTATTTGATTGATTCACAACTTTATTATGGAAATTATAACCAAAGCTTCACCCGCTCAGGCGCCACAGGCTCTTATTCTATTAACAATGGCGATGCGTGCGTTATCATAAATGGAACAATTAGAAACGACTACTCCAAAGATTACTATTTCAGTATAACAGCAAACGTTTACAATTCTACAAACCAAAAAGTCGGACCAATTCTTACCGCAGACTCGCCACAGCCAGGTTTCACCGTTACAAAAGTCAGTAGCAACTCAACAGGAACATTTGAAATACAAATCCGATACGACGGAAAAGACATTACAAGCTACGCCCTTCTTCTCGCATTCGAACCAACCGAAACCGCGCCTCCTTAGGAGAGACTTGATTATGAAAAGCAAAATCTTCCAAGCAATTATTGCAACCGTTGGTAAGGGTTGTTTTGTCAAAGAATCTTTACAAACACACATTTATTCAGAAAATACCATTTTTACTATAGGTGATTGCAGATGAGAGAGAAACGATTTCTAGCAATCTTTACATTTTTAATGTTGCTTACTGCCGGAGCGGTGGCTTTTGGAGTCGTGGAGGCGCAAGTTCAGTTTTTCACAAGCGCATTTATCAACCCAGATGGGTCAGTAACAGGGACCAATAATGTCCAGCGAAACGGCAATGTTTACACTTTAACGGGTAACATTTCAGGCGGCATTTCGGTTCAAAAGAGTTACATCGTAATTGATGGCGCAGGTTACACTATTGACGGAAATGGACAAGACATAGGCATTAACCTCGGAAACGGGGTGGGACAAGACCCCTCACGTACCGAGATAAACAATGTAACGGTAAAGAACCTAAAAATCATAAATTGTTACTACGCAATAGGCAGCGAAAACACTTACAATAACACTTTCATCGGCAACTACATTGAAGACTGCGACACTGGTTTCTGGATAACTGGAAGCCCAAATAACACTCTCATCCATAATACTGTCAAGAACTGCACCACCGGCATCTCCATAAACTACGCCAGCGGCGGCAATATCGTCACGGAGAATAACATCCTTAGCAGTTGGTCTGTTTGGCTGTCGCCAGAACCAGTGGTGGACAGAAACTACTGGGGCGACTACTTAACAAGATTCCCAAACGCTATGGAGATAGATAATTCAGGTGTATGGAATACGCCTTATAGTCATTGGGATGAAGTCATAGATTACCACCCACTCACAGACCTAATAGTTGTTTCATCAAACGACGGAAACCCGACAACACCCACACCTATGCAAACAGCCTTAAGTCCTTCGCCTTCAATCCCAGAAACAAAGTCACAGCCATTAGCTGATTACACTCTCGCAATTGCTATTTTGCTGATAGCAGCAACATCAGTCGTTGTAATTGCGGCAATCGCCTTGTTTGTCAGAAGCAAAAAAAGACGCAAATAGCGCTCTAATTTCCCATTCTCTGAATTTAAAAACAGCAAATTCATAGACTCAACATACGGCTTAATGCCGTTGCTGGTATTCTAACAACGACCAATATTTTTAAATAATTGTAAATAATATACTATTTACGCAGTGACGGTTATGAGATCAACTTGCACCTTGGCGTCTCCACTTAGTCAAAAACAAAAGACCATTTGGTCAATGATAAGCAAAGGCTTATCCGCCGCAACGATAGCTGAAAAACTCAACACCACAAGACAGTTCATTAACCAAACCAAACTAGCCGCAGAAGCCAGACTATCCACAACCCTTTTAGATGTTGCGCAAGCAAACGACCTCCAAATCACAAAACTATACCCCAAAGAAGGTATGCTTTTAGGTTATCATCCAGCCTTAAAACGCAAAGCAATTCTCACCTACAGCACAAATTATGGAATAAAAGTCTGGTACTGGCACGACCAACCAGAAGAAATTACAAACGAAGAATTCCTAAAACAAACCCGAACATACCTGCTTGAAATAGCCAAAGAAAGAGGCATAGAGATCAAAGACGCGGAGAAAATGCACCCAGCCAAATTGGCGCATATACTTTTCTGTACGCTTATCCCGGAGTTGAAAACATGAATGTAAAGAAAAGTTTAGGGTCTCGTATTAGGGGCTGGTTACCAAAAGAGCCGTATTTGCCAAGTACCCAAAAAACCGAAATGGTCGAGGTGAACCAGAAGACCAAAAAGCCGACCAAGACTGGGCTGGCAGTGTTCGGTATCGCTATTTTTGCTGTTGTGGTCAGCGCGCTCACCGTACTCCAAGTTTTAGGTTTAGAGTCTAATGCACCTTACGCCGCCGGAGCTGTCGCAGCTCTTGCCGGTGCTGTTTTGAGTGTCTTGCTTTGGAAGCCGCGTAACCAAATCTCAAGACCTAGTGAAATGAAAAACAGATCCATGATGGAAGGGGAAAGAAAGGCGTCCAAAATAATCGGCGTGGCTAACACAATAATGTTTAGCATTTTCTTAGGGACGTATTTCTTGATTGACCCAAATATCAAGAGCAGTGAGGTAACCCTCGGCTTGTGGATTATTCTTTCGCTATCGGTTATTTTAGTTAACACTTTACTGGTCAGATATTACAAGAAGCAAACACGTCCTGATGGCGGTATGTAAGATGGATTCAAAGAATCACTTACAGAATCGTATCAGGGGTTGGCTTCCAAAAGAACCTTTTGCAGCATACGCAAATAAACCCTTAAAGCCTCGCTGGAAAAAACCCGCCTGGATTGCTCTCACCCTAGTAGCCATGGTTGCCTTGTCCTTTTTAGCCTACAGAGGCATACAGATTTACATAAACTACAGTAACCCGCAAGCTGACGTTACAGCTAGCTATTTTGACAAGTCTTTGAATTGTACCACCGCAAACGTCGGCGACATTGTCGAAGTGAAAACTCGCGTGTATTGGCACGGTCATGTATTTCCAGAGTTCCAACGACAAGTGAACATCATCGACTCTTTTCCCCAAAACAACTTCGAGCTCGTTAGCGGAAACAATACCCTCCAATACAACGGCTCTGGAGGGGGAGATCAATTCACGTATCTGCTTAAAGTCATCGGTAATGACATCCCATCTATTGAGTTGCCAAAACCAAGACTCTATCTAGATGGCTCCGAGATACCCCTCGCGGGTACAAGCGCTGTTATAGAATTACAAACGGTCTCAGAATCGGAGAGTTGAGAACATGAAGCACAAGATATCAATTGAACAGCGCATTCGAGGCTGGTTCCCGACAGACCCCAATCTATCAAGTTTCCCAGCAAAAAACATAGTCATAAAAACCAAACTTCCAAAAGGCGGGTTACTGTTTTGCTCCCTCTTCATGCTCATCTCCATTAGCTATTTTCTAGAGGGCAACGCTACAGGCGCTCCTTTCCTTTGGATCTCGTGTATACTTGGCGTCTCTTTGGCACTGGATATTTTGGTGTCACGTGGCAAAGAGTTGAATATGAAGCTTGTGATGGGCCTAATACTTACGGTTATCAGTTTGGGAGGCGTTCTTGTTAATCTGTATGTTTTTTCTGTTCCTTCCAGCTTTCTTACGAGAGCCCTATCACTCTTGACGCTGGCACTAGTTCATGTGCCGCTACTGTTTGCTGTAATAGCTTATGTTTGGGGCAAAAAAGAACTCTCCAAGAAACTCATAGGCTGGTTCTCTTTACGGAGGAGTTGAAGGGAAATATGGGACTAAAAAAATTGGAAAGGCGTATTCGAGGGTGGTTTCCTCAAGAACCAAGCAGAGTAAAAGCGTTTGAGACATCGACTAGGGCTTACAAGGTTTTTCGGTATACAGTCGTTTTTGCAATTTTAGCGTTCATAGCAGCCATGGTTATTCTATTCTACATACCCTTTCTAGCGGAGAGTCTTGTAAATCGCACTGTTGCGCTGACGGTTGTGTTCATAGCGATGACGGGTGTGGTTATTTATCTTACTCGTGCCCGAAGCGATTACAAGAGACAACCCGATTATCACTCCACATTAAACTCATTATTTTACAAGAAATATAGGAGTAGAGCAACCTTTATGATATGCTTCGGCTTAGCGAGCGGGTTCATTCTTTCCGGTTTAGTGGTGGGAATATTGGGTCAGCCTCTTCCAATACACTACTCATTGTCACTATTCTTCGCTTTTATTGCAGTTGGAGCCTGCATAGGTGATTGGGTAGGTAAGAAGAGGGATTATCAGTTTCCCCTTTTCCCATGAAAAGTATGGAGGATACATGAGAAATGAACACAAGAAAGAACTTGGAGAATCGCATTAGAGGTTGGATTCCCAAAGAACCTCTTCTAGTAAGCCGAACAATAATTGTATTCATGGCAGTATTTTTGGCCGCATTAATTATTCCAATTTTCTATTTGGTGCTTCAAGCTACCGCTTTCTTTGGTGCCCTTTGGATAATTATTTATGTCGCTGCCGTTTTGGCTGTACGTTATATTATCCATAAAACAGGATTTCCAATGCTGTCACCGAGAGAACAGCAAATACAAGCCACTGTGAGAAGAATACGAATCATAATTGCTTCAGGGTTAGTTACCGCCTTCGGAATAGGCTTAGCTGCAAGATTAATCATAGGTCCACTTTCAGCCTACTTTTGGATACCCTTCATTATCCTAACCATAGTTGGAGCTCTAATCGGCGATAGCCTCTGGAAAATATTTCAAAAACGCAAGTTAGAGGGTGACGCAAAATGACCTTAAAGAAAGACTTAGCGAACCGTGTCAGGGGCTGGATTCCAAAAGAACCGAGTATGCCAAGTAGCAACATTAAAGCAGTTAAAGCGCCAATGATGTCTGAAAGAGATAAAGCGGTTAAACTTAAGGTTGTTTCAGTTTTGCTTGGGGTGCTCGGAGTGTTTGCTGGTTGGAGTGCAGCAGGTCGTGCGTATCTCTATTTTGTAGGGGTTGGAGTGACTTCTTATTACGCTACAGTTTACTCTGTAATTTTGTGGGTTTCTGTCATTGGAGCTTTTGGGCTTGCCGCTTTTAAGCTAAAAAGAATACAGCAATATATCACTAAGGGGCCATAAGACATTACACACACGGATTAAGTTTTAACCTCCAAACCCACAAGGAAAAATTTATGCAACTGCTAAAGTGCTTGAGTTTCCCTCTTTGACAATGTTCTTAGTCAAAAAATCTAAAATACAAAACGCTTTCTATGATACAAGGGGATAATGCATGCATAATAGCGTTAAGTCCATTGGGTCTGCCTCCTTAGCAGTAAAATTAACTGCCGTTTCTAAACGATACAGCGATGTGACAGCTATAGACAACCTTAACTTAGAGGTGGGAAAAGGTGAAATCATAGGTCTTCTAGGCCCAAACGGTTCAGGTAAGTCAACCCTCATCAAAATGATTCTGGGATTAGTCAAACCTGACAGCGGAACAATAAGCGTTCTAGATATCCCCTTGAAGCAAAATGCTATCGGGGTAAAAAAGCGAGTGGGTTATGTCCCTGAAGATTCTACTGCCTATGAGTTTTTGACGGGGCTTGAGTTTCTTGACTTTGCTGGAGACGTCTTTCAAATGGGTCTGGATGAGAAGAAAAAGAGAATTGAAGAGTTCCTCAAAGCCCTAAGTTTAGAGGGCAGAGAAGGCGACATGATAAGCAGCTACTCCGAGGGCATGAAAAAGAAGATTCTCATAATATCAGCACTAATGCACAAACCTGAACTCTTACTCCTCGATGAACCCTTAAACACTTTAGACCCAAAATCAGCTAGAATAGTTAAGGACCTACTTCATCAATTAGCACTGCAAAACGTCACAACCATCATATCCACTCATGTTTTAGAGATTGCCCAAGCTGTCTGCAACCGAATAGCCATCATGTATGAAGGAAAACTTCTGGCATTGGGCACTATGGATGAGCTAAGACAACAGGCAAAAATGCCCAATTCAGCTCTAGAGGATATTTTTCTCAAGCTTACAGGAACAGAAGATATTCAGCCCATCGTAGAGGCATTATCGAAATGAACTGGAAAACCGTCCTCTTACTCGTAAGCGTCAACAGAAAAGCTAATCGCGCTATAAGAGGAGCGAAATTTAGAAGATACCGCGATAACAAACTATTCACTTATGGTCTGTATGCACTGGCTTGTTTGATTGGCATACTTGCTGGAGGATTGATAGGCAACTTCTACTCTGCTTCTAATCAAACCGTACAGACCGCTGTTTTGCAGGGTACCACTTATTTTCTGGTATCTATTCCAACAATTGTTCTTCTGTACGGACTAGTTTTCACTCAGATAAGTCAGACGCAACGTATAGGCGCCAAAGTCTCAGTACAACCCATTTATTGGTTTCCCATCTCTTGGAGGGAACACACATTAGCATCCATAATAGCCAACCTGCTTGGCGCACCCTTGCTGATTACGATTTTTATTAGCTCGGCTCTTTTGGTTGCTTGTGTTTTTATGGGCCTCATTGCTCTTGCAGTCCTCACCATTGTTGCTTTGCTGGCAAGCCTAATCTTAGCCAGCGCAACAACAGAGATTTTCAAAACTCTCGATGTTAGGCTTTCGGGAGCAATAACAAAGGCTGCTGGAAAAAGCGCAATTTGGTTAAGACTCATATTCTCGGTAGGTTCCATGCTTGTGTTTTACCTGATCTACTTCTCAATATACAACCAGATATCACCTGCGCTCCTTTTTGAGTCCGTAGCTGGAGGACAAAGAGCAGTATGGTTTATTCCATATGTATGGCCCGGAATGGCTCTTTCTGCCTTTGCAAGCAGCCTTTGGATGGAAACTATCTTCTTCTCTTTAGCGACCCTCGCTTTTGCAGGCGCTGTTTTTCTTATTGCCACACATATTAACACGCGATTTGGGCTGTATGAGCTGCCTGCAATTAAGCTATCAAGCGGAGTCTATACGCCTAAGACTAGCTTGTTTGGGAAATTAGGTTTTTCTCCAACAGAAACAGCGCTCATGAAAAAAGACTTTAAAGGTCTTACTAGACGTCATGAATTGACGTTTATCTTTATTTTTCCCATAAGTATGCTTGCCATGGTTTTTCTCAGCGTGTTAAGAATGGCGCAAGGCGATCTTCCACCGGTTGGTATTTCCTATTTCCTATTTGCTATAATAACTCTGTTTCCAGGCATATGGATTGCACCCTTCGTAGGAGGTATGCTGACAGGTCTGGAAGGAAGCAGCGTTTGGTATTTGTTTTCATCACCTATTTCTGCCAAGTCGATTGCTAAGTCAAAGTTCTTCTTTGTGGCATTTTTTTCTTTGTCTGTTACTTTAATTTGCTCGATAATTGGTGGTATTGTGTTTAGGCCTTCGGTGCTGTTTGTAGCTGTGACTTTGCTTGAAGCGGTGTTTTTGATATTTTCTTTATCAGCTATTTCGGTTGCCCTCGGCATCAAGGCGGCTGATTTCCGTGGGTTCTTCCCCTTTAGCAGAGTGATTAAGCCAAAGTGGGGTCTGCTTAACTTCCTTCTCTGCGCGGTTATCGGTTTAGCTATTGTTGCTCCAATTATTCCATATGTCTTAAGCGTTTTTGCTGTTTCATTTCTTCCAGCTATGCCATTGCTTCCAGAATACTATGTGTATGCTGGGTTGTTTCTGAGTGGGATAATTGCGGTCGCCGTAACACATGTTTTTCGTGGGGTCGCAGTGAGTAATGCTGAACAGGTGATAGCTGAGGCTGAGTCGATTTAAGTTTAAAGGAAGAGAAAGCATGAACCATTCAAGCATATTACCAAGCGAGTTATCGAAAAGCTTATCCTCAAAAAACTTTAACTTGTACGTGGGGTCATGGTAGATGTCGTTTGAATCAAGCAAGTCAAAAGGGCGCATAGCCACTTTATTGATTGTTTTACTTCCCATACTAAGTGCAATCGTTTATGTGCCGCTTTATGTTTTCCGACTGTCAACCAGCAATGTCCTTTACTTATCAGTGGTTCTTTCAGCTCTAAGCTATGTTGGTTATATCCTCTTTTTGGTAGCCATGCATGGCTTGTCAAAGGTTTATAATGACGCTAAAATATTCAAAAACAGCCTCTACGGATTTACCGCAAGCATTGTAGGAGCAATAGCATTTACTGTTTCCATATATGCGTTCCTTATTCCAATACTTGACCAGCTAACTGCTTATGCTACCAGTCCAGGCACGGTTCCTCCGCTCTCGATTGTTATATCTTTCCTTCAAGTTATGGTGTTCGTTTGGATTGGCGGGTCTGTCCTCACAGCAATTAATGGTTTCTTTTATAGGCGAGCGTTCTATGCGCTTGCAGAAAAATCAGGTGAAGGCAACTTTAGAACGGCAGGCTTACTTATGATACTCGGCGGCGCGCTAACCATACTATTTGTTGGCACATTGATAGTCTTTATTGGCTGGATATTTGCAGCCATGGGATTCTTCTCCATGAAACCCAAGCCAACCCAAGCTTACCCGCTGCCACCTCAAGAAGTTCCAACTCAAGCCATTGCACAAAAGAAGCAGTGCCCTAATTGTGGAGCAGAAAACAGCATTGATGCCATCTACTGTTCACATTGCGGCAACAAGGCATCATGACAAATTTTCTATGTTGATATCATAGTTGTGATTATTTCCTTTCCTTCTTTTGAGAGCCTGTATAGTTTTCCTATTTTGTCTTGGGGGTTTAGGCATTCAATTAACCCAGTTTGTTCTAGTTCGGCTATTGTTGCGGATGCTTGGGAGAGGGCAATTTTTGTTTTTTCATGAACATCGTTAATCGTTAAAGGGGCGACTGTTTTGTTGAAGAGTTCTAGGGTTTTTTGTCGTCTTTTGCCTCTTTTAACCCATGCATATTTTTGCCAATCCATAACTTGGAAACTTCCGTGGTCAAAAGAAAGNNCCAAATAAAAGAACTTAATCACACCAGCCAAGCAACCGAATGCATCAACGTAACCAGCATGAAACCAAGCAAACGACGAGCACTATTTATAGACGGCATGAACAAAAACGGCTTCACAGGCTTCATCAAACACAAACAAAACAACCAAACCTACTACATCTTCACATACAAAAAAATACTCTAAAAGTCAAGTTGTTTTTGCTTCTCGTGTTTCATTCCAAGCATCCATAGTAAAACTGGTTAGTTCCCAGTGCCACCCTCTCTGTTCTGCAATATGCTCGCCAAACTCCTTTTCAATGCGCTTATTCATCCGCACAATTCGACGGCTAACCTGATGCCTGTTAACCTTAAACCTTTCAAGCTTAACAGCCAAATCCTTCGGCAACAAGCCAGGAGAACCCACCCAGTATCACCACAAAATTTAATTGCAAAACCGTTTCAAATAGAACAAGGAGAATGCATTTGTCAGAAAATATAGTGGGAAAAGCAGATGTAGGGTTTTATTCTAAAGAAAAACCTGGAATGGGACAAGCCCTAAAAGGGCAACTTATCCTGACCAACCGAAGGTTCATCTACGTAAGGCATCTTGGCGGGAAATATCTAACAGCCAAGGTCAAAGACTACAGTGGCAATATTGAAGAAGGACTCAGAAATGAGGGAAGCTTTGAGGTTCCCCTAAACATGATAACGGAAGCAAAAGCAGACAGAGTCTGGGGAACACCCTACTTTAGACTACGTTATCAAGGGCCGATGGGAGAAAAAGTCTGCTCCCTCGTTTTTGTCTCGTCTATGAATATGATGGGTGCGGGATCTGTGGTGGGGCTCATGAAAACCCCTTATGATCAACTATCTAAAGCAATAGAGCAACTCAAGAAGGAGTACTGACAAACCACCATAAAATGAAGAGAACTAACTTTGCATTCTCTTTAAGTAATGGATGTAGAAGGCCTGATATGCTTATGAGTTGGAAGTAGTTACCATCCGAGTGAGCCTCTTGCATTGGCGCCAAGGTCAAGCGTCACGGTGCTGTGGTCTTGTGCAGTGCTAAAGCGTATTGTGCCGTTGGCTCCCCTCTGAAAAACAATTCCCGCATCGCTCACACTCACGTCTGATCCATCCACGATGGTGATGCGCGTTCCGAGTGGCGAGATCGTTTCGTAGCCCGCCCACACGTGAAAAATCATTGCGGTTTCGCCCTGGTTGCTCATAGCGATTGTGTAGGTCCATAGCCCAGTCGTCGAATTGAAGGTGCGATAGGTTTTCTGGAATATGTTATCCCACGTCAGAGAGGAGAAGCCAGAGAGGCCGCCACTTTTCGGGTTTAGGTGGTTTTCGGAAGTTGGCTCTCCAGCTTGGATGAAAGGCATCAGCAAAAGCGGAAGCAAGACTATGGCAATTATAGCCACCTTGAACACTCGGGGTATTGTTAATCGTTTAATTTTGGGGTGCTGACGGAGTCGGGCAGCAACGAGAAATATGCCAGCTGACAGCACAATACCCGAACGTAATGCAAGAATTGTCGATACTTGACCAAACGGGTCCAAGCCGATAACCCCCGCGGTGTAATAGTTCCTGAGTTGGATGCCTGCGGGGCCCATCAACAGAGATAGCGGGATTGGCAGTAAATCTGCGAAAGAAAGCAGTGCAAGAATCAGAAGCAGCCATGTTCCGACACGGCCACGCCTACCTTTCAACAAGTAAAACGCCATGACTACGGGCAAGATCCAGAGAGTGATAAAGAGCGTACTAACAGGTAGGTAAACTATGCTCTGTACTAATGCAATAATGAGGCTTATCATTAACACGCCTATCATGTAGATTCGACGTGCCCAACGTTCCCAGCTGGGCATCTCGGATTTAGGCTTGTCAGTTTTGCTTGAATGATCAGGTGATGTGCTTTGACTTTGGGGACTGGAATTTGAATTTGAAGGCTCGGTCGACAGGTTGGTTTGGTCGGCAGGATACGTTATTACTGCGGGAGAAGGAGTGGTTTTTGGTGTACGTATTTTGGCAACGACGCAAGTAGTGATTCCGAAAATTAGCAGAAACGGTGAAACAATTAAAATCAAAAGCTCTCCGATCTGGTATTGAAAGCTCTCCGGTGAATAAAGCACCTGGTTTGCTAGAAATAGTCCGCTTAACACGAAAACTATGGGTGCCAGAACAATCAGAAGTATGCCTCTTCGCTTAGTGAACCGCGACTTTGTTGAGGGAATATTTGGCATATTTACCAAGTTATATTCGGTTAGAGTTTATAGTTTTTTCTAGAGCAGGGGTGATTGCCCAATGCCAGCCTCGCTTCTCTGCAACGTACGCTCGATTCTTTTCCAAGTTCTTGCCAGATTCTTCGTTCACATAAAAGGAAGTTTCTTTAGGGCACTGGTCATAAAGTATTCAAACCCAAAGCAAGTCAGGTCTCTATGAACTTGAAACCGAACAGGTTTGGAAACTTGAATGGGAAACCGTGGGAGTTGAACCAAATCTCCAAGGCTGACAACCTCAGAAGGCTACAGAGCACTCGGGGAAGTTAATCTCCCGCAACTGACACTAAATATTTCTTAGTGATTTAGCTATAAAAGCATTCTCCGTAACGGTTCTGTAAAGTTGCTTTTTTCTTGTATATGATAACTGCAAGTATCTTAATTGGTGCTTCTTTTTTTGTCGGTGCTGGAATAATCTCAATTTATATACTGATACTGCGAATAAGAGAAGACCGTGAGCGAAGTAAGCGTTAGCCAATTTAGCATTATTGCTATGTCACTTATTATGAGCTGGATTTTAGATGATGGCGTAGCCAACCTTTTGCTCAAGAAATACCAAAAAGGAGCAAAAATACGATTTGTTGGTGCTAGATGGCTTAGTAGAAAAAACGCAATTATTGTTACAGTTATCGAAATAACAGTAGCGATGATTTTTGGGTATTACATACAGGACTTTTTGACAAACCTCTATACTCAAGCATTCGCTTACATTGTACCGATTACCTTATTCACCATTGGAGTTCTTTATCCCTACCTACTTGCTGGATTGCCGTACAAAGTTAAGTTAAAGCATATATTGCCAAGCATAATTCTAATTTTGTTGGCTCTTTTGTTATTTGCTGGAATACGTTATGTTACTAATAATTTCTCTTTTTAGCACTCATAATCGGCAAAACCTCTGAAATTCTTTTAATTCCTTTGGAAGTTTATCCTTAATCTTTGGGTCAATGCGAAAGTCCTTTCCGTCTTCGCCGCATTTCCCCACTATCACATTACCTCTGAGTAAGTTGTCATGTTGCATGATAGCTTCAATTTTCTCTCTTGACATACCTGTGGGTGATAGCAGAAATGTGAACTTAGATTTAAAAAACAGTTCATATAATCTAGCTTGCATAACATCGGTTATCTTAAGGTCGCCAAGTTTAACTTCTATTGTTATCAACTCAGGCTTTGCTCCTTCCTTCTTTGAAACATATCCCATAATATCTGGACGAAGCTCTTCACCATAGAGTTTTCCAAACATGACAATATCAAAATGACTTTTGATTTCTTCAGAGAAATTTCCGATGTGTGTATCTTCTAAATGTGGGTTGGTAATCCAATCTGTTGATGCGTGCATGATACCTTTGCGATCAATACCATAAGGCACCTCTAGATACCATGTATCGAAAATTGCCCTTACTGTGTGCAAAACATTGGCGTATAGTTCTTTCTCGTTTGACGTTTTTGTCAAATATTATACCCCTATCGTTTTTAGATGCCTTTCAATGTTATCCAATTTTGACTCTGAATCTTTAACTTTACCTAAAATGGCATATTCAGTAAAGTTATCACCCGTCAATAACCTACTTTAAGGCAATAAAAAACTAACTCATATCACAGGTAACTTAACCTAACAGTATCGTGAAGGCAAAAGTAATATATCTATCACCATTACGCGTTTGTTATCTATTGTTAACGAGTAATGTTTACTGGTTTTCAATTTTTAGTTAATAGGTGAAAGTCAAAGCCTGTTTTTCGATTGTGATGTGAGGGTGGGATTCGAACCCTCCACTCAATTGAGATGCCACATGCAAACCCATTCTTTGTTTAATAAAAAATAACCCTCAAACCAAACATTTACAAGAACAGTTCACATAATATTCGCGGAGTACAATGAGTTGCTGCATAAACGTGTACTTTTAATCCTCGTTGTCATTGCTTTAATAGCCATTATAAGCGTAGTTTCACTGTTGGCTTTTTACTTTTTGCCGCCGCCAAATAGTCACATCACTATTAATTCGTCCTCAAACAACTGGCCGATGTTCCACCACGACCTGAATCATACAGGCTACTCAACTAGTATAGCGCCAACGTCGCCCAACTTGTTGTGGAACTTTTCAACTGAACCCGGTTATCCTGGTGGACCACCTGAGAGCATTTCAACTTCGCCCGCTGTCGCCGACGGCTACCTCTATATAGGTGCTCAAAACGGCAGCGTCTACTGTCTTAATGCTTCCAGCGGAGAACAAGTGTGGAGTTACCCAACTGGAGGGTCCGTGAGCTCTTCGCCAGCGGTTGCTGGAGGGTACTTGTATGTAGGTTCCATCAATGTTTATTGTCTTGACGCCTTGACTGGTTCCAAAGTATGGAGTTTCAAACCCTCAGAGGGTGTATTTCGCTCGTCTCCTGCGGTTGCTGACGGTTACGTCTACATAATGTGTTACGACGGGAACTTTTATTGCCTTGATGCTTTGACGGGCAGCAAAAAGTGGAGCTTCCAAACTTCAGGGACGGGGCTCTCTTCGCCCACTGTAGTTAACGGTTTTGTTTACGTTGGCTCTGGAGATGGCAACATCAATTGTCTTGATGCCGGCACAGGAACAAGAATTTGGAACTTCATGACTGGAGCAGATAACCCCTCGCGTGCGCACGCTGTAACCTCCTCTCCTGCAATTGTCAACGACTTTGTTTACGTGGGGTCACTTGACGGCAACGTTTACTGCCTTAGTGCCTTAAATGGTGAAAAAATATGGAATTATACAACTGGTGGTTGGGTGGAGTCTTCGCCTTCTGTTGCTTCTGGTTACGTGTATATAGGGTCAAACGATGAGAAACTCTACTGTCTTAATGCTTCCAGCGGAGAAAAAATTTGGAGCTACCAACCAACGCCAAAGGATGTTTCCTACTTCGGAGTGCAGTCTTCACCTGCGGTTGCCGACGGCTACATCTATTTTGGGTCTTCAAACTATGTCTATTGCTTCAATGCCTTAATGGGAAACAAAGTTTGGGAATATGCAGCCAATGGCAACATAGGCTTGAATTCTCCCGCCATCGCCAACGGCATATTGTACGTTACCACAGAAGGCGGCTACGTTTACGCCTTCGGCTAACCTTAAGCACGCGCAGTTGATTGAGTTGGCAAAGTAGTTTCTGAGTTGAAATATTGTGTGGTTCCAGCCCAATTTATACGTAAAAAAGGGCAAAGGGGTGAGTCGGGCGGGATTTGAACCCAAATGGGTTCAAGCCGCGTTTATCAGCCAACGCTTTTTTCGAACAAAGCCAACATTCTTTCTTGAATGCGGACCCGATGGAAACGCTGGGTCTTGAACCCAAATGGGTTCGGAACCTTTTGCTAGTCTAAGGCCAATTTAACGTTTAACTTTTCCTTCAGGTATTTCAATTTATAACAAAATTTAAATATTTACATTCATTAGATTGATTTCAACAGGTGTTAATTATGGGGCTAAACTGGAAAGAGCGGAATCGAAACGACAAAATATACAGCATTATTTTTCCTATAAAAGTAGTTCTGCTAATTGTAGGGATTTCAAAGCATCCGTCACTTGTCGGCGATGGATTTGGAAAAGACCCGTTTTAAGGTTGAGTTGAATGTTAAAGCATAAATTGCCCATAATTATTCTGATGACCCTTCTTATAGCATCAGCTTATTTTGCGTCTACAGAATCACATGTTCGCGCTAGTTCCTCCACCGATAACTGGCCAATGTTCCACCACGATTTAACTCACACAGGTTATACTCAGCCACCACTCCTACAGCAACTTCCGCCACTTTACTTTGGAACTTTACAACTAGAAGCGTAATTTGGGCTTCGCCAACAATTGTCGATGGGCACGTCTATATACCCTCTGATGATGGGAAAGTCTATTGTCTTGACGCGCTGACAGGCAAACTAATATGGAACCATACAGTCGGATCAGGACATCAAGCAGCTATAGGTTCTTCTGTTGCCTTTTCTGACGGCTACATCTACTTTGGAGGCTACGACCGCAACGTTTACTGTTTGAATGCTGCCACAGGCGACAAAGTATGGAACTACACAACTGGAGACACCGTGGAATCTTGTCCTACAGTTTCAGGCGGCTACGTCTATGTGGGGTCTTGGGACGGTAACATTTATTGTTTTAATGCGTTGACTGGCTCCAAAGTATGGAATTATTCAGCAGGCGGTCTTGTGGAGTCTTCTCCGGCGGTTGTGGACGGACACGTTTACGTTGGATCAACAAATCATAATGTCTACTGTTTAGATGCTTTGACAGGCGAAGTGATATGGAATTATGTGACTGGTGGAGTAGTGCAATCTTCTCCTGCAGTTGTCAGTAACCGTGTCTACATAGGGTCTGAAGACAATAATGTTTATTGCCTCAACGCCTCCAACGGCGGATTAATTTGGAACTACACAACCAAAGGCTGGGTTGACTCTTCACCAGCAGTTGCCAACGGAAATGTTTACGTGGGATCCTTAGTTTTAGACGCGAACCAAAATTATGTTGCCTCAGACGTTTACTGTCTTGACGCGTCAACTGGAGACAAAATTTGGAATTACACAGCCCAAGGCGGCGTTAATTCGTCTCCTGCAGTTGCGGGCGGTTTCGTGTATGTAGGCGGTTGGGATGGTAATGTTTATTGTCTTAACGCTTCATCTGGCTCTGAGATATGGACCTACACAACTCAAGGGCATGTTAATTCTTCTCCTGCCATTGCAGGCGGTATTCTTTATGTAGGATCTTGAGACCACAACGTATACGCTTTTGGCGTTCCTCAACCTTCCCAATCCATACCGACAGAAATTATTTATCCAGCAGTTGCTATCATAGGTGTCATAGTGGTAATAGCTTTAGTGCTAATAATTAGAAAAAGAAAACACTAAACAACTAATCCTCATCTTTCACTAAATTTGAGGTGCGCTGTATGGACTACCCTTTTTGTGAGCGAAAAAATTGCATAAACTGGAAACAAGGGCGTTGCTCTCTTGTCAATCCAGAAAAGAATGGTGATTCTTGCCTCGAATTTGACGAAGTGATGGATTTCCTTAGGTTAAAAGCAGATGCAATAAAAGGGACTTTAGGCTAAACATTAAAAGTGTTCAGCCGCTGTTTACAATTATTTTTTTACTGGCGAAGCGGTAATTCCGCATTTTGCTATTGTTTTTTTGATGTCGTCTGTTGAAACAAGAGCTGAGTCAAAAGAGATTTTTAGCCAGTTTGAGATTGGGTTGATGTTGTATGTTTTTACGCCTTTTAGTGCCTTTAATCGTTTTTCCACGATTTTAGCTTCGCAACCGCATCCCATGCCTTCTAGCTTGAAGGTTACTTCTTCATCTTTGCTTTTATTTTCCATACTTTTCTTCCTCCATCTATTTCAATTGCTTTTGAAATACTTGTCTTGGCTTAAATATTTTTTGCTGAAGTTTGGCGGCAAAACTATTTATAGTCGCCAAGAAAGGTATTTCAACGTACTTTGAAATAGCTTTATCAAGCGTTGGTGGAATAAATTGGAAACTGCAAAAATTCGCATTGAAGGAATGGAAAGCCAAGAAGAAATCCAGTTAATTCTACAAAAAATAAACGCGTTACCGGGAATAAGCGGCTTAAACATCGACGCTTCCGAGCAACAGGTTGATTTTTCATACGACCCATCAATAGTCAATATCCAAGATGTCATTCGCTCAATCTCAGAGACAGGTATGAAAGCCTCAGTAATCCGGTCTAAAAGTAAGTTCAGTTCTTGGTGGAAAGAAAAACAGCAACTTGCTCTTGTCGCGTGTGGCGTAACCACACTTGCAACCTTTCTTTTAGGACTAACGATAGTTCCCCAAAATTATACTTTCGTTGGATACATCCTAGCAGTTCTTGTTGGCGTATATTATCCAGCCAAGAAAGCGTTAATCGCATTAAGGAATCTAACCGCAACCATTCACCTTCTCATGCTAATAGGTTCCGTTGGCGCATTGGTGCTTGGCATGTGGGCTGAAGCGGCCATTCTGATATTCGTTTATTCTTTAGGAGATGTGCTTGAATCCTATGCCGTTGACAAAGCAAGAGGCGCCATACGATCATTAATGAACTTGGCTCCAAAGCAAGCGCTGGTTCGTAAAGATGGCAAAGAAATTATGCTCTCTGTTGATGAAATAAACGTTGGAGACTCGGTAATTGTAAAAGCTGGCGAAAGAATTCCAGTCGATGGAACCGTGCAGACGGGCTCTTCGTTCGTAGACCAATCCACAGTCACAGGAGAGTCTTTTCCGGTGACTAAAAACGTTGGAGATATGGTGTTTGCTGGAACAATTAATCAGAAGAGCTTTCTAGAAGTAAGAGTAGACAAACCTGCAAGCGAAACAATGCTGTCAAAAATAATTTACTCAGTCGAAGAAGCACAAGCAAAGAAAATATCTTTTCAACGCTTTTCTGACAAGTTCTCCAATGCCTACACGCCTGCTATGTTTGTGCTCGGAATAGCTATTGCAGTTATTCCACCCTTGCTATTTGGCGCAGAATGGATGCCCTTCATTCTGAGAGGGTTAGTTGTTTTCGTTGTTTCTTGCTCTTGCGGCTTAGCATTATCCGTTCCTGTAGCTGTCGTGGCAGCTATGGCAAATGCAGCTAGAAAAGGTGTAGTGTTTAAGGGAGGCGCATATTTTGAAGCCACCAAAAAAGTTAAGGTAATAGCATTCGATAAGACAGGCACTCTAACTATTGGTCGACCCGAAGTCACCGACGTTATTAGCTTTGATGAGCATTCTAAGGCTGAGCTGTTAACCCTTGCATCAAGTATAGAATGTAGATCAGGTCACCCTCTGGCGAACGCTATTGTAAGAAAAGCAAAGGAAAGCAACATCTCAATTGAAGCTAATCTTGAGGAATTCGCAGACGTTACCGGAAAAGGTGTTAAGGCAAAGATTAATGGACAACAATGCTTTGCAGGGAGTGCACGGTTTCTGCAAGAAAATGAAATCTCAACCCACGAACAGCAAGATCAAATTGCTGACCTAGAGAATCAAGGAAAAACTACAATACTTGTTGGGCAAAGCGGTAAGTTGTTGGGAATTTTAGCGATTGCAGATGCGTTAAGGCCGGGTGCCAAAGAAACTCTGAACATTATACGGGAACAGGGAACCAGAACCGTGATGCTAACAGGGGATAATGAGAGATGTGCTAAGGCCATTGCGTCACAAGCTGGCGTAGACGAATATTATGCTCAGCTTCTACCCGAAGACAAGGTTAGAGTTGTTAAGGAACTGAAGGAAAAGTATGGCTCAGTAGCTATGGTTGGGGATGGAGTAAACGATGCACCGGCAATGGCTATGTCCAATGTTGGTGTAGCTATGGGCGCTGCTGGAACGGATGTCGCTATTGAGGCAGGCGATATAGTTTTGATGTCTGATGACTTATCAAAAATAAATTACGTTCGAGAATTAAGCCGAAAGACTGTCAATATCATCAAACAAAACATTGCCGTTTCACTGATAAACATCGCCTTCATGGTTGCTGCAGCTTTGCTTGGTTATTTGGGGCTTGTCTCAGGTTTACTTCTTAATGAGATAAGCGCATTGGCGGTCATTGGAAATGCGCTTAGACTATTGACCACAAGAAATAGGTTTGATTCTGCCCATGGAAAAAGAAGTGACGCGCTCTAGATTGAGCGACCTTTTTCTGTGATTGAATATATTTTCCAGTTTTTCTTTTTGTATGAAGTAATTAATCCAGCTTCTTCTAGAACCATAAGATGGTAAGAGAGCCTGGAATCGGAGATTTTGATTAAAACTTTAATGACGCAGGGACATAAATCGCATTGTTTAATTGCTCTTAGAATAGTTAGCCTTGTTTTGTCAGAAAGAATTCTGTGTAATTTTACTTCTCTTTCGATTTCATTTGGTTTTATTGCATTTATTATGCGATCTAAGCCGCCGATTTCTGTGATGGCTTCTTTAACTTCTGGCGGAAATTCGGCTGAATTCTGTTTTTCCGTTTTAATTTTGTTGTCTTTGGATGCCATTTAAGTCTGGAAATACAAAGTGTTTCATAAATAAAAAGGCTGAGTAGGTAAACGCTTAGGTTTGTACTTTTCTCAAGTCCGCTTGTTCGCAGTCCAAAACTGCCGTTTAAGAAAACACATGAAATAGTGGTCAAATAAGTATATTTTATTATTAACTACTTAAGTCATGAACAGTATACAATGGTTATAAGAGGTTGAATGCATGAGTAGTTGTAGTTCAGAGTGCAAGCTAGAATCGATTGTCACCATGGATTCAAAAGGACAGATTGTTCTTCCAAAAGACCTTCGCGAGAGAATAGGTTTTCAACCTAACCAGAAGATCGCTCTTGTAACTTTCGAGCAGAAACAGGACCTATGCTGCGTGCTTTTGATAAGGGCAGAAAAGTTAGGGGAAGCCGTTACAAAAACTCTTAGCCAATTATTTTAGTTAACAAAACACGCATCAATTTTGTGCTAAGTCGTCCAGAAAGAAAATATTTCCAAATTATCTTTTTCAAAGACCTTTTGTAGGATTTCCTTTACTTCATCTTCATCCAAGTTATAGATTCCATTTTTGTCTTTATGCAAGGGAATCTTTGACTCTCTAAGCAGTTCGCCCTTGGGAAAGTCAAGAAATATGTAGTAACGTTTATCGTGCATCAAAATAATTCTCAGCGTTGAAAGCTCTTTGTTTGGAGAGAGGGCATTTTGCTCAAGGATGTATACTAGTGACTTTGGTTTTTTTTCGGTAACTATTCGTTTGAATTCTTCCCAGTCTCTAATTCTAATATGCCCGTCACTCATCTGATCCACCCAAATAGAGTCAGAAGGGTTAACCTTCGCCGCAGGCAACCCCGCACTCCATAGCCTTAACGTATTTTTCTGCATCTTCTCTGTTTTTAAATGGTCCATAAATGATATCGTATTGAGAGTGCTTTTCCTTGCTGAGTTCTTGTTCACTTTCAAAAATTACGGGTTTAGCGTTTTCTTTTAATCCAACGTATAGTTTCATGATGCGTTTTTCCTTTAGCTCTGTTTTACTAGTTCCTGAACTTGGCGTTCTATTTCATCTCTGATTTCTCGGACTTTTTCTATGGGCTTTCCTTTAGGGTCCTCAAGTTTCCAATCGATGGTTGGTTTAAAGAAGGGTCCAGGACAAATCCCCTGATCGTTACAGCCCATGGTAACAATTAGATCTGAGTCGTTAGCCATCTGAAAAGAGATTAATTTTGGCTTGTTCTGGGAGATATCAATGCCTTTTTCTTTCATGGCTTCCACAACGAGAGGATTAACTTTGCTAGCTGGCTTGTTTCCTGCACTAGAAGCTATGAATTTGTTTTCTCCGTACTTTTTGGCAAATGCCTCTGCAATTTGGCTCCTGCCAGCATTTTCAACGCATACAAAGAGGACTTTTTTCATTCACATCAACTCATGATTATTCTCGTTGCAACGGATAGGTCTTTCTTAGTTCTCTGATTAACTCTTGAGTTTGCTTTTTAGATGGATGTTTAATTGCGCCAGCCGGGCATATTGAGTCACAACCTGAGCATAGTACTACGCAATTGTCTGGGTTGCTAACAACGGTTTTTTTCTTTCCTTCATCTTCTTGTAACTCATATGTCCCTAGGGTGCAATAATTCACACATTTGCCGCAACTTGTGCATTTCTCATAGTCAATGGTTGGGTACCAAAGTATTTCGCTTCGCGGAATTTCATGCCAGTTTTCTTCAGACACTATTAAACCTCCGTTTTAGAAACGTGAAACCTCGTTTTGACACTTCAAAATTATCCACAGCATTCACCTTGAACCTTGCGAGCTTTCTGACGGTATGGCCCTAAATTTGCGTGTTAAATATACCTTGACAGGATCGTTAATTACGAAGGTCACTAACAGCGTATAACCGAGGATTGCAAGCACAGGTAAATAGCCAAGCGGTGCAAGCTCTAAGACGCCTAAGATAGAAATAGCAATCACAAACAAGACTTCAACTAAAACCGTAATGCTCAAAAACTTGCTAGGCCTTGACTTCCAGAAGTGATTTCGTTCACGAACAATCATAAGAGTAAACACTCCCGCAAGGTTCAAGTAGGCAAACCCGAAAGTGTAGATTTTCTCCACATTGCCAACTAGCCCAAAATATGATAAAGCAGGCACCGCAAAGATTGCACTTTCAATAGTCATCAATATACCTAGTGATCCACTGACTCCAAACAGACGACGCATATCGAAGGTATCAGGCTTTAGAGAAGAACGCACGTTATCGGTTGATATGGACATTGAGACAAAGTCGCCTAAGAAAAGCAGCAAAACTGTGCCCGTTATCGATAGCATTAAAGAATGCGTAAGGAACAGCATCACAACGATGAAACCGGCGATATGCAACTTTCGGGCAACCATCATCAGTGCCCAACTGTAGATTCTCTGGTAAATGGTCCTTGACGTTTTGATCATAGATATTATTCCGCCAAGACCTTCAACAGTTAGCACGGCGCTCGCAGAATCTTTGGCAATGTCCGTGGCGTTCTTCACTGCGATGCCAACTTCCGCCTGCGCCAAAGCTGGAGCGTCGTTTACACCATCGCCAGTCATTCCTACCACGTGCCCAATACGTTGAAGTGTCTTGACTATGCTGAACTTGTCTTCGGGGTAAATCTGGGCTATGCCGTGGCTGTCTTCGATTACTGAGTCAATTTGCTTTGCTTTGGTCTCAGCTTCCTGTATTTTTGACATGGTTGTTATGTTCTTGCCTAATCCTATCTGCTGGGCGATGTTTTTGGCGATCGGAAGCGAGTCGCCAGTGAGCATCTTCACTTCAACACCTAGTCCACGAATCTGCTCTAGTATCTCGCGTGAATCTTCTCTTATCCTGTCGGCGATGCCTGCAAGACCAACAAACTCTAGCCTACTTCTATCTTTACCCTTGGCAACAGCGATTACTCTTAGTCCTTTTGCAGAAAGTTCCTCAGCGAGCTTGAGCGTAGTCTTTGCCTCTTCTTTCGGAACGTTGGAGGCAGCGCATATTGTGTCAAATGAGCCTTTTCCCACGAAGAATTTTTCGCCCGCTTTACTGGTCGTCGCTTCGGTCATTCTGGTTTTGGGGTCGAAGGGCACGAACTCCATCTGCGAATAAGTGTCCAATGGAATGCCTGCTTCTGCTGCGGCGTTTAGGAACGCTATGTCAATTGGGTCTTGGTTAGCCTCTTTTGATGCGAGTGCTCCGTAAAGCAAAACATCATTTTGGCTGAACCCGTTAAGGGGTATTTCCTCTTCAACGAAGAGCTTATTCATGGTGATTGTGCCCGTTTTGTCTGCGCATAATACATCCATTGTGGCTGCATCCTCAGTCGCACTCAGTCTTGTGACCAAGACTCCTTGCTTTGCAAGCACGGCTGCGCCAAGCGCCATGTTTATGGTAAACATTGTCGGCATGGCAACTGGAACAGAAGCTATGAGTAATACCCCTGCGAGTGGCAAGAGCACGGCAAGCTCAAAACCAGTCAATACCGCGTACACAAAGACGATTAGTAGTGATGCAAGCACTATCATGGCGAGCCGTCGTGCAATTTTAACTGTGACTTCTTCCATGTGGAGTTTTGGTTTTGCAAGCTCAAGTAGGGAAATGGTTTTTCCAAAATAGGTCTTTGTTCCTGTAGCATCAACTATGCCTGTGGCTTCCCCGCGTTTGACGGCTGATCCTGAATATGCGATTTCTTCGGCAGATTTATCCACGATTCCAGATTCACCAGTGAGAACTGATTGGTCCAAGCCAAGCGAACCATCCGTTATCTTTATGTCCGCCGGCAGAAGGTCGCCGATTCTAACCCTGACGAGGTCTCCTGGGACAAGCTCTCTGGCTGGTACGGTTAACCATTTTCCATCCCTTTTTACCCTGCTTTGTATCCTCAGTCTCTGCTTTAGAGCAGCCATTGCTGCTTTTGCTCTGCCTTCACGCCACAGCGACATGCCCGCGTTAAAGAGAAGGAGCGCTATGATTACGACTGCTTGCACGTACTTACCTAGTACTATAGTGACGATGGCTGTGGCTTCCAGCATCCAGGGCACGATGCCCCAGAAGCGTTTTCCCAACCTTGCAAGGAAGCTTACTTTCTTCTCAGGAACCTCATTGTAACCATAGTTCGCCAGCCTCTTCTGGACTTCTTGAGTTTCTAACCCGTTTTCTAAGCTTATTTTTTTTAAATCCTCTTTTGTGTCTGAACTACTCAAAAATATCTACTCCTACTATATGGGCTTTGAAAGATTCGCCTAGCAGCATGCTCTTGCTATTTGAACTAGCCAGACATACGCTATTATGTTTCTTTCGATTCACTATTTTAGTCACCATTTTTTGAATCTTCTTAAACTTTTCTTCAGGAAGATGAAGGAAAGAGAAACAGGGATGTTAGAATTGTAAGGGGCCGTATTTGACGACTTGGTTAAGCTTTTGCTTTTTGCAATTTTTCAATTATCTTTTGAGTTTCCTCTTCTGAGGGATGAGTGATGGCGTCGGCAGGGCAGATGTCTTCACAGCCTCTGCAGAACACAACGCATTTGTTTGGGTTTACCACAGTTTTCTTTTCACCATCTTTCTCTTCAAATTTGAAGGCTCCCACGTGGCAGAAATCGACGCATTTACCGCAGGTAATACATTTTTCATAGTCTATCTTTGGGTCCCAAGGTATTTTTTCTCGGGGAACTCCCTCGTATGTTTCTTCAGAAATTTTTGTCACTTCCTTACCTTTAAGTTGGAAATTAAACTAAACTTAACAATATTTAAATATTGCTATTAACTATGAAGAAAAGATAGTGATAAAGAATGGAAAAACAAATATTAAGCCAAAAGCTGGAAGAAATCTTGGGCTTAGACACCCCGCCAATAGCTGTAAAAATCATAAAAACCGAAGAGCCTCTACCCGACATCAAATTGCCCTCTCAAAATAGCCGTTACTGCCAGCTTCTCATGCTAGCCAGAAAAGGACAAACCCTAATGTTAACTGCAGAAAAAATAGCTTGCCCAGCAGCGAAAGCAGCCTTGGGTCTGGGACCTTTGCCAGAGAAAATCTCAACTGGAGAAATGCTCTGTGCGCTCGGATTGTTCATGAGCAAAGAGGCGGCAGCCAAGACAATGAGCATGATACCAAGAATAAAAGTTGGCTCGACAAAAGCCATTGTTGCTGGACCCCTAAGAGACTTCCCCATGGAGCCTGACGTTGTCGTTGTTGAGAGCGTTCCTGAGCATATAATGTGGCTTGGTCTGGCCAGTAATTTTAAGAAAGGTGGAAGGCTCAACTTTAACTCGTCTATTTTCCAAGCTGAATGTGTTGATGTGACAACGGTGCCTTACTTAACTGGCGAAGTGAATATGACGCCTGGCTGTTATGGATGCCGACAAGCTACCGATACCCCGCCCGAACACATGTTCATAGGAATTCCAGCAAAACTGTTACCTGAAATTGTAGAGTCCTTAGAAGCATTGTCCAAGAAAGCAATGAAAGTGGTTAGAGAAAAGAGCGTTTACGCACTTTATGCTAAAGGAGCGCTGTGACATTTCAGGAGGTAATATGGATACCAACAATTGTAAATGTAAATGAACTGGTTAGTTTTTCTCGGACGCAAGGTTTGCTAGGTTCTATGGAAGATCGACGGCAAGTGAAAAAAGATTTACTGAAAACCAGTAACTTCAACATAGTATTAATCTGCCTTGAGACGGGGCAAGAGATTCCCTCGCGCCCTGAACCTTATGGCGTATGTTTCTACGTTATTAGCGGAAAAGGAGCCTTTTCAGTTGGCAATGAGAAAGTTGAAATGACAGACGGAAACATGGTTTTTGCACCAGCGGGTGAGGCACGCGGAATAAAAAGCGTTGAACGACTAACACTATTAGGTATTCAGGATCCACATTAGATAAATCGGCTCTATCATAACATATCTAAGGAAGTGATTGTTTGCTTTATTTTAGGCAAGCAATGCTTTTGTTAACTTTTTTCCTACTCTATTGCCTTGCTGTCAATTAAAGCAGAATTAAGTTCCTTTGGTGACAGCTTTTACGCTAATGGCAAAGAATCTTGAACCGTTAGGCTGTCCAAAAAGAAAAAATCTTCAGGTTCTCTTTTTCGAATTCTTTTTCCAAGATAACTTTAACCTCATCTTCGTCCAAGTTAAAAATTCCATTTTTGTCTCTATGTAGAGGTATTTTTGTTTCTCTCAACGCTTCGCCTTTTGGGAAATCTAAGAAAATATAGTAGCGCCTATCATGAAGCATTATTATTCTAAGTGATGTCAGTTCTTTGTTCGGTGAGAAGCCGTTTTGCTCAAGAATAAACACAATTGAGCCAGGTTTCTTCTCTATAACTAGATGCTTGAATTCTTCCCAACTTCTAAGTCTAACATTACCTTCGCTCATTGCATATCACCCGAAATACCTTTTGTTACTGTACTATGCTTTAGATGATTAAATTGTAACCGATGTTAGGCAAAAACTGAATTTTTTTTTCGACCGAGTTCCCTTTCATTGTGTCCGCTTGGCGCATTCATTGCATCATGATAATCTATGCAAGAGTCAGCAGTTATCTCAGGGTCCTTTACATTTGGCTGTATTTTTATTAAAGAAAAATGGTGTGAGTGAAGGAAGTTAACCCATTTTTAGATTTTAACTTCATGCTCACCTGCTGATAGAGATTAATGTTTTCTGTGTCGAACTATTATGATTATGGCCGCGATGACTATAACAGCGATTATAACAGCTATTGGCAACATTAATTGTCCTGAAGAGAACAAATTTGAGGTCGATGGTGTTGAAGGCGTTGTTTGTGGGTTGCCCAAAGCGTAAACATGATGGTCCCATGATCCCACGTAGACGATTCCGTTCCAAACAGCAGGAGAAGAACTCACATGACCTT
>PLNS01000023.1:6221-6535 GCA_003141855.1 Candidatus Bathyarchaeota archaeon | reverse complement strand
CCCTGCAATCAAACTCTTTCAATAACGGTAGTATGGAATCAAACAAATCTTTATATGCGTCATAAATACTTCCCTCTGGTTTCTCGGCTGAAGTGTACCCTTTCAAAACCCTTTCTGTGATTTCAGATATGTTTATACCTAAATTCTTCGCTTTATCGACGACCTCTTTATCGACGCTCAGCGTAAGTTTTTCCTTAGGCATTCAGCTCACGTCCAACACGTGTAATAACACGTGACTATCTTTTAAGTATTACGTATAAACATACGTAACGTGTATTGATACGTATCAATTTGGCAGTTTGGAGTAATGGAGG
>PLNS01000023.1:0-6214 GCA_003141855.1 Candidatus Bathyarchaeota archaeon | reverse complement strand
GGGTTGTTTTTGGTGGGGTGTGGGGGTTTGTGTGTTGCGGGGTTGGTTGGATTAAAATTATGTTAACTGGGGAGTGTAGTTTTTTGTTTAATATTGTTCAGAATAAGCTCGCGCTAAACTTAATCAAAAAAAATTAAGGACTGCGTTTTTGTGGGAAATGAGTTTAGTTCAGGTTTAGATTCGTATTTCGGAATTTTTTTCTTGGTTAGTACCTATTCTTTTAGCAATTCGTCGAGGTTAAGACCTTGGGCGCGCCACCAGATTCTATCCCTGAGGCTACAGTGTTAGCGGCAAGTACTGTTCCACCAGGTTTAGTTAAAAGTGGCGCTTTAGTGCTTATTGTTTACGGCGGGTTTTCTCGTTTTCAATGCAGTTCCATAGTAATGGTAAAACTTCTTTTTGTGAGAAAAGACTGTATCGTGCTTTGCTTGGAGTTACTCCCACTTTGATTGAGTATGCTTCTTTGGGAAGTGCTGCAAAGAGGTCTTCGTCGGTTTTGTCGTCTCCAATTGCAAGAATGAAAGTGTATTGTTGTTTTGAAAGCCAATTCTGTGCTGCTCGTCCTTTATTAACTATAGAGCTTTTGATTTCGATTACTTTGTTTCCATCCATTACTTCAAGGTTAAGGTTTGAAATTGAAGATAGAATATTATCTTTGAGTTCTTTAGCGCGTAAAGAGCCAAGGGTAGGTTCGGTTGCACGGTAATGCCAAGCTAAAGAGAAATCTTTCTCTTCCACGAAACTGCCAGGTGTTCGGTCAGCGTACATCTCAAGAATTGGAAGAATTTCTTTTTTCCATGCGTCCGAAAGTTGTTCAAGAGCTTTCCAGTCTCCTGAACGTTCTTTAATCCATGCACCATGCTCTGCGACTAATCCAACTTTTAGGGATCTGAACCACTCGTCAAACGTTTTTTTGTCCCTGCCGCTGATAAGTACAACTTCATTAGAAGATGACCTACTAAGCTTCCTTAGCATTTTGGTAACAGCGTCTGTAGGTACTGCTTTTTGTGGTTTAGTAGCGAAAGGCACTAATGTACCGTCATAATCAAGTAGAATTAGCCTTCTTTTGCTATTACTGTAGCTTTCGACAAGTTCCGTTCGATTAGCTGAAGTCATGATTTGTTGATAACTTTCTTGTTGTTTGACATAAGCGTCATTCAAGCGGTTGAGAAAATCGTCTGCCCACCGTTTAACATTATAACGTGACAATCGTTTTTGCATAATACGATTTCGTTTTATTTGTTCGTCTATAGGCATAGCAAGCGCTGTCTCCAACGCTTCAATTATGTCTTCTTGATCGTTGGGGTTAACGATAATTGCCTCTCCAAGCTCTTGCGCCGCACCTGCCATTTCCGAAAGAATTAGTGCTCCTAAACCATTGACTTTAGTTGCTATGAACTCCTTGGCCATAAGGTTCATGCCATCACGTAATGGCGTCATTAAACCAACATCGGCAATTCCATATAAGGCTACTAATGTTTTAAAAGGAAGAACTCTTGAGAAATAACTAACTGGCGCCCAATCTGTAGTGCCATATTTTCCATTTATTCGACCTACTAATTCATCAATTTGTTTCTTCAATGTTTGGTATTGACTTACATTAATCCGTGAAGGAACTGCGACCAATATGAAGGAGACTTTTCCGCGGTATTCTGGTTTTCTTTCAAGCAGGGCGTCGAAGGCTTCGAGTCGAATTGGGATTCCTTTAGTATAGTCGAGGCGGTCAAAAGAAAGAATTATTTTTCGCTTTCCAATCTTTCGTAAAGTGTGTACCATCTCTTTTTGAACAAGTGGGTTGTTGCCTGCATCTGCAAATCGTTGATAATCTATGCCCATTGGAAAGATGTCAACTTTTGTTTGCCTTGAGCCTATTTCTATTTCTCCAAGGTAATTTTCGTTTCCCAAAATACGACGGACACATGAAAGAAAGTGAAAAACATAATCGTAAGTGTGGAAACCAATTAAATTTGCGCCAAGTAAGCCTTCAAGTATTTCTTCTCGCCAAGGAAGAAGCCTAAAAATTTCATGCGATGGAAAAGGGATATGATGGAAATATCCTATCTTAGCATCAGGTAAATGTTCCCGTATCATTTGTGGAAGCAGCATCAGTTGATAATCATGAATCCAAATAGTATCATTAGGCTTAGAGGTTTTAATTACTTCGTCACAGAATTTTTGGTTGACTTTTTGGTAAGTCTCCCAATGTTTGCGGTCGTATGATGCATAGAGGTTAAAATAATGAAATAATGGCCATATAGTATTATTGGAGAAGCCTTCATAATAGCATTTAATTTCATACGGCGTAAGAAAAACTGGATGATACTTTTCATTGCTTAATACATCAACAATTTGTTTTCTCTCATCCACCTGCTTTTGCTGAAGGTAGATTCCAGGCCAACCAATCCAAAGGCTGTTACCTGATTTATGAATAGAATTAACACCAGTTGCCAATCCTCCTGTGCTAGGTTGAATTTGAAGTTTAGCATGCTTTTTAGATATTTGAATCGGTAACCTATTTGAAACAATTAAAATTCTATCCATAAATAAGCTCAACTCGGAATGATTATAATAGTAAATCCTCTTGAATAAGTTTTATGGCTAAATTCATTAGAATGCTTTGTGGTTTTGGGGATTAAAATTTAATCTTTTTCTCTTTATTGTTTTCCCGTATACGTTTACTTTCTCCCACGCACACCCCCGTGAATAATGTCTGTCTGTCAGTCTGACAAACAGTCAGTCCGTCAACCACCCACGCACTGAGGAGGCTTTTGTTGCTTAATTGATGTTTGTGGGATCCTGATAATGCTGACAAGGAGATTTGTTCTATTAAGAAAGGACTAACGTAAGGTTAAGGTCCAAAAGCTTAACAAACATTATTATTCGCGAAGAGTGATATTAATTTTGTTGCGTTTTGTTAAGGCGCAGAAAGTCTGAGGTTATTTTATGTCGCATGTAGAGTGTCTTCGAAAAATTCAACTTGATGATTATGTTGGGATCGTGGGCGTGGAGGAAGTCAATTCGGTCCGAGCTTTGGCCGAGAAATTGAAGGGTAAATCTGTCACTCACGTTAATTCTACATCATTTGGAGGAGGAGTTGCTGAGATGCTTCAGAACCTTGTGCCACTAATGAAAGATGTAGGTTTGGATGTTCGCTGGGAAGTAATCAAGGGGTCTCTCGATTTTTTTAATGTGACTAAGAAAATACACAATGCCCTTCAGGGAATGAGCTTAGATCTTTCAGAAGAAGACGTGAGAACATATTTGGAGTATAATAGGATGAATAGTGAAACGACAATCTTAAGGTCGGATTTTGTGGTTGTTCACGATAATCAACCAGCCGCTATGATTCAATTTCTCCCGGCAAAGAATGATCAATGGATATGGCGCTGTCATATTGACCTTTCTACTCCCAATACTGCCGTTTGGAATTTTCTGGAGCATTACATTAGTCGCTATGACGCGGCCATTTTTACTTCTGAAAAATATGTTATTCCTGGCATCGAGGGTCCGAAAGTATTCATAAGGGTACCGTCAATTGACCCGTTAAGTGACAAAAACAAGGAAATCTCAGCATCCGCAATTTCTGATGTTTTGACAAAACATGGCGTTAATCCCGAAAAACCCATAATTGCTCAGGTTGGGCGATTCGACCCCTGGAAAGACCCTTTAGGAGTTATCGACGTTTACAGACTCGTGAAGAAAGAGATTCCACAGGTTCAACTGCTTTTGATTGCAGGTATGGCGAATGATGATCCTGAAGGTTGGACATATTTTGAGAAAACGGCTAGGCATGCAGGAGATGATGATGATATTCATCTTTTGACGGATTTAAAAGGTGTTAGAGATCTTGAGGTGAACGCTTTTCAAAGAGCTTCGCAAGTGATGCTTCAGATGTCTACTCGGGAAGGATTTGGATTAAGCGTGACCGAGGCTCTTTGGAAGGGTATTCCTGTGGTCGGTAGGAACGTGGGAGGAATTCCTCTTCAAATAATTAACGGAACGAATGGTTTTCTTGTGAATAGCGTTACTGAGGCCGCCGAAAAAACTCTCTACCTTCTAAACCACAAAGAAGAAGCAAGACAAATGGGAAACAACGGCAAGGAACACGTGAAGAACAACTTTCTAATTGTAAATGATTTGAAGGGTTATTTGACAATGTTCGCCGAGCTACTCCAACTATAATCTCTGAAACATTATGGTCTTAACTGTTTTCAAAACGTTAACGACATACAATTCGGGACTCGTTGCCTTAGAGAGCTTCGAACACTCGCGTTTGAAGATAGGGAAATTTGATGTTTAAAGACCCACTAATGAGTTGGATAATTAGAGCCGGATTTTAAGTCCTAAAAATAACCATTCAATGATTTGTCTTCGTTGTTCTTGTCTTTAGCATTCATTGTTAGGAGAGTCTCTCTATGTTCTTCATAACACTTAGCACAAAATTCTTTGGCGTGCAAAGATTGCAGAAATTGGTCAGCCACAGTTTCTTTGTAGTAATACTCTCCGATGGAAATAGTAGCTTTGCAGTTGTTGCACTGGTGAGGAACTCTTGCCTTTGTCTTTTTTAGATACTGATTGCTGTACTTCCCCATTTTCTCACTAGTGTTACTTTGCCAGTTCATATGATTGCTTTATCAATTTTATAGCGTAAGGAATTTGCTCTTTGTTAGACAGTTTAAATTCCCTCTCCTGACCTTTTCCACTACCAAAGAAGTAACCGCTATAGATTTTGGGATTGAGTAGTTTTTGTGGGTCTGAGAGAGTCTGCTCTGGATTAAAGGCTTTGCAATTGTCCTATTCCTCTAACCCTCGACATAAGCTCAACATGGCTACTTTTGCTTTTTACATTTAGCCTCTTCCAATTTTGCCCATTCTATAGAACTCTCCCTCGCATGCCCTCAGATCTTCTAGTCTGAGCTTATGTTTAACAAAACTCATAAGCAGAATCACAATACAATACATGAAAACAAGAAGGTAATGTTCATCTCTAAAACGCACAAGGAGTTTGCTTCGATCACGGAAGAATAGTATCTCTCACTTGCTAAGAAGAACCATAATCTCACATTAATCAAAAACATGATTGAACACAGTCTAAACAAAAAGACTAACGGAAAAATGTTCAATATAGTAACTGCAACATGGAATCCAATCTCAGGGTGTTTATACAACTGTAACTATTGTTGGGCAAGAGACCTAGCAACAACCAAACTGAAGAATTCACACAGGTACTCTAAAGGGTTCAAACCAAGCTTAAACGAAACAGAATTCCGTTCTAAGTTTGGTAAAGGAGAGCTCATTTTTGTCTCTGACATGGGGGATATGCTTTAAGCGACCGGGAGCCACACTCGAAGGTTCCTTTTACTATTACAAACGGGGGGGTGATATTTAGAGGGTGTCTCGCTTTTCTCCAGTTATCTGGGTTTTTATAGAATATTTTGGGGCCTTCCTGCCAGATTGCGTCGTAGACCTTTAGGAACTCTTGGCTGGAGAGTCTTTTGTGCTCTTGAATTTTAGCCATCGCTCGAAACGTTTCATCATCAGGTTTATTCCCATTTTGAGAACGCTTTAGCGTTTCAAGCAATCTATTTTTAAACATTTTTTCGCCCCAGAAAAGTTTGAGCTTTTTGCATGTTTGCTTTTTTAACTATGCATTTTGGCATTGGAATATCAGAGCCGTAAGATTTTTCGAGTGCCCTTCTGCATTTTACAGCCATTTCCCTATCGTAATTTTTGGAGAATTTTTGGTTCATCATTTCCTTTCCTCGCAGACTTTGAACACACAGGAGGAACCGAAAATAAAAGCCATGTTTCAATCCTGCGCATATGCTAAAAAAAGAAGTATTGCTGGACTTATTGCATTCCCTTCCAAGAATATATCGGCAACTGGACGGTTGCACTATAGTTAAGTTCTTTGTGCAGTTGCGAATATTTCTATATTTTAACGTTGGACTACTTTTTTCTGGATGGTACCCTTTTTTTGCTACCTGAAAGACCTATCAAATAGTAGACCCCTATTTGGTCAATTTCTATAGAATAATGCGACAGCTTACTGGATAAGCCATTTGGGGCATGTTGAAAATCAATCTTGCTCTTTAGAAGCATCATCCGCTTTAGATTGATTAAACGCGTGCTTTTTCTCGGGCGAAACCTTCAACCCATGATACTCATACATAATCCTTAACGCGTCTCGGATGGCTTCGTTGCGGCTGTTGTA
>PLNS01000008.1 GCA_003141855.1 Candidatus Bathyarchaeota archaeon | reverse complement strand
AAAATCTGACTTTGAGAGATTTAGGTTAGTCAGACTCATCCTCAATGAAAAGCGATGATTTGCCAAGATTTAGCGATTTACTTACGAATTTCTAGACGTATGGTAGAAGACTGGAGCGACCCAATGGCTAACAAATACGGATTAAAAGCAACCACAAAATCCGGCTTAGGCATACTAAGAAGCAATGCAGGGCAAAAAATGCCGAAAAAAACCGTGTTTCATTCCTTGCGGCACAGCGGCAGACTTGGCTAGTTTTCGTTGCTACGTCTTTTGTCTGTTAGAAGAAGAACACTCGTTTTTGCATGTGCAGTAAAGGGTTTAGTTTTGGCTTGCTTTTTTGGTTTAGCGTTTGCAGCGTTTGTTTATTGCGTCTGGATTAGTCACTAATCGGTCAGAAAAGGTTGGGCAACAATAATAAAAGTAGGGTTGACTTGTGCACGCTGTGGTCACACTTATTTGAGGACTTATTTTCCGAATACTTGTTGGAGAAGTTTAAAATAACTTGACATAATATCATATAATGTTGAATAATGTGAGAGCTGCAATAAAATGGTGAAAAGCTTAATAGACTTAGATGAGCGCGAAAGCAGGATAATCAATATAGTAAAAGCAAAATATGGTCTCAAAGATAAAAGTCAAGCTTTAGGCTTAATCCTTAAACGTTATGAAGAATGTGAGCTTGAGCCTCAGTTTAGGCCAGAATTTATCAAGGAGATAGAGGATGCTCGCAAGCATGGCAAGTTTGTAAAGGTAAAAGACTTCGCTGAAGAGTTTGACATGAAGTGATTCTTTGTATAGCTTAGAGATCGAGGAAGAGGTTTTTAAAGCATTTAAAAAGTTGGCGAAAAAGGATAAAATACAGTTAGAAGCGATAAATAAGAAAATCGATCAAATACTAACTGAACCATTCCAGTTTAAACCTTTAAAACATCCATTGGAAGGACTTCGACGAGTTCACATTGGGTCGTTTGTTCTTATTTACGAAGTGCTTGAAAACCCCAAAACAGTGAGAGTTTTGAAGTATAAACATCATGACGAAGCTTACCAATAACAAGTCTATACTTACGAGCCGTTTGTTAAAAAACGGTAATCATGTTTTTGTTTGTTTGATAGAAGAAGAACAGGTGTGTTTTTTCGTTTGGCAAGGGGCTTTGTTTTGGGTTGATTTTTTGGTTTAGCGTTTGCGGCGTTTGTTGATTGCGTCAAGAGAAGTCACAGCAAGTCACCACCCGGCTAGGAAAGGTTGAACAAGCCCTCCAAGTTTGCCTAGTTGCGATTCAAACTAGAGACAAACCGGACTCCCAAAAGTCGCCATAAACATGTTTGCGTATGGATTACCTCACAGAGCTACCTATCAAGAATGGGCAAAGACGGAAGAATAGCCATACCCAAACTAATGTTGGCTTTGCTGAAAGGTGATAAGCCAAACCTTGAAGGCCACGTTATGGAAGTAGCCCTTGAACCCTCATAAATATTATTGATGATTCGTAAAGATCTGATGGTGAAGGACTGAGCTATATTATGGCTGGCAAGTATGGCTTGATGGGACCGCAAGGTTCGACTTAGGCATACTAAGAAGCAACGCCATAGCAAAAATGACCAACATAAAAAAACGCTCTAGTAGTTTGTTTCGTTTGTGCGGTGTAGTTTGGGTTTACCCTTGACTGTTTACGTAAACCTTCGTTGCTGTAGAAATGACTGCAGTTGCAAATAAAGCACAAACTATAAGTCTACATGGCCTCTGGCCAGAGTGGGCGACTACGTTTATTGTCCGACGTGTGGTTACGAGTCTATTATTACGCGTGACACTTTCTACTTTGACATTACAGATTTATTTGCATAAGTGCAGTTAAGAAGTATTTGTCGCTGGTCAAAATTAGTTAATTTCTACTTCTCTTTTGCAACTTAACAGTCCATATTGGGCCGCAATCAAAAAATGTTGCTTCGAACTTCAGTTGTTTGGCTAAGTTATTGATTTGTTTTTTTGTATAGAAGTAAACAGGACAATGTTGCTTTTTCAGCCATAGTGTTCTAATTAAAGTTTGGAAAGCATATTTTTTAGGGAATGTCGCAATTATGTTGGTTGCTTGATCTGTTGCCCTCTCCAAAAAAATAAACTGTTGAGTTTTCTTAATGTAATCAAAAACACCAACAAGAATTATACTGTCATACTGTTTTTTTGAATATTGCATAAAATTGGCAACGGAGAAAGAAACGTTTGTTTGCTCTCTTTCGGCATTTAAATTTGCCTTTGTTATCATATTCTCTGAGAAGTCTATACCTTCAACGTTTGCTCCTTGCTTTGCTAAATAAATTGAATAAATACCAGAGCCACAGCCAACATCTAAAATCTGTTTACCTTTGATATCTCCTAGCGCAGTTACTACAGCTTCAAACCGTTTAGTTAACCCAGGCTGTCTAAATGTTTCATGAACAAGTTCCTGGAACCAACCCCTTTGTTTACTGTCTTTATAATAATCATCAAAACGGTCAGCACAATTCTCAAAGTAATGTTTTACTGTAGTGTTCACTGTTGTGTTCCTCTTTGGATTACAGTTTTCATGGGTTCAAATTGAAAGTCGTTTAGTAGCTTTTCTATTTTTCGCAAAGCTCCACCGATTCCATAATAGGTTATCAAATAATTTTTTATGCCTATGCTTTTTAGTCGTGGCGTTTTGGGGTCGGTTTCCCAAGGGTGGAAATATATAACAAAAGGTCTTTGCTTGTTGATTGTTTTGAGGAGCCGTTTTAGCAGCCAATAAGGTAAGATGCGAAGATAAAAACCGCCTGAGACGGGTATAGTGAGCCCCCATTTTTTATATACGGTAAGTGGAAACTCTGTTATTTCAGCGTTAGGTGCTTCTTTAGATACGTCATTTTCATCTACAGTGTAGATTGTGCATGGTGCGTCTTTAACGCCGTATAGGGGGGTTTTTGCTGGAAATATGCTTGTGTCGTAGGTGAACCCGTTTTGGCGTAAACAGGTTATCGCATATTTTGTTGTGTTGTCTATTGAGAATGTTGGCGCTCGGAACCCATAAACTTTGATTTGAGCACCTAAAATTTTTGCGATTATTGCTTTGTATTCCTTGAGTTCTTGGTTGAAAGATTCAGGTGTTAAACTCCAAAGTGGTGTATGTGTTTCTCCATGTGAGGCGATTTCGTGACCTTGTTGGTAGATTTCTGTTATTAATTCAGGGTGTTTTTTTGCGACTTCACCTAAGATAAAGAATGTGGCTTTGACGTTATGTTTTTGAAGTAACTGGAGTATTTTCTTTGTGGATTCTGTTATTCTAGGGTGCGCGTTTTGTATATGGTTATGCACTAATTCTGGGTGGTACCAATCTTCTAAATCAATGGTTAATGCATTTATCATGTGACATACCAAGTTGTTGCTTGCTACATGTTATGTTTTTCTTTGCTTTATATTGTTGTTTGAAGAGAAAAATACCATTATTCTTTCGATAAAGTATAACACCTTCGTTATCAGCCTGCCGTTGAAGTAAAGCTTAAATTGGTTGCAGGCTGCGTCTCTTATTGTCAGCTATTACGAAGCGAAAACGAAAAGTCAGACGTTACAGGCTATGTTATGGAAGTAACACTTCAACCTGCATAAATCGCGGAACCAAAAAGTAAGCATGTGTTTAGCAAAAATAACCAGCATAAAAACAACACTTTAAACTTTTTCCCTAAATTTGTTAACTACCCGCCAATTAAGAGGACTCCATCTCTGCACGTCTTTTATCACTCGTCTGCCAACATTAATTCAAGACAAACCCGCGTTTTGTATATCACATTTTATATTGTGTAGTCGTCTGAAGTGCCTTCCGGATTTTCTTCGTCAACCGTTTCGATTGTTATGTAACCTTTTTTGAACGCTAAACCAAACCCAGCGATTAACGCTACTATGGCTACGGCTGCTATTGCTGCTGTTTGTGTTGGAAACTGGTTGGTTTCTGGCTGTGATGTCGGGGTTGAAGAGGGCGAATTTGTTGGTTCTGGCGATTGTGAAGGCTTGGGTGTTGGGGTTGCGGTAGGACTTGGTGAAGGACTTGGCGCTGGAAGACTTTCTGAGGATACAGAGATCACATGATTTCCCGTCACATTGCTAAAAGTATAGTTAGAAATGGCGCCTTTATCAACATCATCAACATAAACATGCGTAACTTTATATCCAGTTTTGTTTTGTACGGTAAAAAGTTGAGAACCACCATAATTAACCAATACATCGCCAGAAGGAGAAATAGTTGAACCCAAATCCGCAGAAGCAGCAACCGTATACTTAAGCAAAACAGAAGTAACATTAATCGAATGTGGCTCCGTCACGTTGCTAAACGTGTAGCTGCTGATCTGCCCCTGCGAAACACCATCCACAACAACGTTAAAGCGGTAACCCTGCGAAGCGTTAAAGTTGAAGGTTTGACTTCCGCTATAACCGACGGTCACGTTTGAAGGCGAAACACCCGAGTGGGTGTCAACGTAAGTTGTGATGTTGTAGGTGTTCCAGTTCAGCTCCGCCGTGGAAGAAGGGTCAAGCGTTAGAGTTGTTGTGTAGTTTCCGCTGTTCCAAACACCAGCAGTAAATGCTGGTCGCCCAAGGTTCGTCCACACATTCACAGTTGCACTGTTGTTAGCTTGAAAAGCTAAACTGTTGCCTGCAAAGAAGTTTGTACAGGTGACAAGTGCAATGTTGTTGCTGTTTGCGTTGGGACTCTTGACATAGACTAAAATGGTATTGTTAGTGAGAGGATCAATAAAACTGTAGTAATTGGCGAAAGACACAGAATCTGGATGCACGTACGGACCCATAGTGTATAGTGAGGCAACCATGTTAGCACTTAAGGCTCGATCATAAATCATAACCTCGTCGAGAGTTCCATTATAATATGCAGAGTTGTATCCACCTGTGCCAAATTTCAAGTTACGGGGGCTACTTACGATATTTCCAGTGCCCGCAAGGGAAGAACCCGCAACGTCATTAACGTAAATTCGCATGTAACCTCCATCATAAGTGCAGACAATAAAATACCAAACGCCCGAAGAAAGAGGGACAGTTGATAATTCATGGTAAGAATCAGTCATAAGGTCAAAATAGACTCGACCGTCTGCGCCTCTGAAAACTTCAAAGCTTTTCTTCTGCGAAAAAACGTTGTCTTTTGCAATTATCGAATAGGCAGTTTTTGAGGCTGCAAAGTTAGCCCAAAACGCAATAGATAACGAGTTGCCAGTTATGTTTAAACTTGCACCTGATCCGCAGTCCACATAATTAGTTGAACCATTGAAACTTAATGCCTTCCCAAATTTCCCGTCAACCCACGATGCGCCCACTAATGTACCATCGTTGCCCTTACCACTGTCGTCATGTGCTACCAAACCCGCGCCCTCATCTAACCTCCAATAACCAACCAAACTATCGTCATAAGTCACACCTTGATGGGGAGTGCTCGCAAAATTCACCGCTTGACTAAAACCTAAGTAAGAGTAATTCTTGAAATCCCAAAAATACGATGAAGGGTAATAATCCCCGAAGGCGACACTAACAAAACCCAGAAGAAACAGAGTAATCATTAGACATGTAAACGCTTTCTTGGCACGAGAAGACATTTTATGCAACCACCTCACGAAATAGGTTCTGCTGCAACTATCTAAGCAAACCTCAATGAATCATCCATCCTTTATTTTAGTTCGCTGCAAACATTTAAGACTTGCCAAAGATTAATGCAACAACAAACAGCAGTATATTAAGGGATTATTGCGTCATTCCTGATGAATACGAAGTGCTAACTGCTGACATAACAATACTTAATAGAACTGGAAATGCAACATTAGCATTTTCGATGGAGAATCGGCAAACTTCGGAACTTAAGATTTCTATAGGTATAGCAAACAATCTAGACCTGGATTGGTGCAACAAGGCTAAGCAATGAAGGCTTAAGGCTTTCTGTGTGAGTTCTTCCACTATTCTCGCTTGCATAAGTACTCTTCAAAACTCATGGTTTCTCGGCTAGGCAGACCTTTGTGGACGGTACCCTCTGGAATGCCAGCTGTCACAACCGACCCGCCCCCAACAACGGCGCCTTCACCGCTTCATTTACGGTAATTCTGCTTTCAGAATTTTAACTATTTTCTCGGAGGCGTTGCCTTCCCCGTAAGGGTTGCTTTTGAACTTGTTTTTTATTTCGCTGTAGTTATTTCGGATTTGCTCAAGTGCTTGAGCTATTCTGGTTGGGTCTACGTCTGTGACGAAGTTTACTCCGAGGTCGACTGTTTCTGTCCATTCCGTTCGGTCTCGAATGGTTATGCAAGGAGTGTTCGACCAGAAAGCTTCCTTTTGAAGCCCGCCTGAGTCGGTAATGGCGATTTTTGCATTTTTGAGAAGTGCTAACATTTCGATATAACCCACTGGATCGATTGGACGTATATTGGCATCGCTCAAAGAGATACCGTTTTCTTTAAGTCTGTTTCTTGTTCGGGGGTGAATTGGGAATATTATGGGCATTTCAGCGTTTTCCATCGCAAGCAGCATTTTTTTAAGTTTTGCTGGATCATCCACGTTTTCCGCCCTATGCGTAGTGAGGATAGCGTATTCCTTTTTTTCTAAGTCCAGCTTATTGATGATGTCACTCTTGTCTGCTTTTTGTTTGAATTTTACGAAAACGTCATACATAGTATCACCGACCTGATAGATTTTGCCTGTAACGGATTCGTGTTCCAAATTTGCTTTGCAGTTGTTTGTCGGGGCGAATAGTATTTTTGCAGAATGGTCGATTAGGCGTCTGTTGATTTCTTCAGCCATTTTCATGTCATAGCTTCGGGCGCCAGATTCAAGATGGGCTACGGGTATGCCAAGTTTAACGGTAGCAAGGGTCCCAGCTAGTGCGGAGTTAGTGTCTCCTGGAATCAGAACAAGCGAAGGTTTTTCGGTGATGAGGTATTTTTCGAGACGAATCATGATTTCTGCAGTTTGAAAAACGTGTGAGCCTGAGCCGACATTGAGGTTCGCTAGTGGCTCCGGCAAGGAGAGTTCATTGAAGAAAACTTCGGAAAGTGCAGGATCATAATGTTGTCCGGTATGAATTATCTGCATGGCTAAGCCCTGTTTTAAGGCTTCATGAATCACTGGAACGGACTTTATTATTTGAGGTCGAGTTCCAACAACAATTAGCACAGTCATGAGGTCAACAACCATTACTTGAAGTGTATCTACCATTCAGGTCGAAGATTGTTAAAGCTTCCCTCCAAACTTCGTCTGCACGATCCATAACCGAATAATAGAGATGGAGCTTATCGCCCATTATAATTGGACACGGTGAATCAAAAGTTATTTCACTCTTAACCGTTGGCAGGATTAGTTGCTTTTCTCTTGGACCGTCAATTAGGATTTCCTTATATGAAGGATTTTGGAAATAAGGGGACGTGTCAGCTACTAACCCAATACATGAAGTATAAGGGTACCCCACTGAGTAAGTTGACGTTGCGGGAAAGAGATAATGCGTTCCTTCAAAATTCATATACCCAGGACAGAAAAGAGATTCATTCCAAGACTTAGCTGAACCATTCAAATTTCCAAGTGGATTCCCACAAAATCGATATGCCTTAAAGCTTTTCGAAGAGGTTATTTTTAAACGGAGAACACCAATTCGTCTGTGCCAATATTTGGGACCAAAGAGTAGGTCCCAATATCTTTTGTTGGATACGTTACTGTAATAAATCAAAACTTCGTCTTCGGTTAGCTTGACGATCGAAGGACCCAAATCTATATCATAACCCTCCCAAAGGCTCCTCGGTCTTATGAGTTCACCAGCATAATGCCATGGACCTCTAATTTCGTCTGACCAAGCAAGACATATTCGACGACCACCTCCAAACGGTTTGGTTGAAAAAACCATATAATAAGCGTCTTTAATTACGAAGATAACAGGAGTAACACATTGCTGATTACCGAGAGATCTTGAACTGACAAGAGGGTTAACCTCATTCAGCTTCCTGAAGTTAAGACCGTCATCTGACTCTGCTAGACCAATACTTGCGTCAGAAAATTTCAAGTCAGAAGCACCTGTATAAGCGAGATATATTTTATTTGATTTTTCTTTATCCCAAAATATTGAAGCGAAACAGGCCGCGTTCTTGTCAAAACCCATGTGGGATCTATCCAAAACCACTCCTTTGTGGGATTTAGAACGGAAAACCTCAGGGGTGTCGCGTTTATTTTGGCATTTTGTCATTCATGCTGCCTCGAAACTACTCCCTTCAGGTTGCTGCCTATTAAGTTTTAAGGTATGGATTACTGAAGGTCATTTGAAACTCGTCAGTTAATGATTTGATGTAGTCTGCTTGAATAAAACTATCACGTAGTGATAACTTAAGTCTATTAGGACACGTGTGTCTTTTAACATAGACTTGCCATCAGACAAATCGTTATAGGAATTACCGATGGATTGCACATAGGATAATTTTTTTTCATTATTTGTCGATGCCAAGTTCTCTGCAGATTTCTGTTCATAGCGTAAAAAGGACATGAGTAAAGATAAAGAAAAAGTCATTAATCTAGGTATGAAGTTGTATCGGTATCCGCGTAAATCAACAAGGTCAAATTTTTCTCGTACAAGCCGAGGGATATCAAGTCTGGAATAATAATGATAATGCTTTACGTTGAACTGCGGGTATTTGTATACTCCGCAAAGTATCTCCAAATCTCTTATTACCTTAAAAAGCGAGAACTTGGTTGGCGCTGTGAGAATCAGCATGCCACCTTTTTTCAAGATTCTGTGAAATTCGTTAATTACACCAAGATCATTCTCAACAAATTCTATTACGGATAAACAGAATACAAAATCAAACGAGTTGTCTCTGAACGGCAAATTGCCAATTGAGGCAAGCAAAAAGCTATTTTTCCTTATTCGCATAGGGTCCAAATTTGACAAATCGATACAAACAGGTTCCAAATTATGAACGTATTCTTTGAGGAAGTTTGTATAAGTAAAATTTCCGCACCCTGCGTCTAACACTAAAGCGGAACCTACTTTGGGAACATATTTCAATAAGGATTTGTACGGTTCGGATGTCACAGAATTCTACTCTTCTAGAAGGGTTACTTTATCAAAAGAGCTCATCTTCAGGGGTAGAGCATAACGTCTGCATGTATAGTCCATGTTAGATTTTCTTAGCTTTTGCTTAGTTACCAATAATGAACGCTTATAGTCATCTAACCCCACCGCGAAACTTCCATCTAAAAGGTGGCTTACGATGAACCCTTCGCCGCAACCTACGTCAAGAATGAGGTCGTCCTGTTTAATATCCAGTTGGAATATAACTGTTTGAGCCCTCCCATTTGCGTACGTAGAGAAGACCCGCGTAACACATAAATATTATGAATTAAAATTTGTCAGCCTCCGGGTTTAATCCTTGGTAGTGAAAGTCAATTGTTTTTTTACCTGATGCTTTGGAATAGGTGGAATATATAGTAATTACTACCATAGCGAGGAGGATGCAGAAGATTAGAAATAATGGCGAGGTCAATATTGACGCCCAAGGTATGGCAATGAGTTCCCAATAGATCATTGATATTTTTGTTGTTTCTTGTCCTGTTTGGAACGTGCCCGTGTAACCAAAGTCAGTCAGCATCATGACGTTGTCGCTTGAGCAATCAAAACTGAAGTGTGTCGTTCCCTTTATTTGGACTGAGTAGCCATTTACATAGTTGATGTAGTTGGGAATGACAGCTTCAGAAAAAGATGACGTTCCGTTAACCGAAATAGAAGGCGTGCGCGCCAACAACAATGTTTTGTTGCCTCCGGTGATTTCGTTTGGCAATGCCGTATTAACGGAAATATTTGATGGGGAGGTTGTTGTTATGTTTTGCATAAATAACGTACCAGATTGCAGATTTATATCATATGTTTCATTTTCTTTTGTAATGACGGAAAAGACAACACCGCCTTCAGGCACTTGCATTGAAATATTGAATGCAGACTCTGAGAACAAGCAACTATAACGTCCATAGTCTGTCGGGATCAAATAAATGCCTTGAGATTTTATTACAGAGTGAGCCGCGCCTTTTTCGAGGAGATTATTAATGGCAACATTCTGTAGAAACATCGGTTCTTGAATGGGCAATCCGTTAATCGTTCCAGTCGCATTAACTAGCTCCAACGTATGAACATTAAATTGATCGTAAGGAAGAATTGTTGAATTTGATTCTATGTTAACGGCGCCCTGAAGTTGGGTATAATCTCGAATCCAAGTGGTGTCATAGAGCATGTATTGCCAACGTTTATCTGAAGGCGTATCCTTGAAACTTGATGTATTTAAGTTCAAAAGATTAAGCAGAATACCTATCTTTTGGAAATTATTAGTTGCAGTACCATTAGCTGAGTAAAGATTTTCGAAGAGGGGGCTGACATTAACGTAGATTATTTCGCCGTTTCCTACTTGCTTGGAAAAGGCTAGAGGCACTGACTGGTCGTTTTCGTTAGTATAATTGGCGATCCCTTTTACCTGTTCATCGCTTGAAAATAGAGAAGAAACAGGCAGGGTTCCAAGTTCGACCGTCGATGATTGACCAACTGCACTATTGGCGATTAGTGGCTCGTCAGAATTGGAATTTATTGAAAGTATTTTTGCGAAATCGCCTAATCCATCGCCATTAAGCACTATCAAACGTCCGCCGTTTTCCACCCAGTTAAGATAACTATGTATCTGCTCGTTACTCCAATCTTGATCTGAAGGCAGCAAAAGATATTTGCTGTCGAAGATTGAACCGTCGTCGGCAATTTTTATAGAATACTCCAAGCCTGATTGAGCCAAAACATCAATTGGAAAATTGAATGTATAATCGATGTTCTTAGCAACGTTAGGCGGTTGCTCGATTGTGATGTTATCAAAAGACGACATAGAATTATCCGCAAAAACGCCTACCTGTCCACTTGTGAACAGTGAATTAGAAATAGAGACAATCAACTTACCGTTCAAGTAGAGGCTAAATTGATTACCATAGGCATCCAGTTGAAGGGAAGTCCAGTTATTTCCAATCGATGGACCCGTAGAATGTTTAATAAGAATCATTGTACCGTTTACAACTTTGTAGATATCATCGTATCGTCCATCTACGGAAATGTAAGTGGCATAAAAGTTAGAAGAATTAACAGCTCTAAAGACGATTCCAGCATAATAACCGGAATCAATTTTAAAATCTACACTAAGGGAAAAGTCTGATAAATCTTCATTAGATATTAGTGAGGCAGCCATCGCCCACTGATTTTCTAGTCCATTGTATGTGCCATTGTTAACAGTCCACGTTCCATTTCCAACGTATTTATCCCCCGGAAGGTTTGTAGGGGTCCATGTTGGAGCACCATCGGAACCGTCATTGTAACTGCTGAAGGTTTCGTTGAATATCACCTGCTTAGGTAGATTCTGAAGCAAAACTTTGGGATCAGATAATGAATCAATCATGTAACTGGGTACGACAAGTGTAAGGTTAGAGTCTGAACTTGGAGGATCCAATTTAGGAACCTGGTAGATAGTCACCTCACTGTTCTGAAAAGCTATAGGCAAATATTTTAGTAAATGATTCACAATGTATCCGCTTGACTGTAATGTTTCCAGGTCACTTTTTGTGGCAAATAAGTAGGTTATGTTGAGTGAGTAAAGCATTTTCAAAGCGAGTTCAGGATTTGTTATATCGACGAACTGAAAAGGAGGTTTACCTGTAAACAAGTAGGGCGAGTTAAGATGATTCATCCCTGAAAAAACAGTCACTAAACGGTTTGAAACGGTTGAAAGCCCAAGAACAGTCGCATCTGCTGAAGCATTGACCCTCAAGAAATCAAGTGCTTGAAGTTCTGCTTTTGAAACGGCGGCATACGGATCGCCCTGAGAAACTAACGCAGTTCTGTCTAAAGACAAAATGTTGGATGAAACGCCACTAACAACGATCAAAGAAATAAGCAAACCTACCATCACGTATTTGACAGCAGGTACTCGAAATCCTTTAGCAAACCTGCCTAACGTCATTTTCGGAACAACCTCAACTATGAAGAAAGCACCTAAAACGCTAACGGGAAGAATCATAAACGTGTAGAAACGCTTCTCCCAATATCCAGTTGCAAAAATATTGATGTTTACGTAAGATAATATTATGCCCGTCAAGAAAAGCGCCACGATAGCCAATACGAGAAACTTTGCATTCTCTAACTTAAATTTGCGCCATGCAACCAAGCATGTTAATCCTAATAGACCCAACAAAAGTGATATACCAGAATATACAGGATAAATGTACCAAGGTAGCAAGCCGATAACAACAAGGTTTGCAGTTACGCCAAGATTCAAGGTAGAATTCCAGGCAAAAAAAGACAGAATATACAAAACCCAAACTGAACCTACCAATACTATGCCTAATCGCTTCGGGAAAGCAAAAGAGTGACTGAATTTCGCTCTAAAGTGCATTAGAACAAAAGTCAAACTGACCGTCAGAAATAGAAACAATAGTGGTAGCTCCATGCTGAAATAGAAGTGTGACGAAAACGGAAGGCCTACTATGAAAACAACGAGTAAGCCAACAAGAAGTGATAGACTGTACTTTCTCAGCCTCGCAAACTCTTCACGGTGAACGAAAAGCAGATAACAATAGTAGAATATTGGGAGCATAATTATCTCGGGACTGTGCACCAGCAAACCCAGTGCAACCAGAACAACAGTCAAAAAGGCACTTGGAACATCGAACTTGTCCTTGCGCACCATCAAATAAAGTAGCGAAAATAGGACAGCAAGAGAAAAATACTCTGGAATAGGACCATAAAGAAAACTGTATACTATGTCATTATAAGTCATGCGTCCTGCAGTGTTCAAAGCAATAAGCCAGTTATTGCCAGATGAAAGTGAGAGAGCCTTAACCCAACCGAAACCACCGAAAAGAGTTGCTATTACTGTGGCTATCACTGGAATCTTTGGATGATTAACGCCGACTATACCACGAACCGCTTGATAAACTGCTAAAATGTAGAAGAAGTTTATGAAAGCATAAACCATCCAACCGTTAAGGGCAGGAAAGCCAGTTAGCAATGAAACGGTGACATAATGAAGGGGAATCCATGTTTCAGCCCCTAAATAGGCCAAGTGAGGAAAGGAAAAAATGTTTACACCTTTCGCAAGTTGGAGATAAGTGGAGTAATGACTCCACATGTCCCCTGTGGAACCTAGGGGGTAGCTGGAGTAGTATATGACCCAACCTATAATAAAAAAGCAGAAGATGCAAGCAAGAATTAAATAATCAAAATTATGGTGTGATTTTTCTTCTTTTATGATAACGTTTTCTTTTCTTATATTAGTAATAAAAGCAAATGAATAAAGCGATAATACTATTAAGTTAAAAATTAACGTTGCTAAAAAGGTGTTTTCGATGGACATATTTAAAACCAACAAGGTATAAGACAAAAATGTCGTCGCAAATACACTTGTAAAAAAAGAGAAAACTACCAAATTCAGCCCGTCAAACCGGTTCTTTCTATCTATCAGTCTTAGCAAACCATAACCAGGCAGTATTGACGACAACAGTAGACCTGCGAACAATCGAATATAATTAAGAGTAGGAATATGCGCCCAAGCCACAAACTGAGTCTCAGCTGCAGAGGGTATTAGAAGAACTAATGCAAGGGAAATAGCGTACAACACAAGAGCATAGAGATCTTTGGAAGGGTGAAAGACAAACTTGGGACTTACTGTAAACCCCTTGAATTTGAATTGTCCTGCCCTGTTTTTAATTACTATATAATAAATGAAGAAAGTAAGGGTGCCGAACAATATTGAGAACATGTAACGCAACGGCAACTGTGATATGGCGGATACCGCAACAGCCACCAACAACGAATTAAGTAAGCCTATGTAATATGGAACCAACGCGCCGTGACTTAGTTTTTGTGAAGCAATTTTCACGTATATTTCACCAGGTCAATGCTTAGCGTTGCAAAGGTTATCCAGGATAACGCTGAGTTTTTTAGTCAATGCGGGTCTATTGTATTCTTGCATAAATTTTTTCACTTTCAGCGGATTAGCTAACTGATATTTATTGTCAGCCCATTTGGCGTAGCAATCATTTATGGCTTTCGCAACGTCGGAAGAATCGTTTGAGGTTACAAGATACGACACATCTGAATGCTCCCGAACAAGTTCATATAGTTCCCCGCGGTAAAATAAAGCAAGAATAGGCTTACCCGTTGCCAAGTACTCAAAAACTTTGGTCGTTAACGCCTGTCGTGGCTCAACAAGCAAAAGCAAATGAGACCTAAACATGAACTCTATTGCTTCTTCATGGGAAAAATAACCCAACTGAGAAACGAATTTCGTTAGACCAAGTGATTCAATCAGTTGGGAAAGCTCTTCGTTAATAATCCCTAAGAAAAGGACTTGCAAATGGTTGGGCGATAAATTCTTCTTTATCACTGCTTCCTTTAATCCATTTAAGAATAAGTCTGGACGTCTTTGTCCATAAAAGGTACCGCAATACAGTATGGTAAACTTCTCAAATAATGGCAAATCATTTACTGGGAAGTCACAAAAATCAAAGCCATTTGTAATCGTGGAAATTTTTTCTCCAAGAAAACTGTATTTGCGGACGTATGCTTGACGCATTGTTTTTGTAACGACGACTAAGTGATCTGATAATCTTAAGATATTTGATTCAAGAAAGCTATCAGCATACTTATGCAAGAGTGTAGGATAGGCTGTCTCCTCATTGAAAGTCCAAGGATCCCTAAAATCAAGCAGAAGGGGTATGCCGAATTCTTTCTTAATCAACGCACCTATTACAGCTGAACTAAAAGGACTGCACGTTGCAACTACTACTTGAGGGCGTAACTTTTTGACTATTTGCCTACATAGTCCAAAGGCAGGCAATATCCAACCCGCATCAAAATCAGGGACAAAAAGTTTCCATCTGCAGGCAAATCTGCTCAAATAGAGAGAATCAGCACATTCAAAAAGCTCAATTGAATTGTTGACTAGGTTTGCAGATTTTGAACTATTTATTTTTTGCCGCGTTTTCAGTTTTACTACATATGTGTGCCAACCAAGTTGTGCTAGATTTCTAGAAAAGTGGAACGCTCTTAACCCGCCGACACTTTCAGTTGGTGGATATAAGTGAGAAACTAGAAGTAATTTTTTAGTCTTCATTGCTTTGGATCACTATATTCTATTTGGAAATAAGCATTTCTCAGTCTATGCAGAAGATTTTATCGAATTGCCGGAAATATGTCTAATAAAAGGAAAGGCGCGAACAGGTTTAAGTCTACTCTGTAGCACAATTCAGGTATTACTTTGCTAATTGAAGCTCATATTTGAAAGCTAAAATAATCATATCTTTTTTCCGCCAAAAGCTGGACTTTATCCGGCTCAACATCAACATACAATAAAACGGAAATTTCTTTTGTCAATTTTATTCAACAATTTCGGTAATTATTCAATGCACGTTCATAGACTATAATTATTTCTTTGACGATATTCTGCCAAGAATATCTTGCAGCTGCATCCAAAATCTTTTCGCGAGACCATACACGATTAAGGCCTTCCAGAATCGCGTCACTTAATGCCATGGTACTTTTGGGAACTAATAGTGTCCCTATCTCATTGGAAGTTATTGCTTCTGGGATTCCGCCCACGCAACTTGCGATAACAGGTTTTCCGCAAGCCATTGCTTCAGGAATAACTGTTGGAAAGCCTTCGCCCAAACTTGGCAAGACGAAAATGTCACATGCATTCATCCACATCGGAATCTCACAATGCAGTTTGCCGCCTACGAACAATATTTTTCCATTTAAACCTAAAGCATTGACCCTTTTCTGCAATCGCTCCTTCAATGACCCAGAGCCAACTATTACAAGTATCACATCATTTCGTTTCTTCAGGACAATATTCATGGCGTCAACCAAGTAGATGTGCCCTTTCACATCAACTAAATTGCCTACTGAAAGCAATACTTTCTTGTTTAAAGGCAAACCAAGCTTCTTTTTTGCTTCTTGTGTAGGCATAGGCTTAAAGATTTGCTCGTTGTAACCATTAGGAATCACGTGTAATTTATTATCAGAAATCCCTAGCGATAACAATTTCGCCTTGTTAAACCAACTTACAGTAATTACTTGATCAGCTTCATTCAAGATATATTTAGCTAATGTTTTTTGCCATTCATCTCTAAAGGGCAGGTCATAAACATCACCACCGTGAGCTGTTACCACTAGTGGCTTGGCAAATAGGCGTTTTAAATTTGCGCCAATAAAACCATTTCCTACAAAATGGGCATGTATTAAATCGAAATGCACACGGTTTTTCGTGACATACTTAACACAGCTTTTAGAAGCGAGATAACAATTCCTTTTTCGCATAACGTCAATTGGTAAAGTGAAGAATTTTGGCGATAACAATTTAAAGTCATGTTTAAGCTCGTTTCGCGAATTCTCTGAATACCATAAAAAGCGGAAGTTCTTTTTGACGACTGGCAGTTTCACGACGAGGGAAGAGAATAAGGGTACTGGCATCAGGGCGGTCACGCCATGGAAATACGGCTTTATTGCGGCAGTCTGATCTTTGATAAACACCTGCAGATGGGGAACAATTAGTAGGAGATTTTTTGACTTCAACGAAGCAGTTTTTGTCATCTTACGAACCGCATAAATTAGAGTTGTTGACTTTTGTGTAAACGGCATTGTACTGATTAGCTATGGTATCCCAGTTTAGCTTATCTTCAACCAATTTTCGACTTCCAAATCCCATCGATTTCCGCAGCCTGCCGTCTAGAGATAGCCTTAACATAATGGAAGACAAATGATTAATGTCTCCTGCTTTAAACGAGTACCCATTTTTGTACTCCAGATAATGTGATGTCCAATCAGATTTCGCTATAATTATGGGCAAGCCGCAGGCCATTGCCTCAATTATTGAAATGGAAAAGGCTCCAGGCCATACCGCGAAATCTGCGGCATTATAAAAGTTAGGCAATTCCGTCCTATGCACCGCCATTTATTGGATAGAACACTGTTTCTTCAACAACCTAACGTAATCCAATAAACGATTAGACGAAGCCGAGTTACATTCAATAACGTCAACATTACTTTTTCTTAATCCCTTTAGAATTGTTCTGCTTCGCGGGTGATTCGGATCATATGGCCTAAGATAACATACTTTCATTATTTACCACAAAATAGACTTATGTTTTACTGCTCAGACTGTGCTGCCCTTGAATTATGAGAAACACTAAGAGTCATTCCTTAGCTGGGGTAAGATCTCAACTATGGTCTGAAATTCGGTCTTCAAATCAGACCCGCGAATTAGGAGGATTTTCATAAATTTTGAGATATTGCGTGGCTATTGTGGCCCAATTTATTTTTTGCTCAACAAGTTTTCTCGATTTTTTCCGCATTTCATTTCGGAGATCTTCATTAACCGCTAAACTTTCTATTGAAGAGGCAAGTTGCGATACATGCCCCCTTTGAAAATCTAGTCCATTTGAATATTCTATCAAATGTGATGTATCATACGCATCTTCGCGGGGTTTTGGATAAGAGGCGATAATTATGGGAAGACCTGTTGACATAGCCTCGATTATTGAAATCGAAGGACTTCCTGGCCATACAGCAATATCTGCTGCATTATAATATTTAGGAAGTTCAGTTCGAGCAACCGTTGAAATGAACATTACGTTCTTTCTAATTTTTCTTGATTCTACAAGTCTAGTGAGATATCGCATGTACGCTAGAGGACCGCTTCCGACTAAAAGCAATCTAAGTTTGAAAGTTTTTGATTCTAGTTGAGCCACGCTTTTTATCAGGACATCTATATCTTTTTCAGGCAGAAGCTTTCCAGTATAGATTATCAAGATTTCGTCATCGCTTAGTCCAAGAGCGGACCGGGTGGATTCGCGTGCGATGGTTGAGGGAAAGAATAGTCTGTCATCTGCGCCGAGCGGAATAAGACCAATTGAATCGTACGGAATTCCAAAATTCTTTTTCAACCACTTTTTTGATCCCTTTGAGATAGCGAAGAAACCATCAACATTGTCCTTCAAATAATGCTTGAACAGCAATCTGTAAAGGTCAAAACCCAGAAGAGTAAATCCACGTGGATTAAATGTACCTGTGATTGAATCAACAAATAATCTATAACCAAGTTTCTTGTAGCAAATTGCCAAAAGAGTTGATGGGTAAAAAAGATCATTAGAATGTAATACATCTGGTTCAAAGTCTTTCAACGACCTTTTTAGGTTGCGACTTGCTATGAGCTGACCATTTTCAAAGACCGTAGGCAGACGATAAACTGTTAGTCCATTCTCGATAAACTTACCGCACTCAGTAGTGACATCGATTGATTTGTCAAAAGATTTTACACTTTGAGAGTAGTGATCTGAAGTGATGATACATACTTCATGGCCCTGCTTTGCAAGTTCAGTCATAAGATAGTATTCTGCATAGCCGAATCGAGGTTGGAAGTACTGTACCAAACGAGCAATTCTCATAGATATGCAACTTGTTCAGGGGATTAGGTTAATTTTTCGGATTTGATTCTTTCAGAAGATCGCGAAGAGCGATACTACGTAATTCATTTTTCTTCATTATATCCAGGAAAAGAGATACTTTTGAAACCATAGACGGAGAACACAGCTCATATGGATGTATTATTGTGACAAATAAAGGAAGATAACGGTCGTTTTTCAAAAATTTACCAATTAAAGCTGGAATTGATTTTCTGATCATTTGCTCGTCCAAACTGAGAATTAAAGGGTACCTGTAATACCAGTATTTCCGTTGGGGAAAAAAATTTACTGTCGGGGGCACTTCCCAGATTTTCATATGTCCTTCGGAAACATAACTTCCCGCTGACGGATGATAGGGACTGGAGACTTTCCCCAGAGCAGGATTATACAATGAACTATCGAACAAGAAGCCTTCTTTTTCCAGAAAAGGCAGCATTTCTTGATCCATTGCCAAGTACGGAGCTCTAAAAGAAATAGGTTTTTCTCCTATTATTGAGAACACCGCTTCTTTTGATTTTTTGATGTCGATTTGTCTTGTTATCGCGGGAGAGATTTTTGGGAACAAGCCAACTGGCCAGAGGTATTTCATTGGAATGTGATCAAAGCCGTGTGAACCTATTTCATGGCCTTCGCTGTGCAGATCTTCAACCATTTCAGGACATTGAAGGCATAGTTTTCCTTGAGTAAAAAATGTGCAGGTCACGTCATATTTGTGCAATAAGTCAACAAGCGCTTTCTGTCCAATAATGAGACGCTCGTCTTTAACAGATAATCTGCCATAAACTTTTGGCGAAAATTCCAAATCACAGGTAAAAACCAAAGAAGGATTCACAGCATTCATATGCTTAAGCCAACTTCAAACATAATTTTGACACCATATTCAAGGCAACTGCTCAAAAGCATTTGTAATTGGTAAAAAATATAATTGGTGAGTTGCAGACCCGATTACCTCAAGTACTGAAAAACATGCGGGACCTGATATACCCGGTCACGCGACCACATTGCTCTATCAATTTGACTAAGAAAAACCCTGGTATATAACGACTGTATGCCTTGAGCCGAAACATGTGAACCAAATAAAAAACTCCCATCTTTACATACTCCATTCTGAAGGATAAAACATGAGCGGATAGCCCAAAACCATGAGTAACACGAAACGATTCGTTAAACTCCCCCATTTTTTCAACAACTTTTTCAAAAGTCTGACCATATGCGTATTTTTTAATTAAGATGTTCCTTAAACCTTCAACTGCATAATGTGAGATTGCGTATTTGCATCTGCCAATCTTACCCCCACTTTTTAAACATTTCAAGGCAAATATGATATCTTCTCCGATTAGCAAGTCTTCGTCTTGCCCTTTCACAGCTTTGAAAATGTCTTTAGTGCAAAATCGCAAAGCTGAATTAGGAATGTAAATTGCGGAAGATTTTATTTCTAAATTTATAAAATTCCCCAAACATCTTGATTTTCCTAAATAAGTGTAACCTGTATCAATTGTTGTTACAAACATTCCCTGATAACCATCGAAATATTTGCTGACACACTCTTCGACTAATTTTGGGTGCAACACTTCATCGGAATCCAAGAAGAAGAGGAGAACACCTTTAGCATAAAAAGCGCCCAAATTTCGCTGATAGGTTCTACTCCGCTTATGCAATTTCCTAAATTTAACTCCATAGCTTTCAGCAACTGAAAGTGTGTTATCGGTACTTCCACCGTCAATAATCAAAACCTCCAAGTTTTTGTACGTTTGTTTTTTTATCGATTGCAAACAAAGAGCGAGTGTTGCAGCTGAATTCCATGTTGGTATTATAATCGAAACTAAAGGTGAAATATCTAATTGTTTAAGCATTTTCTATTGTCCCATGGTAGCAGTATAACCTTGATGGAGACTTCGTAACTCTTCAAAAGGGGATTTTTGGAACTGGAATACTAGCAACAACAACCAAACCTGTTCGGTAGGACCCAATTTGGTTAGCAGTTTTGTTGTATCTTCAATTTCAACCATTTAACTAACTACCGTAATCGTATAATTCTGTTTAACAAGTGGTCAACCAAGTGACTGCCCATAAACGTAAAACGTTGAAGAAGAATTTTCATTCGCCGGCCTCTTTATCTAAACCTAATAAGGAAAGTTCCTTATGAAGTAAATAACTGAATAATCTACCCCTGAAATATTTATTTGATGAAATTGCTAAATTGAAACAGAGAAGCGCAGTTCGCAGATAACTAGTAAAATTAGGATTCAGCAATAAAGTCCTATAAGCGGGAAAAGGTTTGGCAAGTAAACGCCTTAGGAAAAATTGTACGCGTATATCTTTTTTCTTTGTTCTCGCCATATTTATTGATTGCTTTATAATTAGTGGATCTACCTGTTTAGAATTTATGTAACCCGTCTTAATCGCTTCTGTAAAAATTGAGCTTCCCAACCGAGTTCTGCAGATGGCGATTGATTGACCAATATTATCATTTGCCATTAACTGTGGCAACCATGCGTCACCACATGAGATGTCAGCCAATTCAGCGGTGAGATCACAACATAAAGTGCAACGCGGGAAAGCAAAAAACCACAATATATGGGCAGAAATCATTTTTGAATAAGGTAATATCTTCTTCTGACCATTTTTTAGCAAAATCGATAAGCTACCAGGCCACCCTTCACCTCTGTAGTTAATTGTAGCAACATCTTGACTATTGAGACCCAAACTTGAAAGCAAGAACTCTGTTGCAAAGAAAGTATCGGTATGAGAACAGAAGAGCCCTAAGTGTAAAACTATCTTTTCTTTCAGGTTTTTATTGCAGCTTTCTGCTTTCCTTATCCCTTGAATATGGCATGGAAGCCCGACAACGGCGAACTTGGCCCCTTCTTTTGAAGCTAAAATCTCCTTCAATGCAATGTTAGCCGGAACAGGGCAGTATTTTGACTTTGAAGCATCAATAATCTCTTCCCTCGTTCGTGCAATGAATGACTCCGGTTCCAAAGGGCGATCTTTTCTCATTCGCGTAACCAAAGCCCCATCTATTAGCCCTTTTTCCAAAGCGAAAAGAAGCAAAGCAGTTATCACACCGCCAGAGGCCGCATTATATCTTACGGCGTAATCGGAAGAATGCCCAAGATAACAGCCTTGGTAATTTCCAAGGCGGATATCTGTAGCAGCTTTACCAAATATCTCAAGACTTAAAGCTTTGAAATCTACCGAATGCCCGGGGCAAGCTCTAAGGCATAATCCACAACCGGTGCATCGCGAACTATCCAAATGAACAGAGTAGCAACCATTCGCGTTAGACCTATCCATACGAAGTGCACCGCTGGGGCATATGCCAACACACGTTCCGCAACCAGTGCATAAGCCATCTCCAACTACTTGCGCAACATATCCAGACAAATTAGCGTTCATACTCTTTTGTCGCATTCAATTTACCCTTTTACCACACATCGCAAGTTCTTTAACAAGGCGGCCATTAAATAGCACCTGCGACTTAGTCGAGTCTCTCCGCGCCAACAAATCTTGCGCAACTATTTCTCTGTTAGCCCATAAAGCCATGACTTTTGATTTAAGTTTAAAAAGAAACTCATCAAAAATTAAATTATCTGGTACATCAACAAGATAATTCTCTTGACCCATAATCTCGCCAATTATTCCGTGAAATTTACCTTTACTGTAGGCCACAATCCCAAGACTGGGTATAGCCAAAGAGGTAGATGCCACAAGAGCATGAAATCGTGAACAAATGAACAGGTCACAAATACCAATAACACTTTTTGTTTCTGCCGCTGTCAAGTATGTTGGAAGTAAATTTACTTTTTGTTTGTTCTTAACTCGCGCATAAACACTTTGCGTTATTTTTGCATCTTGATAAGTGTGCGTGATAAAAACTATTGTAACGTTAATCAAATGATCTATGAGAAAATCAGTAAGTTCTGAGATGAGGCGAATATACACTGACTCTTCAAGTGAAGGATTTAACATGGCAGAAACAGTTATTCCTACTATGGGCTTATTGGCAAGAACAATCCCAGCGGTCTTCAGTATTGAAGGCAGTCTGTAACTTTCGCCGTCCATGAGAAAAGCGAGATCAGCGCTTAAGTAAACTTGAGGGGAAGTGACATCGATAACTCGCAAATAGTCAAAACTGTATTTTTCTCTCAGTGTTATTGCGTCAACCTTGTTAAGAACATATCGAGCTAAATGCCTAAGAAAGCTATTGTTATATGGACCTATGGTAGCTGAGCAGACCAGTACTGATTTTCCAGTCATTGTGGCATGCCAGGTATCAATGAGCGCAAAAAATGCGCCCAATGTCATAGTTGCATATACGCCCTCAGCTGGTTCAATAAGATTCAAATCAACAATTACATCAGAACTTTGAATTTCACCTTTTGGTTGTTTACCAAAAAGGCGAAGAGTCTTATACCGCATTGCTAAGAGGCAAAAACGAGACAAAGAACACACGGCTGTCAAAATAAGCGAAGCTTCTTCTCTGAACCATGGATGCTGTTGAATATCAACGTTTGGATACTTTTTTAGCAGTTGTCTAACATGCGTATCTCTGTCTTGTTTATAGTACCTGTGCAAAATTACTATGTGATCAGAACATCCAGCTTCCTCCAAACATTTAATAATACCTTCTACACGCCCCATACTGCCTTTATTGTCTAGACTCGCTGTGTTTAAGATGATAATTCTGAACATACTAATTGCCTCGTTAAATCATCATTCAAGCGGAAGTTCTGCTTTTGACTCCGCCAACGTTTCGAAAAGCGTCCTCATTTCTAAGCCTATAGCCTCGATTGATGCTTCGTGTTCCACATATTTTCGTCCGTTTTCCCCCATCACTCGAGCAAGGCAGGGATTTTCTTTTAGTTTTATGACAGCTTTAGCCAAAGCCTCAGAATCGCCGGGGTGAACGGTTAAACCTGAATTAGTCTCCTTCACGTAAACGGAAGGCAATCCCCTGCTGCAGGAGATTATCGGCTTACCCACTGCTTGGTACTCGTAGAGTTTCGATGACATTCCACGGTAGGGTTTATCGAACTCTGCGAGGGGCAAAAGCAAAACGTCAGCTTGACCCAGCAGCTCAGCGACGGCGGTTCTGCTCAAAATCTTATCGACGATTTTCACGTTCTTAACCTTCAACTTGCTAACCGAACCCCGCATCGAACCCAGAAGTTCCCCCGCGCCTTGAACGACAAACTCGATGGTACCATCTATTTCCTCAACGATCTGGGCGGCCTTGAAAACCTGATCAAAATCGTAGGCCACAGAAAAACCCCCCGAATACAAAACCACAAACTTCTTTTTAAGCTCAGACTTGCGCAAACTTGGCTTGAAGACAGAAAGGTCTACTCCGCCTCTTACAAGATGAATTCGGTTTGGCTTGACACAGTACTTCTTAGACATTATATCGAAATAACCAGAACTAATCGGAGTTAAAATATCGCCTTTAACGAAAAATAACCGATACACCAACTCACCCACCCTGAGAAATAGCGAATGCTCATCGACCAGTTTGAGATCAACAAGGTCATCAAGAGTCAAATCATCAACATTTAGAGCCAAAGGTTTTCGCTTAATTTTGCTGTAGACATAACCGGGAGCCCAGCTTGATGCCCATATAGCATCAATTTTGCCCACAAAAAGTAATGCAAACAATGAGGAAAACGCAAAAGCGCCGCGTAGCACAAGTCGTTTAAAAAAACCTTCCGATTTAATCGAAGGCATGAATGTTCGAATTACCCTAAAGTTTGCCATCCGCTCTACTTTAAAGGGCTTCCACCGATATGCTTTGGGTATTTTGCCATGTGGATAATGCGGAACAGCAGCTATCACTGTAACGTTACAGCCATTTAGGGCGAGACCTTTAGCCAGATTATAAGCTCTAGTTGCTGCGCCGCCAAGGTCTGGAGGAAAATACTGCGCTATCACTAATACATTCAAAAGGAAGAACTACCTCGAGGGGCTGATGCTTGCAGTAGAACTATTTTTTGTATGATGAACGAATGTTTTCATAATTTTCTGTAAACCAAGTATGAACATGTTTTAAGCCTTGCTTGAAGTCCATGTTAGGTGTGTAATCCAAGATTTTTTTTGCTTTTTCAATTGAAGCGAGAAGCCTATTTTTCTTATCCCAGTCGCGTCTTTCTGTAAATATAATTCCCGTCTCGTTGCCAGTTATCTCGTTTATCCATTGTGCGAGATCTCCTATTCTTATTTCTCTACCAGTTGCCAAATTGAATGCTTCGCCAACAGCATCCTCGTAGTAAGCCATCGCCAACAACCCGTTTATTATGTCTCCAACGTAGGTGAAGTCTCTTGTTTCGTCGCCCGTTCCAGTAATTGGCAAAGGCTGTTTGTTCATTGACCACCAGAAAAAGTTGGGTATAACGTTTCGGTATTTTCCTGGAACTTCGCCTGGACCGTAGGAATTGAAGAACCTTGCGTTAACGATTGGGAGATGGTATAGGTTGTAGAAGTAGTTGGTGTAGAGTTCGCCAAGCATCTTTGTTACTTGGTAGGGGGTGTTGAGCTTCATTGATACGTCGTGTTCTTCGAAGGGCATTTTTGAGTCTGCGCCGTATATTCCGCAACCGGAAGAGGCGTAAATGAAGCGCTCCACGCCGACGAGGTGAGCGTACTCAAGAACCTTCAACGTGCCCATGCCGTTAATCATTAGATCCGTTTCGGGGTTATCAACTGAGTTTTGGTTCGCAAAATGTGCTGCGAGATGATAAACTATCTGGGGCTTTTCTTTGAACGCCCACTTGAGCTTTTCATCGTCAAGCACACTGCCTTTGATAAATGCAACTTTGGGATTTACGGGAATGTTCCACTCGTAAGACGAGGACAAGTCATCTAAGATGATGATTTTCTTTGTTTCCAGCTGGCTCAGCGTTTTTACTAAGTTTGACCCGATTGCTCCTGCGCCACCAGTAACAAGCACAGTTTTGCCATCAAACGCGCCATAAACTTCTTTTTTCACGCGGTCATTCTCCCAGTTAAGCTTCTTGTTTGCCGTAAAGTTCCTTGAACCACGCGACAGTTCTTCGGATGCCTTCTTCAGCATTGATGGTTAACTTGAAATCCAAGTCTTTTTTCGCTTTTGATGCGTCGGGTGTTTTGATTTTTGTGGTAAAGGGTTCGGCTTCTTTGTAGCTAACTTTGGAGTCATCTTTGTTCAGGTTTTTTAGGATCTGGTCTGAGACGTATTTGATGTCGTATTGTGTGTCTCCGCCGAGGTTGTAGATTTCTCCTGGCTTGAAGTTGCTGGTTATGTTGGCAAGGGTTCTGCAGAGGTCTTCGACATATTCGAGTGTTCGCTTGTGTCCTAAGTAAACGGTGTAGGGTTCGTCGTTCATGGCTTTGTAGATGAATTTGGGTATCCAGCCACGGTAGGGTGTGTAGTGTTCGCCAACGCCGTACACGTTAAACAGTCTAACTCGGACGGATTCTGTTTGGAACATGGCTGCAGAATTAAGTATCTGCATCTCGTTAACCCACTTGGATAGGGCATAATCATTCATCTGCTTAATCGCAATCGTGTCCATGACGTCTTCGCGCATGACGCCATCGTAGTCGCCGTAAACTTCTGCGCTTCCGAAAAATATCATTCGGAACTTCTTTTTCTCCTGAACCCGAAGAATGTTCTTAGTACCAACCGCGTTTGTAGCCCAGAGGTTTTCGTAGTAGTCTTCCCCGTTCCATCTGCCATACTCTGCCGCGGCGTGATATACATAGTCAAAGTTGTGTTCTGCAAACAAACGCTCGACTTGGCTAAACTTACTTACATCACAGCGGACATAATTCGGCTGCCAAGAATGCATCAAGTCGCAAGCCCACGTTTCATATCCTCGTTTTTTCAATTCGCGCACTAGATTTGAGCCAATGAAGCCCAAACCACCCGTCACTAATATTTTTTTATTCATTTCAAACCGCGTTACTATTTTATCGTTTGAGTTTTGCTGACAATCGTGTTATGGCATATAGTGTTATGGCTGTTGATACCATGAAGCATCCTAGCAGCAAGAAGCCTATAGACGCCAAAGCAACATTAGTTACTATTCGACTCTCAGTGACGTATAGGTTCATCATCCAAACGCCAAACCAAACACCCATAGCCAGGGCGGTTATGCCAGGTATTCCTAGAAGAACTAGAGGTCTATCTTCGACGACAAGCCTGACAAGAGACATTATAAGACCTACACCGTGCCTAACCGGATGCTTAGTTGAAGTTTCCACGCCCACGCTGTCACCATATTTGCAGGAGATAGGAACCTCGCAGACGCTTAAGCCACTTTTATTGATCGCCCGAAGAAGTTCAATGCTGGCGCTCATGCCGTTCTCAGAAATGGCTCCCAGTTGCTCAATGGCGAGTTTGCTGTAGGCTCTAAAGCCGCTTTGGGCGTCGCTTACGCCGTTTTTACCTGAGCCGTTACTTAATTTAGTGATAACCTTGACGCCTAATTGCCTGTATGCGGGCATCTCGGCCGTGCCATTTTTGTCTTTAAATCGGCTGCCTAAAACTACCTCGGCGATGCCATTTTCGATGGGCTTGACTAAAATCGGAATCTGCGCAGGGTCATGCTGTCCATCGGAATCCAACGTTACCAAGACATCAGCGTTCAATTCTTTAGCTCGCTTAAACAAGCTCTGCAAGGCAGCGCCATAACCAAGGTTCCGCTCGTGACGAACAACCACTGCCCCAAGCCGAAGTGCAATTTCTCCAGTCAAATCTGAGGATCCGTCGTCGCAGACAATTACGATATGGGCGTGTTTTTGTGCTCCCAATACTACACGTGCGATTGTTTTTTCTTCATTGAAGGCGGGTATGCCTACAATAATTAAAGGCGTTTGCAAATCAGCATCTCTGATATCCCTGAAGTCGGAATTGGGTGCGTTAGTTAAAACCAAACATTAACCTCCATAAACAAACAAGTATTTCTAGCTTTTTCCAAAGCTTAAAGTTAAATACCGTGCATAGGCACAATCCTCTGCCCATTTTGAAGCCGAAAGATTGCCCCAACTAACCGCTATACTACTATTTTTTCGGGCTAAGGGTAAACCAATAGTCCTCACCAACTTGTCTGCGATGGTCTCCATTGCTAACTGCAGCTTTGCTATTATGGCCGTCACTAATTTAGCCAGCTTTTCGCTTTTGATGTTATCAACGTATTTAACGGTGAGATCTATTATGCCACGTTCAATCCGACTGAGGGCTCTAAACCAAGTGCCCCGTCTCAGTGCAGTCTTTTTGAACTCAGCAAGTTTTCCAGCAGAAACAAATCCGCTGGGCTCAACCTTGGGAGAAATTGCTGCTATGAGGTTTTTAAAATTTGGTTTAACCTTTACAGTTGAATATTTCAAATGTGATAGCGTAAGCTCACTTCCTTCTCCTTAAACAACTGAACGATAAATTGCCAGGGAACATAAAAGGGTTGCTTAAAGAAAAATAATATGTCGCTTTTCGGAATATGCAAACTAAACAAAAATTATAGTTACATAAGCACTGCTAAAGAAAGCCAAAGTCTATTCTAAACCAGCTTGATAAATGTCCAAGCATGGATAACCTAAAGCAGCCCTTTCTTTTGGGCAGGTTCTATAAGAATGATTTTAAGTATGCCCTGATTTCACGTTGATAAAAGTAAAAGAAGTAGAGTGCTGAGAAGCCTGTTAGGGCTATTTCGCCGAAGAGAATGGTGGAATTTGTCTCTATTGCCTTGAAATAACCGTGCTGAAGGATGGTCAAGAATACGAGTATCTGGAGACAGATGGCTCCCCCTAAACAACTTAGGCCTATACTGTGAAAGACTACGCGCATTCTGTTCAATGTAAGGTTAGTTGTCATTGTCAAACCCCCAATGTCACTTGAATAACAAGATATAATACTTAAGACTTATGCTTAAATAAACTGAATCTATAATAAACAAAAACCCAAACAACCACACATATCAAACAGAAACTCGAAGACAAACTCGAACACCTCACCACAAACAAAAACCCAGCAAACCGAAATCAATGAAACTAAACAAAAAAACTTAACTAAATTAGCTACCACAACAACAAATTTACTTATTAAAACTAAAAAACCAAAAAAGAAAAATAGGTATGCCTAATTCCCAGCTTTAGACAGATTTTTTAGATCGAGCAGCATCAGAACGATTTTGTTGATAGTAGATCCCAAGCACCAGGATAACACCCGTAACGCATTCAATACCCACAGCGATCCAAGCCCAAGTTGAAAGCGAAATAGTTGCCGGTTCTTCAGTGGGTGCAACAGTCGGTGTTACAGCGGCGCCGCCTATGGCAAACAATGGATCTGTGGTGCTCGTCAGGGTAACAGTTATGGTTTTGGCAGAAGTGTCAACAACACCAACTAATGCAATGAAGCTATTGGTATCAGGGTTGTATTTGTAAAGCGCATAAGGCTGACTCATGCCTGCGACATCCGCATCAGTGTAAGATATCGTTATCGTAGCGTTTTTGAAATCACTCGAGCTCATGTTGAAAGTGACAACCACGAAGTGACTCAACACAACATTATCAGGGATAGACGCGCCAGGCTGAGGATTCGCAGTGTAAGTAGCTGTAGAAACTGACCCGGTTGCGCCAGGAGTTCCAACTATGTCAATTGAAATGCCGCCAGCAGTTAAGCTTTGATCGACATGCGCTAAGCCAGCAGAGGAAACAGTAAAATTAGCCGTCTGCTGAGTCTGATATTGCGCATTAGCGAATGACGAAAGCGATAGAAAAACTACCGCTAAAACAGTAGCCATACCAACTAGGGTATACTTCTTAATCATCCTTCTCTCACCCTTCTCTTACAGCTCTCTTGCTTGTTCCAACAATAAAAGGTTTGCTTACAAAAAAATAATATATCGAATCTCGAAATATCAAATACCAAGCAAGAACCCCACAAAAACACTTAAACAATGTTCAGGTTAGAAGCAAACCTCAAACCAAAATTCAAAAGAAACAAAAACACTAAGACAACAACCAGCAATTCAAACATCTTTTTAGCCCGTGTCCCTTTTGAACTGGAAACGCCAACGCGAACAAAAAAACTAAGCCCCAAGCTGGAAAATACAAGGGATGGCATCAAAAACAAAAATCGGTTAAAAACAAACTCTCCAGAAGCAAACAGCACTGCCACACAACCCACCAGAAACCAAGAAAGAAGAATACGGGACATCTCGGTTTTAAAAGTCAACATGAACAAGAAACCTACAATGCATAGAGCAAGAATGACGCCGTTTGCAAAAACCCCGCCCAAGTACAAATTAGTAGTTAACTTCAACGCACCCAAAATGTAGCCTGTGTTAGGAAAACCCAAACTCGATTGTGCTGTCTCAAAAACAGACGTCGATGCAGACGTTGAAGTCAATAGTTTGCGTGCTAAATCGCAAATCAAACCTACGATTACAGTCAAGCCAACAACAAGTACCTTCCAATTAAGGCGTTGACGTAAATTAGGTTCCCGAACCGCCATCCGCCACTCTAAAAACAAGAACGCTCCAAGCGAGAACACAAAAATATACCAGGTCCAAGAGTGCGAAAACAAAACCAGCAGAGATACCCCCAACAAGGCAAGTATGCCCCAACTTGAGCCTGAACGGAATACTCTCAGTAACAGAATGAAATAAACGTAGACAAAAAACACTGCCAACATGTTTGCAAAATAACCTGAATACATCAGCCCCAATGCCTGAATAGAAAAAGGCGCTATCAGCACGGCATAAATCCAAGCCTCACGAAAACCACAAACAAGCTTCACAACAAACAAAGAAGCAACGCAAAACAGCGGCACCAGCAAAGCGGGCATAAACTGCATAACATTCACTGGAGAAACAACGAAGGATAGAACATACGACAAAACCAAAAAAACTGCGCGGTCATTGATGGCGGCAAATGACAAAGCAGAATTCACATCAAGACTCCGCATGTGAGCTAGCCACTGATAGTACACGGGAGCATCAACACTCACAAGACGATTCGTCGGGTTAATCCAAGGCAAAACAGTAACAACCACAAACAAACAAGAAACAACAATCGAAACCAACACTGCAATACCCAATGATAAATGCCCACTCAAAGGCTCAGGCACATGCTCCTTACAAGATTCAACGGAGCGGTGGAACCGACGAGCAAAATTGACAAACCATTTGTCAGCCAACTTCTTAGGCAAAATCACAGCAGGAGCGACTTTAATCAAGAAAGCTGCAATACCAAGAATAACAAAAAATAAGTACGCATAAGGCAGAAATGGATAGCCTAAATTTGATAGACTCAACTCCGCCAACTGCCAATGAACCGCAACCGCCGAAGATGCAATCGGAAGGTTCAGCGTAAAAGGAACGTTAAACAGAACCAAACCAGCTATCTCAACGAACAGGGCAACCAAAACGCAGCCAAAAACTACACGCTTCAGCATGCTGAATCGAGTTAAGGCAAAGAAATCTAAAGAAAAGTAAAAACCTAAAATCAAGACGAACACAGTGACAAAAAACAAGGTTACAACACTAAACCATCCGAAGGCAACCATGCAAACCCAACCGATTAAACCGCACAACACAGAGCCTACTAAAAACCGATGAAATCCACCAAGCTTACCAGAGACCAAACCGTAAAAAAGACCAACTATAACTGTAAGAATTGCCGTACACCAGACCGCGAGGTCCCAAGTTGCTGAAACTAAACTGCCGCTAAAACTATACTGAACCATACTCCTATTCGACAAAACCAAAAAAGAAAAACCAGAGTACCCCGCCAGATAAAACAACGAATAGATGATGCATAAGCCAAGCGAAAGACAAACTAGCCAAACTAACCATCCACTCAAACGCCAACGGTATGCAGAAAATAAATTCTTAATCAAAAACAACTCCAAAACCGTTAAGCCTAAACTATAGCCTTTAAGCCTTCACGCAAAGTAACCCTTGGCTCAAAACCCAACAAACGCTTTGCTTTAGATATATCCGCGTAACTATCCTTAATATCGCCTGCGCGAGGCTTTTCGTGATGGATTTCCAAATCGACACCTGCTAACTCCAAAACCGCCTTAGCTAATACATTAAGCGAAGTGGCTTTACCAGAACCAATGTTAAATACTTCACCTTCAACCCCGCCACTCCTCACAGCAGCCAAAACCCCTTCGACTACATCAAAAACACTAACAAAATCCCTAGTCTGCAAACCATCACCATAAACAACCAACGGCAACCCACGCCTACAACGATCAACAAAGCGTGTGATAACACCACTGTATTCACTCAAACCTTGACGGGGACCAAACACATTGAAAAACCGCAAAACAACAGATTCCAAAACCCCCCGCTCATAAAAACCGCTACAATAACGCTCAGCCAAAAGTTTAGACTCAGCATACGGCGAAATGGGATTAACCTGAGCATTTTCGTTCACAGGCAAGAACTCAGGATCACCAAAAACCGCACAAGTAGAAGCAAACACAAACCTTTCAACGCCTTCCTTAACGCATGAACGCATCAAATTCAAACTGCCTGAAACATTAACATCAAAAGTCAAATCAGGATTTTTAACGGAAAAAGGCACGCTCGTCAAAGCCGCCAAATGAACGACCACATTAACCCCATCAACGCACTTTCTAATGAGCTCGGAATCACGAATATCGCCCTGAACAAAATCAACGCTACCCCTACTCAAATGGTCCCCAATATTCTCCAATCGTCCAGTGGATAAATCATCAACAACTCTAACAGCATAACCTTCACTTACCAAACGATCTACCAAATGACTGCCAATAAATCCAGCCCCGCCCGTAACCAAGACCATCTTAGACCTGTTCATAACACTAATCGCCTCTGAGACATAACCACTCATCGATTGATAGGTAACCATTTAGCAAGAGCAAGGTTACTAGCTGTATATAAAACATATTTCCAGTGTGTATTTAGCTATCGGCTTTTGCCCATGCTGTAGTTAGGCTTTGCGCCATTGCCTCATACGGGTTAAGCCCTTGCTGCTTCCAAGTAGCCAACAACGACATCAACGTCTCATAGATGCGTGTGCCCTTCTCGTTCCTAAAAGTACCAATAATCTTGCGCTGCACAACAGGCTCCTTCAACGCCCGCTCAGCCCGATTATTCGTAGGCTCAAGCCCCACAACAGTCACAAACGTGAACCAATGGTCAAAACCGTTACGCACCTTCCTAATGAACCGCATAGCCTCAACGCTTTCGTAACGCTTCCCCAACCAGTACCTTAAACGCCTCTTCGCAGCTGCTTTAAGCTTTCTGCGCAAACAAGCAGGCGGATCACCCGCAAGACAAGCCTTCAAATCCCCAAACAACCCCTTCAACGCCAAATACAGCGGCCTTGCTTCCTCGCAGTGCTCAAAGAGCCACTCTGCCTCACGCAACAAATGCGCCCAACAACGCTGCAACCTACCCGAAAAATTCGAATAAGACTTAAGCCCATCACAAACAATGCGACCCTTAAAATCTTTGCCCAAAACCTCCGCTAGCACCTTCTTGCCCCTGAGACCCAACGTTTTCCGATTCGCTTGCTTTGCTAAAAACCTGCGCAATTAAGGCAGCACGAACGCGTTCAGCTTCTGCAGCTGCACCCGCAGAGGCTTTCGACTTCTTCCTATGCTCAGCTACATGAACCTCTATAGCGCGACTCATAGCCCCTACATCAGGCAACAACAAGATTTCCGCGCCACACTCACACTTAACTGCAGACAAGCGTCCGGCAACACGCCTAAAACTCGACTGGCACGTTTCCTCCACGTTTTTAGAAGCCCATTGTGGTTTCCTTGTGCAGAATTTTTCTATGTGGTTGCCAAGGTCGCGTTTTTGGGTAAACCAGCCACTACAGTAGGGACAGGAATAGAAACCATTTTGGTCACCCGTCGAGACACCAGCAATAATATTATCCCTACTCCTGTTAGAGCGCATCAATTTTCTATTCTTCATATCGCAAGAAGCCTCGACAAGGTCATTCAATATTATGTTTTGTTGATTGCTGATTATTTAAAACGTGCTGACAAAGGCAAACAGCCACTCCCAAAAAAACGTAGCTAGTGACAAAAAAGGTAAATCCTATATTGCCAGAGCACCTAAGTATAAGTAAGATAAAGCGACGCCATCTACAAGTTGAAACTAAATTGAACACCGAATCCTCTCCTTCCCGCTACGAAAAATTGGCTTCAATAACTAATGTTCTAGGTGATCCTGACACTCTGAGAATTCTTGACGAAGCCGCAGCAGGGTTCGAAAGTGGGAAAGTAACTATAAAAGAGCTTAAACTGACACCGAGGAAATACTACAGAAGCTTGAGAAAACTAAACGACGTGGGATTGGTTGTGTCTTTTGAGAACAGATATAAGTTGACCTCTCTCGGCGAATTCCTGCATAAATTGCTATTCAACGATGCCTCAGCCTACTTGCTTGCGGACCAAAGCCTGTTAGAAACCTTCACGAAAATCGGTCACAGGAGCGAGCTAACAATCGTTGACGATTACAAAGACCTCGTTAGTTTACTGGTTGCTACAATTGAAAAATCAAAGTCAGAGATACTCCTTGCCACGAGATATGTGGATATGGTAGTTGTCCAGAGTTTAGTATCCGCCCTTCAAAGGAATGTAAAAATAAAATCAATAACAAGCGAAAGAGTAGACTTTTCCAGTTTCATTAAACTAGTTGGGGGCTTCATGAGGAACATTCGACCGACCTCATTGAAATTCTTTCTCGGTGGAGAGAATAATTACAGGTCGGGGGATGTTCCACTATCATTCATTGTAATTGATGGTGAAATCACCGTTTTCGAACTTCCCAACAGCGAATTTAGAACCGCGTTTGTTTCAACTGACAAAGAGACGGGAAAAATTTTGTCGCATCTTTTCTGGGAACTTTGGAATCGATCTCAGATACTTCCCATGCCAAGTCTATGATTCCTGATAATCAAGAACCGAGAGGTAACTTCGGAAATGTGGAAGAAAGTAGTAGCTTGCTTAGAATTAGTGAAAGTTTTCAACAGTTCAAAATCTACCCTATACTATGGTTTCTGCTCGTTCATCGGGAGCCTTTTAGCATCGTCTTGGAAACTTCCGATTGGGACATCTTTAACGGTTGCGTTTGCCATAACTTTTTCGGCGTTTGCCATATACGCCTTAAACGATATTTACGACGCGAAAATTGACGCAATTAACGACCTTGGAAGACCGATCCCTTCAGGTCGAGTAACAATGCGTGAGGCTAAAGTTCTGACAACAGTGCTTTTCGTTGCAAGCGCGGCAATTGCCCTCACCGTTAACTTAACGGTTTTCCTCTGCGTCGTGCTCTTTTCAGTCTTAGGAATTATGTATTCCATACCGCCGATAAGATTCAAAGATGGCTTGTTCGCAAACGTCTGCTGGGGCCTAGGAATAGCAGCTGCAATTCTAGGCGGAGCAAGCGTCACAGCCATCAACACAAATTCAATAGTTGCAGCGTTCACCTTGGCTTTCTTAACAGCCGGCTGCGGCCTCACAAAAGATTTGAAGGACCTTGAAGGAGACAGAGCCATGAACGTGCACACGCTTCCCATTATGCTTGGAGAGCAAGGAGCAATAAAGGCTATGACAATTGCATCCATCGCCGGATTTCCGCTGCTATTCTTGAACCTCATGTTTAGCAACGTCAACATAGCCTACTTTGCCACTATCACGTTAACCATAGCATTGTTTGCGTACAGTCTTCTCGTACTCTACAGAAACACTGGGTCGAAGATTATCTACAAGAAAGCCTATAAACTGCAAGCTTATGCAGGTTTTCTCATCATTTTGGCATTTATGATAAACGCGTTAACGTAGCATAACAGTGCTATCTGTACGCAACTAACTATGCACTTCCAAGGTTCACGGAGAGTTCATTACGACGAAATTTTAGAGAACACTAACTGCATCGAAACACTCGCTGCAAAGAAAGGGTATAAGTTAAAAGTTAGGAATCCAATAGATTACATACAGCAAAACGGAGAGTGAAATAAAAAAAAATGACGACCTCGAACATAGCCACCGTAGAAGTGCCCTTTGAAGCCCTAGCCAAAGAACTCGGAACAAAAAGAGCCATAGAATTCGTAAGCGAAATCAGAATGTGCTATGGCGACTCCGTTGTCGAACTAAGAAAGGCAACCGAAACACTCACCATAGAACAAATCGAAGCAGAAGTCAAAACCCCGAAAAAACAAAGAAAAATCAGAAAACGCGCATAGCTAAATCCGAATAATCGCCATTTCTTATTTGTTAAAAGCAGCGTTCGGGAAGTTAGTTTTTTAAAAAAGATGAGGGTTTTTAGAGGGTGGTTTTTATCTTGACCACTTATGCTTCTGCGTTGCTTCCAAGGATGCCCAATCCGATTTGCGTGGTTGCTTTGAGCCATATTGATCTGTTTTGGGGTCGCTCCAGTTTTCAACTGTTACGTTCAGTGGCATTAGCAATAAAATTGATCTCATGGGTTATTTTTCAAATAATTTTATATTTAGGTTGTACATACAATATTAGGTACTACTTGGAGTTGAAGTTGAACTATGGAAGTGCTTGTTACTCGTAAAGGTCAAGTGACTGTTCCTATTGAACTTAGACGCAAATACGGGATAGAAGAAGGTATGAAAATAATCTTTGAAGACTCGTCTTCAGGGATAGTTCTCAAAGTGATTCCTCGATTTCAAGACCTTATAGGTACTGATGCTGAAAAAGCAGACTTGAAAGAAACACTGAAAAGATTGGATAAAATGCGGTCAGAAGACAGGTATTAATGAAAGCCGTATTGGATACTCGATTCTTTATTGCAAGCCTTGAAAGCAAAGATGAACAGTTTAAGAAATGGGCAAGAGTTACGCTGGACAATCTTGAAAGAAAAACGAACCTAGGAATGGTTCCTTCAATTGTAATCCTTGAGTTGTATAAGATTCAGTTAGAAGACTTTGGGAAAGAGGTCGCAGAAATGAGAGTAAACTCGGTTCTAAAATTAAGGTTACAGTTAATGAACCTTGATTTATCTATAGCTATTGAAGCTGCGAAGTTACGGTGTAAATATGCGGAATTGCCTACGGCTGATGCTATCATAGCGGCGACGGCAATTGAAACCGCTTCAGACTGTGTTGTGACAGATGATAACCACATTAAACAGATTAAGGAAACCAAAACAAGGTGGCTTTAATTAGTCAGCAAACAATCTTAAACCTACACCCTCAAAGAACCAAATAGTGAAATCACAAACAAACCAAACATGCCCTCACTTCCACAACCAGCCCAAATCAACATATCGCCATGTACACTATGAAGGGAGACATCAAAATCCACAACCACACAAAGAAAACCAAACAACAAATCCTGCATTAACATTAGCATCCTTTTGCTTTTCTCGAAAAGCTTATCGGTGTGTTTGAGAACTAACTTTTATAAGTTAATTTCTGGAAGTCACATTTAATGAGCTATGCAGTAGAGTTAATAAACCCTGAAGAAAAAGACAGGCTCTATGAAACCTACGAACCCAGACTACTCTACACGAGCAAGGCTGAAATTTACGGCTGCTGCATAAAAATCTTAACCGATTCCGAGGCAACCAAGAACAAGTGGGAAGACAACTTTTTTTCCGCAAACGAAAACAACCGCTCTCACGGACGGCTTATTGTTTTATCTGAGCCAGGTCAGCCTTTCAGCGTTAAGTATGATGCTTATACGAAGACGGCTTTTTTGATTAACGTGGATTATTACGGTTGGGTGAAGAGCATTGCCCTCGCGGTTGCAGGCGATGTCCTAGAAGATGAGCACAGGATTTACTCGGTTCACGGCGCCATGATTGATATCAATTGTATGGGTGTTTCAATTATCGCTCCGTCAGGCACGGGCAAAACAACTCATTCATGGGGGTTACTGCGTATTCCAACTGCACGGTTAATCAGCGATGACTGGTATTTCGTGCGGCTGAGCAGCCGTGAACCCTTAGCGTTTGGCTCCGAAAAAAACACTTACATCCAAGCGGACATTGGCAAGATATGGAATGAGTACGAACGTTTAGTTGATAAGGCGCAGTTTGACCAGCGCGGCAGGGCAATAGTGAACGTGCGGTGGATTGTAGGCAACGGCGGCGTGATTCCAATGGCGACACTGCACAAAATAATCCTGCTAAAACGCGACCCCTCCGACAAGAACATTGTCACCGCCTTGAATGCCGATGAAGCTGTGCAGTACATGTTGAAGAACAACTTTTGCAACCCGCACCAACTGGTAAAGGACAGCAGAAAAATCGCGGTTAGAACAAACTTCTTTCGAAGACTCTTCGAACAAACCACCGTTTACCTCGTGAACACAACCGCAAGTCCACACGAGACTCAAGATCAGATTCGAACGGTTCTTTCCTTGAAAAAATAGGTATTTTAACGCAAAAAATAATAAAGCTAATCGAGTTAGCTGTAGCATTAACGAGGCAAACCGTTTGAAACTAATCTACGTTGCAATAGATGGTATGGGCGATTTACCGATCAAATCCTTAGGCAACAAAACACCCCTCGAAGCAGCAGAAACCCCAAACATGGATGCGCTTGCCAAAACGGGGAAAACAGGCTTAATGTACTCGGTAAAGAAGGGTGTGGCGCCAGAGAGTGATGTTGCGGTTATTTCGCTTTTAGGCTATGACCCCTTCAAGTACAGCACGGGCAGAGGCGTCATCGAAGCCGCTGGTGCAGGGTTGAAGATGAAGGATGGGGATTTAGCGTTAAGATGCAATTTTGCCACGTTGGGTCAAGGAAAAAACATTATCGACCGTCGAGTGGCGCGTAGCTTAAGCACGCAGGAAGCCACTGAACTCAGCAAGGCAGTTAACAAGGAAGTTAAGCTTGAATCCTACCCTGCCACGTTTGAGTTCCGCAACACGTTAGGGCACAGGGCAGTGTTGCTTATTAAAAGTAAAGCCAAGCCTCTTTCAAGCAGCATAACTAACAGCGACCCAGCCTACATAATCGTTAACGGCATAGGTATGGCGAAAGCTGAAGTTGAAATGGTGCTTCAAACCTGCGAACCAACCGACAACACACAAGCAGCCAAAGTTTCCGCTGCACTGGTAAACGAGTTCATCGATAAATCCCATAAACTGTGGGAGAACCACCCCATAAACGTAAAGCGCGCCGCCGAGGGAAAGCTCAAAGCAAACGTCGTTTTAACAAGAGACGCAGGGCACTTGCTTCCAAAATTCTTCAACATAAACGAGCACTACCACGTCAATTTTGCTTGTTTAGCGGACATGCATGCGGAACGCGGCATAGCCCAGCTTGCAGGTATGGAATCGTCTCTTCTTCCGCCGCCTTCAGGAAACCTCCAGAAAGACTGCGAAGTCAGAGTAAAAGCCCTGCTGGAAGCCTTGCCAAAGCATGATTGCTTCTACATCCACCTTAAAGGACCCGACGAACCGGGGCACGACGGCAACTGCACACTAAAAACTCAGATTATAGCAGCCATAGACAAGTACTTCTTTGGACCACTCTTAAAGCAGATCTCGCTCGAAGACAACCTTATCTGCATAACCGCCGACCATGCGACGCCCTGCTCTTTGAAAGTTCACAGCGACACGCCGGTTCCAGTGCTGATTTCAGGCGACCACATGGGCAACGGCAAAGCAGCCAAGTTCTCCGAGAGGGAATGCGCTAAAGGCAGCCTTGGCACCATAGAGCGCGGATGCGAATTAATGCCCAAACTGATGGAACTAATAAAAAATAGGTAAAATCTCAAGTTGAACCTGCTTTTGACTCTTTATTTCCTTCCTTTCTTCGTGTGAAGTACGGGTGTTCAGATAGAGGGAAAAATAAATGGATAACAATTATTCAAAACGCAAGCAAAAATAAAGTCAAGTTATTAAAAATTAACTCAAGAATATTTAATGCGCCTTTTTAGTAAATAGGTTGGTACTCGATAAAAACCATCAAGTTTGTGGCGAGTTTTACGAGATAAATTTGAAAAAAACAAGCAGGGTATAACCTATTAAAAAAGGAAAAGTATTTAGAAGAAAAAGGTATTCGCCGAACCGACTTCTAAGCCTTTGGCTGACAATTATCGGGAAAATCCTCAGGTCGTGTAACTATCATTCCGTTTGAAAGCTTTATGTTGTATATTACGGCGTTACCTCGGTCTGTACAGCCATTTGGGCATTTGATTGGCGGTATTGGGGCATTTACCACTTGAACATTAGGTTGTGACATTTTGTTCACTTCCGAAAAATGATGTTTTTAGGTTTTTACTTCTATCATTATTAGATTTAATAACCGTATTTATTTCTTCCGCAGTCAAAGGTATGCAACCAGCATCGGGTAGTATCTTAAGCATTTTTACGGGACCGCCAACTTTACCATCTTGACTTGACGTTTCAGTTATAACATAAGCTGCAAGTGGCATAAGGTTAATGACGTTTGATTCTGGGCTATATAGTCTGTTCAACAAGTACAATGCGTATTGTGGCACGCCTTCAAGCGCAAAACCGTAATCAATCAGAAATGGCGCAAAATTCATCATACTGTTCAGGTTATATGTTCTCTGTATTGTTGGTTTGCCTTCTCCGTTTAGGTCATATCCGCCTACTATGAAGACGAGGTTTGGTCTGACTGGATTGGTTGCTCCTTGAATAGGTTGGATTAAGAATCCTGGAAACCACTCATTGAATCGGCGAATGAGTATGTCTCTTATGAGTTCCATAACGGGTGTTACACCTTCAGTCTTTTTTGTAGCTATTTCTCGCTGTATTTCATTGATAATCATTGAGCCTAATTCGCCACTTCCAGCGAGAAGAACGCCAACATACTTAGAAACTGCGTAGACTTTTTGCATGTTATCATTTTGTGCCGTTACGCCTCGTGGATCCCCAAAGGTACCTCTGCTATCACACGCCAGAATCATTCCATCTGTTCCTCTTAAACAGACAATTAAGGTCATGGTTATTCCCCTTTTCGTATTTTTGATAATGCGTTATGACAATAAAAGCTTATTGAATACTGGCTTACTATCAAACTAAAGTTCAAACGAAACAAATAACTGAAAACTTACAGAACCGAAGAAACAAGTGGATAACACTCATTCACAATGCAAGCAAACAATTAATTAAAAACAAAATGCGCGCTACTTCTTAAGGAGGAAATTGGTTCTTTATATAAGGGAGGGGGTAGGTCGCTTGAGAGGTAGAGATTTAGGCTATAAATAGATGGGGGCTAGTCTTCTCCGAGCAACAGAGCTTCACCTTGTTGACCCCTATGTTTCCCATAGAAGCACTTGTTGTAGGCACATTACAGTCACAACTTCTAAAGAACCCAAACAAAACTTTACTATTTGAAGGTTAAAAGTTATGAAAATCGCAATTATCGGAAAAGGCAACGTTGGCAGCGCACTCTGCAACGGCTTAAGCAACGCTGGGCACGAAACAAAATTTGGCCACCGCGACCCAGCAGAACCAGTTGCTGATGCTGCAAAATGGGGAGAAGTAATAATCCTCGCAGTACCACACAACAACGCCAACGACGCCATAGAAGAAATAAGACCATACGCTGATGGAAAAACCGTAATCGACGTAATGAACGCCATTGGCCAAGACATGGACTTAGCAATCAGCTGCACTACCTCCACCGCTGAGGAAACCCAGAAAAAGCTTCCCAAGGCAAAAGTGGTAAAAGCATTCAACACCGTGTTTGCGCAAAACCAGAGCACCGCAAAAGTTGCCGGTGAACAGTTAACTGCTTTCATCGCCGGAAATGATTTAAAAGCTAAACAAACCGTGGCGCAGTTAACCCGTGACATCGGTTTTGACCCAGTCGATTGTGGACCACTAAAAGCAGCGCGCTACCTTGAAGCTATGGGAATTTTGATAATCAATTTAGCGTACACGTATGGGATGGGCAACAAGATGGGCTATAAACTAGTTAAATCATAGGGCGCTTTCTCGCCATTACTTTTCTATATCCGCTTAAACATAATACTTGTATGAGCCGCGAAGAAGAAAAAGGAAAAGAAAAACAAGTTAAAGGAAAAATCCGTGAGGCAGCAGGCGTAATAACGGACGACAAAGAAATGCAAGCTAAAGGAAAACTGGAAAAGACTGAGGGCAAAGCCCAAGAAAAAGTGGGCAAACTAAAGAGAAAACTAAACGAAGACACATACGAAGAATAACTATAAACCAATTTTTCCGACCAAATTTTTGGGCAACAAAATCTTTACTTCAATGGTAAGCGGAGAGCATAATTCTGTGTCGCAAAGATGTTTCCTTTAACTTCAACCTTTTTTATTGAAAAAGTTAACTCTTAGATTGAGGAACTAAAACGCGTTTATGAAAATTTTTCCTGCTTGAGAGGGGGCAGGTGAGACGGCGTTGGGTGTCCACGTACTAGCAACCAAGGCTTCCCAGCCCGGCCAAACGCCAGTTTGCATCCAATAAAAGACGCAAACGCCGATGCCCATCTCCTTGGAGTTCCGAAGTATTGCGTTCCAAAACAAGAGTTCATTAATCATTCTTTGGCTGACGGATAAGTGGATTTCAGGTTGCTGGGCTGCTGGATAGTAATCGTTGCTGTAAACTGATGAGCCAGCCATAACGCCCATCTCATTGAACACTAACGGGACGTCAATGCCGTTTGACCGCGTGGCAGGTATCATGTTTGGCAGGTTGAGTTGTGCCCGGATGCCACTGTAGCTTGTTGACCACTCCAAATTGGGGTAAGGCGCGCGTCTATACGGATGCGCTGTGAAGGCAATGTTACTTGGAGTGTAGCCTAAGGAATCTTTTAGTTGGTTATACAATTGGGGAACCCAGTCGAGTTCAGTTACTCCCGGAATTAAACCTGCATGCCACTGCATAAAAATCAGGTTCATGTTACCCGTTGCTCGGATGGTTTTGTACATTTCGACACTATAATTGAAGTACGCTACTGCCTCAGAAGATGTTGCAGTGTTTGTTGCGTCATCTGGTTCATTCCACATTTCAAAGATCACGTTGGAGTAGCTACCTATCCTATTAACAACGCTTGTCCACCACATTCGCCACGCCTGAAGTTCATCAGCGTTGATAGAATGTATGTAATCTAAGCTTGCTGTTCCTAAACTTCCCGGAATTCCATCCCAGCTACCTCCGCTAACGTAGTAGTTGCGGACTTCATAAGGACAGAAATCAACGTAAATTCCGTATTTGGCGGCTTCCTGAACGATGAGTTCGATGTAGTTTCTGTAACTCATAACTTGGTCGGGTCCCAACCCGTACTGCTGTGCCGGGTTGACGTTATCATCCCACCACCAATCAACAGGAATCAAAATTCGGACCAAATTAACTTTCCAAAAATCGCGGTAACAAGCGAAAGTTTCATCCATATTTTGCTTCAAAACAGAAATGTCAGTTTGCCACTTTGCTCCGTAATCTAAAACATTTTCTCCTTGTCCACTCCACATTCCCGACAGCGAATCTAAATCTCCAGCTCTACCAATTCCCCTAAAATAAACCAAGTTGTTGCTTGAATCCAATATTGTGTGTCCTGAGGTATGCAGGGGTTTTATAGTTGACGCCTGAAGGCTAGATTGCGGTGGGTTGCTTCCCAAATATGACAGCCAAGGCATGAAAAGGGCGATGGCTAAGATAGTTAATCCCACTCCAGCTAGAAGAACGGTTGTTTTCAATAATTGTGCCTTCAAAAGGTTAGTTTGGGAAACTGAATTTAGCTCGCGTTAGAGGCTACGTTGGGGCTTGTCAATCTTCAATGAAGGCTCTGAAGGTTATAATGTTTTTTGGTGGTTTCACTGGAGTATTTATTTCAAATTCATAAGCATTATACATCCCAATTAACGATGAGATTGACGAGAAACAACATGCGTAAGAAGTATTTGACCTTCATTATTTTGATTGCATTTGCTTTTATCTTAAATATTGTATTTTTGGGAATATTGGTATCTCAACCACCTACTCAAAATAATGTCAGCACAATCGTTGACGACCCAGCTTCAAAAATTATAGTCAGCGTCATTCCCACGTATCTCACCCCAACTGCCACAAACTCCTCTTCCTCACCCAGGACTGACAAGTTAGCGATAACAAACGTACAAGCGAATTTAACTGCAGGTTCATTCTTGGTTTCAATCTCCAACAATGATTCATCACAAATTGCCATCACAAATGTCTTCGTCAACAACTATCCAGCAAACCTAGAAAAAGACATAGCAGTACAGGGAAATTCCAACATAAAGTTACTCTTAACTCTAACAGACGGCATAATATTCGGTCAAACCTATCAAATCAGGTTTCTATCTTCAGAAGGACAGTCGGCTGTTTACTACGAAATCGTTGATTGAAAAAACAGTGTCGCTTTCAAGTAAAATACACAATACTTCTAGTTAAGTGCCTCCCAAAAAAGAAAAGCAGAAGGTTGCGCGGTTGACATCTCCAAGAATCATGCGAAAAGTTTAAGGGTAAATGTTTGTTTTAGGTTGCGAGTATTCTACCTTTGAGGTTTGTGGTTTGAGCACTAAAGTTGAAACAATCGAAGAACGGAAAGCAGAAGTTCTAATCAAACTAAGAAAATACAAGCTTATCGAAAAAGAAAAGTTTGAAGGCGCATACGCCTACATCATCGACATCCCACAGGACAAAGAGAGAGCAATCGTCTGGTGCATCCTAGGCGAAGCCACCGTCGGCATCGCAGCCATGAACACTCTCTACAAAATAATGAAGGAAAAAGACCTCGACCGAGCCATCGTAGTCACCGAAGGACGCTACACCCACGCCGTTAAACTAGGAGCAAAGAAGAGAAAAGTGGAGTTACTGCCCAAATCGTTCCCGGTGTTCGACATCTTCGAGCATGAACTAGTCCCATTCCACGAAATCCTAAGCGAAAAAGAAAAGAACCAACTCCTTGCACAATTCAAAGTTAAACCCTACCAGATACCGCAAATCAAATCAGGCGACCCAGCCGTTAAAGCGATAGGTGCAAAACCAGGCGACGTACTGAAAATCACAAGAAAAAGCATAACAGCAGGCGAACACATAGCCTACAGGTACGTAGTGGAGTAAAAAAAGTTTTATTTTGCAATCATGATTTCTGTTGATTTCACGATTGCAGTAACTTCGTCGCCGACTTTTATGTCTAATTCTTCGACTGCTTCTTTTGTTATGACTGCGGTAACGGTTATGGGCATTTTAACTTCGACCTTAACTTTGGCTGTTATGACGCCTTTTTCAACAGCTAAGACTTTTCCTTTAAACTGGTTTCTTGCACTTAACTTCAAACCTTTCACCTCCAAACATCCTTGGTTAGACAAAACTTTATCCAAGTAACTCTCAACTTGTTTATACTCACCAAGCAAACTTCTGCCCAAATCAGTCAATTTTGCGCCGCCTCCGCCGGATTTTCCGCCCTTGTAAGTGTCAACTATTGGTTCCTCCATTGCGCTTTGGATTTCCTGTATGTAGTTCCAAACGTAACGGTAAGACATTCCAAGTGTTTCTGCAGCTTTAGAAATCGAGTTCTCCTTGCCAATGGCGTCTAGAATTTCTGCTCCGCCTTTGCCGATTAAGGGTTTTCCTTTGTATTCAATCCAAGCTTTGCAGGACAGCGTATGTTTCTTGTTGCTGAGCATTCTAATTATGGTTATGTAGTAAAGTCCATATAAAGCTGCTTAGCACCCGAAATTAGAAATCCAGTTCACCGTTAATGAATTTGCGCGTTATCTCGCTTTTGGGGTTCTCAAAGAAATCCGCGGGTTTAGCAATTTCAACTATTTCGCCGTTGTGGATGTGGACTATTTCATCAGCCATTCGTCTTGCTTGGTTGAGATTATGAGTAGCCATGACTATGACGCGCTGACTGCTTTTTTTGCTAATGATTGCCTTCTCGATAATGATTGCACTGTTCGGATCCAGGTTTGCCGTGGGCTCATCCAAAAGCAAAACATGCGAATCAAGCAGAAACGCCCGTGCTAAAGCGATTCTTTGCTGCTCTCCACCCGACAGCCTCTTTGCCCTTCGCTTCTCAAACTCTGGGAGCCTGACAGCCTGCAATGCTTCCTCCACTCTTTTGGGAATTTCTTCTCTTGGTACTTTACGGATTTTAAGCCCGAAAGCCAGATTGCCGTAAACGTTCATAGTAAACATGGCTGTTTTCTGAAAAACCAAGGTTGAAACTCGGCGTAGTGCTTTGGGTTCTGTGTTTTGGTTGTTGAATAAGATTTGCCCGCTGTCAGAGTCCTCTAAGCCAGCCATGATCCGCATAAGCGTAGTTTTGCCTGCGCCATTGACTCCAAGGAGGACGATTATTTTGTTGCCCTGCAGCTCCAAAGACACAGATTTTAATGCTTTAACATCGCGATATTTCTTTGTGAGGTCTACTAACTGAAGGTTAACACTCATGGCTTTAATTCCCACCTAAACCTCTCCAGAAAACTAGTTTGCTCCATGATACGTCTTCGTTCCTTACACGCTCTATTAGACTGATGGTTAACGCTAAAACAATCACTATTAACATAAGGATTAACGCATATGCCATGGCGACGTCGAAAGCTCCGAAGTTGATTTCAATGGCGATAGCAGTGGTTAAAACTCTGGTTTCGCCCAGCAAGTTTCCACCCACAATGGTGGCAATACCGAGCTCTCCAAACCCCCTGTTAAAAGCTGCCGTCACAGAAAGCACCATAGACCAAATTGTCTCTCGAATTAGGATAAGATTTGTCCTAAAGCCAGATGCTCCAAGAGTTTTAGCCAAGTCTCTAAGTTGAGAATCCGCTGAACCCAGCGCGTTTGCAGTGAAACTGACAATTATCGGCGTTACCAATATGGCTTGACCGATTGCTATCCCATTAAGAGTATACAAGAGGTGAAGATAGCCAAATTCGCCTTGCCTAGACAGCAGCAAATAAATGAGAAGACCTAGGGCAACAGTGGGTATGCCTATGAAGGCATTAAAGATGCCTTTGATAAACCATTTTCCCCTAAAATTATATAAGCCTAAAACTACCGCGATGGGAATACTCCACAAACAAGAAAGTAAGGTTCCTATGCCCGCAACATAGATGGTTCTGTAAACAGTTGCGTAAACTTCAGGATTGCCACTGGTTATCAAGTTGATTGCTTGCTGAAAAGCTTGAACGATAATATCAGCCATGCATATCACAAAGAAAATAATGGGAAGTTTATTTGAGCCTTTCCTAGCTTATGCCTTGTTCAATTTATAGGTGAACTGGCTGGGTGTTACTGGTTGCGCAAACATGAACTGTTGCCCTTCTGAGGTGTAATAGTTTGGAAGGCTTATGGAAGCGTTCAAATTAGCGTTTGATAGCGCATCGTATGATGGCGAGTAAAGGTTGCCTGCGTTATAGCGGTATTGGGCAGGACATTCAGTTGCACTCGCGGGGATGTATGCGTAGTTCTGTATCCAACCTAGAACTTCGGTGTTTGGTGATGCGCCGCTAGCTAATGGTACAAATGGCGTGAATAGTGATTGCCCATAGGTTGCTTTGCCAAAGTTACCAATCAATTGCTGTCCTTCAGCAGAAACCAGGTAATTTAAGAGTTGCATTGCTGCGTCAAAGTGGGTTCCAGTAAGAGCTGAGTTGCGTGGGTCGTCAATTATTACGCTGTAGACGTTTAGCAGGTCTTTTTGGTCTTGAACGACAGGTTTCAACTGAATTTGGCCTGCTCCGGTTCCATAGTAAGCAAGGTAAGTTCCCGTATCGGACAATACGTAGCCATTGAATTCGTTAGCTACTCCAAGGGTTGTTCCCATTCCGGAACCAGTTGATTTAAACCATGACGTTTGCTGGCTGAGTGTAGCAATGTTTAAGCCTGCAGCTGTCCATAGCGCCTTTTCCTTTGAGTATGTTCCTGAACTATCGTTTCTTGAGACCCAAATTAAGTTAGGTGTGCCCGCTTGTGCTAGGTCAGCTATGTGTTTCAGTGCATCTGTTGGAGACATACCTAAAACGCCTGCTGGGTCATTTGGAGGCCCCACGATGATAAAGTAGTTGTATGCTATGATTTTGCGGTTAACGCCATACCCGTTGTTTAGGAAGGTTACTTCTTGTGTTGGGTCATGAACCATTATCATGTCCGCATCTCCTCTCAGGGCGGTTTGTATTGCGGCGCCTGTTCCTTGTCCGAGAAAGTTAACTGTTATCCAGGGGTATTTGGCTTGGAATGCATCTTTTATGTTGCCTGTTCCGGTGTCTTCTAGTCCTGTGTCACGAAGGCTTGTTGTGGATGAGACTGTGAGTGTTACTGGAGTGGTTGTCGGGGATGGCGAAGGCGAGGGAGATGCTGTGGGGCTTGCGGTTGGAGTGGGAGAAGCTGTTGGAGAAGGGGATGTAGTTGGGCTTGGAGAAGGCGTTGCTGAAGTCGACGGTGATGGTGAGGGCGTGGGAACTGGAGTCGGGGTTGGTTGCGTGTTCTGTCCTGCATTTTGCATGTAATTATAAGCTACATAAGCGCCTATTCCAGATACAATTATAACTATTAATATGACTGCTGTTATTGCCGTGGCTTTCATTTTTTTCACTGTTTTCCAGTGAGCCGTTGTGCATATTTAAGCATATCGACTAGCCTGCGTTCGAAGCCACATACCAACAACAAAATATCCAGAAAAGCGACTCAATCAATTATTTTCTTTCTTGCGTTAACTCACTCAAAATAATCAGCGCTTCACCAAGCGGCATCCCCAGTCTTTCCGCAAGCTCATTCGCCGAAACATCAGCTTTCTGGGGCATTATGCTATCGCGGGTGTAAGCCTTATGAGTTGGGTACATAACGGAGGCGTGGACTGCTTCGACTAGTAACTGCCAGATTTTTTCTTTGGTGTATTCATCCAAGTTCATAGGGCATCAACCATTGATACGCTGTAGTGGTTATTAGTCTACCGCAAGCAGAGCTGAGAAAGGCACAACAAACTTAATACCCCGCCAACAACGCTTCAATTATTAGAGGTTGACTCTTTTTGAAAGCCGCTGTTTACCACGGACCCCACGACATCAAAATCGAAAATGCCCCTGAACCCGAAGTTAAAGGCAACAGGGTGCTTGTGAAGTTTAAGGCTGGAAGCATCTGCGGAACCGACATGCACTTCTATCGGGGCGAGTGGAAATGGATGAAAAAAGGCAGAATCCTTGGACACGACGCCTGCGGAATAAGAGAGGACACTGGCGAGCGCGTTGTCATGGTTCCCATAGTGAACTGCGGACACTGCTACTTCTGCCTCCGAGGCTCACCAACCTACTGCGTCCGCGGCAAATTCTACGGCTTAACAAGGGACGGCTTTTTCGCCGAGTCTAAAGCGATGCTTCCTCGAAGTCTCATCCCCCTCCCCTCCAACGTTAGCGATGAAGAGGCGGCGGTGGTGGAGCCTGTGGCTTTGGCGCTTCGAGTCCTAAATCACTTGCAGCCTAACTTGGGGGATTGGGTTACCGTGGTTGGGCAGGGAGCCGTCGGCTTGCTCATGACGCAGATAGCATTGATGAAGGGTTGCAGGGTTATAGCGGTGGATTTGGAGGATTACAGGCTTGAACTTTCAGAAAAGTACGGTGCAGACGCGGTTATAAACGCTAAAAAAGAAGACGTACCCAAAACCGTCCGCAAACTAACCAAAATGGGCTCCGACTTTGTGATTGAAGCAGCCGGAACCGCCCAGACGGTGGAGCAGACGCCGTTTTTGGTGCGGAAAGCAGGCAAAGTCGCATTGGTCGGCGAATCGAAGGGTTACTTGAACCTGGAAGACGCGGACGAAGCCCAATTTTTCACGATTTACATTTCCCCAGTTGAGTACCCAGCGGCTGTTGAATTAATCGCTCGAAAACTCGTGGACGTGAAAGGACTCATCACGCACAGGTTCAAGCTGGATGAGTTTGAGATGGCACTACAAACGGTGGATAATCCAGCGGAAAAGCCACTAAAAGTAATAATAACTAATTAGAAAACGGTTACTAATCAATTTTAACTTCTTTTTCCAATCTTTATTTTATTTTTTGTTTTAATTTTTAGTCTGAGTGCACATCAAGTTCTCTCTTGTTTGGCAAGCTAATCTTTTATACCTGAAACCAACGCTCTGCTAAGAAACGCGAGGCTTGGTTTGGACTACATTACGGTTGCTGCATTAGCTGTCTTTGTTGCAACGCTTTTCTTGATGATTAAGCGTCCGCGGGGTTTGCGGCTGGGCTATGCGGCAGGTATCGGCGCGGTGGCTTCTCTGCTTTTGGGCACGGTGAGTTTGGGGCAGGCAGCGCAGTCTTTTTTGGACATTTGGGATGCAGCTTTGCAGTCTTCCAAGATGCAACAGGCAAGGCAGAGGACCGCGTTAAAGCTCTGGGCATCTCAATCGGCGCAGGATACCTATTTCCAACAACCTTCGAAAAAGAAGTCTACAGCGACCTAACCGGCGAACGAGGAGTCCTAATGG
>PLNS01000016.1 GCA_003141855.1 Candidatus Bathyarchaeota archaeon | reverse complement strand
CCAAAAGCGGGTCCGATGGGATTTGAACCCAAAAGGGGTCGGAACCAACAACTGAGTGATGATGTCACCCCGCGCAACTCTCTTTTTACTACTCTGCAAAACTTTAAAGCCTCCGATGTTCTTGGTTTGGAAAAAAAATTAAACAAATAAAATTCTCATCCCTGTTAGTTATATTTAGAAGGCTTTGAACTGGTTTTGCATGCAACTCTTCAGCATCCGAAACAGTCGTCATTACCTTTCAGGCACGTTCATTTCGTCAAACTGTTCCAAAAAGCTTTTCTAATCGTTTGTGCGGTTGGCTGAAGACTTCACATGATAACCCTAGGATTGAAACTGAAAATATTTGTCGCGACTAGTGCTGTCGGCGTTGCCAGTGCCTTCCGTTGCTTAACAGCAGTTAATGTGAAGAATAAAACATCAACCAATTTCTGTTTTCGACGAGGCTAAAAGGATACGCTTGAAACTCTGTTTTCTGTTGGTTTAATTGCTTTTCTCCCCGCAATAGCTATTCCTCTAGTAGGCTTCAAACTTAAAAACAGCAAAATTGCAAGGCAAGCAGCACTTCTTTTCACATGCATAGCCAGTATCCTTCTTTTGGCTGTCTCTCTAAAGGTTATTTTGTCTGGGCAAAGCTTTTCTCTATTTGCCTACCAAATCATGCCTTCGCTGCAATTCTCTTTCCTCATAGACCGACTATCAGCATTTTTTATTCTGCTCGTATCCGTTGTATCTGTAGCTGTAGCAATTTATTCCGTCCATTACGTTGAACATGGAACCCACGACGGCAGAAAAAACCTCATTGTCTCTTTCATGAACATATTCATCGCTTCCATGGTTCTCGTGATTGCCTCGTCAACTATGTTCTCATTTCTCTTTTTCTGGGAAATCATGGCGCTATCATCATTTCTGCTGGTTATGACTGATTTTGAGAAGAAGGAAACAGGAAAAGCAGGAATGTTCTATTTTGTCATGACTCAACTGAGCACGGTTTTTCTGCTTTTTGCGTTTCTATTCATCTACAACGCGACTGGAACCTTTGACATTCAACAGATAAGGGCTAGTCCGCTTGTTACTTCTGTCGCGTTCGTTTTTCTTTTTGTTGGCTTTGGAATAAAAGCCGGAATAATACCCTTCCACAAGTGGCTTCCCTATGCCCATCCCGCAAGCCCCTCCAACATTTCAGCGTTAATGTCGGGTGTAATGATTAAAGTTGCAGTTTACGGGTTAGTGCGGTTTGTTCTGCTTATGCCTATGGAATTGTGGTGGGGCATACTAATCCTTGTGGCAGGAACCGTATCCGCAATTCTCGGAGTCATTTACGCTTTAAAGGAACATGACATCAAACGTCTTCTTGCTTATCACAGCATCGAAAACATAGGAATAATCCTCATAGGCTTCGGATTATACGTCATATTTGCGTTGTCAGGGCTTCAAGCTGTTGCAACACTTGCCCTCATAGGCGCACTCTTCCACACCTTAAACCACGCAATTTTCAAAAGCTTACTCTTCATGACTTCAGGCTCGTTAGTTAATGCAACAGAAACAAGAAACATCGAAGACATGGGCGGACTAATCAAACGAATGCCCTACACTGCACTTCTGTTTCTTGTGGGTGCGGTTTCAATTTCTGCGTTACCCCCCTTCAACGGCTTCGTCAGCGAACTTATGATTTTTCAAGCGTTCTTCCAGTCAGCATTTTTGGGAAACCCTGCCTTAGAAATGCTCTTGATTGCCTCGCTAGCGGTTTTTGCATTAACCAGTGCCTTAGCCGCTGCCTGTTTCGTTAAAGCTTTCGGAATCACTTTCCTTGCGTTGCCCCGCTCAGAAGAGGCCAAGAAGGCAAAAGAATCGCCTAAACTCATGCTGATAGGTCCAGCTATACTTGCATCGCTTTGCGTTGCCCTTGGAGTTTTCTCGTTCCAGATTTTTGGAATACTTGGATTTTCCTTTCCAATCCCCAACATGTTGTTGATTGGGTCGCTGCTGACAGGGCTCTTTGTGTTCGCTTGGTTAGGCCTGCGTACGACAGCAATGAAGAAAGAGCGGATTGCTGAAACATGGGGCTGCGGAATCACGTCGCAAAACTCAAAAATGGAGTACACTGCATCTGGCTTTTCAGAACCCATCGTTACCATTCTAAAATCTATTTTCCGGACGCAGAAAAAGTCGGAACGCACCTACTTTGACAATGAAAAAGTCATTTTCAAAAGTGGCAAAGCGGAAATTCACCTCATGAAATTCTTCGAAGAACGCCTGTATCTTCCAGTGGCTAACTTTGTACGAAAAGTGTCTCTAATAGTTAATAACCTGCAACGAGGCGACGTTGACTTGCATGTGGCATACGCCTTCGCCACCATCGTCGTGTTTCTGTTGATAATTTGGTGGTTTGCATGAACATCACGCTTCTACTGTACGGTTTACTAAACGTCCTGTTTGTTTTGTTTGCCTCTCCACTATTCATAAGCCTAATTAAGAAGGTGAAAGCGTATGCCCAAAAAAGAAAAGGCCCACCCCTACTGCAAACATACTACAATCTTGCCAAACTCATGAAAAAAGAAACAATCTACTCAGAAAATGCCTCATGGATAATGAGAATCACGCCACTCGTAAACATCGCTGCCTTGCTTGTTGCAAGCCTTTTTGTTCCCTTGATAGTTATTCCCCAACCTACCGACTTAGTGGGAAATGTTATCCTGTTTCTTTACTTACTTGCTCTTGCAAAGTTCTTCATGGCGCTCTCAGGGCTTGACGCTGGAAGCACATTCGGCGGCATGGGCAGTTCACGTGAAATGGCAATATCCGCCTTAATTGAGCCCGTCATAATTGTGGTTTTTGCTGCCCTCGCATTCGCCTTCAAAACCATAAACATCCCCGACATGTTCCGCGAGGCATTAACTTCGAATGTTCTTGTTAACCCAGTGCTAATTCTAATTTCCACCTCAATTTTCATCGTAATCATAGTTGAATCCTCCAGAGTTCCTGTTGACAACCCAGAAACTCACCTTGAATTAACCATGATTCATGAAGCTATGATTCTAGAGCAGTCGGGCAAAAACTTAGCCATGATGGAGCTGTCCAACGCAATGAAGCAGTTGCTGCTTATGGGGATTCTAATTAACATTCTTTTTCCGTGGGGGCTCACAACCGAATTTACCGCAACGTCAATTTTGATTTCGGTTGGCGCATTTCTCATCAAAGCCGTCATAGTCGCCGTGATTATTGGGCTCTTTGAGTCTTCCTGCGCGAAATCGCGTCTATTCCGTTTGCCGGGGTTGTTTGGGCTTGCCCTTTTCCTTTCAATTGTAACCTTGATAATTGAGGTTTTTGCATGATAATCGCCCCCTTCCAAAGCATAGCGCAAATTCTAATAGTCTTAATACTTGCCGCTGCCGCCATCATAATAGTCAAAAGAGACATCTCATCGCTGGTAAAGACCTACGCTGCCCAATCCTTACTTCTTTCCCTGATGGCTGCACTGCTGTTTGTTGAAACCGGCAGCATACCACTTCTGTTTTTAGCCATAATTATCTTCGTGAGCAAAACCATAATTATCCCAACGTTCATGACGCACATTTTAAAAAAACTCAACATAAAACGAGACGTTGAATTTCACTTTCTTTCCCCAATGAAATCGCTTTTTGCAAGCGTAATCATCATAGTTTTCGTTTACGTCTCGTTCTCGCGTCTTCTGGCTGAACTTAACTTCTTCAACTCCAGCCTCTTCTTCCTTGGCGCAACAATTGGAATTTCCATAGTTTTCATGGGTATGATTGTGATTTTTACTAGAAAACAGACGATCACTAATGTTGTGGGTTACCTTACCATGGAGAATGGCGTTGTTTTGTTTAGTCTTTTTCTCACTGAGCTTCCGCTTCTTGTTGAAGTCTTGATAGCAGTAGATTTGATTATGATTACGCTACTTGCAACGATTCTGGCTTTCGGCATTGATTCAACAATCGAGGAATTCCACAATAGACTAAACCCCTTCCAGAACACACGAAAACTAAGCACCAACGAAACATCGCACGACGATTTTTTGCGCGTTCAAAGCTTTCTTGAGAATCCAAACAAGGAGGACAAATAATGACGCTTTCCCTAATAACAATACTGTCGCTTTACGCTATAATCGGGTTGGCAATCATTTTACTGGTTATATTCTCAAAATCACACAGGGTCATCAACTTATTGTCGATTGTTTTACCTGCATCCTACATTGCGCTTGCCCTCTACACTTTAGCTTCTGATGTGCTTCCAAACTACCTCTTAGGCGGCAACTACTTCTTCATGGATCACTTGGGCATCTATGAAGTGCTCATTTCAGGTGTCCTGTTTCTGTTAGCTGCTCTCTACGCGAAAAGCTACATTGAGCGTTCAATGGAAATTGGCGAGATGAGCCGAAATAACCTGAAGCTGTTCTATGTAGCATTCAACCTGCTGCTTATCGTGATAACCTACGCGTTCTTCTCAAATAATCTGGCGCTTTTCTGGATATTGGCTGAGTTAACAACTGCTTTTTCAGCGGTTCTGGTTGTGATTCTTAATGCGCCCAAGAACATTGGTGCAACCCTCAAGTACGTTTTCATAACGTCAACATGCATGCTGTTCTCGTTCATCGGCTTAATTCTAATTTTCACCTTAACGCAGAGCAGCCTTGGCGCTGGAACTCTCAACTGGAGCACCCTCATGTTAGTTGCAAGCACGCTTTCACCGGGAATTCTCTTTGCTTCTTTCGTGTTTACGTTTGTGGGTTTTGCAGCAAAATCAGGTATCGTCCCCTTCCATGCTTGGCTACCGAGTGCGCACTCGAAAGCGCCCGCGCCAGTAAGCGCCATCCTGTCAGGAAGCATAACCAGCGTCGGAATCTACGGCATAATCCGAATGTACGCAGTTGTCGCCCAAACTTCCGAGTTGCCCAAAATCTCGTTTTTCCTAATTGCTTTTGGGCTCATCAGCATGGTTGTTGCGGCTCTAACTATGCTAAATCAGGTGAACCTAAAGAAACTCATAGGCTACTCAACAATAGAAAACATGGGATTTCTCCTTGTAGGACTCGGTTTAGGGACTCCAGTTGCGGTTTTCTGGACGTTGTTCTACACGCTTGCGCATGCTTTCACTAAGGCATCGCTGTTTTTCTCCGCAGGCATCCTGCATCACCAGTTCGAAAGCGTCAGGATGGACCACATAAAAGATGCTTTCAAGCTGCAACCCTTCGCCTCATGGACCCTCATACTCGGCGCCATAGCCATCATAGGCATGCCTACGTCCGCTATATTTCTGCCGAAAATCTCGATTCTTCTACAGTCAGCCTCGGTTTCTCCATTTTTGCTCTTTGGATTGCTGATAATTTTCCTTTTCGCAACAGTTGCATTCGGGTTATTTTTGATTAAAATGTTCTCCAAAAGAAGCGAAGACGGCTCACAGGAACTTAAACGATTCAACGCTCCAGTAAGCATGAAACTGCCAATTATAATTCTGTTGGTTGCCGTTTTTGTTCTCGGAGTATTTTTCCCACAGCAGCTGAACGATTTACTGAAAACCATAGTAGGGGAACTTGGAATAAGGTGAGATTATGAAGTTGAACGATGAACTCGAAAAGTTATTCGGAAAGAAACTAGAAATCGCTGCAGGCTTAAACAATGAACTATACCTAACCGTTCAAGAAAATCAAGTTCAAAAAGCCATCAGCCGCCTCTATGAAAACAATTTCGAGCTAATTCTTTTGTTCTGCGCCGAAAACTTTGTGGACAAAGGCTTTACCTTATTTTATGCTTTTGAAAAAGTTGGGTATAGCGAAATTTTGGTCCTGCAATGCTCCTTAGCGGGTAATCATGTGGCTTCAGTTGCTACTGTTTTTCCCTCTGCATGCTGGTATGAACGTGAAGTTACAGACGGTTTTGGGGTAGAGTTTTCAGGTGCCTTTGACAAACGGCGGCTGTTTCTCCATGAAACTTACCCAGCTGATTTTCATCCGCTCCTCAAGTCCTTTAAGAACGGAAAAATAGAAACCGTCACACCCAGCGGAGACGAATATCCCTTCAAGGTAGTTGAGGGCGAAGGAGTATACCAGATACCCGTTGGACCAGTCCATGCAGGAATCATCGAGCCGGGGCACTTCAGGTTCAGCGTTATTGGCGAGACTATTTTCAACCTTGAAATCAAGATGTTCTACAAGCATCGAGGCTTAGAGAAGCTCGCCGAAGGCTTAAAACCCCAAGAATGCGTCAAGATAGCTGAAACTGTAAGCGGCGACGAAACAGTTGCAAACGCGGTAGCCTTCTGCAGTGCCGTGGAAAAAATATCCAACATTGCGGTATCAAGACGGGCTTTGCAGTTGCGGACAGTGTTTTTGGAGCTTGAGCGAATCTACTCTTACCTCGGCGACTTGGGCGGCATGATTGTGGACGTAGCTTACCCTGCTGGCGCAAGCCCTTTCTTTATACTCAGAGAAGAAATTTTTAGGCAAAATGAGGCGTTGACGGGTTCAAGATTCATGAAAGGCATAGTTGCTCTAGGCGGTTTATGTAAAGATGTTCCTGAGCAAGCGTTGAGGAACCTCTCGGCGTTTCTTGGGTCATTTTCTAAACGCTTAGGCAAAGCGGAAGGCATCGATAACACGTTTTCACTAATTGACCGATTCGAAACCACAGGCAATGTCAAACCAGAACTTTTAATCCCCCTGCACGTTACGGGTCCAGTTGCTCGCGCTTCAGGAAAAACGACTGACACCCGCATCGACCATCCCTACGGATTGTACAGAGAAATGGACCTAAAAGTGAGAACACTTCAAAACAAGGACGTTCTTGCTAGATTCAGCCTGAAAGCCGAAGAAATCCTTGATTCAATCAAAATCATTCAGGATGTACTTTGCAAGCTGGACAGCGGCGAAATATTTGCGCCATACCAGATCAAAGATGGGTACGCGTTGTCGATTGTTGAGTCGGCGCGGGGTCAGAGCGTTCACTGGGTCCTATTGAAAAATGGCTTAGTTGACAGGTACAAAGTGCGGACTGCGTCTTTCTGTAACTGGCAAGCCATTGAGCACGCGGTTTTGGGGAATATTGTGCCTGATTTTCCGTTGATTAACAAAAGCATGAACCTGTCTTATGCAGGCACGGATTTGTGATTGATATGGCAAAACGGATTTTGTCGGTTTTTGAAAAGAAAGCAACAGAAAACTTCCCGTTTAAAGATGCAGAGTTCGAAGCAGTTGGCTTAAGCCTCAAAAAAGAGGTAGACAAGGTTTTTGGGAGGAGCCTTGCTATCCGCGAGTTAGATTCTGGAAGCGACAACTCCACCGAAATAGAACTCGTCAACCTAACTGCCCCTCACTACGACGTTGAACGTTTCGGCATAACATTTGTTGCTTCACCAAGACACGCAGACGTTCTCATCGTGACGGGCGCAGTAACGCTTAACATGGCAACTGCCGCCAAAAAAACCTACGACGCCATGCCCAACCCAAAGTTCGTGGTGGCTGTAGGAGACGATGCATGTGGCATAGGAATCCTGAACAATTCTTACGCTGTTTTGGGGGGCGCTGAAAAGATTTTTGATGTTAATTTGAAGATTCCTGGAAACCCGCCTTCACCTAAAGATATCCTAAAAGGAATATTGGCGCTGACAAAGAAAATTTCAGAAATAAAGAAATAGTTTCCAGATTGGATTTGAGCCTAAAGTTATTTGGGGCATAAGGAAATTTTCTGTAGCAGGTTCGTAACCACTGGGATTTACACCTGAAGGTTGGGTCTAATGGCGGGTCCGATGGGATTTGAACCCACGACTTTCAGCTGTCTTCACACCCAGCAGGGTGATAGAAGGCTGACACGCTATCCGTACTGCGTCACGGACCCACACAGGGCACTCTAAATGAGGTACTTCCAGATATAATTTTACCTATCGCTTTCCCCAAAACACATCCACGTAAGCGAGGCTGCGATTGCAAATTAATTCAGGCTATATGTAGAGGGGGAGGGGGATCACTCTGAGAGAGTAGCTCGCTATGTTTTCCAGTCTGGCCCAGCTTTTTTGCCTAAAACGAGTACTTGGATGTGACCCACGATTATTATTATCATCCAAACTGAGGAGTAGAAGAAGTAGTAAACGAAGAGTTCGTGCAGTTTTACTTCGTTAAAGCCCAGTTTTCTAGAGAAGCCATAGAATACTGCGGCGGTTATTGCAAAGCCTGACATGGAAATTAGCAGGATTTTAAGTACGTCTGCGGTTCCCAAGGACAACAGGAAAATGGGCAATGCAATGTTGAATTTCACCGACAAAAACAGCGAAAAAACCAGAAGCGAATTATACATCCACAGGCTGGGTATGACTGCGCTCAAAAGAAACACGGCGACGGACGGGTAGAGGAAAAATAGGCTGGGCAGAAAAATTTGGGGCTTCTTGATGAACCGTTTAGCTAATGGCTTATACCAATCCTTGAGCCACAGCGCTTGACCAATTGCCCATCGCCTGCGCTGCGTAAACCACTTCCGCCAATCCGAGTGCACCTCGTTTTTTACTTCAACATCATGCGAGTAAGCAAAACTACCGTCCTCCAAAAAAGATCTGGTGGCAATATCAATGTCTTCAGCAACTACCTTCCTGAACCCGTGGACTTTCTCGAACATTTCCCGTTTAATCGCGAAGGCGGCGCCGTTTACAGCGGGGCACTTGTGCATGTACTTTGACGCTAGCCAAGCGCTGATGTTGAAGGTGAAGTATTCGTAATATGCCATTTTTGAGAGGAAGGATTTGTCTTTGGTGACTTTCTTTTTTATATCCAATACGTCGGCATGCTGCATTTCCATGACGATTTTTCTGAGGTAGTCTGGGTCGTTTGGGATTCCAACGTCTGAGTCGAGGAAAAGCAGCACTTTGCCTGTGGATAGTTTGACGGTGCTGTTGAGGGCGTTTGCTTTCCCAACGCGCTCCTTGTTAACGATGAATTGGACAGTCTCGTTCTCAAGCCGCTTTATTTTTTCGCAGAAAGCATCAGTGGGCTGGTCGACGGTTACAAAAATTTCTTTCGAAACATTCTGCGAGCTAAGTTCGTTTAGCATGCCTGCTAGTTGATTGGATTCTTTGTAAACGGGAATGAAGATGCTGACGTCCACAACTAATCCTCAATCAGTATCCATAAATCACATGATATATTCTCAGAATGCTTTTTAAATTATTCTACAATACGGTGAGCAAGCGACTTATAGGTATGGTTAAAAACTAGAATTTTGCCGTAACCAAAACCACGCCTAACACGGTAAGAGCGATGCTTACGACTAGTTTGGTGGAGACGCGCTCGATTTTTCGCAGGTACAGGTAGGCGAACAGGGCTACAAACACGGGTTCAATGGATAGAAGCGGCGTTATCACCGAAACCTCATCGAAGCTTAAAGCGTAAAAACTTAGCATCCAAGTGATTGCTTGCCCAACGCCTGCAACCCAAAACAGGCGCATATCCCGCTTCAAAGATAACTCTTTGCGTGTTGGCGCTGAAAACACCAGCATCACAAGGAAGGGCAGAAGAGACGCCGTGTATGCGACGGCGACGCCTAAAACTGGGGCATCAAACAGGTTAAGAGCGTACTTGCGGAAGATGCTGCCAACGCCCAAGGCTATGCCACCCATTACGGGGTAAATCAGGTCTTTTCTTGAATGCTTGTTTTGGTTGTTGGCTTCTCTGGAAGTCCATTCAACGAGTATTCCACCCGAGAATACCAGCAGGATGCCCACCCAGTTGCCTGGCGCCAGAATTTCGCTAAGGAACAACACGGCTAAAAGAGATGTATAGAGCGGGTAGATGGAGAAGAGGGATGAGTTGACTGGTGCGCCGAGCTTTTTCATTCCCTGGTAGTACAGGAGCCTAACGAATCCCGGGGTTAAGACGCCGCTTAACGCAAAGAGCAAAACGCTCATAATGTTGGCTGACGAGAAATCAGTTAAGACCAGCGCAAGGGGCCAGAGGATCAGCATTCCTACCCAGCTGATGGCTAAACTGATGTTGAAGGCGCTGGATTGATTGGAGTATTTCCTGACCAGAACTACTGAGAGGGCTGATGTTGCCGCTGAAATTATCGCCAACGCTACGCCAATCATGCCTTTCCATGTTGATGAAGCGATAATTAAGATTGTTCTTGTTTGGTTTTTGTCGAGGTTTTTGGTTTGTTGTTTATAGGTAAATTATTATTTGTGAGGGCAGAATGCTATTGGCGATATGACTCGCGTTAAGGCTTTAGGTTTGCTTTCTGGTGGCTTAGACAGCATCCTTGCGACAGAAATGATTCAAAAGCAAGGCATCGAAGTGGTAGCCTTCAACGTTAAAAGCCCCTTCTGCCTCTGCAAAAAAGGCGGCTGCGCAGCAGTGGATGCATCAAAACAGTTAAAAGTTCCCCTAAAAGTCGTCGTGGCAAAAGAGGATTATTTGCGGATGCTTCGCAACCCCAAACACGGTTACGGCAGAAACATGAACCCATGCATTGACTGCAGAATTTTCTTAATGAAGAAAGCCAAAAAATACGCGAGGGAAATCGGCGCAAGCTTCATTTTTACGGGCGAGGTTTTGGATGAGCGGCCCATGTCTCAGCATTATCCTGCCATGAAACTTATTGAAAAAGAAGCTGGGCTTGAAGGTAAAATTTTGAGGCCGCTGTCGGCTCGTTTGCTTCCTGAAACCGAAGCCGAAAAGAAAGGGCTAGTCGACAGAGCCAAACTGCTTGACATTCAAGGCAGATCAAGAAAGCCGCAGTTCAAGCTCGCAGAAGAATACGGCATAAAGGATTATCCTTGTCCCGCTGGCGGATGCCTATTAACATACGAAGAATACGCAAAGAAAATCCGAGACCTGTTCACCTGCAAGAAACGCGTGTCCATGGCTGATATTGCTTTGTTGCGGATTGGCAGGCATTTCAGGCTTGGCAAAAACAAGATAATCGTTGGAAGAAATGAAGAGGAAAACAAGCTCTTGACTGCACGGAAAACTAAAAGTGAATTTTACTTTGAACTTCCCGATGTAGTGGGGCCAGTAACTATTTTGCAGGGACCTAAAACTAAGGCGGCTATTGAAACAGCCGCTAAATTGACCGCTTCTTACTCGGACGCTAAATCGGGAGAAGTCACGGTGAAGTTCGGCAGAGAAGCCCTCAACAAAACCATAACTGTAGCGTTGCCCCAGAAGGCTGATGTGGAAAAACTAAGAGTTGGCAACATAAAGAAACAAGCGAAAAAATAGTGCTTTTTTAGTTGCTTGCAGCTTGCAAAAAACTTATCCCCTTAGCCCTACATAATAGCTGTGGGGTTACAAGTTGAGCATTCAAACTAACAGGACATTGGGCGGAATCGGCGCTTGTTTTACTCTGATTGGCGCTGTCAGCGGGGTTTCCTCGCTTATTCACTATGCTTATCCTAATTCAGCGGCAGCCAACCTAGCATTTTCTGCGGTCAGTGGCATTATTGGAGTTTTTGGTTTTGTTGGGTTTGTCCTCTTTTTTATAGCAATGTATGGTTTTTCTAAGGCTTATAGCGAGCACCGAATATTTAGCTACATTTTATGGGGAATCATAATTACTATAGTTGCAGCGGTAATAGCGGTGGCAATTTTTGTTGTGGTCCTTTTCTTCAATTTAACAAGTATAATTCCAAGTCTTAACCCGTCAACTACTTCACAAACTCAAATAACAGCAATGATGCTAACGTATTTGGCCCCACTTTTGGCTGTTATTGGCTTTGTTGCCTTGATTAACGTATTGTTTAATGTGAAGGCGTTTAACTTGCTGGCGACTAAATCTGAGGTGCCCTTGTTTAGGTCTGCCGCTAAAGTATTGTTGGCGGGCGCTTCACTAACTATTGTGCTGGGGATTGTGTTTGCTGCGCTCGCGTCTTACTCGCTGATAACAATCGAAACCCTTCTGATTGTGGCGATTCCGGGAGGAATAGTGCAAGACATCGCGTGGGTGTTGCTGGCAATAGCGTTCTTCAGGATAAAAGCACCGTCAACCCAAACAATTGCACCCTCCAACGTTCCACCTATGGCAGGGCAAGCGAAATACTGCCCCAACTGTGGAACACCAAACCAAACAGACGCCGCCTACTGCACACGATGCGGACAAAAACTCTAACGTTAAGGTTCCAATGCCTTAAACTGCAAGTTACCCATATTTTTTGGGGCAAACCCGCTTGGAATCTTTGTTTAGTTACCGCTGCAAAAACTTAGCAAAGCTTAAATTCTTATACGTAAAACATTAGAATTTATTTGGATTTGCTGGAGAAAGATATAGATGAGTGATAGAAAAACAAAGTTTTGCTCTAACTGTGGAGCCGAGATTGATGCAAGAGCAGAAATCTGTCCAAAATGCGGAGTAAGAGTTGCACCGCCTCCAACAAGCTTCCCGCCAACAATCATGGCTGAAAGAAAGAGCGAAGGATTAGCAGCAGTTCTTTCATTCTTGTTTGTTGGTTTAGGACAAATATACAATGGTCAGATTGGCAAAGGACTCTTGTTTATCGTTGTCGGAGTGGTTGCTGTGCTATCAATGCTAATTCTGATCGGTTTCCTCTTGTACCCGCTGTTCTGGATTTACAATATTTATGATGCTTACAGCACTGCGAAAGAAATCAATGCTGGCACAATTAGAACATAGAATGATATTGGCTTTTGAGAAAACTTTTTTTCTTTAATTTTAATTTTTTTTAAGCTCTAGGCGGCTACTGTGCATTTGCAACTTTCGGGTTTTTGGTTCGTTGGAATATTTAGTTCAAAACGTGCTCCCGTGCCGCGTTCGCCGGTTTCTTTAACGCTCCAGCCATACAATTCGCACGTATGTTTGATAAGATATAACCCATAACCTGTGCCTTTGCCCACGCCTTTCTCAAAAAGTTTCGGTCTAACAGCATCATCTAAACCTACCCCATCATCCTCATACACAATAGTGGCTGACCCATCGGTATTCGTTTGGACGCATACTTTAATTTGGGTCGCTTTCTTCCCGTATTTAAGCGAGTTTTCGATTAAGTTATGAAATATCGTTGTTAGCATGTCATCAGCTAAAACCTTAAAATCGGCACATTCATTTTTGATTTTTATCCCTTTCAAATCTGAAAAAGCCGATGACGCGTCATCAACAGCCTTGCCTACATTCACCAACGATAACGCCTTGCTTCCCAGCGCTTCATAATCCTTAGAAAAATCTAAAATCCTAACAATATTATGGCTAGCAATGTCAATCTGGTCTAGTTTGGTCAATAATAACACATGGTTTTCTTTGGCGATTTTTCTAGCTAAATAGACGTTTCCGCTGATTACTTCAAGCTTATTTCGAATATCATGCCTTGCAAAAGCGCCAACGATGTTTAGCTTTTCGTTTAGTAATTGATATTTTTGCTCTGAATCCCTGAGGGCTTGTTCTGCCTTTCTGTTTTCAGTTACATCTCTAATTATTGCCAAAATCGCGTACGGCTCATTACGCTGGTTATAAATAAGAGTGGACCTTGCAAGTCGATAAACCCAAGAGCCATTACGATGTTTAACACGATACTCACTAGTCGAGGAACCTTTTGTGAGAAGCTCTGCCATTTTCTCCTTGATAGCAGGCAAATCGTCGGGATGTACCTTAGCAAACCCGTCCAACTCAATTTTTTGGCCGACTTCATACCCTAAATCTCTAAAATATGCAGGGTTTCGGAAAATGTGCTTGCCCCTAAGATCTGTAAGCAAGATAGTGTCATCAGCGTTAAGGACTAACGCTCGATACTTAGCCTCAGAATCTGCAAGCGCTTCCTCAGCCTTTTTGCGTTTTGTGACGTCCTCTGCCGAACCTAAAATTTGGTTAACGGCACCTTCGGGAGTGCGGCTGAACGGGATGTCTATGCTATGTAACCAACGCCATTCGCCATCTGAATGTTTCATGCGGTATTCAAGTTCAAGTCTCTGGTTGTCGCCAGCTTTGCTTAGTCGCAAGTGATGATTAGCAACGCTTCCAACATCATCTGGATGCAATATTTGCGAAAACAAGCTTGAGCCCATTGTCTGGATTTGCTCGTTTGTGTAGCCTAAGAAAGCAAGTATTTCGCGGTTAGCATAGACATTGCGTTGTTCCGTTAAATCGTAAATGTAAATTAGTGTCGGGGTTGTATTCAAAATTTTTTCAACAAAATGCTGGCTTTTCTTGAGTGCATCTTCTGCCCTTTTGCGCTCGGAAATATCGATTATTGATCCTTCTAATATTCCCTGTTTAGGATAAAGCTTTAATGATGTCAGACAGGTTTTAACGTCACCCTGCTTGTTTAGCATTTTGCATTCAAATTCGGCAACCTGCCCTTTGGCTTGGAGTATGCGGACTATTTCTTGCCGTTCACTTGGGTCAGCCCAATGCATAATTGACGGTTTCCCTATCACTTCATCGCGGGTTCTTCCAAAGATGGTGAGGAACTTGGCGTTGCAGTCAAGGATTTCAGAACCATCCAATCTAGTCCTGAACATGCCAGCTTCAGAGTTATTGAATATGCTTCGGTATTTTGCTTCGCTTTCCCTGTTTTTCTTCAGCTTTCTTTCGTTCGGTAATATCTAAGAATACACCTTGTACAGCTGGTTGCCCATTATATTCAATAAGGCTTGCGCATGTCTCCAGCCAAATCATTGAACCGTCCTTTCTTATCCCCCTAAACTCATAACATGATTCAGCTTCAGCTCCTGATATGCGCCTGCTAAAGAGGTTTACGAAAATCTCTCTGTCCTCGGGATGAACCATATTCCCCATTTCACTAGGTGAAAGCGAAATTAATTCTTGATTAGAGAAACCTGTTATCTTTTCCATCTCGGGGTTTGCAAAAACAATGCGTGGCTTAGGACCTTGAACAATTAGTAAACCTTGCAGCAATCCTGCTATTAATTTACGATACTTAAATTCCGAGTCTGCAAGCAACTTTTTAGATTTCTTGCGCTCTATGGATTTAATCAAAGCATCCGATAGTTCGCCGTAAACGGTTTCTGGGTCGCCTGATTTGTTGATATAGGCATCCGAACCAAGGTTTAATGCCTTAATGGCTACGTCTTCTCTGCCTTTCCCAGTGAAGAGCACAAACGGGACATCGTTCTGCTGTTCTCTAAGTAGCTTTAAAAACAACAATCCGTCTTGGTTGGGCATTTCATAATCGGAGATTACTGCATTGTACCTTTTCTGCTGCATTTTCTGGATAGCTTCCTCAACGCTGGAAGCAACATCAACCTCAAATTTGCTGTTCATTTCTAAAATTTGTTTGGAAACGCCTAAAAAACAAGTATCATCATCAACGTGAAGAATTGCTAATGCTTTATCAATACTGTTATTGTCTAGCGATTTGGTAGTAGCCGATTCTTCCAAATATCAACACATTCTCAAGTGTAGTTATCAACTTAATCTTTCCTTCAAGTTTTTTTAAGCGTTCTGAATATTAAATCAAGATTTTTAATAATGAGTTCATTTTTTAAGTCAGTTCTTTGTTTTAAACTTGATTACATGGACTATTTAATCAAATTTTAAAAGAGCGCTATAGATCTGATCTGAGCAGTTAACAACAACCTTTTTGTAACTAAAGTGACCAAATTGTTTTTTCCACGGTTGCAAGTTAGTCTTTCTTCATTGCCTCTGCCTTAAGCTCTTTAGGCATCAACTCAACAGCATACCGCAACGCAGTCCTCGGCATGGCTTTGCGGTTCTTAACCACATAATCATAAACTTCTTTCTGGTGTTTTCGGCTTTCCTCTTTAAGCAGCCACCCATAACCCTTCTGCACCATATCATCCCCATCCGCTAACAATACATCACTTATTTCGAAAGCTTCCTGCAGAAACAGGCCTTTTTTGGCTGGAACGATGAATGACACAGCTGCAGCCCGCTTGAGCCAGCGGTTCTCGCTTTTAGCCCAATTCTTCACATCCAAGATAGTTTGGGGATATTTTTGGAGCAGGTCGCCGATGGTGTGGTTGCAGAACCCGTCGCATTTTGCCCAATTGTTAACGTAGCGTTCAATCCACAGCTTGAACGTTGCCAAATCACTCGGCTCCAGATGCTCAACGTAGTTGGGCAGCCAGAAAGAAACGATGAATGCTTCCTCGGTATAGTCTGAACCGAAAAGTTCTTCGCATAACGCAAAAATCGCCTGCTTATCTAAAGCCTTTACATGGGGCCCGTATTTTTTAGCTATTTTGCCAACCGTCTCAGTCTTGACGCCGTAGTATTTTACCTGTTCTTTGAAGAAGCGCTGGAAACTCTTCTGCGTTTTCTCGTCGGTGGTGGCTTTGAGGTCGGCTCGGATTTGGGCTAGGATACTGTTCATGCAAAAAGAATCGATGGTTTGGGAATAATAGCCTTTCTAAAATTCAAATAGAAATTAAAACAAAAATAGGGAAAAGAGTGGTTTAGTAGTCTTCCATCTGGTAGAGGCCGAAATCGATGTTTAACGGTTTTTCGGGTCCACAGCTGTTTTCAAGGTCGTAGAGGTGGCTTGTGGCTTTCTCTAAGCGGCTTTTTTTAGCGGTCACTTTAGCTTTAACCATCCTGGTTTTCATTTTTTCTTTGGCCTTGGGCATGATGCTGAGTGCGCCAAGGACCATGGTGTTGTCGATGATTTTTGGGGTGACTTCAATTTTGATATCCTCAACCGACAAGTGGCACTTTAAAGCGTCTTCGTGTACGTGTTTAGTCAACGCCCTTGCGCCTCCAAACTTCAGCACTGATTAAATCTCGGATAGCGACTCGGATGGCTTCGGCGCGGTTTGGATAGAACCGTTCGTCAACCAACTGGTCCAAAGCTTTTATATACGTTTCAGGCAGATACAGAGTGATTAGTTTCATTAGGATTTTCTCCCGTAACTGGTGGGTAAATAACTAAAGCATGTATTCTTGGTTATACTTCTATATATCATGCCTTAAATATGCCTATAACATGTTCGTTCCACTGTTTATAAACGTTGGAACATGGATGCTGCAGGTTCCTGTCAATTCAGGCAGGGCAAGGATTACGTTTTTATTCCTTGATGAAGCAACTAACGTGCGAGAGAACCATGGTCTGGCAAGTTTTCGTTAAAAACTTCGGCTGCTCCTCCAACATGGCAGACGGCGAAGTCTTAGCAGGTTGCCTAGCAGAAGCAGGATTCCAATTAGCCGCTTCAGAAACAACAGCTGACCTTTTAATCTACAACACCTGCGCCGTCAAAGGACCAACCGAAAACCGCATAATCGACGCCCTAAAACACGCCCCCAAAGACAAAAAAATCGTTGTCTCAGGCTGCTTGCCCAAGATTAGTTTTGAACGCCTATGTCGTGAAGCCCGTTTTGACGGCGCGGTTGGGCCAGCGGTCGGCAAAAAAATCGTCGATGTGGTGACGCGGGTTTTGGCTGGCGAGAAAGTTTTCGATTTAGCCAAAGTGAACGAGATGCCGCCGCTTACGCTTCCTAGGCAAAGAGTCAACCCAGTCGTAAGCGTGGTGCCGATAAATTACGGTTGTTTAGGTTCCTGCACTTATTGCTGTGTCATTTTTGCGCGCGGGCACCTGCGAAGCTACAGCATAAAAGAAGTGGTTGAGCGCATGCGGAGCGATTATGCCGCTGGCGCCAAGGAGTTTTGGGTCACATCTCAGGATACAGCTTGTTATGGGCGGGATTTAGGTACCGACCTTGCCGAACTTTTACAGGCGCTGGGCGGGTTGGAGGGTGATTTTCGGGTTCGCGTCGGCATGATGACGCCCAACATGGTTACCGACATGCAGAACAAGCTGATTGAAGCTTTCAAAAACCCAAATTTCTTCAAGTTTTTGCACCTGCCCGTGCAAAGCGGCGACGACACCGTGCTCCAGTACATGCGAAGGTTCTACACGGCAGCAGAGTTCAAAGGAATCGTTGACACGTTTAGATCAGCGTATCCAGATTTGACGCTTGCAACGGATGTTATCGTTGGTTTTCCAGGCGAAACAGCCGAAGCTTTCGAGAACACGCTTAAACTCTTAGAGGAAGTTAAGCCTGATGTGGTTAATGTTTCCAAGTTTTTTGCCAGACCCAAAACCGTAGCCGCAAGAATGAAGGAGGGCGTTGTTGAGCGGGAAGAGATTAAACGCAGAAGCACTGTTGCAGCGGAGTTGGCGAAGCGGCTTTCGGCTGAGCGGAACCTGCGTTGGGTCGGCTGGACGGGTGAAGTGTTCGTTGACGAAAAGGGCAAGGTGGAGGGTTCTTGGGTGGGGCGCAACTTCGCCTACAAGCCAATTGTCATTAAAAGTCAGGATAATTTGTTGGGAAAAACTTTGCGAGTTAAGGTGGTGGAGGCTTCAGCAACCTACCTGAAAGGAACACTATTGGAAAGCTAGCTGTGATTTTTGTCTATAGCCCCCTTATATATAGTCTAAACGTTTGCAGGTCTCGCCATTATGAATGATTAGTGTTTGCTGTAAAAACGCAATGTTTTAGCAATGATTATTGGCGATATCTTGGGTTTTTTCATCGTTTGCTAGTTTGCCAATTTGTTTTTTAAAAAGACACTTTACTAACAAATCTAGCTCTCTAAGCGACCTCCCCCTCCCTTATTTAAAGCGGTTTTTGCTGACAGAAGGCGGGTTACAACCAACACACCAGCCTATTTTACTAACACTACTTGTTTTCTAACCATTTTTGTCGAGGCACCAACGAAATGGAGTCTAAACTTGAAAAATCTTGCAGCCTTTTCGACCACAAGTGTTTTATAATCACAGACATAACAAAAATCACATGGGCTATAAGACATGCGCTATCTGTGGACGAAAAGTCTACGAAGGAGAAGGAATGTACTACGGAGGTCGATTAATTCATCGAACCTGCCGCGGTATAGCCAAAATTCAGCGGTACAAGCTTAATGAAAAGTAAATCAAGAGGTTAGTCATAACGAAAAATCACAATCATAACAAAAATCACAACATAAATCCTTTTTCGCCACAGCATCCAGCCCAACCATTATGTTTTGCTGATAGAGCAGAGCAACTTCGGTATTTCAAAGAAACTGTAATCAATTCAGCGAAATTGAATCCTCCAGCTCCATTAAACTATGCCATACTTGGTACATGGGGACAAGGCAAGACATCCTTGATATACAAGCTCAGGCAAATTGCCCTTGAAGAACTCCAAGATGAAATTCGGTGCGTTTGCATCTATTTTCCGCTTTCGCCTCAGGACTGCCAAAGTTAGAATACTTTTACCGAAAGCTTTCTTAGAACAGTTAAATCAACAATCAAGGCTACAAAAAAAGTATTGCCAAGCATCAAAAGCGAGATTGACAGATGGGAGTTAGGTCTAGATTTAGGCGTTATCTCCGCTCAGAGAAATACCAAACAAAAACAACCCAACCTAACGGACGCTTTACAACAATTGTGGGAAGATCATCTCAAGCCGTCAGGAGTCCAGATAGCATTTATTATGCTTGATGACCTTCACTATTTTCCAATTAAAGCCGAAGACTCAGCTTACCTCAACCTAAGAACTACTTTCCAAGAACTCGTTAACAGAAAATGCAATTACTCGCTAGTCGTGACTGCGCAGTCGCTTTTATTCTCTGAAATAGCAGAATTGGCAGAACCAGTCGTGAGGTTCTTCAAGCGTTTTGATTTAAAGCCGTTCACATTCAATGAAGCAAAAGAGTCCATTGAGGTAAGGTTGAAATTGGTTGGAAGCAAGATTTCGGTAGACGACCCAGTAATTGAAATGATAACTAAAAAGACAAATGGGCATCCTTACCTGATCATGTTCGCTATGTTCGAGTTACTGATACGTGCCGGTGACATCCAAACGGTTGGGCTAAAGGACCTTGATAATGCTTGGCCGTCTATAGAAGAATCTCTCGGAGAAACAATTTTCTCTCAGAAGTACCAAACTGCCTCAGAGAAAGAAAGAGAACTAATGACAGCAATCGCTGAAACTGAAAAAGAGTTTGTTTCTCCAGTTGATTTTAAAAACTTTGGTAGCGTAGCCGAATTATTCTCAAGGCTTGAGAAAAAAGAACTATTGTTAAGGCAAGGAAGGGGAAAATACAGTCTGTTTCACCCAATGTTTGCCGAGTTCTTAAGACATCAATAATTAATGGTATTCTTAGGAGCCTTCCTTTGCAATTAATGTTTGAAAAGAAAGATTTTCAGGTGATTTTCCCTCTCTTCATGTATTACAACCAACACACCACGCCCATCTCACTTAATTGACTACAGTAATAGGTTAGCCATTTCTATTCTTCTGCGAAGTAACCTTGACCGCGTTTCAGAATAAACCCTCTTATCTCGGTTACTGGAAGATCCAGTCGATGCGAAAAATGGTTTTTTAGGTTGTTTGGTGAAATTAAAATAACAGTGTTTGAGTGTGACTGCTAAACAATTTCGGCTCTTGTGTTTTGTTCGACTAAAAAATGAACATTACGCAACCAAGCATCTGACTTTTCTTTTAATCAGAATTTTTATATGCACCCTTCTCTCTTTAGCATGTTGGCGAATTAGATGCGCGACTTCGCGATGTAGTACTTTTGGAAGACGAAACAGGCGACTACGTAGCCATAGTGCCTGCGCTGCCGGGATGCCATACACAAGGCGACACATTGGCTGAAGTTATGGAGAACGTCAAAGAAGCCATAGATCTGTATTGGGAAACGTTAAGTCCACAAGAGAAAAAAGATGTGTTAAAAGAGAAAGTTGTGGGCATACAAAAAGTGAAAGCACTTGCCTAAAATTCCACCTATTAATTCCACTCGTTTAATTTAATTGTAAGATTGATTAAATTCTCAGCTATCACCCGTCAACATATCTGAATAAAAATTTAAATATAATAACATAAAATAGAGGTTATTAAGGTGTGTTTATTATGAGTAAAAAACAGAAAAGTTCTCAACTTCCGAAAGAGCTTAGTGAAGTAACTGAGGAATTAAAGAAGCGTAATCTAAAATTTATAATTTCTTCCGACGAAAAAAAGGTAATTAGCGCAAGCGACAACGGATCCAAGGGTATGGGTAATATCAAATCTTGTGATTGGGGTCCAGATCCCCCCGCTGCCGGTAACGTAGCTGGTTGCAAACCCGACGTCTGCCAAAAGTAACCTTTACTATGAAATAACGAGAGGAGTTAGTCAATACTCCTCTTGGACGGCGCACCTTATTTTGGCAAACACAAGGAAATCAGCAGGTTGTTAAGTTCTTCAAGGCAAATGGCGACTTTTGCGAAAGTGAGAGAGGAGTATCAAGTTCACACATGGATTTATCCTGAACCAAGAAAGGGTCTACTTGTATATGTAAAAACTGGCCAACCCGATTTAGTATCTGGTACGCTATCAGATATACTCCGTTTAATGAATGGCAGACTAACAATCGAAGAAATAGGAAAAAATATTTCAAAGAACTATGAAGTTACACAATCAGTCGCTGAACACATTGTCTGTAAAGTTGTTAACGAATTTGTTCGGGAAGGTATTGTTGAAATATCATCAAATCCAATGGTAGAGAGGAGTTTTTCCAATCCTATAGCATCACCATTCCATCTTTCAATCCTTCAAATTCAGATAACGAATAAATGCAATTTACACTGCCTACACTGCTACGCAGATTCAGGGAAAAAGTCTGATAACGAGCTAGCCACGCAAGATATTCTCAAATTAATCAAAGAGTTTTCCGACATGGGAGGAATAAGAGTTTTTATAACAGGCGGTGAGCCGCTTGTTCATCCAGACATAGACGAAATAATCACTTATGCAAAAAAATGTCATCTCTTTGTTTATCTTAGCACTAATGGTTATGCTGTTACCGAGAAAAAAGCTAAAAAACTTGTGGAAATAGGAGTTAGAGCGGTAAATGTGAGTTTGGATGGTTGCAATGCGAGAACGCATGATAAGTTTAGAGGGAAAAAAGGCTCTTTCGAAAAAGCAATAGCCGCAATTAATTATTTTTTAGCCAATAATATTATTTGTGCATCGCATACAACGTTGTTTATAAATAATTTAGACCAAAGCGCAGACATCGTCAATAAGTTGAAACCTCTCGGCATATCCGATTGCTTTTTCGTTAAAATGTTGCCCATAGGAAGAGGCGCAGAGCATGCTGAACTTATTCCTACAATTGAACAATACGGAAAAGCATGTGAAAAGGATTATTTTAATCGGAGGTATTCATACGGGGACGTTGTTTATCCTCGAAATATAAGAAATAGAAAAAGACGGTGTACAGCCGCGGTAAATCAGGTTTACGTGGACGCAAATGGACGTTGTTATCCTTGTCCTTCTTTAGCAACAGACCAGTTTTGGTTTGGAAAATATCCCGATTCTAAACTTGAGGAAATTTGGTCAGATAAATTTGGGAAGCTTTCAAATCTGCGTTCATTTGAACTTGACAGTATTATAAAATGCAGGGAATGTGAACATAACCGTTTTTGCAGCAGAGGTTGTTTTGGAAACGCCTTGATTACTGCAGGGGATTGGAGGCTAGCCGACCCACACATCTGTAGTATTATGGAAATTCTGAAACGAGTCCAAAGAACTTGTTCACCAACATGTAGATAGATTTGGTTTTTTCTTTTAAATTTGCGAGCGTCTTCTTTAGCGCATTCATTGCCTGTTAGTGTACTGCCTGTTCACGGAATTCGGCTACCCAAAACTCTTTGGAAAATAACCGAGCCATTCACAAAGCTTCAAAGTTACAATTTGAAGATTTAACTAATGTGGTCCTTTCTGAATCCTAGTGAATACTTAAATAATTTCGGCTCTTGTATTTTCTGCGGGCTAAAAAATGATCACCACGCAATCGAACATCTACTTTTTTAATACACTAACACGCAAAAAAGAAGTATTCAAGCCACTGGATGAGGGCAAAGTGAAAATATACACTTGCGGCCCAACGGTTTATGATTTTGCGCACATTGGCAATTTTCGGGCTTTTCTGTTTGAGGATTTGCTCAAGCGCTGGCTGATACAACGCGGCTTCAAAGTTACCCATGTCATGAACCTAACTGACATTGATGATAAGACCATTAAGGGTAGCCAAACGCAAAAGGTGCCGCTTAGGCAATTTACCGAATTCTACGTGAAAGCCTTCTTCGAAGACATCAAAGCCCTAAACATTCAGCCAGCCGACGTTTACCCCAAAGCCACCGACCACATCCCCGAAATGGTCGCATTAATCAAGACTCTGATGGCTAAAGGCATCGCTTACAAAGGCGAAGACGGCTCAATCTACTTCTCCGTGTGCAAGTTTCCAGATTACGGCAAATTAGCCAAAATCAAAGTTGACGAACTCAAAGCAGGCGCAAGAGTCAGCCAAGACGAATACGCTAAAGAGGAAGCGCAGGATTTCGCGCTTTGGAAGGCTTGGACGCCCGAAGACGGCGACGTTTACTGGGAGACGGAACTGGGCAAGGGCAGACCAGGCTGGCACATCGAATGCAGCGCCATGAGCATGAAGTATTTGGGCGAAACCTTCGACATCCACTGCGGCGGAGTCGACAACATGTTCCCCCACCACGAAAACGAGATTGCCCAAAGCGAGGCAGCAACAGGCAAAAAATTCGTGAATTACTGGATGCACAACGAGCACTTGCAGGTTGAAGGCAAAAAAATGTCCAAACGCTTCGGCAACTTTTACACGCTCCGCGACCTCTTGGCAAAAGGCTATGACCCGATAGCGATTCGGTACCTGCTAATGTCAACGCATTACCGCCAGCAATTCAACTTCACGTTTGAAGGCTTAGAAGCTGCCAAAGGCGCAGTGGACAGGCTGAGGAATTTTGTTAGACGCTTACATGACACCGACGGCAAGGAAAGCGGGGGAAAAGTCGCCACTTTTTCTGCTAAAGCTGAGGTTTGTTTTGCTGGTTCGATGGATGACGACTTAAACATCGGCATTGCTTTGGCGTCGCTGTTCGACTTTGTCCGTGAAATAAACAATTTGCTGGACGCTAACATGGTAAGCAAGGCTGAAGCCGCTGAAGTTGGCGGTTTAATGATGCGGTTTGACGAGGTTTTAGGAGTAGTTGGCAAGGTGGAAGTTGAAGAAGCCCTGCCCACAGACATTGATGCGTTAGTTCAGAAGCGTGAGACAGCTCGTAAAGCGAAGAATTGGAAGGAAGCCGACGCCATAAGGGCGCAACTTAAAGGCATGGGCATTGTGCTTGAGGATACAGCGCAAGGCGTGCGGTGGCACAAAGAGAAAGCTTAAGAGGTTTTGCCGCCAAAATTCCACTCTTTTGTTGTGTATTTTTCTTTGTAGAGCTTATTTGCAAGCTGCAGTTCAAAAGGCGTTAATTCGCCGATTTCAAGCTGGATTTTCAAGATTGCCCTAAAGCCCTGTGCCAACGCGTTGGCGACTGTTTCAGGCATGATTTTGTGACCGAGTTCGTTTTGGATGCTGGTTATTTTGCGTTTGGCAATGTCGGCGGCTTGGGTGCAACTTGCGTTTTTTAGTTTTAGGAGCGTGAACATTTTTGGCAAATCAACCTTAACCAGCACTGTGCCATGCTGTAGAACCACGCCGCGGGTGACGGTTTGGCTGCTACCAGAGATTTTTTTGCCGTTAACGGTTAGGTTTGGGCAGTTTTTTGCGTCTCCGTTGCTGAAATCGGCTGGAACCCCTAAAAGCCTGAGCGCGTCGGTTATTGCCTCGTAAATCTGTACGTAAACGCTTGTTATGTCGTTGGTGCCTAAATCCGCGGTTTTGGCGGTTACGCTGTAGGTTACTTCGCCCTCGAAATCATGGTAGACGGTGCCGCCGCCGCTGATGCGCCTAACGACGTCAACACCCTGCTGTTTGCAAGCGTCAAGGTAAAGCTCAGTTTCAGGGTTCTGGTTTTTGCCGATGCTGACGGTTGAAGGTTGCCAGCGATAAAACCGTAAAGTATTGGGAACCTGCCCAGCGATTCGCGCTGTTAAGATGGCTTCGTCGGTTGCCATGTTCATGTAGGCATTGTTGGTTTGGAGGGATATTAGGCGCCAAGTGTCCATCACGGTTCAATCCTTTGCCAATGAAAAATTGGGTTACGCTTAAAACTGTTATGGGTTTTGTTGTTGTGTTTTTGTAGTCACATACCCTTAAAACATCTCAAACAATAGTATTTTTTCGGGACTTACAATATTTCGTTCCAAATACCGTTTTCAGCGAAATTATTTGTGAGATGAATCAAACTTGAAGAAAAAAGAATCATCAAACCCAGATAATCAAGAGAAATCTCAGCAAGCTGATGAGCCTAAAATAGAGAAGAATCTAGAGCCATTTCGTGTAGATTCGGCTAGAAAGCAGCTTACTACGGATTTGGGTATAAAAATCAACGACACCGACAACTCATTGCACGCTGGTTCCCGTGGTCCGACGTTGCTTGAGGATTTTCATTTCCGAGAAAAAATAACGCATTTTGACCATGAACGCATACCTGAACGCGTCGTGCACGCCCGAGGCTCAGGAGCTCACGGCTACTTCCAAGTGTACAAGTCCATGCGCCAATACACCAAAGCCAAGTTTCTGCAAGACCCAAACAAACAGACTCCCGTGTTCGTGAGGTTTTCGACCGTAGCGGGTTCCCGAGGCTCCTCAGACACCGTCAGAGACGTTCGCGGATTCGCAACCAAATTCTACACTGAAGAAGGCATCTACGACCTTGTCGGCAACAACATGCCCGTGTTCTTCATACAGGATGCCATAAAGTTCCCCGATGTTATTCATGCGGTGAAGCCGGAGCAGGATAACGAGATTCCGCAAGCTGCCTCCGCGCATGATACGTTCTGGGATTTCGTCGTAAATACTCCTGAAACCGCTCATATGATTATGTGGTTGATGTCTGATAGGGCGTTGCCGCGGAGTTTTCGTATGATGGAGGGTTTTGGCGTTAACACTTACCGCTTTGTCAATGAGGAGGGTAAGGCGTTTTTTGTCAAGTTCCATTGGAAGCCGCTGTTGGGTGTGCATTCGTTGGTGTGGGATGAGGTTCAGCAGGTAGCTGGCAAAGACGCTGATTTTAACCGCCGTGACCTATGGGAAGCCATCGAAGGGGGCGATTATGCAGAATGGGAATTCGGCATCCAAATAATAAGCCAAGAGGACGAATTCAAATTCGACTTTGACGTGCTTGACCCAACCAAACTTTGGCCTGAAGAACTCGTGCCCGTGCAACGCATAGGTAAACTGGTGCTTAACCGTAACCCAGATAACTTTTTCGCCGAAACCGAACAAGTCGCCTTCTGCCCCGGCAACGTGGTTCCTGGCATAGACTTCAGCAATGACCCACTCCTGCAGGGCAGGTTGTTCTCTTACTTGGATACGCAACTGACTAGGCTTGGTGGACCAAACTTTACTGAAATCCCAATAAACAGAACCCTCTCGCCTATAGCCAATAACCAGCGGGACGGCATGCACCGCATGACCATAAACATGGGCAAAACCGCCTACAACCCCAACAGCCTAAACAACGATTATCCCAAGCCAGGATTAAACGAGAAGGAAGGTTATGTTCACTATGCCCAAGCGGTGAACGGCACAACAATCAGGGAACGAAGCGAAAGCTTCAAGGACCATTATAGCCAAGCGAGTCTGTTCTGGAACAGCATGTCTGACCCCGAGAAGCAGCATATCATTAAAGCGTTCCAGTTTGAAGTCGGCAAACTCAATAGCAAGGAAACCCGCCAAAAAGTCGTTGACATGTTCAACAACGTAGACCACGAATTGGCAACGCAAATAGCCAAAGCTGTCGGAGCTAATCCACCCACTGGGAAGCCTCAAACGCCAAAGACGCCGCAAATCAAAGCATCCAAGGCACTTAGCATGGAAAATAGCGTTAAGGGGGTTAAAACACGGAAAATCGCTGTGCTGGCTATGGATGGGTTCAACGGCAAAGAATTCTCCAGCGTAAAAGCTGCCCTAGAAGCGCAGGGCGCCAAAATGGAAGTGGTATCACAAGTCTTAGGCTCTATTAAAAGTCAAGAGGGCGAAAAGATGGATGTGGATAAACACTTCATAAGCGCTTCCTCAGTCCTCTATGACGCCGTCTATGTTCCGGGTGGGCAACAAAGCGTTGACGCCCTCAAAAAGCAAGGATACGTCATCAACTTTATCAATCAAGCCTTCAAACATTGCAAAGCCATAGGCGCCACCAACGAAGCCATCAACCTCCTAGTCGAAACCAACATAGAAAACGTGAACCTGGCTGACATGAAGAGCAAGGAAGTAGTTTCAGACAAAGGTGTAGTCACCTCACAAACAGGACCAACAAGTGCATTCAACGACGCCTTCATCTTGGCAATTGCGCAGCATCGCCACTGGATTCGAGAGAAAAACGAAAACATACCCGCATAAATTAAAACCGCAAAAAACCTTTTTTAAATCAACATTTTTTTTATTATAGTTGATGGTTCAGGGATAAAGCCTTAAAACCTAAACCTGCATTCTAAAGCCAGAGGAAGCACTAATGAAGATAATCTCTGGACCAGCGTCAAAGGAGCTTGCTGAAAAGGTTTCAGCGTTAACTGGTTACCCGAACGTTCCTGTTGCAGTGAAGGTTTTTCCTGACGGGGAATCGTATGTGCGTTTGGATGGTAGTGTGCAGGGTGAAGAGGTTGCGATTGTGCAGACTACGTGTCCTCCAGCTCAGGATGGTAGGCTTTTCCAGTTAGCATTCATGGCTGATGCCGCTAAACGTGGGGGCGCAAAAAAAGTCACAGCAGTTGTGCCTTACTTGGCGTATGCTAGGCAAGACAAAATGTTCCTATCAGGTGAGGGAATAAGCGTTGAAACCATCGCGCGCATGCTCAAAGCCGCTGGAATCGACGAGTTCTTAACCGTTAACATTCACTCGGAAAACGCGCTCAAACAGTTTCCGTTTCCAGCCAAAACGTTGAGCGCTATACCGCTTCTGGCTGAGTATTTTGTGCAGAAAGGCCATAAAGGCGCATTCGCTCTTTCCCCTGACAAGGGAGCTATGTACATTGCTAAGCAGGCGCAGGCGGTTTTAGGCGGCGATGTAGGGCATTTGGATAAGGTGCGTGACCGCTACACTGGCCAAACCAAGCAGACCGCTGAGGGCTTAAACGTGAAGGACCAGACCGTCATAATCTTAGATGACATCATCAGCACAGGCGGCACCATCGTGGGCGCAGCCAAAATCCTCCGCGAACAAGGCGCCAAACACGTCTTCTGCGCTTGCGTGCACGGTTTGCTCATCGGCGACGCAGAGAAACGCATCATTGACGCAGGCGTCGAGGAAATCGTGGGAACCGACAGCGTCCCCGGAAGCGTCGGCAAAGTTTCGCTGGCACCTCTCATAAGCCAAGAACTCAAGGGCGCAAATTAGTGCCCAAACTCTTCTTTCTGTTATCGGGCGAGAACGAGTCGTTGCCTGCCGCGGAAGTTAAAGCGATTCTTGAAGCCGAAGGCTACAGTTACAGTGGCGCTGAGGAGTTTGACCAGGTCTTGCGGTTGGAAGCAGAACTGGGCAGCGTCCAAACGGTTCAGGTCAGGTCGGCGTACACGCGGGTTTGCGCCTTGGAACTTTTTGTGGCAAACGCAAACCACAGTGACATAGCTAAAGCGGCAGCGGAAACAGACTTCAAAGCCGTTCTTAAAAGCGGCGAAAGCTTCGCGGTAAGAATAAACCGCATAAAAAACTACGCCGACGAAGCCTTAAACACGATGGTGCTTGAAGGCAAACTGGGCAAACAAATCCTAAACGGCACCGAAGGCACCACAGTAAACCTAAAAAACCCCGATAAAACCTTCATAGGCATAATAACAGACGAAAAACTCGTTTTAGGCTTAAAACTAACCGAAATAACCAGCAAAACCTTCTCAGAGCGCAGGCCACGCAAAAAACCCTTCTTCCACCCATCCGCGATGCCCTCGAAGATGGCACGTTGCATGGTAAATCTGGCGCACGGCAAAGCTGAAGCGCTGGTGCTGGACCCCTTCTGCGGCACGGGCACTTCGCTCATAGAAGCCAGCTACATTGGCTGTCGAGCGGTCGGAGTGGATGCCCAGAAGCGGATGATTTTGGGCACTAGAAAAAACCTGCGTTTCTTCAACATAGCCGCTGAAGGGTTAATTTTGGCGGATTCGCGGAAAATTCCGTTATTCAAAGTTGATTGCGTAGTAACTGACCCCCCATACGGACGCTCATCAAGCACACTCAAATCCACCACCAAACAGCTAGTCCAAGACGTTTTAGCATCGTCGCTGGAGTTGTTAGGAGTGGGGCAACGGATTTGTATCGCTTCGCCTAAAACATTAAACATATCGAGTCTGGGAACCGAACTTGGCTATCGGCATGTTGAATCGCACTTTGCCTATATCCATCAGTCCTTGACGCGGGAGATAGCAGTGTTCGAAAAGGTGACAAAATGAGTCTTCGTGTAGTGTTCTTGGGAACAAGCGGCAGCGTACCAACCCTAAAGCGCAGTTTACCATCCGTGGTGGTGCAGTGCCCCAGAGACCAGTGGATGTTTGACTGCGGCGAAAACGTGCAGCGGCAAATGATGCAGGCGAAAGTAAGTTTTCATCGGAAAATGAAAGTCTTCATTACCCACTTGCATGGGGACCACGTGTTGGGTTTGCCGGGGCTTTTGCAGACCATGGCTTTGATGGACCGCAAGGAGCCGGTGCAGATTTATGGTCCAGTGGGGCTTAAGGATTTTCTGGTTTGCACCAAGGAAACGCTCAATTTCGGCTTAACTTTCCCAGTGGAAATCAGCCAAATCCTTTCTGAAGGGGTAGTCTGCGAGGAAGAAGAATACAGCATAGTAGCAGCCAAGTCTAACCACGCCGTTGAAAGTTACGCTTACGCGTTTGTGGAGAAGCCGCGTCCAGGCAAGTTTTATCCCAAAAAAGCCCTGGCGCTGGGAGTTGCAGCGGGCGAGTTGTGGTCTAAGCTGCAGGGCGGAGAAGAAATCACGTTAGCGGATGGCAGTGTGGTTAAGCCAGGCGATGTGATGGGTCCGCTGCGGGCNNAGTTTGCTGCTGGGGCGGATTTAGTTATTCATGACTGCACGTTTGACGATTCGCTTACCGAGAAGGCTGCTGCGGATGGTCATTCAACGCCAAGCCAAGCGGCAGGGCAAGCGAAGGCGGCTGGAGCAAAACAGCTGGTTTTGTCCCATATCAGCGCAAGATACCCAAACGCAGGGTTGCTTTTGGAGCAAGCCAAAAAAACCTTTCCGAACAGCGTGCTTGCCGAGGATTTTATGGAGCTGGAATTGCCCTTAAGCGAGTAGCTGTTTTAGTTTCTGTATGCTTTCGGAAACATTGTTCATAGATTCGACTATGACGTTTTTGTCGTAGCCGTTTTTCCTTAGGGTCTGCGCAAACCAGTTCCAGTCTATATTTCCGCCGCCGACGCCGAAATGTTGGTCGTCTGAGCCGTCGTTGTCGCTGGCGTGGATGTGGATGATTTTGTCGGCTAACAGGTTAAAGAAGGGCTGGATTTGTCCTTCAAGGTTAGCGTGCCCAAGATCCATCACGATGCCGACGGGCAGGTTTGTTTCGCGGTACATTTTCATGAATTCTTCAGGAGTATTCATCAAAAACCAGTATTTTGCCGGCAAGTTCTCTAACGCGATGTTTACGCCGTATTCCTCCGCGACCTTGTAGAGCTCTTGGATGCTTTGGCAGGTTTGTTTGAAGTCGGCGCCGGGGTAGAATTGTCCGATGCCCGTGCGCTGTCCAGGATGGAAAACCCAGAGTTTAGCGTCCATTGCGCTCGCGTTTTGGAGGGATTGTTTGAGGCGTTTTAGGGAGGCGTTTAGGAGGGGTTTAATTGGCGAGGCGATGTTGATGTCGGCAAACGGCGCATGCAGAGAGTATTCTATGCCGTAGGATTTGGCGGCTTCCTTAAGCAGAGCGATACGAGCTTTGGTTAGTTCATGGGTGCCGTCGTCCAAAATCTCAATGTACTTGGTATCCATGGCGCCTAAGCGTTTAACCATGCGGTTGAAGGGTTCGCCAAGGCAGTAGAGCATTGAAACGCCGACTTTCGCTTTAGACATGCAGTTTCCTCATTGCAAATTGGAATGTTTCTGGTTAAAAGCCCAGCCCCCCTAAATAACTTAACCCCATAAGATTAAAAATCGGAAAATAGGTTGAAATTTTAACGAGCCAAAACCATTTGAGAATTACATATCAAACTCAATCGTTGGGTATTCACACTTTCTTGGATTCAAAGCGATGGGCAAAGATAAAATTTTTAATTTTTTCAAAGATAACTTTTTATTGTGTTTATTCCCAAGTTCAGTATAATTTTTATCTATATTTTTTATAATTTTTTCAAAAAATGAAATTTCCTCATCAATCTTGCTGACAAACTCAAATTTTGAGAGAACATAACTGTAGCTTTTCCTGTTCAAGGATGGCTTTCCATCAGTTGTCCAACAATCAACATTCAGAAAGTTGATTATACTTCTTGAAGGCGCGTTTTTCTTAGCATTTTCAAGGTAGGCTATTTGGTTATGAAATGCTCTGCTTTCTATTTCTTCTATATGATTATTGCCAAATTCATCAACTTCCTTACCCCGTTTACAGATTAAATCGTTTTCTTTAAAGAATAACATATGGTCATATTCATGGATTAATAACCCACCGAGTTTCCAAGGGAGCGTTGCAACAAAATTATTCCCTTTCTTATCAGGGCATGAGATATAAAATAAATCAAGCACATTAAATTCCAATCTATTGCTTTCTTGGTTATAGCAAAATGCAATGTTTGGGTCGATAGTAAGCGATATTTGACCAAAATCCCTAGATATATCATCTAAAGAATGCTTGTAGTCTCTAAAGTAGGGGTAAACTTCTTTTTTTACATTTTGCCAAGCACTTTTAAGATAGTCCTGGTTTTTTGCTTCTTTTAGTTTGGCAAAGTCTGTATTTGAAAGCCAAGTCACATATAATCTGTCAATTTCATCATGACTTAGAAGGACATTGCTGTCTTGTTCGAACATAGCGCACATTAGCTTTTAGTAAATAAAAGCTTTAAGAAAAACTGAGTATTTAATATTGTAACAAAATATTCATTAATTATCTGCCGAGGCCATCCATCCAAAATTTCGGAGTTATGGGAATCTTAGTTGTCTTCCCCACTGGTTCTGCCCAGCTCCAACCGCTCTAGTAGTTTTGTACTGCACCTGACGGACGCCCAGCGCGAGTTCGGTGAATTCTTTTATGGTTGTGTAGCGGAAGTCCCATGTCGGCGTTCCATAGCGTAAGCCGCTGCACATGGTGTCCGCATAAACGTACAGTCGGTTTCCCATGTAGTCGAATGCTGCTTGGTTGGGCTCGCCGTATTTTGGTTCTGAGAGGACTTTGAAGGGCCAGATTTTGCATGCTTCAGGCTTAATGCCCTGCAGGCCGCAGAAGTAGGTATTTGTTTTGTTGCACAAAAACCCGCATGAGCCGTCGCTTGTGCGTTTGATGTAGAAGCGATCTAAACCTGACACCGTGGTTTCAATGCCAAAGGACTTGGCTATGTTGAGCCATTCGGGGAAGCCTAAGACTACGCTGTAGAGTTTGCAGCAGTAACCGCACGCTTTGCAATGCCAATCTGCAACGTTTTGCCATGGAACAAACTGCATCCCTAAACCACCCTCCAAAGTAAAGAAAGGTCTGTTAAATTTATTTCTCGAACACTAACCATTAAACATCATACCCGGACGAAAGTATTCAGGACACTACCTCCAAATAATGGGCATATTTGGATCCTAATAGAAATAGCATGCAGAAACCTATAGGGGGTAGGTGGCTATTGGCGTCTTTTGCATCTATTACAACGCAAGCTTACGGTTTACGATAGAGGTAAATCGTGTGAGCAGGATAACCCAGCTGGGGGTTTTCGCAGAAATTCTCAACCTTCGTTGGTCGCCAACCGATAATCTCGTAATCATGGGAAACCACGCGTGCACCCTTCTTGAGGTCACTCTCAAGCTTCGGCTTAATCTTCTCGTTCGCGCTTGTCGTCAAGTACAGGTAAACCACGTCAGCAGAAGTCAAGTTAACGTTGAACATATCATCGTTCATGATGGTTACTCGGTCATCAAGACCATGCTCATGAATAGAACCCATCGCTTTCTTCGCCAAATCCTCACGCAGCTCGATACCGACACCTCGGGCGCCAAAAGTCTTCGCTGCCATAATCACGGTTCGGCCGTCTCCAGAACCCATATCGAAGAGAACTTCGCCAGCCTTCAAATCAGCCAATTTAAGCATGTATTCTACTACGGTTATGGGACTTGGAACAAAAGGAGCAATAAACATTTTCAGCACTCCATTCCTTTAGAATCCTGCCGTTATGCCACATAAGCGTCTTTTTTCGGCGCTGGTCTTTTTGCCTCGCCGCATTTAACGCAGCTTTGCGCGCACAAGTCAAGGTATTTTTCTTCATCCGCTTTGCCCACGGCGTTTGCCGCTTTTGTGCACATTTCGCTGGGTTCCGTGCAGCCTTCTTCTTTGCATAGGTTGGAGATGTATTGGCAAACTTCCTGGACATCTTTGGGCTCTAAAACCGCCCTGTTCGTACGCACAAGCAAACAAAGCTCCCGCGCCATAACACAGGTTTTAACGTATTTGATGCGTTCGAGAACTTCATTGCGTAGATTCTTTCGGCTTATTTCCAAACTCTATTCTCCTATGAGTATAACAAGCAGATAGTCAAAAATAAGCGGCTCTATGCTTAAAAAGCTGCTGTTATCTCTAACAGAACAAACGCTACAATGTTTTCAGCATGCTGCCTGATTGGTAACCTTCTAAGTCAAAGGTTACATACTTGAAACCTAATTTTTTCAATTCCCCCGCCACCCCGTCTAGAACATCTACACTGCAAAAGAGGGCTCTTTCAGCTTTGGCGACCTCTATCCGTGCCAAGCCGTTGTGGTCTCTGACGCGAACCTGCTTAACCCCAGTTAACGCCTTTACAGCTTGCTCTGCCCTATCGATTCGGCTTAATTTTTCAGCCGTAATCTTCTCGTTAAACGGTATCCTCGACGCTAAACACGCCAATGCAGGCTTGTCATGAAAGCTAAGCCCCATCTGTTTGGCTACAGCACGAATCTCATCCTTACTAAACCCATTAACCATCCAGGGACTGAAGACGCCTTTGACTTCTTGGACTGCTTTGAACCCTGGTCTGTGGTCGTTTAAGTCGGAAAAGTTTGTGCCTTCAAAAACCGCTTTAAACCCGAGTTCATGCGCGAACTCGATTAGATTTAGCAGTAGTTCTTTTTTGCAGTAGTAGCAGCGGTTTTCGGGGTTCTTGCTGAAATCGGGGTTTTCTAACTCGTTGGTTTCTACCACGTACAATTTGATGCCTATGTCCGCGGCGATTTTTTTGGCGTCCCTTAGCTCCTCAGACGTGTATGTTGGAGATTGGGCGATAACAGCCACCGCCCGCTCACCCAAAACCTCGTGGCTAAGAGCAGCCAAAGTTGAACTGTCCACGCCTCCAGAAAAAGCGATAACCAAACCGTCTTTTCCTTTTTCCTTGATGAAACGCTTTAGTTCTTCAAGTTTATGGTTTAAATTTTCCATGCAAATTACCTATTTTTTTAAAACTTCTCGTGCCCTTGAAATTGCAATTTCCGAAAGTTCTCTTAGAGGTTTTTTAGTTTTTTCCGCCAACCTTTTCAGGTCCTCATACTCAGGCTTTATGTGGATGATGTCTCCGTTGAGGTTTTTGGCAACTTTAACCTTAACTGTTTCCTTATTGCCCATCACTTGCAAATCCACCGTGTGCAATTCGCGGTTTATGATGTGTCTCTCGCAGAAGTAAACCCTAACTCCCAGCGTGCCCGTTTCGTCAATCAGTACTTGTGAAAGGTGCTCAACGTCTTTTTGTTCAGCGATAACCTTGATTATTTGTCCAGGCCTGTTCTTTTTGGTGTACATGGGAATTATGCTTACGTCTTTAGCGCCTTCACTTAGCAGTTTATCGAGCGTGTACCCCAATATTTCGCCTGTGGCGTCGTCGATGTTGGTTTCTAAAACAGCAATTTCATCCTTCACAAGCACACTATCCAACGACTCGCCCATTGTAAGTCTTAAAACAGCAGGCATCTCAGCAAACTCCTTCTTTCCCGCACCATAACCAATCTTTAACGGCGCCATAGACGGATAAAAACGAGTAACCTCATCAACCAAATTAACTAAAATAGAAACACCCGTCGGCGTCGCAAGTTCAGTTTCTATCGGTCCACCATGAAACGGAAAATTCTTTGACTGAAGTACAGCTAATGTTGCAGGTGCGGGACTTGAAACGATGCCGTGTGAAAACTTGAATGTTCCTCCGCCTACCGCTACATGGGTAGAGTAAATCTTTGAATCAAACAACCCTAAATCATCCAACGCTACTGCGCAGCCAAGGATTTCCGCAGCGGTATCAACCATTGCCACCTCATGCAAATGCGCATCGTCGAACGAAGTTTTGTGCAAATCCGCTTCGGCGCCAACTAGTGTGCGGATGACTTTAGAGGCAAACTGCTTGGCTTTTAGGGAAAGCTCAAGGTTTTCTGCGGCTTTTTCTACTATACCCACAAGCTCGCTGCCACGCCTTTTATTGGCACTCTCGGAGGTGACGTCGATTTGTGTAGCTTTGAACTCGCCCCGCATTACTGGGTTAATCTTTATTTTGATGTTTTCATAGCCATATTCGGGATTTTCCAAAGATTTTATGGCAAAAACAATCTTGTCAACATTAGCTCCAAGGTCAATTAATGCACCAAGAACCATGTCTCCAGCAACACCGGAAGCTTGACAATCAATCAAAAGTATTTTCTTAGAGTCCATCATGTTATCACAAAAATTAAGGTCTTTCCAAGCAAGCATAATAGATATATTACTTAAGGCTTTTTTTAAGTATTGTCTACCTATGTACTCGTTAAGAGAAATTCTGGACAAGGTTGCTAAAAACGAGATTTCGCCATCTGAAGCTGAAAAACTGTTAAAGCTGCTTGCTATCGATGAAGTTGGGTGCTTAGCAAAGCTTGACTGTAACAGGGAACTTCGGAAAGGAATTCCGGAGATTGTTTTGGCTGAAGGCAAAACCGCAAGTGATGTCGCTGAAATATCCCGCAGGATGCTGGCTAAAAACGGGAGAGTCATTGTCAGCAGATGTGCAAAGGAGCACGTGCAGGCGATTAAAGAAACGTTTTCCAGTGATGTCGTGTTGGAGGTTAATGATAAAGCCAGAATGGTCGTGGTGAAAACGAAAGCCTTTGTCATTAGCCCAAGTGGTGGAAGGATGGGGATTTTAACGGCTGGAACTTCAGATATCCCCGTAGCTGAAGAAGCCAAAATTATTGCACAAGAGATGGGTTGCGCTGTTTTCTCGACCTACGATGTTGGGGTTGCGGGAATCCACAGGTTGATTGAACCATTAAAAGAGGTCCTGTCAAATGATGTTGACGTTATCGTGGTTGTGGCTGGAAGGGAAGGTGCGTTGGCTTCGGTGGTTTCGGGGTTGGTTGATGTTCCAGTGATTGCTGTTCCAACCTCTAACAGTTACGGTTTTGGCGAAAAAGGAGTATGTACGCTGATGGCTATGCTTCAGTCTTGTTCGTTGGGGTTGGCGGTGGTTAACATTGATGGTGGGGTGGCTGCGGGTGCAGTGGCTACGTTGATTGCTAACCGTGCCGCAAAATTTAGGCGTTAACGCGGGCTTTGCGCAATTTTTTTTTCTTGCAGGCGCGTTTTTCCCTTAATGATGGGTCTCGGGGGTAAATGGTTGAAAGATATGTGGGTTTAAGCAATGTTTTAATAACCGTAACACTTTTTTCACTAAACGTGTTACTCGCAAAGGAGAAATAACCTCTGCACATACCCGACGGATACCTATCACTCTACGTATCGATACCAGCATTCATAGTAACCATCATCGTCTGGGTAATCTCATTTAAAAAAATAAAAATTATCGACCAACAAGTCCCCATCATGGGCTTGTTAACAGCGCTTTTTTTTGCTGCCATGCTTCTGAATTTTCCTCTCATCGGCGGAACCACCGCCCACCTCCTCGGTGGAGCATCCATAGGCTTAATCCTTGGACCCTTCGCAGGCTGCATATCCGTAACCATAATCCTTGTTTTACAAGCACTCTTGTTTGGAGATGGCGGACTCACAACTCTTGGCGCTAACGTTTTGAACATGGGCATAATCGGCGTATTCATCCCGTGCGTACTGTTCTTTGTCATGAACAAACTGTTCAAGCCAAAAGCAAACGGCACATTGTACGCGATGATTTTCATCTCTGCCTTCGTCGGCGACGTGTTCGCAGCTATTGCAGCAGGCACCGAGCTCGGATTATCTGCACCAACATTCCAGTATGGATTAAGCATAGCTGTACCTGTGATGGCGTTGAATCATTCGATAATAGGGGTTGCAGAAGGCATAGTCACAATAGTCCTAATCGGGACACTGCTGAAGTTGCGTCCTGACGTGTTGGAAAAAAGCCCCATTTTGAGCAAGTTACCCTTTTTTCAAAACAAAACCGAACCCAAGGAGGAATAAACAACGGCAAAAAACACTAAAAAATTAAACCAGAAAACCCTCATAGTCGGATTAACAGTTGCTTTGATCTTTGTAATAGTCGGCGTCTTTGCATTTTCATATTCTACGGAGACGCTGGATAAGCAGGCTCAACAGCTTGGGGCTGAAGAAAAACCCGTGTTTACTCCGCCGTTTGCCGATTACAACATCCCCGGATTAGATAATGAATGGGGCGCACTCATAATCGGCATCGCAGGAACCCTGCTACTGTTCATTGTAAGCTTAGGCGCAGCTAAAGTTCTACACAAGAAAAAAGGTAATTAAAATGAAAGTACCACAATCCCTCAGAGATTTAGTTGAAGGCGCCGAATCCCTAGTCTACATCGAAGACTTAAGCGGCAAAAAAGGCTTAATGCAGACAATAAACCCGTTAGCTAAACTAGTCGCCATAACATCCATGATCGTCATTTCCCTGTTCATCTCCTCACTTTCCTACTTAGCTTTAATTTGCCTAGTTCCATTAATCTTGGCGTTGACGTCAAGGATTCCAATGGAGCATTTTCTTTCAAGAACCGCTCTAATTCCCACCTTTGCAGCCGTAATTTCACTACCCGTATTATTCTTAACCAGCGGTCAACCTGTTTTTGCAGCAAACATTGGAGCGTTAAACCTGACCGTAACGATGGAGGGATTAACGCGTTTTCTAGTATTCACTGTCAGGGTATGGTTCTGCGTGTCATCCTTGACTTTGCTCATACTATCCACGGGCTTTGACAAAATGCTAAAACTCTTATCATCCCTCAAAGTGCCCCCCGTGATAGTTCAACTGTTCAGCCTAACATACCGCTACTTCTTTGTCTCAGTGCACGAAGCGCAAAGCGTCCTAATAGCTAAAGAAGCCAGAACCTACGTTAACAAGAAAACAATAAACCTGCAATCCCTAAAAGACTTAGGCTCCATCCTTGCCGCATTGTTTATCCGAACTTACGAGCGCTCCGAGAGAGTATACTTAGCCATGAAAGCACGAGGGTTCGAAATAGAAAACAGCAATAAACTCACAATGCCAGCGCTCCGAATAAGAGACGTGTTTTTTGCGTCATCATTAATAATCGCGTTTTCCTTACTCGCGTTGTTATAGAAGGCCAAGTCCATGATCGAGCCTATTGTATGCGTGAAAGACGTAAAATTTAGTTATCCCGCTGGCATTAGCGCAATAAACGGTGTTTCCCTTGAGATTCGCCAAGGAGAAAGAGTCGCAATCTTAGGTCCAAACGGCTCTGGAAAATCAACCCTAATCCTTCTAATAGCAGGGTTATTGTCTCCTAAAAAAGGAGAAATCACGGTTTTCGGCGAAAAAACCACCTCAAAAGATTTCCAGAAATTCAGGTCAAGAATCGGCATCGTCTTCCAAGACCCCGACGACCAACTATTCACCCAAAGCGTAATCGAAGACATCGAATATGGACCCAAGAACCTAAAACTCCCCGAAGAAGACATCAAGCAGAGAAGCGCGCACGTACTTGAAAAAATGGGCATCCGACATTTGAAAGACCGCCCGCCACACAGGCTAAGTTTTGGCGAAAAGAAAAAAGTTTCATTGGCTACGGCTTTAGTTTTAAAGCCTGAACTTCTGATTCTTGATGAACCCACCGCGAACCTAGACCTAGTTTCACGGAGAGGCTTAATTGAAACATTAAATGAACTAAACAGGGCAGGCACAACCGTAATCGTCTCAACGCATGACGTTGAAGCGTTGCCAGAGTTAGCTGACAGAATAATCGTAATCAGCCACGGCTTACTCCATGGCGAAGGAGAAACACGCAAGGTTCTGCAGGACGCAAAGCTTCTTGAATCCTCAGGCCTAGAACCACCCACCATAGTAAAACTGTTCACAGAACTAAAGGCGCAAGGATTAATCAGCCGTGTGCCGATTACCGCCGCTGAAGGAAAAGCAGAACTCGTCAAGCTCTTAAAAGACCACAAAGAAAAAAGCACTTAACGTTTTACTTCCAATTTGCCTGTTTCTGTTGGTAGCTTGGTGTGCCAACAAAGCAATATATTCAATGAAAAGACAATATATTTTGTCGGTTGAGGAACACGCTTCACGGTGACACGCAGTATTGGTCGCTAAGTAACTGCGGGACAGTCTGAGATAATATCAAGGATGCGTCTTGTAAGTGCTTCTGACTAGGCGGTGCTACTGTGGGGTTTAGACTCAACCGGCACCTCTTCTCGTTCTCAAAAAACTGGTCTTGTCCTTTTCCTTTGTTTTTAACATGTTAATGGCTTGAAAAAACGCCAATACCGACCTATCCCCCTTAGATTTCCGCAAGCCATAAAAATCCCCAAACAAACTTCTATATGCGGTCTTTTTATGGTAAATCAAAGAACAATAGACGAAATTTTAGGAAGTCTCCAACCAACCCAGAAAGAAACCATCCAAAACCTTCGCGCACTCATCAAGAACACGGTTCCAGAAACCGTTGAGTTGGTGAAGCAGGGAAAAATCACCTTCAAGTTGGGCGATAAGGATTTTGTTTGGATAAGCCACTATCAATCACACGTTGACTTGGAGTTTTCGATGGGAGCAAGCCTCGCCTCAGACGTGCTCAAAAGTCGCGGCATAGCCGAATCAAACGGTAATGTGCGTCATGTGGCAGTGGGAAACTTTGATAAGTTAAAGCCTGAATTGTCAAGACTCATTAAGGAAGCAGCAACGCTTGGATTCGAGCACTGCCCCACAAAATAAGTTCTCAGAACATCTCTTAAGTTGCTATCAATTTAGTTGGGCGCTTCATCGAGTTTTCTTTTGCATTTTTCACAGTAAGTCGCGTCTTCTTCTGTTAGTGTTCCACAGTAAGGGCAAGTGGTTGCACTGGGAAGGCTTTGTTGTTTGATAGGGATAAGTGCTAGCGCGCCCTTCCACAGAAACATTGAGCCAATTTGAAGTTAAATCTTTGCAGGTTCTAAAGGAATTGTTTTAATGGGTTTTTATCTAAAATTGGTCATTCTGTGGAGCTCCAAGCATAAGGAGCAGCCATAGCCCGATGCAGAAAAGCTAATGGCAGACCAGCTTCTAACAACTGGAAAAGCAAACTCTCTACCTCTTACCAACGCTTCTGTAAACTTAACGAAATCAAATGGGAGGTTTCTACTTGCTGTGTATCTTTTAGGTTGCAGAGTTTTGCCAATGCGATTAGGCATTTCTTGACGCTTTTAATTGTGCGTGGGCTTTTGCCTTTCCTCTCTAAATGCAAGAGAAGCGTTTGTATATCTGGAATTTGTTCTCCTAACTGACTGGTACTTTGGGGATATGGTTCCCCTAAGTGGCTGGTACCCGAGGGCGAGTAGCTCAGTACGGATAGAGCACCAGCCTCCTAAGTTGGGGGTCGAGGGTTCAAATCCCTCCCCGCCCGCCATGAACAATCCCCTCCCACTTTTGGGAAGGTTACTTGCGTTTTCTGATAACTTTGTTTGTAGAATATGATAACTCCAAACACCCTACGTGAGCGACCGACTAACAATAGTTCAATAGTTTTTTATTGTTAATTTAAGTTACTTTGAGCACAATGAGTTTTATATCGTTCATCAACATAGAAAATGTTGGTAATCTTTTGAATTCTTCGCTCTTAAACTGGTTTAAGACGCCAATCCGACGTGAGCCGCCTCCGTATCCTCAGCCAACCCCTGAGCCAGAACCTGAACCCTAACCGCAGCCACAGCCAAAACCTCAACCTGAGGGCAATCCCAAGAAAAAACAAATTCATAAACTAAAGACTTGTGGTTATTGTTATTGTCGCCAAGTTTTTACCGATGTTATCACATTACTTATTTAGGGTGTAATGTAGTATGGCTGAAAGTCAGCTTGTCCTCAGATGCCCTTACTGCAACTGCAATTTCGAAGCTAAACCACCCGACAGCTGGCGTTTTGAATACTCCTTTGAAGAGCCTCCAGTAAGCAATGTACATGGTGAAGTGAAAAAGCAAGAAGTTGTTTGCAAAAATCCTGAGTGCAGAAAACCAATCTCGATATACTGGTACGCACCAATAGAATACTTCAACATTATGTAACAACTTCGATTAAACCTACAGATCAACAAACATAGGAAACACTTTGTTAGTTATGATATTATTAGAGGCGCCGATTATGCGCTATCTTACATGATACGGCGGAAAAATTGGATTGCGGCAACAGAAATTTTCATGCAGATAGAAGGCATGCAACTTTATGCGAAAATGTAAATAAGTCGGTTGATTCCTAGAGTGTTGGACAATAAGGAAATAGGACCGAGGTTTTGGGCTTTTTAATCGACGGTTTTGTTTATGTGCGTATATGCTTTAAAGGATCATATAACTAGCTTGCATGTGGTCTTTTTTGTTTGGGGAGTCTATGAATGGTTGTAAAAGAGCGAAAACGTATTGCCATGTTATCGCCTGTTGCATGGAGGACCCCGCCGAGGGCTTATGGAGCTTGGGAAACTGTTGTTAGCAATCTCACGGAAGGACTATTCTCAAGAGGGTGGGATGTGACTCTTTTCGCCACTGCGGATTCATTGACATCAGCGAAATTATCCTCTACTGTCGCTAAAGGTTATGAGGAAGATGCGAGTGTTGATCCTTGCGTTGTTAGCTGTTTGCATGTTTCCGAAGTTTTCGAACATGCTGAAGAGTTCGACCTTATACACAACCATTTTGATTATTTGCCGTTAACCTATTCTCGATTAGTGTCGACTCCTGTTTTAACCACAATCCACGGCTTCTCGTCTCCGCAGATACTGCCCGTCTATGATAAATACAGGGGAAGCTACTTTGTTTCGATCAGTAATTCAGATAGAGCTAAGGGATTGGATTACCTGGCTACAATATATAACGGGATAAATCTTTCAGAGTTCACGTTCTCGGATGACCCCGGGGACGCCTTAGTTGCCTATGGACGTATCCATCCCGACAAGGGTTTTCATCTTGCTATTGAAGTTGCTAAAAAGACAGGGCGGCGGCTGATCATGGCTGGTTATGTTCAGGATAGATTTTATTTTGAAAAAGAGATAGCTCCTCATATTGATGGTAATAACGTTGAATATCTAGGGGTTGTGACAAATCATGAACGTGACGAACTTCTTCAACAGGCGTATGCGGTCCTTCACCTGAACACAATCCCTGAGCGTTTTGGGCTTGTTATGGTGGAGGCTATGGCTGCCGGCGTACCGGTAGTTGCTATGGATCTCGGTTCTTGCCGAGAGGTGATTGCGAATCGGCGGACTGGGTTTTTGGTTAACGATGTTGACGATGCTGTTAAAGCAATCAAGAAGATTCCTGAAATATCTCGGAGAGCCTGTCGCCAAAGAGCGGAAAGACTTTTTTCTTCGGAAGTTATGGTAAAAAATTATGAGAAGGTGTACCGTCGAATCTTTCAGTTAGAACAGAGAAAAAAGCGTGAGGGAGTCTGAATTGGAGAAATTAATCACCCGTTTTCCAGGAAATCCAATCTTGACTAAAAAGGATGTCCCCTATCCTGTGGCAACAGTGCATAACGCTGCAGTTGCCAAGCATCAAAATGAGTATATAATGATTTTTCGTTCACATCGTTTAAACGGTCGCAGTATTTTAGGGCTAGCCCGTAGTAGTGATGGATTCCATTTTGAAGTTGCTTCCAAACCTTTCATGATACCTTCAGATGAATATGACGAATATGGGGTTGAAGATCCTCGCATTACCCGTATCGGGGAGACCTATTTGATTACTTACAATGCCTACTCCCGGTATGGTGCGCGCGTTGGCCTGGCTCGGACTAAAAATTTTAGCCAAGTTGAACGAGTAGCATATATAACTCAGCCAGATATGCGGAATGTCGTCATATTTCCGGAAAAGATCGGGAAATACTATGTTCGGCTGGACCGCCCTCACACCGAACTAACCCCATGGTCAATCTGGATTAGCTACTCAGAAGATTTGATTTCCTGGGGACAGTCCAAAATCGTACTTAGACCTCAGACTTATCATTGGGACTCCATGAAGGTAGGGCCAGGAGCGCCTCCGGTTAAGACCGAAAAAGGGTGGTTGAGTATCTTTCACGGTGTCTTCGAAACGATGGCTGGAGCGGTTTATCGCTTGGGGGTCGCGTTGCACGATTTAAATGATCCTGCAAAAATCATTGGAGTTGGGGATCGCTGGATTTTAGAGCCTGAGGATCCTTGGGAACGTGGAGGATATGTTCCTAACGTGGTCTTTTGCTGTGCAGCTATTCCTGAAGAAGACGGTACATTGAAAATCTATTGGGGAGGCGCAGACACCGTTATGTGTGTTGGGACAGCTAGCATTCATGAGCTGGTGGAATTCTGTCTCCAAGAGAGCAGAAATCCTTTATAGCCCAGACTTGTCGGACAAAGGGATTTGCAGGTGACATCTCCATCGAAAGGAGGGTTCAAATCCCTCCCCGCCCGCCATTTTTTTGCAATAATAAGCTTGATTCTTTGTTCTTTATTCCGTGTTTTGATTCCCCTTAATTATCAGAACTGGTGTGGTGAGACTGTCAACAAGTAAAGCGGTTCATTAGCCCTATTCAGGAAGGGCTTACTAAAGGTTAATAAGCGAATGGATATAACGCGTTTGGATGGGAAGAGAGCGCAAATGCAAAAAATAAGAGCTACCAGCCTATTCTCTAAACTAACGGTTAAGGGTAAACCGTTCAATATTATTACTCCAATCCTATTGGTCATATTACTTTTTGCGGCAATGATAACGCCTCTGCATGCTCTAACACCGGCTAGAGATTTAACCGGAACGTGGAAAAACGCTATACCTGAAAAGTACTATGAAATGGATTCTTTTGATCCGACCATGCGGATGAATGATGTAAGCGTCACCTACAATATGATTATAACTCAAAGTGGCAACTCGATAAATATAATATTGAATGTTAACGAGTTAAGCTCAGTTACGGATCCGGCATACTTGAATGAGTATGGCTACGGCGGTGTTCCAATTGTGGGATTTAATCAAATTGCGTTCACTGGAACGGTTTCAAGCGCAAGTTTTACCGCTGACGAGATGGGCTCAAGTACAGGAAACGCGGAACATTTAGCCGGAACATTCACCACCGACATAATAACCGCAACGTTAACTGGAAACTCCGAAACTACAGACACTAACGGCATAATTGTACTGCGCGACGGCTCATCCGCCACTATGCCGCCCATTGCCACTACAGCCCCAACTGCAACTCCAACCCCAGCGCCTGCTTTGCCCACATCTGGCAATTTAGGCAGTGTTTCACAAGTTCAAGGTTCAGCACACTTCGCGGATACAGGCGCTCCAGTAACTACTCAAAGCCCAATAGGCACGGGAGCAGAAATTCAAACGGGCAGCGACACAATAGTCGGTTTCAACTATCCCGACCAAGGAGGAACCGTATATTTGGGCGCAAACTCGGACGCGGCATGGGTGTATCCTCAGCCACAAACCGATCCTACAACCGGACACATCACTTACACTGTAGTGCCCTCGCCGACGACAGGTTCTATTCCGTTTGAGACTGGACTGGAATCTGACGAGTTCGGTCAAGTCGCAGTGATGCTTCCGATAGAAATTGGCGTTGGCATCTTGATTTTGGGTGAGACGCTTCCAGTGGCTTTAACGGGCGCAGCAGTCGTCGAGGGAACATTGTTGTTGGGAACAGGCATCGCGTACATCCATGAGCAGTTGTCTCCGCAAGAAGGAACCTGCGACGTAAGACCCGTACAGGTGCCTCAAGGATTGGTAATGGGCGCTGGAACCGAATATGTCGTAACAGTTTCCAACGGATCGACGACGATCCAAGTCATCGACGGCTCAGTCCTATTCGTCGACCAATACACGAACAGCTCAATAACCATAGTAGCAAACCAGATGTTGACGCTTCCTTCCGGAGTACAAACAGGGTTCAGCGTACAAGACTTGCAGTCTGATGTATCTGCTTTCGACGCGTCTTCAATAAACCAGTGGTGGACACAAACAACACCGACAGCTACACCGACGACACCCACTGCTACTCCGATAATTACTGCGACACCAACAACAAAAACCTTAAACGGCATCACAAACTTTCTGTCTCAACCCATATTTTTAGCAGTTATTATTCTGGTTATAATCATTGTCATAGCCGCAGTCCTCGTTGTCGCGCGCAGAAAAACACACTTACGGCAGCCCAGCGTTTCCAATCAAAAATCAGGCAAACAAGATATTTCCCAACCCATCATGTATGAAAGCCCAAAAACAACCGCGCCAATCACAGAAACAGCGGCTACGCCCTCCATAAAACCAGATGCCACACAACCGAAGCTTATCTTCTGTCCTAACTGCGGGAACCAACTTCTCAATACCAAAGGGCTCTGTCCCTTCTGTAGCTCGGACCTCAGCCAGTGGTACCCAAACGCCAAAAAATAGCCGTTGTCACGCGTGTCTTCTCTTTTTATTATGTGTTGAAATATAGGTAGCCTGGCACAATTTGTCAGGTCACTTATGTTTTCTGCTTCTCTGGTCAGAACCAAGTATAACAAGCTTTAAAGCAGTTATGAAGCTGCATTGATGTTCCGAAATTGGCAAAATTGATAGGTTTTGCGGGTGAAATCTCCAGCAGGGCATGGGTTCAAATCCCTCCCCGCCCGCCATGATTCCCTCTCATTTTGGACAGGTTTACTTCTGAGCGGGCAACTCAGCAACCGCTACATTATTAATTGTACTCTGCCGACTTTGCCGTCTGTAAGCCGAACTTTGATTCCGTGGGGATGAACTGGGCTGCTGGTTAAGATATCTTTGACTACACCCTCAGTTAAAATGCCGCTTCTCTGGTGCTGCTTCAAAACGATTTTTACGCGCATCCCCGATTTGATTTGGCTTCTCTGCTGACTAGGTTGCATTTGCAGTAATAGGCGCTCGGCGGCTTATAGCGCATTCCCCGGTTCTTCAAACAATTTCCTGCCGCAAAATGGGCGGAGTTAGAAAGCGAGCCCGAATTATTAATTCACTTTGAAATGTTCCAAAAACTATCTCCTGAAGAGAGTTGAACTCCCGTGTTAAACCGTTTGATTCCAAAAATAGACTTGCTGGTACCCTTTGCCAGCAACAGGAAACTGGGCATCATCATAGACAATGTCTAAGCCCGTGCCGTATCGGGTTAGAAGTTTTTGCGTGATGCTCCAAATCTGCGCCGAAGTGCCATCTGGAGCCCACAACCCCCAAATCGGCTCGTTTGGGTTTCTCATGCCCCAGCCGTAATCATGCGGCAAAACCAAAACAGCTTCGGGTTGATTGTTAACAGTGAGGCTTTGTATTTTGCTCCAGAATTTCTCCAAAGCTGTAAAATGCGCATCGGTTAAGATTCCGTAGGGGTTGCCGGGAATTTGCGGGTAATCGAATATTACTGCGTATTTTGCGCCTGACATGTAGGCGGTTAGGAGTTGGTTGTACATTTCAGCGCCATCCACAAGGTATGGGGGTTCGTCGTAGGTCCAGGTTATTATCGTGCCCCAGATTTTGTTTTGCATCCGGGCTGCTCCTCTTGCCAGAGCGATGGTTTGGGTGATGCTTTGGTTGGAGCCGAACTCGGCGAATACGGTGTCGTAGCCTCCTTGGTAGTCAAACCAGTAGAGGGCGTAGTCGGCAGTGAAGGCGGTGATGGAGCGAGTTTTCAACTCGTTTAACCCTAAACCTGTTTCTACGGAAGTGAGAAAGTGGTAAGCTGCCTGATTGTTGTCTATGGGTAATGAACCGTTGAGGGCAAGGTCAATTGCGGGCACATGTTCGTAATAGATGGAGGTGTTACGGATTCTTATTTGGTTAAAGTACCCCGTCCAGTTGACGTCAAGGGTTTGTCCGCCGGGCTCATCGTTGAGGTAAACGCCGAGGAAGTGGTTGCCCCATGTTTGCTTGGCATAGTCTAGCCAGGGTCTTTGCCATGGGTACGCAGGGTTAAAGTAGCCAAAATAAACAATCACATCCAAACCCGAAGCGACCGCGTAATCCACTATTTCGTCCAATGCTGTTTCGTTAACACTAACGGGACCAGACTGCACCACAAAGAGGTTAGTGAAATTCTTAACTTTGTCAATGAGCAGTTTGGCTTCGGCGGTGGTGTTGTCGCCAAAAGAAACGCCAACGTGAAAGCCAGGTTTCTTCATTGGCGGACCTTGGTTACTGTTTGTGTTAATGAGAGGCAAGAGCAACTGCGTGGCAAAAACGGAAGCTACGATAATGATGACTGCCAAAGAAGTGACTATAGATCGCTTCAGATAACATGCCTCCGGAAAAAGCTTGCAAAAGCTGTTTGCTAATAGCACAATAGCAATTTCCAGTAGAAATAGGTTACCAATCCCATCATTTGCTAATGATTTTTGACCATAGTTCACGTCACGAAATCATATTTGGAGCCTAATAGAAATAGTATGCAGAAACCTATAGGGGGTAGGTCATTTATGGCGTTTCCAGCAACCAAAGGCAGGTTAGTTTATGGGTTTTTTCCATCCGCCGTTGCTGAACCTTGCTATGCAGCCGAACGGAAACGCCAGCACCACAATGTCGATTACTGCTGTGTACACAAAGGGTAAGCTGAAGGCAGTTTGCAGGACAAGGTTGACGGTTGAGAATGTGAGTAGCAGGAATAAGCCGTTTAGCCAGAAGCCAACTTGCCAGCCTTTGGTTTTGTAGAGCATATTGATGATGAAAATGTTCAGGACGCCTATCATTAACGGTTGAATAAGGTATGTTGTTAACATTAAAAAGACAAAGCCTATTGGCGGCATGTAAGACATAAAAGATTGCCGCGCACTTTCCAACTGCGTTTGAATAATGATTAACACGATGGCTAAAACCAAGCCTTGGATCAAGAGTTTCTCTACTAAACGCAAATTACGCAAATGACTAAAGATTCTATTTTCAGTTAGCGTTTTTAGCAATCCAGTCACCTACCGCTTGTTCCGCAGGTCTATCACGGATTCCATAATTATCGAATGCACTGTTCCAGTAAACCATCCAGCAGCCTTTTAGCCCCATGCTTTTGAAGAGGTTAAGTCCTTTAATGAGGAAGTCGCTTTGGGCTTGGCTATTACTTGTTGACATACCTAACTCCGTTATCACTACGTCTTTGTTGGTTATCTTCTGCAGGTTTTGGATAAAGTGCGGTGATAACACAAGGAATGAATCCATGAATATGTCTAATCCAACGAAATCGAGTTTTTTGCTCAGCTCAATGGGCACGTTGCTTCTTAGGATGTAGCCGATTCCGAAGTTAGTGTAGAGTTGTGCTGAAAGATGATGAGCTTCAACGGTAGAGTACAAGCGCTCAAAATTAGTGATTATTTCGTCATCAGTGAATATTGATCCCACAGACCATGTGGATGACAATTCTGGTTCATTCATGACTTGAACGTATTTGAGGTGGCTTCCCCAACGGTTAAGATAATAATCCACTTTGTCGGCTGAGTCTAGGTTCTGAATTACTAATGCCACGGCTATGCCGTAATTGTCGGTTGCTGAAAAGAAAGCATCTAATTTTTGGTTTTGCGTGTCGTTGTATTCAAGGGGGTTGCATTCAAGTGTTACGCGGATAACTTTGAAGCCTAAATCATGAATGCGAGTGACTTGACCGTAAATTTGGTCTAGGTCGTCTTGTTCGTAAACGTAGTGGATTCCAACTTGAAAGGGGGAATTCGCGTTCTTGTTAGCTGACGCATAATACTGGTATGGAAAGAAAACTTGGACAAAGAGAAACATGATACAAAGCGTGATAACGATGAGGTTTTTTATCAAACTCTTGTTTGTGAACCCGACGAACCCGTGAATAAGGTTTCCTAAGAGCTTATTCATAGCTTTACAATAAGGGCTTATGTTCTTTTTAAGTCTTAATGAACTAACTCTTTAAAACGGAAAAACAAAAAAAGAAAACAAAGAAAGACTTTGTTTTTAGTAAAAGCTTTGAATTGGCGAATCGTCGTGGGTGGCGGTTGCTGGCTTGATTTCTTCGATTTTGGTTTTGGTTAAGGATTTGATTTGGTTAAAGTTTGACATTTCGCCGTAGCTTACCAGTGTTATAGCTGTGCCGTCTTCGCCTTTGCGTGCTGTTCTGCCGATGCGGTGGAAATATACTGGTGCATCATTTGGTACATCGTAGTTGATTATGTGTGTTATCCCTTCGATGTCTAAGCCTCTTGCGGCAACATCGGTTGCTACGAGCAAGTTTAGTCGGCCTGCTTTGAAGTCGCTGATTGCACGGTCTCTTTGTGCTTGTGTGAATCCTGCGTGGAGTGCTTGTACTCGGCAACCTTTGCGGTAGAGTTGGTCTGAGAGTCGGCTGGTTTCTCTGCGTGTTCGGCAGAAAATGATTGCTTTATCGATGCGGTCATCATGCAGAATGTCGCAGAGTGCCCCGAATTTGCCATTCTGGTTGACGACGGTGTAGAATTGTTTCATCTGGGTTAGGGCGATTTCGTCTTTGCTTACAAGGATTTTCTCTGGGTTCTTCATGTATCTGTTGCAGACACGCATTACTGTTTGTTCAATGGTTGCGCTGAAAAGGCTAGTTTGCCTGTCTTTTGGGGTTTTTGAGAGAATGTACTCAACGTCTTCAGTGAAGCCCATGTCGAGCATGCGGTCAGCTTCATCAAGAACCACTATTTTCACCGATGAAAGATTTAGCACGCGCCTTTCCATAAGGTCGATTAATCTTCCAGGCGTGCCCACAACGATGTGGACTCCGCTGGCTAGTGCGTGGATTTGTTTGTTGATTGATTCTCCACCGTAAACAGCTAAAACCTTCAGTTTGGCGTATTTCGCAAAAAGCGCCATTTGTTCAGCTACTTGCACGGCTAACTCGCGGGTTGGTACTAATATCAATCCTTGAACGCCACGGATTTCACGGTTTAAGCGTTGAACCATGGGTACGCCGAAAGCGGCTGTTTTTCCTGTTCCGGTTTGTGCCTGCCCGATGACGTCTTTGCCTTCGAGTAAGGGGATCATTGCTTGAGCTTGAATTGGAAAAAGACTATCAAACCCGAGTTCTTCTATACTTTTTAGGACTTCTCCTGATAATGGCAAGTCCTTAAATGATTGAATTTGCATATTTTTTGTTTCTTCTGCCACAGGGTTTTTCATGATGTCTCTAAAAGCTTCAGAAGCTTTGGTGATAGCATGATTAATGTGACAGCTCAAAAATGGTTTCTGGCGTATAAAAAGGTTTAGCAATATTTCAGGCAAAGGCACGTTAAAAAAACTTTGTTTTATCAAAAAGCAAAGAGTTTGCCACCAAAAGCCTCAGATTTTCTTTTATTTATTTTTGCAATCAAGAGAGTTAAAAACATAAAAACTATGGTTTGAGTGACCATTGTTATCCACCTGGGGGTTTTTAGCGGTCAAATCCACGATTTCTTGCTCAATCGAAGTTTGGCTTGCTGATTACTCAGTTGTCTTGATTGGTTAAGCAGTTTTCAGTATTTACTTGAGAAGTAAAGGCACGCGGGGTATTTCATTTATTGATTTTATGGCCCAAGATATAGATTAGAATTGGGCTTAGAATTGTCCCAAGGCTGAAGAATAAGGAAGTTGTGGCGTTTGCAATATAGCTGCTGGGGCTAACTAGGCCTGCTGCTGTTTGATCGGTTAAAGAAAGGGATTCGGTTGTCAGTGGCTGTTGTGGTCCAACGTGCTCAGTTGAAGCAATGGCACTAGCACAATACCATGTAATCGCTTGGTCAGCTGCTATTCCACCTCCAACCGAAACATGGTCAATGCCACTATTGTTGTTATTAGTTAAACCCAAGGCGTTTAGTATTTCAACGTCGTTTAGGTAAAAATGGACTTCACCGTTTTCGGCGCCCTGCACTGCCTTTAACTCTACAAGGTACCACATATTAGGTTCAACAGTTGAAGTTGAATTTAAGCTATAAATCGAGCCACTGTTAACATAGTCCAGCCTCCAGTAATTAGCTCCGTTTTGGCGAATTACGCTTACGCTGCAGACTCCATTGGCTGGAGTGAAATTGCCTTCTATAGCAGAGTTATACATCCCTCCAGCACCTATGATGTTCCCATCAGTGGTTGGCAAATTACCGAAATAAACATACCATCGCCAATCCAGAGTCGTGTAGGTTTGGTTAAGCCACTTAAAGACATATCCCCAATTGCTATTTGAGGCGCCGCTAGTAGAGCACTCAAGCATTGAATTTTTCACACCAAGAGTTACACCGCTAGAATCAGTATTTGTCCATGCGCTTGTATTTCCTGATTGGAAATCGTCGCTAAACACTATTGACGCTGGATTTGGCGTAGGCAAAGGGCTTGGTGTAGGTATAGGGCTTGATGTTGGAGTTTGAGTTGGCGATGAAGTAGGCATTGAAGTTGGTTTTTGACTAGGAATAGGGCTTGTGGTAGGTGCAACAGAAAAAGTAGGCCGTGGACTAGGAGAAAAGGACGAGTTCATATCTGGACTCGCCGTTGGACCTGTTTGGGTTTTATCAGGCAGAGGATTAACAGTAAGTGCTCCCGTATTGGATAATAGAGCGGTAATACCAAAATATAATAAAAGGGCAATAATAATTCCGATAGCTGAAACAATTGCTGTTTTTCTTTTCACTGTTATATCTCCTAAAAACTAACCAAATAGGAACCAAAAACATTAGCAAGTGGTTGCTTGCCTGAAATAACAATGTATGCGCTTGCTTATCATTCTATGTGACTGTCGCATGCCTATAACAAACGCTCCTTAACGCCTAACGATCCAGCCAAATTTGTTTGTGACTGTCAAACCTCAATCACATAGTCATAAAAGCAATTAAAAGCACAAGTTGAATCAGAATAAAGCATAAGCTTGAACGCTTAAAATCGAGAGGTTAGAGATAAAATGAGTAAAGCCAAAAAAAAGCCCCAACCACACTTCTATACTGGAGAACCAAAACCTGACACAGAAGAAGAAACCGAAGACATATACAACTCAAAAGAAAGAGAAGAAATGCTCGACGACGACGAAATTACCGCTGCCGAAGAAGGCTTCATGAAGGGAAGAGAAGATGAACCGCCAAGCAAAAAACTAACACGCAAAAACGCTGTAAGCCACGATGACTCAGTTTCAGTTGAGTTAGCTAAAGAAGACTCAGAAGACGACTAACCGATTCCTATTTGAATTCTGCTTCAAATTATGTTCCCTTAAGTAAGGGTGGCTGATCTGAGCAGTAAAATCTCGTTGCTTTTAGCTTGCGCTACCACTAACCATAATAGGCAGAAAGTAGAATCTTCTGGATGAGGGTTACCTGAAAGTAATGTCATTTAGAGATCCTGTTTGCGGAATGGTTCTAGACGAGAATACTGCCAAATTCAAAATTTCTTATGATGGCGAAACCTACCATTTCTGCAGTCTCGTTTGTAAGAAGCGTTTCAAAAGACATGCCTCAAAATTCATCAAATAAATCTATTTTTTAAAATTAAAAAAGAAAGGAATTGGTTGTTTTTATTTTTGCTTGAAGGTTTTCCAGACGATAGCAGCCAAGATTCCGCCGATTATTGGTGCAACAATGAACAGCCAAAGCTGACTTAGCGCTGTGCCGCCGACGAAGAGTGCTGGTCCTAAGCTTCTTGCAGGGTTCACGGATGTGCCATCGATAGGTATTGCTACAAGGTGGATAAGCACTAGGGTTAAGCCGATTGATAAGCCTGCGAATCCTTTAGGTGCCCGCTCACTTGTTGAGCCGTGGACGACGAGCACGAATATGAAGGTTAAGACTATTTCAGCGATTAAGGCGGATGCCAAAGAATAGGTGGTGTACATGTTTGCGCCTAAACCACTAGTTGCTAAACTATACAATGGGTTTCCTATCGCTATTGCATAGAGTATGCCTGCACCAATTATCGCGCCGACACATTGAAAAACAACGTAGAACGCTGTGTCTTTTACGCTTAGTTTTCCAGCAACCAACATCGAAATTGAAATAGCTGGGTTAATGTGGCAACCGGAAATGCTGCCTATCGCGTAAACCATACCTAACACCGCAAGACCGAAAGCAAAAGCTATCCCCACGTTTCCAATGTAAAAGCTTGCGATAACAGCACTGCCGCAGCCCATCAATACGAGCACCATGGTTCCAATCAGTTCAGCAACGTATTTTTTTGTAGCATTAATTTCGGGAGCTACCGCAGTTTTTTCTAATTCAATCATTCTTTCTTTCCCCTTTTTTTCCAACTATCTTCAGTTTCTATTTAAAACTTATAATAGTTTTCATCAAGAAAGCGCTAAAACAGAAACAGCGGCTAGAGTTTTTCGCTAGCAGAAATATCCATCATCATCAAACCCGAAACCATCTTTGGATAAAAATCCGTACTTTTCTCAGGCAAGAGTTCATGTTGTTGCGCTATTTCTGCAACTGTTTTGGCGTTAATCGGGTTAACTAAGAATGCGATGGTGGCTTCTCTACGGTCAACTTTTTCCACTGCTGCTTTGGTCCAGCGCACGTAGATAATGTTCTCATCCATGTTCAATTGACCTGTTTTTAAAACATGCTTGAACACGATGTCGCGGAGAATTACCACATCGAAGATTTTTGTTTCTTTTGACACGTTAGCGTTCACAAAGTCATAGACGGCTTTATCGTGTTTGAGTGTTAAGCCGTAAGCTTTTGAGCCGTCGTAAACGCAGAAAGCATGCTCATCTGCGTGGTTTTTTAGGAAAGTTTCTATGGCTTCCACTGTTGGCTTAATCTCGGAAACTTCAAAGAAAAACTTGAAGCCTTCCAAAACCTCAGGCGTTAACTTGTACTCTTTAAGCAGCCTGTGCGTCGGCAAAACAACGAGCCCTTCTTCTTGAACTGGCACCATGTAGGACATGTGGAAATTGAATGCTGAATCCTCGGTCCAGTTGCCTTTGCTGCGCATTTCGTCTCGGTGAGCCAACGCGCTCTCGTATCTGTGGTGACCATCAGTTATCACCATCGTTTTGGCGCTCAGGTTTGCCTGCAGTTGCTTGATTTTCTCCGGGTCAGTTACGACCCAAACCGTATGCCTAACCTGCAGTGAATCGGTAACTTGGATTACGGGTTTTGTTTTTGCTGTTTCCTCTAAGAAAGCTATCGTTTTCTTTTCTTGGTCTTGGTAGATTAAAAAGACTGGTTCAAGGTCTTTTTGGACGGTGCGCAGCATGTTTAAGCGGTCGGCTTTTGGCGCTTTATAGGTGCCTTCGTGGGGAAACACGGTGTTTTCGCTGTAAGCATAAAGCCTCAGCGCAGCGATTAATCCAGTGCGCTCGTATTTTTTTCCGTCGAGGGTGAATTCTTGGCGTGAAACAAAAATCGCAGGTTGGGTTTCTTTCGCCATTATGCCTTCTTTTAGCCATTGCGTGATGCGTTCGTTTGCGACTTCGTATTTGTTTTGTTCAAGGGGCAAAATCAAGCGACAGTAATTGTATGGTGATTTTTGGTAGTATTCTTTTTGCATTTCGGGGTCTATTTTGTCGTACGGCTGCGTTATCAAATCCTCTGCATCGCCAGCTTTACTTGTGTAGCGTATGGCTTTGAAGGGTCTAATGTCAACCAAACGGTTCAGCTCACAGTTTTTTCCAGCGCTTCAATAACTCTATGGGCTATTTGTATGCTTGCCTCCAGTTGTGCTTCATGAGTTTGCGCACCCATATGCGGCGAGGCGATGACGTTGTTTAATGTGAAGAGTTTGTTGTTTTTTGGCGGTTCCTCCTCGAAAACATCCAATGCAGCACCAGCAACTCTGCCTGATACGAGGGCTTGGTAGAGTGCTTCTTGATCCACTACGCCGCCGCGGGAACAGTCGATCAGCATGACGCCGTTTTTCATCAGGTTGAACTCTTTGGTGGAAATCATGTGTCTCGTGTGTGGTGTTAGGGGTACGTGGATTGTGATGAAGTCTGCTTGGGGCAGCATTTCACCGAGCGGAACGAAGCGGTCGTAGACGCATTCCTCCACAGGCAATACCTTCATACCTAACGATTTGGCTAAGCGCTCCACGGTCTTGCCGATGTAGCCGCAGCCGATAACGCCCAAGGTTTTGCCGTTGACCTCATTACCCATTAATTTTTCTTTTTCCCACTTGCCTTCACGGAGGCTAGTTGTTCCCTGCACGATGTTTCTTGCCAGCGCCAACAAATAGCCTATGGTTAGTTCCGCAACGCTCATGTAGGAAACATGCGGCGTATTCACCAAGGCAATGCCGAGGGTTTTGGCTTTTTCGAAGTCTACGTTATCTAAGCCTTCGCCTGCACGACCGATGACGCGGAGTTTTTTTGCGTTGTCGAGCAGTTCCCCTTTGACTTTGGTTGCTGACCGAACGATTAACACGTCATAGTCAGCGATGATTTTGGGCAACTCAGCCTTTGGCATATCCCATGCCCGTGTGACTTGATAGCCTTTATCCTCGAGAAGTTTTATGCCTTCATCAAATATCTTGTCGGTCACGAGGATTTTAATGGTCACTTTAATCCCCAAATNNNNGTTATGGATTCGTAGCCTGCTTCGGGGAACATTGCGAAATGTTGTTTTGCCCACTTTTGAGTGTACTTTGCCATGTCTAAATGTCGCTGGTAAACGTGGTTGTAGGTTTCTGCCAGTAAGAGGTCCATGCGTTTGTCTAACGCGTACAAGAGAGAAATGTTTGGCGTGAATGGTGTTTGATGTTTCTTTTCAAACTCGAAAATGTCTATGAGGTCTGTGTATGCGCCCCTGTTGGGAACCTGTTTGGCTCTTTCAATCGCGCGGTCATTGACAAGTGCAATTGCTAAGCCTGGTGGCAGAGCGAAGCATTTTTGTGTAGAACCAAAAATTACATCGCAGCCGATTTCTGACGGCAAAGTTTTGTCGCCTGCCATCGAAGAAACCGCATCCACCGCATAGATAACCTCGGGGTATTCCTTCTGCACCATTTTGCCAATTTCTGCAATTGGGCTTCGCACCCCTGTGGATGTTTCGTTATGGCAAACGGTTAACGTGTCGTATTTGCCGCTGTCGAGTTTAGCCGCTATCATTTCGGGTTTAACAGCTTTGCCCCATTCAACGTCTAAGACGTCTGTTTCTTTGCCGCACGTGCTCAGCGTTTGGGCGCATCTTTGCGAGAAAGCACCATTAACGCATACTAACGCTTTCTGTTTTACGATGCTTCTGCCGACTATGTCAAACCAGAGTGTGCCTGATGAGGTGGTTACTGTTGGTTTGCAGTCTGGGGACAACTCGAAAAACTTGGCGATTTTAGCGGTTATTCCGCCGTAAAAGTCTGAGAATTCCTTTTCTCGGTGACCAATCATCGGGTGAGTTTGCTCGTTGAGTATTTCTTGGCTGACTTCTGTTGGGCCAGGAATCAAGAGTTTCTTGTGCATGCGTAAAGCCTTCAGCAAAAGAGGTTAATCTTTAAAATATAAGGCTTATGCGCACAAACCAGTGCCTTTCAACCATCAACAAGCGCTAGAAACTAGTTGTGATTTTTTTCTATAGCCCCCTTATATAAAGGCGTATATGAAAACGTATGCGAAAACTCAACTGCCGCTCTCAGAAGCCAAACACAACATCAACCAAAACACAATACAACCGAGCACAAACATAGCCCATACAGAAAAACCCGCCTCCAAAAACCCAAACCCCCAACCACCCCTACAAACAATCCCACCAAACAAAAAAACAAACAAAAAACAACAAACACAACCATACAAAAGCCATGTTTAAAACGCCGTGCGACGGAGGATTTGAATAAATGAGGGGGAAATCATGGAGAAAAAAAGTTGAAAGAGAACCCTTAGAAGAAATAGACCTCTTAGACAGTATGCACTCTGCCTTAGTTTACTTACTTATTGAGAAGGGCATCATAACAGAAGAGGAATATGAAAAACGAATCAAGGAAAAAGTCAAAATCAGATAACCGAAACTATCATAAACTGCTTTCTATAATTTTCTGCTCTCTCTTAGTTATCTTATAAAGTTCATAAACTGTTTCGTCAATTTCAGTATTTATTTGGTTCTTTTTCTCTTCCAATCGCGCCTTTTCATCAGTTTCTTTGTTTCCCATTCTGGCTAACCGATTGTTAAGATTAAGCATCTGCTCAACTTTGGCGATGATATTATCATATATTCGCTTTTCCACATTGTCTGAAAAACTAATTTTGTGAATTGGGAGAGTATCAAGATTTTCAGTCGAAACGGCAGTAGTAAAATCTGAACCCATATTGAAATATTTATCATAGTAGAAATTGAGCAAGTTTGAGTTCAGAAGAGCTAAAATGTATTTAGCTGATAATTTCGTTTCTTCTTTGATTAAAACTAAATTTATTGTTTGTAAAGCAAAGTATTTCTGCTCATCCAGTGTAGCTACGATTTTGCCACTAACATGCTGAGTTAGTATTTTTGGTTCTTGTTCAAAGATGCTCTGTTCCCTTGCCCTAACCAATTTCTCTCTATCATAGAAAACATATTCACCATTCCAATTCAAAGTATATTTGCCAATGTCTCTTCCTCTCAGTACTTTTTTGTATTTCGCAGAATCTGGTTTTTGTGTGATGTATTTTTTCTCATCTCCCACAATTATGCCCTGTTTCGTGTCAGCAACATCGGAAAGGGGAACAGAATTTTGTTTGATTTTTTCAAGTATTTCGATGTCATTTGTATTTATGGAAATATTGAAACGGTAGTTTGGCAGTTCTGAAAAGAACTGTTGGTCAACCTTGTGACTTAAAAAGTTGTTTTCTAAGTCTTGGATTTCAGTCAATATCTCAACTCTGTTCTTTTTTCGTTTATTTTCATCACTTTCTTTCTTGAGAATTAGAATAACCATCTCGCCAGTTACTTCTCTGAAGATTCCACTTTTCAAATCTACAATCTTCATAATACACGCATTGTTAAGAATAAGTTTCCTGAATGCTTCATAATAGTTTGATTTTATTGCATTTCTATGGATGATAAAACCCAAATATCCACCATCTTTCAAGAGATTAAGTCCTTGCTCAACAAAAACTGCAAATGTATTCAATCTGCCTCCTGCCGAGGAAAAATTGTTGTGAAAATAGTCTACTTCTTCCTGACTTAACATTCTATTCTCTATATAAGGTGGATTCCCGATTACAGCATCAAATTTGGCTCCGTTTATTATTGCTTGAAACTCTTTTGACCATTCAAATGCTTTGTCCCCAGCTATTGCTCTATCCTTTATCAAGGAATTACCACATTTAATGTTCTGCTCTAACAGGGGTAATCTATGTCGTTTTTCTGCAATTTTCAGTAACAGATTGAGTTGTGTTATTTCTATTGCTTGTTTGTCGAGGTCAACCCCAAAAATGTTGTTTTGCAAAAGTTTCGTCTTTGCCTTAAACAATATGTCTGTTTTAAAATCCAATGAGGTTTGACCAAAATTGGAATTAGTTTCAATATTGCATTCATTTAAGAAGTCAAAAGCTTTTGTCAAGAAACTGCCTGAACCACACGCTGGGTCTAATACTTTGATTTTTTCAATATCGAATGCCTTGCCTTTCATTAATTCGCCAAGGGTGTTTTTTACTATGTACTCGACGATATGTGTGGGCGTATAGTAGATTCCTTGTTCTTTCCGATGTGTTTGATTATCAGCGAGAACCGCTCTTTTTTCAGTTTTCTTTAGTATATGGCTCAAGTATTGTTCATAGACAGTCCCTAAAATATTAGCTGGAATTATCTTGAAATCATAAGAAACCGACCTATCTTTTGTCTGGTACAACTCATTAAGAATCGTTCTTAAAATTCCATCTTCAATATCTAAGGTATCGCATAAATGCAGTTTTTTCGGATCATTTAGGTCATAAGTGAATAGCTTGCTGTCATAATGCTTATCATAGTAAGCGAAAACTTCTTCCAGCTTTTTCCATACTTTTGCTTCATTCTTAGCTTCCCATAGCTTTTTTTCCTCTAGTTCTCTATCCTCACAATTTCTTATAAAAATCAATCTATTCAAGATTCTTTGAACAGACTCATCAAGATCTTCCTCTGACAGTTTTCTCTTCTCATTTAATTTTGTAATGTTTTTTGAGAGCATATCTCGAAATCTTGTAAAGTCATATAGTAATTGTTTATCAAAAGGCATCCTTTTTGGTCTTCTGACAAATCTCTCTGCAAGTTTATCTAACAAGCCTTGCTCAAAACCTTCCTCGGACAAGAGCCATAGGTCATCAAATTTATCTAGGAAATCCTCACATTTGATTGTCATGTGGCTATATTGATTATATGGAGCTTCCGACTCAGCGTTTATTATTTCTATTACCTCAAAATTCGTTAGAACTGCCCAAGCACACTTCTTATAGTAAGCATAACTATAAGCTTGCTGAAAGAAAGTAGGGTTCTCTAAGTTTTCTCTTAGACCCTTTGCTTCTAAGAAAAACTTTGGAACTTCATTTATTCTAAAACCATAATCAACCCATCCCTTTGAAATCTTTTCTTCTGGCGTTACATCCTCTACAAAATCCCAGCCTAAAACTTTTTCAAAAAGAGGACGAATGAGTTTAGTCTTTGTTTTTTCCTCCTCTTTTGACTTAACATCAGTTTCTTTTTCAAGTTTCAGTTTGTTATATCTTTCAAGAATAATTTTGAGTTCTGCCTTAGCCTTTTCTTTGTCCATAGCTTACCGAATGTGTACCTATGATTTATTAAAGCCTTATCATGATTACAAGTTACCAGCCTATCAAGGGTCTCAGTAGCCTTTCATGTTGGGTAACTTAACTTAACAGTATCGGTTAACCATACGTTTTATATGCTCGCTTAACGCTGAAACTGAAGATATGAATTTTAATGGGGTATTGCTTTATTCAACCGCTTCTCTAAAAGCAATCCGCCAAACAGAAAACAGTGTTCTCAGCTATCCAAATTCTATGTTGAAAACCACGCCGCCTCTCACACGCTACCGCGTACCTGCCGAACATTATTTATGAAACATTAACCTCTACTAGCAGGCAATCGGCAGGTTTAATCCAAAGGGTAATCGCATTGATAGATACTGAGGGTCTTACTAAAAAGTTCGGGGACTTAACAGCGGTAGATAGTCTTACTTTGCATGTTAACGATGGCGAGGTTTTCGGTTTCCTCGGACCCAACGGTGCGGGAAAAACCACAACTATCCGGTTGCTTTGTTGCCTGATATCAAAGACCAGTGGAAGCGCCAGAATAGGCGGGTACGAAATAGGCAGCAAGGAAGACTCGTTGAAAATCCGCAAAATAATTGGGTTAGTTCCCGATAATGTTGGGTTATCTGAACATTTAACCGCTTATGATAACTTGGATTTCTACGGAAAAATATTTGATTGCACAGAAACCCAAAGGAAAGAGAACAATAAGCGTTTTCTTGAGATGTTGGGGCTTTGGGATAAGAGAAACGTTTTAGCAGGGACCTTTTCCAAGGGCATGAAACAAAAACTCGCCATAGCCCGGGCCCTAATTCATGACCCGCAAGTCCTTTTCATGGACGAGCCTACTGCAAATCTAGATCCTGAGGCTTCGAAAACAGTCCGAGATTTCATTCTTCAATTGAAAAAAGAGAAGAAGACAATCTTTCTAAACACCCACAACCTCGACGAGGCGCAGAGAATCTGCGACAGGGTAGCAATAATGAATACGAGTCTTAGGGCAATCGGTACTCCGCAGGAACTTGAAAGGTCCGTTAGCGGCAAGAAGACAGTTATCGGATTGGAACAGCAAGTGAACGATGCCGTTTTGGGGGCACTGAAAAAACTGCCGCTCAAAAACCTGTCCAGCGACGGCGACACGATAACATTTGATGTGGAAGACCCAGACAAGGAGAATTCGCCTGTTGTAGAGGCTATAGTGCAGGCGGGCGGTCATGTCCGATCAATCAATGTGGTGGGCTCAACTTTGGAAGATACCTATCTAAAACTTGTGAGGAAATAAATATGCGACTCTCAAAGGCGTGGATTATAGCAGCTAGGGACTTCAAGATATTTAGGCGAGTAAAAAACGTCTGGTATTCAATCATTGTCTTCCCCGTTATCATCTCGGTCCTGTTTCCGACGATACTGGAGTATGCTGGAAGCCGGAGCCACGGACTCACAGCGGCGACGCTTCCGGGGTTGATTAACTCCTTTTCCTTCTTTTTAGTTATAGGAGCAGCGTACGTTCCCTTAGGGATTGCCTCCTACAGTATAGTGGGGGAGAAAGTAGAGAAGAGTCTGGAACCGCTTCTAGCCACGCCCCTTACTGATGGAGAAATATTGCTTGGAAAAGCCATTTCCGCAATTGTTCCAACTTTAGTAGCAATGTATGCGGCTGCAGTAGTCTTCATGGTGGGCATTGATGAAGTTGCTTTCAGTAAGCTTGGCTACTATTATTTTCCAAACTGGACCATCGCCACTTTGCTTCTTGTTTTGATGCCGGTCGCCATTGTTATGAGTGTTTTGTTCAGCGTCATTGTTTCATCGAGAGTTAATGATGTGCGCAGCGCCAGCAGTTTTGGAATTTTTATGCTCTTTCCCCTCCTGGGCATATACCTTCTCAGCGAGACAGGCATCGTAACATTGGACGTAAACAACCTACTAATAATTTCGGGCATTCTCTTAGCGGTTGATGTGGCGCTTTTCTTTGTCAGCACAGCGACCTTTAGCAGGGAGGAAATACTGACAAAGTGGAAGTAGCAAAGTTGGAAGCGAAGAGGGCGGAGGTGGAAAAGTGGATTGGATGATAAAGGGGAGACTTCTAGTGGGTGGATGCTTCCTAATTGTGTTAGGTCTTGTTCTCTACTTTGTGAGAGGAATTGAAGCTACGCTCATCTTACCCGTCGTTGGAATAGTATTGCTCATTGCCGGAGTTATTTATAAGCCGCGAAAGAAAGCAGATATCTCAAGTTGAGAAGTTTAAAAGCCAAGCTGCCCAAAAGAAGCCAACAGAGAATCGTGCAACCATAATTCTTATATTTGTGCTTGACCCCTTGAAAATGAATGTGATTTAAATGGGGTATTGCTTTATTCAATCGTTTCCCTAACCAAGTCCGATTTTTAGACACCACCCTTCGTGATGGTGAACAAACACCCGGAGTATCGCTTGTTCCTGAAAATAAACTGCGGATTGCTCAGCGCCTAGACGAGCTCGGCGTAGACTTTATCGAAGCTGGATTCGCCGCCGTTTCTGAGGGCGAAATGGAATCCGTCAGCCTCATCGCCAAACAAGGTTTGAGGGCTAAGGTTTACAGCGCTGCAAGAGGAACAAAGGGCGACATCGACGCCGTGTTAAAGAGCGGTGCTTCCGGGATAGCTATGATTATTCCAACTTCTGATTTGCACATAGAATGCAAACTGCACAAGACACGCGAGCAAATCCTAAAAACCACCCAAGACCTTGTCGGGTACGCTAAAGACCACGGTTTAACGGTGGAGCTTTTGGCTGAAGACGCCACACGCTCAGACTTCGCTTATTTAACCAAAGTCTTCCTGACCGCTATAGATGCTGGAGTTGACCGGGTAGTTCCATGCGACACAGTGGGAATCTTGACGCCTGAACGCGCGGCAGAGTTCTTTTCAAACCTGAAAAAAACCATCAAGGTTCCAATAGCTGTGCATTGCCACAACGATTTCGGTATGGCAGTTGCCAACACCGTTGCTGCTTTAGGCTCGGGCGCTGACGAAGTGCATGCAACCATAAATGGTTTGGGCGAACGCGCAGGGAACGCCGCCTTGGAAGAAGTAGTGATTACGTTAAAATCGCTCTACAAACTGGACTTAGGCATAAAGACTGAACTGCTCTACAGCACCTCTCAGCTTGTTTCGCGGTTAACGGGCGTTCACGTGCAACCCAACAAGGCAATCGTCGGCGAAAACGCTTTCACGCACGAATCAGGAATCCACACTCAAGGAATGCTGTCCAATCCGTTGACTTATGAACCGTTTGCTCCTGAACTGGTCGGGTGCACACGCCGTTTATCGCCTGGAAAACACTCTGGATCCCATGCTATACGCGCGACTCTAGATGATTTGGGTCTTAAGCCAACTGAGGAGCAGTTTAAAGAGATTTTCAAGCGCATCAAAGAGCTCGGCGATAAGGGCAAAACTGTGATGGATGCGGATGTTTTGGCGATTGCTGAGAACGTCATGGGTTTGGGCGGAGTTAAACCAATACAGCTTGAAGAAATGACGTTCGTTGGCGGCGACAAGGTCACGGCAACCGCTTCAGTTAGGCTAAGGTTAAACGGCAAGGATGTTTGGGGCACAGCAGTCGGCGTTGGACCAGTAGATGCAGCCATAAACGCTGTCAAGGATGCCATAGCAGAAACCGAACCAATCACGCTGGAGCAGTACAACGTTAAAGCCATCACTGGCGGAACAGATGCCATGGTCGAAGTGGTCGTGCACATGCGCAAGGGCAACCGAACCGTCACAGCCATGGGAGTCCGCGAAGACATCGTTAAAGCAAGCATGGAAGCCGTCCTAAGCGCCATGAACGTGCTGACAACCGACTACAACAACAAAACCCAACAACATTAGCGAACCACGCAACCTTTCCTCTCCCTATTTTGAAGAGCCAATTTTTAACATGTTAATGCTTGGAAAAACAAGCAAAAGCGACCTACCCCCTATAGGTTTCTGCATCGTATTTCTATTAGGCTCCAAATATGCCTGCAAAACGGATTATGTTTAACCATTAACCTTGATGGCAAGTTGGTTGTGGTAGTAGCGCGACTACTGCAAACACTTTTACTTTAAAACCCGTTGATTTTTGTAAGCGACTTGCCACTGTTTAGGTGAGTCTAAGTTTTTGCCGAAAAACAGAATAAACGGGGTTTTTGTATGGGTTTAGTTGAAGGAATCAAGATGAAAACCGAGCGCATACCCAAAAAGCGCCTCACTGCTGCATGGAAAACGCTGAGCAACAAGCCGCTCCCAAAGGTTAAAGCGCTAAAGCTAAGCGACGACGATTTCAACCATGTTCTGCAACATCGCCACTGTGTAGAGGATGATTTTCGGGAGATTGAGGAGTGGGGCAGGGTTCTTTCAACCAAGGGCACGGACGCCTGCGTGTTTAACGGCGATGAAACCGACGACTCTGATTATATTATTTTAGTTAGGGAAAATCCATACCACAGTCTGGATGAAATCATCGTTCATGAGTTATCGCATATTGCCAGAGGAGACCTCTAAGTTACATCTTCTGGGCAACGGCTTCTGAAAATAATTTTAACCCATCCAAGCTTGGTAAATCAGCGAAGTACAGCATAAAATAAGTCACACCCAAATCCGCGTAAACCTTCAATTGTTCCCTGCATTCGTCAGGTGTCCCAGCCAAAGTTCCCTTCTTGTAATCATCCCCGCTCATGTTTGGCGGCTTTAGCTTTGAAACCTTTTGAGTTAACTCGTTTTGGTTTTTGGCAATCAATACTTGCCCGCTTGGCCAGCATGACCGCTCAATTTCACCAAAATCCCTGCCAACCGCCTTGCAATGGTTCTCTAAAACCTCAAGCTTACGCTTATACAAGTCCACTGTTGGCAGAAAGCCCCAGTCAAACCTGTCTGCATACTTTGCGGTAACTTTGAGTGTGTGTTTTTCTCCGCTGCCGCCGATGGTTATGGGTGGATGAGGCTTCTGCAGGGGTTTAGGTTCGCAAACGGCATCCTTGAGCATGTAGTGTTTTCCTTGGTAGCTTGCTTTTTCTTGAGTCCACAACCCCATTATTACTTCCAAAGCCTCGCCCAAACGCTCAGCCCTAACGCTTGAGTTAGGGAAGTCAAATCCATAGGCAATGTGCTCTGCTTCTTGGACGCCTGCTCCGATACCAAACTCTAACCTGCCATTCGACAGGACGTCGAATGTGGCGGCGGTTTTGGCAAGCAGGGCTGGGTTTCTGTGGGCGTTGCAGGAAACCATGGTGCCCAACCTTATCCTGCTGGTTGAGGCAGCGAGGGCGGAGAGGGTTGTCCAGGACTCAAGGATTGCCCAGTTATTGTACATCAAGTGGTCGTCGAGCCAAACAGAATCGTAACCGAGATGCTCGCATTCCAAAACGACGGCTTTGAGTTGCTGGTAGTGCTCCGTGGGATTTTTGGTTTGGAACGCGTAGAAAGGTAGGAATACTCCGAATTTGTGTTTTCCCAAGCATGCCACCAACTAAACGCCAATTAAGAATTACTTAGCGGTTGGCGGTATTAGGCTTTATTGCGTACTTCTTTGCCTCTGATGTAGGATAATATGAATGCGATAACCAGCACAGCGATTGAAGCATAAAACGCGTTATGGATGCCTAACAGGAAATCTTGGCTTACTCCACCCGTCAACTGTGTGGTTCCTATGAAAACTTCAAATGCTACTTGCCGAGGAATCGACGCCGCCGCAACCGAAATCGCCAAAACATAGCTACCTACTAAACCAATGTTCTGCACTGTTCTAAGTAACCCTGAGATGCTGCCGTAGGAGCCTGCTCGTGCGTTTGCCATGACGGCGCTGTTGTTGGCGGGGAAAAACATGGATGTCCCTAACCCTGACACCGCGGAACCAATCAACACGATGTAGAGCGATGAGGTGGTGCTCATGGTTAGGTAGATGAGTATGGCTACCGCTAAGAAGAACACGCCGGCGGTGGCGATTTCTCTTGATCCGTACTTGTCTGAGAGCCTGCCCATTATGGGACCCAAAAAACTGCCTGCAACATACCCTGGCACCAGTAGCAGGGAAGCACCCAGCGGCGAGAGCCCCCGTATGCCCTGCAAATACATAATCACCAAGAAAACAACGCTGAAATAGCCCACGCTCAAAAAGAACGCTGAAAAAATCGAGTTCCGCAAAATCCTGTTCTTGAGTGCTTCAAAATCGATCAGGGGATTTTCGAGGCGGCGGTCATACCACACAAAAACCGGAATCAAAACGGCGCCAACTAACGCTAAGCCAATGTTTAATGCGCTGACTCCTTCAGCGGCAAAACTCACCAAACCAAAAGACAACAAAACCAGAGCGGTGGCAAGTAGTCCCATTCCTGCTAAGTCGAGTTTTGCGTAGGTTTTTTTGGTGTCTTTGAGGTATTTTATGCCTATTGATGCTGCGATTATGCCGATGGGGATGTTTATGAAGAAGATGTATTGCCAATTGACGAAAGTGGTGATTATGCCGCCCAGCACTATGCCCAGCATTGCGCCTGCTGTGAAGCCCAGCGAATTGTAGCCGTATGCTCTGCCGCGTACTTGAGGTGGAAAAACGTCGGCGATGATGGCTCCGCTGGTTGCCTGCAAAATTGCTCCGCCAACCGCCTGCACAACCCTAAACGCGATGAGCAAGTAAATATGATTGGAGAAACCGCACAGCGCTGACCCGACCGTGAAGATGATGAAGCCAATGTTGAAGAGTTTGCTACGCCCGTAGCTATCGCCGATTCTGCCCATCTGCGTAGTTGCAACCGCAAGAACCAGCAAATAAGCTAAAATTATCCAAAGCGAAACGGCGAGGCTTGAGTGGAGGCTATCGTTAATGACTGGAAAAGCCAACAAAACGATGGTGCTGTCAAGTGAACCCATCAGCGTTCCAAGCACTATGATGGCTAAGATTATGCGGCTGTGTGGTGTCAAGCTTTTGTTTTGGTTGGTGGGTGCTTGCGGTTGACTCATTACGATGCCTCTTCTTTCCAACAGTTGCTTTTCTTTAGAATCAAAGAGAATTTATAAACCTGCATGGAACGCAAAAGAAGGGCGCTCTCAGAAGCCTCCCTTAATCCATACTTTTGCGGTCTCATAGCAGAAGGCAAATGCGCAAACTAGAGTGCCGACGGTTGCAAAGAAGTAGAAACTGGTTATCACCGTTGGTCTAAGCAGGGTTAATTCGGTAATTGAGAGTACGACTGCAAAGATGGCGTAGAACAAGAACCTTGGGATGAGGAAGCGGCTGACTTTTATGCAGTCATCCAAGACCACCTTGTTGATGACGTAGTTGCCGTCTTCCTTTCTTAGCAATCCTGCATCTTCCAGCTTTGCCAGATGGTATACGGCTAGTGATGGCGAACTCAGGTTAAGGGCTCTTTGGATTTCTCGGGTTCCCACCGGCTTGCCGCTTTTGAGTAGGAAACGGTAAACTTCAAGCGTTGACCCTTTGAGTACGTTGTCGGTTTTATCGGAGCCCAAGGCAGCCACTGCTCTGTCCATTATTTGGATGGTTGATTTAAGGGAATCCATGTTCAAAACATTTGAACACTCATCTTTAGGGTCAGCAGAAGTGTTCTAAAGTGTAGAATTAAGTAAGCATCCGCCTTTAGAGAGTTGACAATGCAATTTAGGAGAAGAAGCTATGGCTGAACAAAAAAACAAACTAATCGTCGTCGTAACCTTTGCAATAGTTTCGGCGCTTTTGCTGGGCGGCGTAAGCTTCACGTTTTTCCCCAGCCAAACAGGCCCCGCCCCAACGCCGCAAGTGTCAATCCCTAATGCTTTCGGCGGCCCCAACTTAATCATAACAGCTGCGAACGCATCTCTCAATCAGGGCACATTCGGCAGCAACTTCACGTATTCCATTACAAGCAACGGCTCTGATTCCCACCCCATGAACGTATTTATGGTGTCTATGGTTAAACCCCTCGACAGCATCGTAATCGCCCCCGACGGAACCGTAAACTCCACGGCGATAAAACGCGATGGCGACACCTATACTTTCACCCGCGACATAGCCAACCAAACTCTCGCCATCCAGAAAAGTAACATCGTCGTTGATGGAGCCAACCACTCGCTAAAAGACTTCACCCAATGGTTCTCCTACGCTCTAGAAAACATTCACTTAGAAAACGTGACAGGCGTCGTCATAAAAAACCTTAACGTCAGCGACTCATGGCAGGGTATCACCGTCATTAACTGCACAGACATAACCATTCAAAACAATACAGTAACCGACACCGGCTACGGCGTCTACCTCACGGCGGTAAACTTCTCTACCATAACTGGCAACACTTTCGACAACATGACTGCAGCGGTTTACAACCTTGGCGTCTACGGATACAGTGACTCCTACAACTTAACGGTCACAAAAAACACAATCAACATCGTCGCCACAGGCATATCACTTGCCTTCTCCTCATCAAACACCGTAACAGACAATGTCATCGTCAACGCTTATGACCCAATCTACGCGGAGGCAAACTCAACCATCGCACGGAACACCATGCAAAACGGCATCGACGCCATAGGCGTAACCTCAAATGACCGCATCTACGACAACACCATGGTAAACTTCACCGAATCAGGCATACTCCTCGGCGGAGTCAACAGCGTAATCTACCAAAACACCGTCACAGCATGCGCCAACGCAATCGCCATGGGAGGCTCAAGCGACGCTTACCCACTCGGCAACAACACCCTCTACCATAATAACTTCCTAAACAACACACAACCGCTACTGCTCATGTCCAACTCTTCGCTTGCAATCACGTATTGGGATAACGGCAAGCAGGGCAACTACTGGAGCAGCTACAACGGAACAGACACGAACAAAGACAACATAGGAGACACATCGTTCCAGTTGGGGGCAAACAACACTGACTTGTACCCGATGATGCAACCGTACACGGCAAAAGTAAACTTCTATGATCGTGCTACGGCTCAAATCTTCTTCACTCTGGCAGGAGTAATCGCGGCTGGGGGCGTGTTTGCTGCTTTGACTTGGGCATACTTTGGAAAACGAACCGTAAAAAACAAGCAGCCGCTTGCCCAGCAAAACAGAACTTGACTCAACCCATCCTCCCAATGCATGACGCTGTGGGGAAGATGAACCTTCACCGCTAATTTGCTCATGGCGGCTTGCACAACCAACCTTCAACCCACGCCTAACACAGAAAACAAAACTCACCCTTCTGTGCAGCCCGTTGGTTGTTGTTGTGGTATAGCAACTTCCTGTTTACAACTACTAACAAAAAAGATGTTTCTACAGGTTTGAAAGCTTCAAAATGTATAATGAATAGTCTAAAACTTGTGGGATAAGTAATTATAATTCATAAAGCCTATTTTCAAAACAAACCCCCTTAATCGTGGTTCCAAAATGCCGTCGAAACAGCCTTCTACATTCGACCTGATGGATGAAGAAACCAGTGCACAGGTTGATGAAGAAGCAGAAAAGCGGCAGCGGCGCAAGGAACTTTTGGAGCCCACGGGGGTTAAGGAACTTTTCAAGGAAGGCAAAATCAGCATCAACAAGTTCACGTGCGTGGGCGGACAATGCAAACTATGCATCAAGGCTTGCCCCACTAACGCCTTGTACTGGAGCACTAGCGGAGTCGGGGTAACGGAGGACTTGTGTGTTTACTGCGGTGCCTGCGTGTTTAACTGTATGGTGGATGACTGCATAAAGGTCGAGCGCAAACGCGAAGACGGCAAAGTGGAGCGGTTTAGCAAGCCAAACGACGTCATCAAACTTGCAGAAAGACTCAACAGTCAAAAACGTTTTGAAAGAGTGAGAACAAATGCCGCGACAATGCGACGCTTTAAAGAAAAAGATAACGTAAAGCAATATCGGAACTTACTGCAACTGTACACAGAACAGGACTACAAAGTTTAGCATATGCTTGTCTCAGAAAAAATAAAAGGCAACAGGAATGCTGATAAGCAAAAACATCATACTAACAAAAACCAGAAGGCAACCTGAAATGAGTAAAACTTACAAGATAGCGGCGCTTAAAGGCGACGGCATAGGACCAGAAGTTACCGAGGCAACCGTGAAAGTCCTCCAAGCAGTCCAAGAAAAATCCAATTTCAAACTTAACTTTCTCTACGGCGAAGCAGGATACCACTGCATAGCCGAGTATGGCACTAATTTGCCTAAACAAACAGTAGAGCTCATAAAGCAAACTGACGCTTGCCTTAAGGGTCCGATGACTACGCCTGAAGAGTCGGGTGCACCAGTAAGCGTAGCCGTAACCCTGCGGCGAATGTTCAATTTGTATGCTAACGTGCGTCCATGCAAGAGTTTTCCAAGCGTTGAATCCCTAAAACCCAACATCGACCTAATCGTGGTGCGGGAGAACACTGAAGGCTTGTATTCTGGCGCGGAATCCCTGCTTGCTCCCGGTGTTGGAGTAGCCCTGAGAATAATTACGCGAGAAGCCTCACTAAAAATCGCAGAGTTCGCATTTAAACTTGCCAGCCAACGCAAAAAACACTTAACTTACGTGCACAAAGGCAACATCCTACGCATAACCGACGGAATCTTCAAAGATGCGGTCAAAGAAGCCCAACAAAAATTCCCCGACGTGGAAGTCGATGACCTGCACATTGACGCGGCAACCATGCAATTAATCAAAAAACCCGAAACCTACGACGTGATGGTTACCACCAACCTTTTCGGCGACATCCTCTCCGACGAAGCAGCGCAGGTTACGGGCAGTTTGGGTTTAGCGGCGGGAGCAAACATCGGCGCAACCTACGGCATGTTCGAGCCCGTCCACGGCTCAGCACCAAAATACGCGGGCATGAACAGGGTTAACCCAATCGCCACCATAATGGCGGGCGCTATGATGCTTGATTACCTAGGCGAAAAGCAAGCCGTGGCAAAAATCGAAAACGCCGTAATCGCCGTGCTAAAAGAGGGCAAAGTTAGAACAGCAGATTTAGGCGGCTCAGCAACAACCAGCGAAATGGCAGACGCCATAGTAGCAAAACTCAAAGCTTAACGACTGAAGCAACTGTCGCAGTTCGGGTAGTTAACTCTATTTTACCTCCAAACCCCTTCTTCACGTAAACATTTTCCAAAACCACTTTGTCGCCGATTTTTAAGTCCTTGAATGCTTCGGCGTGTTCTCTCCAAGCAGAAACACGAACGGTTCCGCCGTCATCCTTTAAATCAAAAACTGCGAGTTTGATTGTTTCGCCTTTGGATGTGGTGACTTCTTTGCTTTCACGCAAGGAGGTAACCACGCCTTCAAAGTTTACTATTTGGTCCTCAGCTAAACTTGCGATTTTTGTATACTTCATTTGGACGGCTTGAATATCAATGAACGTGTTTTGGTCAACGTGAACTTCGATTCCGCCGTTCTGTCCCTCTTTCACCCTCGCGTTAACCAACAGCAAACGCGCGTTCGCTTTAAGAGTATTTTCCAGCTCTGTTGCCTTCTCGTTCCAAAACACTACCGTTACTTCGCCAGAATCGTCCGCTAAAGTTAACCGCGTAACTGTACCGACGCTTGAGTCGCTTCGGATGAAGGAGCTTTCACCTAAAACCTTTTTTATGTCGCCCGTAAGGTTCACGTTACCAGACATTATGCTTAGAGTATTGATTTTTGTAGCAAACTTTTCAATCGATGGATATTCAATGGCTTTGGTTTCGGGTTCATGTTCGATTTGGCTTTTGGTGCCAAGATGCAACTCAGTTTTGCCATAACGGTCCTCCCGCGTGTACCCATGCACCAGCCGAACCGCTTGCCCAGCTTTCAACTCGCCCTTCTCAACCAACTCCGCCTTCTCATTCCACAAAACCACCCGCAAAATACCCTCGTTGTCCGCAAGCATTAAAGTGGCAAATTTGCCTGATTTTTCAGCGCCCTGAAAAGTTTTAGCTGGGAAAACCGCGATTAAGCGACCTGCCACAGTAACATCGTATAAGCCAGCAAACAAACGGTTTGTTGACAGGATTCCGCTGTTATGAATCGTGTTTTGTTGTACTTGAACGCCGAATTTAGCTGCAATCAACCGCAACAGCGTTTCATCACCAAGTAAACCGCCCGTTCTGGCTCTTTCAGCTTGCAGCTTTTCTAGGATTTGCTCTTGGGTGATTAGCGGGTTTTTCTGGAGGATTTCTTGGATTAGGTCTTGGGTGGTCATTTTGCGCCGACACGATAAAGAAGTGTTGGGGCTTTTAATTTTTTGCATTTCTGAGGGCTGCTGACTATGTTTATTAAAAACGCTGTTTCATCTTTCAGTTGGGACGCTGGTGGGATAACAGTGGATCTTGCGGTTTTTTACGCGCTTGGGATAGCATTGGTCGTGGCTGGAATCATAGTTATCGTTGCAGCGATTGTTCTCGCCTCCATGGGTGGCGGCGCAAAGAAGGGCAAGGTGCAGGGTGCGGGCGTAGTCATGATTGGGCCAGTTCCGATAATTTTTGGAACAGACAAAAAATCGGTTAAAACCGTGCTGGCGCTTGCGTTAACGCTTACAATTGTGGTCTTAATTATCACTGTTGTGTACTATTGGCTGTTGAGGTAACTGGAATGTTAAGTGATGAAGAAGCTCAAGATGAAGCAATCGGCATATCGAGTCGGTTGCTTGGTTTTTTGCTCTTAGGCATAACGTTGGTTTTCGTTGGCATCGCGGTTTTGGTGGTTGCTTCTGTGGTTTTGGGCGGGTCGGGAAGCGTTGGCGGCGTAATTTTGATAGGTCCAATTCCGATTATTTTCGGCGCTGGACCTGATGCTGGCTGGCTCATAGCAATCAGCATAGTTCTTACTGTTGTAAGTGTAGTTTTGTTTTTGGTTATGAATAGACGAACTAGAAAATTTAGTAGTTAAAAAGGGGTTTTTACTGGTTTGTTTGCTCTTCTTCATCCTTACCGTAGTAAGCATACATGAAGATAAGTAGTAGAGCAATAAACACTGAGCCCATAAGGACATATTGTAAGGTTACGAAGTATGCGCCTAGATCCATCGAGGGTTCTCCTTGTATTTACCTATTGTTGTAGCATCTTAATATTTAAGCAGTAGCTTTTTTCCACTCATTCATCAACATGTCATAGCACTCGTCGTTTTCCTCTATCGTCTCAAACCAGCCTAAGTTTTGAGCGATTTTCTGCGTTAAAAGGTGGTAGCACATGTGAACCTTCTTATCCAGTACTCGAAAGTAAAAGTCGTCGCAGGTACAGAATTCCGCTTCTGGCATGATGAGGTAATCGCGTTCTCTGCCAACCACAATCCAAACGGTTCTGCCGCTGGGCTTGAAAATGTACTTTTTCACCCGCCCCTCTTTAAGGGCATCGAGGGCTTTGGTGAAGCGTTGCCCAAAAAGCTCGTAGAGGTCAGTGAGATTTCCGCCTGACAGTTTGTCAGCTGTTTTTGCTTCTCTACAAATAGCGTTTAACGTATCAATCTCTGAGTTACCGTTCATCATTGCACTTGCTACTCTAAGGACTAATGTGAAGGTGGAGTTTTTAGGCTTTTAGCCTATATCGATTGGTTCGCCTTTCGGCTTGCTTGAAACCTCGGCTTTTGGAAGCACAACTTCTAAGACGCCGTTTTTGTAGCTAGAGTTTGCTTCTTTAACCCTTACTTTCACTGGCAACTCAACTTCCTTGTAGTACTTGTACTGGGGAGTATCAACCGAAATCGTCAGGGAATCTTCTGTGCCGTGGAGTTTTATGTCGCTTTTTTCTACGCCAGGCAATTCCACGACCACATGGACGTCATCGTTGGTTTCCACGATGTCAACAAGCGGTTCACGCTCCTCCTTAACCTGCGGCGTGCCCTTGAGGCTTTTTTTGATGTTCCCGAACTCTTGGATTTCAGGTTTGCCGTCAGAACCAATCTTCATGCTGTAACCATAAACGAAGGGTCCGAGTTCCTTTACTGTGCTGCCGTCTGGCAGTTTGCGTTCCTTAACGTATTCTTTGGGGACTTTTTCTGTGAAGTTCTTGAGTTCTTCATCCATCATTTTTTCCATTTCACGGAACATGTCATCTATGTTGCCGAACGGGTCCTTCGATTGGTTGCGGCGTTTTCTGAACCATTCAGGGTAATCCTCATTGTCTGAAGACATATAGTCACCAACCTTTATGTTGGGTTTTCAATCCAATAAATTTATTGTTACAAAAAGCATTAACTGCATGTTGGCGTTAGGTTGTTTTGGGTGGCAATAAATTGGTTTCAACATGTGTTTGGCTATAAAAATCGCCAATACCGACCTACCCCTCTTAGGGTTTTAACTGTTGCTTTCTTTTGTCTACCTCCCCCTATAGGTTCTGTGCAATGATTGGCTATTAGGCTCCAAATATGCTGTTAAGCCCTCTAAAACCATAGCATAACCATCCGGCAGTTCGCTACCTTGAATCGCTGACAAACAAAAACCTGCTAAGCGTTTTAAAAGTTTAAATCATGCAAAATAAACTAAAATTGCATCGGCTCAAAAACCGAGAGGCAATGTGCCGGGGTAGCCTAGCCTGGCTAGGGCGCCAGACTCATAATCTGGAGTTTGCAAGGGGCAAGCGCCTACAACCAGAAGTCGCGGGCTCGAATCCCGCTCCCGGCACCACTTTCGCGCTCTGTGCTTTCCTTGTCGGCCACAGCTTGATTGAATTTCTCGGAAAAAAACAAATATTGTTTATGGTTTTGATTTTTGAATAATAAAATCTATTGAATCACAAGACTTTGTTTTCTCAAGTACTTTGTCTATATGAGAACGTTCTTTGCCATTATTCCAATATCTTCCTGCGCTTGCATATCGTGATGGAATATTTTTAGAGAGGTCTTTCAATGCTCTGTCCCATGTGCCTGGGGAAAATCTGCCTTCTTTATCGCCCGCTATTTCTTTTCCTTCTACGCAATCGGTTTTATGAGGGTGATGCAATACCAAAGTTGGTCTTTCATTAATTGCAAGATTGCGTAGCTCTTCAATTATCGCTTTTCGCGAGTTTTTTATGTTTTTTCTTTTATAAACTCGAGGATCAAATACTTTCAGATCATGACACCCTAAAACCATTGTTTTTTCGCCGCTGAAAATGCTAAAGTGAGTACTCGGATTAATTTGCACTAATCCATCTTGCTGTTCAAGGGTCGGATAAGATTTTCCTGTCCAGAATAGACAAGGTGTAAGGTCATTTTTTAAGTCAAAGACTAATACTAATTCTATATGAGGTTTCCTTAGGTTTTCGCTCTCTGTATGTGAATCCATACCCAATGTTATGTATTCGGTGCATTCTCTGAATTTTTTAATCAAGTCATTATTTAGGACAGTTTCTGCACATCTTTTGGCATCTTCAACCAAGGTTTTTACGACTTCGTCCCTTTTTCTATTATCCTCTACAACACTTTGGCATATGGATTCTGGCCAATCAAATTCAATGAAACCTCCGCAAGTTACGAGAAATTTGACTTTCTGCCCCTTTGGCCATTTCCTATAGATACTCTCAAGAAGCGCTTTCGCCTCTTTTGGGCTTCCGTTCCAGTCACCGGCTATTATCACCCTTGATAAAAAAGGATCAGTTTCTTGTTTTACTTCTATCTTCCAGAGTTCAGAAACCATTTCTTAAAAACTCCTCAAATCTTTCAACATCTGATGCGTCATCAGGGTTAAGACTACACCAAACAAAATCTCTAGCGAACAACCTAACAGTCGGCTTTAAGCCTTTGATCTCTGGCAGAAAATCCCTTAAAGTATCATACCATGCACGTTGCTCATCTCTATAAGGAGGGTCGTTATCTCTGGCGTTGATTTCCTCACACAACACTATCCATTTTTCGCGACTAAATCCTAATTCAAGTTTATTCGGATACATTTTCAAAGCTAGTTTTCTAGGAAGCGTAAAATGTTGTGATTCATCAAACTCAACAAGAAAACCCAAATACGGGACAAAGAAATCACATCTCGGAAGTGTTTTGGCTTTAACAAACTCTCTGAGCCCTCTATAGTCCTGAAGTGCCTCGTAAATTTCCTTTAATCTACTATAGCATGAAAAGTTTGAGAAATCCTCTACATGCGTTCCAACTTCGAACTTGTAGTTTTGCTCGATCTTCCCATAAACTCTCTCCAAAAGCTCTCTTACAGTTTCCTTACATTTTGGGCATCGCTCACCATGATGAGTTAACGAGGAACTTGTTTCCCCATATTTCTTTAGAGCCGGTTGCACAACTTTCATTAACAATTTTGTCTCCACAATTTTGAAACCTAATGCTCTAAGAAAATCATTTGATTCTGTTCCTCCGCTAAATTTTGAAGGATCCAACTCTTCGCCATTTGCATACTTATTAGCCAATGAGATGATATACTTGAGAGGATAATAATAGCCATCAAATTCTGTCAAAAATTTCTTTGACCCCCTTCCGTCAGGAACTCCAATTTTCCTGACCGCTTCTATTGCTTTTAGAATGTGTTCTCGTTTTATGCTCTTAGGAATCATTTGCAATTTCCTTCAATTTAATATTAGTCTTTGATAAATAAAAAGTTAAATTAAGCTAATGAAAATATTGCCAAGCAATAATTTTTCTGAAAATTTCAGAAGACGCGGGCTCAAATCCCGCTCCCGCACCATACTTAAAATATGCTTTTTGTATAATTAGGCAGTAAGGATGTCTTAGTTCATGCCTGATGAGAGTAAGCCCTCGTTTAAGAAGTGGCCTGCTGATGTGCCAAAAAGCATAAAGTATCCTGCTATTCCTCTTCATGGGCTTTTGCAAAAAACCGCTAAAAACTACCCCGAAAAAACCGCCCTAACTTACAGCGAAGAGGCAGCCACTTATGCCCAATTGGAATCGCTCTCAAACCAGTTCGCAAACGCCCTTGCTGGATTAAGTATAAAAAAAGGTGACTGCGTGGCGCTTTTCTTGCCCAACATCCCCCAGTTCATAATCGCGTATTTTGGGGTTCTCAAGGCAGGGGCAGTTGTAACAGCGATTAGCCCCATGCATCGCGAGCGCGAAGTTGAGTACCAACTGAACGATTCTGGAGCCCAAACCATAGTTGCGCTGGATTCTATTCATCCGATTGTGGAGAAAGTTAGGGAAAAAACCCCGGTAAAAAACGTTATAATCACGGGCTTAGATGATTACGGTTCCGAAAATGCCTCTCCTCCAAGCGTTCCAAACACTTTGTCCTTTAGGCAGTTACTCAAGGGCAGCCCAAACACTGCACCAAAAGTCAAGATTGATCCGAGTGAAGATTTGGCGGCGCTGCAGTACACGGGCGGAACCACGGGAACAGCTAAAGGCGCCATGCTAACCCACACCAACCTCGTCTCAAACGCGCTTGCCTTCGCTGCTTGGATAAAAGGTGCAACAGCCCAAGAAACGTTCCTAACAGCACTGCCACTGTTCCATATTTACGGCATGACCACAAGCATGACCGTGCCCATCAGTTTAGCAGCAAAAATGGTTTTAATGCCCAAATTTGAGCCAACCAAAGCCTTAGAAACCATACAGCGGCAAAGGGTCACCGTTTTCTGCGGCGTCCCAACCATGTACTCGGTACTGATAGCTAACCCAAATCTTAGCAAATACGACTTAACATCCATTCGCGTGTGCATTTCTGGGGCTTCATCCTTGCCGCCGCAAATCCAAAAGGGATTCATGGAAGTCACGGGCGGATTCCTTGCGGAAGGATACGGGTTGACTGAGGCGTCGCCGGTTACGCATTGCACGCCCGTCGATAAGTCGATGCGGACGGTGAAGGTGGGCTCGATTGGTTTGCCACTGCCAGATACGGAAGCGCGAATCGTTGATTTGGAAAACGGCGAAAAAACGCTTGAACAGGGTGAAACGGGCGAGTTAGCCGTGAAGGGACCGCAGGTAATGAAGGGGTATTGGCAGAAGCCCGAGGAAACCGCCATGGTGCTCCGCGACGGGTGGCTTCTCACAGGCGACATCGCGCGCATGGACCAAGACGGCTACTTCTACATTACCGACCGCAAAAAAGACCTCATCAAATACAAAGACTACAGCGTCTACCCAAGAGAACTCGAAGACGTCTTGTATGAGCATCCAGCCGTGAAGCTCTGCGCGGTCGTGGGCAAACCAGACCCACATGCAGGCGAAATCCCCAAAGCCTATGTCGTCCTAAAAGAAGAAACAGCCGCAACAGAAGAAGAGCTAATGACTTATGTCAACACAAAAGTGGCACCGTACAAAGCTATACGAGAAATTGAATTTCGTAGAGATTTGCACTTAAGTGCTGCTGGAAAGGTGCTTAAACGGGCGCTTTAACGCTACTATGATTATCAGTGATATAATTGTAGTTAGCGATACTATAGCAATTATCATCAAGTCGTTGGTTGAGAAGAATGGTGGTGTTGGAGAGATGGTTATCGTTGATGTGGCGGTTGGTGTTATCGTTGGAGTAACTGGGGTGGTAGATGTTGCAGTTGGGGTTACTGGTGGCGTGGGTGTTTGGGTTGGTGTTGGCGGTGTAAGCAAGGCGATGATTACTATGGAAGTTGTTTCTGTGTTTGTATCTCCCACTGATGCGCCGTTGGCATAGTAGTCGGTTGTTATTCCGCCGTTTTCTGCTTGTTGAGCATATATCTTGTTGGTAAGTTCAGCTCTTAATGATGGATTTTGCCCCAGTAGGTTGGATACGTAGAGTAGAAGAGCGACTTTAAAAGTTGAGTAATCTCCTGTAGTGGCACCAGCAGTAAAGTTGGTATTAACAACATCCTGCAGACCTTGGCTTGTTTCATTCCACATTCCCACAGCCATGTTGTAATAGCTAATAGCGGCTGCATCATTATTTTGCCAATAATATGAAAGAGCGCCATAGAGAGCCAAATCTGAATAATTAGTCCAATCAGGCATGGCTGTTCCATTACGCATGTCTGTTTTCAATGTGTAGCTGTCACTGTAAAGTGTCTGTGGGTTGTTGGTTCTAAAGGGCAGTTGAACTGGGCCGCCGATAACTGCTTCATGGCAAAAGCTTTCGGGCAAGCCGTCTGAATCAGTGGGTAAATTGTATTGTGCGGCTAAAGTGGTGAGGCTGTTTTTGATTTTTTGTGCCGTTGCTCCTGCTTCTGCAGCGTTGGCTAGGCCTGGTTGGTTTGCTGCTAACGTCAAGGCTTTCCAAGCCCAAAGGTTATCTGAGGCTAGCCAGTAGGTGTTAGGTGCAGCAGTTGGTGCTTCTCGGCAAAGTCCGAGGCTTCCGTTGAACTGTGTGTCAAGAAGGAAATCTACCATCTTCTCAATATTTGGTGTCTGTGTATCCCCTTGGGTAGTTACGACAATATTATCAGCTAGTAAAACCACTAAAATCAGCAAGCTAACTATTGCACCAAGTAACCAAGGCCTCATTGCTCAGTCCCTAAACAGCAGTTCTCAGTTAGAGTACTTGAGCTTTTAATTCTTATTGTTCCTATTCCTGAGCGTTGAAAAGTTAGTCTTTACCCTGTCCATTAATTCTATTACGTTCAATGACAATTTTTAATTCAAAGCCTTTACTATACAATCAGAGATTGCCTTGTCTGTAATAGAAATCGACGAGAACGGTATGATGACTATTCCAGTGCAACTAGGTATTAGAAATACCCAAGCGTTAGTCATATCTGCTGGCTCATTTTTCGTTACAATACCTTTGCCAAAAGAGATGGAAAAAGGTGCGGAAGGCTGGTTAGCTACAGCCAAAAGTAGAAAAGAACTAAAAGTTGAAGCTGAAAAACTTGCACAAGAAGACGCTGTAAACAGGGCAAAAAGGCGACGCCAGCTTTGATGATTGAAACAGACATGCTATACGCCTACGTAAAGAAACAGGATTGGCTTAAAGAAACCGCAAACAACATCATATTACGGATAATTAAAGGAGACTTTGGACAAGTCTACGCTTCAAGAGAAAGCCTCCATGAACTGTACTATGTTTCAAAAGAAGAAGCGGTCTCAACCGACGAACTAATCTCCAGAGGCGCCGCCATTACAGCCATTCAAAGCCTCACCTTTCTAGAAACCACCTTAGAAATCGATCTTTTAGCACTCGTGTTAATGCGTCAGTACGGGTTCACTTCTATCTTTGATGCTTATTACGCGGCTACAGCGCTAAACCAAGTAGAGGACCACACAATAATCTCAACGGATAAGGTCTTCGATTGCATACCTGGGTTAATAAGAATAGATCCACGGAAAATTTGATTGCCAAAACCGAGCGATTGATTCAAAAACTAATTTACTCTTTTCTTTTCCAAACTTTGAGAACGACTTTTTCGCCTACCCAAGCAAAAAACAGCAAAACAACAAACGGACCCAAGAAGAGCTCAAAAACGAAATCGTTGTTCGTGGTTGCAGCTTTTCCCAAAATGTTCGGGTAGAGCATGATGCCAGCTATGACTAAAATAGCTGTCAGAATGAACGCAACCGCGAACGTTATGCCCTTCATACACTATCAGCTGTCTTTGATGGAGAACCGTTTAATTTAAGGTTAGTTGAATGTTTGGCTAAATTCTTTATTTAACTCTTCAACCTATTTTCTGTTGAGGAAGCAGGCACGAAAGCGGTTAAGCCCAAAGACTGGGTGCTTCTTGTTTTACTTTTATTGGTTGTTTTGGTAGTTCGCTTGCCACTCCTCTTTGGTGGGGTGTCTGGCGGTGATGCTGCTTATCATGCGCGGGCTGCGGTTACTGTGTTAGATGGCGGTTTATTGTACCGTGATGTTCCGTACACTTATCCGCCGCTCTACGCTTATACTGAAGCATTAGCCATCGCGTTATTTGGCAACTCAGGCTTGGGTTGGAAAGCAACCGTGCAATTCTACGACCTTGGCATAGTGGTTCTCGTTTACCTGATTGTTAACCGCATCTCCAACCGAAACAACGCCTTAATTGCAGCGGCTCTCTACGGTTTTTCGCCGTTGCCTTTCTTTGCAACAAGCAGCTTCATTAGTTTTGATTCGACAGCGGCGTTTTGGATGCTTGCCAGTCTTTTGCTTTTGTTGATGAAAAAACCTGTTCCTTCCGCAGTAGCCTTGGGCATTGGAACAGCCTACAAGTACTTTCCCCTCATTCTGCTGCCCGCAGCCCTATTTTATCTATCTAAGAACCGCCAAAAAATCCAGTACACGATAGTGTCTGTTGGAACTTTTGCCATAATTCAGTTGCCCTTCATGGTCCTCACATTTCAGGCTTGGATAGACAACGTTTTCCTCTACCACCTAAGCCGACCCGCATCTGGCGCAACCATCTACAACCTCCTAACACTAAACCCTCAACTTGCAGACGTGCAAAATCCCTTGACGATTCTATCGCCCATAACTTTGTTACTTGCATTTCTCTTAGTCGCCTTCACCGATGGAAAGTCGAAGGTTGGCTTACTCAAGAACTCAGCCTTCTTGATGGTGGTGACGGTTTTCTTCAATAAAGTCGTTTTATTCTACGCTTTATGGTTCCTGCCGCTCTTATGCATACTTTTTGGTAACCTGCGCAAGAGAACCTTTGCGTCGCTGTTGATTCTATTCTTTACTCTTCAGGCTNNAGTGGCGTACGTTTACCTGATTACTTCAGGGTTGGTTCTGGTTTGGCTTTTGCGTGACAGATTAATTTCTGCTCAAAAAAGATGGAAAATGCGAAAGCTAAGGTTAGGAAATGTATAAGAGAAAACCTCGAGCTTGAATTAGCTAAGGCTTTGTCTTTGCGCGTCAAAATCACCGTTTCAGGCATTGTTCAAGGCGTCGGTTTCCGCCCCTTCATCTACCGCTTAGCCGTAAGAAATGGCTTGGCGGGGTATGTTCGCAATAGGGGTGATGCTGGCGTAGAAATCCTCCTCGAAGGAGACGTGCAGGGCATCGAGAGTTTTATGCGTGATTTAACCAAAGAGAAGCCGCCTCTAGCCCAAATAGACGCGGTTAAATCTACAGAACTTTCTGGCAAAAACGAATACGAAAACTTTACGATTTACAAGAGTTCCCAAGAAGCGGAAACCTCAGGCTCAATCATACCCCCAGACATCGCCATCTGCAACCAATGCCTAAAAGAACTCCGCGACCCCAAAGACCCGCGCTACGAATACTTCTTCATCACCTGCACCAACTGCGGGCCACGCTTCACCATCATCGAGCGCCTGCCCTACGACCGAGAAAACACCACCATGCGTGAGTTTCCGCTGTGCGGCTTCTGCCAAAAAGAGTATAATGACCCAGCTAACAGGCGTTTTCATGCGCAAACCGTGGCGTGCCCGACATGCGGACCCAAAGCATATTTAACAACAAACACTGGCGAACATGTCCAAGCCAAAGACCCCGTGCGGGAAGCGGGAAAGTTGCTTTCGGAAGGCAGTGTGCTTGCCATAAAAGGCTACGGCGGCTTCCACATTGCAGCCTCAACGCTCAAAGAAAAACCTTTGCAAGCGCTTCGACTAACGAAGCATAGGCGCGAGAAACCTTTCGCCATCATGGCAAAAAGCCTCGACGCGGCAAAAGACTTCGCCGAAGTGGGTTCGAAGGAGCAAGAACTACTGGCTTCCCCCGCACGCCCAGTGGTATTGCTAAAAAAAAGCCCCAGTTACAATCTTTCGTCGCTGGTTGCGCCGAACCTGCACAACGTCGGCGTCATGTTGCCCTACACTGGCTTGCACTACATGCTCTTTGACCAAGTAGGCGACTCAGCGTTCGTGATGACCAGCGCGAACCCGCCAAACCAACCCATCGTAAAAGACAACGAGGAAGCCCAGAAAATTCTCGGCGGAACAGTGGATTATTTCCTTTTTCACGACCGCGGAATTGCGCATCGCTGTGACGACTCAGTAATGCGGGTGCACGGGAACCGCCAGGTCTTTCTTAGGCGAAGCCGAGGCTACGCTCCAGCACCAATCAGGCTTAAACAGAAATCTAAACGCTGCGTCGTCAGCTTAGGCGGCGAACTAAACAACACATCCTGCGTCCTACTCGACGATAAAGCCTTCATCAGCCAGCACATCGGCGACGTCGAAAACGTGGAAACCCGCAGTTTCCTCCAAGAAGCAACAAGTCATCTTCACCGATTAACCAACTGCCACGCTGAAACGGTTGCTTGCGATTTGCACCCCAAATTCACCACGACCATCCTTGCTAAAGAGATGGCTGAAGCGGATGGTTCGCCGCTGGTTCAGGTGCAGCATCATCATGCGCATGCGGCGGCTTTAATGGCTGAGCACGGCTTGGACGAGGTTGTCGGCGTCGTTTGTGATGGATACGGCTACGGCACCGACGGCGAAGCATGGGGCGGCGAAATCCTTTACTGCACGCGCGAATCAGCCGAGTTTGAGCGTCTTGGGCATTTGGAGGCTCAGCCACTGCTGGGCGGTGATTTGGCTAGTCGCTATCCATTGCGTGTTGCGGCTGGAATCCTCTCTAAAGCTGGAGTAAACGTTGAAGAATGGCTTTTGAAAAACAGTCAGCACTTGCCTTATGGTGGAACAGAAGCCAAACTCATCCTCGACCAGCTCAGAAAAGGCACAGGCACCGTAGAAACTACGAGTTGCGGGCGGGTTTTGGATGCGGTCGCAGCGGTTTTGGGGGTTTGTTTTGAGCGCAGTTACGAGGGTGAGCCCGCCATGAAACTGGAATCTGTGGCGCTGGGTGGAAAAGATGTGTTGAATCTTAAACCCATACTTCGTGGTGACGTGTTGGATACGACGACTCTGCTAAGTGCAGTCTTTGAGGACATTGGCAAAGTTTCAAAAGGAGATTTAGCTTATTCTGCCCACGCTTACTTGGCAAAAGGCTTGGCGTCTTTAGCAGTGCAAAAAGCGTTGAGTCAGGGTGTTAAAGCGGTTGGTTTTTCGGGCGGCGCCGCATGCAACCAAATACTTGCAGACCTAATGCGTGAGACTGTTGAATCTGCGGGTTTGCGGTTTTTTGTTCACGAAGTGGTTCCAGCAGGCGACGGAGGAGTCTCGTTTGGTCAGGTAGTTGTGGCTGGATTTTCGCGGTTTTAGACCAATCTGTTTTTATCGCCGTTTAATGCGTCTTTAATAGACTGATAATTATGTGTTTAGCAATTCCAGCCAAAATAATGAGCCTTGAAGGCACAAAAGCCCACGTGGATTTCGGACAGGGCGTTTTGCGAGAGGTTAACGTGTCGCTTGTTGAGGCTAAAGTAGGCGAGTACGTGCTGGTTCACGCTGGTTATGCGATTCAGGTTTTGGAGGAAAAGGAAGCCTTAGAAACCCTGAGTTTATGGAATGACATTTTAGCAGCTGGGCAGGAATAAAGCGGCAAGTTGAGAACATGGCACAAAACCTTAGGTTCAGAAACCCCGAGCTGGCACATAGCATAGCCGAAAAAATCAAGACTGTAGCGCCCAAAAAGGGGCAGGTGAAGATTTGTCATGTTTGCGGAACGCACGAGTGGACAATAACCCATTACGGTTTACGCAGCCTTTTGCCTGAGAATGTTGAGGTCATCGCTGGACCCGGATGCCCAGTGTGCATTGTGCCTGCGGCAGAAATCGATGAGGCAGTGCAATTAGCCCAGAAGGGCATAGTGATGACGTGTTTTGGGGATGTTTTGCGTGTGCCAGGCAGTCAATCTTCGCTTTTAGAAGCTAAAGCTGCTGGCGCTGAGGTCCGAATCGTATATGCAGTTTCCGACGCCGTCGAAATGGCTAAACGCGAGCCTGAAAAAGAGTTTGTGTTTTCAGCAGTCGGATTCGAAACCACCGCACCTATCACAGCGGTTGAAGCGCTTGGCGACTTGCCCAAAAACTTCAGCTTCCTTGTTTCCCACCGTTTGATTCCCCCAGCGATGGAGCTTTTGCTCGGTGTTGGCGACTTGCAGATTGACGGGTTCATCGCCCCGGGGCACGTGAGCGCCATCATCGGTTTGAAGCCCTATGAGTTGTTTACAAGAGTTTATCGAATGCCCACCGTTGTGGCGGGTTTTGAACCCAACGACGTGTTGATGTCGATTTACATGATTCTAAAACAGGTTAGCGAAAGCGACGCTGTGCTGGAGAATGAGTATTCGCGTGTGGTGAAGCCTGAAGGGAACGTGAAAGCGTTGGAGATGATGAAGAGAGCTTTCACAGTTACCGCTGGCAACTGGCGCGGCATCGGCAGACTACCAGACTCGGCATTACAGTTGCGTGAATCACTTGCACGGTATGATGCACGCTTAAAGTATGGCGTTCATGTGGAGCAGGGCAAAGACATCCTGCTAGGATGCGAATGCCACCTCGTAATCATCGGAAAAATTAAGCCTAAAGAATGCCCCATGTTCATGAAAGCCTGCACCCCCGCCAAACCCGTCGGCGCCTGCATGGTCAGCAGCGAAGGAACCTGCAGAGTCTGGGCAAAAAACGTAGCCGTTCAGGGTTAGCAGATTCTTGGCACTGGGTCGCCCACTGGTCTTGCGATTATTCTTTTGCCGCCAACGAGCGTCTGCATGGCTACGCCCTTGAACTCGGTTGTGGTTTCGCCGATTATTTGCGCGTCCTTGCCCTCTTCAGTTTGTTTTAGAAATTCGAGTGCTTCTTCGGCTTTTTGGGGCACGATGCCGATTATGATTTTGCCTTCGTTGCCCACTTCTAAGGGGTCTAAGCCGAGCATTTCGCATGCGGTTTGGACGTCGTCTCGAATGGGCACTTTGTTTTCGTGGATCAGAATGCCTGTTCTTGATTTTTCTGTCCATTCGTTGAGGGCATCGGCTAAGCCTCCTCGGGTTGGGTCTTTCATGGCGACAACGCCGCCTACACCGCCGAGCAAGTTTTGGATCATGCGGTTTAATGGTTTCACATCAGACTTTATTTCGCTTCCAAACTTCAAGCCCTGTTGCGCGGAAAGCACCGCTAAACCGTGGTCGCCGATGGTGCCTGACAGTATGATTTTGTCGCCTGCGGCAAGGTTGGAGTCCAGCGCCCAGCGGGACGTTAAGTTCCTGTATTGCCTGACAACTTGGAGGTTGCTGTCGAGGGCTGCTGTGCGCTTGCCAATGCCTGAAACGTTCATGACGCAGCCGCCTAAACTGCCCTTCTCCACAACCTTCGTATCCCCCGTAACAATACCCACGCCCGCTTCGATGCAGGTCTGACGCATACTCGCCAAGATTCTTTCAAAATCGCTCATGGCTAAGCCCTCTTCCAAGATGAAGCCGCAAGCCAACGCATAAGGCTCCGCGCCCAACGCAGAAATATCGTTAACCGTGCCCGAAATCGCCAAGCGCCCGATGTCGCCACCTGGGAAAAAGATGGGTTTAACCGCGTGAGAATCACTCTTGAAAACTATATCGCCGATGACCGCCGCATCATCCATCGCTTCCAGGGGCACTTCGGCAGCGTTGCCCAGACCGCCAAAATACTTTACGATGTAGTTTTTAACGAGGTCATGCATGACTGAGCCGCCCGCGCCATGCAGCATAGTGATCTTTTCGTTATTAGTTGACATTTTGGACCCTTTTTCAAATACAATGCAATAGCAAATACTCCAAGATGTAAGACATAAACAAATCGCACTTCAAAAGTCATTTTGACAATAAACCGAGGGAAGAAGAAAAAGTGTTTTCAAAGAATTGAAATAATAAAATAAAATCTGCTTCTTTTTCTAACTAATGAGCTAGGTTTCCTAGCTAATATAGCGTATTGGGTCCTTCTTTTGCTCTTCTATATTATCGCCCCATGTTAGAAGCCACTTGTCCGATTCGTTGGATAACGGGTCTTTGAGCATCGTTATTTGGGAAAATTCTGCGTCCTTTGCATCTTTGTAGCTTGCCATAAGGTCTTTTAGAAGCTCATCTGTCCAGTTGCAAACTATGGAGGCTTCGTTTCCCTGTGGGTTAGTGGCTACTAAATGTAAAAAATACTCGCCTATTGGAACTTCTTTAACTGGACATGTGTTATCTGTTTTTTGCATAATTTCGATGGTGTGTACTTTTAAGGTTTCGTTTTTTTCTTTAATTATTAAATGAACGCGTTTTCCAACGAAGTTTTTCATGAATTTTTTCATGAGATTGATTTTTTTCATTGAGCTTTCTCCTATTTTTTTAGGGTAAATGTTGTATATAAGGAATATTATGAAACCGTAATACAAAACTGCCCAAGTTTTTCTGTAGTATTAATGTGGAGCATTGATACAAAAACCTTAAATATGATATCATGTATCGTATATCTTACGATAATGTCAGAGGAAATAAAAAATGCAAACTGGACAAGAAACAGAACAATTTGTTGAAAAACCTTATTCAGAAACTCAAGAAGAAAAAATAGAAAAATTCGCAAGAATGGCAGCACCAACAGTAATCGCTGTTGGACTCGGCGGAGCAGGATGCAACGTAATATCATGGGTCAAGGACAAAGGAATCACAGGCGGCAAACTAGTAGCAGTAAACACTGACGCTACCCATCTTATGACCGTCAAAGCAGACAAAAGAATCTTGATAGGCGAAAAACTAACTCGAGGCCTCGGCAGCGGAGGCTACCCAGACGTAGGAGAAAAAGCCCTAATCGAGACCGCCGGCGAAGTCATCCATGAATTATCCAGAGCTAACATTATATTCATGATAGCTGGCTTAGGCGGAGGAACAGGAACCGGAGCAATTGTCGGCTTAGCAGATGCTTTACGTAAAAAATGTGCAGGAAATTCAATGGCACCTCTACTAGTGGGCGTAGTTACTCTTCCGTTCGAAGTTGAAACCGCCAGAATGGCGGCAGCGAAGAAGGGACTAAATCGACTAAAGGGAATATGCGATACCGTCGTAGTGATTGACAACAACCGACTCGTAAAAGTGGCTGGAAACTTACCCTTCCGAGAAGCTTTAGGCGTAGCTAACACCACCATCGGCAAATTCGTAAAAGGCGTAACTGAAACCATAACCACTGCAAGCCTAATCAACTTAGACTATGCAGACCTCAAAGCAATCATGGCTGGATCAGGCTTAGCTTCAATAGGCATCGGGGAAGGTACCGGCGAAAACAGAGTCGAAACTGCAGTAGATAAAGCATTAAACGGTCGTCTACTTGACATAGAAGACGTGACAAAAGCCCGAGGCTTACTCATCCATGTCTCAGGCGGAGAAGACCTGACGCTTGGCGAAGTCAACCGAGCCGCTGAAATTATGAAACGTTCATTGCCACCAAAAGCAAAGATCATCTGGGGCGCAAGAGTCGATCAGGAGCTACAGGGATCAGTCTCAGTTATGGCTGTCGTAACCGGCGTAGAAAGTGCATTCTTACGGAAAAACAATAAACATCTAGGGCCTATAAGACTTAGTCGGTAATTCTATTCTCTTTTCTTCTTCTTTTTCTTTTTTTTTTATCTTTAAAATTAGATACATCCAAGAGTAAGTTATGGTAACTATTCTTGCTCTTTATATGAACGCTAAATTTATTTAAACCGTTTTTTGGGTAAACTATAAATGCTTAAACGCAATCCCAAAAGTGTACACCTCACGCGTTCGAATTGTTCCCTCGCAGGAACTTAACTGTCAGTTTAGAGTAAAATGTTAGTTGTGATACGGAAAGCCATATAAATTGCTTTTACGTGTTTGAATGCGCACTGGAGAAATTATAATGCCAAAATGGGGATACTCAATAATTGAAGAAATGCTTAATCCAGAAAAAACAGCGAAAGCAAGCGGAAGAGAACTAAAAGTATCCCATAAAGCCGCACGAGAAGTCTGCAAAGCTGTTAAAGGCATGAATCTTTCTCAATCCAAAGAGTTTTTGCGTGACGTAATGGTCAAGAAAAAACCTGTTCCTTATACAAGGTACATTAAAAAGCTAGGACACAAAGGCGGAATGCCGAAATTCTTCGTTGGCAGATTCCCCATAAAAACCGCTGAAAAAATCCTCCACGTCATCGAAGCAGCACAAGCCAACGCAGAAAACAAAGGCTTAGACGTAGACCGCCTCCGCATCATGCACGCAGCAGCATACCAAGGCATCAAACTCAAACGTTTCATGCCGAGAGCACACGGCAGAGCCTCACCAAAATTCGATACAACCACACACGTCGAAATCGTCCTAGAAGAGAAACCGACCCAAGGAGAGCAATAAATGAGCATAGTCAAACGTTTCATCACAGAATCAATCAAAAGAACAGAAATAGACGAGTTTTTACAGAAAAAGCTTGAACGCGCAGGATACGGCGGAGTAAACCTATCCAAAACACCCCTAGGCACACACGTAGTTATCTACGCTATGCGTCCAGGCTTAGTTATCGGCAGAGGCGGAGAAACCATCAAAGAACTCGCCTCAGCATTAGAGCGAAACTTCAAAGTTTCCAATCCTCAAATTTCAGTTTCAGAAATCGAAGTTCCAGAATTCAACGCCCATGTAGTTGCAAACCGCGTTGCCTCAGCCCTTGAGCGAGGCGTTCACTTTAGACGCGCAGGTTTCTGGGCACTAAACCAAGTTATGGAAGCAGGCGCATTAGGCGCTGAAATAGTAATCAGCGGCAAACTCACAACCGAACGAGCACGCTTCGAAAAATTCAAAGCAGGTCACTTCCCAATAGTCGGAGAACCAGCACTAAGAGCCATGAAAACAGCCGAAGCCCACGTCCAACTAAAACCAGGCATCATCGGCGTACGAGTAAAAATCATGCCTCCGGACGCATACTTCCCTGACAAAGTAACAATCATTGAACCAGCTCCCGAAGAAGCACAAATAACCGTTCCACAAACACAGGCTCCACCAACACCAGCACCAGTCGAGCCAGAAGCTGAAGCAGAGCCAGAACCAGAAGTGCAAGCAAAAGAAGTTGCAGATGAACCAAAACCTGAGGAGACAAAACAGTAATGCGAGTAAAAGAAATCAATGCCCTGTCCACTGAGGATAGAGCAAACAAACTTGCTGATTTACGCGTAGAACTAGCACGCATGAGAACCATGGTTAACGCAGGCGGCGCCGTAGAGAACCCAACACGAATAAGGGAACTGCGCAGAACCATTGCTCAAATACTAACCATCCAAAACGAGAAGAAACTGGGAATCAGGCAAGTAGCGGAAGAAAAAGAGGAAAAACAAGAAAAGAAAGCAGAAAAACCCGCCAAAGCACCCAAGGCTAAAAAAGAAGCTAAGGAGACCGTTTCCCAATGAAAGTAACTCCCGATATCATCCGTTATGAGTTTATTGGCACTCAAGCAAAAATCGCTCAAAGTGCTCATGCAGGTTACCTTGGATTAGCTGGTCCAGTGATAGCAGAAACAAAAAACACACTAACTCTAATTCATCAGGGTCAACCTAAAAGTGTAATAAAAGACTTGGCAACCTTCGACTTCAGTTTTAACGATGGCACAACAGTAGAAATTGACGGTAAACTATTAGTCGGCAGATCTGAAGACAGGCTAAAGAAAAGCATAAAGAGGTTATGGTAATATGTCGATGACTTTCAAGAAACCAAAAAAGACATGTGACGACCGAAATTGTCCATTCCACGGAACACTAGCCGTAAGAGGACGTGTACTGGAAGGCATCGTTCACACCGCAAAAATGGATAAGACCGTTATCGTTGACAGAAAGTTCCTAGAATTCTCATCAAAATTCGTACGCTACGAAAGACGACACGGACACATCCCCTCACACAATCCACCATGCATTGACGTTAAGGAAGGCGACCGAGTGAAAATCGCAGAGTGCCGACCCGTTAGCAAAACAGTATCATTTGTTGTTGTGGAGAAATTAGGAGAGGAAAAGTAGAATGGCGGCTAAAGCGAAACAGAGAGCCCTCGTAGCAAAAGGAATGCTTTCACACGGACAAAAAATCAGCCGTGGACTCTTAGCAGGTTCCGAACTGCGATGTACCGATAACACAGGCGCACGAGTATTGCGCTTGATTCAAGCTATGGGTTATAAAGGAAGACTAAGACGTTACCCATCAGCAACTGTCGGCGACAAAGTAACAGTTTCTGTACGTCAAGGATCGCCCGACATGCGCAAAAAGATTTTCCAAGCCGTAATCGTCCGCCAAAGAAAAACCTTCAGACGCGTTGACGGTGTTTGGGTTCAATTTGAAGATAACGCCGCAGTGATCATCACTCCTGACGGCGAAATGAAGGGTTCAGAAATACGCGGTCCAGTAGCAAGAGAGGCAGCCGAGAGATGGCCAAGAATCGCAAGTGCCTCCAGCATAATAGTGTAGGTGTAAAGATAATGCAAGATACAAAACGAGTAAAGAACCCTGGTAAACAAAGAAAAAGACTCTTTAACGCTCCCGCTCACATACGCCACAAGCTCATGTCAGCACCACTATCCCATGAGCTAACTGCTTCAAGAGGCGCAAAGACTCTTCCAGTAAGAAGAGGCGACACAATTCTCATTAAACGCGGAGATAACAAGGGCTTTGAAGGCAAAGTTTCACGCGTTGACCTAAAAGCATACCGCATTTACGTTGAAGGATTAACACGCGAAAAAGTCGATGGAACAAACATCTTCATCCCTATTCATCCATCCAAAGTTGAGATACGAAACCTCAACCTTGACGATAAATGGCGAAAAGATATCCTTGAACGAAAGAAGGGAACAGCAAAGCCAGAAAAACCAAAAGCTAAGCCCGCGAAGAAAGTCGAAAAGGCTCCAGCTAAGGTTGAAGAAGTTAAAGAAGAAAAACCAGTAGAAGTAACACCTGTTATAGAAAAAGTGGCGCCTGAAGTTGCAAAAGAACAAGCACCAGAGATGACAAAAGAAGAAGCAACAGCACCAAAGAAAGCAGTAGCAAAGAAACCTGCCGCTAAAAAAGTTGCCCCAGCAAAGAAACAAGAAGCTCCAGCAAAAGAAGAAAAAGCTCCTGTTGCCAAAAAAGCAGTAGCAAAGCCAAAGGCGGCGGCAAAGAAGGCTCCAGCCGCAAAAAAGACAGAGGAAAAAGAAGCCACGCCTAAACCGCGTGCAAAATCAAAAACCTCTGAAAAAACTCAAGGAGGACAATAAATTGGGTAAAAAAGGAAAAACTGCAAGGCTGAAACGTAAGCCAGCTCCAGCATTCTGGCCAATTCACAGAAAAGAATTACCGTGGGTAGCAAAGCCCTCATCAGGTACACATTCACTAGAGAAGTGTCTACCTTTAACGTTAGTTCTAAGAGACATCTTGGGTGTAGCACAAACACGAAAAGAAGGCAAATTAATCCTCGCACAAGGCAAAGTTCTAGTTGACGGCAAAGTCAGGAAAAAAGATGATTTCCCAGTTGGCTTAATGGATGTTATCTCAATGCCTGACGCGGACAAATACTACCGCATAATGCCATCACACAAAGGATTGGTTTTAACTCCAATCAGCAAAGAACAATCCAGCACCAAACTGGTTAGAGTTGAAGACAAAGCAACCGTCCACAACGGCGTTCAAATCGCATTCCACGACGGCACAAACATGCTCATAAAAGTCGCAGACCCCAAACACCCCAAAGAAGTAACCTACGAAACATTCGACATCCTAAAAGTAACCTACCCAGAAAAACAAGTCGTCCAAAGCTTGAAAACTAAGGAAGGAAACTTGGCAATAATTACTGGTGGAAAAAACATCGGCAAACAAGGCAAGATAGTTGAAATCGAAAAAACAGAAGCTAAAAAACGTCGCCAAGCCCTAGTAGTCATCGAAGACTCAGAAGGCAAACGCTACCAAACAATCTTAGACTTCATTTTCTCCATAGGAGAAACCGAACCACTCATAACATCACTGGAGGTACCAGCAGTTGTCTGAAGAAGCACTAATTAAAAATTGGGAACAACATCCAATGCTAAGGCCCCGAATCGAGAAAGTCGTTGTAAACCTAAACGTTGGAAAATCAGGCGAACCACTCGAAAAAGCCAACACAGTCCTCAAAGAAATCACCGGTCAAACACCCGTAAAGAGGAAAGCTAAAAAAACTATCAGGGACTTTGGCATACGCGAGGGCGAATCAATCGCTGTTGTCGTAACTTTGCGAAAGCAAAAAGCCGTTGACTTCCTCAAAAAAGTGTTGCCTGTGGTGGATAACAAGGTTTCAAAGTCTTCCTTCGATGTACGCGGTAACTTTGCCTTCGGTCTTAAAGAGCACATTGAAATTCCAGGCGTAAAATACGACCCTGAAATAGGCATCTTCGGAATGGATGTCTGCGTCTCCGTGAACCGCCCTGGACAAAGAATCAAAATCCGAAGAAAACGAAACCAGCCAGTTGGTCCAAAGCACCTGTTAACACCTGAAGAATCAATTGTCTTCATAAAACAAACCTTAGGAGTCGAAATCGTCTAAACTAGAGCGTGAATGTATGGGAAAAGAGCAAGTTAAGAAAGTACGAAAATACGGCAAAGGTTCACGTCCATGTGTTAGATGTGGCGGGTATGGACCAGTCATCCGACGTTACAATTTATATCTGTGTAGATGCTGTTTTAGAGAAGCAGCCCCAAAATTAGGGTTCAAAAAATATGAGTAGGAGCTAAAGAAAAACAATGGACACTTTAACAAATGGTTTGATAACCATCAAAAACAATGAAACACGCAACAAACGCGAATGCATAATTAGCCCTGCCTCTAAACTTTTGGGACGCGTCCTGCGCATTATGCAACTTAACGGTTACATCGGAGAATTCGAATTCATCGACGATGGACGCCAAGGAAAATTCAAGGTTCAACTACTGGGCAGAATAAACAAGTGCGGTCCAGTCAAACCAAGATTTGCAGTAAAAGTCGGCGAATTTGAAGATTGGGAAAAGAAGTTCCTGCCGTCCAGAGATGTTGGCTTAATGGTTGTTTCAACTTCCAAAGGCGTTATAGCTCATAAAGACGCTGAAGCAAAAAACCTTGGAGGAAGGCTCTTAGCCTTCGTATATTAAAGGAGTGTAACATATGCGGCTTCCAGAAATATCTAAAACCATCCAAGTTCCAGACGACGTAAACCTAAGTCTAGACGGCAAAAAAATCAGCGTTAAAGGCGCCAAAGGATCATTATCACGCGACTTCTCGTTTGCTCCCATCGCAATAGAAGGCGAAGGCAAAAACGTCCGCATCTCAGCAAAGTGGCCCCGCAAAAAGGAAGCTGCTCTCGTAGGCACAATCTACTCGCACATTCAAAACATGATTACTGGCGTAACAAAAGGCTACCAATACAAACTCAAAATCGTCTTCTCCCACTTCCCAATCTCAGTAAAACTCCAAGACAAATCAGTCTTGATTGAAAACTTTACAGGCGAACGCAGACCACGCAAAATAAAAATAATCGGCAGCGTCAAAGTGAAAATTGAACCTGAAGACATCGTTGTTGAAGGCGCAAACTTGGAAGAAGTCAGCCAAACCGCCGCCAACATTGAACAGTCTACACGCGTCCGAAATAAGGACCCCCGTGTTTTCCTTGACGGCATATACGTTTATGAAAGAAACGAAGGAATGGCATAATGACCGAAAAGAAACCCTCCCTATCACGCGAAGCACTTAAACTTAGAGCGCGCGCCAGAAACAAAAAACCTAGCTTCATAAGGTCAGAGAGCTGGCGCTACTCACGATTCAGCCTAAGCTGGCGCAAACCCCGCGGATTAGACAACAAGATCCGCCGAAAAATCAAGGGTTGGCCATCAGGACCCAGCATGGGTTACAAGGGACCGAAAATTGCCCGATTCCTACACCCATCAGGATACCGCGAAGTCATGGTTTTCAACGTACAAGGCTTATCCCTCATCGACCCTAACACTCAAGCTGCACGCATCTCTCACACCGTCGGCAAACGAAAACGCGCCCTAATCATTGCAGAAGCCAAGAACCTTAGCATCAAAATCTTAAACCTCAAAGTTTCAAAAGAAACTCAAAAGAAAACCGAGGAAGCTGAGGGCGAAGCGCCAGAAGTAGCGGCGGAAGAGCAGAAAGTCGAGAAAGCAGAGAAGAAGCCGAAGAAAGAAACCAAAAAGAAAGCACCCAAACAAACCAAACCTAAACCAAAGAAGGGAGACAAGAAACAATGACTGACTTAGCTGGACAAAGACGTTTAGCTGCTCGAATCTTAAAGATTGGGAAAAACCGTGTTTGGATTAATCCTGAGCGCATGGATGATGTTGAAAGCGCGATTACACGTGAAGAAGTCCGAAAGCTGATTCACGAGAAAATCATCGTTTCAAAGCCTGAACAAGGCGTAAGCAGGTCCCGAGCAAAGGTTATCCGAGCCAAAAAACTCAAGGGCAGACGCAGTGGTCCCGGAAGCATAAAAGGTGCAGCCCACGCAAAGGTTACCCAGAAAGAAGCTTGGATGATAAAAATCCGTTCTCTACGACGCAAGCTCCGCGAGTTGAAAGCAAGAAAAGTCATAGCTGAAACCACCTACACCCAATACTACAGGATGGCAGGCAGCGGCAGGTTTGAGTCTATTGCAGATTTAGAGCGCAATTTGAAAGCTCATGATTTATGGAGGAAACGTTAGATGGCAAAAAATAGCAGTTACCGAGTAAAATTAAGACGCAGACGCGAAGGAAAAACTGATTACCAAGCACGTAAGGCTCTGGTTACTTCCAGAAAGCCACGACTTGTCACAAGGGCATCCCTCAAGAATGTTGAAGTTCAAATAATAATCGCTAAGCCCCATGGTGATTTGGTTTTAGCAGCAGCCAACAGCCGAGAACTCATAAAGACCTACCGTTGGAAAGCTCCCACAGGCAACATACCAGCCGCCTACCTAACAGGCTTACTATGCGGTTTAAAGGCGAAAGCAGCAGGCATCAAAGAAGCAATCCTAGACATCGGCTTGGTTTCTCCCACTAAAGGCTCAAAAATTTTCGCTGTCTTAAGCGGAGTCGTGGATGCTGGCGTGGCGGTTCCTCATAGTGAAGAAAAAATCGTTAAAGAACGCATGAAAGGCGAACATATTGCCAAGTACGCTAAAAGTTTAGGCACAGGCTCAGAGGAATACACAGCCAAATTCTCACAGTACACCGCGCAAGGTGTTGCTCCAGAAAAAATCGCTGAGCACTTCACTAAAGTTAAAGCTAATATCATAGCTGTATCTAAGGGCGAAAAATTACCCGAAGAAGTTGCTGAAGAGGTTGCTGCACCGAAAGTTGCCGCAAAAGAAAAGGCTCCGGCTAAGGTTAAAGAAGAAAAACCAGTAGAAGTAACACCTGTTAAAGAAAAAGTTGCAGCCAAAGCACCCAAAGAGAAAGCCCCTAAAGCGAAGGTGCCAAAGGAAAAAGCCGCTCCCAAAGAAACAGCACCAAAAGAAAAAGCAGTGAAAGAAAAAGTTCCCGAGGCCGCAACAGAAGCTGAACCCAAAGCACCTAAAGAAAAGGAGCCAAAAGAAAAGGTCGCTAAGAAAGGTGGAAAGAAAGCATGAGTAGAAACCCAAGAGAAAAACGCACAGTTAACTTAGAAGCCTGGATTCCAAAAACCAGGTTGGGCAAGATGATTCAGGCAGGCAAAATAACCAGCATCGAAGACGTATTCCTAAGCGGCATAAAAATATCTGAATCCCAAATAGTCGACTCCTTGATTCCTGACCTGCAAGAAGAAGTCATAAACGTTAACCTAGTACAGAAACAAACTGACGCAGGCGAAAAATCACGCTTCAAAGCCATCGTTGCAGTCGGCAACCGAGACGGCTACATCGGCTTAGGCAGCGGAAAAGCCAGCCAAGTAAGAAACGCCATCGAAAAAGCAGCCGTAAACGCCCGCCTAAACATCATCCCCGTTAAACGCGGATGCGGAAGTTGGGAATGCGGATGCGGTAAACCACATTCAGTACCATTCGAAGTAGAAGGCAAATGCGGCGGCGTCCGAGTAATCATCGTTCCAGGTCCCAGAGGCTTAGGCTTAGTTTCAAGCGAAGTCGCCAAAGTCATCTTAGGCTTAGCTGGCGTGAAGGACCTTTGGATGCGAAGCTTCGGTTCAACAAGGACAGTGCCCTCTTATGCATACGCAATCTTTGATGGACTGCGGAAGACTTATAATTTAATCACCACAGTGGACTGGGTGAAGTAAAATGGCGCAGAAAACAGTAGAATGCAAGCCTCTTGTCGTAGTTAAAGTTCGAGGAACAGTTAGTGCACAGCGTGAAGCCAGAGAAACCCTTGACTTACTATATTTAGGCCACACCAACCACGCAGTCATCATCGACAACCGCCCCTCTTACAAGGGCATGCTGCAACGCATAAACAGCTACGTCACTTATGGCGAACCCACAAAAGAAACCGTAGTTATGATGCTGCAGAAACGGGCACGCTTAGAAGGCGACAAAAAACTAACCGAAGAATTCGTCCAGAAAATAGGCTACAAATCCATCGATGACCTCGCAGAAGCCATAATTAGCTGCAAAGTGCAATTCAGTAAATTGCCAGGCGTACAAGCACGCTTCCGCTTGCATCCACCAAGCAAAGGCTACAAGGGCAAAACCAAAAAAGGCTACAATGCAGGCGGCGAAGCAGGCTACCGCGGAGAAGCAATAAACAAACTAGTACAACGCATGGTCTAAAAACCAGCGTTTTTCCATCATTTTTTGTTTTATTTAACTTTTTAATTGGTTTAGACTAGTTATTTCGTTAAAGAATGCTAGTTCGTGTTTTCAAAAGATTATTTGATTATTTTGCGGTTTCTAGAGAGCACTGTTGATTCGGCAACGTATTCTTTGGCTTGTGCAGTTTGGCTTAGTAATCCTGCAAGGTTTTTCTTTACAAGGTAGGCTGCGGCTGAATGTTTGGGTCGGTAACTGAAGGCGTAGTATGATGCTGCCAAACCCATTATGAATCCTCCAAACCACAAGGGTGCAACGAAGAAGAAGAAATAGAAATTCCACACATCCACAGAACCCAAAACCGCAACATGCACTGGTGGCGGATAATTCATGTTAGTCCAGTAAAAGGACCCAAGCATGAAATCGAGTGTGTTAAATCCTAAACCGGTTAGAACTATGGCTACAAAAAAACTGCAGGCTAAAACAAGCCTGTGCTTCCTTGATTTTGCGAAGGCAAAAAATGCTGACATTGCCAGTCCCGTTGCTAAGCCGCCGATTGCCAGCGTAGCCAACCCGAAGTAGCTGTAAGCGTACCTGGCTTCTATGACGATGTAATTGTTCATGTGCCATGGAAAAGAAGCGTGGCTTCCAAACCATTCAGAACCAATCATAACCCCAACGCCAACACTGTAGAATAGCAGAATAACGCCCACAATGAGCATTATCCATAAGGCTATATGCCCCCTCAACTAATTTCTCCCTTCCCAAACCATTGACCTATGACCATCATTGTTAAACATTTCTGACACGGACTAAAAATTTCAGGGCACCACCACAAAGGAGATCACAGGGCAAAGCAACAACAATTGTTTCCTTTGATTGACCACATGAAAGCTTAGACGGCAAAACTCCAAGCGAAGCATGCGGAATAACCATTGAAGGACAAAACAAATGGAAAACACTGATACAAAATGCAACTAAAAACGCTAACAACCACAAGTTATAAGTTCTCTTAATCAAAAACAGTAGCCAATGCCAAAGAAAAAACAAATAAAAAAACACAAACACGACAAGTTTTTGATAATAATAGGCGCAATTCTAATTTTTATAACGGTACTTGGGGCAGGACTAATCACTTGGGGCAATAACATCTTAGTTCCAGAAGGGCAAAAAGAAAAAGAGCAAATATCATCAACCTATAGGGGCACTCTTACACCTGCATTTTCTATCGATTTATCAAAACCTTTCGATGTTTCTGTGGGAACAATAACATATGGATTTACTGCTCAAGAATTATCCTCTGGAATAGATTTAGTGGATAAGGTTATTCATATAGAGAATGTAACGTTACCGATTCAAATCACTTTTGAGAATAATATAATTCACGTTAACGCTACGATTACTGATAGTAATGGTCAGATAATTGGCAAGATAAGGGATAATGATTGGTGGAGTGCTAATTCTGAATATAATCCTTCAATTTGGGATAGAAACTATAATTCATATGCCTTCGAGTTAAAAGACGAAAATGATTTACCTGTGCTTCAAGTCTTAATGGGTCAGCAAAACAAAATTGAAATTGGGTTTACTCTACTTGCGCAAGGAATACCTTATTATTTTGGATTGAATGGAACAAAATTAGGAGTTACACATGATGACTATGCCACAATCCATTCTTCAACTTTGTTTAAATATCCAAGCACCGATTGCTTGGGTGAGTTAAAGAACTCTGAAGGTTACCCTGTGAATAATGTTTTTGCCAGCGCAAACGAAAAAATAGCCACAGGTAATATATTATCAACTACAGGGACAATTTTAACGATTGTTTTTGGGTTTAGCTTTGGTGGGCTTTGTTTTGAAGAGTTAAGAAAAAGACGAAATAAAGAAGAATAGCTCAATGCTTATGCGATTCTTCGATAATCCTCGTTGCTATCCAGATAAAGATGATAGTAATTCCAATAAAGCATAGGTCTTGCCCGAAATCAAATATCCGTTGAGTATGTGCTGTGTTAGAGTTTAGGGGCAATGTGATTACATAGAACATTGGAATTAAACCAAGTATTACAAAAAGTATAGCAGTTAAAAAAAGGAATATTGAAATTCTCAAAATTCACACCCCCTTAGAACTGTTGAAACAAAATAACTCTTAATATTTACGTCAGAACTCAGATAGCTCGTCTCACATCCTTTTTCTTTACTCGATGCCAAATGCCCGAACACCCCTGTTCTTTTGCTCTTAAAATAAGTGAGCCCGAATGCCCTATCTACTTCTTTTAAAGAAATATGCCCGAACGCCTCAACTTTTTCTAAATAACTAAACAGTTGATTAGAAAAAAGGGAAAAAAGACTTTGGCTAATCAAGTTTGAGCAAAGTGCGTTAGGATGGTCTTGCTTTTGGTTTTCGGCATGGCGGTTGACCGAGGAAACGACGACCCAACTTAACAATCCCTCCTCTCCTGAATGGTTAAAAGAAAAATTATTCATTCAGAAGCATCCACCTTGTGAACCCGATGCGCACCACGAAGAAAAAATTGAGCCGTGACCCTTGGATGCAACAGAACCCTTGCAAGCACTATTTAAAGGGAGTCCTTAACTCCTTTGCTTGTACTGTTTCTTGTGTGACGTAAGATATGGCTTAGTTGTAAATTTCTTGCACTTAATTTGGTGGTTTTAGTAGTTTTGTGTTGGTTGTTGTGTTTGCTGTGGTGCAGAGTTTTTGGTCGGCGGTGTAGAGTGTGCCGTTTACTTTTTGTGCTGTCGCTATGTAGAGTGCATCGTACGCGGTTATGTTTTGGGTTAAGGCTGTGTTGATTGTTTCCGTTGTGATTTCCCGTGTTGTAATTATGTTCAAGCCATCGTATACTTTTACGAGGTCTTCAACGGCTGACTTGGCGTCTTCAGCTTTTAGGTCAGATAGCAGATTTGCGTGTTTCCATATAACGTTTAAGCATTCAGCTAACGCAAGGTCAACTGTGTAGAGGGTGTAGCCTTTTTTTAAAAAACCGGTAACGTTGGCTCTGGCTTCTTTTGAGCCTGGTTCGTTTAGGACAAGTTTCGCTATTATGTTGGAGTCTAAGATTAGTTTTGGCGTTCTCTGTCCTCCCTGATGAGGGTGGTGGAGTCGATTTTTGTTTTTCTTTTTTCTGCCCTTGATTCTATTTCTTGAAGGGTCTTCATTAATTCTATTTGTTTGATTCGCTCGGCAAGGAAGTCTCGGACTTCTTGGCTCCAATCTGCGGGGTTTTGCTCGATTTTTTCTTTGAGTTCGCGAGGTATGCGGATACTGAATGTCGTTGACATTGTTTACATCCTGTATTCTATTTTGTTTGATAATTAAAAAACATTTTGTTTACTATCAGTTTATTCCATGTTGGGTCGATGGAGGTATAGTTGTAAATTTGTTGGTAAATTGGTGAATTTCGTTAGGGTTCATATAGGCAAGGGGGCTTGTGGTTTTTTGTTTAGTGGGCGGTGGACTTGGGGAGGTAGGTGTTTTAGTGTAGGGTTATTCTTTTGAGCCCCAATTCATTGGCAATTACGCAAGCTGACCAGCGCCATCATATTTGGATCCTAATAGTCAATCATTGCAGAAAACCTATAGAGGGGTAGAGGGTGCGAGTATATTTGGAACCTAATAGAGGTTCATTGCAGAAACGATAGAGGGGTAGGCTAGCACGAACATATTTGGAGCCTAATAGAAACTCTATGCAGAAACCTATAGGTGGTAGGTCAAAAATCCCTAAGAGGGGTAGGTCCGTATTGGCGTTCACTGCAGTCATTAGCATGTTAAAACAAAAAACCCATAGCAAACCACCGCTTATCTTCAAATCTCCACCAAACCCCCGCCCCACGCCGCCAAACCACCACACAATCGCCATTTTCATGGATAATTTGCTTCCTGCTGTTCAGGTAATTTGTCACCCTTTATGTGCGATACATTTTATAATGTCATCAGAGAGATGCGTTAGTTAATTGGAGGGGAAAGACACATGAGTGCAAGATGGAGAAGAACCAGTAAGAACCGTAAATGGCTAGATTTTAACGGATTAAGAACTATTAAACCCAGAACACCCCAGAAAACTCAACGGTTGAAATCAATGCCCACGCACCAAAGTTTTCGCCCGTCCAAAAGCTTTGCCAAACGCAAATTCGAAGACCCCAAACCATTAATCGACATCTTCCAAGAAAACAACTACATCACCATCGTAGCCGAAATAGTAGGCTTTAATAAGGAAACCCTCAAGATTAGTGTGAAAGACCAGAAAATTACGCTGTCGGCAAAATCAAAAGACCGAAGATACTATAAAAGTTTAAATCTTCCGACGGTAGTGATTCCAAACGCAATGCACACCAAATTCAAGAACGGCGTGCTCGAAATCAAACTAAAAAAGGCAGAAACATTAGATAAAGAAGCGGACCAAAATGCCACATAAACTAAGAAAAATCAGAAAAACAAGAGGCTCAAGAACACAAGGTTACGGAAGAATAGGCCAACATCGAGACTCAGGCAGCAAAGGCCACAGAAAAGTCGGACGCCACAAACACCTCTGGAGCCTAGTCGTCACATCTGAACCCAACTACTTCGGAAAACACGGCTTCACCTCACCCCAAAGCCTACACACCAAAGTAAACGCAATCAACCTAATCAAACTAGACCAACTCGCACAAGGACCACAAATCAACCTAACCGAACTCGGCTACACCAAACTTTTAGGCACAGGAAAAATAACCAAACCTCTAACCATACAAGTAGCAACCTGCTCAAAAACCGCCCAAGAAAAAGTCACACAAGCAGGCGGAAAAATCATAACCTCCCAAACCCACGGAGAGTAAAGCTGCTAAATGGCCGGAAGATTCCTCAGCCTCTTCAAACCCATCGGAAGAGTCCTGCCTGAAATAAAAAAGCCTGAGCGCAAAGTCAGCTTTAACGAAAAAATCTTCTGGACCGCACTCGTCCTAATTATTTTCCTAGTCATGACTGAAATCCCACTTTTCGGGGTTTCAAAAGCAGCTTCCGACAATTTTGGATCCTTAAGAGTAATTTTCGCCTCCAACCGCGGCACCTTAATGGAACTGGGCATCGGTCCCATCGTCACGGCTGGATTAATCCTGCAGTTACTCGCTGGCTCCTCAATCATTCAATGTGACATGTCCAACTCTGAAGACAGAGGACTCTTTACCTCCGCAAGCAAAGTCTTCACCATCGTACTTACCGGTATCCAAGCTGGAGCATACATCCTAAGCGGCATGTATGGAACAACCCTTGCTGGACCGACGGTACTTGTAATTTTCATGCAATTGCTAATTACAGGTATAGTCGTCATGCTCATGGATGAACTTGTCCAAAAAGGCTGGGGACTAGGCAGCGGAATCAGCCTGTTCATCATGGCTGGCGTTGCGCAGAACATCCTATGGTCAACATTTTCGCCGCCGACAGGACTGTTCGTCGGTTCACTCTCCGCTTACTTAGGCGGTCAACAAACGTTAGTGCAATGGGCGTTCGGCTCAATACAAGGCATCTACCCATCACTACTGGGCTTCATAGCAACCATCGTCGTCTTCCTAGTAGTCATCTACTTACAGGGGATAAGAATAGAACTTCCAATGAGCTACGCAGGATACAAAGGCTTCCGCAGCAGATACCCAATCAAACTCCTGTACGTCTCAAACCTGCCAGTCATCTTCGCCTCAGCCCTATTCGCAAACGTCTACTTCTTTAGCCAACTATTATGGAGCCAATTTGGACGCCCCGCACCAGGAACAAACTTGCTATTCCAAATAATAGGCGACTACAGCCAAAACGCAACTTCAGGCGCTGTCTCGACTGTAGGCGGCTTAGCATATTACGTTACTGCACCACGCAACATACACAGCGTCATCGCTGCACCACTTCAAGCAGCTGCTTACCTAGGCATTATCATAGTATTCTGCGCCGTCTTCTCACTGATTTGGCTTGAAGTCGGCGGTTTAGGACCCTCAAAAGTTGCACAACAACTCATGGACAGCGGCATGCAAATTCCAGGCTACCGACGATCAGGAAGACCCATCGAAGCCATCCTCAAACGCTACATTCCAGTAGTCACGGTGTTAGGAGGCATAATCGTTGGACTCGTCGCTGGGCTTTCAGACTTCTTTGGCGCTTTCGGTTCGGGCACAGGTATCTTGCTGTCAGTAGGCATCATCTACCAGTACTACGAGTTGCTGATGCGTGAGCGCGCCGCAGAAATGTTCCCAGCGTTTAGGCGAATACTAGGCGAATAGCCTAAAGTTTCCCCTAAAAAACCATAGAGCTCTGGAAACTTAACCCATTTTATTCAATCAGCTGCATCTTAGCCTTATTTCTGCCTTTTATAGTAAAGCTTCATTGCTTACTACTTTTGCTCAATTTCGAAGGTTCGCAGGAAAAGTTTGCGTAAAAATGGTTTGGATACCGCAAAGTGTGGGATACGAGCGATTGGAATATTATAGATGATTGGGCACGTGAAGTTGCCAAAAATGCGCTCTGAAACGGGTGTACTGAAAACTTGGCTGAAATGATTTATACATAATGATAATTTTTCTCTTTTCTCCCAAACCCTTGCCTCCAGAGCCTCAGCAAGCCTCCAAATTGTTTTCTCCAATTAGAAAAAGGATTTCATTAACCAATTTAATGCGTAAATAAGTGAAAATGGTTATTAACAAGAGACATGTAGGCATAGACTTAGAGCGGTAAGAGGAAAAACGCGATGTCTGAAGTAGTCACTTCGTTGCCTGTGGCAACATTAATAATTATGGCTATAGCAGCTGGAATTGCTTTCTTAAACTCTGGAATAAACAGAGTTTTAATCAACTACTTCGTCGGCTGGGAACAATACCGAGTCATGCAGAAAGAAATGGCTGAATACCGCTCAGAAACTATGGCGGCCATGCGTGCAAACGATAAAAAACAAGTTGAGAAACTCAAAAAGAAAGATTCGCAAATAAAAAACATGCAGGCAAAAATGATGAAGCCTCAACTTGTCCAGTTCGGAATATCTTTCGTATACCTCATAGTTTGGTTTTTAGTGTTAACGCCTAGTTTTCACAACGCCCCGATGGCTTTCATACCTGGCATTGGTACAATTGCTAATGCACAACATATTGTTAATGGAGTTGCTGTTGGATCTGCAATTCCTAATGCGATTCCAGTGTTCTACTGGTACCCCATCTGCTCGCTATTCTTCGGACTGCTGTCCTCACGCATAATAGGCATAATGCCCATTGAACAAGGCGCAATATAATGCCGAAAACCGGATGAACGCCAAATGGCCAAACAAGAGAAAAACTGCGGTACCGCCAAAAAAACAGTAATATGCATTTCAGGAATGGCGGGAACAGGAAAAAGCACGCTATCCAAAAAACTCGCCAAAAAATATAGCCTGAGATACTTTTCTGGCGGCGACGTTTTAAAAGACCTGGCAAAACACGAAGGTTATGATGTGTCTATTCAGGGTTGGTGGGAGAGTCCTGAAGGATTAAAATTTCTCAACGAAAGAGTAAACGACCCTAAATTTGACAAGGCGGTCGACGATAAACTCTTACAATACGCCCAGCAAGGAAACGTTCTTTTGGACAGTTGGACCATGCCTTGGCTGTTTAAGGATGGTTTCAAAATCTGGCTTGAAGCGTCATTTGAGAAAAGAGCGGCAAGAGTTGCTGAAAGAGATAAAATGAATGTTGCTGAAGCGTTTGGGGTGTTGGAGGAAAAAGAGGCGCGTACTAAAGCCATTTACAAGGCATTGTATGGTTTTGTTTTAGGTGAAGATTTTAAGCCGTTTGATTTCGTTTTAGACACTGATAACTTGAGTGCTGATGAAGTTTTTGTGGTTCTATGCAAAGTAATCGATAATGTGTTTCTTTCAGGTTCCTAGCGGTTAGTTTTCGGCGAATAGAACTTTCCTCTATAACTTAGTTACAGACGACTTAAAAACTACTAAACAACAAATAAGCCCTCTCTCAGAAACAGAAACTTGCAGGAAGGGGGATGGGCAGAAGTAAAGACCTTAAATCGAATAGCGTCAGTTCTCTTAGTAGAGTCAACAATTCTCTGCCTCATAGCTTCTTATCTTCTAATCAACAACTCACATTCTTTCGCTAACATTCAATCCACTGCTACACTTGTAATCTTCAACGTGCTTTTCGTCTCTCTGATGTTTCAGTTAAATGGATCATTAAACCGAAAACTTTGCCTTCTAACTTTGGGCAACGTGATAGGGTTATGTTGGAACTTTATCTTCAACTATTTCGATGTTGCTGGTACCATTTCCTTTGGTGAAAACTTCAATATTCTCTACATGGTTTTCTTTCCGTTTCTCAGTTCACTTTGGATAGTATCCTTCTGGTCTCTAAGCCTAACAATTCTCCATCATGACAGTAGCGTCCACAGGAAGTTTAACCTGTGATTATTGAAGCCTTAGAAATCCTTTTTCTTTTCTTAACAGCAATAATGATAGCTTATCTTGTGAGGCATTACGTTTTTACCCTCACTGTTCTAAGATCAGCAAACAAAAAGCCGTCGTCCCCAGCGGATTTGACGTTTGAACCTACGGTTTCCATACTCGTTCCCGCTTTTAACGAGGAAAAAGTCATCGGGCGACTACTTTCGCGAATAGCCAATTTTACTTATCCGAAAGAAAAACTGCAAGTAATAGTAATCAACGATGCTTCAAGCGACCAAACAGGCAAAATTATAGATGAATACAAGAATACCTATCCATTCATTGATGTCCTGAATCGCGACAGAAGTAATGGCAGACGAGGAAAAGCCTCAGCGATGAACCATGGTTTTAGTAAATGCACGGGTGAAATACTGCTTTGTTTTGATGCTGATTATTATCCGCAGAAAGATATTGTTGAAAGGCTTGTCAAAGAGTTTGTTGACCCCAAAGTTGGTGCGGTGCAGGGAAGAGTCGTTGTTTTAAATGAACCCCAAAACATCGTTACTCGGCTCGTTGCGTTGGAACGGATAGGTGGGTACCGTGTTGACCAGGAAGCGCGGGATATTTTGGGGTTAATTGCGCAGTTCGGCGGAACAGTGGGCGGCTTTAGAAGCAGTGTCCTTAAGAGTTTGCATGGTTGGGATGCATCGGTCTTAGCTGAAGATACCGATTTGACTTTTAGAGTTTACCTCGCAGGCCACAAAATTCGGTACTGCGTTGATGCGGAATGTTATGAGGAAGCGGTGGATAATTGGAAGTCCTATTGGCGGCAAAGGTACCGTTGGGCAAAAGGGCACATGCAATGTTTCTTTAAGCATTCATGGAGCGTTTTAAAAAGCGAAAACCTCAATGCGAAAGAGAAAATTGACGGGTTGATGCTTTTGAGTGTTTATTTTATGCCTATCTTGGCGTTGCTTTCGTTGCTCGTTGGCTTGCCGCTAATATTTTTAGGTTCACCCCTTGTTGGCGCGTTATGGGTTTCCGTTCCTATTTCGCTGTACAGTTTTGTAGGCAATTTTGCCCCCTTCTTCGAGGTTGGAGTAGGACTATACCTCGATGGTCGAACTAGAACGCAATGGCTGATTCCTCTTCTAATATTCACTTTCTTCTTCAACATCCCACTTTGCCTTAAAGCTTTTTTCGACGTGCTGGGTTCGAAAATTCTTGGGAAAGACAAGAATGTCTGGGTTAAAACCACCCATTCTGGAAATGGAAATTGTTATATTGAGAGTTAAGGCTAATTTGTATCGATACTAATGATTCAGAGTATAGAAACTTTGATAGTTGCCTTGGCAACGACAACAATCCTATCCGTAGCACTTCTATTTTTACCAGCAATTATTGAATTAAAAAAACCCAAAGATGCAGGACCCAGGTTAATAACTGATTCTTTTGCACAAATTCGGTTAAGCGCTCTAAAAACTGCTTTATTAAATATTGAAGAAGAGTTAAAATTCGACAGTCAATTAGTCAGTAAAATTGGGAGTTTTCTTGGTTTTATTCCGAACTTGGAAGCTTAAGTTTATTTGAACAGTAACTTTGCGTTTTTCCATTGGTCTCTGGCAAGTGATAGGTGGCCGCAGGGGCTTCCGTGAAGCGAATAGAACACGTAGCAGAGGTAGTTGCATTGGGTACATTCATGGTATGTTTCTCGTAGTTCGTTGAATTCTGGGCTTTTCCATTTCTTAGGTAAATCAAAGATTGAGCCAGCAAAGTTGTGGCTGTGGCAGCCTGCAACCCTGCCCAAGTGGTCAACCACTAGAAACTGGTTTAGTGCTTGGCATTTCCATGTTCTCTTACTGTCTTCCTCATAGATGCTTCGCAGTGCTTCTAACAGTTTATCGGTCATGAGAATTTTCTTATTTTTCTTCTTCATCTCAATGAGCGAATTGCAAAGGTTAACCATTGCTTGCTTATCCGTAATAACGAACTCATCGTTTGCTTTGCCAATCCTAAACAACTGGTTACTATCAACAGAAGTATCATACGAGTAGAGGCAATACCAAACTGGAATTCCTTTTCCAGTAAAATGATTAGTTATATCCACGATTTCATAGAGGTTCTTTTGCGAAATCGTCGGGGTAACACTAACTTTTATTCCTTCATTGTGGAGGGTTTCTACTGCTTGCGTGGCGTTTTTCCAAGCGCCCGGCACAGATTTGATGTAATCGTTCTTTGCTTCATCTAGGCTGTCGATTGAAATTGCCACGAAATCCGCTTTTCGAAGCGCGTCAAGTTTCTTTGCAGCCATACTTCCATTATCGTAAACCGTTGTGACAAAAAGTTTTGAGGCATAATCAATTATTTCGCCGATATCTTCTCGGAGTAGCGGGTCTCCGCCTGAAAGTACGAGTTCAACTATGCCGAGTTTTTTTAGGATGTCTAAGCCTTTCTTTATTTCGTCGGTTGAGAGTTCTCTTTGGTCTTGTTCTTTCCAGACGTTGCAACCTACACAACGGTAGTTGCATTTTCTTGTGACCAACCATTGAGCATGATGAGGCTTGCCGTGAGCAAGTGAACGTGCCGCTATAGATGCCGCTTTTTTGAAACCTGAAGTCAAATAAATGTCACTAGCCGATTAATTGATATTACCTTATCACATGTTGGAACTATAAAAACCATTATTAGACTTTGGCTTTGTCTGTTGATTGATGGATTGGGGTTCTTATTTTTTTAAAACCTTTTCGGTTCATTCTCTTCAACATGTTATTAGCTTGAAAGTGCTTTATTAGCGATCTACCCCGCTTAGCATTTTTACGGTTTTAATATGCTAATGATTGAGGAAATCGCGATTGTGACCTACCCCCTATAGGATTCTGCAACGTATTTCTATTAGGCTCCAAATACGCCGAAAAAGTAATTTTAGATACCGTAAACTAAAAGTTATTTCAGGCTTGATTATAAAAGCAAACAACACTACTCTCTAAGACACAGGCGACTGGCATGGCGTTTGAGCAAGACTACTTCAACGATAGAAAGTATTCGCTTAAGGAGGAACTGGTTAAGCGGCATGTTTTGGGTGTCTTGCGGTGGGCTTCGAAGGCAATGAATGAAGACCTCTTAAACGGGCAAGGCAAAAGAGCGTTGGATGTTGGCTGCGCGTACGGTTACACTTCCCGTGTTCTGGCTGATTTAGGCTATGAAACCTTCGGCGTTGACATATCAACATATGGAACAAAGCAAGCCAAAAACCTAAGCGGCAGCCAATTTCTGGTATGCGACGCCCAAACAAACATGCCTTTCAAGGCTGAAACGTTTGATTTAGTGACTTGCTTTGACGTATTGGAACATTTGCCATTCCCCGAAAAGGCGCTGGTAAGCATGTTTAACGTTTGCAAGGGCACTCTTGTCTGCACGACGCCGAACAAGAAAGTTGAGAAACCAATCCGAAAGTTTATGCGGGATTACGATGAAACCCACATCAGTGTTAAGTTGCCGCGGCAATGGCAAAAATGCGTCAATAGCAACTTGGACTGCAAAGCGCTCAAGGTTGAAGCGTTTTATGATTTAGCCGTAAAGTTCAGGGGCAAGCTGTTTTTTAAGTCGTTTAACATTCCAACCTATGGTTTGACGGTTAGGATAGTAGTTGGGAAATAGCGGTGTTGTCATGGATGGCTCTGTTGACGTTGTGCTGTTGACGAAAGACAGCCAGAGGGTTCTGCGGGCATGCGTTGAATCAATCTACCAAAACATTCCCGTCGGGCAACTGTCGGCGAAGCCTTCAAGTTTGGGCATCCACGCTTGATTAGCAAGTTGCTTTTGGCATACGGCTTCTACACTGCCTACTCTATTTACCAGCTGCTTGCAAGTTAAACAAGACAGATTAGGGATTTTTGAGGTTTAGGTTTTTAAGCTATAGCTAACCTATAAGATTCAATGATTAATCCGAGGGCACCTATGCAAGTCGACGTCGTACTGCTGACAAAAAACAGTGAACACCTGCTCTGCAAATGCTTAACTTCCGTCTACCAAAACGTGCCCATCAAAAACCTAATTGTAATCGACGGCTTCTCAACTGACCGCACAGTTGAAATTTTGGAAAAGTTCAATCGCAAATTTGGCAATGTTTTTTTGGTTCAAATGCATGGTTCAAGGGCTAAAGCCCGAACCGAAGGCATACGGCGCGTGTCCACGGAGTGGTTTATGTTTGTTGACAGCGACGTGTTGCTTTGCAAGGACTGGTTCAAAAAAGCGCAGGCAGATTTGGCGGATGGTGTGGGCGCTGTTTGGGGCTTAAACGTCGACGTCCTCCCTAACGTGACGGATAAGCGTATTCTTAAATTTCAAAGCTTGATTGCCCGCCAATGCTTCAAACTGCGCGGCGGAATGCATGACACCCTAATTTTGCACAAAGCAGTTGAAGGCATACGGATTCCTGAGCAGTTGCACGCTTACGAAGACGCTTACATAGTGCGTTGGGTTGAAGACCACGGTTACAAAGCAGTTGTCGGTAGTGACGTTTACTGTTTGCATTATAAGCCGCCGAATAACTGGCGCCTGCAAAACGGCATCGCACAAGCCATCGTCGAGTTCAGATGTGGACTTGTTTATTCGCACTTGTTTGAATACATGATTTTCTACCCCGTATTCATACTTTACTGGTGCCTGCAGCTACCGCTCAGCGGTTTTAGAGGAAACGTTTAGCGCTTAACACATCGAAAAGGAGCAGTACTTTGCACTTGTTAAGTGTATATTTATCTACTTGTATACATAGTTAGATTGTGGTGTTCGACTTTGAACGAGACGACAACAATCAGAGTATCAAAGAAAACAGCAGAAGCGCTAGAGCACCTGAGAGAAAAGCTAGACGCGGAGAGCCTCGACGAAGCCATCCAATCACTAATAAAAAAGCAACGCAAGACTGTTTTAGAAAAAGCCTTCGGAGCAGATCGCGACAGGATTAAGCCTTTTTCGGAGAAAGACCGTGGTGAAGATCGTAATTGATTCCTACGCTTGGATTGAACTGTTCATGGGAAGCGCAAAAGGCGGCAAAGTTAAAGAAATACTGGAAGACGCCGATGAAGTCTATACCCCTGACACCGTTTTAGCAGAGATTGCCCGCAAATACGTCCGAGAAGGCATTGAGGAAAGAATAGTCAATACCCGGTTGGAGCAAATAGTTGTCGCTTCAAACATTACTTACTTGGATGCCAAACTATCTTTGCAATCCGCCAAATGCTACCTGGAACTTGCAGAAAACGCGCGAAAAACTAAGCTAAATGCACCCAGCCTCTTTGATGCAATCGTTTTAGCTACAGGCAGGGTGCTTAAGGCAAAGATTCTGACTGGGGATGAGCATTTCAAGTTCTTGCCTGATACAATTTGGATATAACACAAACAGTCATTCTTTATTTGAGGTGGATGTTTAACGTGTTAATGCAATCCACAGGTGGTCTGAGACGGGTCTTGGCAGCATCTCCGCCGAATCGTCTTTGTGCATGAGTATGCGTTTGTTGGGGTTTGGGTTGAATTCGCCGATGACGTCAGCGTAAATGTGCTCCTGGCATAAGGCATCGATTATTTTGTCTGCTGCTTGTGGGTCGGCGGCGATAAGCAGTGCACCTGAACTGATAAGTTGTAAGGGGTCAATCTCGTAGAACCTGCAGATTTTAGCCGTTTCAGGCTCAACCGTGATTTTCTCCTCAAAAACTCTTGCGCCTAAGCCTGCAGCGTCGGCCATTTCGTGGATGCCGTTTAGGATGCCGCCTTCGGTTGGGTCATGCATAGCATGGACTCCGCCTGCTCTGTAAGCGGTTAAGGCGTCTTTTACGACGCTGATTTGTTTGTAGAAGCCTTTAGCGCTCTCAAGAATTTCAGGATTAAAGATTTTTCCCAGTTGCGCTTCGCGGTCGGAAGCTAAGATGGCTGTGCCCTCGATACCCGCGCTCTTAGTTAAAATGAGTTTGTCGCCTGCTTTGGCGCCTGCAGCGGTAACGTATTTGCCTTTTTCAGTTAAGCCCATGATGCAGCCCACAACAATCGGGTTAGCTAAGCCAGGTGTTGATTCGCAGTGTCCGCCCACGATGGCTATGCCCAGTTCCTTTGCCGCGGTATGCATTTGGGCGCTTATGGTTTCAACGATTTTGCTGTCCGCGTTCTCGGGCAAGAGCAGGCATGAGAAGAAGAACGCTGGTTCCACGCCGAAGGTGGCGACGTCGTTGGCGTTTACGTTTATGGCTAACCAGCCGATGCGTTCAACGGCGCCCGTGATGGGGTCCATGGAGACTATGGCGTTTTTGTTTCCAAAATCCAAGACTGCGCCGTCGACTCCTGCGGCTGGTCCCAAGGTGACTTCGCTGCGGGTGGCGCCGAGGTTTTTGAAAACTACTTCTTTTAGGATGTCTATTGGAATTTTTCCAGGCGGAAGCTTCATGCTTTATCCTCTGTTAAAACTGGCTTTTAAGTTGTGGGAAAATACGCAGTACCGCGTGCATTATAGGTACAGCTATGATTAAGCCTATGAGCATTTGTATGATGTTGAATGGGACTTCGACGAGTGCTAAAGCGAACGGGTAACCTAAAACGAGTTGTTCGTAGAGGAAGTATCCTAAAACCATCTCAAACCCACCAATCACAATCGCTATCGTGGCGCTCAAAGTGATGCTTTTGGTTTTTTGGTTTAATTTCTTGGTTAAGAAGCCAACAAGGAAGCCTTCTATTCCTTTGATTGTGAAGGTTCCTGGCGCAAACTGGGCAGCTACAAGAACATCAGCTATTGTTGCTCCTGCGCCTGCTATTGCACCCACAAGTGGCCCAAACAGTAATGCTGCAATGTAGATGAGTGTCTCGCCAAGGTTGAAGTATCCGCTGGTAGCGGGAATAGGAATCACAAACAAGAGCGTGGCGGCCGCGACGAGTGCTGCAAAGATTGCGGCTGTTGCGATTTTGAATGCGGTTCCCTGAGAATTATTATTCATAGGAGTTTCGTGTTCTATTGGGGAATATTTTTGGTTTTTTTCGTCTTTTGGTGCATTAGCTTCTTGTGTTTTTAGGTTGGTCATCACTAAATCACTTAGTATAGTTGTGACTATACTATTTATTAAACCTTGCCTGAAGTTACATAAGAAGTTTTAACTCATCAAAAGCTGCCAAAGCCTTCCTGCCATGCTCGGTTATTCTGAAGAATCTCTTCCCCCCTTCCTCATACCCCACAATTAGCCCTTTTTGTGACAACTCATTCAAGTGCTGATACACCGCCGCACGAGTCATGATTTTGCCAAGTTGTTTCCACAAATCATAACCGTACGTTTCTTTTTCGTTTAGAATTCGAAGAATTTTCTCTTTAGTGGTTATCTCCAACCCTAAACCTGCGGTTTTCTGCTTCTTATTCAATGCTTGCAGCACGTCAGTGGCTTTAAGTCCGCTTCCCGTGATTAGACATACGACGCTACTGTCTCTTGCGATTCTGTTTTCTTCTAATAGTTTTTTCAACGCTGCCACCGTTATTGCGCTGGCTGGTTCCGCGAAAACTCCTTCTAGTTTTGCAATCTGAAGCTCGGCAGCCAGAATGTCCTGATCCGACACGGTTAAGGCTAAACCTTCTGAATCATTTATCGCTTTAATTGCCAGTTCGCTTTGCAGTGGGTTGCCTACAAGGATGGCAAGGGCGCGGGTGGAATGACTGCAGGCTTTTCTCGGTTCAGAGCCTTTAGCAGCGTTCACTATGGAAGCGCATCCTTCAGGTTGAACTCCGACCATTTTTGGGGCTGTTCTCGTCAAGCCGAGCTCTTTTAGCTCTTTGAATCCTTTCCAAATGGAGTAAATGGTGCCGCCGCTTCCCATAGAAACTAGCACCCATTCTGGGATTTCACTTTGTTCAAAGATTTCATAGGCGATGGTTTTTTGAGCTTCCACCACGAGGGGGTTGAGTTCAGCGGTTGCTTGGTACCAGCCTGTTTCTTTTGCCAATGCATCTGCCTTGCAAATTGAGCCGTCGATTATTTCACCGTACTCCTCGATTATTGCATCGTAGGCAAGCATCTGGGCGAGTTTTCCTACGTCAACTTCTTTGGGAACAATTACGTGGCAGTTTAATCCAGCTTTTGCTGAGTACGCAGCCAGAGAGGCGCCCATGTTGCCGTTAGTGGCGCATACCAGCGTGTCTGATTGCAGGTCAATAGCATTTGACGTTAAAAGCGCTGCAGCGCGGTCTCTGTAGGAGTTTGTTGGGTTTCTTGTTTCATCTTTCAAGTAAAGTTTTGTTAACCCCATGCTTTTTGCGAGTCTATCAGCTTTGTGCAGGGGTGTTCCGCCTTCACCTAAACTAACCATGTTACGCACTGGGGGAAGCAACTGTTTGTACCTCCAGAACCGAAGCGTTCCAGAAAACTTGACCGCGTGTTTCTCAGGCAAGTTTGCTTTGTATTCTAATATTCCACCGCATATTTCGCAGTTGCTTCTGAGTGGATAAATAGGAAATTTTGCTCCGCAATGTACGCATTGAAGCCTCAACTCTTTATCTTCGGGCATTTCAGGTTAAATCCTGTCTACTACTATTACGTTCCCCCATTTCTCTGTTATCCAAACCTTAGCCTAGAAAAGCAGTTGATTTCTTTTTTATGCTGAAGCATTTTTATGCGTCGTGGGTTCGCCTTAATCTTGCTTTATATAAGGGAGGGGGCGGTCTCTTCGGGCAAGTAGCTAATTTAGCGCAAGGGTGCTGTGTCGAATGACTGAGA
>PLNS01000019.1 GCA_003141855.1 Candidatus Bathyarchaeota archaeon | reverse complement strand
GTTTCTGCAATGAACCTCTATTAGGATCCAAATATGCCCTTAAACCCGCAAAAGAAACAGAGCTAATTACAAAAAGAACAGCAACTTCAAGACTGGCAATTTTTTCTTCCATATGGAAAGAATTCTTACCAATTCCAAAAAGAACAACTATTAATTAAAAGCAAAGAATCTAAAAATGTGCCCAAATACCATAACAAAAACCAAGAGGCGCTATTACTTTTCATCTAACCACTTTGTTAATTGTTTGTCATTATTGATTTTTTGTACTTTTTTCAGTTTCTTTGGTGGCCCAATTTTGGGTTCTTCCTCACCCTTTACCGATTCAGGACGAGCATCATCTATCCTTGCGAGTCTTCTTTCATAGAAAAACTTCGTTATGGTTTTCATCTTTTCAATTACTGCAAAGTCAATCCCCAAAATATCAGCCATTTTGGCATCAATTCCATCTACAATAGGTTGGAGTTTCAAAATACTTTCCTGAGTTTCAGCATCACCAATTTGTCTGGTTTCTGCTTCAAGTTTACTAAAAAGCACGCCCAATTCTTCTATGCTCTCTTTTGATATCTTTTCATAATTAATAATTGGGATTTTGCCAGCAGATTTGTCATCTAGCTCTATTGCCCCGCCACCTGTTGATCTTCCATAAATTTCTACGAAAAACCTACCTATGTCAGAATTAAGTGATGATAAGACAGCGTTAAGTTGAAGATCCATGATCTCATTTTTTGGAACAAAAGTGACGAAACCATCATCAATTGCAAGTTTGTTTATTTTTGCCAATGCAAATTTGTTGTGATATTGGGCTCGTCTTGAAACAAATATAGGTGATTTTGTGATCCCCCTTAAGTCGTACCACCCAAAGAAACGCTTTTTATCCTTTGCTCTGGTAAGCGAAGCCAATGATTGATTCGCTGTCTTAGGTTGCTCATCTGCCTTAATTCTAACTAAATCAGTTTTTTCTCCCCATTTGATAAATTCCTTAACTGATTCCGACAAATTATTTTTTCCCTGATGACAAACGAAGGCATAACATGGTTTTTCCCTTTGTCTCAGATCTTTCCAATCATCTATTGTAAAAGTGAAGAACTTGTTGTACCTAGATCTAACAAGGACAGGAACGAGAAAATCTTTAGGTATGTTCCATTTAGTTGACTCTTGTTTTGAAAGGTAAAAGAATTTGTCGGCACCTGTCCCACCCCTCGCCGTTACACCAGTTATGTTACTGTATCTTGGCTCAAAAAAATGGGCAGTTGAAACCATTAAAGGGGAACCAGCAATTGCCACCTCAATTTCTTCTGTATTAAAAAACTTTTTTACCCACTTTTGATCTGTTGGCAAATCATTTTGGTTAACTTCATTAATGTGGAAAATGTCTACCCATTTCTGGGGTTCGTTGACCGCAACTAGTATATCCTCAACTTCGCTTTCTTCGTCAACATATAGAAAGACTGTTTTGTTCTTACGTCTTTCATTTGCATTGTCCTCCTTTTCAAGAAGCAAAACGCAAGTCGCTACTAATGGAACTCGAAATAGCCTCTGATTGAAATCTATTACTGCTTTCACTCTAAAATGGTCAAGTAAGAAATTCCCGAAATTTACACCATAATCAGCCTGCAACCAACTATTGTTAATTATCATTCCGATTCTACCATGTTTCTTCAAGAAATCGTATGCATGGATAATGAAATGAACGTATATGCCAGTCTCGTTCAATAGCCCTCCTGACATCTTGTATTTCTTGAGGGTATCGCCGATGCTGAGGCTGATTAGCTTCTCTGTTTTATTATTTATTTCGTTGCCTCTTGTATAGGGTGGATTCGCGACTATTGCATCAAAAGGAGGAATTGCAATATGTCGCTTAATCTCACCTTGCGGAGTTTTGATGGTATACGGAGCGAATACCTCCATTCTAGACCTCAAACTAAAGAAATCCTCAACAAAAATATTCATCTCGCTAGTTGGATGCTTTACATTTCGCATTGCTAAATTTACGGATGTCAGATGTGCCGAAAAGGGGTTAATATCATCGGCATAAAGTTGAGATAGTATCTTCTTATGAATAGCCCCTGAACTAATCTTTTTTTCACTTTTTGCATGTTTGTCTAAGATTAACTCGTAAAGTCTTTTATAGGCCTTAACTGGAAAAGTACCACTTCCAACGGCTGGGTCCAATATTACGTCTCCCGACGATCTAACAGCCCATTTCACAATCAACTCTGCGATAGGCGGTGGAGTGTAGAATTGCCCAAGTCGGTGCCTCTCTTCGTCCGGAATCAATTCTTCATAGATATATCCTACAACATCTGATCCGACTTCTTCAAGTCTATAAGTATCCATTTCTTGAATGAAAGAATTAACTTCATCTAGGATAAATTCCTCGTTGGGTAAAGGAATATCATCATAGAATTCAGTAATAAAAATGGGTTCAAAATCACCTGTCACTATAATAGCTTTTTTGAAAAAGCCTTTCAGGAATTCGCAGAAAAACTTTCCGTCAGGAGCAGATATGGGTTTTAGCTTGGATACTTTATAGTGTCTTTCGAGGATTTTATAAAACACTATTTTATTCATTAAGAGATACGCATTTTCCCTAGCTAATTGATTGAGAGTAACCCCGCCCACCCGCTGTGAAAAATCCTGAAGTTTTTTCGAGAATTCTGGTTCCGAGGATAAAGTCTTGATAACTGGCTCAAAAGATTTTGATAGGAAATCGACAAAACTCCTCAGTCTTGAGATAAAAAACCAGTCAATTTCAACCAATCGGACATGAATGCCACTCTGCCATTTCGACAGGAAATCAAGCAAGCCATTAACATTTTTCGAATCCAACTTAAAAGGATCAATAACCAGAAGCCTGTGAGTATCTATTCTGAATGGTTCGCCTTCTTTTGGGGTTCTAAACAGAGCTAATCTTGAACCATTCGTTGTGGCAAAAGCAAAAGTTCCCAGCCTCATCGCATAGGAAAGGGCTTGATTCAGAACGTTATTTCCAAAGACGTCAAAATCTCTTATTGTCTTTGATCCTGAAGGCTTGTCAATCTTTCTCTTGCATTCAATAACAAGAAAGGGTTTGCCATCATCAAATGTCAAAACCAAATCTGCTATACCCCCTCCATGCACGGACCACTGAGGTTGAATCGTTCCAAATTTTATGCCATTTAGGCAGGAGTTGTTCTTATCAAGAACACCTCTAATCTGATGATACAGCTCTTCTTCTACAAGAGCTTCCTTTGGACCGAACTTACTCAATTGCAGCACCCTTGTGCTTTGACCTTATCGTCCGTTGCCATTAACCAAGCCCAGCTTTCTTTAGCTTTGACTAGTTGATAAGATTTGCCAACAAATTCGAGTAAACGATCGCATCCCAGACTGAATTTTAGCAGTAACTTTTATTTGGGTTGTGTTTTATGTGTTGGTGTAATCTGGGCGTGTTTGTTGGGTGCCTCGATAGCTCAGCCCAGTAGAGCGGCTGCCTTGTAAGCAGCAGGCCGCGGGAGCAAGGCCCGCTCGAGGCTCCACAAAAAAATTTTTTATTTAACTTCGGGTTCGGGTTTTTCTTCTTTGGCGGCTTTGGGGTCTTTTCCCGTGAGCTTGTATTTGCGGGCTTTTGTCTCTATGATTTCTTTCTCGAAGAACTTTTTTAGTGATTTGAAGACTTTTTTGGTGGGTTCCCCTGTTTTGTCGGTTAGTTCCTGTAAGGTTAACTCTTTACCTTCCGTTTTGAGGGTTTGGAAGACTTTCTCGTCGATCTTGTTTAGTTTCATTTCAGTCCACTGCCTGTGCTGTTTTCTTTGTGTATTGGCGGGGTGGCTTTTTCAAGTTTGCGGTTTAACACGGCTAAAACAACAAGCGATTCCAAAAAGAAAACTCTGCAAAAAATAAACGCGACTTAACTTTTAGCTTCATCCGACGCTTTAGATTCAAAAGCCGCCTTCTTCTCAGGCGAAACCTTTAGCCCATGAACCTCATACATAATCCGCAGCGCATCCCTGATGGCTTCGTTGCGGCTGTTGTATACGCCTCTCTCTATTAGCAGGTTTAGCAGGTCAAGGTACCTTTTTGTTAGCCGAATCGTTATGCGTTCACGTTTGTTTCCATCGGACACTTTAGTCACCATATGGACACTTTTTAGAACCTCACCATATAAGGTCTTGTCAGATAAACATTCACTTTTTGTCTGCCATAACCCCAAGCAGAGTAAGAAGAGCAGAAAAACAATTTCATGCTAAGCCAATAACCGCGCTACAGCTTGCCCATGAGCACCCGAAAACCGCTCTCCCGCGCAACAACCCCGCAATTGCCAAAGGTTTCACCAAAAAGCGCAGGCAACAATTTAGCGCCGATCTTGGAGCGGATAACCATCTGAAAACTCGCCCCAGCAGCCATCACGCTCGGAGCGCCCGCCACTATTGCTTTCACCGTTTCCATGCCTGCACTTACAGGCGGATTCGACAAGACGCAATTGAACTTTAAATCTTCAACGGGTTCGTAAAAGAAGCCGTATCGTACCTCGGCGTTAGTTACCCTGTTTAAGCCCACGTTCTTCTTGGCTAAGCGCACGGCTCTGGCGTTCACATCCGTCATGACTACGTGCAGTCGGGGGTTGAATTTGGCTACAGCGATTCCGACGGCGCCGTATCCGCAGCCTATGTCGAGAACGCAGCCGTTTTCGGGCAGAACCATATCTTCGATGAGCAGTCTGGTGCCACAATCAACTTTTCGCTTCGAAAAAACGCTCGACGCAGTCAAAAACTCGAAGGGTTTGCCGCAGAGGCTGGTTCGAACAAGTCCGAAGCGTTCCTTGGACTTGGGCGCAGACGAAAAATAGTGCTCAACGCTCTTTGGGTCTTTGCTCATGCGCGCTACCAGTCTTCCAAACCTTCGGGTAAGTGCCCCTCGGCATCAATACTCTTGCGAGAGCGGCAACGGCGCCGTGGTTTAGCTCCATTATTTCCTGGGTTGAAACAAGAGCCTTCGCCAACGCGACTGCTTCGCCCTTCAACGTGAAAACCGCAATTGTTGAACCTTTTGCGATGCCTGAATCAACCGACAGCACGCCTGGCGCAGTCAAACTCGCACCATGACACAACGCATCGACGGCTGAGTCGCGGATAATAATTTTGGGTAACTGCATGAGGGCAACTTCCATGGGTTCGATGAATTTGCACAGGATCGATTGGTCTTTTTTCTCTTCGTATTCGCCAAACCAGTAAGCCACATCATGCAGGGTTACTTTTTTGGCGCTGGTTTCAAGGAAAGGTCCAGCGCGCGTGCGACGGAGCTCCTGCATGTGGGCGCCGACGCCTAGGATTTCGCCGACGTCAAAGCAGAGTTTACGGATGTATGTGCCGCCTTCGCAGCCGACTTTGAAGAGCACGTTGCGCCCGTCCAGTTCCATGTAATCGTTATAGTAAATGCGCCTGGTCCTTAACTGACGCTTGACTGAAGAGCGCAAGGGTGGGCGCTGGTAAATTTCGTCCTCAAATTCTGCGAGAACACGCTTAATCTGGTCTTCACGCGCGTCGCCGTGCAGTTTCATGACGCAAACGTATTCTTTGCCGCTGTGGAGCAGCGCCTGAACCATCTTGGTAGCGTCCTCCAACGTGATGGGTAAAATGCCAGTAACTTTAGGGTCAAGTGTTCCTCCATGCCCGATTGCGTCTAAATGCATGATTCTTTTTACCCATGCAGCAACCTCGTGGCTCGTGGGACCAGCAGGCTTATCCAAATTTATCGTGCCGTACTTGATGTATTCTTTGGCTGGCCGCTCAGAAGGTTTGCAACCGTATTTTGGGTTGGTAGCGTCCTCTGCTTTGATTAACAGTTCACGTTTGATTTCCCATGGAGGGGTTGTTCTGGGCATTCTTTGTTTTTTTCTCCTAATTGGTTGTAAGAAAAAGAAGTTTGAGGTAATTAAAGCTTAAAAATTACGCGGTTTTTACGGGTTGGGTCATGTCTTTGAGTTTGCCTGCGGCTTCTAGGGCTTGGGCAACTTCCTCGTCTGAGGCGCCTCGTTTAACCTCAATTTTGTCTAAAAGAGGCATGACATGGTTTATGTTGACTCGCCTTCGCTTAACGCCTGTAACTTTTTTTGGTCCCGTAACTAAAACGAAGCTTTTATCCATGACATCGATGATGACGCATTTTTTGCCGTTTTCTCGACCGAGTTGTTTTACGCATATTCTGCCGACTTCAATGGCGGGCATGTTTTCTGTATCTCCTAGAAAACCATTAAACCAACAATCCATATTTAAGCATAACATCAAATAAACCAAAAAACCCAAACACACCACCTTTTTTTCAATAGTAGTTGTAGTAAAATAGTCCCTATACACAACAACAACCAATGGTTTGTGCAAGACATTGCGTTCTGTCATCAGGCAAAGAGTAGGGTTGCTTTCTGGTTGTGGGAGCGGCTACAAGCTCAACAAAACCATAATACATCAGCCAGCCCAACGATTTTTTTTATCTTATATAGGAGATTAACGCCAGATTTAATGCCAAAGAACCCTCCCCACCACAGCATATACAAATCATCAATAAGTGCATGGTCGAGAAAACGCAAGTTGGGTTTGCTGAGGTTCTGGCATCTTGAAGGAATAAAAGGGAAAATGCAAAAACCCTTCAATCTATAGCTATTTAGTGAATAGTTACCAGAGCCTACTCAGCCCCATTTCACTCCATTCCTAAATAAAAAAGGAAGGGAAAAAGTCCCATTGTTTTCACTTTACGGTCGTTTTCTAAGCAATAGTATTGCGAGCACTACACCGATTATAATTATTATCACTGCGATGACGGCTATACCAAGCATTAGGTCGTTAGTTGTTGCGTAGCCAGCTATTGGCGCTGAGGTTGGAGCAGTCGTTGCTATGGAACTAGCATAGAAGGCTGAATTAGCGGATGATCCGTAGTAGGATTGTGTGCCTGCGAAAGTTGCGGTGATTGTAAAGCCCCCTGGAATGTCAGGTATCCAGTTGAAACTAAAGAAGCCATTTGCGTTAGTTATGGTTGAGCCTATGACGCGATTGTTGCCGTTTGCATCGGTGACTGAAATTGTGACCGGAACCCCCGTTGCGTTAGCTGGCATTGGCTGTTGCATATAAACGGACTCCATCCACTGAGTCATGCTTGCGTCAGACATGCAGGGTAGACCATTTGGGAAGTTTGCTGCAACGGCTTGTTGTAATGCGCCCGCAGAAATGTCTGTGACTGATCCGCTTATAGTTACTGGTGCTGCTGTTGTGACTCCTGACGCTGGTGCGGTAACTGTTGTCTTGCTCGGTCCCATGCCGTATGCATATAATTGGTTGTCATAGCCATTATGAACTACTGTGATGCCGTCTGCGACTGCTGTTCCGCCGTTAACGTCAAACCCCTTTATACTCCAAACTGGTTGCCCATTGGTGGTGTTTATTGCCAATTGTCTGGCGCCGTTAAACATAGGTGGACTGTATTCGTGACCTTCGGCGAGGAATAGTACTCCATCAGCGATTGCTCCTGGATTATTGAAGCTCCAAATTGGCCATATGCCATAAGGAGTTGCTGTACCTGCGGGTCCTTGAAGTGTATTAGTATTTGTGTACCAGAGCATATTGCCAGTTTTGATGTCATATGCCCATATGTCTCCGCCCAGTGCGTTTATGAAAAGTGTACCGTTAGCAACTTGAGTATAATATCCGCCAGAACTGTCATATGCATTTGGGGCGCCTCCACTAGTGGTAGCAAGCGTTTTCGACCATATCTGTGCTCCTGTAGTAATACTATAACCAACCATGCCTCCTGTCGACGTTGCAATTTCAGTGTAGACTCCGCTGTTTGCTGGACCCATGGTTATCCTTGAGTAGGGCACTTCTGTTCGATTGGTGATCCATAGTTGTTGTCCTGTTGTTAAGCTGTAGCCGGCTTCAATTTGATATCCAGTCTGGAAGGAACTTGACGCGCTCGCTGATGCCATTAAGACAATTACACCTGAATCTTGGTCTAATACTGTCATACCGCTTCCTGTACTTTGGGCCGGAGCTGCTAGTGTCGAGGGTAATGGAACGCCTGAGATGTTAGTAGCTACTGGCTGTGACCACATTATTCCAGCAGAGAATGGAACAACCGTGTTTTGTGGAGGTCTCCATTCCCAAAAGTTTGCTCCAGCAGGTCTACCAGCGGGATACATTATTGCTTGCGTTGAATTCCAGCAGTTTAGTGTAGGTGCGTTGTATGCATTTGCGGTACTAGCGTTTACGTAATATCCTATCAGGCTGCCGCTCGCATCTGTCGTCATCGTCATACCTGTGCCGTTAACGACACTTAGGATGTACTTTCCGGTTGCCGCGTCATACATGTTGTAAGTTGTTCCTGTGACTGAAATCGGTGCATATTTGGTAGTGTACGATTCTGAAGTACCAGAATCGGCTTGCGCTGTTATTATTTGGTCTGTAGATATTTCCGGTGGTACTCCAGTGGTCCACAAGTACGCAATTGCGCCGTATTGATTAGGGGAAACAAAGTCGAGTGTTTGTCCGTATTTTAGTAATGTAGAGGAGTTACCTATGGGGGGAGTATTTGTCCATAATGTTTGTCCAGTTCTTAAGTCTACTGCGGTGAACCCGTTTGCGTTGCTTGCGCTGCCGGAGAATAGAGTGTAATACAATACTCCGTTTATGATTATCGGCGCAAATTTCGGTTCATAGACTGACGTTGACATGTATACACTTGTATCACTGAGGCCGAATTGTCCGCCTATTAAGCCCCCAAAGCCCACAGGCTTTGACCACAAAATATGCGCTGTTTTGGGTGATGAGCTGTAGGGATTGTAGTTGCCGCTAACTGAGTATAATCCAGTGTTAGCAGAAAACACCTCGTTGCCTAGCCCTAGCCAGTTTCCTGAAAGACTATACCACAACGTATTCACCGCTTCTATCGGCCTTGTCCAGTACTGGGTCGGAAGAGGATTTGTCGGAATTGACGGTATAGGTTCTGATTGTACTAATAGTGTCACAGTAGAGCTTGTGGAAGGCATGAAATAGTCACCGACGAACGCGTTAGTCGCCGTTCCCGGCTGGGGATTACTGTTTGCTAAAGTTTGTCCGCCAAAACTCATTTGGAAAGTGTAGTTGCCAAGTTGGTCTGGTGTAAATGTTGTATATGTTCCTCCAGTGGCATCGGATGTGAATGGTCCTAGTGTTTGAGTGGTTCCATCAGGTTTTATGACTTTTACCGTCATATTTTGCCATCGATCACCATACTGTCCAAATGCTGTTGGTGGTGGTTCGTTAATCCAGAAACCAATTGTAACTGATTGACCAATCCCGGCAGGGTTAGGAGCGACATTGATGAAAGCGTATGTAGGAATGTTGTATGGTGGTGAATGGGCAGTAACCGGTGGCACCGCAAGCATTGGGATAGCTAAAGTTACCATGAGAAGTGCGATTGCTACTGCGATTGCTTTATTCGTTGAGAATTTCATTTTTTTAAAGATTTTCATGTTTTTTTCTCCTTGTTCTGTAAGCAAGTGCTTTCGTTCTTTTCCTATTTAAGATTAGCTAGAACAATAGGGGATATATCGCAAATATTAATTTAAGAACGATGCTTTTTTGAACAAATGCTAATCGCCTCGAGGAATCACCGAATAAATTACGTGCTCGCTACCACCAGACTTTTAAGAATGAAACTGAGAGAGTACAAGATTACATGACAGTCGAAGAGCGAATTGATCCCGTAGATCTTAAAATTCTAGATATTTTGTTGAAGGACTCACGAACTAACCTTAATCAAATTGCTAAAGAATGCAATCTCTCCTCTAGCGCCATTTTATTTCGAATAAAGAAACTAAAAGAAGACGGAACAATAGTAAGTTTTGGGCTGCAGGTTAAAAAAGGGGCGCTAGGTTACCCATATGAGGCAACTGTGGGTGTCATGGCTGAAACTTCAAAAAATCAAAGCGCAGCTGAAGAGATCCGAAAAAACCCCAATGTGATAGTGTGTACAAAAAGCATTGGAAAATTTAACATGTGCTGTTTAGTAATTGCAAAGAATATGGAAGATTTTGACCGAGCAACACAGAGAATTAAAAATGTTCCCGGAGTTAAGGGAATCGCCATAAATATTATCCTTGAGCAATTTATTAAAAACGGAGAAGTAACGGATCAAGAGAATGATGTTAATCAAGAGGCAGACAGACTTGATACGGCGATCATAAAAGAATTAATGGCTGATTCCCGTACCCCATTCATTAAGATCGGAAAAAAATTAGGTATTTCCCACGAAACTGTTAAGAAAAAATTTGAGACTCTAAAATCAAAAGGAATAATACTATGTTGTAGTGCCATTATTGACTATTCAAAACTTGGGTACCAGGGCACGGTATTTATTTTCATTTCACTTACGAAAGGAACCGAAAAAACAAGCACCATCGAAGAGCTAAGAAAATTCCCCTCCCTTTACCGCATAAACTCAGTAATGGGAACCTTTGATATAATCGCTTTCGCCAATTTCAAGGGCTTAAGAGATTTTACGAAGCTAATAGACGACATACAACAGATACACAGTATTGGACAAATAGATTTTTGCCTAGCTAACTACACCTACTTCTCATTTATCCCAATCCCGCTTACACCTATAAAATGCGACACAATAGAGTTGTCATAACTACAAGTTAGCGAAGGAGACAGGGAGCCAGTATAGGCACCCACTGTTTCTTGCCAGTTTCTTAATTGGTTAGCGATCCTTGGCAATTAACTGGGTTTGCTGGGGCTTCTGGTTTACCAAATTTTCTGAAGGAGAAAGAAAAAAACTGCAAAACCTCTTTGATCGCCTTTATTATCGTTAAGGATTTGCCGTTGCACCTGTTTTGTATGGGTCTTTTGCAAAAAGAAACAGCACCAAAGCAGCAGAAGCCCCCAATGACCCGAGAATAGTCATTAACAGTTGAAAATTGTTATGGAATAAATTTAGCACCAACCCGCCGATAATTGCTCCTAAAGCCAAACCGACATTTTGGAAAGACCCGTTAATCGACATCATCGACGCCCTAAATGTTGGAACCTGTTTAAGTGTTAAACTGGTAAGACCAGCCAATCCCAAAGCCGCAGTTCCAGCTGCCAAGCCCAAATAGCCACCGAAACACCAATCACAGGAACAAATGTGAAAATGACGCACATAACACCTGAAACAAAACAGAGAGCAACAGCAAGCGGCTTTCTACCATACCTGTTAACTAATCTGCCCCCAACTAATCCGCCGACAACTCCTCCTGCAGCTGCAATAGAAGAAAAAATACCTCCAATTGTCGGGGAAACTGAATCGACGGTTCGGTAAAATGATACTGCATACATGGGAACGACGCTTATGAATGAAACAAGCGTTGTACCTATGAGGCAAGCAACTGTTGATTTACAAAGAAAAATACGTTTGTAGGCTTGTACATACAGGGATTGGCTTGAAAGGTCTAATTTGGGCTGATTTGAAGGAATACTAATTAAACTTAAAGCCACGCAAGCAATTGAGGTGGGAATTATGAACCATGAGAGCACAGACCGCCAACCCGCTATGCTTGCAATAAGCCCAGATAGGGGTGCAGCAACAATGAATGCGACCATTATACTTGAAACAAGAAGACCGATTGCCCAGCCTCTTTTTTCAAGTGGAAAATGATCCCCAATCAAGGTGTAAGATATTATGGAAACTGTGGTTGAGCCAGCTGAGAGCAGAAATTGGCTAAATACAAGCATAGCGAAGCTCTGTGCCAGAAAGAAGCAAAATGTTCCAACTACGAAAACTGATATCCCTATGAGGAACAAAGATCTATGTTTGAATTTGATTGATATTGCACTCATAGCCAATCCCACAATTAAGCCAGTAAGACTGCTTATGAGGAAAAGTTCGCTTGCTGTTCCAATTGAAACCTCAAAAGATAGAGCAACATCCACAAGAAGCGTGCTAAGAAAAGCAGTTATGGTAAAGCCAACAAAAGTACATAAAACCAAAGTAGGCAACAACAAGACCCTTAAACGCTTGTTACCCCGCTCAGGCTCCCTGCTCATACCTTCCTTTTAACTTCCTCGAACGCATATATCATCTTTGTCCTTTGGTCAAAAATACCTCTACATCACTAACCATTTTGACCTACCCCCTATAGGTTTCTGCAATGATATGATATTTGGATCCTAATAGGTTCGTGAACTACCTACCCCTCTATAGTTTCAACATAGAACCCCTAATAGGATCCAAATAGGTTGGTGACTACTACCCCATATTCGCCAGAGCTTCTTGACAATATATTTTAGGGTAAAAGGGTGGGTAATTGCCCAAAGTTTTAAAGCATCCATCCCGAACTATGTCTTTACAAGTTAATAGTGGTCTAGTTTGACTTTAAATTACCATTACATGCAGCTTCCACGCGAGGTCATCGTTGGAAAAGGAACCCTCAACCGCGTTCCTGAAGTTGTAAAACGGCTGGGTCTTAAAGGAAAGGCATTGGTAATGTCGGACTCAAAATGTTATGATGTGGCTGGAAAAACGGTTTCTGGCTTTCTTGAAGAATCAGGTTTGGCCGTTGATTTTCTTCTTGTTAAGACAATGACTATAAAAGACGTGTTAGCTCTTGAAAACCAAATAAAAGAGTTAAAGCCGCAGGTGCTCTTTGGTGTTGGCGGCGGAACAATAATTGACGCGGCTAAAGTAAGTTCAGGCAGCCAAAACATTCCCTTCATCAGCGTGCCCACCACGGTTTCGCACGACGGCATCGCCAGCCCCCTTGCCTCGATTAAAGGCTCAGATAAACCCTACTCGATTTTGGCACAGGCACCGCTGGCAATAATCGCCGACACAGAAGTGATTGCTCAGGCGCCTTGGCGGTTTATGGTAAGCGGCTGCGGAGACGTCATTTCCAAGTTCACAGCCGTCAAAGACTGGAAACTGGCGCACATAGAAAATGGCGAGTATTACGGTGGATACGCGGCTAGCTTGGCGTTGATGAGTGCTAAACTGGTAACTGAAAACGCAGAATTAATCGTTTACAGGCAAGACGAAGGCTTGCGTGTTCTCCTTGAAGCCTTGATTAGCTGCGGAGTAGCCATGAGCATTGCTGGAAGCAGTCGTCCCTGCAGCGGCTCCGAACACCTATTTAGCCACGCATTAGACATGATTAAATCAAACCATGCAATGCACGGAGAACAATGCGGTGTCGGCTCGATTTTAACCGCTTATCTTTATAGGGCAAATTGGCAAGGCATCAAAAAAACCCTCAAGCAACTAGGCGCACCAACCACAGCCGCTGAATTAGGCGTAAAAGACTCAGACGTGATTAAGGCGTTGGAGTTAGCGGCGAAAATAAGGCCTGAACGCTACACAATCCTCCACAAACTAAACCTCAATGCGGAAGCATGCGAGAAAACAGCGAGGGCAACGGGAATCATCAATTAAACGCGTATCGGCTGAATGAGCGCAAACTGGTTTCCCTCAGGGTCTTCTGCAGCGGCTATCCAGCCGATTTCTGGGACCTCTTGTTTGGGCTGAGTCACCTTGCCACCCAACTTTTCAATCTTTGCCAGAAAATCGGTGATGGATTCGACGGCGAAGTAGTTTATGGGTTTGCTTTCAGGTATCTGTTTTTTGTACATGCCGCCGTTAACGCCTGGTCTAGTTAGCATGCCGTTTGGGTCAACGGGAACGGTTTGGATTACCCAGTACTCGATTGGTCCTGCGGCTTGGGTGATTTTCCAACCGAAGATTTCTTCATAAAAACGTTTCAGTTTCTCCACGTCGTTTGCTGGGATTTCAAAATGCATTATGGTGTGGTCCATCTTTGTTTTCCACCTCCTGATTGCGGATTTAATTCGATAGTTAAGAATTGGAGAAGTGCTGTTATTACTATGAGGTAATTGGGAGATTTATCTTTTATTTTCAAGCATGCAAAACAGGGAAACTAATTGCAACTGTTAAAATTGAAAAATTAAAAATTTAAAGGGAAAAGGAAAGTTTGGGGTCGGCGCGGTTATGCCTTGGCTTCTTTGGTTGCTTTTGGGGCTTTTGCAGGTTTCGCTTCTGGCGTAGGTTTTGCTTCTGGCTCTGGCTCAATTATTGCAGGTGCTGGTGCTTGTGCTGGAGCGACTGCGGCTGGTTTAGGCTCAGATTTGAAAGTTTCAACGAACCGCGTTTCAGCTAACTCGGGAACGAACTTTTGGATGTCCATGGCTATGCCGCGTTTAGCGATTTGTATACCTTCAACATAGAAGGTGTCTTCAGGCATGTCTATGGTTAAGTCATTGCCTTTTATGGTTAGTTTAAATTTGTCTTGTTCAACTACTGGAACTCTGCGGTGAACTATGGCGCCGATTTTCTCTGGTACCTTGTCAAGTTTGCTTGTTATTGTGACTTCGTAGATGAGGGTTTTTCCTGCTAACGGAGCATTAAAGTCCAGTAGAACTCTTCCTGCGCCGATGGAGCGGATGGTGGCTGTTTTTCCTTGGTATTCTATGCGTGCGCCGATGACGGGGTTGATTTCTTTTGCATAGAGTTGTTTGATTGGGACGCGTTTGATTTTTTCTGGGTCTCTTTGTCCGAAGCCTTTTTCGGGTGAAATTTCAACGGTTGCTGGCTTGTTTACGTCCATTGTTGCTAGTGCGTCGTCTAGGGCTTTTAGGACCCAGCCTTCGCCTACAACTACGAGTTCAGGCTCGTGTATTTCTCCTTCTTTGTGGAGATGCTCTTTTTTAGCGACATCCTCTTTTGTGGTGTCGAAAACTTCGTCTGTTTCCTTAACTTTCGCTACATAATCGATTAGTATGAAATCTCCTTTTTGTAGGGCCATCTTGAATCATCCTTTGTCTTAACGTCGAAGGTTAAGTTTCAAACGCGCATAAAAACTTTGTCTTATTAAAAATCGTTATGGTTTCCCAATCATAATAAAACAAACGGTAGAACGCCTGTGTTTTATTTTTCTATAGTAGTTGTGGCAAAAAACTCCCTATATCACAACAACAACCAACAGGTTGCGCTAAAGATTGTGTTTTGCTATCTGGGTCAGGTTTAAGCTGCAGGCTGGTTGTGCAGGTTGTTACAAGCAGCAGAACTGCCAAACCTCAAACTGCCTAACCTAGCTGTGATTTTTTTCTATAGCCCCNNACCCCCCCCCTTATATATAGATTCAAGCAGCAGTTCAACCTGCAATTCTCAAAATGAATCCACAATTATCATGGCTAAACCCATTTTATATAGGCTCTACAAGGTTCCGATAACTTTGGACAAGGACTTTTCCTGTTAATTTTCGGGTGACAAAAACAAAGGTTTTATTTGCCCATGTTAACAATCAGGGAGTTTATTCAACAAAAGAGTTTTAAGCTAACTCACTCGGAACAGGCGTCGCTTATTGAGTGGATTTCGTAGTGGTTAAAGAGCCGTCGCAGGGCATCTTTCACGATTTCTGCACGATTCTCATAGAGCCCGTCTTTGATTAATAAGTCCATACCTTCCAAGTATGGCTTAGCTATAGTTATGCCGACCCGCTTTTTCTGAATTACCGCCAAGTTTCTTCATCTCCTCCGCGATTATTCTAAAGGATGCTTTGTGCTTTTAAAATTAAGTTTAATTCAGAAGACGAGTAAATACAAAAAAATATCAAAACTTAGGCATGAAATCTTTCGTTTTAGAGCTCTCCACGCCAACAGTTACAAGATTTTTCTGCAGTTGCCCATTCCTAAAAACATAATCATTGGAGGCAGCAAGATTCTCATACAAATCCGTAGTAGTAACACCCATTTTTTGGCTATTATACTAATTCTTTGCGCTATGGGCTGCCCAAAATTCTGCATGCCATAAGATAGTTTGCCTATTAATCCGCAGATTCCGCCTATAGCTTGTAGCAGTTTCCCAGCTAACGGTGTTAATATTTGCTTGGTTGTAACCGCTGAGGGCTTGCTCCTCGTTTTGTTGAAGGCAACTTTTCAAGCTTAAAAGATCATAAGCTATTAGGGGAAAAACTCGGATGCGGTTAGAAAACACCTCATACATGAAGTNNCTGCGGCTTAATCTGAATGCGGCTTGCAAGCTCAGGAAAATTCAACACCAAATTCTCAAGCAACTCAAAAATCAAACGCTTCTTTAACGCAACTTCTCTTTCATGCAAGTATTCCTTGCCTTGAAGCGCTAAGTAAGGAAAAATAAGTTTGCTTGCAATAGCTTCGCCCAGAAAGCCTCTATCGATGTCGCGTTCAAAAATCCATTGGTCAACTGCAAAAACAAAAATTGTCTTGTTGTTAACTGTTTTGAGGTAACTCATTAGTCTGGGCTGGAAATTATGAATAACCACCATTACTTCGTGGATTGAGCGCTCGTTTGAAGTTTTCGTCGAATAATTGTCTACAAGGGCGATGGCAGCGATTTTTGCTGTCCCAGCGAGGTGTCTGCAGAATTCGATAGCTTGATTGCTCAACTCGAAGGTTTCGCCGTTGTTTGCTTGTTTCAACTATTCACCTGAGCACTTCAATATAGCAATTGAGCTTAGATGTATTTAAAATGGGTAAGGTAACTTGTCTGGAGAACCTGATTTGATTTTAAAGATGAAAAAGCTAAAATTGCTGGCAAGCCTAAAAAACTTGCCAGTTTTATGGGACTTCTATGGTTAAGTGGTTTTTGCTTTTGGTGGTAATCATGCTTACGGTTGGTTGATTTGTCTCTGTGGGCGTGTTTGTTATTTTCCTGCAAATCAGATTAAGTGAGTCTTCGGTGAAGTTTAGCATGTTCTGGCCGTCGCTTGTTAAGCTGTAGACTTTTCTTGGTCGT
>PLNS01000012.1 GCA_003141855.1 Candidatus Bathyarchaeota archaeon | reverse complement strand
CAAGGAACAACAAGAGAACCAACCACAACAAACACCAGAGATTACTTAGACCAGAGGCAGGGTGTTATTGCTCATTAAGGGTTGGCTGTAGAAAAGCCTTTCTTAGTTTAATTGTTGAACATTTGTTCTTTAAGGACGGTTTTTCAATGGACTTATAAGGAAGAACTTGTAATAATTGGCTTGACGTTCTGTCGCGCAACAGAGCGCATAACAGCAACGTTACACAAAGCAAACAACAAAAAGGAGTAAAAAGAAAATGACTCAAAATGCAGATGTTATCTTCGTCGGAAACAAACCTCCAATGAGCTATGTTCTGGCAATCATCACAAGCCTCTCCGCAGGGAACCTAAAAGAAATTACATTAAAAGCAAGAGGCCAAGCCATAACTACCGCTGTTGACGCAGCTGAGATCACAAGAAACCGATTCGTTAAAGACCTTAAAGTTAGCAAGATTGCTATCGGAACAGCCGAGATGCCACCACGTGAGGGAGAGAGCAGGTCCAGAATGGTTTCCACGATGGAGATAACTCTAACCAAAAAGTAGACTGGACAACAAGTAAACACCCATAGAAACAACGTCCAAACCTTCTTCCATTTTTTAGTAACTTTTTGAAACGTTTTTGCATGTTTAAAAAAGCCAGCTTGTATGAACGAATTTAAATATTCAAACGTTCGTGTCCCTTTCAAAGAGAAAGGTGCAGCCAATGGCTTTAGACCCAGTGCTGAGAGCAATAGTGACCATTTGCATTCTGGTTTTCTCAGCGAAAGTGCTTGGCGAAATTTTTTCTTGGAGAAAAATTCCCTCGGTACTAGGTGAGTTGCTTGCAGGAATCCTTCTCGGACCATACGCTTTAGGCTCATTAATAGCCATAAACGGTTCACCTCTAATTCAAATAAACGACATTGTCCGAGCATTCGGAGAGATAGGCGGCATACTCATCCTGTTCGTGGCGGGTTTAGAGATGACCTTTAGAGATTTCCGAAAGGTTGGCGCAGCTGGTTTTGTCATTGGAACGGTGGGGGTTATTGTTCCTTTCATTATGGGCTATGGTCTTTCGCTGGCTCTTGGATTAGGCACTATAACAGCTTTGGTAGTTGGTGCAGCGCTTGTCGCCACAAGCATCTCTATTACTGCCCTAGTATTGCAGGAGCTCAACAGGAGTAGAACCATAGAGTCAAGGATGATGATTAGCGCAGCAGTCGTTGATGACGTGTTGGGACTGGCAATTCTCGGTGTTATAGTTTCATTCATCTCTACCTCAACACCGATAACCGCATTAAGCGTAATTGTTGTAATTTCCACATCTCTTGCATTGTGGCTTGCCATGACAGTTTTTGCAGCAATTGTTCTTCCAAGAATAATTAATTTGACTTCGAAAGGAAAAGAAGGAACAGTTGAGGCAGCAGCAACAGCGTCGTGTTTTGGTGCTTCCGCGTTAGCAGCTGTTCTCGGATTGTCGCCTATTGTGGGTGCTTTTGCCGCGGGCATGGCTGTTGCCAGTTCCAAGACGATTGAGAAAATAAGGGATTATACAAAGAAAATAAGCGTCATATTTTCTCCTGTGTTCTTTGGGTTGGCAGGTGCACAATTTGACGTTAGGAGCTTTATTACGTCTGACTTGTTTTTCTACGCGTTCTTCGCAGCATTGGTGGTGGTAGCCATAATTAGCAAAATGATTGGATGCGGTTTACCAGCCGCCTTCTTTTTGAAAGACCGCTCTAAAGGAGTCAAAGTTGGCTACGGAATGATTTCACGAGGCGAAGTGGGTCTTATAGTTGCGGGAGTAGCCATCTCTGCTGGCGCTATTACACAGAGCACTTACGCTGCAATCTTGGGAATGATTATGATAACGACCGTTTTGGCGCCGATACTGCTTAGAAGAGCCTACGATAAAGACCCGCCTGAAGAAGCATCAACGAGTACGGGACCTGAAGACAAAGACGCACCCGATTACATACCAACATATCCACTTTAACCCAACCACTGTGCATATTCACAGAACTAAACCAATTTTTCACAAAAACAGAAACCGTCAAAGCGCCAAACCCAAAAATCAACCATAACAGCAACAACCTCATGTGAACCTAAACCAAAAACAAAGATACTATAAATAAGGGAGAGGGAGGTCACACAGAGAGACTAGACGCCCTTTAAAGTGAGTATATAAAAGGGGGTATAGACTGCTCCGAGCACTAGAGAACCGTAAACTTCGTTTTGAGCCGTTGTTTGCATCGTAAAGTTAAATAGCTGATTTTGTTAGTTAGAGATTTACTCCGTGTGAGAACATGTTAGATATCAAGCTTATCCGTGAGAACCCCGAACTTGTGAAGTCTAATTTGGCGAAGCGTGGCAACCCCGACGTCCTTCAGATGCTCGAAGAGCTGATTATCGTTGACCGTGAATGGCGGTTGAACCTTACCAAACTAAACGAGCTGCGCCATGAGAGAAAACTAGTAACCATAGAAATCGCCAAACTCAAAAAAGCAGGCAAAGAAGCCACAGACGAATTCACAAGGGCACAGGACATCGACCAGAAAATAAAGTTGATGGAGAAACAGGTGGCTGAGCAGGAGCAGAAGACACATGATTACCTTTTGCGACTGCCAAACTTGCTGGATGATTCNNGCTGGAAAGGTCTCTGGCTCAAGGTTCTTCTACTTAAAAAATGAAGTCGCAATGTTAGACATGGCGCTGATGAGCTTTGCAATCGAAGAGCTTTCAAAGAAAGGCTACACTGCTGTTATTCCGCCGTTGTTGATGAAGCGTGAAGCGTACGAAGGAGTAACCGCATTAGGCGACTTCGAAGATGTTCTCTACAAGGTCGAAAACGAGGACCTGTACTTAATCGCCACTTCCGAGCACCCCATGGCAGCAATGCTCATGAACGAAACCCTAAAAGAACAAGATATGCCCATAAAACTAGCAGGCATAAGCACCTGTTTCCGTAAAGAAGCTGGAGCACATGGAAAAGACACACGCGGCATCTTCCGCACCCACCAATTCAACAAGATAGAGCAATTTATTTTCTGCAAACCTGAGGATTCAGCAAAACTTCATGAAGAACTCCTGCAGAACGCTGAGGACCTTTTGCAAAAAATCGGTTTAGCATACCGAGTTGTAAACGTTTGCACGGGCGACATCGGCACAGTAGCAGCCAAAAAATACGATATTGAAGCGTGGATGCCCGCTCAGAACGGCTACCGAGAAGTGGTTTCATGCAGCAACTGCACCGATTACCAGGGAAGAAGATTGGGTGTTCGTTACCGCGAAAAAGAGGGTGCACCGCCAAAAGGTTTCGTTCACACATTAAACTCTACAGCTATAGCTACGGGCAGAACCATCGTAGCCATACTAGAGAACAATCAGCTATCGGATGGAACGATAAATATACCTGAAGCGTTAAGAAAATACATGGGTAACAGAGAAAAAATAGACAGAAAACGCTAAACCTTTTAATATTTCCTTGAGAATGTTGTGGCACGTTCGGGGAAATAAATTTGTCTTCCAAAACAAAACACGTACGCGATAAGTGGCGAGGCAAATCCTGGTACATGGTAATTGCGCCATCGTTCTTTGGTAACATAGAGTTAGGTTCGATACCTGCACAAGACGAAAAATTAATGATCGGCAGAGTTGTCGAAGCAACCCTATATGACATTACAGGTGACTTTTCTCATCATTACTTGAAAATGTTCTTCCAAGTAAACGAGATTGACGGAAAAAGCGCGAAAACACTCTTCAAAGGTCATGAATACTCAAGAGATTACCTGCGCAGCTTGGTTAGGAGAAGAACCACCAAAGTTGACGGATTATTCAACTTAACCACAAAAGACAGCTACAAGCTTCGAATCGCAGTTTCTGCCCTGACACTTTCAAGAATAAAGACTTCACAGGAAAAAATCATCCGCACCATGATGGCAAAGACAATCAAGGAAAAAGCCGCCGCATTAACACTCGACCAATTCGTTCAAGAAATGGTCCTTGGAAAAATCGCTTCAGACATCTACAACCAAGCCAAACTCGTTGCACCACTAAGACATGTTGGCATAAGAAAATCTAAACTCTTAGCAGCACCAGTAAAACTGCCGGAAGCACCAGTAGAAGCAGCGCCAGTTGCAGCCACAGCATAAACACAATTTCTTTATTTCTTATTCCTATCTTTAACCGTAAACAGTTTTAGACACGCCACTTTAGTATTTTCTAATCGGAGAGCGCAAGTTTTGACTAACGCCGGTGTGCATGAAAAAGGAACCTTCAACGCCCAAGACGCCATAAACAACATCAAAAAAGACCCTAACTACTCGAAAGCCGGTGCTATAGCACTCTTTATCGGTGTTGTCCGAGGAGAAACTTTCAAGAATGAAAAGGTTGAAAAGTTAACGATAGAAGCTTACGAAGAAAAAGCCAATCAGGTTCTAACAAAAATAAGCGACGACTTGTCTCAGAAGCCCGGAATAGTTAATGTTCAAATTCACCATTTGCTGGGCGAATTCAATGTTGGTGACGACTTGGTTTATGTGGCGGTTGCTGGTTCTCATCGGACGGATGTTTTTCCTGTGTTGCGGGAAGCTGTTGAGAGGTACAAGAGTGAAGCGCCTGTTTTCAAAAAAGAAAGCATAATTGACAAGAAAGGGTCGCCGTCGGAGTATTGGGTTTCCGAGAAAGAAGGACACAGCCACTAATTGGGTGTTAACTGTTTTGATTGCGGCTTTAGCAGGCGGAGTCGGCGCAGCCAGATTCCTAACAGGCTTAACGAGACTTGTTAAAGAGGAAGACCTGTCGGTTATCGTGAACACTGGCGATGACATCGAACTTTTCGGACTGCACATTTCTCCCGACTTAGACATCGTCTCATACACGTTAGCGGGCATTGTTGATGAAGAGAAGGGTTGGGGCATCAGGGGTGACACTTTCCAATGCCTTGAAATGCTCAAAAAGCACGGCTTAGACACATGGTTTGGCTTAGGCGACAGAGACTTAGCAACCCACATTTACCGAACCGACCGCTTAAAACAAGGCTTCACGCTCTCACAAATCACCGACGAAGTTTGCCGTAGTTTAGGGCTTAAAGTCAAGATTTTACCGATGTCCAACGACAAGTTTGAAACCAGAGTAACAACAAGCGACGGCTCAATGCATTTTGAAGAGTACTTTGTCAGAAGGCAGGGGAAAGATGAGGTTTTAGGCGTCGAGTTTGTTGGGGCTGCCACTGCGAAGCCTTCACCCGGGGTTTTGAATGCGATTTTGGATGCTGAAGTGGTTGTTGTTTGTCCAAGCAATCCCATTGTTAGTATAGGCACTATTTTGGCGGTGGATGGCGTGAGGGATGCGTTGAGGCGGACAAGTGCAAGAGTAGTTGGGATTAGCCCTATTGTTGCTGGTTTGCCGATTAAGGGTCCTGCGGATAAAATGTTGCGTGGTTTAGGCTTTGAAGTTTCTGCCTTTGGGGTTGCGAAGCTTTACTCTGATTTCCTTGACACGTTTGTTTTGGATGCCCAGGATGTTTCACAGAAGGAGCGCATTGAAAAGTTGGGGCTTGAAGTGAAAGTTACCAACACTTTAATGAATAGTTTTGAGCGGAAAGTTGAGTTGGCAAGGGTTGTTTTAGGAAAGTAATTATTATAGTTAGAGAAGGGTTATATCTGAAAGCAAGAATTATTCTTTATTAAGTTTGGAGATGGTGTTGGTGGAGAAAAAAAGTTACGATTGGTTTGAGCAACGCCGCAAAACCAGAGGCTTAGAACTCGCTCACGAGCAAATAACGAAGGCTTTTGATACCGTAACGTGGCTGCATAAGGCAACCAAGAGCTTTTCAGAGAAGAACTTTAAGGAATCCCAAAAGTACATTGAAAACTTGTATAAGGCGGAAGAGGAAGTTGACGCTCTGCGAACAGACGTTTTCATGGAGTTATCGAAGGGTGCAGCATTGGTTGCTGATTACCGCGAAGACCTGTTGCATCTTGTTAAACGGTTAGATACTCTGGCAGACCACACCAAAGACGCAGCTAGATGCCTTGAAATGCTTGCCGAAGCTGACATTCCACAGGAACTATCCCAAAAGACTGTTTACATGACTGGAAAGCTGGTGGAGATAGCTCAAGCCCTAAGAGGCAGCATCGAGAAAATCTCATCCAACCCCAACGAAGCCATAAAAGAAGCAAGAGCAGTCGGCGAAATCGAACACGCAATCGACATTGAATACCTTAAAGCCAAAAGCCTATTCGTTAAGTACGGTGTAAACATAAACTGTGGAGCCATGGTAATCTTCGACGACCTAATCGAGTTCATCGAGCAAGCAGCAGACATGTGCGCTGACACAGCAGACTACATCATAGTGCTCTCAAGCAGAGAATAAAACACCCTTTCTTCATTTTTAGTGACAGAAGTATTTTGCAGTCTTAGAGTACAGTGCTCAAAAGTGACTATAGCCCCCTTATTTAAAGCAGTCACCGTAGGCACGATTGGTTCTGAGCGATGAAAATTTTTTGACTCTAAGAGGGTTCTTGGCAGGACGCGATGTTCAATAGGTTTAATATATTCTGCTCTTGCATGTAATCGTTTGTAAGGATGGCAATGAGAAAACACAAGTGGTTGCTGCTAATCATCCTCATTTCCCTTATTCTAATTCAATCAGGCACTTTTTCGGCAGCCTCAGGTGCCAGCGACGAGTGGACGACATTCCGCCATGACCTAAGCCGCAGCGGCGGCACAACAGGCGGTGGTCCAGCGAATTCGGTAAAGCAGTTGTGGAATTACAGTACGCATGCATCCGTATGGTCTTCCCCTGCGGTAGCTAACGGTCGCATTTTGGTAGGCTGCAAGGATTGCAATCTCTATTGTCTCAACTCCTCCAACGGGGAACTACTATGGAATTTTACAGCTGGACATGAAGTTAACTCGTCACCTGCCGTCTACAATGGACGTGTCTACGTTGGTTCAGATGATGGGTGGGTTTACTGTATAGACATTGCCACAGGCATACCTGCTTGGATAATTAAAGTGGGAGGTTATGTCCGGTCGTGCCCTGCAGTCGTGAATGGATGCGTCTATATAGGTTCAGGAGTTCATGATCTTTTTTGTTTGAATGCTTCAGATGGGAATACAATATGGACTTTTCCAACCGTGCAGCCTGTGGATTCGTCGCCCGCTGTCTTAGATGGCGTGGTGTATTTTGCTTGTGATGACTTTTTTGTGTACGCCGTTAATGCGTCTACAGGCGAAGAAATATGGCATCACCACACGGGAAGCAACATCAACTCTCCTTGCTTATATGATGGTTGCCTCTACATTGGCTCATACGACGGTTATGTCGTTGGTTTGAACGCTTCCACGGGCGCCGAAATTTGGAGATACCAAACGCAAGACACATTGTCCTCTTCTGCAGCTGCCGCTTATGGGTGTATTTACATAGGCTCCCAAGACAACAGCGTCTACTGCCTAAACGCTTCAACCGGAGAGAAGATATGGCAAACCGCGACGGGGTATTGGGTTTGGTCTTCGCCTGCAGTCTCGGACGGCAACGTATATGTTGGTTCTGAAGACTACAATCTCTATTGTCTTAATGCTTTTACTGGAGAAATTAAGTGGGTTTATGCAACTCGGAGTAATGTGGATTCTTCTCCAGCTATCGTGAACGGCACCCTATACGTTGGTTCCAGCGACTACCACGTGTACGCTTTTTCCTTATACAATTCGACCGCTGAACCCTTAGCTTCGATACCTACCAGTCCCACGGCATGGGGTACGTTTCTGTTCGATGACATCGCAGGCGCTTTAGGCGTAGTGGTTATTTTTGCAATCGTACGTTTCGTTTACTCGACTAGGCGAAACAAGAAAGAACCAAAAGCCGTAGACATCTCTGACAAAAAACCGTCATGGTTTTCAGCGCACACCAATGCACTCTGCACTTTGGTTATCGTGGCTTTTTTGGGGGTATTCTTTGTCAGTCTTGGAAGTGGACCGCTTTGGGCTGCTGACGAGAAAACGTACTCTCAAATGGCGTTCCATATGGTTAAAAGTGGAAATTACCTACTGCCTTGGTCCTTTGGCGAACCAGCGATATGGGCTGGCAAGCCTCCCCTGCTCATGTGGCTGATGTCTCTTGCCTACCAAGTCTTCGGCGTTAACAACTTTGCCACAAGGTTTTGGAGCCCCATATTCGGCGCTTTGTCGTTGGTTGCTGTGTTCCATTTGGGAAAGAAGCTCTATAATGCGCAGGTAGGGTTTTTGTCAGTGATAGTTTTAGGCACGTTTACAACCTTCTATGCGTTCGCAACCCACGCCATGACTGATGGCCTACTCGTCTTCTTCATTCTGGCGAGCATATACTTTGCGCTTCAGAGCGAGGAAACAAAAAATACCAATTGGTATGCGGTTTTGAGCGGTTTGTTCTTTGGGTTGGCGTTAATGACCAAGCAGATTGAGGCTTTGCTGATTCCGTTAATAATCATCATTTATCTCGCCCTCACAAAAAAAAGCATCAAATTTCTGTTTACAAAGCGGTTTGCTCTTTTTTGGGGCACCGCACTGTTGGTCTTCGCGCCTTACGTGGTATACATGAATTTTACCTTCAAGGACTTCTGGGATTGCTATTTCGTGTACTCCACTTTTATGCGAACAGTCACTCCTATTGAAGGGCACGCTGGAGGTTACCTCTTCTATTTCAACTACTTAGTAACTAGTGAAAACCTGCTTTGGGTAATACTGTTGCCGTTTGCGGTTGGGCTGTGTGCATTCAATTCGGTGATTAAGCGTCATAAAGCAGATACTCTAATTCTTATCTGGATGGCAGTAGTGCTCGGGGTGTTCACTTTTGCTCAAACCAAACTCTACTGGTATATCCTGCCAGCTCTGCCGCCTTTCGCCATAGCCATAAGCAGTCTTTTGTATCAAATATCAAAGAAAATACATCCTCGGTATCATAAAAGCGGTTGAAAAAGTTAGAAGTGGTGGCGGGCCCGATGGGATTTGAACCCATGACGTCCGGCTCCGCAGGCCGGTGCCCTAATCCGTACTAGACGACGAGCCCCACGCTTGCTTTATACCCAGAAACTAAAAGGGCAGAATAGTAAATACTTTGCTTAAACTTAAAAATAGTGGTCTAAAATAAACCTGTTATTTAGGAAAAGACAGTTTGAATTGTGTTCCTTCGCCCACTTTGCTCTCAAACGTTATCGTGCCGCCCTGAGCCTCTACTAAACGTTTAACAACGGCTAGTCCGAAGCCTTGCCCCTTGGACTTGGTGGTCATGAGGGGCTGGAAGATTTTTGGTTTCACCGCGTCTGGAATACCCACGCCCGTATCCGTAACAGTGATGGAAACCGTGTTGGCTTCTTGAGAGGCTTTTATGGTTAGTTTCCCGCCGTCTGGCATGGCTTGAATCGCGTTCGTTGCCAGGTTAACCAAGATGCGCTTCAGAAAAGTTAAATCCAGCTTAATTTTCGGTAATTCAGTATCACATTCTGCCATGGCTTGAATGTTGTCTGGCACATTAACGGTTGCAACCAGTTGTGGTATGGCACTGCAAAGCTCAACCTCCACCAACTCAGGCTTTAGCGGTCTTGCAAAGTCTTGCAAATCAGAGATAATCTTGTTCATGTAATCCACCTGCTCTTGGATAGAAACCAAACTCTCCTCCAAACTGCGTTTACATTGGCTATCAGGTGAACCATCCACATCCTGCTTCATCAAAAACAGTTCCCCAGCAATAGCCTGCAACGGATTACGGATATCGTGACCAATCATGCCTGCAGTTTGCCCAATAGCCGCCAACCGTTCGGCATCCTTGAGTTGTTTTGTTCGCTCATCAACAAGCTCCTCTAAATTCTTCGCGTATTGTTCGAGCTTCTGTTCAGTCTGCTTGCGTTCAGTTATGTCCTGTTCTATTCCAACTATTCTTGTTGGCTTATTATCTTCGCCAACTTCTCTAACCATTCGCTCAGAATGTATAATGCGAACCGAGCCATCTTCATGGATGATACGATAATCAAAACTTGCTTTAGAAGATAAGCCTTCTTTAAAGAGCATTTGCTCCATTGATTTGTTTATCGCTTCCCTATCCTCAATGTAAATTCGAGTTAAATATTCACTGGTATTTGGACCAAACCGCTGAGGCTTTAAACCAAAAATATGGAATAACTCTTCAGACCAAACTGCCCTGTCCTCTTTAACGTAATACTCCCAGCTTCCCACATGAGCAATCTTCTGCGCCATTTTCAACCGCTCCTCACTTTCCATGAGTGCATTTTGAGTCTTAACGTGACCAGTTACATTCTCGAAAACGGCTACTGCCGCGTTAACTTTGCCGTCTTTATCGTAGAGCGGTTTTGCGCTCACTACCACAATAAACTGCTTTCCAGTAGGTTGTTCAATAATTATTGTTGAGTTTCGCAAAGTTTCCTCTTTGAACAGTGCCCTGTAACTGTAGAGTTCTTCGGTGGGGCAAACTTTGCCGTTTAAAGTTAGAATCTTTAAGTTTGCAGGATGCTTATTTAGTTCAATGCCGCAAGGGTTTACGCCGTGAAGTTTAATGGCTCGTTTATTAGCGTAGGTTACTTTGCCATCAGGCTTTTCAACAACCATCACGGCAGAAGGAATATTTTCTAAAATATCTCTAAGCCGCGCTTCATCCAAATTTAAAGCGCAAGGCGAGTAGCAAGTTCTTAGGGAATCTTCTTTAACGATCCTCGGGGGCTTTTCCTTTTTTGGTTCTATGCTGGCAGAGTCTTGGAACTCAACCATAAATTCCTCCAAAACTAGAGATGATACACTAGTAATTATTGGGAAATAACAAATTAAGTCTTTTGTTAACAAAAACAGGCTGATTCTAACAAAATTAAACCCCTAAGCGGTTCAAGACTAACACTTCAATCAAGCGGCGATGGAACAATTGGACAATTCGATTTCACCTCAGACATTATCCACGGGACATGGGACGACAGCTGGACCGCTGCTTATTCACAAGAGGTGTACACTACAACAAACGGCTTAACACTGGCTAGGCAATGGTAAACCTCTTTATTTTTTCAAAAGAAAAGAAGAGAAAGCGCTAACTTTTACTTAGTACTCTTTGTAGCGCGGCAAGCACGTTTTGTTTTCCCATAGCAAGCACGTATGGACCAAGACGTGGACCCTGCGGTGCACCCATCAAAACCTGGTACAACGTTTTGAAGAAAGCGCCTGGTTTTATTGCATTGTCTTTGGCAGCGTTAAAGATGGCGTTTTGGATTTTGTCTGGGTCGTCTTCGGTTTGCAGTTTGGTTATGAGTTCAGCGATGGCTTTCTTTTCTTCAGCGGTTAGTTCTACTTCGGTTTCTTTGATTTCTTCAAAGTCCCTTGTCCAATTCAACGCGTACTTGATGCGCTGCAATAGGTTGGCGTCTAAGGTTTGGTTTTTCTGCAAATAACCGTAACTCTGCAGTTTCTCGGTCACGTAATCGTTTAGGCATTCTTTGGGCGCCATCTTGACGAGAAACGCCATGAGGTTGTAGGGCACGTGAACGCTGGGTTTAGCTGGTGGCTTCATGACGTAGCAGTACAGGTATAAGCCTTTGAGTTTGGTGGCTTCCTTCTCGCCGACCTGTTTTTTGCCAAAGTAAACCTCCTCCAAGGAGTCAAGTTCGTTCATGTACGCTGGAATATCCGAAACACCCAAAGTGCGAGTGCCGACGAACCGCTTAAGCATGAGCAAAAGAAGCGATTGGGGCGAACCGTAATTGAACCACACTTGCGGCGTGAAAACGTTGCCTGCTGACTTGGAAATTTTCTTTCCGCCTTTGTCGAGGAACATCTCATATTTTGCATGGGAAGGTGGCTCAAAACAGAGCACTTCGCGGCAAATGCGGTCGTTGATGCGTACGGAGTCGGCGATGTCTTTGCCGTAAGCTTCAAATCTAATGTCCAGAGCCTTCCAGCGAGCAGCAAATTCGCTTTTCCAAGTGAGTTTGCCTTCGCCGCTTTTTATGTCCACTTCGCCTTCGTGGCCACAACCTGCGATCAGTTTGCCTCGGATTTCAAGGCCTTCACATTTATACGAGACCTTGTCGGTTTTGGGATCGAACTTGTAGGCCCTAGTCGTGTAGAGGTGCCCACATTTCTCGCAAACCGCAAAAAACGGCAAAACCTCGGTGTAGGTTTCTTGGCCCACTTCTTGCTTGACGATTTCGCCGACTTTTTTAGCGTTGATAAGTATGGTTCGAATCTCGTTTAGAAGCAGGCCTTCTTCGTAGACTTGTTTGGCCGAGTAGTACTTGTATTCTATGCCGCATTTATCTAGTGCGTCCAGCAGCAACGAACTCATGTGTTTGCCGTAGCTTTCGTGGCACCCAAAGGGGTCAGGTATGCTGGAAACAGAGTACCCCAGGTACTTTTCCATGTCCTTAGAGATCCCTGCGGGAACCTTTCGTAAACCATCTTTATCGTCGCAGAAGGCAATAAGTTCAGAATTACAATTCAGGTTCTTCAACGCCAATGTAACCGCGTAGCTACGCGACGCATCACCTAAGCTGCCAATGTGGGGAAAACCTGAGGCGCCAAGACCCATCTCTGTTCGCACTTTACTCATGTCTCTATTTAGCGATCGTTCTCTTTCGATGACTTTCTTAGCCATCATGTCGTACCATGTGCCGTGACCGATAGTTTCTTCGCTCATAACAGCTTGCCTTCTGCATCATGACTGTACAGATGTGATAGAAAAATGTTTAGAGCCAAAAAGGCTCGAGGGGAGTTATTTGCGTTTTAGTGCTGCTGCAATCGCTAAGGCTGCGAGCACAAGCAGGATCAACACTAACGAGTAGATCCAGCTGAAGGCAAACAGGAACCATGCGCCCCCGACAGCTATCAGGCATAAGCCTAAAGCCATCGTGCTAAAGGTTCCGCGTTCGTACTTCTGCGGTTTGCTTGCTCTTAAGCCAGCTAAAACCAGTGCCCATAAGCCAGAAAGCACCAAAACAACCGGAACAATCAAAGTCCAACCGATAAGCCCCACAGCAAACAACAGTATCGCTACTACAACTGTTAAAAAGAAGATGCCGATGCTTAAGAGTTGGCGGTTGCTTTCACTCATTTAGGATGCCCCTAAGCGATTTTGTTTCCGCATTCTGGACAGAACTTTGAGTTGGCAGGGATAGATTTGCCACAGTTGGGGCAGGTCATTGCGCCTTGTGATGGTGGTGTTAGGGTTGTTCCGCAGTTGGGGCAGAATTTGCTTGTTGCTGGAACTTTTTCTCCGCATTTGGGGCAGATGACGAGTGCCGCTATGGGTGCTGCCTGTGTTGTCCCTTGGGGGGTCATGATTTGCGGGATGAGAACCATGCCTGTTCCTAGGGCTGCGCCGCCACCGCCTGATTTTCCCAGTGATTCAGCAGCGCTTTTGATTGTTTCCATGCGCAGGACTTCTTCGGGTGCGGTTCTGCCTGTTTTTAGCCAGAATAAGCGTTCTCGGTATTCGGGTGTTGTGTCTATGCCTTCGAAGCGCAGGTCGGTTAGTTCGATGCCGACGCGTTTAAAGTAGTCTATCAGCGAGTTTTTGACGATAACTGAGGTTTCATCTAAGCGTGTGAAGACTGTGACCAGGTCGTAGTGGCTGAGTTCATCGATTATTTTCTCGTTTAGGAAACCGCGCAGGAAGTCGTTGACTTGGTCTGTGGTGTAGGCGTTTTGTCCGCCGATGACTTCGTTGACGAATAGGGATGCCTCTGCGATTTTGAACCAGAATTGCCCGTACACTTGCAAGGGTGCGAGTTCAGTGGTTTGTGCTTTTGTGCCCCATTTGCCAGCGAAGACTTTGGTGCTGATGTAAAGGACGGTAGCTTTGAAGGGTTTGTTGCCGCCAAAACCAGCCAACCGCGTCAGCAGGCTCGTTAGTACGGGCAGATTCAAGGTTGTGAGTGTGTGTCTGCCTGGACCAAACACGTCGTAGGCTTTTCCATCTCGGAAGAACACTGCCATCTCGTATTCATGTACGATTAGTTGGGCTCCCCAGGTGATGTCTTCGTTTGGGTACCGCCAAACTATGGCATCTGGGCCAGCGTTTGTCCATTCTATTACTTGCGGCATTACTGTGTCACTCCTAAGATTACTTGTTCTCTTTTATCAAACGTATCCTCGAGCAATTCAAACTTGTCAGCTATGGCTTGTATTTTGTCTTTGAGGTTTGAGAAGTTATTGCTCAATAACTGCGCTTTTAAATCTTCGATGCTGGCGGTTAGAGCGTTAACTTCGTCGAGGAGTTGGTTGTCGAAGGTTATCATTCTGTCAAGGTGCTCTTCCTTGATTTTCACTATATCGTAGAATCCAGCGTAACCGTATGAAGCATGGTTTACTTTTTCTGTTATGCGATCCATTTTAGCGTTTAACCTATCGATGTCTGGCAGAACGTCTAGATAACGTTTGTCGGCTATTTTTTGTGCGATGCTTCTGACGTTATCTTTATCTTTGGAGAGCTTAAGGGTTAGATCATTCCTAATCAGTTTGTCTGATTCGCGGCGAAGTTCCTTCTCTTTGTATCCGCGGAACCCTGGAAGTGCCGCTGCTATGCGTTCTGAAAGCCTCATTTGGCTTTTTGCCTGGGCATACACATCTTTATTTTCGCTCATTGCCTAAATCCTCCAATATTTGCATTCCGTTATAGAAAAACGCTTGCTTTTAAAGTTTATTAAACAAAACTAGAACTTGGAAGAGGGTATATCGCCCTTCAAAACCATACCCGTCGCGCCATCAACAATCATCTGGTAGGCGTTGTTTTTGTACTCGTATTTTATGAACCAGACTGGCGCATGCAGGTAAACCATCTGCTTCAAGTTAATGGTCGTATTGGCTTCAACAATTTTATCTATATCCTGCTGGAGCAGAAAACGGTGAAGGGCTTCAATCTGCTGCTTAGCAATCTCTAAGGCTTCATCGCGGGTCATTTCGCTGTTTAGCAGTTTGGCGAAGCCTTCGATTTTTCTGAAGTCATATGGAATTTTGCCCGTTAAAGGAACGTTATATTCTCTGGTTGGAAAGCCTGATGCTTCTCTTGCTAACACCAGCCAGTTGTACTCTTTTTGGATTTGTCCTTCCTTAACAATAGGTGGCGATATGCGCTCGAAAATTCCTTTGTACTTGGTTGTAGCGTCGGCGGAAACAAGCCAAAATGGTAAGTAAACCAGGTTTTTCTCGGTTATTTTTGATTTTTTAGCTAAATCGCCTGGTTTCATGAAGCCTGAGCGCATCCAATCGCGCACTAAATTTTCCACTTGCTCTTCAGAGTAGCTGTTTAGCAGTAAAGAGTGCTCAAAAGTGAATGCTTGGCCTGTTTCGATTACGGTGGTGAAGCCGCAGTATTTGCAGGTGGCTACTAGTTCGCCTGGCTTGAACTCAACTGGGGCACCGCAATGCGAGCACCTTATTTCCTGAGCCACAGCAGCCATTTTTCTAGTCCTTCAGTTTTTCACGTTTGAGGATTTCCCTCGCAACGATAATTCCTGACGCTGAAGCTTGAATAAGTCCGCGGGTGACGCCTGCGCCGTCGCCGATGGTGAACATATTCTGGATTTTGCTTTCTAACGCATGGTTTAGTTGCAGGTGTGAGGAGTAGAATTTGACTTCGACGCCGTACAGTAGTGTTTCAGGTGAGGCAACGCCTGGCGCGATTTTGTCTAGTGCTTGCAGCATCTCCCGTATGTCTACTAAGTAACGGTAGGGCAGCACGAAGCTTAAGTCTCCTGGAGTGGCGTTTTTGAGGGTGGGTGTGACTACGCTGTGTGATAGCCGTTCAGGTGTGGAACGACGACCATGATTTAGGTCGCCTAGCCGCTGAACCATTACGCCGCCGCTTAACAGGTTGGAAAGCCTTGCTATGTATTTGCCGTAGGCAATTGGTTCTTTGAAAGGTTCAGTGAATGAGGTGCTGACGAGGATGGCGAAGTTTGTGTTGTCTGTTCTTGTTTCTGCATGGCTTCCGCCGTTAACGGTTAAGACGCCATCGTAGGATTCTGTAGTGACTTCGCCGTATGGCGAAACACAGAAAGTGCGAACCATGTCATCAAAATCCCGTGAAAAATAAACCAGTTTTGGCTCATAGAGCGCTTTAGTGAGTTTCTCCATGACTGAAGCCAAAAGCTCAACCCGCACGCCGATGTCTACTGGGTTATTTACGGTTTTTAACCCGCGGATTTGAGCTTCAGTTTGGAGCCATTCTGCCCCGCTTCTTCCAGGAGCAATTATCACGTATTTAGCGAGGAATTTTTCGCCATTTACAGTTTCGACGCCTTGGATGGTGTGGTTTTCGGCGATTAGTCCTTTTACTTCTGTTTTTGGTAGAAAAGTGATTTTGCCGTTGAGTGCCTTGCGCATTCTTTGCAGGGTTTCGAGGCATTTATCGGTGCCCATGTGGCGGACTTTTTGCTTGATAAGCTTCAAACCTGCAAGCGAGGCTTGCCGTTCGATTTCGTCTACTTCCTCGTTTTCGCCACCGTAGACTTGTTCGCTTGCACCGAATTTAAGGTAGATGTTGTCTACGTATTTGACTAGTTCCTGGAGTTCTTTGGTTGTGACGTACTGGTTTAGCCATCCGCCAACTTCCGTGGATAGGGTTAGTTTGCCGTCGCTGTAAGCGCCTGCTCCGCCCCAGCCTGAGAGAACTGAGCATGGTTCACAGTGGACGCATTCGAAGCCTCGGCTTGAGGGGCACTTGCGCTTGTCAATGTCTAGTCCTCGGTCGAGGATTAAGACGTTGAGGTTTGTTTTTTCGGTTAGTTCTAGCGCTGAGAAGATGCCTGCTGGGCCTGCGCCCACGATTATTACGTCATATTTCAAGGAACTTTGCCCTCTTGGAACCCAGAGTTAGATGTAACAACTAGCATATATTTTTAGCTACAGTGTGCCAAAAGGAAAGCAGGTTTATTCTTTAATGTATGGTATTAGGCACAGGAATTTTAGGGGCTTTTCGCTGTTGTTTTTGAACTGATGCCGCTCGTTGGACTTCACAAAGATAACATCACCATTTTGGAGGGGCACTGCTTTTTCCCCATCAAAAACTAAGCCTTCTCCTTCCAAGACAAATACTTCATGTTCCCATGGATGCTCATGCAGAGGACTGCAGCCTCCGGGCTCCATCTCAAAGAGCCTCATGGCAAAGTTTTCAGCGCCCATCTCCTTGGTAATCAGCCATCTTACCTGTGTTTTTTCAACGCAACAATCTGCTTTTTCAGCTCTAACTGTTTTGTAATTGAAGACTTTCATGATATCACATAATGTTTTGATAGTTCGCTATTAAAGGAGTATCATGTGTATTTTTTAGATATATCTAAAGAACATTTATAACAGCAAACCCACCCAATAAACAAAGAACACCAATGGCAAACGACAAACAACCCGCAAACATCGATGACTTAATTTCCGACTTCTCCCGCTTCTACATACTCACCATACTCTACGAAGGACCAGCCCACGGATATAGCATAATTAGCCAATTCAAAAAAAGAGTCAAAAAAGAAGTCAGCCCAAGCCTAGTCTACCCCTTCCTACAACAACTCGAAGAAAAAGGCCTAGTCACACACACCAAGAAACCTGTTGGCGAGAAAGAAAGAAAAATCTTCGAACTTACCGAGGAAGGCAGAGAATTGTGCACTGGACTCTTCAAACGCTTCGCCACGCTAGTTGCAATCGCCATTGAACCAAGCCTCTACGTCTGCGCCCACTGCGGCTGCAAAGTCTACGAGGGTGGCTACCGAGAAGTCATCGACGGCAAAGAAACAGCGTTTTGCTGCATGCACTGCGCTCGCTCGTATAAGGAAGTTAAGAAGCTGTCTAAACAAGCCAAATAACCCTGCGTTTCTATAAAGTGATTAAAAACAAAAAGTGAAGCGATTAGTCTTTTATGGCTTCTATGAAGCTCATTACGTTCCAAAGCTTTACCCGTGTGTAGGGTGGCATGTTTGGGTCTTGCAGAATCTCATCCAGCATCGACACGGCGTTTGAAGCTCTCACCGCAGGAGTATATTCGGGGCTATGCAGAGAATTTATGGCGTCTTTTGCGGAACGTCTAATATTTCTGGGCGTTGTACTGTCTTCCGAGACTTCACCGAGCACTACTAACGCTTGCTGAATCTTGGCTTCATACTCTTCAGATTTTTTCTTGCGCACCATAAATAGTTCCCCTTTAATGCACTTTGGCAGTGACCAAGTTATATAAGCATTGACACGTATTTACTTTGGGGTTCTATATGCAACAAAAAACAGAAAACACGCCCGTCAAACGAGGGGCAATCCTGCTACTTCAAGGCGCCGCCTTAACCGACCTCTCATGCCCAGTCTGCTCATCCCCACTCTTTAGGCTAAAAGATGGCACACTTTGGTGCGCAAAGGACGAAAAGAAAGTGGTAGTCGTTAAGGAAGGCGAAGAACCGCCCAAACAAGCTCCAGCGCCCACCACAACCTACGACAAGCTTGAAGCAACACTGATGGCAAAGATGCAGGACATACAGGGTAAGATTGAGAAAACTGAAGACATGGATGAACTGCAAAAACTCACTCTTGCGCTCGGCGAATTGCTGAATAGCCTTGAAAAGATTAAAAAAATGAAAGCTTGAGCACGAACCAATTTGACTTTGGGTTTTTACGAAAATTTCCCCACAAACATCCATAGAATCGACAGTTTCAATTCAACACTTTCAAGCAAACAACTTCAGCAAAAGATGATTCAAGTTTTTTATGAGATAAACCGTAAGGAGTTTAGTTTTGAGGAAGTCACCAATCCCACAGTGCCACAGGGCAAGGTGATTTTTGAGTTTGGACTAGCTGAATCAGAAGGCTTCAATTACATTGATGAAGAGGAACTCAAGAAAGCGCTAAATTTTTTGGCGAAGGAGCGTTTGCATTCGATGGATTTTTTCTGCTCCATCCGCTACTACAAGGGCAACGGCGAAAAAAGGACCCCGTTAAAGTTTGACTACTACATGCTAAGAACCATCTTTAGCAAGGACATATTTGAAGTTCAAGTTTTTCATGAGCGTGGACCCAGATACATTTCGCCCGAAGAGTTAACAGCGTTTATTTTTACTAAAATAAATGAGTCATCGAATAAGAATAGGAAAATTCTTAAGAAAACAAGCATTTAATGTCCACACGGCTCAACAAAAGTTAAATTGTATATGAATTATAGCCGAAACTTATATTTCTAACAGCAAATACCTAAGAAAAGCAGCAAGTACAGCTGCAAAAAGCGACAAAGGAGCTAATCGAGCATGTTACCGATTGAAGTTACATCCCTAAAAAAGCACTATGGAGATTTAAAAGCAGTAGACGGCATCTCCTTTACAGTTAAAGAAGGCGAAGTCTTCGGTCTTTTGGGTCCGAACGGCGCAGGAAAAACCACCTGCATCGAAATCATGGAGGGCTTGCGTGAAAGAGACGGAGGAGAAGTGAAAGTTCTCGGCCTTGACCCGTGGAAAAACGGTTATCAATTGCACCAGAAAATCGGAGTTATCCCACAAGACTTCACCTTTTTCGAGAAAACCACTCCACGTGAAGCCATAATATATTATGCTGACCTCTTCAACGTTAAAGTGGACCCAGACATGATTTTAAGGGAAGTTTTGCTTGAAGATTCAGCTAAAGTTCACTTTGACAATCTCTCTGGAGGGCAGAAGCAGAAAACAGGGCTTGCTCTTTCGCTGGTAAATTCGCCTGAACTGCTGTTCCTCGACGAGCCAACCACGGGATTGGACCCGAACGCGAGGCGCGCAATCTGGGAAGTCATACGCGGATTGAAAGCTAAGGGTAAAACAATCATTTTAACCACTCATTATCTTGACGAGGCGCAGCAACTCTGCGACAGAGTAGCCATCATGAACCATGGAAAAATAGTTGCCATGGGAACCTCAGAAGAAATCATTCAGCAACACGGTTCAGGGGAACGATTGGAAATTCACGGAAGCGAAAAACTCGCCGACTACATTAAAGCAAACACTGATTTGCAGGTTGATTACAACGCAGCCAGAGGAGAAATCATCATACCGCTGAAAAAGAGAATCGACGCACTCGCAGCTTTGGCAGCCGCTGAACAGTCAGGAATGGACTGGGGCGAAATTCAAACACGCCAAGACAGCTTAGACGATGTTTTTATTAGGCTTGTCAGCGGAGCAGAAATCAATTCAGATGAAACTGAAGCCAAACCCAATGATAGGCGGAGGCGCTAAAAGATGGTGAGTGGAAAACGAATCTTTTCAGACTTCAAAGTCTTCAGCCGCGGATACCTCAGAAACAAGTTCGGACTATTCTTCGGCTTAATCTTTCCTGTAATCTTGATTTTGATTTTCGGCGCAATCTTTTCCGGTGGAAGCTCTGGAACCGTAAATGTTTACGCCCAAAACCAAGATACTGGTCCGTTTGCTTCACCGCAGATGGATATAGCATCTAAATTTTTAACTGCGCTTAACGATTCAGGCACAATCAAGGTCATAACAGTAGACGCTTCAGAGAACTTCTCACAGTATCTAGCTGACCATTCGTCGTCTGATGGTATTATTATTCCCGCAAACTTCTCTGCGAATTATTTGGCTGGCCGTCAAGTAAACATGACAGTATATGGTAATCCAGCATCAAGTTCAAGTGGCATCGTGAGCGGAACGGTTAATGGATATGCTAACTATTTCAACCTCAATTATTTCCAACGAAAATACAGTGACACCACTCCAGCAATCATAGGTATAACATCTGCAACGGTTAATACTCAGCAAACAAATTACATTGACTTTCTGATTCCGGGCTTGATCGGGTTCTCAATACTTACCAGCCCAATGTTCTCGCTAGTCAACATTTCCTCAGAATACAAGAAAACAAAGCTCTTCAAGCAACTCTCACTTACACCGCTCACAAAGATAGAGTGGCTAACCTCTAAAGTCATCTGGTACATTGTCTTGACAATCGCTGGCTTTTTACTAATGGTTGGAGTGGGAGTCTTCGCTTTCGGAGCACATGTTAACCTAGCAATTGGACTAATACCCTTCCTAATCTTAGGCCCAATGCTATTTGCAGCGCTCGGTATGCTGGTTGGTACAGTAACAAAGAGCCCTGAAACCGCAGGCGTCATAGGCAACATCGTAACGTTCCCCATGATGTTCCTCGCCGGCACCTTCTTCCCCATCAGCACCATGCCCGCCTACCTACAGACCTTCGCTCATGTCCTGCCACTATTCTACATCGTTGAAGGCTTAAACAACGTCATGGTCTACGGAAACATCCCGGGGGCATTGATCGATATGGCAGTGGTTTTAGTCATCACAGCTGTAATTTTTGTTGCAGCAGTGAAACTGTTCAAGTGGAGAGAAGACTAAACCGCAAACCAATTTTTTTCTTTATTTTAAAGTTTAATAGAAATGGCTTACAGCAGTTCCTCTGAATTTTTTTGGCATATTTGGAGCCTAATAGAAATAGTATGCACAAACCTATAGGGGGTAGGTCTGTGATGACGGAAAATGGAGCCATTAGTATGTTAAGTCAAGAAACCCACAAATCACCAATCAAGAGACAAAGCCCTTGAAAGTTTTAAGCAAACCCAAGACCGTAGCATACAACGCATCAGCCACGACATCCTTAGGCTTATCTCCATCAACCCTAACCAGCTCACCTTTCTCCACGTACTTGAGATAAACTTCCCGAACTTTCTGCTGGGTCTTTAAGGTTTCCATCACAGACTTTTTCCTTTGCAAACGCTCAAGCACACGCTCAGGAGCGACATCGATAAAAATGGCAAAGTCTGCCTGCAGGGCGCGGGCGTTGATGGTTTTAATCCAATCTAGGCTTAGACCTGCACTGCCTTGGTAGGCTAAGGATGAGTAAACGTAGCGGTCGCAAATTACGAGTTTTCCCTCGTCTAGTGCGGGTTTTATCTCTTTTTGCATGTGTTCGATGCGGTCGGCGGCGAAAAGTAAGGCTTCAGCTTCAGTTGGCAAACGTTTTTCTTCATATAGGCAGCCATCGCGGATGAAGGTGCCGATTTTGCCTCGGCTGGGCTCTGCCGTGAGCATTATGTTGTGGTTTTGGGATAGTTTTTTTGCGAGTAAGGTTGCTTGGGTGGTTTTTCCGCTTCCGTCTAAGCCTTCGATAACGATGAAAATGCCCTTCTTGCCCATGTTTGTCAACTCGGCTGGTTAGCGTTACACATTATAGGGAGATACATAAATATAACTAACAAACTGTGAGGCTGCGCTTGTGCCTAAGGCTTATTGGGGAGAAATAAAGGATCCTGTGCATGGATACGTGTACATTACTGAAGCAGAAAAAAACGTCATCGACTCTTACCCCATGCAACGGTTGCGCAGATTGCGTCAACTGGCGGGTTCAGAATACGTTTACCCGGGCGCCAACCACACCCGCTTTGAACACAGCCTCGGCGTCATGTACCTCGCAGGAGAAGTTCTCGAGAACCCAAACATTTCACGCATAGTCAGCGATGATGAAGTGGACGCATGCAGAATTTCAGCACTACTCCACGACGTTGGGCACGGTCCGTTCTCGCATGTTTTTGAGCAATTACTAATCAAAGACTTAGACAAAACCCACGAGGATATTACTTCGTGGATAGTCGAGAAGAGCGAAGTAGGCGATAAACTATCAAAAATGGGCTACAACCCCAAAGAAATCGCTGGGCTCGCCGTTGGAAAACTACACAAAAAGGACCGAGCGTTCCTTGACCAGATAATAAGTAGTGCCGTGGACGTTGACAAACAAGACTTCATCGTCCGAGACACTTACCACACGGGCGCAGAGTACGGTTTCATCGATGTGTTCCGCCTCATACACGCGCTTGACGTTTTAGGCGAGAACTTGGCGGTTGAACTCGGCGCTTTGTCAGCGTTGGAAGCGTTCATGATTGCCAGAATTGAATCGTTCAAAAGCATCTATTTCCACCGCGTCGGCAGAGCAGCACAAATTATGCTGGCGACCGCCATGGAAAAAGCCAACAGCGAACTTGGCTTAACAGCGTTTAAGACGCCTGAAGAATATCTGGCGCTGGATGACTACACGGTTTGGTCAGCCCTAAAAAAATGCAAAGCATCCAAAGGCATCATCGCCGATTTGGAGCGGCGCCGAATGCTCAAATGCGCTTACGAGCGAACCTTCTACGAGAAAGACACGATGATATCGAACATTTTTGGGCGCGAATCGTATAGGCGGCAGATGCAGGTTGAGATTGCGAAGGAAGCGGGCGTGAACCCAGAAGCTGTTATAATAGACGTGCCCACCGTGCCATCCGTGCCATACCATCATGCCGTGCTCATGGAGTCAATGGAGATTCCAGTATTCAGCCGAAGCCAAAGCGGCACAAAAACCCTCCAGCGTCTAAGCGAAATCTCAAAAATCTTCGAAACCCTCAAAGGCTTCATGAACATCCTGCGAGTCTACACCGACGAGGCTGACCGCGAAAAAATAGAGAAAGCAACGGGAAAAATTTTGGGCAAGATTCCTTCTGCTGCAAAAATCTCTTTCTAATGCAAGATATGCTTTTTCTTAAATACTAGGTCTTGCTTAAGAAAAAGAACAGAGAACGCTTAGACAGCGCATGGAAGGGAGCAAATGTCGAAAAATAATGCAGAGGACAAGAAAGTTATCAGTGTCAGAATTAAAAGGAAAACAGAGCCAAAACCAGAGTCACCTCTGCTTTACTCGGAAAAAGATATCCGACGGTTCGTTTCAGAGTTTGTTTCTTCATGGATAAGAGGAGACATAATCATTCGCTTCCCAACCGCTGCTGAACTTGCCAAGAAGACGCCGTTGAGCATAGCGTTCCCAACTGACCCCTCAGTTAACGCGGAACTAAAAATAAAAGAGCACTACGTTGACCTGTTATCCATTATCGCGGGAACAAAGCCCTCATCCACTGACGAGCAGGAGAAAGCGATTGATGAAGTGTTCAAGATGCTGCTCATGTTCCGCTCCGCCAACCGCATCGAAGGCAAAATCATCTCAAACGACCTAGAAAAAAGAATCCAAGAACTCGAAAAAACCACCACAAACCAAGCCAAACTTGTCGAGCAAATAACTGCCTTTTTGTTTACCCCAAAAAAACCTAAACCCGACAAGCCTGTTAGCTAAAAGTATGGTTCTGGAAGGGTAAGGTTTATTCGAGGGAAAAAGCATTCTGCTTGATGCTTTATTGTAAAAAGCGCTCCGGTAGTATAGTCCGGTCAAGTATACTGGCCTTTCGAGTCGGCGACCCGGGTCCAAATCCCGGCCGGAGCACCAACTTATCATTTATTCTTTGTTATTCTCTTCCTTCGGGCGATTCATGCTCAGTTAGCATGTGCCTGTCGAGCTGGCTTTTGGCTGTGAAGTTTTTTCCGCATATTGTGCAGACCAGTTTGCCTGGTTCTATTCCGCGTAGGGGTTCTTCATGTAGCGGTGGCGCTTTGGGCAAGGTGGAGCGGTTTTTGATTCTTTTGCCGTAGGGTGGTTTTCTTTCCATAAAGAGCACTTCACGATTAAAGCGAGCTTGCTAATCTCTTAAACGTATGTGGTTACATGCGGGCAGTAACAAAACGCGGTAAAAAAAATAAAGAGATTAGGCTGGGGGAAGTTGTTTTCCGCAGTGGGGGCAATAGGTTGCGTTTGCGTCTACTGGTGAGCCGCAGTTGGGGCAGTACCGTGTTGCTTGTGTTGTTGTTGCTGTTGATGCTGGCGCCGGTCCGTAAGCGTATGGTTGCGAGGGAACTTTTATCGAGAAGAATGCGATTGTCGCGATTATCCAAGCGACAAATATCAGCAGTAAGCCGATTAGAAATAGAATTGTCAATATGGCGCCTATGAACAGGAGCGTTCCTGCTGTTTCAAACATGTGTTCGCCCGATCTTTGCGCGAGACTGTTGAAGACTCGTCTAAAGTACATTGCCGCTATCACATAGAAGATAAAAACAATAACAGCTATCAGAAGCAGAGTTATCAATCCGAATCCTATGCCCGCCGCTCCTAATGCAAAGCTACTAAACACGCCGCCCATTATGAATATGGGCACTGCGACTGCAATGGCAACTAAGGCGATGATGCCGAAGATAACGCCCCAGATTGCGTTTCGGTAGATGCTGTCATCTTTATAGTACTCTGACAGCCCTTTGATGCCGACGAAAAGCAGTATTATGCCGACGATGCTCACTACTGGAAACATGAGCAATATTGAGCCGATGCCAGCCAAGTTCTTATTAGATTCCAAGCTACTCAATTAATATGACCTCAATCAAACGGCACTATCTTCTTAGATAAAAGACTCCTGCAAGCAAATTACCGCTTGATTACTTAAAACCAAGAAACCCAACCCTTCCAAAAAACAACTGTTTTGCAATTTCAGGCTATATATAGAGGGGGGTAGGTCATACCGAGAGCACCAGATAGCGCTTTTAACCTAACAGTAAATAAAGACGCCAACCATTGAAACACAAAGGAAGAATCACCTTGACAAGTAACCTAGATTCAGCTTACAGGGAACTTTTAATAAAAACCAAGGATGCGGTGGTGCTTTCGACGGCTGAAGGGATTATCCACTGGGATATGGAAATTTATATGCCGCCGAAGGCTGTGGAGCAGCGCAGCCAGCAATTGGCATTGCTTAGCCGCATTCACCATAAACTGGGAACGGACCCGGAAATAGGAAAACTCTTAAACTCCATCCAAAAAAGCCCCGATTATGAAGCCATGGGGCAAGTGGAAAAACGCAACCTATACCTAATCAACAAAAGCTACCTTGAACAAACCGCTCTGCCCGAAAAACTCGTTGCAGACCTTGCCATGCAAGAAGCATTAACAGTCAACACATGGAAGAAAGCCAAGGCAAAAAAAGACTTTAACCTATTCAAGGCTGACTTGCAAAAACTTTTAGACCTCAGCAAGCAAGCCGCGGAAATTCTCATGAAAGTCAAAGAAACCAAAACTCCTTATGAAGCGTTGCTTGACAATTTTGAGCCGAAAATGCCTGCAGAGACCATAACTAAAACCTTCAACCAGCTATTGGCAGGTTTAAAGCCGTTAATCGCTAAAATTGAAGATTGCCAGACTAAACCGTCCACCCAGGTCCTCAATCTGGTTGTGCCAGTAGAGAACCAGCGCAAAATCACACAATTAATAACGGAAACGCTCGGTTACGACACTGCCTCATCGGAAGCTGGGGGAAGAGTTGATGAGACAGAGCATCCCTTTACCACGGGCTACTATGATGATGTGCGCATAACCACGCATTACTATCCCAACAATTTTGCCAGCTCAATCTTCTCTGTGCTCCACGAGAGCGGGCACGCGCTCTACGAGCAAAACCTCAACCCAGAATGGCAATACCAGCCAGTCGGCTCAACATGCTCCTACGGCATACACGAATCCCAATCACGATTCTACGAAAACATTATCGGACGTTCAAAAGAGTTTTGGACAGGTTTTCTGCCGAAAATCAAACAGGCAGCACCAAGCCTAAACAACCTCCAGTTAGAGCCGTTCATCCAAGCCATAAACAAGGTTGAACGCTCAAAAATCCGAATCGAAGCAGACGAAGTAACCTACAGCCTCCACATCATCATCCGCTTTGAAATCGAAAGGGACCTCTTCGCCGACAAAATCACAGTCAACGAGCTTCCAGAGGCGTGGAACCAAAAATACGCGGATTATCTCGGCGTAAAAATCGAAAACGACTCGGAGGGTGCGATGCAAGATACGCATTGGGCAAGCGGACTTTACGGTTACTTCCCAAGCTACGCGTTAGGCAACATCTACAGTGGACAAATAACCGCTGCCCTCACCAAAGACCTGCCAGACTGGCACAGTCAACTTGCAGAGGGAAAACTCGAAGGCATTAACGGTTGGTTGAAAACTAACATTCACCGCCAAGGCGACCTCTATGACCCAGAAGAACTAATCAAACGGGCAACGGGAAGAACCCTAGATTCAGAACCACACCTGCAGTACCTAAACAAAAAATACGGCGGCCTTTACGGGTTCTAACAAGACGCTTTCTTTGTTAGTTCCTTGTAGATGTAGACGACAAGGTAGGCTACGATTGAACCGATGAACAAGTAAACGCCGCTGTACCCGACGACTTGATTGTACGTGTTGGCACCGTACAGGAACAGCAAGAAACCAAGTATGAATATGCCTAATAATGTCCAGTCAGTCCAAGACATCGAATTTCTCCGCTAAATTAGGCATTCAATACAAGACTTCAGATATAAAGATTTAGCGATGAGGTAAAAACGACAAAAATACTATCGCCACATAAAAACAACCGTCAAACGGCAACCTATCGCTAAAACTGACTCAACCAACCTTAATCCTATGAAGCCCTTCCGACATTTTTATATACAAGGTAAACCTCAGAGAGCGACCGAGGTTAATTAAATGTCGGGAGCAGACGTTAAAAAGCCAGAAACACGTGAAGAATTTATAAAAATGCTAACAGAAGCCGCAAAAAAAGAAGTTGGTTCTAAAGGTAAGCCGACAAAACCGACAGTCGTCGGAACAGCAAAAGAAATGGACATTCACAGAGACACACTTTACTCATGGCTAAAGGAGTTCAATGTCGATTTCAAGGAGATTGTAGACCGCATGCCGACAACAACTGACGATGCAGAAGAAGATTCAGGACCTGTGTACCTAATCGGTGAATCGCTGTTAGGAGAGGGAAACGAAGTTGCTCACATTGACCTGATGATAGGCGACAAAAATGGACCAGTTGGACAAGCATTCGCGAATGGAATGACACAATTATCAGCCGGCCACACACCAGTCCTAGCAGTAATCAGACCTAACCTGCCGCCAAAACCACACACCCTAATAGTACCAAAAGTCACCCTCAAAAACATGGAAGATACAGCAAAAATTTTCGGTCCAGCCCAAGCAGCAGTCGCAAAAGCCATCGCTGACTCAGCCGAAGAAGGAATCATTCCAGCAAACAAGCTAGATAGCTGGGTTATCATTTGCAGCGTTTTCATTCATCCAAAAGCAACTGATTACCGCAAGATATATCAGTACAACTATGGCGCAACAAAAATGGCGCTTCAACGAGCATTAAAGAAGTACCCGTCACTGGAAAAGATAATCTACGAAAAAGACCGCGCAAAGCACCCAATCATGGGCTTCAAAGTTCCACGCCTATGGAGACCACCATACCTACAAATTGCACTTGACGCACCCTCACTTGAAGGGGCAAAGAAGGTTATTGAACAACTGCCAGGAAGCGACAGAATCATCCTTGAAGTCGGAACTCCACTCATCAAACGCTACGGCACAAGAGGCATCAACGAACTACGCCAAATAGCCAGAGACAAATTCATTATTGCAGACCTCAAAACGCTTGATGTAGGCAAAGTTGAAGTAGACATCGCCTACGAAGACACCGCAGACGCAGTAGTCGCAGCAGGCTTAGCACCACCAGAAACCCTTGACGCATTCACACATGAAGCGAAACGCCTTGGAATATACGCAGTCATCGACATGCTAAACGTTGAAGATGTGCTTGGTAAACTCAAATCTCTCAAAGAGTTCCCAGACATCGTCATCTTACACCGAGGCATTGACCAAGAAAGCGGTAGAAGCTGCGGACTAGAGCGAATAAAGCTTATTCGGCAAGCATTCCCAGGGAAAAAGTTCCTGATTGCAGTTGCAGGCGGCATAATGCCAGAGACAGCAAAAGAAGCATTAGAGCAAGGCGCAGACATACTCATCGTCGGCAGATACGTTACACAATCCAAAGACATTGAACGTTCAGTCCGAGACTTCCTCGAATTAACACCAAGCATGCGCGAAGACGTCGACTTGTACAGAGTCCACACAGAATAAACCTAAAAACCCCGAGCGAAAACTCGCTCAACCACTTTTCTTTTTTGTTTAACGTTTAATCGCAAAAATTTTAAGTATTAAAAACGCACAGAAGAAAGCTACACTGGCAATCAGGAAAGTTGGAACATAACTTAATCGTTGAGCTAAGAAAGGCCCAAGGAATGAGCCTACTGCGGCACCTAATCCGACAAGACCGTCAAAAAAGCCTGTTTTCCCTTCAGGAATAAGTTCCATTGAAAGGGAAATCATCATTATGTAGTACATGGCGTATGCGAAACCAATGAAGACAAGAAGAACACCCGTCAAAATGGTTGGTGAAAAAGCAAACTCGATAACTCCAACCAACAAAAAGATAAGGAGACTTCGCAGGAGCACGAACCGTGGCATCTGTTTTCTTAGATCCATTGACCTTGCGCGGTTACGGATTAAGAAATAGCCTACTGTTGCTCCCACGGAATTTAATATGTAAAAAATATAAACCATGCTTGATTGTCCGTTAAAAATCGTTTTTAGATATATTGGCAGAGGCGTAAAAAAGAGACTTGTTGCAAGAGAAAAGATTACTATGGCAAAGGCAAACCCGGGGAAACTTTCCTGTTTTAGCGAACCTTTCCAACGTTGCCCGTATGATTCTAAGCCGCGAGCGGTGAAATCTAGCGTTCTCTCCATCCCCACTAGGCGTCGCTCAAAAATCATCAACGGGTCAGCAATCAAAACTATAGATAATATGAACGCAACCAAGCTCAAACCACTGCACAAGTAAAAGGTGTAAGTTGCAAAAACAGCAGAGCTAAGGGCAGCTGTAACCAATACCAATCCAATCGCTAACCCAATAATAAATCCGATTTCAGTGAGCCCTTCGTAGAAGCCATAGGATTTTTCCCAGTCTTCACGGCTGTAGTGTTCAGCGATTAGGATGTTTTTTGGTGCTTCATGTGAGACATGGAGCACTTGCATTACCACATACAAGATGACGAAGAGGACGATGTTTTGGGCAAAGGGAAGAGCCATCAAGAAGAGAATTATGGCTGAGGAAAAGAATGAAAGAAGAATAAACGCTTTGTAGTGCCGCGTGGCATCACAGAGGTATCCCCATAGGAAAGAGGCAGGGATGGAGCAGAATATAGCTATTGACGTCATTACGCCCAACGCAACAAGCGGTCCGCCCAGAATACTCGTGTCTTTGAAGGCAACTAGGTAGAGCGGTATAAAGACGCTTAACAGCCCGAACGCTATTTCGTGAAAGAAGAATCCTAGCCGCCACATAGCCACAAACCAGTTCACGGTTAAATTAAAACTTTTACCTGAATAATCAGAACTTGCTTAAAAGTTCGGCATTGGGTAGTTAACTTTTCATAAATCCTTAGGGGATAACCCATCGGAATATGTCCCGCGAATCCTCTCTTTTTTAACTTTGGGAATAACCACCACTTTTTAAACCATTATCTGTCAGGTTCTAGTTATCCTATTGGGAATTAGTTTCTTTTGAGCGCCTATTGATAAAGAGCAGGGGTAAACCAACCAGTGGAAGTGACAACATCCATAAATCCATGTTATGCCCAAGGAACCATGCAAACCAGTAGCTCCACACGTAATCGCCTCCAAAGAAAATCCATGATAAATAGTTCCAGAGGAAGTACATTCCAAGAGCTGTGATAATGGCACCGACGGTTTTCAGTTTTAGTTCTTGCAGCGTTTCCGCTCCACTGGATTTCTTTGTAAAATACGCCGTGAAAATTGCCAATGCTATCAACCCGAATGTGGTTAAAACGAAACTTAGCAGGTTTTGGGGGTAAGAAGTTAGGTAACTCATCCCTTTCTGTCGTATTGTTAATATCCACATGCTTGTATTGAGCAGCCAAAACACGATAAGGTAGATTGTACCTGTAATTAATCCCCATTTTATCGCTCCCTTCAAGGGTTTGTTTGGACCCAGCTTATAAGCCAAAATGAACAAGGCAATAGGAATAGCTAAAGACTCCATCAAGCTAGGCAAAGCACCCGTCATCAATGAGTTCAGAACCGATATTACCGTACGGTTACTTGCGCCTCTGGAAAACAAATTTTGAAAATCCACTGCTCCTGTCGTAAGAAGGCCCAACCAATAAATCGCTTCAAAGACCAGAACCACCTTCAGTATTTTGTATGCTGTGGGTTTTGAAAGATTCTTTTTTACAAAGTAGAAGATGATTGCCGCAAGAGCTATGAGGCTGCCTAAGAATCTGAAAATTAATCCAATGAATCCTGAAATGTCCTCAGCGAAAATTGCAAAAGAAAAAAACCTGCCACGACTCCATTCACCAATCCAAGAAAGAGTGAAAGCCCCGTGTAAGCTAAACAGGAAATAGGATAAAGCCACTATCAGTAAACCTATTTTTAACGGTGAATAGAATTTTTGTTCAGTCATAGCCTTCAACCTGCTATTAAGAAATTCTCTCGTTCTGTTAAATATTAATATTTGCGGTTTAGCGCAATCTACTTTTGGATTTACAGACTTTCTTTTTGTCAAACAGGGGCAAAGGTTAATCTTAAATACAAACCCATTCTTTATCAATAAACCAATAAACTCAGAGAAAGAGGGATCTTAATGACGTTAGCTAACAAAAAAATAACTACAGTTTTATTCTCCCTTCAAGGAATAGGCGCCGTTTTTGTAGGTATTTTCTTAGCGGCTTATTTGGGAGGTTTACCTACAACTACTGTTCTGCATTCCGAGCTAGCTTTCAGGATTCCACTTATTATTTTCGGTGCAGCGCTCTTGGTGCTTGTATTTTTGACAGTTGTTCTGGCAGTTTTTCCGAAGAAAGATTAATTTTATTAAAAGCTGAATAGCCTGCGAATTTAAAAGGAACGTACATCCACAAAATAGAGTACAAAGAAGAAAACTACGAAGAAATCGTGGATAATGCACCTGAAGAAATAACACAACTGGGCAAAATATAACGAAATGAACATAAACGGAAGTCAAATGTACTTCTACCTAAGCCTAACCAACTCGAAGGACAAAAAGTACCTCTTTAATAAATTAAATCACTCCAAGATAAATCCTTAATAGAGAGAGCACCCAATTTCATACTCCGCTGGAGAGATATTCAATGGCAAAGTTTAAGGTAATAGTTTCCGATCCCGAAGCTGGAACATCAAAGGTAGTTGAGCTCGAAGAAGCGCGCGCAGCCCCATTCATAGGAAGACGATTGGGCGAAACATTAGACGGCTCAGCAGTAGACTTACCAGCACACACAGTACAAATTCTAGGCGGCTCCGACAAAGACGGCGTACCCATGAGAGGAAACGTCCATGGCGGTGTACGACGAAGAGTTGTACTAAGCGGCGGAGCAGGCTTTAGCCCAAAGAAAAAGGGCGAAAGAAGACGCAAAACCGTCCGCGGAAACATCATTACCGACGAAATAGTTCAAATCAACATGAAAATTGTTGAAAGACCAGCAAAGCCAGCAGAAGCCAAGCCAGAGCAAGCTGCGAAATAATCGCAATTTTGCCCAAGTGCATGCTTAAACCTTATAAACTTCCAAAATTAATTCATCCTTTATCTGTCAGCATTTATTGGAAAGAAGAAGAATTGTATGAGTAACACTAGTAAAGCCTTGCCGAAACAGCCAGAAGTCAACATTGGCACCATAGGACACGTAGACCATGGAAAAACCACTTTGGTTCAATCTTTAACTGGCACCTGGGCATCACGTCACAGTGAAGAACTCAAAAGGGGCATCACCATAAAGCTGGGTTATGCCGACATGCCGATTTACAAGTGCCCCAAATGTGAGCCGCCAAAAAACTATTCCATTAAACCTTATTGTGAAAACTGCAATTCAGAAGCAGAATTTGTCCGCGCTATAAGCTTTGTTGACGCACCCGGCCACGAAGCCTTAATGGCTACGATGCTCTCAGGCGCAGCAATAATGGACGGCGCCATTCTAGTAATCGCAGCAGATGAGCCATGTCCTCAACCGCAGACACGAGAGCACCTTGCAGCCGCAGAAGTTAGCGGCATAAAGAACCTAATTATCGTTCAGAACAAAATCGACATCGTGGACGAGAAAAGAGCGATAGAAAGCTACAAAGAAATAAAAGCCTTTATCAAGGGCACCGTAGCTGAAACCGCTCCGGTTATCCCTATCTCAGCTCAACGCGGAATAAACATCGACGTGCTACTCACCGCGATACAAACCTTCATTCCTACTCCAAAGAGGGATGAAACCAAGCCGCCAATGATGTTCATCATACGCTCTTTTGACGTTAACAAGCCTGGAACAACCCTCGAAGGGTTGGAAGGCGGAATCATCGGAGGCACCATAGCGCAGGGCAAATTTGCCGTCGGAGAAGAAATAGAAATCCGCCCGGGCATAATGGCTGAAAGAGAAGGCAAAACAGTCTACGACCCACTAATCAGCGAAATAGTCAGCCTTCAAGCTGGCAGCCAAGATGTGAAAGAAGCCACATGCGGCGGTTTAGTCGGCGTAGGAACCTGCCTTGACCCATCCTATTCAAAAGCAGACGGCTTAACAGGCAGCATCGCTGGAAAAGCTGGTCAGCTTCCGCCAACACTAACAGAACTTACATTGGAAACACACGTTTTGGAACGCGCAGTCGGAACCAAAGAGCTTTTGAAGGTTGAAAAAATTAACCCCGACGAAACCCTACTGCTCCATGTTGGTTCTGCTGTGAACGTTGGCAAAGTAATCTCAATCAAGCAGAACGTAATTAAAGTAAAGTTGACCAGGCCGATTTGTGCGTTGCCAGGCTCAAGAGTTGCCATCAGCAGAAAGATTATTGCGCGGTGGAGACTTATCGGATACGGGCTCGTAAGATAGCAAGCGGCTTAGTCTGTTATTATTTTTTGTTTCTTTAGGAAATCGTGCGCTTTCTGCAGTACGTCTTTAGCGTTTTTGAAGGTTAATTTTTCCATGGCCTGTTTATAATCCAGCCAAATGTAGCCTATGTGCTCGAAGGATAACTCTACTTTTTCCGTGTGGGTCTCGATTATGAAGAACACGACTTCTTTATGAACCGTTAAGCCTTGCCTTCGGTAGAAGTAAGCTATGGTTTCTTTGAAACTCTCGATGAATGTGGCGTCCGTTATGCCTGTTTCTTCCTTGAGTTCTCGGAGAACCGTTTCTTTTTCAGTCTCGTTGGGTTCAACGTTGCCTTTGACAAAATCCCAGTGCCTCGCTGCGTAATTGAGAAGAAGATACTTAGTTTGTTCTTCTTTTTTAATGAATACGACTGCGCCGCATGATTTCTCGCGAATCAATACATTCACCTAGCTCTGTTCAATTCATTTATTTTATCTATTTAAAGTAATACTAAATACAAGCGAAGACTTCACAACAAAATGTATTAAGGCTAGAAAAGAAAGCTAAAGAAACAGGAGCATGCAATTGTCGGCTTTAGTGCCTAAAAAAACCGAAACCCTAAAAATAATTTTAGATTCCAACGCCCTGTTTGTTCCATTGGAGTTTAAGATTGATATTTTTGAGGAGGTAAAGCGGTTGTTGAATCGGAATGTAGAGTTTATTTTACTCTCGCCAGTTAAGCGTGAGCTTGAGATGCTTGCAGCTAAGGATTCCCCGAAGATTCGACGAGAAGCCCTTTTCGCGTTGAAGCTTGCTGAAAAATGCAAGTACGTCGCAGTTGAAGAGGATGGAAGGTTGGCTACGGATGATGTTATTGTTAGGGTGGCTAAAAACTGGAGTTCACCCGTGTTTACGAACGATAGACAATTAAAGAAGAAGCTAAGAGATATAAGTGTGCCAGTGATTTATGTGAGACAAAAATCGCGTCTAGACATTGACGGGATGATATCGTAGATGTTCAAACTAATTACTCTTCAAGATACTATTCGCATTCCACCCGAAACCTTCGGCAAGCCACTTGAGAAAGTTGGCCGTGAACAGGTTAAGCAAAAGTACGAGGGAATCGTGGATGAAGAATTAGGATACGTTATTGCAGTTACAGGTATACAAGTTAGCCCCATCGGCAAAATTATACCTGGCGACGGCGCAACATTCCATAAAGTAACATTTTCCCTATTAGCCTTCTACCCGATAATCCAAGAAGTCGTAGAAGGAGACGTGGTGGAAATCGCTGATTTCGGCGCTTTCGTCCGCATCGGACCCGTCGACGCATTACTTCACGTCTCGCAACTTATGGACGACTACATCTCCTACGACGAAAAACAAGGCGTCCTGTTGGGAAAAGAAACTAAACGTAAACTGACAACAGGCGACCAAGTGCGCGTAAGAATAACCGCCGTGTCTCTTGGCAGAATTGGAAGCTCAGGCAAAATCGGCGTCACCGCAAGACAACCATTCCTAGGAAAGTTAGACTGGCTAAAGATGGATCAAAGCAAAGGTACCGAAAAGAAAGCAGTCGAAAGCCCAGAGAAAGCAGCATAAAAAAGGGAGTGAAGTTGAATGAGTGAAAAAGCATGTACAAACTGCCATTTTATAACTAAAGACAACGTTTGCTCAAGGTGCAAATCGACTAATTTTAGCGAAGATTTCAGTGGCTTAGTGGTTATGTTTGATCCTGAAACCTCAGCCATTGCAAAAGTGATGAATATTAAAGAGAAAGGCCGATACGCCCTAAAAGTGCGTTAACCGTTTTTTGATGCGCGGTAGCTTCATAACCTACCGAGTATTTTCTATTTGCAAGGTTCAAGAGATGACTACAGCGTACATTTTAACGCCTGAGCTTCGCATGAAACTAAAAGAACCCTTTGGCAACCTTATCCAAGGCGCACCCGACGAAACGATGGGCAGACTGAAGGAAATTGTTGAAAAAGAAAAGCCTTCCAGAATAATTTCTGTTGGAGACATCGTTTCCCGCAACCTCCACAAACACAGCATCCATCCACAATTAACAATTATCGATAATATTTCTCTAAGGGAACAGGCAATGCCTCAAGAAGCAGCTGTGCAAAAAACGGTTTGTGTGGATAATCCGCAGGGAACAATAACCCAAGAAGCAATTTTAGCTGTCAAAGAAGCCTTAGAAAGAAATGAGCACACGCACATCGTTGTCAGGGGCGAAGAAGATTTGCTTACGCTTATAGCGGTTTTGTATGCGCCAGAAAACGCTTTTGTGGTCTATGGGCAGCCTTATTCAGGGATTGTGGTCGTTAAAGTTACCTCTCAGAAAAAAGCTCAGGCTCAGGAGTTCCTAAACGCCATGAAAGCTTCGAAAAGCTAAATAAGAAGAATATTGTATGAATTTACGCCTTAAGTGAACATTAATGCAAGTCAAAATAGATTCAACCAAGGATAACCCGCTTCTGAAACGGAAAGAAGTAGGTTTCACTATTGTTTCGGGTCCAAAAGAGAAAACTCCCCCAAGGCTAGAAGTAAAGAAAGCCGTAGCTATCGAAATGAAGATTGGCGACGATGTAGTTTTCATCAAGAGAATGCGCACTAAAACGGGAACTAGCATTACAGTGGGAGTTGCTAACGTTTACCAGTCCGTTAATCAAGCTAAAATCGTTGAGCCTGAATACATCAGGAAACGTAACAGTCCACCTGAAAAGCCCAAAGAAGAGGCGAAAGCATAATGCCAGTTAAACCAGCACCCAAGAAAGAAGAACCAGCAAAGAAGGAAGCGGCAAAACCAGCAGCTGTGGCAGAAGCGGCGCCAGCAGCAGCACCGAAAGCTCAGAAAGCTGAGAAGAAAAGAGAGAAGAAACACAAAGAGGAAAAAGGCGTCCGTGCGATGTACAAGGTTGAAGGCGACAAAGTTTCTAGGGCACGTCCAACTTGCGAGCGGTGTGGTCCAGGATACTTCACGGCAGATCATCATGACAGGTATACTTGTGGGCACTGTGGCTTTACAAGGTACAAGCCGAAATAAGCAGTTTTAAATCTCCCAACTGCAATTATTCTTTTTGACCTATAATGCTTAGAGTAAACGTAGTTATAACAAACATCTCAGCAGAACGCTTCTGGGACATTAGAAAACCAATCCCGCCCATTCAGATTAGCACTAACATTAACGTTGTTGGTATGGAAAAGAAACAGGATGAATCCTTGGAAGTGCCGTTTGTTTTGTCGATTGTTTATAATCCTTCTATAGCGCAGATGAGCTTGAAGGGGAACGCTTACGTAAACGGCGAAAAAGGCGAAGTTGACAAAATCCTCAAGGATTACGACCAAAAGAAGCCGCCAGCCCAAATAATAATCCAGTCGATATCAAACGTTGTCTTCATTGAGTCAGTGCTCATATCAAGGACGTTGAACATTCCGCCACCGATTCCGCTGCCGCAGATTCCTGAAGCTGGAAAACCCGTAAGCACAAAGCCTGAAGGACGAGACTACAGCGCTTAAAGAAACCCCTTAAACTTCCTTGCCACGGCGTCAACGATTTTTAATTCAATGGGGAAACCAAAGTTTCTGTGGCGCCAACGATATTTTTCAATCCTATTCATTAAGGCATAAGCAAACTTGTATGCTAAATCGCGTTCTTTAATTCTTGATTCGGGATAGAATGCGAGGCGCGTGACCGCGGAAATCGTGTGCAGCTTTTCGATTTGTGCTTTGCTGTGCCATGGCGGGTTGAAATGGAAGACTTCTACGCTGCCCCATTCTTCAAGCGATTGTGGCGGCGTAAACTCTGAGGGCAAATATTGCATGACGGTGCTTGGGAAGGGTGTATAGACGAATATGCCGTAATGCTGCGTTTTAGGGTTAACCTCACGCATTCGATCCATTAAATCAAAAGTTTCAACTAAATCTTCATCTGTTTCTCCGGGTAAACCGCTCATCCAAGAAACATAAGGCTCAATGGAAGGCGCCCAACGCCGCAGGTTCTCAACTGACTGCAACATTTCATCTGCCGTTACATCTTTGCAGATAAGTTGCTGGAGGCGGTCTGAACCTGATTCGCCGCCAAAATCCAACTCAACGCACCCAGCTTTCTCTAAGAGCTCAAGAAAACTCTTATCATAAGTAGCGAGGTAATCGAAGCGACAGTTAGCCCGCCACTGAACACCAAGTTTTCTGTCTATGAGCCCTTGGCAAATTTCTTTCACACGGTACTCGTCAACGAAAACGTTGTCGTCAATCGGGTCGATGATTTTGATGTGGGGGTATTTTTTTAGTATGTATTCGATTTCGTCGAGCACGCGCTTTGCAGATTTTCCTCTCCATTTGTTCTTGTTGAAGATTGTGTTGTAGCAGAAGCCACATCGGTGGGGGCAGCCTCGGCTGGTTTGGACGTGAAAGCGGCCTGATTTGAAGGAGGGGTACTTGTCCATTTGGAGGAGTTCATAGGGCAAGGCGATGGGTATGGCGTCTAAGTCTATGGCTTTTCCGTCTGGGGTGCTTTTGATTGAGCCGTTAAGGGTATAGGTTATGCCTGCAACATCGTCGAGCGGTCGGTTCATGGCAATTGCGTTCGCAAGGTCTTTGACGATTAATTCGCCTTCCCCACGAACCACGATGTCAACAAAATCGTTGCTTGCTGTTTGCTCAGGCAACAAGGTTGGGTGAACGCCGCCCCAGACAAGCGGGCAAGAAGGATTCTGCATCCGTACATAGCGGGCAAACTCTAAGGCATACTTGATTTGCAAGCCACTCATGCAGCTTATGCCCACAAAAACAGGATTTCCAACTTGAACATGATGGTAATCTTCAAGGCGCATGTCAAGGACGCGCACGCTAAAACCGTCCTGCTTAAGAGAAGCGGCAATGTGCAAAAGGGCAAGGGGAACCTGAGGGTCGGGAGCCTTGAACTTTCCTGGGAAAACAAGCAAAACATCCCGCTGATTGTTACCTGAATAAATGTTGCAAAAATGCGATACGCACGACTGAAAACTATACAATAGAAAAAGCCTCACTAGAAACTAATCCAGAATGCCCTATTAACACTTTACTAAATTGACGCAAGAATAGAAGATCTTAAAAAATTCCAATGCCGCTTAATGTTCTATTGCTAACAAGATTGCGAACATATTTGGAGCCTATTAGTAATACGTTGCAGAAACCTATAGGGGGTAGGTCACTATTGACGTTTTTTCAAGCCAAAGCCTGTTGGAATCCCTAAGAGGGTAGATCGGTAATGTCGTTTTCTAAGTCAATAACACATTAAAAAATTAAGCATAATCTTCTGTATACGAAAGCATCAACAAAACAAAGAAGAAAATAAAGAAAAGACTGGTTTATTTTAGCGGCACATACATTGACGAACGTGACGCGCCGATACCTGGGGTTCCATGCCTAACCGGCTTGTTAGTTATGGCAAATTCGCCAAGGTAGTGTCCGATCATTTCTGGTTTGATTTCCATGGCGACGAATTCTTTGCCGTTGTGCACGGCGATTTTTATGCCCACCATCTCTGGGAGAATGATTAGGTCTCGGACGTGAGTTTTTAGGCTGACGTCTTTGCCTTGTTTTTGGGCTTCTTTTGCTTCACGTAGTTTTTCGAGCAGTATGCGCTGTTCTGGTGTTAGTCCGCGTGTTAGGCTTCTTCTTTGGCGTGAGGGAAGCATATTGATGAATTCATCCATAGACATGCTTGTTAAACTGTTGAGGCTGTGTCCACGGTAGCTAAATTCTTTCGGCATCTTTCATCTTCACCTAAACTTGATTTAACCTCTATTATAGTTTCCTTTAGTGTTTTACCGTATTGCCCGTTTCTTCTTCTGTCCTGGACCCCTTGCAGCGATCAATCCGACTTTCTGTCCTGGTGGAGCACCGTGCGAAGTTGTTGTGCATCTGCGAGCGCTACGTTTGCTACTACCGTATGGGTGGCAAGCGGGAACCATTTTGCGACCGCTAGTTCTTGGGTACGTGTGACCTTTAGCCTTCATCAGATGGAATTTCGCGCCTGCCTTCAGGAAAGGCTTATCGATTCTTCCAGATGCAGAAATTACACCGACAGTGGATAAACAGTAATCATCAACGTATCTTGTTCTTCCGGAGGGTAAGCGAATCATAGTGCCTTGTGGAGTGTGACCGACAACAGTAGCGTAAGCGCCTGAAGACTTAGCCATTTTTCCTCCGTCACCTGGACGAAGCTCAATGTCGCAAACAATTGTTCCTTCAGGAACTTTTCCCAAGGGTATAATGTTGCCTATTTCAGCTGGAGCTTTTCCGCCATAGCAGATTTGTTGCCCAGTGAAAACGCCTTCAGGAACAACTGTGTAAATGGATAAGCCGTTCTCGAATTTGACTAGTGAGAGTGGTGAACCGCGGCCTGGATCATGAACAAGGTCTTCGATGGTGCCGGTTAGTTGAAGCTCAAAGGATTGTTTGGGTGCTATTGCAGGATACTTTGCAGGAGCAACACGTTTGTGAGTATTGGCACGGAAGTTTCGTCCACCGCGACCACGTCTTTGAACACGAATTCGTTTTCCCATAAGTCATGCCTTCTGTATGTTTAGAGTATTCCAAGTTTTATTGCGACGTCTGAAGCTTTGAATTCTGGTGTCAGCTTCACGAACGCTTTTTTTACGCCTTGAGGAGTGATGAGCAGGTTTACTTTTTTAACTTTGACTTCGTAGAGGGTCTCAACAGCGCGTTTGACATCGGTTTTGCCAGCTTTGAGGTTGACTATGAAGATTAGTTTGTTGTCTCTTTCAACCATTACGCTGGCGGATTCTGTCATTAATGGAAAAGTGATTATTTCATTAATGTCCATTACATTTGTTCTCCATAAAGGGTGGTTAATTTTTCGATAGCGCCATTAGTCCAAACGGTTAATCGTCCTGGGTGAGTTCCTGGTGCAAGCATTTCAGTGTTAAGGTTAGCCACGGTTGTCACTTGGACGCCTGGAAGGTTGCTGGCGGCATTAACTAAGCTTTTCCCGTCAACAACTACGATGAGTGGTCCAACGGCCTGCTTCATTTTTCTGCCTCTGCGCTTGCCTTTGCCTGCGCGAACGCTGCGGCTATCCCGTACTCTGGTTAAGTCCTCGGCTATGCCAAGGCTTGTGAATGCGTCTTCGACTTCTTTTGCCTTCGTTAAGCCTTCAAGGGCATCTTCAACTACCAATGGAAACTGGGGAACGTTCCCGATTTTGTGTCCGCGGGAAGTCACGGTTTCTTTTTGTGCAGTTGCTGCGATGGCTGAAGTTAAAGCTAATTTTGCTTCCTTCTTTGGAATGGCCCTCAGTATTTTTTTTTCGGCTCTTGGCGGGTGTGGCTGTCTTCCTTTAACGGTGCTTGGAGCAAAAGCTGCTCTTCCACTGCCGCTTTTAATGCGTGGAACTCTTGCGGTTCCGCTGCCTGTTCCGCGTGATTCAGCAGTGGTTTTCTTTCCAGCCATGGGATCTCTGCCTTGTGGCTGTCTTCTGTTGGATTGTATGGCTAAGACGGCGCGTTTTATTACGTCGGGTCTTAGGGGTGTAGAGAAAACGCTTGGAAGCGTAATTTTACCTGTTGCTTTGCCTTGCAAGTCAAAGATTTCTGCTGTTTTTTGTGCCATGACTCATTTCACCTTATTTTCCTTGTGGGGATTCCAGCGATATATATGTGACTTGTGGTGCTGCTTCCGGTATTTCGCGTGGTGGACGTGCAGGAACTCTTAGGCGGATTTGGCGTTTTTCTGTTCCAGGTATGCTGCCTGCGAGTAGGACGTATGGTCCGTTTACTTCGCCGTAACGGATGTATCCGCCTTTAACGGTGACTTCTTTGCCGTTTTTACCGATTTTTAGTATGCGCTTGTTGAATTCGATGCGTTGATGATAACCCATCTGTCCAGCTCTTGGAATTGAGTACATCAAGTGGTGCGGATTCCATGGACCTAAAGTTGCGATGCCTCGTTTTGTTTTTCTGCCTTTATGCTGAAGGCAAGTTACTCCCCAACGTTTAACTGGACCTTGGAAACCTTTACCCACGGTGATTCCGCCAATGTCAATGTATTGTCCGTCTTTGAAGACCTCTTCAGGAGTAACTGTTTTGCCTAAAAGTTGCTTAGCATACTCGAATTGCTGGGGGATTGTTCCGCCGCCGAGTTGGATTTCGCATGCTTCAGGCTTCTTCTTTGAAAGACTAGTTTGTGATGGCTGTGTGGCGGTGATAACTCGAACTACATTTGTTTGTTCGAGATTTTGCTGCAATTTTTCAAGCATGGCTTCAGTGTTAAAGGTATCTGGCAAAACCAGCAGTCGGTCTAGTATGGCTGGTGGGTCTTTCATCCAGGCTTCCGTTATGTTTTGGAGCCCGTATGGTGTTTTAGTGTAAGTTCGAATGCCACATACAAGGATAGGTGGCGTTTCTAGGATGGTTACTGCTCGCGCGACTTCTTTTCCAAAGTGAGGAGAACGTTTACGGTCCTCGATTGTGAATACATAAGTCATGCCTGCTTTGTAGGCTGAGAAACCTAAAAGTTTAGGAGATTCTGACTTTATTTCTGGCCAGTATCGAATTCGCGCAGTTGGTTTTTTAGAACGATGCCTAGGTAAATAGGCTAATGAACCATGTTTTGGAGCATGAGTTTTACGATGTCCCATAGTACTTCCGCTTCGCGCCTTTAGCAAATAGTAGATTAAGTTATAAACGTTGCCATCAAAAACGCAAAAGCATGTGCAATCTGTTGAAAAAACGAATTGACGATTTCTAGTTGCTTCCTGTTGCTAAGAGCGCTTTTTGGGTTAGCTATCGTTTGCAACATATGAAAACAAAATTCGCTGACCTATTGGAAATGGAATTTAGGGCTTTTTTCGCCTTTTTCAGTCTAAATTAGGCTACGTGGGACAATAGTGTCTCACTTGGCTATACCCCCTTATTTAAAGCAGAAAAATGCAAACCCACGCGCGTGAAAACTTAGCCAATAACTGCATATGACACTGAAAACTCTTTTAGCCACAACTGCAAATGTTTAGGCTGGAGCCGGGGTGGCGGAGTGGTTATCGCGCTAGCCTCGAGATCTAACAAAAGAGGGCTAAAGCCTAAAAGGCAAGTTAGCTAGTGGGCTTCGTGCTCGCAGGGGTTCGAATCCCTTCCCCGGCGCCAAATCAAATTAATTTGCGATGAAATAACTGGTTAAGAAGTTTAGAATAGTAGGGTTTGCTGAGGCTCTGGACTAAACTTAAGGAAGAAGAGCGAAAATGCAAAAACGCTTCTTAAACTATGCTATTATGTAGTGAATATTTGCGAGAGCCTACTCAGCCCCATATTTTTCTCATCGATTTAAAGACTAAAAAAGGGGAGGAATTATTTTTTCTGTTTGTTTTTATGGTCGTTTCCTGAGTAGCAGCAGTGCAAGGATTGCGCCGATTACGAGTATCGCCAATATCATACCGATCGATAGTGGCAGGAAGTACTGATCAGCCATTGATGCTGGATGTTCTGTAGGTGCTACGGTTGCGTCTGGTGCTGAGTCGACGACGAAGGCGCTTTCAGCGGAGGATCCATAGTAAGCTTTAGAGCCGGTGAAGGTAACGAAGACTGAGTATTTTCCTGGAATGTCAGGCATCCAACTAAAGCTGTAGGCTCCGTTGGAGTCGCTTATTGTTGCGCCGATGTTTCTGGAGTTGCCGTTAGCATCGATCACATCGATTATGACTGGTACACCGGTTGCGTTGGATGGGCGTTCGAATTGCTTGTATATGTATAGCATCCATTCGCTTTGGCTTTCGTCAGATACCGCTGGTACGCCGTTGGGGAACCGAGTTTTCATAGAGTTGTCGTTTGTTCCTGGGGAAGTGTCGGTGACTGTGCCTCGTATCACTAAGCTATTGCCTGATGGAACCCCAATGTTAGGTGCATCAACTGTGATAGCGGTAGGCCCTTTGCCTATTGCGTATATGCGTTGGTCATAGGTGTCCATGGTAGTTATGATGCTGTCGCCGATGATTCCGTTGCCACCCCATCGGGTTTCACGGAACATACCGTTGACGCGCCAGATTTCACTGCCATCGGTTGCGTTGATGCAGATGTATGGTGCACCTCGCGGTACTGGATTCTCAGCTGAGTGCTCAAGTGAGCCGACATATATTTTGCCATCCACAATCAGATCTATCCAGCCCCACCAGTTGTTGCCAGTTACCGGTTCGTTGTATGGATCCGACATTGTATAGGTCCACGTTGTTTTTCCTGTCGCTAGATCATAAGCATAGACTATACCGCCAATGCCAACTGAATAGAGTTTACCGTAGGCAAAGTACCAAGTGTGCTCTGCATTGCCCCATCCGTAAGCGTCTTGCCAAGCTTCAGGAGCAGTTGCCCATAGATAGTTTCCGGTTTCTGTACTAAACGCGTAGTGTGTCCTTAGTTCTTTGTCCCATAGTGCGATAACACCGTTTTTAACTTCGCTGGTTGCGCCAACATAGTTCAAAGTATTAGTGCCTGCTAGCCATTCAGCTGGTGCTTGCCATGTTTTGTCGAATAGTAATGTTCCTCTCGAGCCTAGTGCTGTACTTAATGCCCATACTCTGACTTGTGTTGCATTGAAGTCCATGGACATTACTCTGTCTGGGTAAACCTTCAATATTGGTGCGAAGAATGAAGTGCCAGCTATTAATCCTGCGGGGATTGATACGTTCCATGAGTAGCATCTCGGGTTTGCGCCATCTAATCCTGGTCCCAATGCTGTTCCGTGAGCTGTGTTACCCCAACTGCCATAGTCAGGAGTGCCAATAACTGCATTCTGAAGTCCGCAATCAGTTGAGTTCCAAAGAGCCATCCATTTATTAGCGTAGTCTATTTGGTAGATGAGGATTTCGCCGCTTGGACCATATGCTCTAACGCCTGAAGGTACGTTTTTGATCTGCATCTGCTGATTGCCATCGAAGGGGTCGAATGCTGTGTAAGTTGTGTTAGAGCTGAAATCTGGATTCATAGTACTTGTTTCTTGCCAGAGATAAGTGTATATACCGTCAACGTTGTAACTGTTGAAGTAAAAGATTTGACCAAACGATAGCGAAATGTCGTTACTAGTCCACAGTGTTTTTCCAGTGTGTAAATCTACTGCAAAGAGGGTGCTCTGGGTACCTGGATCTGTTCTCATGTAATAGAGGACTCCGTTCAATATTATTGAGCCAGGGAATTTGCCTTCGTATGCGTCGCCTGATTCAGAGGCTGCTGGTACTTGACCGTCGCCCCATAGGCCTCCGGATAGTCCTCCAGTAGTCAATTGGTTTGCCCATAGTACGTGGGCTGATTCTGGGGCATAGTCGTTATAGAGTGCATTGCTTACCCAATAATTATTATTCTGGTCAGGTACACCAACCCAGTTTCCTGAGATTGAGTACCATTCCCTGAGCTGTGCATCAATCGGACGACTCCAGTATTCAGTTGGAAGTGCAACGCCAGATCTGATTGGGCGGGGTTCGTTTGTTACAGTAAGTACGTATGGGTCGCTAGTGCTCGCTAGGAGTACAGTACCTGCCAAGATCATGTTACCTCCTTCCATGTTGAAGTAATCTACAGGGTTTGTTTGTTGAGGGAAGTGTGTCGTAAACGTGTAGTTGCCAACTTGTGTAGGTGTATAAAGCGTACCGGATGAGCCTGTTGAGTCTGTATTGAATGGCCCGAGTGTTTCTGTTGTGCCATCAGGTTTAACGACAGTTACTGTCAAACGTGTCCATCCAAAGTTTACGGAGCCTGCCTGCTGTAAAATTCCGAATTTTACCAAAACTTGCTGCCCAACACCTGTTGGATTGGGTACAACATCGCCGACGGGGTAAGTTTTCACTGTAGGTGCTGTCTGTGCTTTAACTTGTGTCATAGGTATGATTGAAACTGCAAAAGCCAATATTATCAACATTGCGAATATTTTATTTGTTTTCATTTTCTTTTTATTTCCTTTCATTTTTAAAGAATAGCCAATTTATTGAATTTGGTTATCTTGTAGCCTAATTTGGCGTTTGAGCATATAAATTTTTCCAAAACTTTACCTATTATTAGATAATTTTGCTTTTTTTGGTAGAAAAAGGCTATAATATCTACATTTATTGTCTTTGGGAATAAGACAGTTCAATAAGTAAATGCTAAATACACGATTAATTAATTATAATGAAAAAATATCATGACTCAGAGGGTATCAGTCTTAACCGAGCAAGTTACCGCAGTCCAAGCAAAAATCCTAAAAGAATTATTAGCCGATGGACGCAAAACCGAAACAGAAATTGCAAAAAATAACGGCGCTATCTTCAAGCGCTGTTTAGAAGTTGAGGTGTAACGATGGGTGGAAAATCGGTGTATTATCCGCATAATTATTCTTTCTTTGTCATACTTTTTCTTATATTAGCCGCCGTGGCGGGGCCAGCATTCATCCCGCCGATAGTCGCAGCCATAACAGCTATCGTTCTTGCTCCAGGCGCACCTTTGGCAATAGCTTACGTTTCAGGCGTGCTTGGAACACTGATAGGAGCGGACCTTCTTAACCTCCACAGAATAACCAAACTCGGTGCACCCGTCGCAAGCATAGGCGGCGCAGGCACGTTTGATGGAGTTTTCTTAAGCGGCATAATCGCAGTTATAATCGCCGCCCTTTAGAAGAAACGCTTGAGCACTAATGATTTAAAGTACCCTAAAGGCATCAGGGTTTTTTTAGCTCATAAAAGTTGGGTTCGCGTCTTCTTCGTTAATGTGATGCATTACGTGGATAGCTAAGCCTGTGGCGGCGCCCGCGGAAAGCCCCACAAGCAGATTCGTAAGCCACGAATACTGACCCAGTAAACCAACAACAACCAGCGCATCAAAACCCAACGCGACCGCTAAGTAACCCACGCACCACATTTTAACACTCATGCCTCTTGGCTTGTTAATTCCAATTCCTCCAAGCATACCTAACATAATCAGAAAACCGACTAATGCGTAAATCCAATCAGGAATCAAATCAATCACCCATTATAACTGGCTATGTTCCGTTTTGAGGTTAATTAGTTTATCGAAACCCCAACTACATATAGATGCATTATTGCTAAAGCAACTCAGGCACCGTTAACCTTTTTTACTATCAACTGGGAATCTATGCCTCAAGGGTGTGGACGCGTTAACAAACTTTGACGTTAGGCAATGCCATAAATGGGCTCAACTCTTACTTAGTCGCCGACAGAAACTCAGCGAAGCCCAAGCCGCCATAGAAAATCAGGATTTTGATTTGGCAAAGCGGTTGTTTAACCAAATTTTCAATGGAGTAATGGGCAAGCAAGCCGACCCGGGCATGGCTGGTTCACTTCTGTACCATATGGCCATGGTTACGAAGATGGAGTCGGAAACCCAAGTTCTGCTTGGCGAGTTGAATGTAGAGTTGCCTAATGTGTCTGCGCAGTTAAACAAGATTTATGGCGATTTTGAGGCTGACGCTAAAGAGCTCACTAAAGAAGTAGCTCCCCTCCCCGCGGATTTGCAGGAGATAACCACAAGTGCAAGGTTGGGAACAGAACAAAAAATCAACCTTTTCACCAAGCTAAAGCAAGAGAACAAAAAAGTCGAAAGCATGCTAAGCAACAAGAACCCCGAAGCGGGCGAAGCATTAGAAAAACTGTTTCACGATTGGGCACAACAAGTAATAAAGATGCGTTTAATTCAAGAGTACGAAACAATCAAAGGTCTACTGGTTACAGCCGAACTAGCCAAAACCATCGGTCTGTCAGCACTTGGAAATGCTATGGCGCGTGTGCAGGAAAAATTTGGCCAGGAAACCGTCAGCATCGCTCTTGATGTAACGCTTAAAGTTGGCATGCGCCGAGAAAAACTCCAGTCAGTCATGTTAAGCGACCACTTCATCAACATGACCATGAGCACAGAAACCCTCGACGGACACATGGAATTCTTGAACTGCCCCATTTTTGGAAGCTACAGTTACGCTTCGGAGAAGTACGGTGTAGACGATAAGGTTTCGGCGCTGTTTTGTACGCATTTCTGTTTTGCCCACGCCAAAGCTATGCTCGACACGGTTCTGCCCTTCCCGTTTACGTTGTGGCAGCCTAAACTGATAGCTTCCCATGGCAACTGCGAATTCTACCTCAAACTGGCTTATTCACCAGAAGCCAAGACATCGGAACGGTTTATTCCGCTGGTAATGTCTTGGAACGTTACCCGCGAATGCAACATGAAGTGCAGTCACTGCTACATCAACGCCACAGAAAAAAAGCTCACCAATGAATTAACCACTCAAGAAGGCAAAAATCTCATGGACCAAATATGCCAAGTTAGCAAGCCACTACTCATACTCAGCGGCGGTGAACCCCTTTTGCGCCCAGACATCTATGAACTCATTGAGTACGGCGCATCTAAGGGTTTGAAGATGGGACTCGGAAGCAACGGAAGCCTCATCGACGACACTATTGCGACCAAGCTTAAGGCAGCGGGTATAGCAACGGTTTCAATCAGCCTAGACTCAAACATTCCAGCGCAGCACGATGAGTTCAGAGGAGTAGACGGCGCATGGGAAAAAGCAGTCAACGCATGCAAGGCGCTAAGGAAAAATAATGTGCTCGTCCAAGTAAATACCACGCTAACTCAGCAGAACTACAACCAAATAGACGACATCATGAGTTTGGCAGAGGGAATAGGCGTTGAAAACTTCCACCTGTTCTTCCTTGTACCAACAGGCCGCGGCGCCAAACTAACAGACATCTCACCCCAAAAATACGAGGACATGATTACCAACACGTTCGCAAAAGTCGCAAAACACAAGTTGAACGTGAGACCTTCCTGCGCGCCACAGTTCATGCGAATCGCCAAAGGCATGGGTTTAGACATGAGACAGTGGGTTCGAGGCTGCATGGCAGGCTTGTATTACTGTCGCATTTACCCCAACGGAGATGTAACACCATGCCCCTACTTACCCATAAAACTTGGAAACATTCGAGAGAAAAGCTTCAAAGAAACCTGGTTTGATTCACCCGTATTCAAAGCTCTACGGGATCCGAACTCTTTGAAGGGGAAATGTGGCGCATGTGAATACCGCTCACTATGCGGCGGTTGCAGAGCACGCGCTTATGGTCTTTCAAGCGATTTCATCGATTACTGCGGTGACCTCCATGAACCCACAGAGATAAAAAATGATTATTTGACTGAGGACCCTTGGTGTGTGTATCAACCAAAAACCTATTAAGTCCTAGATGGCTTTCAAAAACTTCAGCAGGCAGTTAAAGCGGCTTTGGCAGCCCGCAAACACATCGTTTCAGTGACTGTGGACCGCCAAAACAAATCTTGGAAGGCGTAAAGCATGATTGGAGTCCACACCTCCCCGAATTCGACCAAAGCGGTTACAGCACCAACTCCACTTGACATAAGGAACAGCCGAACCCTTTACAAAAAAACTCTGATTTACAATTTTTTTTATCTAAAAATAAATGGGTGTTAGGAGGCAGCCAAGATATCACATGCTGGCCTCTCTAAAAGTTTCTTTGGAATGTTCAAAGAGACAGCTCTAGCATGCCTCTTTGATATCGGCGGCTTAATTGCCGGCTTCACAATTGCATTACAACTTGGCGTTTTTCAGCTTTCCCCATGGGCAATTGCGCTTTACCCTGCCGTAGTCAGCGTAAAAGGCGTTATCACTGGTTTACTTACAGGCCGCTTAAGCACCGCACTACATCTTGGAACCGTTTATCCCAGGTTCTTTGGGAATACAAAGAGCTTTTACAAGTTGATTGGAGCCATGGTCGTTTTAACCTTGGCAACAAGCGCAACAATTAGCGCGATAGCAATAGTTTTTGGAACATTGTTTTGGGGCATAACAATCGCTGATTTTCCAGCCATCTTGACGGTTATGGTGGCGACCCTGTCTCTGGGTCTGCTTATAACCTTGATAACTGTAAAAGTCGCGTTTGTCTCATTTAAGAAAAGCTTAGACCCAGACACCATAGTGTACCCAGCCATCTCGACCGTGGCCGACATCATAATAACATTCCTCTACATAGGAGTCCTAAACCTTTACTTTTCCGGGGGCCCAGTGGGGAAATGGGCGATAATAATTTTTGGACTCATCAACGTATTTCTTGTCTTAATCATTCTCCCCCGCAACCTACGAGAAACAGAGTTCCTAAAAATAATAAAAGAATCTTTGCCGACCATGCTTTTAGTCGCTTTTATGGTTAACATAACGGGAACCGTTCTCAAAGGCATAAGCAACCTTGCGGATGGTCGCAGAGAAATCTACACTGTTTATCCAGCCATAATTGACATGATGGGCGATGTCGGATTAGTTGTGGGTTCAGCTGCTACTACAAAGCTTGCTTTAGGCGTTCTTGCGCCATCTTTTTCGTCGATAAAGAATCATGCCAAAAACATTTTTAGCGCTTGGACTGCATCCCTTGTGATGTTTGCTGTCCTGGGACTCTTGTCTTTAGCTATAAATGGCATGTTTTCCTTGCAGGGAATTTCTAGCCTGCTATTGATACTTTTTGTTTCTAACGTCATTGCTTTCACTGTTATCGTATTGCTATCCTATGGAATCGCAATCTTAACGTTCAAAAGAGGGCTTGACCCCGATAACTTTGTCTTACCCATCGGCAGCTCCTTAGCCGACAGCATCACAACCATTGCTTTGTTTGTAGCTTTACTTTTAATCATATAGAAAAACACAATTAAAATATCCTAGAACCTTGTATCTTAATCAGGAGCGCTCCATCAAAATTGCCTCACTTTGAAAAAATAGAGTACAAACCCATCCCAGTCAGGGAACTTTTGCTTGAAATGAAGAATCTTTCTGAATTAATGATTGATTTAGCTTATTCCGCAGCTTTGTACAATGACAAGGACCTAGCGGAAGACGTTCTCGCATTAGAGAGCAGGGTTGACTATCTATCGTACCTTTTAGACATGGAAATTATGGTTGCGGCAAGAGACGCAAAAGACGCTGAGGCGCTAATCGGCGTCTCAATTGTTGCCGCTTCCACGGATAAAATTTCAGATGCCGCCGCCGACATAGCAGCCATCGTAACCCGCAACATCGGCATTCACCCAATCGTAGGCGAAATCTTTGAGAAAGTACAAGAGCGCTTGATGAAAGTAACCGTGAAGCCTAACTCGGAAATTATTAAGAAAACGATTGGTGAGCTTAATTTAGCGCCAAGGATGGGCGTTGACATAATTGCCATCCGCAGAAACCGCGATTGGATCCTAAACCCCAAGGAAACAGAAACTGTGTTCCAGGGCGACATTCTAATTACGCGCGGGGCGCATTCGGGCATCGAGGAATTCAAAGATTTAGCCGAAGGCAAACTGGCGACATTGGATACTGAAAAGCGGGCTAAGTTCGAGGAAATCGTTTCAAGGTTCGTGGAGTTGAAGGATACTTCTGAGTTGATGATTGATTTAGCATATTCATCTTTGATGTTGAACAGTAAGGAGTTAGCTGAGGAAGTGGAGCGGCTTGAAGAGCGCATGGATCAGTTGCATACAGATTTTGAGTTGCTTGCGTTAACTAGTGATTTTAAGAAAGAAGAAGCTTCAGGCTTTCTCGGATTAATCAGACTGGGCGTTGCGACGGAAAAGATTGCTGATGCGGCTGCGGATATGGCTGAGGTCGTTTTGAGAGGGATTGAACCGCACCCAATTTTGAAACTAACGATCAAAGAAGCGGAAGAAACAGTTACTCAAGCCTGTGTTACGGGGGATTCTCCGCTTGTGGGCAAGACTTTGAAGGAAGCAAGGGTGCATGAGGAAACTGGCATGTGGGTTTTAGTCATAAAGAGAAATGACAAGTGTTTGCGTCCACGCGGAGACTCAAAGATTGAAGCAGGTGACGTTTTGGTTGCTTCGGGGTATGCTGAGGGTGCTGATGACTTAAAACGGCTTGCTTCTCCAGCCCAAACATGCAATGCCGAATAGTTCACAATCTTTATTCTAGATTCATCAACACTATAAGGCAGTAACGCTCATAATACGAAGAGCCAGCTTATCTTGGAACATGGGGGAAAAAAGAAAGCGTTCACATGCCAAAACCCTTCTTGCAAAAAAAGCTTTACTGCTCCCCTTAAAACTTTGAACCTCCAGGAAAACCCCTCAGAGGCATATTATACCTGCCCTTATTGTCTAACTAAAATAAAAATAACTGATGAAACTCTGAAAACAGATAAAAAACCTGAGGAAACACCGTTTGAAAAAGCGAAGCAAAAAATAAACCAAACTGAAACTAAAGAAAAAATTAAAAATAGCGATAAGCCATCGGGTTGCCATTATCATTCTGGCTACTTAAGTGAGCGAACTTCGAAAGAGCAGATTCCCGATGAATGTCTTGTCTGCAAGGACATCATTGATTGCATGTTAAGGAAGATGCGTGAATAACAAATAATGATTTTTTGATGGTAAGCCTAATTTAGATAGGGCAAAACTAAAAATAAAAAAACTGAAAAGGAGAATTATAAGAAAAGATTGAAGTTAAATTACTTCTTTTTCTTTGTCGCTGGTTTTTCTTCGGTGGAAGGCGCTTCAGGGGCTTTTACTGGTTCTGCTTCTTCGGTCTTCGGTTCTTCTTTTTTCTCTTCGATTTCAGTTGTGATTTCTTCGATTGGTTTTGGAGGGGGTGTTGTTGCCATTGTCCAGCCTATCCATGCTCCTATGAACAGTATAGCTACAAATGCTACAAATACTGGTACGGCAATGAGCCAGAATCTGACATCTGCTGTTGAGCCTATGTTAAGCCATGGTTTGATTAATTGTTCATAACCAAATAGTGCAACTAAGTAAACTACGGCGACGACTACGCAAACTAGTAATATTGCTCCACCTATTGCTTGATCTTTGCTAACCATTTAGTGATTCACCACTTTATAGCCATGTATTCGGTTAATCAATTTAAAGTTTGCCATGTTTTTCAAGTGCTCGGTTGATTAGGTAGTGCCCATTTCCCAAGTTGAAAGGTACTTTTTCTGTTCAGCGGTAAGCTCATCGATTGCAATGCCCATAGTTTTCAGTTTCAACTCAGCGACTTTCTCATCAAGTTCCTTTGGAACAGTGTAGACTTTGGTTTGCAGCTTGGCTGTTTTGGCTATGTATTCGGAGCATAGGGCTTGGTTTGCAAAGGACATGTCCATGACTTCGGAGGGGTGCCCTTCTGCTGCGGCTAAATTGACAAGTCTGCCTTCGGCTAAGAGGTAGAGTTTTCTGCCGTCTTTTAATGCGTACTCTTCTAGGTTGGGGCGCATGGTTCTTTTTCCTGTTGACAGCGAGTCCAAATCATTGATGTTTATTTCTACGTTGAAGTGGCCACTGTTTGCCATTATGGCGCCGTCTTTCATTTTTTGCATGTGTTCTTTGCGTATGACGCTTATGTCTCCTGTGGCTGTAACGAAAATATCGCCTATTGGGGCTGCATCAGCCATGGTCATTACGCGTAAACCGTTCATTACCGCTTCTAAGGCGCGGATTGGTTGAACTTCTGTTACTATGACGTTGGCGCCTAAGCCTTGCGCGCGCATAGCTATGCCTCTTGAGCACCAGCCGTATCCGCCGACGACGAAGTTTTTGCCTGCTAAAAGCGTGTTTGTAGCTCTTAGGATGCCGTCGATGGTGCTTTGTCCTGTTCCGTAGCGGTTGTCGAAGAGGTACTTGGTGTAGGCGTCGTTTACGGCTACGATGGGGTATTTGAGGCTACCGTCTCGCTCCATAGCTCTTAGGCGGATTACGCCTGTGGTGGTTTCTTCTGTTCCGCCTTTGAGGTTCTTTATTTCTGAGGAGCGTTTGCTGTGTAAGGTGCCGACTAGGTCTGCGCCATCGTCAAGGGTTATGGATGGCTTGTAATCTAAGACTTTGTCGATGCACTTGTAGTAATCTTCAGTGTTCTGTCCTCTCCATGCAAAAACGTGAACGCCACTGTCGGCTAAGGCGGCGGCGACGTCGTCTTGGGTTGAGAGCGGGTTAGAACCACAAACTGCAACTTTGGCGCCTCCCTCGGTTAATGCTTGCACTAGAACTGCGGTTTCTTTGGTTACGTGGAGGCATGCGGCTAAGGTTAAGCCTTTTAGGGGTTTTTCTTTTGTAAATCTGGTTTTGATTAGGTTTAGTACGGGCATGTGTTTTGATGCCCACTCGATCTGTAAGTGACCTTGCGGTGCTAAATTTTTATCTTTAACTTGGAATTCTTCCATGAACATTCCTTCTTTTTAGGAACATTTGTGTACTCTACCTATTTAGAATTTGCTTCACCAATACGCAAAAGCCGCAGTTGTTGCTCGAAAAAGTTTAATTATCCAATGTCCAGACCTACTTGTGAGAGGATACAAATGAAGGAACCTTTTGCCTCGTTTATCAAAACAGAATTAGACCCAAGAACACTACTGATAACATGCGGGTTGCCAGCAAGTTACAAAACAGAAACTTCAGAGCAAGTTTCCAAAATCAAAGGTTACCCTATCCTTCGCAGCGACTTGATTCGGCTGGAAGTCCTCAAGAATGAGGATATTTTTGACGCGAAAGTTGCTGGAAACATGAACAAGCGATTATCAGTCTATGATGAATTGTTTCGACGTGCAGACGACCTTGCGGGTAAGAGTAAGGGCGGCTTAATCTTGGACGCTACCTTTGTTACTCAGGAGCTTCGTAGGCGCGCAGCTGAGATAGCGGCAAAAAACAACATGACTTTCGTTATCCTGCAAACCAGTTGTCCCCAAGAAGTGTCTATCGCCAGGATTAAGAGGCGAACTAAAGAAAAGTATGAGTCAAACGCCCTAACGGAAGAAGCATATCTTGCCAACAAGAACAAGTTCGAACCCGTTGACCTAGAGGACTTGAAGAAAAAATATCCGAAACTCAAAGTGACTCATTTGACCGTTGATACATGTCACGACGAAACCGACCTTTGGTCCGTAGTCGGAGTGGAGAAAAGGTAACGAGCATAAGATGAAAATTGATTTACATATCCACTCGAAAAGTTCAGACGGAAAATTGTCTGTTGCAGATCTTATAAAAGAAGCCAAAACCAGAAACATCGACTTCTTATCGATTACAGACCATGATTCCATCAGTTGCCAAACCAAAGCAATAGCATTAGCAAAAACAGCGGGCATCAGATACATCACGGGCGTCGAGTTGAACGTGACTTTTTCCCACCCCAAGTTTCAGGGGGGCAAAGCTGTTTCGCTGGATTTCTTGGGCTACCAATTCGACGCAGGCAACAAGCTGTTGGAGAGCAAACTGGAGATAATGGCTAAATACAGGGAGGAGAGGGCGGCTAAAATCCTTGACAACCTCAACACTGAATTCCAAAAAGAAAACATTGCAGCCCTCACCAAGGAGGATTTGGCGAGGATTGAAGAGTCCGTGGACGGCGTGCTCGGCAGACCCCACATAGCCGATTACATAGTTAAGAAAGGAATTGTTAAAACCCGCCAAGAAGCCTTCGACAAATACCTCGTAAAATGCGACGTCCCAAAGTTTCCACTCCATTTGGAAGAGGCATCGAAACTTGTCAGGGGCGCGGGCGGAAAATTGGTGCTGGCGCACCCAAACGACCCTCACGGAACCTCTATGGTATCATTGACTAAATCGCTTGTTGAGCAAACAGAAATCATAAAAGAAAAAATGCTACCTTACGTCGATGGCGTTGAATGCTGGCACTCCAGAAACACCCCAGAAACAACAAACCATTACATAGCGTTCGCAAAGGAGCACGGGTTAATTATGACTGGGGGCAGCGACTGCCACCAAAAACCAATCGTGATGGGAACAGTTCAGATTCCAGATTGGGTAGCTAACCAATTCGCTTAGAAAGAAAAAGTGTTAGAGGCTTTTTGTATATTCGGCAGCTAGTTTAAAGTATGCTTGCGCTTCTTTGGTTGCAGACTCTTTTTCAGCGCTGGTTATGTTTGGGTCGTCGAGTTTGAAGCTGATTACTTTACCGCGCACATAGGCCCTGTAGCACTTGTAGAATGCAAGAAGCTGAGTTAACTGTTGGTCCCTAGAGTAAACTATGTACCGCTCTATGAAGTAGTTTGCGAGGTCAGGTCTCTGTTGGAAATCAAGGTCCATGGCTAAGAAGGCAACATCCGCGGCGACATCAGAGTATCTAAAACGGTCGTTGAATTCTATGGCGTCGAAAATGCAGATTTTATCAGTTATGAAGATGTTCCCGGAATGAAGGTCGCCGTGGCAGTCTCTGATGTGTTTGTCGGCTATTCGGCTTTCAAAAAGAGCAGTGTTTTTCTCCATGAAATTGTTGATTTTTGTTTGGATGAATTGAAATTCTGTTTGCGGGATTGTTTGGTTGAGGTATTTTATGGTTTGGGAATAGTTTTCGTCCCAGTTAGTCTTTATTATTTTCAGCGAACCGAACGTGCTTATTTCAGGGCTTGTTTGTGCGTTTAAGTGGAATTGAGCAACTATCCCTGCTATCTCGTCGATTGTTTTTTTATCCACTTTGTTCTCTTTTAGGAGCACTGTCATGATTCTTTCTTGCGGCAGCCGCTTCATCTTTAAGGCGTATTCAACTGTTTCGCCGCTGCCCTTTATCATGATGTTGTTTGATGATTTGTTGATGGAGACGACTTCGAGGTAAATGTCTGGACAGAGCCGCCTGTTGAGTTCCAACTCTTTCTCGCAGAAAACACGCCTTTTCTCAAGCGTAGAAAAGTCGAGGAATCCGAAGTTTACGGCTTTTTTTACTTTGTAAACGTAATTTTTGGTTAGGAAGACAAAAGATATGTGAGTTTGGATAAGTTCGATTTTGCCAGGGTCTTGGGGGTACACTTCTGGCGTGAGCAGGGAGTCTACAATTTGCTTTTGGGTTTGCATTTGAGTCCTTCCTTTAGAGGTATAATCTTGTGAATTTGCAGGCAATAAACATAGAGGTTCTTTTTGAAGGGTAGATTTGGTTTGGCTTGTTTTTGATGTTTGGTTAACTTTATATGCGACTTATCGAAAGGGTTTTGGGGATTAAAAGTGGAAACTGACAACCCAAATAACTTAAGAAAGGCACTCTTGGATAGTGGTTATTCTATTAGTGGCGCTGAAAAAATCGTAGCTTGGTATGTCAGGCAGATTGAAAGTTTTTAACGTAATCTAAGACTTTGTCAGCCTGCTCCTTAGAGATATGCTTCTCCCGATAGAGTGAGTCAACTATTTCTGAAATCTTTGCCAAGGCATGAACTTGGTAGCCAAGTTTTTCTAGTTTTTCTTTGCCACCGTGCTCACGGTTTACCACGACCAACAGGTGTTTGACGTTAGCGCCTAGTTCTTGGAGGGGTTTTATGCCTTCGACTTTGGATAAGCCTTCGCTTATGACGTCGTCGAAGAAGAGTATGTTGTCGCCTTTGGCTACGTCCGCGCCCGCGATTCTGCCTGTAACACCGTAGGCTTTCTCTTCTTTTCGGACAATCACGCAGGGCAGGTTTAGTTTGCATGCGATGCTAGGCACGATTAAGGCGCCCTTGAGCTCGATGGAGGCTAACTTGTCTATTCGGTCAGCAGCCATTATCTGAGTAATTTTTTCAGCAGCGACCTCGGCTATGATGCAGAGTTGCTGTGGCGCGGAGAGGACGCGTGCAAGGTCGATGTAGTAGGGGCTTGTTGCTCCAGACTTGATTTTGAACGAGCCAAACTTCAAACATCCAGACAAGTAAAGAGCATTCGCCACCTTATCAGTAATAGTTGGCATGTGAGTTATCCCTGATGTGAATGTGAACTTAGAAATTTAACCCTTTACCAACCTATTTGGATCCTAATAGTCAATCGTTGCAGAAACCTATAGGGGGTAGGTCGATATTGGCTCTTTGCCAAACCAAACACACGTTAGGAATGGGAATCACTAAGAGGGGTAGGTCGGTATTGATGTTTCCAGCAGCCAATAAGATGTTAAAAAGTAAAAGAGGGATTATACGACTAGGTCAGCCATGTCTACGCTTCGCTCGTAAATCTGCCTAAGAAAAGACACCGCTGCCAAAATCTGAGGCATCAAATCAACAGAAGAAGCTTTTGCAACGCACTCAACGTTTGAGTAGGTTGCTTCGATTTTTCCCCGCAGGTTACGAACATTCTCAGCAAGTGAGATGTCTTTGGTTAAGAAGGATTTGAGCGCTTGCTCATTAGCCTCGCAACAAGCAGACTGCAACTCAAACAGCAGTTTGCGCAGTTCATCAGATAATTTGGTTCCATTGAGCGCTATGGTACTTGAAGCCACTTGAACGCATGCGTCACCTATACCTTCGATTAAGCTTGCAGCCAAACGGTAGTCCAAGCATTCTATCGGGGTAATTCCAAGCTTCTCGCTCAACCTTGGATTCTGGATAATAGTGCGCAATATCCTGACCAGCAAGAAATACAGCCTGTTACTCTCGTTGTCTCTGGCGACAACGCTTTTGGCTAACTGCAAGTCGCCATTAATAAACGAGTTAGAGACATCCCGAACCATCCCTGCTACCAAGGCATAATTTCTCTGTAAAATTTTTTGAGGTAAAAACCCGGATGGTTGCAACAAACTTTGCAGTGAAATCTTTGAAGAGGTTTCCTCAACAATCTCTAAACCTGCCAGTGAACTAGCAGTCGACTTAACTATGTTTCTAATGTCAGGGTCTATTCGCTCCTTTGCTTCAATATTGATCGTGTCATAGCCAAGAAGATAACGACCAACAATTTCCCGACCTAAAAAAGGACCGACCCCTAAAGTAGCAACTTTAGGTTGTGGCTCAACGTCATATTTAGGGTCAACTAGAAGCTTACCGTCGCTTGTCATATCTAAATTTACCAAAGCGCCTTTTTTTAAGCCATTTTTCTGAGCCCAATCTCGAGGCACACAAACAAAGAAGGTGCCGGTTGGCGTTTGCTGAACTTTTCTTAATTCACTCACAGAGGTACCCCCAGCAAGATATAACATATCTAAACTATGGGTCGCTTATATATATTGAATCAAGTTGGAATAACTTAATGTTAAAAATACAATCAAGCAAATGTTCACAAAACTAACAAGTCCATATTCAACCCAAAACTATCTATCGGAACCCTTTCTTCAAAAAACACCGCGCAAACAAAAAACAGTAAATAACTCAAGAGCATAACTGCCTAACATAAAAAACCATAACTAACCATGGGCTTGGCACAGGAACTTGATGAGCACAAAAGAAAAACTCCAAAGGGCAATCGAAGCAACAATCGCGGCAGGATACCAACTGAACAGCGAAGCGTTCGAGTTCCTTATCCAAAACAGCGAAACCAACGACCCTGTCAGTATCATGAGTCTGGCGCTCGAGAGAATCCAGACACTGCAGGACAAGCCGATGTTTATAGAGAGGGACTTTTTGGAATCATTGCTACAGCAGCCAAAAATATCCCCCCCAGAAACGCAGGTGCCAGAGCCACAAATCGCTCCAGAAACACCAAATTTACCACAATCATCTATAGAGCAGCAAACGGTTGAAACCGAGTTTTATCCCTACGCCAGAGACATACAAGCAGACATCAAAATCCTCGAAGACGCCACCGGCAAGTTGAGCTCTAACGGAACACTCGAGGAGTACCTATTCTACTTCCAAGATCGCTTCAAACGCATTGAACATTTGTTTAGACAGAGAATCGACGTTAAAGGAGCAACCCCAATCTTAGAAGCGCTCAAGTCTCCACCGAAAACAAAACTGAAGATAATCTGCATGCTAACTGAGAAGCGGGATTCAAAGAACCACACCATACTCTCAGTCGAGGACTTGCAGGGAAGCGCAACCGTGCTGGTGCCACAGAAGGCGCCCGAAGAAGTCAAAAAGAAAGCTCTCATGCTTTTGCCTGACCAAGTAATCTGCCTAGCGGTAATCAAGACACGAACCGACCTTTTCATGGTGGAAGACATTATCTTTCCAGAGATAGGCAGAAAGCAGCCGCAGAGAGCCCAAGAACCAGTCTACGCAGTCCTCACATCAGACATCCACATCGGCAGCACAAAGTTCCAGAAAGAATCCTTCAAACGCTTCATACTCTGGCTAATGGGCAAATACGGAAACCAAGAAATGCGGGATATAGCGAGCCGAGTAAAATACTTACTAGTCGCTGGAGACATCGTTGACGGCGTCGGAATCTACCCCAACCAACAAAATGAACTAACCATACGGGACGTCCACAAACAGTACAACTTTGCCGCCAAGTACCTGGAAAAGATTCCAGATTATATTGAAATATTCCTCTCTCCCGGAAACCATGATGCCACGCGCAAATCGTTACCCCAACCAGCCATACCCGAAGGTTACTTGACGGCAATCAAAGGAAAAAAGAACATCCACTCAGTCGGAAGCCCGTGCCTACTAAGCCTCCATGGCGTGGAAATTCTCATGTACCATGGCCGAAGCCTAGACGACATAATCGCTGTTATACCAGGAATGGACCATGACCATCCGGAGAAAGCAATGCGACTACTTATGCAAAGTCGCCATTTAGCACCAGTCTACGGCGGAAAAACCATGCTATCCCCAGAAAACAGAGACTACCTAGTCGTGGACAGGGTACCAGACATTTTCCATGCGGGTCACATACACGTGATAGGGTACTGTAATTATCGTGGAGTACTCGTGGTTAATTCGGGCGGTTGGCAAGAACAAACTGATTACATGGAAAAATTAGGGTTGGTTCCTACACCGGGAAAAGTTCCAGTGGTGAACCTGCAAACACTGCATACCACCGTTCTATCGTTTAACTAATTTAGGCGCTGCCACTTGAGTTTTTACGGGAAACTTGGGGGGAGTACTCAATCAATCGGCTAAAGCGGTTATCTTCCTTAAAGACATCTTTAATTAGGCTCCGCGAAATTTCCAACCTGATCTTTTTGGTTCTGCCGTATCGTCCCATGCTCACAACCTTTGCGTTCACAAGACCCATCGAATCAAGCTCATTAACCAAAGTGCCTAAACGACGCTGCGTTAAAAGCCCAGCGCCCATTTCACCGCACAACTCATTGTAAATATCGTATATTTCGCCTGTCGTTGCGCTTGACCTGTTTAAATGGTAAACACTCAACAACACCAACTTTGAATGCAACGTTAAGTTATTGAGGGCTTCAACAACTCGGTTATGCTCAATGTGCTTCTCAGCCTGGCGCACATGCTCTTCAGTAATCGTTTTTGCACCCAGTCGCTCAGCCACTTCTCCAGCAACACGCAACAAATCCAAAGCTCGCCTAGCATCCCCATGCTCTGCAGCAGCCAAAGCCGAGCAAATGCTCAGCGCCGAATCCGATAGAACGCCATCTTGGAAGGATAATTTTGACCGTTCAAGCAATATGTTTCGAAGTTCCCCTGCATCGTATGGCCTGAAGACGAGTTCTTCTTCACTGAGTGAACTAAAGACCCGTGGGTCCAAGAACTCTTTTAGGCGCAGGTCGTTGGATATGCCGATTAGGGCAACCTTGCTTTTGGTTAATGTTTCATTTATCCTTGTTAGTTCATACATGAAAGCGTCGCCGCGTTCTTTAATCAAGGCATCAACCTCATCCAAGACAATTATGAAAATTATTCTGGATGCATCTAATCCTGCTCGGAACCTGTCGAAAACTTCTCCCACCGACAGGCCAGTGAAGGGTATAGATAAACCAACACTTTGACTAAGACCTGCGAACACCCTGTATTCTGAACCAGCCATTCGGCAATTAATGTAGCAGAATTTTACTTGTGCCCCATATTCTTTTGCCTTAGACTCTAAATGGCTCAAAACATACTTTGTTACGGCAGTTTTTCCAGTTCCAGTCTTTCCATAAATGAAAATGTTGGAGCACCTTGCACCTTTCAAGACTGGAGCAACAGTCACACCTAACAAACGAATCTGGTCTTCACGGTGCGGCAGTTTCTCCGGAAGATAATCATGCCTTAGGACCTCTCGGTCTTTAAACAATTTAACACCGTTAACGAAATTTTCGAATACATCATCTAGTATGCTTGGATTCCCCATTAGCCATCCCTCTCACTCTTCAGAGGTAACACCGTTATTTCGTGTGGAACAGATAAAGGCGATAGTACAAAAAACTGGTTTTAGAACACAAGAATCCTAAAAAACAATGAAAACAGCCTATAACAACCAAACAAAGCAAGAGCAGACACACCCCAGAGTTTCTACTGGAGAAAAAAGCTTGCTATAAAGAAAATCACTATATTAATTATATATAGATATATACTCTGATAGGTAAGAAGCATTTTCATATATTAATAATTGCTATCCAAGATTTTAGACAAACATTCTGCAAATATTTTTTCAGCCTCTCCTGACTTCTTTTTGTCCCAAATACTTCGAGAGGAAACATAGGGGTGCCTGTGCAAGCGGTTTTTCCATGGTAAATTAGCTTAGTAACAGTGGTGGTATGTTTGTTTTAACCGTGGCCTTCTTGATTTCTTAAGGAAGTTTATTTTCAATTTTTTCTAACCCAAGATTTCCTATTATTGGTTCACAAAATTGTGAATACATGTGAAATAGCACCGAAGTTGTTGCTTTATCAAGCCCCTTTTCTGATAAATTACCCTTTTCCTGTCTTTTACAAGTGAACAAGGCACCCCTACACTTCTACTGGAAAAGCATAACCAAGGCGTAACTGAATTATTTCAGGCGTTTCACTTTACTGTGAAGCTGGTAATAATAAAACAACTCCAAATTTTAACGATTACACTATTATAAGCTCGATAACGGTTCTTTTTATTATCCAGTTTCACCATAACAGCTATAAGGTGTGAAGTGTAAGCTTGTGAACAACCCTTAAGGTGTACGTCAGATGCCGGCTCGTAAAATACGCGTTGAGCTGTTCGATAGCGATGGTAATCGATATACCATTGCTTTTGAGGGTCAAGTAACGCGTGAGAAAGCTTTACGCCTCTTGGATCTTGTAGAGTTGTTAGGTGGTGCACCGGGTGAGGGTCCAACTGTAAGTGCAGGGACTGCTTTACCGAATAAGGTTTTGTCACGTTTTGAAAAGGTTCAAGCGGTTATCCAGAAGAATTTTCCCTTAATTTGGTTTTCTTCCAAGGATATTCAATCGGTTTATGAGCAGGAACTCAAGGACCCCGTTGGCCTCAGTACAGTTTCCACTTACCTTTCAAGGATGGCAACCAAAGGTATGCTTCTAAGGACCGGTGGACCAAGCAGCCTAAAGTACAAGACCGCGCCTAACCTTTCTCAAGCAACCATTAGGCAACGCATAAAGTAATCTTGACGAAAGCCTTAAACCAATTTGATGTAGAGCTAAATGTTGCTTGTCTCTTGGCTGAAAAATAAAATTCGCTCTACCATAATGAAAGTCGTTTGCTGACTAAGAATGCCTAAAAAATGTTGAGAAAAAGTTTCCCTATAGCACTTATGATGGCTTGCTTTCAGCTTTCTGCATCAGGTTTTCCATTTCTTTCTTGATGCTATACCTAAAGGGAATTTTGCTTTCTTCCCTTTCGAGGTACCCTTCTTCATAGAGTTTCTTCATCAATCGAGCCGTGTGTTCCCTGCTAAGCTGTACCCTCTCTTTGATTTCCGGCGCCGTCTTAGAGCCTTCTTTGGAGAGCATTTCTAGTACTGCGATTTCGGTGTCGGTTAAGGCTGCCATGGCTTTATCGCGCTTGATGAACATCACTGGCTCGCTCTTAACCTCGGTTGGAGCAACAGTGATCTTTTGAATTTCTTCTTCGAAACCAGATATCTTTACCCGTAAAGTTTCCTGGGAGGCTTCAATATCCTTGATTTTTAGTTCCAAACCTGACAATCCCGATAGGATGTTAGTGTTATTTTGTGAAAGCGTTTGCGATATCGTTTGTGTGATGGCGCCGAGTTGTTGTTCAAATGGCGTTATCCTCTTTTCCACGTTGTCTATTTTCTTTAGGCTGGTATCCGCTTTGGCCGAGCTTCCCTCAACTTTAAACGCTATTAACTCTAATCTGTCGGCTTCACGTTTAAGTTCCCTGTTGAAACTTAGCACAATATCTTCGACAAAGTCTCTGGCTTTCTCATATTCTTTTTGTGCCCTGCGTATTTGCCTATAATATTCCACTGAAGTTGCCACTGTTGCAATCAATAGAACGCCTAAGATTACTGGTGCTAAGTCAACCGTGATTGTCACCCGTGTGATTTAAGCGTGATACAAGCCGTTGCATCACACATCACAGATGTTCCATGGACTTTTTAAGGTTTGTGGTGACGTCATCACATGTTTACTATGACATCACACATCACAACTCAACTTGACCCTTTCTCAGGCTTATCTCCATGCCCTTAAAGCGCTTTAATCTGAGCTTATTTTGCTATTTAATGCTTGATTTCAGCATATATTTGAAGTTATTTTAACATCTTGCCAGCTAATAAAAACCCTTAGTTAGCTCTGTGATTTGTGACGTCACAAAGGCGTTTTTGATGGACTAGAAAGCCGTTTTAGGCTTGTTTCGAGCTCCTCACGGATGATTTCTATGACTTTTAGATGGTCTTTTAGTTCCTCTTCCTTGTTAGGTGTGTCCTGGTGTGCCTCGACATATTCGTGCAGTTTATTGGCTATTTCGAGATACGGGTCAAGAGTTGAGCTCTCAAACACACCCAAATAACCCAAAAGTAGTACCGTATAGATTGATTTTATGACATTTTCTTTGGACTGTTTTAACGTCCTATTAAAGGAACCACGGCTTATTTTAGCCTTAGTTAACCTTAAAGCCGCTTTATCATCGTATTTTAGATGTTTATCGGATAAATTTTCCGCTAAAACGTCAATTAATAGCGTTTCGAGTTGGGTTTTAGTTAATTGGCTGTTTTTAGCCAGGATTTTAACTATGGGGTCGTTTAATGCTCCGTTTAGCCATGCTTGTACGCCGTCTTTAAGCTTCAATCTACCCTCTCCTTCCATACTCTAAATGGATACGGTTTTGTATACTGTGCCCGCTTTTTAAGTTTTGTCCAATTAAAACAGGGTGTTTACCCTTATTTAAAACGGCTAATTAAGCGGTAAAACAAGAAAATAAGGTGCAAACAAACCCATTTTACTGTTTAGGGCAGGAATGATTATAGTTAACATAAAAACGGCTAAATTATTGGTTATTCAGCTCACATTTTCATTGGAACTTTATACAAAAAAGGCACTTTTGCAAACACCTGTAACTCTCTGACCTGCCGTTTTTTACAATTTTTAAACAAATAAACCTAACTTTTCCGTGTCCTTCTTTATCTAAAACACACTTTTTTATGCCATGTTTAAATTGTGATTAATGGACAATGTTCGTGACGTCACCAATCACAATCGAATCACCGTGATTTAACCGTAGAATCACTTGATATCACAAGCCTGTGATGCACTTGTGATTTACTTTTATGGCAAAATATTTTTTGTGTGACATTCAAAGAAGCTCTGAATATTCCTTCAATTTCTCAAAAAGCTCAGGCCGCAAGTCCCTCAGGGTCGGAATAAACGTTTCAGCCGTCCTCAAGTCGCCATAATCCACTTCACAGATGATAAAGTCTTCTTCATCGTACTTTGCCTTAGCAACAACATCGCCAGTGGGGCTAACAAGCCTGCTTCCTCCCCAAAACTGCAAGCCATCCTCGACACCAGCAAGATTAACGTACGCAAGAAAAGCCGTATTCTCCAACGCTCGGGCAGAGGTCAAGATTTCAAAGTAGTTTCTACGGACAGCCGGAGATGCAGAAATGCAAATGATTAACTGCGCACCCTTTAGTCGCGTCAGCCTAAACACTTCGGGAAAGAAAACATCATAGCAAATACTCAAGCCAATATTTCCCAAGTCGGTTTGGAACGCGGCTGGCTCATAACCAGGACGGAAATACCTCTTCTCTTCAAACACACTATGAGTCGGCAGATACATCTTACGGTATTTACCGATTAAACCTTGGGGTCCAATAAAGACTGCAGTGTTAAAGACTGTCGCTTGGGTTTTCTCGCTTAACTCAGGCATCCCAAAGATGATGTGCATCCCTGTCTTCTTTGCCAAAGCCTCAACTTTCTCGGTAGATGGTCCAGGGATTGTTTCAGCTAACTCGTAAACTTGGTCCAAGACCACATAACCTGTTAACGAGAGCTCTGGAAAAATAGCCATGTCTGCTCCTTGCTGCTTGGCTTTTAGTGTCAATTCTTCTATTTTCCGCAAGTTTTCCTGTTTGTTTTCTCTTTTGCTGCTTATTTGGCAGAGGGCAAGCTTAATTTTGTCTTTCATTTGTTCCACTTTTAATAGGTGTGTCTTGGAAGCCTAAAATCGTTTCCCACGGTTCTGAACCCAATTTTGGGGGCTATTGGCATTCTTCTTTTGTGTTCGCTTGCGAGCCATCGGCTCTTTACCTTCTCAACAATAACCTTCTCAATGCCTAGCTGGTCAACAATCTCCTCGGGCGTCATGAACCGTTCGAGTCCATAAAGAATAAGGTCTAAGGTTTCATACTTGATTCCAAGCTCCGACTCAGCCAGTTGATTTGGCCAAAGAGCCGGTGTGGAAGGTTTGAGTGCAAGCTCTTTTGGGATTCCTAAATGAATTGCAAGTTTGCGGACTTGCGTCTTGTACAAATCCATGATTGGCGCTATATCTGCTGCGGCGTCTCCCCACTTGGTGAAGTAACCCATCATCGTTTCGGACTTATCGGAACTGCCGCACACGATCTTGTTTTGTTTGTTAGCGTAGTAGTAGAGGTAAATCATCCGCGTCCTTGCCTTAACGTTCCCCTTGCAGAGCTTATCTGATTTGTCAAACACGGGAATAGCTCTGTAAAGGCCGCTAAGGGCGTCTGATATGTCACAGACTTGAGTTTTTAAGTGAAATTGCTCTGCAACAAGCTTCGCGTCATCGATGTCTTTTGGGTTAAAGTTTTCGTTCTCAGGCAACATAAGCCCTAAAACGTTTTCGCCTCCGATTGCAAGGCTTGACAGCGCCGCTATGGTTCCACTGTCAATTCCTCCTGAGAGCCCAAGGACGATGCCTTTTGCCCCAGCGTTTTCCACATATTCTTTGATGAAGCGGCAGATTCTTTTTTGAGTCTCCGAAAAATCGATATCTAACAGGGAAGGCGTTAACTTCACTTGCTATGGCAGCCTCAATATTCATGGTTAGTAGGCAAGTATTTAAGGACAAGCATAAATATTATGAACATTACCAGACCGTGTAGAAGGTTGTTGTATTGGGGCGAAGAAGGAAAAAAGTTGTTCATATTCCAAAGAAGCGTTTACCTAAATTCTTCTCTTGCCCCAAATGCGGAAAAGAAACCGTAAGAGTAGAACTTTTCAGAGAAGACGGCCATTCAATTGCGCAATGCAGTAGTTGTGGTCTTAAGGAAGAATTCCCAGTTAAACCCGCACAAGGCGAAGTTGACGTTTACTGCATGCTCACCGACAAAGTTTACGGTCCCCAGAAAAGAACTCCTGTAACAAACGTAAAAAAAGAGTAATTGAAGGACTATCAGAATGCTAGGGCCTATTGAAAGGTACTTGCTTGAAAAAATAAAAACCGATGGATCAATCCACCTAACCCTCATAGACCCCGAAAAAGTAACTGCTTCTGATGCTTCACGAATTGCTGAAAGCTCCAAAAACAGCGGAACAGCCGCCATAATGATTGGAGGCTCAACATTTGTTTCTGAGAATCATCTTGATGAAGTAGTAAAAGCCATCAAATCCAAAGTAAGTATCCCCACGATTCTTTTCCCAAATAATGTCACTGGAATAAGCAGCCATGCAGACGCAATATGGTTCATGTCCCTGCTAAACTCAGTCGACCCCTACTTCCTCATAGGTGCCCAAATCTTAGGCGCGCCACTAGTCAAAAAGTACGGTTTAGAACCAATTTCCATGGGCTACATAATCGTAGGGGACGGCGGTACAGCTGGCATAGTTGGAAAGGCAATTTCAGTACCCTACAACAAGCCTGAACTTGCAGCCGCTCACGCTCTCGCAGGCCAATACCTAGGCATGCGTTTTATTTATCTTGAAGGCGGTTCTGGTGCAGCAAACCCTGTGCCTCCTGAAATGATTCGTGCCGTTAAGCATTTGATTGACATTCCGCTCATCGTTGGCGGCGGAATAAGGACTAAGGAGCAGGCGTTGGCTGCGGCTTCTGCTGGCGCAGACGTAATCGTCACTGGAAACGTCACTGAATCAAGTGATGCCAAGCAACGAGTTTCCGAAATCATCAGCGCCATAAAAGGCGTCAAGGTCTAAGGGTTCTGTTCGTTAACTTTTCTTTCTATTCTTAGAAAGCCAAAATAACCCATTGCTCCATATCTTGCGGGTGAGCTGTCAACTTGAATATTAGCAAGGGCTATCAAAACTACGTTGAAACAATGGAAAACCAACTTAAACTGTTGTACGCCATAAGCGACAGCGCCAGATCCAAAGGCCTTGACCCAGCCTTAAAAACGGAATGCATCATAGCCAAAGACATCGCTGACTTAGTGGAAGGCTTGGTTGGACCCAAAGGGGTTGCCCTCAGCATCAGGGACTTGAGCACCAAGATGCAGCGAGAAGAAATAGCCTTCAAAGTCGCTGAAGAAATCACCTTGGGCAAATTCGGCGACATGGAACCCGAAAGAGCAGCTGAACAAGCCATCAGGACGGCTCTTGCAATTTTCACTGAAGGCTTAACTGCAGCGCCAATTCAGGGCATAACAGAAGTCAAAATAAAAACAAACGCTGACAGGACGCGCTATTTAGCCATTTACTTTGCTGGGCCAATCCGTTCAGCGGGCGGAACAGATCAGGCGTTAACTTTGGTCGTGGGCGATTTCGTGCGCCGTCAACTGGGCTTGGATAAGTATAAGCCGACAGAGGAAGAAGTCTCCCGCTTCGTGGAAGAACTACGACTATACGAGCGGTCTGTAGGACGTTTCCAATATCACATTCCTGACGAAGAATTAAGAAAAGCGCTAAATCTGATTCCAGTTGAATGTACGGGTACTGAATCTGATCCTGTGGAAGTGTCCTCATACAGAAACCTGCAAAGAGTGGAAACGAACCGCGTCAGAGGCGGCGCACTCAGAGTCGTTAACGACGGCATCGTTGGACGCGCCCAGAAAGTTTTGGTAATCATTGAAAAGCTCGGTTTTCAAGGTTGGGATTGGCTAAGAGAATTCAAGAAGAAATCCGAGAAAAAATCAGGCGGCTTCATGGACGATGTTATTGCTGGCAGACCCATTTTCGCCTTTCCCTCGCGCCGTGGAGGTTTCAGGCTCAGGTACGGCAGGTCAAGAAACACTGGGCTTTCAGCTGTCGGTATTCATCCTGCCACCATGCTTGTGGTGGAGAGTTTCCTTGCTACAGGCACCCAGATGCGTTTGGAGCTTCCTGGAAAAGGTTGCGTTACCGTTCCAGTGGACAGCATTGAACGGCCAATTGTTTTGCTCAAGGATAACTCGGTGGTCAGGGTGTCGCTGGAAAATTTTCCCGATGTTAAGGGCAAGGTTCAAAAAATCCTGTTCTTAGGCGACATCCTGATTAGTTTTGGGGATTTTCTCTATACCAGCAAAGGGCTTCCTCCTTCAGGGTACGTTGAAGAATGGTGGGTTAAAGACCTGCAAAATGCTCTTGCGGAAAAATTCGGCTCAGACTACGAGAAAGCCGCAGAAACCACCAAACTTTCTTCTGAAAAACTGGCGGGTTTTTTGGTTGACCCTTTCACGAATAAGCCTACCGTTAAAGAGGCGATATTGCTAAGCCTGTGTTTGGGTGTGCCTTTGCATCCTAGTTCCATTTTCTTTTGGACGAGCCTAACCAATGTACAGGAGATTGGGCTGTTGAAGCAGTGGTTGACGTCTTCTGGAGTTGAATTACAAGAAGGTGTTGCCTGCAAAATAATAGGTGAAGCCAACGATACCGTTGTAGGGTTGTTGAGGAAAATCTTTGCCCCACATAAAATAGTCGATGGCAAGATATTGCTTGAAGGTGAGGACGCTGCTGCTTTTGCTTTCAGTCTAGGTTACGGTAAAATACTGAATGCCGAGGGCGCTACGGTGTTAGAGGCACTTAGTTTGCTTTCGGGCGTGCAGATTAAGGATAAAGCGCCTACCTATGTGGGTGGACGCATGGGCAGACCCGAGAAAGCTAAAAGGCGAGACATGAAACCACTTGTTCACCTTCTATTCCCCGTAAGCTTAGCGGGAGGTTCTCACCGCGACCTTATGGAAGCCGCAAAACAGGGACCAGTTTTTGTCGAGTTAGCAAAAAGGAAGTGCCCTGAATGTAAAAATTACACGCTAAGAGTAAAATGCGCTAGTTGCGGATGCGAAACGGTACCCGAGAGTATTTGTCCCCGTTGCGGCAGAGCCCTAAAGGACAAAGGTTGCCCCACCTGCAAAACCGCCGCTATCCAATACCAGCGGCAACCCGTTAACTTCAAAGAACTAATCGATAACGCATGCGCCTCTCTTGGTTATCAAGCGCCAAAAATCCTGAGAGGAGTAAAAGGCTTAACCAATCTAGATAAAACCCCTGAAATCATCGAAAAAGGCATCTTGCGAGCAAAGCATGATTTATCCGTCTACAAGGATGGCACTATCCGCTTTGACGCCACAAACGCTCCGCTAACTCATTTTACGCCTGTCGAAGTCGGCGTGTCCGTTGAAAAAGTAAGGCAATTGGGATACTGCTATGATACGCATGGTTTACCCTTGACCGATCCTAACCAAGTTTGTGAGCTCAAGATTCAGGATGTTGTTATTCCTTGGCGTGCAGGAGAATACTTTATTCAGATTGCCGCTTTCATCGATGACCTGCTGGTGAGAGTCTACAAACAACCAGCTTACTATAAAGTTAAGAAGCCTGAAGACCTCGTTGGGCACCTGATTTTCGGTTTAGCTCCCCACACGTGCGCTTGCATCTTAGGTCGCGTGGTGGGCTTTACCGACCGTAACGTTATCTACGCGCATCCCGTTTGGCACTCAGCAAAACGCCGAGACTGCGACGGCGACGAGGACGCTATTATGCTGGGGTTGGACACGCTCATCAACTTTTCACGCATATACTTGCCTGCGCAGATAGGAGGAATCATGGATGCACCAATTCTCCTTATTCCGTTCGTGAACACCAAAGAAGTACAACGACAAGCCCACGACTTTGACGTTGACGCAACTTATCCCCTTGAGTTCTACAAAAAAACTCTAGAGAAAACCGACGCACGCCCCGTCGGAGCCATCATGGATATTATCAGTCACAGGCTTGGAACAGAAGCCCAGTTTGAAGGCTTCCAATACACAACACCCGTCACAAACATCAACCTCGGCAACGCCAACAGCTCCTACAAAGAATTCAAATCCATGATTGAAAAACTCCACATGCAACTGGATTTGGGGGAAAAGATTGATGCTGTGGACGTCGAGAAGGTTGCCTTAAAAGTTTTAAACACACACTTCATGCGAGACATAGCGGGTAATTTGCGCGCTTTCTCAACGCAAGCCTTCCGGTGCAAATCCTGCAACAAAAAGTTCCGTCGATTGCCTCTTCAAGGTAAATGCACGTTTTGTGGCGGAAAATTAACGCTTACTGTTTATCGTGGTGGCATAGAGAAGTATCTTGTTGCTGCTCAGGAACTCGTTGACAAGTATGGTTTGCCAAAGTATTACACGCAACGCATGGATTTAATCAAGGAAGAGATAGCCACGATGTTTGATAACAAAAAGCCAAAACAAGCGAAGCTTTTTGATTTTAAGTAGCTAAAGCTTTTCAATGCAAACCGCACTCATATCTTGCTGGTGGAAGAGAGAATCAAAGAAACTTTGCATCCTAACGCTTACTTAAAAAACATCAGAAATGTACATAGTGGTCTTGTGGCTAGAACAAAAATCTTAGCTTTGCTTGAAACACGTGGTTTTACTGCTTCCAAGATTGCCAAAGAGTCAGCCTTGTCTTATGGTGTTGTGATGCATCATCTTAGGCTTCTAAAAAACGAAGGCACCGTAGAGCGGAAAGGTAATAGGCGGTATGTTTGGTTAGCGACGGGTTTAGGGCAGAAACGTCTGGGCTAGAATGTGCATTGGCACGGTGAGCCTTGGCATTTTGGGCATTTATCGTTGTACTTGGTGAGGGTGGCTTTTTCAAGGTCAATTCCCATTATGTTGGCAAGGGAAGCAAGCCAAGCAATTACATCGGCAAACTCTTTTTCAGTAGCCTCCTTATCGTTTCCCTTCAACTCTTCCCCCAACTCCGCAACCTCATCCACTAGCCAATTGTAGGTTCCGTCTATTCCACGTTCGGAATCTCTTTTGAAGTATAGGCGCTTCATCATTTCTTGGAATTCATGTATTTGCACAAGCTTCACCGAGGTAGGTTTAATTTTTCTGGCGGTTATTAAAGTTAAACCCGAAGCGTCTTGTCTCAGATTTTGGGCATATTTGGAGCCTAATAGTAATACTATGCAGAAACCTATAGGGGGTAGGTCGTTATTGGCGTTTTTTGGAGCCATTAGTATGTTAAGTCAAGAAACCCATAATTCACCAATCAAAAAACACGCTGCTGCTCGACAACCTAATTCATTCCAATAAAGTATTTTTAGGTTACCATTGCAAAGAATTGGCGCAAGATTAATTAGTGCAAGGAAATATTAGGCATGTATCACAATAGTAGGATAGGGATATTTGGTGAGTAGGAAGAAAAAGAAAGATACAGGTCCGATGCCTGCTGCAAGTGCAGGTTTGCTGAGGTTCTTTGAGGAAGAAACCGAAGGAGTCAAAATGCGGCCTGAACTGCTCGTGGTCTTTGCGGTTTCACTAATAGTTATTTCCGTTTTAGCAAAAGTCTTCTTCCCAGTTTAAACGTTTTTTTAGCGTCTTGGCGTAGTTGCATGCAAGACTTCTATTCGTTGAACTGAGTTTAGGTGAAGGAACAGTTCGCTTCTTTCTTCTCGGCTTGCAACCTGCGGGATAGGTTGAGCGATGGTTGACCTTAAAACGATTGCTTCGGCGTCAGAGAGCCAGATTCCTGAGGGTTCATACGTTACCGCGGTTAAGGTGCCTTCGAAACCGTAAGCTGGGTCTATAATTACTCTGATTTTTTTGCCCACGTTTCTCTCGAGCATGTGGAAAATTGACGGGGGCAAATCTTGGTCTGGCATAAGCTTCGCAAATTAATATAATTGTGGTTCTAAAGATAAAACAGTATCCTTGCTGAGGCATGGTGGCTTTGTGGTTATGATGGCGCGCTGATATTTCATTAACTCTTTTTTTGAATGCTTTATGATAAAACATAACTGCGTTAACTTCGTGTTATAAAAAAAAGTGTATTTATTGTTCTAATGTAGGAAGCTCTAACTTAGCTAAATTTTAATAGGGCTACCCGATTCCATAATGGAGATAGCCTTATGGAGACTGAACACTCTCTTAACCATTCAATGGATAGTGCCAAAAAACACTATTCCTCCATGTTCTTTCTTCCATCATACAGGAAAACGCTTCTCGCAATTGCGGTAATCTGTATTGCCGGAGTTAGCCTTTCTAGTTTTGCTTTCCTTCCATCAATTAGCAGTTTGGCTCTTGGCATTTCCCTTTTCACTATAACGTTTTTAGCGGATTCAGTAACAAGCAAGATAGTTTTGAAGAATGACCCGATTTTTTTAATGCGGAGAACGCTGGCGCTGTCTTTTTTCTGTTGGCTTTTTTGGCTATTCTTCATCGCTGTAGGCGTTGGGTTAGGTTTTGCGTTCGGATGGTTACTTTGGGTTAAACTTTGCCTTTTAGGGTTCGCTACCGTTGTTACGCTTAGGTTTATCGTGTTTTCGGCAACATCATCTGCGGCCAAGTGGCGGCTACTGTTATCAACTTTGCTTCAGCCAACTCTTTGCATAGTGGCTTTTCTTGTCTTTTGGTCTGGAATCCCAAACGCTATTTCATGGCAAATATTGCTCTTCATATTTATATCCCCAATTATCGGTTACCTTGCAGTTTATCTGTTACTTTCATCAATAGACCGTTTAGGAAAGAGCACCTACTCGTTGCCTGCTCTGCCGCTGTTTAGGGCATTCATACTAAACTGGGTAACCGACCAAAACGAACCCCTTGAAAAACACCTTGAAGAGATGGGGGAAGACGCAGACATCGAAGTGACTCTGCTAAAGTTTGATGCTTCCAAGCCTAAAGCAGCAATCATTGTTCCTCTTGTTCATCCAGGTCCCTTCAAGAACATCGGAAGCAGCCTTCTGCCCTCGCTTCTCAAGCACGGGTTCGAAAAAGAATTCGGCTGTGACGCCTGTGTTCCTTTAGGCATTCTTGGGCACGAGCTGGATTTAGCTTCTCAAGCCCAGAACCATAAGATTGTTTCGCAGGTTATAGCTTCTGCACGGTTTGAGGCGTCGGCTGGTTTGGCGTCACCTTTTGTTAGCGCCACCGATGAATTTGCTACTTCTTCATGCCAAATTTTTGGTGACACAGCGTTTCTTTCTTTTTCGCTTGCTCCTAAAACGACTGAAGATTTACCGCAAGAATTAGGACGCATTGTCCTGGAAGAAGCAAAAAAGTACGGGCTGAAAAAGGCAGTGATAGTTAACACCCACAACAGCATCAACGACATAGTCGACACCGAAGAACATTTAGACGCGTTACAGCGGGCAGCTTCCAAATGCCTCCAAAAAGCCGTTACCCAACAGACTAAACCGTTCATGGTCGGCGCCGCCACAGTATTCCCAAAGGAATTTAGCTTAAAGGCTGGCATGGGCACAGGCGGAATAACAGCAATAGTGGTCCAAGTTGAAAAACAGAAAACCGCCTACATAATTATCGATGGAAACAATATGATTTCGGGTTTGCGCGAAAAGCTTCTTGCGACTTTGGCTTCAGTGGGGTTTGATGAAAGCGAAGTTTTTACAACGGACACTCATGCGGTGAGCGCGTTGGTTACTGGGCGACGGGGTTACCATCCTGTCGGCGAAGTTATGGACCACGAATTGCTGGCTCGTTATATTGGTGAAGTGGCAAAAAAAGCGGAGGCAAACTTGGAAGCTTGCAAGGCAGGCTGCATACAATTTGTTGTTCCACAAGTCAGGGTTATCGGCGAGGAACAGCTGAACTCGATATCTACCCTTGTCGACAAAGCAATTGTCAAGGCAAAACAAATATTGGCTCCAATCTTTGGGTTGGAAGGATTAGTTTTAATCCTGCTGTTAATGCTCTTCTAAACTAAAATTGCCGACGCGTAAAGGTTAATATTACATCAACTCCCGCTCTTGATTGGAGCTGTTTCAAAAATGGTTGCTTACCCAAAAATAATTGTTTCTCCACCCGGACCCAAAGCCAGAGAACTGGTTCGGAAAGATGAACAGTTCGTTTCATCATCGTACCAGCGTTATTATCCGCTTGTTGTTGAATCAGCCAACGATTGTATAGTTAAGGATGTGGATGGAAACGAGTACATTGACCTCAACTCGGGCATAGCCTGCATGAACGTAGGCCATAACCACCCGCGAGTGGTTGAAGCCATAAAAGGCCAATGCGACCGCTTCCTACATTACTCCAACAGTGACTTCTACTACAAAGAAGTAATCAACCTAGCAGAAAGGCTTGCGAAAATTGCTCCTGGCGAGTTTGAGAAAAAAACGTATTTTGGCAACAGCGGCACCGAAGCCGTTGAAGCAGCAATAAAACTTGCTCGTTGGCACACCCGTAAGCAATTGTTCATCGGGTTTATCGGCGGTTTTCATGGTCGCACGATGGGTTCGTTAGGTTTTACTGCAAACAAGCCTGTGCAGAGACGATACTTTTCCCCTGCAATGCCCGGCGTCGCTGAGGTTCCGTATCCGTACTGTTACCGTTGCCCATTCAAACTGCAACATCCAGACTGCAATTACTGGTGCGTGGACTTTATCGAGGAACAGGTTTTGCAGAAATATATGCCTGCGGAAGATGTAGCGGGGATTCTTTTTGAGCCAATCCAGGGAGAAGGCGGCTACGTGGTTCCTCCCCCAGAGTTTTTCCAAAAGCTAAAGAAACTCGCTGACAAGTACCGTTTGCTGCTTATCGATGATGAAGTGCAATCTGGCATCGGCAGAACGGGCAAATGGTTCGCTATCGAACACTGGGGTATTGAACCAGACATAATCTGCAGTGCAAAGGCTTTAGCTTCAGGCTTACCCATCGGCGCAACAATTGCCAAGGCAAAAATTATGGATTGGACGGGAGGTTCACACGCGAGCACTTTTGGCGGAAACCCCCTGTCATGCGTTGCAGCAGTCGCGGTTCTAGACATCATTAAGGAGCAGCAGTTGCTTGACAACGCCAACAAGCAGGGTGCGTTTGCCATGAAGCGGCTGGAGACATTGAAAGAGACCTGCAGCATTGTTGGTGATGTACGCGGTAAAGGTCTAATGATTGGCGTTGAACTCGTCGAGGACAAAGAAACCAAAAAGCCAGCACCGCAGAAGGCTGCTGAGGTTATCTTGCGCTCTTGGAAGCGTGGCGTAGCGGTTGTATCTTGTGGTGCTTCAACGCTTAGGATTGCGCCGCCGCTAACCATAAAAAGTGATTTGCTTGGGGCAGCCTTGGATATTGTTGAAGATACGATTAATGAGGTTGCGAAAGAAGCCTAAGTTATCTTTTCTATTTTTTTTGCTGTTCGGCGGGGCTTCCTCTTTAGTTCTGTTCCGCAAACTTGGCATTCCTTAGTTTTGCAGTTGGCAGAGTATTCTCGATGGCAAGCGGGACAGTACCTTATCCACTCCAAGAGGCGTTTGATGCCGAAAGTGGCGAGAGCTAAAAACCCTATCCCCATTTGAGTGGCAACGTTCTGAATCGAATAGTCATCAGTGACAATTTGGGGCGTATAGCCTGATGCCTTTAATTCTAAGGCTAACGCCAAAAGCTGCATGTCCGCTTCCGATAATTTATACGAGTCACCGACTTTGCTGGCAGATGCTTTAGCTGAATTTGAGAATTCTTGTGAAGGCGCTTTCACCCTTAATCTGCCGCTTTCAATCGCGGTTTCAAAGCGCATCTTTATCATGGAGTTTCTTTTTATCTCTTCTTCAACCTTGGGAACCGTTACTTGTTCTTCGCCAAGCGAGAAAGGGTCAAAACCAGCTAAAAAAGCAGAAGTATCTAAAACAACCACACGTTTACATTGGCTGCCGGCTTGGGTTGTCATTCTGTTCCCTTGAAAAGCAACCTGTTACGAAGCCTATTGTAAAAATCGGTTTCAAAGCGGATAAATGAGGTTACGTTTTTGGATTGGGTTACCTTTATCGTCTCATCAGCGCTTACGAGTTTGCGATAGTTACCATCAATTAGAACAAGCATTTCTTTTGGTCTATCCACATTGAAGGTGATGGTGGAGTCTGCTGGGAACACAAGCGAATGAAACACCGTCAACGAACAAATCGGCGTGAGAACAAAAGCGTCAACTTCTCGGTCTAAAACGGGTCCGCCTGCCGAAAGCGAATAGCCCGTTGAGCCTGTTTGGGTTGCGACGATTAAGCCGTCTGCTTGGCATTTTAGGATTGGTTTTCCATCCTTGCATATTTGAGTGTAGAGTATTTTTGATGGTTCACATGCGGAAATAACGACGTCGTTTAAGGCGTCAGGTATGGCTTCTTTGCCTACTGCAACGGACAGCTTTGCGCATTTTTCTATTTTGTACTCGCCTCTAAGGATTCTCTCAACTGCTTCACAGGCGTTTTTTGGCTCAACTTCTGTTAGGAATCCTCTAACTCCCATGTTAATTGTTAAAATTGGTGGTTCAGGCTTAGGGACGGTGATGCATGTTCGCAGTATGGTGCCGTCGCCGCCGATTGTTATTATAAAATCAGTTTTCATTTCTGAGAGTGGAATAAACTCTTCTCGTGTAGTTACTTTGCCTGCGAGGGTATCTTCTACGTAAACCTTCAAACCTTTCCCTTTTAGGTACTCCGCTAGCTCCTCAGTGAGCTTTAACGCCGGTTTTTTATCATAGCGGGCGACTAAACCCACGCTTTTGAACACTTTTTCCACCGCTCAGTAACTATCGTAAACCTTAATCTATATATGGGTGTTGTTCAGAATTGCATTGAACAGAACTATACTGTGGTGAGCGTATGAGCAGACCAGTAGATGTTGGAGAATTACGCGTTGGCGGCTACATGATGATTGAGGGCGAACCCTGCCGCATCGTAGACATTGCCAAATCTAAACCTGGAAAACACGGGTCAGCCAAAGCAAGAATCGTCGCAATAGGCGTCTTTGACGGCCAAAAAAGACAATTCGTAAAACCAGTTGACCTCGGAGCAGAAGTCCCCCTAATCGACAAGAGACCCGGCCAAGTTTTCGCTATTAACCCGACCGGCGTACAAATAATGGACCTAGAAACCTACGAATACTTAGATGCACCGTTCCCTGACGAGCCAGAACTCAAAGCCAAACTTGCCTCAGGCGCAGAAATCGAATACTGGAAAATACTTGGAAAAGTAAAAATCGTCCGAGTAAAATAATCAATCAATTATTTTCTTAATCTTTCGCTTTTCTTACCTCAACCTAAACCCTTTACGCTTTAAATAAGGGGAGGGGGGGTCACTTGAGAGCGCTACTTTTTAGCTCCACCATTTCCAACCGAGCTTGTTGAAGCTAAGGTACATTGCCAACAGAATTACTCCCCAGCTTAAAGGAACACTGGCGATTACAAGAATAAGGTTATCCTGTAGGTTCAGGTAAGTGAAAATTGCCCATAAGCTTAGAACAGATAAACCTGCCAGCAACAGGATAAATATGGATGCATGTATTGCGCGTTCAGCAGTCACTTAACTCACCAGTCGTATACTTATTGTCCCTGTGTTGTTTTAAGATTTTCCGTTAAAGTTTATGTTCTAGCGTGAAGCCTTTTGCTGTGAAGCCAATGATGCATGAAGAGCCGTCTGAATTGTGAAGAATAATCAATATGGGGAAACTGAGGCTTCACTATTGAAGAATATTGATGTAGCAAAAACGGTTGCCCTTGGAGAACAACCCAAAATTTGGGCTTATTATCTGCTTATTGAATGTAATCTTTATTTAAAAGAATAATAGAATGTTTAAAGCTGGAGACTCCGAATGTCACTAGACAAGTTAGGTTCTTCTCTAACCGACGCCATAAAGAAGCTTTTCAAAGCTTCCGTAGTGGACGAAGCCGCAGTGAAGGAACTGGTCCGCGACATCCAGCGCGCCCTGCTCCAAGCAGACGTCAACGTTCAACTTGTCTTACAAATCTCAAAGAGTATAGAAGAACGCGCCTTAAAAGAAAAGGTACCTCCGGGCGTTTCAAGACGCGAACACGTCATAAAAGTGGTTTATGAAGAATTAACCCGATTTGTCGGCGACAAGCCCGTTCCGCTAAAGGTGGAGCCAGGCAAAAAGAAAATTATCATGCTTGTTGGCATTCAAGGTTCAGGAAAAACAACCCATGCTGCTAAGCTGGCGCGGTACTTCCAGAAAAGAGGATTGAAGGTGGGTTTGATTTGTGCTGACACTTATCGTCCAGGCGCATATGCCCAGCTTCAACAACTGGCAACCCGAATAAACACTCCATTTTACGGCGACCTCAAAGCTAAAGACCCCGTAAAAGTCGTCAAGGAAGGCCTAAGACAATTCAACGACAAAGACCTCATAATCGTTGACACGGCGGGTCGGCACAAAGAAGAGAAAGATTTAATCAAGGAAATGAAAGACCTTGAAAAACACATCAAACCCGACGAAGTCATCATGGTCATCGACGGCACCATCGGCCAGCAAGCACTTGCACAAGCCAAAACCTTCCATGAAGCCACACCCATCGGCGCCATCATCGTAACCAAACTCGACGGTTCCTCACGTGGCGGAGGCGCACTATCCGCAGTCGCAGCAACTGGCGCACCTATAAAATTCATCGGCACAGGCGAAAAAATCGAAGACATAGAACCCTTCATTCCCTCGCGGTTTGTTGGTCGACTCTTGGGCATGGGCGATTTAGAAACGCTCCTAGAAAAAGTAAAAGACGCTGAAATCAAGGTTCCACAAAAGAAAGCCAAGGAAATCATGAGCGGCAATTTTACGCTAACTGACATGTATGAGCAGTTCCAAGCGGTTAAAAAAATGGGGCCTTTCGGTAAAGTGCTCAAGATGATCCCTGGCATGTCCGCCGATGTGCCTGAAGAGATGCTAAACACCGCTGAAGGCCGCCTAGACAAGTGGGGCGTAATAATTCAATCCATGACGCCTGCAGAAAAAGAGAATCCTAAACTGTTGAATTCTTCACGGGCAAGACGCATCGCGCGCGGTTCAGGAACAACTGAAAAAGACGTTAAAGAACTCCTCAAACAATACGTTACGATGCGTAAAATGCTAAAGATGTTTAAGCATAAAAAGAAGCTGCCCTTCGGATTAGGCGGCAAAGGAATGCCAGCAGGTTTCAAGTAGGCTAAGCGGAATGGATGTTCTAGAAAAAGCCTACGAGATACTCAGCAAATACCCGCTTTGCGACCACTGCTTGGGCAGACAGTTTGCTTTGCTTGGTTACAGCATGGAAAACAACGTTCGCGGCCAAGCACTAAAAGTTAGTTTAACCATGCAAGCCAACGACCTTGCCACAGAAAAAAACGTTGACGGCGTGAAACGGCTAAAGGTTTTGGCGACTAAGGGTTTTTCAAGGGAAGCCCAAGAAACCCTAAAACACCTAAAGAAACGCCTTCCAAAAAAGGACCTAGCCGAGAAGTGCAGCCTGTGTGATGGCAAATTTGAGCTTGTTGACAGTTTAACCCAGAAAGCCTTGGAAGCCATTGCAGGTTACGAGTTTACCACATATCTTGTTGGGATTGAGTTGCCCACGAAGGTTGAGGAGCGAGAAGACGAGTTCAAGGCTGCCATCAACATTGGCTACGGCGAAAGCATAAAGCATGAATTCGGACGATTGCTCGGCAAAGCGCTGGGTCAACGGACAGGCAAAGAAGTGGATTACTTAAAGCCAGATCTTGTTGTAGTGTTCAATCCCTTCCTTGAGAAAGTTCGTGTTCAAGTTAACCCCCTTTTCGTCGCTGGCAGATACCGCAAGTTAGTGAGGACCATTCCACAGTCGAAATGGTTCTGTTCAAACTGCCGAGGCCGAGGCTGCGAGAAATGTGGCGGAACAGGAAAATTGTATCCTGAATCAGTGGAGGAGTTGGCTTCTAAATCGCTGCTTGAGGCTGCTCAGGGTGAAGAGACGTTTTTCCATGCTTCGGGACGCGAGGACATCGATGCGAGGATGCTGGGAAGTGGCAGGCCTTTTGTGATTGAGGTTTCAAAGCCCAAGAAGCGGTTTGTTGATTTGAAGCAGATTGAAGCCGAGGTTAATGCTGGCGCGGTTGGGAAGGTTGAGGTTTTAAATTTACGTTTTACGACGAAGGATGTTGTTAGGCGTCTCAAGAAAGGTGAAGGCGCACAGAAAGAATATAGTTTGTTGGCTGAGTTTGAGAATGAATTATCAGACGAAGATTTGCGCATAATAGAAGACAAACTTTCTGGCATATGCATTAAACAGCAGACGCCGTTGCGTGTTATGCATCGTAGGGCAGATTTAATCCGAGAAAGGTACATATATCAGGTTAAAGTTAAGAAGGTGTCGCTTAAGAGGGCTCTGATGGAAATTCGTTGCCAAGGTGGGCTCTACGTTAAAGAATTGGTGTCTGGAGATGAAGGAAGAACAGTACCGAACGTTTCGGATTTGCTCGGAAACAGAGCGAAGACGCTTAAGCTTGACGTTCTCAATGTAATAATGGATGATAATTAAAGGTGAAAATTGAATGAGAGGTTCAAAAGGCTATTACACAGGGACTCGCAGTCTTCTGAAAAAGGCAACTCGCGATAAAGGTAAACCACATATTGGTAAGGTACTTCAAGACTATGCTCCTGGTTCCCAAGTGATCATAAAGATGGATTCTAGTATGCAAAAGAGTATGCCTCACAAACGGTTCCACGGTAAAATAGGCGTGGTAGTGGAAAAACGAGGTCGAGGATACGTCATCAGCGTTCCACAAGGCAACGCCATTAAAGAAATAATTACTCGCTCAGAACATCTAGAGCCTTATACGGGTAAGTGAGAGAAGATGAGCAAGAGAGAAGTAAGCGAAAGTCGCTTAACACTACCGCAAGTTAAGAAGGTTCTAGAAACCATCGGCGAAGAAAACCTAGACCAGTTCCAACGCCGAACACTCGATTACGTAAGCAAATTCTCCAAATGTGACCCAGATAAAGCCGAAGAACTCTTGCAAACTCTCCTCAAAGAATACGAACTCGACGAAGCTGAAGCAGTTCAGATTATCAATTGTATGCCTGAGACCGTTGACGAGTTGAGAGTTTTCTTAGCAGGCGGACGCAAAATCATAGAAACCTCAAAATTACATACAATTGTTGAGCTTTTGAACGAGAACCGAACGTTGAAGTAGCGGGAAGCGACTAAGTATTTTTAAGCAGTAAGCGAGAATAGACTAGAGGACGGACCTAGTGACTGTTATGGAAAAGCGGTATGAAGAGCATGCTTACGTGTTAGATTTCCTTCAGCACGGCAAGCCAGGATTTCGCCCGACAGGACGGGCAGGTTACCGAGCGGGAGCTTTAATTCAATGCATCGGTGAAGAATTCTTTACCGTTTTGGAGGCTTTGGTGAAGGAGGATTTGATTCTTAAGCCTGGTGACCGCGTGTATGTGGGAAAAGATTCCCGTGAAGAAGTTACCTACATTATAGGGCGAATTGGCTATGATGAATTGACTGCTTCAGCGAAAGCGGAACTTCCCAGTGTTATAAGCAAAATAGTGGCGAACCGGGAAAAATGGTTTGTTAACTTCTTCAACACATCACGAGCGATTACTCCTCGAATGCATGCCTTAGAGCTTGTTCCAGGCATCGGCAAAAAATACATGTGGCAAGTTATTAACCAGCGTGAACGGAAACCGTTTGAAAGTTTCGAGGATTTGCAGAAGCGCACCGAATTGCCCAATCCTGTAAAGTTGATTACGAAGCGGGTTATGGAAGAGCTTGAGGGTGACAGCAAGTACCGGTTGTTCACGCGGACGCAGTAAGGCATAGCGATGAGCCTTGAGGAAACGAAGCGGCTGCTTCGAACCCACCGAATTTTCCCGAACAAGCTTATGGGGCAAAACTTTATGGTTGAGCCGTCGCTCTACCCTAAACTGTGCACCTACGCAGCCCTTAGTAAAGCGGATGTGGTGTTGGATGCTGGCGCAGGCTTCGGTTGGTTAACCCGTTTCTTGGCTGATAAATGCCAGGCTATAGTTGCTGTTGAGAAGGACCCGCAAGTTGCGGTGGTGCTTCGTGAACAAGTCAAGGGCTTGGGCAACGTGACTGTAATTGAAGGCGACGTGTTGAAGGTAGCGTTACCAGATTTCAACAAGGTCATAGCGATTCCACCCTACTATTTGTCTACTCATTTGGTGATGTGGCTTCTTGAACGGCAGATTGATTGTGCGGTTTTGATTTTGCAGAAAGAGTTCGCTGACCGTCTTGTCGCGCCTGTAGGCAGTGAAGAATATGGCTGGTTAACGGTTGTCACCAGTCAGGGAGCGGAAGTTGAGCTCTTAGATATTGTGCCTAAAAACATGTTTTATCCTCAACCAGAGGTAGATTCAGTAATCGTTAAGCTAAAACCTTGGCGCACCAAACCGTTCGAGGCGAAGGACCCAGCATTTTTCGTGCGAATGATGAAGTGGCTCTTTACTCAGCGGAACAAAAAGTTAGGCAAAGCACTTGCACCGTTCATCAGGAGCAATTTCAAGTTAAATAAGGAAGATGCTGAAAAATTAGCCCTTAGCCTGCCGTTCCATGACAGGCGCGCGAGAGAATTGTCCCCTAAAGATTTTGGAGCCTTAGCAAATGCCTTACCCAACTAAGAGAACGTACTTCGGCGACTACGTTTTTAACATTTACGAAGATGTGTATGAGCCTGCTGAAGACTCGTTTCTTTTCGCCGAAAACCTTGACGTAAAAGAAGGTGAACAGGTTTTGGATGTTGGCACTGGTTGCGGAATGCTTGGAATTTTGGCGGCGAAAAAAGCTGGCGGCGTGGTTGCGGTTGACTTAAACCCATATGCCATTCGCTGTGCAAGGGAAAATTCAGCGCTTAACGGTGTGCGTAGTAAAATCGATTTTGTTCAGGCAAGCCTGTTTACGGCTCTAAACACAACTGTTGCCTTTGACTTAATCTTATTTAATGCTCCTTACTTGCCGTCAGATGAGAGTGAGGCGGCGTCTTGGATTGGGCGTGCGTGGGCAGGAGGCGCCAATGGGCGGGAAGTGGTTGATTGCTTTATTTCTGAAGTGCCACTGCGTTTGAAGCCTCGCGGTCGTGTTCTCTTGATGCAGTCCACGCTCACAGGCGTTGAAGAAACCCTTCGCAAATTTGGCGCGCAGGGTCTTAAGGCAAGCGTGAAAGCTGAACGTAAGCTGCCTTTTTTTGAAACATTAACCCTTATAGAAGCTAAGGCTGGTTTGTAGAAGAAACAATTTAAAGGCAGAAACCCACTCATACTATTTGGTGTTAGTTATGACAATCTGGTTTTATGTCAAAACGAATGAAGACCCAAAAGCAGTCGGGGACGTTGTTTGTGCCTTCAATTTCATGCAGGGACAGCATCCTGAGGATAAGTACTCTTGGATTATTGAGCCTGGACGGGATGAGCCTGGCTACTGGGAAATCAAGGGCAAATACGCAGCCCTAAAAGACGTCACAATAATATGTATCGTCTACAGAATCGGCGATACCGTGGTTTTTGCAGAAATCGACGACGACTTGTCCCCAAACTTTATCGATCCATTGGTAACGAAGTATGGGTTTGATAATGTTAAATGGATGGTTATTCCCTCAAAAAGATAAGTTAAGGCTCTCCTGCTCAGAGAGACCCCCCTCCCCTCTATATAGAATTTACAAGTTTGCAAGTGGATGCCTTCTAAGATGGTCGTAGGCGCTTACCTTGGGTTCAATTAACTGTTTCCTTGTGTTCTAACATTTTAATGGCTTGAAAAAGCGCCAATACCGACCTACCCCTCTTAGTGAATCCCTGTTTTTGAACTTGAAAACTGCTAATAGCGACCTACCCCCTATAGGTTTCTGCATAGTATTACTATTAGGCTCCAAATATGATGGCGCCAAGTGGTTTTGGAAGCAATCACAAGTGTAGAGACAATTAGAGACAGCGTCTTGGAGCTTTGCTGCCCTAAATAAGGGTGGGTAGACTGTTTCGAGCACCAGAGTAAAGCTAGTTATTGCTTGTCGTACTTTTCGACTTCATCATTCATAATCGCAAGCTCTATTCCCGCTTGCTTAAACATCTCTATCGTGTCCGCGTCAGCATGATATCGCTTCTCGCAGACCACGCGTTTGATTCCAGCGTTAATTATCATCATCGCGCAAGTTCTGCATGGAGTCATTTTACAGAAAAGCGTTGCTCCCTCAAGCGGAATACCAAACCTTGCAGCTTGAATAATTGCGTTCTGCTCCGCATGCAATGTTCGCACGCAGTGCTGGGTTACCTCTCCGTTAGAGTTGAATACTTTGCGCAAGTCATGCCCCGCCTCGTCACAATGGGGTAACCCTGCTGGAGCACCAACGTACCCCGTAGTCATGATTCGTTTGTCCTTAACAATAACGCAGCCACTTCTTCCGCGGTCACACGTCGCGCGCCTGGCTACGGCTTCGCACATGTCTAAGAAGTACCTGTCCCAATTAGGCCTTGAATTAGTGCTCAATTTGTTTTTGCCTCAAACCGTTTTAAACATAGTTCACTAAACAAATTAATAAATTGTTTCTGCAGATGAACCGTTATTTTTCAACGATGTGGATTTCTCTGCCGATCATGTGTCGTTCATCCATTTCAACCAAGGAGGACGCACCAACCAAACGGTCAAGTCCACCTGCGCTTTGCGCGAACATGTCTTTAGAGAAAACATAAACCCTCTTGAATCCCAAGTTGCCAAGTTTCTCGCTGATAGGCATCGTTACCGCTTGTCCAGCGCGTGTCTTAATGTACGGGGTAACCAACACCAAACGCCCACCCGGCTTTAGCGCTCTATAGGCTTGTTCAACAAAACCGGAATACAACGGTTCAAGCTTCAAAACAATCTTTTCTGCATATGGGCCCGTTGGCACCTGCCGCAAGGCTGGACCTAAATCAGGCTCGCAAACAATGCAATCCATCGTCTCCTGCCCGATCTTTTCTACCAACTTGTTAACGTCTCCTTGCAGAACTCTAAAATCCGCGTCCTCAAGCCCATACTCTCTAACTAACCACTCAAGATTCTCGCTTGCAGCTTTAACACACCAAGGATTAACATCCATGCCCACAACCATTGCCCTCTCCAACAGCGCTTCCTGAAGAATCGTGCCAACGCCACAGAACGGGTCAAGCAAAACCTTTCCAGGCATACACGAAGATAAGTTAACCATAATCCTGGCTAATCTTGGTGGCATGCCGAAGATTTTTCGTTGGTTAGGCTTGTAAATGTCCCTTTTCTGGAATTCAAACGGGTTATGCACCGCAATCGTGGTAGCTACCCAAGTTTCTGTTCTGCCTATGCAGAATAATACTTCCGCTTTGTTTTCAACCAAATTCTTCTTCAACACTTCAACATGGCTCAGCTGGGCAAGTTTTCTATCATTAGAGAAACCCATAAACTTCGATTTCTTACCCAAATCAGCCAACTCGTCCTTAACGGTGCTTCCGACAAACCGTTGAATACCCCCAGACAACGCTCGCAGGGTGTTTTCAGTGCAGTATACGCTAACTCCAAACAATATTTTCTCCGACGATTTAGCCATCCCATCAACTAAACCGCTCGACGCCAAAGATTCGATTATTTGTTTTTGGGCTTGCTTGTTTTTTTTAAGGAACGCCTCTTTGACGGTTTCAGTCGGAAACTTTGCTTTTACTTCCCCGATTTTGATGGTTCCACCCAAATCCGCGATTGAAGAAGCATCAAAGTCTTTGTCAAAGGATAGGGCGAAGAATTCTCCAGAAAAAAATTGTATCTCAAACCCAATTTCTCTAGCCTTAAAGTAGGCGGTAAGCTCCGCTAATGAGAGCATCCAGTTTTTACCTGAAATAAACAGTTCAGTTGGCATTCTGAAAAATCAAAAGTAAACTAAGTATATAAATAAATGACCGCCGATCACTCGAATAAAGCATTTTACGTAAATAACTAAAGTTAGAAAATGCACGGAGGTATCGCATCAGATTTACAAATCGTTTAAATACCGCTGAATGTGTAGGTTAAAAAGGGACGTTGCATGCACGCAAAAAATTACCGGCACGTGAAAAATCGAGCTTACACAAGAAAAAAATACGTTAGAGGTTTTCCACCACCAAAAATAGTAAAGTTCAGTATGGGTGATGCAAAGGGAACCTTTGAAATCCAAGGCCAACTTATCGCTTTAGAAAGAGCTCAAATACGTCATTGTGCCTTAGAAGCTGCACGTGTAGCTACAAACCGTATCTTAATAGATAAACTCATAAATGATTATCTTATGGTTGTTAATCTATACCCTCACATTATCCTAAGAGAAAACAAAATGATTTTCGGCGCTCACGCTGACCGGCTTCAACAGGGAATGAGACGTTCCTTCGGAACACCAATCGGCACTGCAGCAAAAGTAGAGGTAGACCAAACCATCATAACAGTCAAAGTAAAAGCAGGTCAAGAGGTAACAGCCAAAGAATCCCTCAAAAGAGGAAGCGCAAAACTTCCNNCTCGGCGAAATGATTAATTCAGGGCTTCCTGTTCCACCTGGTTTTGCAGTAACTGCTTTTTCATATGAAAGATATATTCAAGAGAAAAAAATTGCCGAGCAGATTTACCGGATTATTACGGAAACAGTCACAAACCCAAACGACCCCAAACAATACGATACTGCATCTAAGAAAATCCGTGAACTCATCGAAAAAACTCCAATGCCCAAAGACATAGAGAACGCTATAAGAGAAGCGTACAAGGAACTAAACAAGCGCCTTGAGCTCAAGGATACTTTTGTTGCGGTGCGGTCAAGCGCTACAGCCGAAGACTTGCCTGACGCATCGTTTGCGGGTCAACAAGAAACATATCTTAACGTTAAAGGCGCAGACGACCTTATCGACAAAATGAGGAAATGCTGGTCAAGCCTTTTCACTCCACGCGCAATCTTTTATCGAAACGAGAAAGGCTTCGCACATGAAAAGGTCTTCATTAGCGTCGGCGTCCAAAAGATGGTTAACTCCAGAGCCGCAGGAGTCATGTTCACTATTAACCCTGTAACGGGCGACAGGGATGAAATTGTTATCGAAGGCAACTTCGGCTTAGGCGAAACCGTTGTTTCAGGCATTGTTAACCCTGACGATTTCATCGTTGACAAGAACACGATGCAAATCAAAGAGCGCCGAATAGCCCGCAAAACAATCAAGTACATACGCGACCCCAAAACAGGAAAAACCGTGCACTTGGATATTCCCGAGGCTGAGCAGAAAATAGTCTGCGTAAGCGACCAGGAAATAATGATGCTCACCGAGCTTGCCAAGCGCATCGAAAAACATTATGGCAAACCCATGGACATTGAATGGGCAATCGACCAAGACCTACCTTACCCAGAGAACATGTTCATAGTTCAAGCTCGTCCAGAAACAGTTTTTGGTTCAAAAACAATGGAAGCACCTAAAATGGAAGAAAACAAAGCTCAAGAAGCCCTAAAAGTTATAGTTAGAGGACTTTCCGCTGGAAGAAAAGGCTACGGCGCAGGCAAAGCAAAAATTGTCCTAAACCCAGACGACGCAAACAAAGAAATGTGCAAAGGAGACGTTCTCGTAACTAACATGACTAACCCTGATTTTGTGCCCTTTATGAAGATGGCAAGCGCGATCGTTACCGATAAAGGCGGAATCACGTCCCACGCGGCAATCGTTAGCCGAGAACTCAACATTCCATGTGTTGTAGGCACTGAAACAGCCACACAAGTCATGAAAACAGGCTTAGAATACACCGTGGATTCAAGGAACGGCATAATCTACGAGGGCATAATTGCTCAGGCAATCCAACCAGCAACCCCGAACGGATCAGGCTTGATTGTGCAAGCAGCGGAATCAGCTCCAGTTACAGCCACAAAGATTTACATGAACCTTGGCACGCCCGAGATGATTGAACAATACAAGAACCTGCCGTTCGAAGGTATCGGCTTGATGCGCACCGAATTCATCCTTGCCACAGCCATTGGACAGCACCCAATGATGTTTGTTGAAACTGGCGAAGGACAAAAATTCGTAGATAAACTGGCTGATAGCATAGCAAGCGTTGCTAGAGTGATCCAGCCAAAACCCGTCGTAGTACGCTTAAGCGACTTTAAAACTAACGAGTACCGCGACCTCAAAGGCGGCGCCAAATTCGAAATCGTTGAAGAAAACCCAATGTTGGGTTGGAGAGGATGCAGCCGCTACATAAGCAAATGGTACATCCAAGCCTTCAAGCTTGAGTGCCAAGCCATAAAGAAATGCCGCACCGAATGGGGACTCAAAAACGTCTACGTCATGCTTCCGATGGTTCGCACGCTCTGGGAAGCTAAACAGGTCCTCCAAATCATGAAGGAAGAAGGCTTAGAACGNNGGCTCAAACGACATGACCCAAGGCGTACTCATGATTGACCGCGACTCAGAACGCCTAGGACAAATGGGATACTTCGACGAACGCGACCCAGCAGTCAAACGCATCATCGCCCACCTAATCAAAGTCGCTCACGAAAACGGCTGCACAGTCAGCATCTGTGGCGAAGGACCATCAAACCTTCCTGACTTCGCAGAATTCCTCGTACGCGTTGGAATCGACAGCATATCCGTAAACAACGACGCCGTAGTCTCAACAAGAAAACACGTTGCCAGCGTAGAACAAAAAATAATCCTCGAGCGCCTCGCAGAACAAGCCGCTTTAGCCCGCGGGCAACCCCTCAAGAAGCCAACGCAAGACTGGGAATGGCAGCTCTAAGCAAAGCGCGTATGCAACCGTGCAACTCTTTGTTTTCTTTCCTTTTATTCTCTATACGCAAACGCGAGGGTAGAATATGTTAGGGTTTGATTTTGAAGAAGAAAGAATAAAACAAGAAATAACCAAACTCGGCGCCAAACGCGTTCTATTGCAGATGCCTGAAGGATTAAAACCTGAAGCACCCAAATTGGCAAAAATCGTCGAGAAGAGTGGTGCGGTTGCGATAATTTCAGCCGACCCCTGCTACGGCGCCTGCGACATAGCGGTTAATGAAGCGGAAGGTTTAGGCGTGGATTTGATAGTGCATTTTGGCCACGCAAGGATGGTTAAGCACGAGCAGGTTCCAACGATTTACGTGGAAGCTAGGGCAACCGTAACAGTTGACAAAGCCGTTGAACAATCGCTTCCATTATTGATTAATTATTCCAAAATCGGCTTAGCAACTTCAGTTCAGCACCTGCAAACGCTAAACCAAGCAAGAGAAATCCTAACTCGCACTGGAAAAACAGTCATAATAGGCGACGCAGGTCAAATGAGCTACCCCGGACAAGTCAGCGGCTGCAACTACAGCAACGTAAAATCAATCGCCAACGAAGTTGAAGCTTTCCTCTTTGTCGGCGGCGGAATGTTCCACGCGTTGGGCATTGCCTTGAGCACTTCTAAACCAACCATCATAGCTGACCCGTACGATAACAGGGCTTACTCGATTGGCGCTGAGGCTCAAAAGATTCTCAAGCAGCGCTTTGCAAGCATCCAAGAAGCCAAAACTGCTAAGAAATTCGGGATTTTTGTCGGGTTAAAGCCCGGACAAAAACATCTGGGCAATGCGTTGCATATGAAGGAGTTGGCAGAGAAAAATGGCAAAGCAGCATACTTGCTGACTGCTAGAGAAATTACCCCCGAGACGCTCTTAGAATTCCCCTCCATTGACGCTTACGTGAACACGGCTTGCCCGCGGATTTCTCTTGATGCCTCTGGAAAGTTCCAAAAGCCTGTTTTGACGGTTAACGAGTTTATGGTGGTTTGCGGCGAATCTTCATGGGAGAACATGCTCAAAAAAGGCTTATTCGAAAACTAGACTTGGAACGGTTCCTCTCCAAAGTTGCCACCCAGCCAAATCCCCAAGTGCGTCTGGAACAGTACACCATTTCAGAGCAGATAGCCGCAAACATGCTATACATCGCTGCCTACTCTAATGGCGACGTTGTTGGCAAGTCAGTGTTGGATTTAGGGTGCGGCACAGGCAGGCTGGCTTTGGGCGCATCATTCGTAGGCGCTAAGGACGTTGTTGGTATTGACATTGACAGGTTAGCCATTAAAACAGCCTCGGAAAACTCGAAGCAAGCATGTTTAGCTGATGGTGTCCAATGGGTTCTTGGCGACATAAGAGCCGTGGTTGGAAAGTTCGATACTGTACTTCAGAATCCGCCATTTGGGGTGCAAACGCGGGAGGCGGACCGCGCGTTCTTAGTAAAAGCCTTAGAAGTTGGCAATTCCGTTTACTCGCTTCATAACCATCCCCAAGTCGATGCCAGGTTGATTAAGCAGCTAAAAGCCAGCCAAGGGTTCATGCAGGTTCAAGCTTCTCCTTTTCTCGAACGGTTCGTGGCGCATAACGATGGAGTTGTTACTGCAGTTTATGCCATGCTTATGATAATCCCTCGCATGTTCGGGTTCCATACAAAACTAAAGCATGACTTTGTCATCGACTTGTATGTTATCAAAAGAAAGAGCGATAACCAAAATTTTTAGTCGCAGCAAAAGGCGTATTTTTGTTTATTAATCAAAAGGTTTATTGAGCAGAATGGAAACTAAGCATATGCATTTATCAAAATCAAGCTTATTTACAAGTAAAGGGAACCATCATGAGTCTAAAATCTCCAGAACAAAAAAGCGGTCATTTAGTATTGCCTGGCGAACGCTTAGGCGTTATTGAAGAATTTATTCCCGACTCGGGAACCTACGTTAAAGACGGCGTTATATTCTCAAAGATTGTTGGTCGTTCACTGATGGATTTACAAACCAGACGTGTCTCTGTTTACCCAGTGGTAAGTGGCGCAGTTGTGCCGAAAGTTTCAACCGTGGTCATTGGGCAAATTGGCAACGCACAAACTGACAATGTTTTAGTGAAAATATTCAGGATTGGACGCAAGAAGCTCTCAGGGAATTTCGGGGGCATCCTGCATGTTTCAGACGTTTCTGACAGGTACGTTGACGCAATGAGTGACGTGTGTAAGCCAGGCGACATCATTAGAGCTAAAGTCATCAGCGATAAGAACCAAATTTTCCACTTATCAACCAACGATAAGGACCTAGGCGTTTTGTATGGTTTCTGTTCGCGATGTGGAACCTTGCTTGAGCAGCATGGGTATGACCTTAAATGTCCAAAGGATGGTAACGTAGAAACACGTAAAATAGCTCCAGATTACGGCAAAGAACAAATTTAACAAAAAGGCGAAATAGCATGAAAGTCAAAGTATTAAAAAAATCAGAAAATGAGCTAAAGATAGAAATTGAGGGTTCCAGCCACGGGCTTTGTAACCTTTTGGCAAAGAGGCTTTTAGAAGATAAAAGAGTAGAGTTTGCTGGCTACGATGTGCCGCATCCTTTAGCTTCAAGCCCCATCATCTACGTTAGGATGAAAGGCGCCAACAAGCCAGAAGACGCGTTGATTGAGGCTGCGGAGAAAGTTCGGGAAGCAAATGATGCTTTCGGTAAAGAGCTTGAGCGCGTTCTCAAAGTTTAATCCATAATTTTTTAATTTTATTTGTTTTTTTGGCTTTTCTGGTTAAACACGAATTGACCCTGATTGGCTGTTTTGCAATTGCTTTAAATTTAAAAAACCACTATCACTTTACACAGGTTTAAGGGAAAAAAGTTTGAACAGCCAAAAAGCCTTTCGAGTCATAAAACCAGAAATCAGAGTGCTCGGCATAGACGACGGAAAATTTACTCCCCATACCCAAGGTAGCGTGATAGTCGTGGGCGTTGTTTTTCGAGGAGGCTACTCAATCGATGGAGTCATGCACACAACAATTGCAATTGACGGTTTAGATGCCACCGAAAAGTTGACTTCAATGATTAACGCTTCGCCTCACTGTAAGCAGTTGCGTTTGGTAATGTTAAACGGGATAACCTTTGCAGGATTCAATGTGGTTGACATCAAAAAATTGAACGTTGCAACGAAGCTTCCCGTTTTGGCGTTGACTCATGAGAAGCCTGATTTGAATGGGATTCATGAAGCGCTAAAAAACTTGCCTAATGCTGAGGAGCGTTGGACCATGGTTCTTGAAGCAGGAGAAATCCACGAGGTTATCAATAAAGGCACTAAAATTTACGTGGAGACCGCTGGAATTTCACTTGCTGATACACAAAAAATTATCGCGTTAACTTCTTCAAGGAGCAGTATGCCTGAACCGCTGCGTGTTGCCCACCTTATCGCTTCCGGAGTCAGTCCTTGATTTAGGTTAAATTAGAAAAAGTTTAAAAGCAACAATGCTAAGGAGTCCCAAAACGATGTGGAGTAAGGTACTATGGAATTCTGCCCTAAATGCGGTTCACGTCTTGAGCCAAAGAAATCCAAAAGTGGCAAAGAAGCAACTCTGGTTCTTGCCTGCGCAAAATGTGGCTACAAAAAGCCTGAAGCAGACAAAAAAAACGAACCCAAAGTGGCACCCAAAGTTATTCTGCATACTCCTCAGCAACTTGTAGCTGTAATCGGTAAAGAGGAGCAGAAGTTGAGCACGCTGCCGACGGTGCGCATTGAGTGCCCAAGGTGCGGGAATAATACGGCTTATGTTTGGCAAGTGCAAACGCGCGGAGCAGATGAATCTTCAACCCAGTTTCTGCGTTGCACCAAATGCAATTACACATATAGAGAATACAGCTAAACGCTTCTTTTCTTTTCCGCCTACATAGCAACAAAGTGCTGTGGTAAGGCACATTCTTTTTTAAATCGAAGGGTACATCTTTATGGGCGTGTGCGGCGTGAACAACAAAGAATATCTGCCAAAAACTAAAGAGCACTCAAGCATCCTCATCAGACTCCTGCCGCTAATCGCATTCGCTGTCCCATTAGTGCTCCTGTATTTTCTAAACCCAATGGATCCAAACCTGAAGCTTTCAGCGCAGGATTCTTTCCAGTTAATGTGGAAGGGCAGAACCTTCCAGTTGTTCTTCATTTGGCTGATTGCATTGGAGTTTATTCTCAGTTGGGAAAACATCAAGATAGAAATAAGCAAACACAACAAAGTAAGACTGCTTGGTTTTGCCTTCGTTTTGGTGCTTCCAACGCTGTACGTGGTGTTAGAGAATTATTTTGGGTTAAACTCTGCCATAGCAAACTGGACAATGCAGAGCGGAGTTGCATTTTGGGATTCTATGCCGCTTGCAATCGAGTACCTGGTCTTTTCGCTTCTCTTTTGTGTGACCATTTTCTTGTCTTTTGGGAAGAAGGGTTTGGCAGGTTTTGCTTTGCCCGCCTTGTTTGTGGGGTTAGTTGGGGTTCTCTACACTGTAGATAATGTTTTTCCTTATGGGCAATTTACGCCCTTCCAGTTGCTGGTTCCAACAACTGCCACTCTTGCCGCGGGCGTTTTGGGGTTGATGGGAAACACTGCTGTGTTTGGAACCGACCTTGCAACGTCAATGCCCACCCTCCAAGTTACAGGCCCGTTAGGAACGGCAAAATTTGCGGTAGCGTGGCCTTGCGCAGGCATCGAAAGCCTACTCATCTTCACAGCGGTGGCTTTGCTGTTTCTGAAGCGGATGAACATTTCTTGGAAAGCCAAAATAAGCTACTTCGCCATTGGCGCAGCAGTTACCTACTTCATAAACGTCCTGCGAATAGCAACCATATTCACCATCGGCATGGAGTTTGGCGTAAACTCAAACCAAGTGCAAACATTCCACTTCTACTATGGACCCTTGTACTCGATGGCATGGATTGTTTCCTACCCCCTGATTATTCTTGCAAGCCAAGGCTTATGGCGAAAAATCAAAAACAGAAAGTTAGGAAACCTCAACCAACACGGCTAAGCCCTGCTTAACCAAAATTTGCGCGTTCTGAGGCGGTAGTGAAGCAACATCCTCCGCTACAAACGGGCCATAGGATTTCATGTCTGCGCCCATAATGGCTGGGATGTTTTTTAAGAATCGTATGGTCGATCGTTTATGGGGCAGGGTCACTTCGGCGTTAGCTTCAACTTTAGTTGCAGCTTTGGCTGATTCAGTTATTTGGCCTTGCGTTAGGTTAAAAGCAAACTTTTGGTACGATTTTGCGAAATCGGCAAAGGTCTCGCACATTCTGGTTTCTTCAATGGTCAGCAACTCAGAGGGCAACTTTTGGCTTTTGGTGACGGTTTTGATGATTTTTCTGTATCTTGCTCCAAGCAGTTCCTCGAGCATCCGCTCAACGTTCGCTGATTCGTGCTCAAGCAGGTTCATTTTAACAGATTTTTTATCAAGCACTTTGTCTTCTTCTTTGATGCGTCGCAGGTACTCAGCGATTTTAGCGTAGAAGTCTAGCGGTAAACCTCCAAGCGTAGGGTCGTCGATTTCTCTTTGCCATGCCGCATAGAGTTCATTGTACATTAATTCGCCACCACAGCCCTTCTCTTACAGATAAGCATAACCGCTGCAGCAACAGGCAACTCAACAGTTTGGTTCTTGTATGGACCCAACGTTTCCCCACCCAACCTAAACTCTGGCGCGTCAGAGACCAACACTTTAGTTGTGCCCTTTTTAAAAGCTACCGCTCCAGTGAATGGGTCAAACGTCTGTAGGTTTTTTGCTGGAAACTCAACTTTTTTTAATCCTGTTTTACCATGCAAGGTGCCGTTCATGCGGATTAAACGGTGAATGTCGGTGGTGACGACGGTGTCAATTTTTGAGGACTGAGAATCCCTAATGTACTCGGCTAGTTTTAGCCACGTTTGAACGCTGACGTCATTGATGCTTTCCCATCTGCCTTCGTTTATGCAGCGTTTAATGATAGTTTCCCTGTTCTTGAGAAGCGCATTATTCCTAATGCCGGCTTTTTTCAGGTCTTCTTTGGTGGCGTTTAAAAGAAAATTTTGCATCCCCAGTTTTAAGCGTCTGTTCCACCCGAAATTGTGTAAACTAAATTTTTTAGACGCAACGCTTTTTCCACGTTTCTCTTCAGGTTCTTTATCAAGGATGCCTAAGCCTAGCCCGGTAACATAATCGACAATTTCCTTCCTAGCCATCGCGTCCAGTGACCGCACGGCTTCATTCTCGATGTGGACGTGATAGCCTCTGTGACCTGAAAAATACACGTGCAAGTCATCTTGGGAAAAACCGAAATCGTTCTCCAACATGTCAAGGAGCTTGGCGGTTTCGTCGCGGGCGGATTGTATGCAGAGTTCGCAGGGCCAGGTTTTGGCTTCGAATTTTGTTGCTTCGCAGGCAGGGCACGTTTCGGGGATGATTCCTCTGCAGCTAAATCCGCATTTAGTGCATGTGAATTCATCGTGGATTTTGTCGCAGTTTGTTGGGATGTGGTCGGCGTCTATGTCGAAGACTAAGTCGGCGCCAAGCCAGCCTTTTTTGTCCATGTCGAAGTCTGGGTTTTCATAGTAAGCGCAGGAATGGTAAACATCCGACGGCACAGTTTCGGCAAGCGCTGATCTGAGGTTTTTGAATTCAGCGAATCTTCTGTGCCTAACCATGAACCGTTCCTTGAACATTAGATAGGCAAATTCTCGCTGCTCAGGCATAGTAGTTGCAGGAATCAGTGTAGAGGGGTCTTGGTAGTATTCGGTGAATTTTTGGTAAACGAATTCTCGAGAAGCCTCCATACCCTGCCCTCTTTTTGATGCAGTAATTATCCTATTAGCCTAATTTAACTATAGCCACTAAAAAAACAAAATGTTAGATTTTGAGCGTGCTCCTGAAGTTATCTAAAATCTGCAGGGGATTGAAGGAGACGCCGCCGAAAGAGAGCACCGCAATCATAAAGATTAGCCAAATCATCGTTGCCTCTATCTCTTTTTTGCGCTGAGGAATCAACACGTAGACAAAGATGAAGGGTAGGTACCAGTTCTGGAAGTATGGCAACGTAAAGCTTGGTAGAAGCAGGAAAAGGGCTAATAGCGAAAGCAGTTTGTTCTTGTTTAGCATATAAAATGCGTAAACCAACGTGGCTACTAGCGTTAGAAGCACTGAGAAGGATTGCAGAATCCAGGGGATTTGTGAGTGAGGCGCGAAAGCGTTGATGCCGTTCATAATCAACTCTGGCCTAGTTTGCATCAGAAATGGCGCACTCAAGTAAGCTGTAAACCCGCTGATGAGCACAAACACGGCGCCAGCAATAACCGCCTTATTTCGGAGTAAGCTCTTGGGATTGTTTCTTTCAACAAGCTTCAGCAAACCTACAATAATCAGGGGCAACAGGAATATGCCCGCTTGATACTTTAAAAGGACTGAAACTCCCACGAGCAAAAAGAAGAAATCATAGCGCTCACTCAAAAACATCGTTACCGCGAATAAGGCAAAGAGGAACGCGACTGAATCAAACATGCCGTCGGCAGCATAAATTACCAACGCCAAATAAGCAATGTAAACACCCACCAATTTCCACGTTAAATGCATATCTTTCTTCAAAAAAACCTTAAGGAAGAAGTAGAGGCAAACGTGAGCAAAAACAAGGAAAAGAGCAATCTCAAGTTTATAGACCAAAATTGAGTTAAAACCGTTCTGCAACAAAGCTCCAAATGGCAAAAACACCAGGATGCTGCCTATCGGATATAAATGCGGCATTTCGGGCCAGGTTACATACATAAAGTGTGAATTGTCTTGGCTTGCAAGTGTCCCTAAGGGTTGGTTAAAAACCGATAAGCCATCCTTAAGAAATAGGCTTGAAACGTATGTGTGTCTCGCGTGGTCAGTGTACCAGTTTTCGAATGTTGCAAGCGAGTTAGAATTTACCGCTAAAAGAGAAAGCCAAAGTATCAACGATAACAAAAGAAGCGCCAGCAGGCGATTACGGAAGGTTTTGTTTGTAGACGGTGATGACGGTTTTCTTTCTAATTTTTCTGTGAGTTTGGGAAATGCCAATTTTAACATGATAATCATGGCGGATCCTAAACTTAGCAGAAACATGATTCTAGCTGGAGCAGTAAGCAAAGAGAGTGGGAAGAGAACTTGCGGTTTCTCAACTGTTACTTCAAAGTGAACCCAGCTTGCGTCGGGCGAGTTGGAGCTAAAAATGGCTTCGTAATAATCAGCGCCCACAATGAACGAGTAAGCAATGTTTATGTTTGAAGAAATGGAGTAGCGGGTGCCGTTGTAGGTTACGATGGAAAAGTTTTTCATAAAAGCGGTTGGGCAATCAACCCTGACTGAAATGTTTTCTCCACCGTGAAAGGTGCCTAAGCCCTGCCTGCGCACTTCATTTTGGCTTATTTTGAAGGAGTCGTTGATGATGGTTGATGTTTGGTTGTTGCCTGTAACTACTGGAAATAAGCTTACAACAGATAGAACAATGCTTAGCACTAAAAACACCAAAGCGATTAAGAGAAGAATTTTAGTCGTGCCAAGCCCCTTCATTAAACCTGCCTCCTTTTATCTATAAAAATACCTTCAGCGCTATTAAATCTGCTATAACAACAAAACAGCGCTAACGCAACAGCCAATTATGAACGCCAAACTGCCTTCAAAGTATACGATAAGTAGCTTTTGATTTCGGTCCATGAAAGCTTGGATTTTCCGCGTTTCCTATTAACAAACAATATGGGTGTTTCTTTTACGTTGAAATTTCTCAAAACTGCTTGCCGGACGGTTTCTATTTGGATTTCATATGTTTGGCTGTGCAAGTTGCCGATGGCTTCTTTGAGGAATTTTGTAGAGTAGCAGCGGTAGCCGCTGGTGCAATCCTTCAGTTTTAAGCCTAAAGAAGCTCTGGCGATGAGGTTAGCTGTTTTGCTGATTATTTTTCTTGTGAACGGCCACCCAGCGATTCTGCCTCCTTTGACATATCTGCTGCCAATGACGATTCCGCAATCACACTCCCTCATGGTTGCTAAGAGCTGGGGGAGGTCTTGTGGATTATGGGAGTAATCGGCGTCCATTGTGAAGACGTATTTTGGGGGTTTTGGGGAGGATAAAAATATTTTGAAGCCGTCGGTTATAGCCGTGCCCAAACCCGTTTTTTTGGGTCTAACATAAAGCATAATGTTTGGGTATTGGTTCTGTTTTTCCTGCACGATTTCTGCGGTTCTGTCAGGGCTTGAATCATCGATAACCAGTATGGAAGCATCCAACTTTAGATTTTCAATGTCATCAATTAATTTCGAGATGTTCTCGGCTTCTCCATAAGTGGGAAGAATCACGCCGACTTCAGAATTTAACATGGAACTACCAATTAATTGATAAACCATAAAAAATCTGACCATCCTTATAGGAGTATAGTGAACTAATAAATCTTAACAAGTCATTCAACCTGAATTTATTGTTCTTTGTTTTCTTTTATAGTACGCTAGTGGGTGATAAATGCGGCGGCAAAAGTCGTCTTTGTTTTTGCATACACCGTGAGTTTGAAGGATTGAGCATTGGGGCGAGGTGTAGTGTGTTCCTGAGCCTCTTTCTCCTGCAATGTGCTCGATTTGGTAGCGAGTTAAGCGTTCGTTGTAGTCTGAGAAGGTCTTGAACAGTTCATTCAAACTCTCAGGCGTCATTCCAATGTTTACCAGAAAAGCGGTTAAGGTGAAACGGCCAATGTGTGAGAGATGGTGGCTTGAAGCTGCATCCGCATACAACGCATTTATGCATGGTGGAAAAGCCGCTTGAACAACAACCTTAGGCATCTCGTCGAGTTCGCTCTGCCCTATCGTTTCCTGCGCCAGCTTCTTTATCCTTTCAGCTATCAGGGTAAATTCAGCTGGAAACTTGGGAACTTTCACATCCAATCTTTTCTCTACGCGTCGGCGAACCTCCTCTTCTAAGAGGCGTGCGACGTCTTTTTTGTTTAAGTAAATATTTCCTTCTGATAGGATACTGTTGGTTAGTTTCCATTTTTTGTCATGCAAATGCGATGTGTTTCTCAGGTAATCCGTAAAGTAGATGATGAACTCTGACGGGGAATCGCTGCTTTCCTTAGCTGTGAGCTTTATTTTCCAGTCAAAGTCTAAGGCTATTTTGAGAATTTTTTCTTTGGGTTCATTAGCCAAGTCGCTGGATGCTTGCTTTGCTTCGGCTAGCGCGTATCTTTTTTTGATAAGAGAATTCTCTGTCGCTATAACAAGCAGAAGTGCTACAGGGAAAGAGGCGATTTCCAAGGCTGTGTTTTGGATGTTTCTTGTGATTCTGCGGTACAATATTGTTTCGTTAACTCGTTCTTCGGCACGTTTTAAAATCTGGTCCATGCCCATGCTTGTTAAATCGTCGATTTGCAGGTCTAAGGGTTTAATGTATTCGGCGGTTTCTTTTAAAAAAGGGTACTTAGCCAAATCGTTTCTTGTGAAACCAGCCGTTTCCATCTGCAATTTGTACGTCTCATTATTCTGTTTCGATTCTTGGCGCCAAGAAGAAAGTTAACTTTCCCTCTTTTATCTGCTGGAAATCTATTCTCACGGGCATGTCGGTTGAAAATTCAAGCGTTGCAATGTCCGAAGTCGCTGAAGCAGCCTTTATGATTTCAGACAAATAGCTTAGGCTGAATGTTGCTTTGGCGTTCTCTTTTACCTCCAAATCAAGCAGTGCGTCGTTGCCTTTTTGGAGAGTAATGGTTGCGCCCATTAAGTCGCCTGAGGCGCTTAGGGTCAATTTGTCTGGTTCAGCTTCGATTCGAACGTGGTCGCTTACGAGTTGGGCGTCTTCGATTGCTTGGCTTAAGCCTTGGGTTGTGGTTTTGGCTTTGACGTTGAAGCTGATTTTTGGTGTTGGGACTTCTTCTTCTGAGGCTTCAAGCGTTGGCATCGTAAAGTTTCGGCTGTATTTTCCAGTTATCGTTATCTGTAATCTTCCAGTCTTGTCATCTAAAGAGAGTTCGACTGCTTCGTCTCTGCCTGCGCGTTTGAGGAGTTTTAGCAGTTCGCTTATGTTTATGCAGATTTTTGTTGGCTCTGTTGCGACGTATTCTTGGAAAATGGATTTGGGCCATTCAAAATCAATCATAGCTACGCGTGACGGGTCCATGGCTCGAAGTTTTAAGCCTTCAGCGTCGATTTTGAAGGTTGCTTCGTCAACTAGAATTGAGATGGCGGTAGCCATATCCCTTAAGAGTTTAGCGTCAGACACTTTAAGCTTGAACATGTTCCTCTCTTCCTCGCTTAATCATGCATTGTAAATTTATATAGCTATTGATTACGCTTTGAGTTAATAAATTTAGTCACTTAAAACCCAAAAACATGCACTTGAAAGCAAAAAACAGCAAAAGCTATCCAAAGATTAGGAGTTCAACGCTTAACTTCTTTGTGTGGAAGTGGCGGTTTTAGGTTTGCCACTTTTCTGGTTGTGTTTCGGTTTGTGTTTTTTGTTTAGCATGTATTTGTTTGCCTGTTGGGTTGTGGGTCAATGCTATTTTTGTTCACTACTGCATGGTTTTGGCTGGTTGTAGACGTGAATCAGTGCAGAGTTATTCCCGCAACACCACAACATAGATTCTGGTTTAGGTCAGTCCCCTCTTTAATTCTAACTATACCCACCAAACGGCACACACGACGACGTATTCTGAGCAACAGCACTAGCAGTATACGCCACAGCAAACATGGAACCAGAACCAACCCTAACAGTCATATCCCCTTAAACAGGCTAATAGAAGACTTGACATATTAGCGCTCTACAGGTGGATAAACTATACTTTAGAGGACTCTTACCCCTGGACTTAAAGAGGATAATTCAACCCAAGATTTTCTCTAATAAAACAAGGGACGGTTCAAAATTCCCGCAATTTTACATGAGCCAAATACATTGTTCATTTGCTTAATACAGAAATATCTTTTAGTTGTCTCTAGTTATTGTTTAGTATGATTAAAGAGCCAAACGAGCAACTCGGACACATACCCAAAGCTGATGATTTGTATGCCGTCCGAGACATGCTATATATTTTGTTACAAAACGGCGGTTCTATCACTAAAAAACAATTATATAATCTGATTAATCAGGAATTCCTCACACGAGGTTGCGATATCTGGGCTGAAGCAACCTTCGAAGAGTATGTAACATTCATTGATTATCTTGAATTTGCAAAGTTTACGCCCTTGGAAATCAAGCTATTAAAGCCTGTTGAGGATTTTTTAGTAAACAATTATTGGGAAAGAGGAACCGTACAGCTAAGTCAGAAAGAAAAGGAATTTTTCAGAGAAAAATTGTTAAAATACCGCGCGCTTCTTAGGTTTTTGGAGGTAGTTTTCATTGAAATAGGCAGCTTGGAAGCTGATATTGACCAACTCAGTTTGAATAAAATTATTTTAATTTCGGAGTCAGTGAAAGGTAGAAAAGTTCTTTTGGAAAAGTGGATGAAATATTGCGGAGTGACTGATGATCGAGATTCAAGAGCGATGTTGAGTTGGTGCTTACAAACAGACATAGTTGATAAGGATGAATATTCAGATTCCTATTTTTTGATCTCCTGCAAAGAACCTGACATTAATACTTTCAAACAGAGTTTGATTAGGAATTATCCATTAGTTTTCGACCGAATGTTAAAGCGAGCAAAAATTCCTGATTTAAGAGTAAAGGTATGTGCTGATTTACATATGGCTATTTCAAATTTTGACAAATTGCTTGGTACTCTTGAAAACCAAAAGCCGCATGCAATATTTATGGACCGAGCGACAAATGTTCGAGATGAGGTTGCAAAGTATGCATTGAAACGGAAGAGCTTTTATTATTACTACATACAAATAGATGTAGGGTGTCTCTCTCGTGACTAGTGAAGAAAATACTATTGACTTAGGTAAATTAGCGGATGAGGAAATTGAAAAAATTGGGGTTGGTTTTCCGGATTATGGCTTAACCGAAAATCCATTTCCCACTTCAGCAATCGCAATGAAGACACGCTTGTTTAATTTTAATAATAAATTCCGATATGAGACTTTCGAGGATATTGCAAGAAAAATTGTTCATACTGCAAGGACTGGAAGATACAGGGGAATGGTTATTCTTGGAGATTTTGGTTTAGGAAAGACTTACACACTTTACTATTTCTCTGATTTAATTAACAAACAACTCGGTAAAAGGCAAGAAGTTAAATCAATGGCAATTTATCTAAGCTCTTGTGGAGTTAGCCTTAACGATTTCCTGTCGAATTTTATACAAGAAATCACCATCGAGACTATTATTCAGACAATTTACCAGGGAAAACAGGATGTAATAAATTCTGAAGTCATCAAGTTTTCTGAGGATGTAATTAAAAGAGTAGAAGCGCAATTAGCAATGCCCTATAGAGGTTACGCGGACAAGGAAACCCTCGCTAAACTTAAACAAAAATGTGAAGAAATAAAAAAAGGCGAATGCGACCTTGAAGTCTTGAGGTTGGCAATAGATGACGCGATTACTCTTTATTCACATTATAGCAACTCAGCCTCATCAGATTTTATTAGACAAATTTTTGCCGTTTTGAAAAATGAACAAGTATTTGCGCTTGAAGATTATTCATACTGTTTTTCAATATTACTTTTTTCAAGGAATATTGAAAAACGGAAAATTGCAACCAAGTTTATTCTTGGCGATAAGCTCTCAGCAAGTGAAAATAAAATCTTAAACCTAACACTTACTGAATTATCACCAACAGATATTTCCAAGAGAGTCTTCCCTGATATTCTAAAAATATTACACACCTATGGCGAGCAATTCAACATGGTTTTTGTTTTCGTTGATGAATTTGAAAAAATTGTCTTGGGCCTAAAAGGTGCAAAAAGATTTGATTTTCTGGAAGACCTCCGAAGTTTGATTGACTACAACTTAAGTCAATTCTCCCTTGTTCTTGGTTGCTCTACAGAAGCTTACGAAACAATTAGAGGAACATCACCAGCATTTTCAGATAGGAATAGGGATGTAATTGATCTGCCTAGAATTAAATCTATTAACGATGTAAAGAACCTAGTCCAAGTTTATCTTTCAGACAGACGAACGCCTAATTTCAATGGATTACCTTGTCATCCTTTCTCTGATTCAGCGTTGATGACAATCGCTGAAAATGAAAATGGTTCACCAAGGTATATACTAGAAGCTTGCCATAAAATACTGAATTACGGCTTACAAATGGATGCAAAAGTAATTGACGACAAAGTATTAAAAACATGGTACGGTAAGTAAAATTGGCTTTAGCGACCATCACTACCCTTACTCCCGTAATTGTGAAGTATGTTCCATTCATCGCTCGTAAAGCGTCCAGATTTGCAGTTGCTGAAGTAAAATGGTTTCCTAGTCAAAGTGTACCTATCCGTGTGATTAATGGAGTTGCTTATGGCACCTTTGCCTTTCAGGTATTCAATAAAAGGTATGCTCGTTATCACGATAAGTATTCAATTCCCTTCCTGGACTATTTCAAAGTTGACCCCAAATGGAAAGTAAGCGACTCAAAGTATGGTAAGATCGATGATAAAAATAGGTTAAGACTGGAGTTAGACAATATCCCTAGGGGTCAAACCATACTTGTTTTTGTTGACACAGAGGCAAGAGTAAATACAACTGATTTCGTAGTTCAAAATTGTAATCCACCGGAATTATCCCATAACAATTATGCATGTGATGTCGAGATCATCAATAGGAGGGATTTTTGCGTTTTTGGATTCAAAGCTCAGATAAGAGTGGCCGATGATAATTGTGACAACTTAAGAATTGTACAGAATTTGGGCGAACGCATACAGATTCCTAAAGAAGATCTAACAATCTTGACTATAACTGGCAGCACTGCAAAGATTGTCAGTTGGATCGTGGACCTTACTGAAGGGCAAATAAAAAGATATAGAGTCACGTTACGCGGACAGCCTTAAATTGGATAGTCTTTAACATTGTTTGTTCAAGTTACGGCGAATAAGTTCTCGAAAATTTTCAATCTGCTGCCGAATTAACGTTGGGGATTTTGTTGCTGCTTGTGGCAGCTTTCACAACCAGCCTGCAACCCATTGTTAGCGCTGAACACAAAACACAATTGGCAGTGCATTCTGTTGGTTGTTGTTGTGTATAGGGGGTTTTCGGCAACAACTACTATAGAAAAGAACGTAGCCAGCGTGTTAGAAGCTGTTGGTTTTTGCTTTAAAAGTCATAAAGTATAAGAATGCGTATGTTTCTTTTATGCAAAGCTGGTCGATACCGTGAACGTTCCAAAAGAAGTAAAGACTTACTGTCCAAAATGTAAAACTCATCAGATTCACAGTGTAAGCCTCTACAAGGCTGGAAAGCGAAGAGCATTAGCAAAAGGCGAACGCCACCATGCGCGAGAAAAGAAGGGTTACGGCGGACAAAAATATCCTCTTCAAAGAGAATTCGCTAAAACAACCAAAAAACAAACTCTGCGCCTAAAATGCAAAGTTTGCAATTACATGCGCCACAAAGACGGTATCCGCCTAAGAAAACTAGTTATCCAATAATTGGAGTAGAAAATATGTCTGAATGGAACAAACTTATTCCGAAACCGAGAAGCGTCTTCCTTAGAGTTAAATGCCAAAAATGCGGCAACGAACAACTCATCTTCAGCAACGTAGTCAACAAGATAACTTGCAACGTATGCGGAGAATTATTAGCTGAACCATCGGGTGGAAGAGCAAAAATCAACGGTGACGTCCAAGCAGTTCTCGAGTAAGAGATGAGCAACCAAATGGCTGAGCGTAAGCGCGAATGGCCAGAAGCTGGCGACTTAGTAATCGCCACTATCGATGCGGTCACTGATTTTGGTGCTTACGCTAAAATGGGCGGAGAAGGCGCTTTTAGAAGGGACAAATAATTGGTTTGGCAATTACGCAAATGCGTAAACTGTGAAAAATACACGTTAAACAAAACTAGTTGCCCCTACTGCGGTGGACCAGTCAGGATTCCGCATCCAGCCAAGTTCTCCCCAGACGATAAATACCTAAAATACCGAATGGCAATGAAAAGGAGCGCCACAACCCAATGAAAGAAACCTACATCAAAGAATTTATCGAAATCCATCCCAACAACCCAATCCTCATCGAGGGTCTTCCCGGTTTAGGGCTCGTAGGCAAAATCGCGCTTCGCTACTTAATCAAACAGTTAAAAGCCAAAAAAATCGCCTACCTATATTCACCGCACTTCCCATACTTTGTTTTAGTTAACAAAAAAGGCGATGTTCGACTGCTAAGGGGAGCATTCTACTATTACCAAAACCCCAAAGGAAACGACATCATCCTCTTCACGGGCGATAGCCAGTCCCAAACAATCGAAGGTCAATACGAAATAGCTGATAGAATGCTGGATTTCTCAGAAAAACATGGCGTAAAAACAATCGCAACCATCGGCGGCTACCGCATGGAACCTAAAGAAAAACCTAAAGTCTTCATAGCCGCAACCTCCCAAGCTGTCCTAAACAAGGCACTGCAAGCAGGCGCAACCCTGAGCGCTTCGGGAAGCCCAATCGTGGGCACAGCAGGACTAATTCTCGGTCTGGCAAAATTCAAAAAAATAGACGCACTATGCCTACTCGGCGAGACACGCGGTTATTTGCCTGATCCTCTTGCAGCCAAAAGCGTTCTAGAAGTGTTAAAATCAACCTTCAACTTCGACCTAGACCTCACTGGCTTAAACGAGGAGATTGCCAAGGCAGAAACAATGGTTACACGCCTACAGCAAATAGAAGAAAAACGCGCCGTACAAGCAGAAGAAACCAGAAAACAAGAAGATAAGAAAACCACGTATATTTCTTAAGCAAAATCTTTCTTTATTACATCAACAGTCTTCACGGCTGCTGTGCCATCCCCGAAAGGCGACGCAGAAGGCAATTTCTGTTCTTTCTCAAGTGCTTGGTGCATAGCGACTAAAATGTTGTTTTTGTCGGTTCCAACTATTTTGGCAAAGCCCGCATCAACTGCTTCCTGCCTCTCAGTAGACAAACGAATAACCAGCACCCTCTTCCTTATGCCTGGAGCCGTTGCTTCCTCCTGTATACCGCCCGAATCAGTGATTATTAAACTGCAGTTCTTCATCAGAACCAAGAAATCCAAGTACCCCAACGGCGGAAGAATCAAAACGTTCTTCATTTTTTCCATTTGAGATAGCATGTTGTTTTCTTGCAGCCGCTTTTTTGTTCGCGGATGCATAGGGTAAACAATCGGAAGGGGCGATTTCGAGAAAACCTCCATAAACGACTCAAGAAACGCAACATCATCAACGTTCTCCGCTCGGTGAGCCGTTGCTAAAGCGAAGGTTTTGAACGGAATCTTTTCCATTATGGTTGATTTCTTTTCGGCAATGGGTAAGTGCTGGATTACTGCGTCTATGGCTGTGTTTCCTGTGAGGTAGATTTTGCCCCAAACATTCTCTTTTATGAGGTTAGCTTTTGCGTTTTCTGTTGGCGTGAACAAGTAGTCAGAAATGTGGTCGGTTAAGCGTCGGTTGTGTTCTTCGGGCATGCGAAGGTCAAAGCTCCTCAGGCCAGCTTCCACGTGTCCAATGGGTATTGCCCGTTTGTTTGCCGCTAAAGCCGCTGATAACACGGTGTTTGTGTCGCCTTCAACTAGAACGATGGATGGCTCAATCTTCTCAAGCAACTGATCCATCTTCATCATTATCTCTGCGGTCTGCGCTCCAGGCGAAGAGCTTTCGATTTTCAGTGAGTAGTCGGGTGCTGCCAGCTCGAGGTTTTCGATGAATTGCTGGGACATGTTATAGTCGTAGTGTTGACCGCAATGAACAAACAAGAAGGGCAGTTTTTCTTTGTTTAGGGCTCTTATTATCGGCGCCATCTTGATTATTTCAGGTCTTGTTCCTGCAACCACAACTACCGGCTTCAACACGATTTATCCTCGCTTATGTTTTCTTTAGGCATCCTTCCCGCGGCTCATAAATCGTTCCTTCCCGCAACAGTTGCCCTATCATGCGTTCGATTTCGCCCCTTGGAATCTTTTGCTTAGTTTCCAACTCGTTCACAAGCGCGCCTTTCTCCACGATACCCGTTATCTTCTCCATGTCCATGAGCGTTGACAGCACAACGTGTAACCTGTCTCGGATGCTCTTTGGTCTTCCAGTCATAATCAAGTCAATGTCCACTTTGTATGAGGACATGTCGATTCCAACTTCCTCCAGCGACCGCTTCATAATCGCAATGGCGGCTTCCGCATCTTCCGCGGTGACTTCCTTGCGCAGGGCAACGCGAGCTCTGGCTTCAGAAATACGAACCAGCGATTCCAGCTGACGTGCAGTTATAGCTACCGGTGAGCCTTCGGTTTCGCTTGCAGAACGCATAGCTAAGTAAAAGTCCCTAAGCCGATTTGACGCATCAATGCTAAGCGCTGGTTTGATGCTTTTAGCAAAACTCACGTATTTCCGTAGCAGTTCTGCACCGACCTGTGCTTCTACGGGGCTTACTCCTCTTCTGTGGATTTCCAAGATGTGCTGAGACATCTTAGTATCAGCTTCCTTATTGGGCACATCTCGAAGGACGAAGATTAAGTCGAAACGTGAAAGAATAGTGACTGGCAATGAGATGTTTTCTGCTACGGTTCTGTTGGGTTCATACCTGCCCAATGATGGGTTCGCCGCTGCAAGAACCGCAGTTCGAGCGTTTAAAGTGGCAACAATGCCTCCTTTGGCGACTGAGACGGTGTGCTGTTCCATGGCTTCGTGGATGGCAACTCTGTCTTCTGGGCGCATTTTGTCCATTTCGTCGATGCATGCGATGCCTTTGTCTGCGAGGACGAGTGCGCCTGCTTCAAGGCTCATGCTTCCGCCCTTCTCTCGGACTACGGCAGCGGTTAAGCCTGCAGCGGTGGTTCCTCTGCCTGAAGTGTAAAGTCCACGCGGCGCTATTCTTGCAACGTACTGGAGCAACTGTGATTTGGCTGTGCCTGGGTCACCGATTAGGAGCGCATTCATTTCGCCCCTCACGTTTACGTCTGGCAGGCTCTTTGAGACTCCGCCGAAGAGCAGGTACATTATTGCTTCTTTGACGTGTTCTAAGCCGAAGATTGATGGCGCAATGGAGCTCATGATTTTGTGGTGTACCAATGGATCCTTGGATAGCGCGATCATTTTTGCTTCTTCTTCAGGCGTGGGCGGTGAGGTTTCGGGTTCTTTGCCTAAGACTTCTATGGAGTTGGCGTCTAGTTGGAGTATGAATGTGCGGAGTTTTCCCATGCCCATCAGCGAAGGTGCAAAAGCACGCACTGTGCCGACTACGGAAACGTGGTCTCCTGGTCTTGCTACGTCGACTATTTCGTCGCCGACAAGTTTCACGGCTAAAACTCTTGGAAGTTGTCCGGGTGGTAGGTCTTCGGGTTTTTCTTGTAGTCTTAGGTCTTGTGAGTCTATGAATGTGGATTCTTCTTGGCTAAACTCGAAGGGGCCATCTCTACCGCAATCTGGAGCAACGCAAACGGCTGGCGCCTTCAAAAACTGTCCCGTTTGCTCGACTTGGTTCATGGTGCCGCAGCGTTTGCATTTGAAGGCTCCTAGCTGAACCATCGGTCGCACAGGCGTGGCTCGCACCACGATGCCTTCAATCATGACTAGTTTGCTCATTTGCCTTGAGCCGAGCTTTCGAAGTACCTCTTTGCCTAGAAGCTTTACGATTCTGACTATGACCTTCTCTATTTTTTCAGAGTATTCTGCATCTTCTATTCTGAGTTGTTCGTATGCTCCTTTGCCTGCGTGCTGGAGGTATTCTTCTGGTTTGTTTAGTAAATGTTCTGCGAGTGCTTGGTCGAATCCGTAGAGTTCCTCAAAATCGATTCTTAATGAGCCTTTTCCCGTGATGGCTAACTGCGCGATTCTCTGGCGGTACTTTTCTTTCTTGAAGAATTCTTGAAAACGCTGCTGCGGATCAATTGTTTCAAGCTTAGCCATCTATTTCTCTCCCGCGTTTTCTAAAATCTTAGTTTTCCATTCAGAGATTATTTTGACTAGTTGCTCGTAAACAAGCCTTTCTTCGCTTGTGAATTTTTTTAACACCTGGTCGCTTTGGGCTGGAGCAGCGGATATGGCGACTATTTTTTTTAACCTTGAATTTACGATGTCGCGTGCTAACTGTTTTGCGCGGTCGTATTCTTGGTATTTCTCGGATTGTTTTGTGGCTTGGTCTTTTAGGTCGGCGATGAATCTGCGGAGTTTAGGGTAAAAGTCGCCTGGAAGCTCCGAGATTTGCCCTGGAATTTGCACGCCTTCCTTCCACTGTACCTTAAACAGCTTGGTAGCATCGAGGACGTCGTCTTCTCGAAAATGCACCATTCCTGAAGTCGCGAGTTCTTTTGCTACCCAAAAATAAATTTCATACTCGTTTCCTTCGTCAAAGGGACCGACAGTTAACCCGGCAAGCTTGATTTCTGGGCAGTTGCGGTTCGCTATGATTTTAACCAGTGAATTCTCATAGCAAAAGTCCAAGGTGCATATTTTGGCTGCCAAATCCCCTATTCCCTCTCAATCTGTTTGCCCTTAACGGGATTCAACACATATAGCGAGAGGGGTTTTAAGGGTTTGCGCTAGAACGTTGGGCTTGTTGAAACTATTGGAAATGGAATTTAGGTTTTTTTTATAGCAAAAAAGCGTTTTTTAATCCTTTTTCTTCTTTTTTACGCTATTGAGGTGCTAATGCTCTTGGCGACAATACTCCCCTTATTTATAGGCTCAACGCTTGTTGAGCATTTTATTAATAGAATAAATGTTTGTTGTGGGAATGCTTTAGTTGGCGAAAACTTCTACGAATTAATTATGCGGTTATTTCCAGTTGTTTTTCGCCAGCTTTTGCCTTAATAATGGTTGATAATAGGTCGCCCATGAATTTGCTGGCGTTTAGTATTTCGATTTCTGCTGGTTTTCCTTTGGCATCGTAGTTAACTATGACTGCTCCATGCTCCTCTGCGTAGGCAATTTGTTTCTTGCTTAGGAGTATGCTTAGGGTGTCTCCCACGCCGTCATAAGTTACTTTATTCATATCGCTTCCTCTTAGCTGGATATAACGTTACTACCAAGATGTTATTATCAGTTTCTTCATAGATAACACGAAGCAAAAGTTCATCTGTAAGGGTTGATTGAGCGATTTTTCGACCGAAATACCCTAAAGTTAAGCTTTCAGGGTTTCTTACTGTCTTGACCGCTTTCTCTTCGGTGATCCCGGTTACTATCAACCTCTTGATTTTCTCTTTCGCATGTGGAGATAGTTCGATTGACTTATCTTTCCCAGTTTCATCGCTCAATTGTTTGTCATCCTGATGAACAATCAATTCTATATCTTACTGCTTATCTTAAGAGCTTTTAAAACAAAACTAGTAGCCAATGAATTATGGCCATAGTCCTAGGACTTTTATAGCGTTTGCCACTCTTCCCACGCCCAGCATTAGGGCGCCTGTGCGCATGTCGCTCTCCTCCTTCTCCGCAAGCGCGACGACATCGTTAAAGGCTGTGGTCATTTTGTTTTCCAGTTTTCTGTTGACTTTCTCCAGAGGCCACTGTTCGCGGGTTAGGTTTTGGACCCATTCGAAGTAGCTCACTGTAACGCCGCCGCTGTTGGCGAGTATGTCTGGGATGAGGCAGATTTCTTTTTCGAAGAGGACCTTGTCGGCTTCGGGCGTGGTTGGCCCATTAGCCGCTTCAGCGACCATCTTGGCTTTGATTTTGTCCGCGTTCTTGCAGGTAATCTGGTTCTCGAGCGCTGCGGGAATAAGCACATCGCACTGCAATTCAAGCAGTTCTTCGTTGGTTACGTTCCTGCAGCCCTTGTAGTTTTGGACTGAGAGGGTTTTTTCTTTATGCGCTAAAACATCCTTTGGGGTTAAGCCGTCTGGGCAATAGATTCCGCCCGTTGAATCGCTTACTGCTACTACTATGCAGCCGATTTCCTGCGCTGCCACCGCGGCGTGGTAGCCGACGTTGCCAAAGCCCTGAATGGCGACTGCTGCGTTTTTTAGTTTTAAGCCGTTGTTTTCGGCTGCTTGTTTTACGCAGTGGATAACGCCCCTGCCCGTTGCTTCCGTTCTGCCCCAAGAGCCGCCAATCTCAACCGGTTTACCCGTGACGCTTTCAGGTATGCTGTAGCCTTTGAGTTGGCTGTATGTGTCCATTATCCACGCCATGGTTTGTGCGTCAGTGTACATGTCTGGCGCTGGAATGTCGCGGTGGGGTCCAAGGTAATCGACGATTAAGCTGACATACCTTCGTGTTAAGCGTTCGAGTTCGTGTTTGCTAAGTTTTTTTGAGTCAACGCATACGCCGCCTTTGGCTCCGCCGAAGGGTATGTTGGCGATGGCGCATTTCCACGTCATAAGCATGGCGAGTGCGGTGACTTCGTCAAGGGTTATGTTTGGGTAGTAGCGGATTCCGCCCTTGAAGGGTCCACGAGCATCCCAATGTTGGACTCTCATGCCGTTGTAAACCCCGACTGAGCCGTTGTCCATGCGGATGTCAATACTGACAATGATGGAGCGTTTGGGTTGGCTGAGCATCTTATGCATCCCAGAATCCAGCCCCAGCTTTTTGGATGCTAATTTAAGTTGAGTTAGAGCAACGGTTAGTGGTGTGTGTTCTTCCGCCATAAGCAAGCCTTCTATAAACAATTGTTAAGCGAATTGGCTAGATAAGAATTGCCTTTGCCTGTTTTTGTGTGTTTGGTTGATGCTTTCGTATACGGCCTCAGCAATCCACATGTTTTTGATTGCCGAAAATGGCAATAGCAACCTACCCTCTTAGGGCTTCAAGGTGCTCAACTTTTTGCCTAATGTGGGTGAAAAAGCAGTTTTGTCTTGCATCAGATTCTAAATTTCTTCACAAAAAAGTTGAAGTACGTTAAGTATTAACAAATAATGGCTGAAATAAAAAGAAAAAAAGAAAAAGATGGTTTAGTAGTCAAGGATTTTCTTGACTGCGTCGTTTTCCACTTCGTGGGCTAACGGAATGCCCGTGACTTGCGTTGCTATCGTGCTAAGGCTCATTAAGTCGCCTCTTGTGAGCAAGTCAAGCTTCCATTTGCGGTTGCCTGCCATCATCTGTTTCAATCCAACGCCGACTCTGTCAGTGAGGTATGTGTAGACTCCGATGCTTTCCAGTGGGATTTCGCCGAAGCGTTTGCCGTATTTCGCTTTTAGTTCAGGTGTTGCTATGAAGAATTTGTCGGGTGTGGCACCGAACTTTTCAACAAAGTTCTTAGGCAGTTTGCCTTCTTGGGCTAGTTGTTTGAAGTAGTTTGCTTTCATGGCTGCAGTGATAGGTGAGCGTCCCATGAGGACTGCTTTAACCATTGGTCCTTGACCGAAGTTGCTTAGCGCGATTGTTTTGAATATTGATGTTTCTTCGATGAATCCGCCTGCCATTACTAGGTCTGGAACGTACTTGCCCTTCTTCTTTAGAATCTGAGCGCACTGCAACACTAAAGCTTGCAGGTATAAGGTTGGGATGCTCATTTCATCCATCATTGGCACTGGACTCATACCTGTTCCACCGCCTGCACCGTCAAAGCTGAGCGCGTCAATTTTTGCTTCTGAGGCAAACTTCATTGTGTAAGCGACTGCTGATGGTCTGTATGCGCCTGTTTTGAGGAATACTTTTTTGGCGCCTTGTTTGCGTAGCCATTCGATGTCTTCGATGAACGGTTTCTCTTTGGGTATGCCTACTCTGCTGTGGCGCTCGAAAGTTTTGAAGACGCCGTCTTTGAAGGCTTGTTGTACCACTGGGTCTTCTGGGTCTGGGATAACGATGTAGCCGCGGTTCTTTAGCAAAATTGCTTTTTGCAGGTCTTTGAGGCGTACTTCGCCGCCGATGGCTTTAGCGCCTTGCCCCCATTTGCGTTCGATTATGTTTACTTCTAGTTTGGATAGGGCGTAGGCGTCTATGCCGAGTCTTTGGTCTTCAACGTTTGTTTGAATGATGACGTCGCCGTATTTTCCATCCCAAAACTTCCTGAAAGAATCAACTCTTCGTTTTAGCTCTGGTGAATGTGTTACTTTTCCGTTTGATAATTCAGCTTGAACGTCCATGCCAGCAATGTTTTCACCAATCGTTACAGATACGCCTGAGAGTGCTGCACCGATGGCGAGGGCATCCCAGTTTACGCGTGCAACTTCTGTCGAGCCGAAAGCGCCTGTTAATATTGGGAGTTTAAGTGGCATTCCGCCTACGACTGTTTCTAGGTTTGCGTTTGGGAATATGGCTGCTTCTGAAGTTTCAGGTATGCCTTGCGCATCGAATAATCCTGCTTGTATGCTGAAGTGTGACCAGTCTAAGCCGAAGTTTTTGAGTGCTCCTGCGGTGCTGGTTCCGAATTGTGCTGGTTCAGGGTAGAGTGCTTCTCGTCCTCTGAAGGCTGAGAGGCTGATTTCGCATAGGACTGGGCAATCGTGGATGCATATGGGGCACATGCCGCTGATTGTGCTTGTGTCTTTGACTCTTGTGTTTGTTCCAACTGTTGATTTTCCATTTAGGTATGAACTATTTCTGTGTACTTTTTCACTCATTTGTTCATTTCTCCGAGTTACACTAACGTTAAATTGAACACCAGTGCGTTTGTTCAGTATTTAACACTATGTAACAGCAAATATATGAAAAAAACGGCGTTTATACGAAATAAATGTAACAGCCGTTCAACATCATACGTGACTTAAAAAACAATTTAGACGCAAAAATGCTTGGACAGTTGTCTAAAACCCTTCAAGATACTGTTCAAACTGCTTCCTATCTCTCAAGCACTGGGGACAAACACATCCAAACGGAAGGTTCTTGGTAGTGCACAACTCGTCGTATTTGCAGTCACCGCATGCAAAATCTTTTCCGCAGCGGATGCAGCTTTGAAGAAAAACCACTTCACTGTTAAGGATGCCCCCGATCGTATCCATGAGCTTCTCGATGTTGTTGTAACTTTTGATGGAAAAGACGCCCAGCTCTCGGTTATACTCACAGCCCAAGTGCAAAAGGAGAATGAACTTTTCTTTTTCAACCCGTGGAAGCTTGAACGCTTTCTTATTCAAAACCGTGCCCATTCTTGCGTCAGAACCTGTTCATTTTAATTAAGAAATCAACCTCTTCAGGAGTAAACTTAAACCAAGCCACCAGAGGACTTGCCTTTTGTTTTTGCAAAATCTCCTTGACGAAGGGAACAAAATCATGTTTAGCGGTTGCGTGGGAAACGTGGCATTGGGCACCGATTTTGCCGCAAATGGCGTCCAGCATGGTTCTTTTGCCTTTGGTCCAGAACAAAGTGATAATCCTAATCGGGGGCGAAATGAACTCGAAAGGCTTGTAGGATTGGGGATTTACTGCGGCAGCTTTGGATAGGCAGTTGAAGAAGTACTTCAAAAGATGCCAGTGCTCTGTTCCAATCCTGCCTCGGAAAACATCGGCTTGGGAAACAAAATCGTATGCGGTGGCGAGTTCCGCTGGGTTAGTGTATCGTCTTGGGAGATTGTCGCTTACCGAAAGTAGAAAATCGTCGTAGTCAACGTTTGAACGGCTAAGCAGACTTGATACTTCGGCGATTGATTTTGCCGTGAAGAAGCCTCTGAGTGTTTCGTCCATACTGATGTCCTTGTTTCTTGAAGTCAACATCGCCGTGTCTTGGAGTGTTAACGCATGGTTTCCTTCGCTGAGGCTCTGCAAGTCGTTTATGGCTGAACGCACGTCGCCTCGGCTGTTCTGGGCAATTCTCTCAAGCGCTTCAAACTCTGCCTTAACATGCTCAAGCAGACAGATTTTCTGCAACAAAGCAATTACGAGTGGAATCCGAATTTGCTGGAAACGCACAAGCAAGCACACTTTCTTTAGCGGTCGCAGTTTGTCTATGTCGGGGTCGTTGGCGGCCATTATGACTGGCACACGCGATTCCTCGACGATTTTGATGATTGCGCCAACGCCGCCTCGGTCTTCGTTGCCTGCGATGCCGTCAACCTCGTCGAGAAAAAGAAGGTTCCCCTTACTTTGAGTTGAGAAGTTGTCTAAGGCAACATAGGAGGTGGCTGGTTTAGCAACCGCATTAATCGCCTTCTCCGACCTTGTGTCGCTGGCGTTCATCTCGATAATTGTGAAGCCAAACTCTTTTGCGGCAGCATTAGCCAGCGCTGTTTTGCCAACGCCCGGCGGTCCATAAAGCAAAACTGCCTTCTTGCTTCGACGCTTATTCTTGAGCCACTCCACGAAGGTAGCTTTAGCTTCTTCGTTGCCAATGATGTCTTCTATCTTTTTTGGGCGGTACTTTTCAACCCATAAAAGATCATTTCCCAATTAAGTTCCCGTTTCCCCTATCGCTTTCCCAAACTTTGCAAACTGCGCCAGAAGCGCGCTTAGTTGGATGTCGCTGTTTGCGCCTTGCGTTAAACGGTAATCGTATTCGCCGATGATGTTTGATAGGTCCGCTTTCTGTTCGGGCGTTAGGTCGGACATTTTGAAGATTTCCCGTAGCACTTGGCGGATGATTTCGTTGCCTGAAAACCCGTAAGAGCCCATTATTTCATACATGGTTTTTCTGGCTTCGATGAAGTCGCCGTACAAGGCTTTGCGTATCATTTTTTGGACTTGCATGGGGCTGGCTTCGCCGATGACCAGTGAAACGGTCTTCTCATCTACACAGCCTTCCTTGTAGGCTGACGCGGTTTGCAGCGCGTTTATGGCGTGTCTTAGGTCGCCTTCTGAGTAATCCACGATTCTCTCTGCGGCTTCAGGCTGCAGGGTAACGTTTTCTTTCTTAGCAATACATTGCAGTTGTTCTTTCATGGCTTGCTTGTCTAGTCGTGAGAAGCGGAATATGGCGCAGCGGCTTTGGATTGGCTCGATGATTTTGCTCGATTGGTTACATATCAGGATGAACCTGGATGTGCGGGAGCTGGTCTCCATGATGCGTCTTAGCGCTGTCTGGGCTGGCCCAGTCATCTGGTCGCATTCATCTAGAATAATCAGGGCAAACGGTATGTCGCCAAAGCCAGAGCGGCTATAACGCGAGAAATCCTTAATTCGGTCGCGCACGGTGTCGATGCCTCTCTCGTCAGACGCGTTAAGTTCCAATGTGAAGCTTCTCCAGTTTGGACCATACAATTCGTGGGCAATGGCGAGGGCGATGGTGGTTTTTCCCGTGCCAGGAATCCCCGCAAGCATGAGGTGCGGCATGGTTTTTGGTTTTTTCATGAATGCTTTGAGGCTCTCCACGATGTCACGTAAACCCACGACTTCATCAAGGGTTTTGGGTCGGTACTTCTCGACCCACATAAGTGCTTCTTCATTAACTGCCATAAGTTAACCTTCCACAATAAATTATACAATAACTTGTTCTAATAACTAATTTGTCTTTCTCTATAAATAAAAGAAGAGTCTGGCGCAAGATTAACCGATTTTGCTGCCTTCAACAATATCCTTCTCCGGCTGCAACACGGTAACGTTGCCCGCTTCATCTTCAGCCGCTAAAACCATGCACTGCGATTCTATACCAGCCAACATGCGCCTCTGCAGGTTTAGGAGGAAGACGCATTTTTTGCCAACCAACTCTTCAGGCTTATAGAACTTTAGCAGACCCGCAACCGCCTGCCTCTTCTCTGACCCAAAATCGACCAAAATTTTAATCAACTTTTTTGAGTCCGGAACCTGTGTTGCTTCGATTATCTTTCCTATGCGCAAATCAATTTTTTCGAAGTCTGCGAACGATATTTCTTCAGCCATGCAATTCACGCTCAAGCGATAGTTTATGGCGCGTTTAGATATTTACTTTGCTTTCGCTAGCAAGTTTGATTCTCTCTTTGGTTGCTAAATTGTGGGCTTGCAGCAGTGGCTCGGGGATTCTGCCTTTCGAGCAGTGCTTAACTATTTTTACCGCTGTGTCAAGGGAAACCATGTGGCCGATGCTAACGTAGATGGGTTTGGCGCCTGGTTTTGTGGTGACTACTTCACCGATAACCTCGCCCTTGTCAACCAAAAAGGTTCTGCCATTCTTCTCGGCTGGCGTGCCAATCAACCTGCTCTTTGCTGCGCCAACAGTCGGTTTCCCCAATGCTAGACCGAGGTGGCTGGCGAACCCACACCTGTAAGGATGCGCCAGTCCCTGTGCATCAACAAGAAAAACGTCAGGTAGAACCTTCAATCTTTTGATGGCGGCAATTGCAGGAGGGATTTCTCTAAATGACAGCAGAGTCGGAATGTAGGGCATTTTTACATCGCAAGTTGCGACTTGAGTTTCCAAAAGCTCCAATGATTCGTAATCTAAAACGGTTATTGCACCGATGCCGATGCTGCCAACGTATGAAACGTCCACGCCGCCGACGGTTCTGATTTTTTGAGGCAACCTATCTTCCAAAATTAGCTTTTTTGATAAGCAAACCTGTGTGTTGTGGGCTTTTTTTACTGAGAAATTCTTTGAAAGCTTGGGCAATTTTAAGGGTTGACCTTTCTGGGCTTACGTTTGGCTGCGCGTTTCACTGGGTCAAACCTTTTTAGCTGGTCCTCAAGCGACTTTCTGCGCACTTCCAATGTTATATCCCCGCGTGTGCTCTCGATTATTCTTCTTGCAATGTCTGATTTGTGCCTGAGTCCTGGAACAAGCATGTAAGCCTCATCCAACGCCAACAGCTGAATGAAGATTTGGTCCATGATTGCGAGGCATTTTTCGCCTTTTTCAACTTCGCCTTCGCGCAGATTGTCGAGTGCCAATCTTCTGTATTCGCCTATGACATCCGCTAAACCCAGCACGTAATCAACCGAGGGCACATTAATCTCCGCTGGCGTCACAAACCGCTCTTCCTTAACTAACATCAAGAAAATGTTGGCTTCAGAATACTCTTGAAATGCCGCGCTGAGCATGCCGCCATAAATAATCTCGGGATACTGTTTAGCTTGGTCTTGTAGGCTTACGATTTTCTCTTTGGCGTTTGCAACCATTTTTTCGGCGTCGTCGAATCTTTTTTGGTGAATGAGCAGAATGGCTTGTTTGGAGAGGCTTGTGGCTTTGCGCATGCTCTCATGCGTATCCTCGCGAATCTGGTTTTTCTGCATAAGCTCGCTCTTTACTTCTTGTATGACTGTTTCTAAAGAGGACAAAACTGCACCCTACTAGTAGAGTGATTGGTTTGGTTGTTTATTTCAATTGCTTAAAACTTTAGACCCGATTTTTTTGCTTATGGATGTTGGGAGCCTGCCCATTTCTCAACCAGCAGCTTACTGTCGCCCAAAGCGAAGCTTACTTTAACAAAAATTGTGTCTCCGCCTTTAAACGGGAACATGCTGTCTTCTGCCAAGTCTTTAGGCAAGTAGACAAGGTATTTGCCGTCTTTTCTTCGAAATATCCGTCCTCTTCCTTCGCTTACCATAGCTAGTAACCGCTTGATTGAACAAGGGCAGAAATTAAGTATTTAAATTTATCCAACTCGAAGACCTTCATATTTGGAGCCTAATAGTAATACGTTGCAGAAACCTATAGGGGGTAGGTCACTATTGGCGATTTTTATAGCCATTAAGGTGCTAGTGGGCTCCAACCTGAATCGGTTTCTCCAGCCTGCTCAATAGCACCACGCGGTTCTCTGGCGCCTCATTAATGACCTTGTAACCCGTTTTTTCGGCTAATTGGGCTGCGAAATCCTTGACTTCTCCATGCATGGGCATGCGGTCGAAGCCCAAGCGCAGATTTGAAAAGCCAATATGCATGTACGCTTTCGCTTCAATGTAGGTGGGATTAGCCTTCTCAACAAGCTTAGCGTATTCATCAACCAAGCTCATGTTATGCTCCTTAACCAAAGTCATGCGAATAACCGTTGGACAATGAAAGCTCTGCAGCAAACCGAGTGTTTCGTTCACCTTTGTCCAGGCGCCAGGGAATAGGGGGCGGCAAACCCGTTTGTAAACCTGCTCGTTGGGCGCGCATACTGAAATGTAGAGTTGGGTAGGTTCTTGGCTTAGCTTTGAGAGTTTAGACGGCAAAGTACCGTTCGAAACCAGAAACGTGGTTAAGCCTTTCTGGTGGAACGTGCGGATAAGCTCGCCCAGCGGCTCATAGAGTGTTGGTTCACCTGTCAAACTTATGGCAACTTGCTTGGGCCTTTGGGCTTCCTGGAATTTGCGCCAATCCGTCTTCTCATTACCCTTATACCCGCTCAAAATCTTTTCCTGCGCCCTAAAACAACCCTCAACAATCTCTTCGGGTGTATCTTTGTTTGGATTTTTCATCTCATCCCACGTAACTTGCAAGTCACCGCTCTGCGCTCTCCAACAAAACAGGCACTGCTGCGTGCAGGAATAGAGCGAAGGCGTCATCTGGATGCATCGGTGGGATTGAATGCCGTAAAACTTCTGCTTATAACAAGATCTACCGTTAACTATGGATTCGTATAGCCACTTGCACCTTTTAACCGCAGAGTGACTTCCGATTAAATGGTATTTTTGCTTCTTCAAAGCAGCTAAAAGCGGAGATGCAGAGTGATTTTCCAAGGTACACACCGAGTTTCTGTAACATTAGAAAAACGTCTTTTAAAAATCCTATGCCCACAAGCAGTTTTCTGCATGGAATCCCTTTTAAGCTGTTTTTATGCGTTCAGGCGTTGTGAGGCGTTTAAAAGGTAAAGTTTAAAATCATCTCTTAGTTAAATCATGAGCATCAAGTAATGATGGCTATCTATTTAGGAGAGCAGAGTGGTTTGAACAAGAAAATTATTGCAGTTTCCATCCTATTCATTATAGCGTTTGCCGCTGTGTTTACGCCTCTTGAAGTTTATGCACAGAACACAAACCTTGGCGTAACCATCCTCCAAATAACCCCCAGTACAGCAACTGGACCAGTAGGAACAAGCGTACTCATTCAGGGAACCATATACACCAAAAACGGTTCTTACCAAATCATATTGGGTAAAACTGTTGTTGCCAGTAGTGCTTCTGAAGGTTACTATGTTAATAGAAACTTTACAGTGCCAGAACTGCCAAGTGGCGCTTACGCGTTGATACTTAGAGATGTTGCCATCAACGTTAACTATTCTCAGACTTTTACGGTTTCAACAGGCTACTTGGTAAATGCGGTTCCTTCATCGGTGCAGGAAGGAAATAGTGTCACATTGGATGTCAGTGTCACGGGCGGTCAACCAGGCACGTCATACAGCGCAAACGTTGCTGTTGTCCTTCCAAGCCCGCTTAGCACTACATACTCAAAAACAGTTACGTTAGGAACTCCCAACGAAAAGGGAACTGCAAGTGCACAGCTCACTTTTCCCGACAGCAGTTTCCAGCCCAGTGGTTCACTTACCGATTATGCTGGAACTTACACTGCCTACTTTAACCAATCTGGATCTATAGCGCAAAGCCAGTTCTTAGTAAACTTCATCGATTCAACCACTTACCATAGAGGTCAAACAGTAACCGTGCGAGCGACAGGTTACCAACCTAACGAACCTGCAACCCTCATCATAACGAGCGTTAAATCTGGCTCACCCCTTGACACCGCTTCCGCGACGGCTTCAGCTGACGGCATAATCACCACAAGCTGGATAGTTCCTTCTAAGGCGGACATTGGTGACTACACAATCAAAATTTCTCCTCAGAATAATCCGAAATCAATACCGGATTCAGAAACCTTCACAGTTACCGGATACAACATTAAAGTTCAAACCACTAACTTAGCGGGTGAAATTGTCCCTGAAATATCAATTCAAGCCCTTGATGCATCAACAGGCACCACGTATAACGCTATTAGTGGTTCAGATGGGATTGCAAACTTTAAGCTTGACCAAGGAACCTACGTTTTAACAGCCCTCTGGAACAGTGTTAACGCTGGAGCAACAAACATTACCGTCAGCGGAGACGCAACCTTTACCTTACCCTGCCAGTTAACTAACCTTAAAATCACAGTTAAAAACACTAACGGAATTACAATGCCCTTCGTCGACCTAAACATAGTATACCAATCAAATGCCGTAGGCGCTTCAGGCCAAACAGATTCTTCAGGAAACTTCATTTTACATTCAGCGTTGGCGGGCGCAAGTTACACCATAGACGCTTCAATCTACAATCAAATCTTCAATTCAGGCAACAACACCGTAAGCAATCTTCCGGCTCAGGCAACCGTACAAGTATTCATAATTTGTCCAAGCAAGACCATATCACTCAATGTTGTCGGTTATAACCAAGAACCAATTTCAAATGCGCGCATAGAACTAGTAGAGTTGTCAAACGGCTTGTTCTATTCTGCCACAACCGACAGCACTGGTTCAGCCGCAACCCAAGCTACCTTCGGAATGTACCGAGCGAGAGTCTACAAGGATAATACTTTGATTAATGAAACAAACGTGCAAGTCTTCAGCGACAGCCAGCAACAAATCCGATGCACACTATTTGGCATTCAACTTTCAGTGGCGGTTGTTGATTTCTTCGGCAATCCAATCTCAAACGCCAACGTCACCTTGAATGGTCCTGAAAAACTCTCTGGAGTCACTCAGAGTGACGGAAAAGCCACCTTCAACAACATCATCGGCGGCAGCATACAGATAATAGCTCAAGCTTCAGGAACAAAGGACGCTTACCAAGCGATGACGTTGACCGTTAATCAGCCAACTTCGGTGCAGATAAAAATCGACAAATACGTCGCTATAGGGTCGTTGTTGATACCAGCAAGCGCACTAATTACTATACTGATAATCTTGGTTGCCATAATTTTGTTTGCTCTGGTAGAAGTCTATAGACGGAAAAGAGCTAAACCCGCAACTGCAACCTAAATTTCACCCTTTAGTAGAAAAAAGTTTATATGGTTTCCAAATCACATAAAGAAAACTAAGGACCAGTACAAAACACAACATTTTGAATTGACAATTGAGGTGTATCTGTTGGCTCAATCAAAAGCTTGTTCTCCAGCATGTCAATCTTTTAAATGCGCAAAAAACTCCGTGTTCTTCAGACGAGACTCCGTTTGGTGTAGAGAGACCGAAGAACAATGCAACGTCGCAAAATGCACCTATTCAATGTGCATGAAAAGACGCATGCTCCCTGAAGGAATTTGCGGCGAAACGGTTAAACGCCAGACCGTTGAGAAAGACGTTGACGATTTCTTCGACGATTCAGTGAAAATTAAAGGAAAGGCACTGCGCAAACTCGGAGACAAAGAACTCTTTTAAAAAAAACAAAAATTAAAACAAAATTTACTCGTGTAAACACACGAGTTTTCCCTTTCTTATTTCGATTTAACCCGTTTAACTACTGGCGGCTTAATCTTCTTTAGAATTCTGTAGCCACAGATGATGCATTTGGTTTCTCCGCCACGTAACTCTAATTCTTCAGACGGTACTTTTGAGCCGCATCTCATGCATTCATAAACAATTCCAGATTTTTCCATTGGGAACGCCTGTCCTACAAAGAAAAGTATTTTGCTTTTAAACATTTCCAATACTTGCCGATAATGAGGATGGTTAGATGAGAAAACGGCTTCGAGATACGCTTTCAGAGGCTCTTCCGTCAGAACAATTGAGGAAAATTTACAATTCTTTCGATATAATAGGCGACATAGCCATAATCAAACTCAATGAGGTGCAAAACGCAGAAGCCGTTGCAAAACAAATAATGGCTATCCACGGAAACATAAAAACTGTTCTCACCCCAGTTTCCCGCATCACGGGTGATTTTAGAGTTAGAGAGTTAAGGTTGTTGGCGGGGGAAAACAAAACAAGCACAAGCCACAAGGAATCGGGATGCACCTTCAAGCTTGACGTTAAGAAATGCTATTTTTCACCCAGACTGTCACATGAACACTTACGCATTGCAAAGCTTGTTCAGTCTGGCGAGACAGTTGTTAACATGTTTGCAGGGGTCGGGTGCTTTAGTATTATCATCGCCAAAACCGCAAGCCAAAGCAAAGTTTATTCGATTGATGTTAACCCAACCGCTGTTCAGTACATGGAAGAAAACGTTAAAATCAACCAAGTTTACGACCGCGTCATTCCCATACTTGGCGACTCAAAAGAAATAATTCAAACTCAATTGCAAGGCGTAGCTGACCGCGTTCTGATGCCCCTGCCCGAAAAAGCCCTCGAATACCTGCCATATGCACTGTCGGCGCTCAAACAAACAGGTGGCTGGATCCACTACTACGATTTTCAACATGCGCCTGGAAAGGAAAATCCAGTGGAGAAAACCAAGCTCAAGGTTGCTGAAAAACTCGACAGCATGGGTGCAAGGTATGTTTTTGCTAATTCGCGTGTGATGCGTTCCACAGGTCCAAACTGGTACCAAACCGTCCTAGACATAAAGGTAGTTGCGTTGCCGAGCAAGTTTTAATAACTCAACTGGTAACTATTCTATTCGTGGAATCCAATGAAACGAAAATTAATGGAAATCCTCGCTTGTCCAATCGATAAGTATCATCCTCTTGAACTTCACGTTTTCGAAGAAAAAGACGAAATAGTGGAAGGATTAATCGTTTGTCCCAAATGCCTACGTTGGTACCCGATCCGCGACGAAATCCCCGAAATGCTGCCCGACGAGCTGCGGAAAGAGGCTGATGATTTGCCGTTTCTAAAGAAATGGAAGGAAAAAGCGCCCCAGAAAATCGTTTCTGAAGGCAAGCCCTTCAACCTAAAATAATTTTTTATTTTCTTAGTTGTATTGCCCTGTTTTTTGCCGAGGATTGCATCGCGGCGGTAGCGACTTCTAGTGCTCTCACGCCGTCCTCGCCAGTTACGAGGGGCTTCTTTTTGTCCACGATGCAGTCGATGAAGTGTTGCAGTTCTTGTTTCAAGGGTTCTTGGAACGGGCACCTGGGTTGCACGGATTCGGTTTGCTGTTCAATCCATAAATCCTGCGTGATATAGTCTAGTCGCATTATGGCGTCGCTTCCCGTAACCGTTAAGGAGCGGGTCTTGTAGGGCGTGAGCCAGTTGGATTCTATGAAGGCGCTTTTGCCATCTTTGTATGTGAGCATTATGTGGGCGTAGTCTTCGAACTTTTTGGTTCTCATACTGCCCATCTTTGCATAAACAGAAATCGGGTCCTCATTGGAAATGAAGCGCATAACGTCAATATCATGAATAGCGGTATCCTTGACGACGCCGACGTCGCCGATTCGCTCCGGCCACTGCGAAACACGCTTAGCCGTAGCGCAGACTAATTCTCCGATTTTTTTATTCTCAACCGACTGGCGGATGCTTTGCAAGCCAGGTATGAATCGCATTAGAAAGCCAACTGTCAAGTGCAGACCGTTTTCTTGTGCTGTTTGCACCAGTTTCTGGGCTTGCTGGGTGTTAGTTGCCATGGGCTTTTCTACCAAAACGTGTTTTCCAGCCTTCAGCGCTTTGAGTGCTTCTTTAGCCAGAATCGTTGACCAAGTGCACACGTTTACCGCTTCAATAGACTTGTCCTTTAGCATTTGTGTGCTGTCAGAGTATGCTTTTACGCCGTATTGGTTAGCCATAGCTTTAGCTCTTTCGGGATTAACATCGCATATGGCGATGAGTTCAGCTGAGGGAAGTTCTTTGTAGACTCTTGCATGGTTTTTTCCCCACTGGCCTGTTCCGATTACTGCGACACCGAGTTTCTTCAATTCTTATCAGTTCCTCTACCTAAGCCACGGTATATGAAGCCTTCTGCTTCAACTTTTTTTGGTTCAAAAATACCTATTAAATCAACGATAACCGAGGGTGTTTTCATTAAGGCTTTTAGTTTCTTTAGGTTTAAGTTTTTAAACTGTTCCTGCCCCGTCAATATTACTATGCAGTCTGTGCCTTCAACTGCCTCATTCAAGCTAGTCTTCACAACACTCCAATCCTGTGGTCCCATCTTTGATACGGGGTCGTAGAGCGTAGGTTTGGCGCCTTTCTGCTCTATCATTTTAACAAAAACGCCTGTAGCCGTCGTCGGGTTAGCAGTGCCTAAAACTGCAATTTTTGCTCTCCTCAAAGGTTTACCGCCGCTTCGCAGAGCATCTTGCGTTAAATTAACCGCGTGTTTAACCATGTCCTCGTTAATCTGCCTAGCCAACGCTGGAAGCCTAAGCTTAGCATTCAAGTTCTCAGCGCTATCAAGCAACAAATACGCTTCGTTCCTGTTTTCTTCTTCCACGATTGTCGGCCAAAAGCTCGGGTCGTTGAGGTCTAGTAGCTTTAAGACTTTAAAGTAGTCGGTGTTTGCGTTTTCGCAGAAAACCGACAACTCGTTAGCTAATGCCCTGTTTGCATCTTGTTTTGCTACGGTGAAGAGTGTGGCTGTTTCCGCCATTTTTACGTCGCTGATTTCTTTTACTTTTTTTGTAATGGTTTTGAGAAGGGTTGAAGCTGCGTTTAGGCTTGCTTGGTCGGCGGCTGCAACCGTCAACTCCAAGTTAGCAATTGAGGCGTCTGCCGAAAGGATTGGGTTGTAGGCTAAACCAAAATCCTTCCCTGTCTTGAGCCCCGACGTGTTCTCCAACGTTTCTTTCACGGCGCCCTCAGTAAAACCGATGCCTGCAATACCGCCATAAATAACTAGCATGCCTTGATGGAGTGCTGCTCCGATCTGTTTACATGCGCTTACTATCTGTGAGTAATCCGTTTTTTTCTGTTCGTCAACTTTTGCTCCAATAGCTATGACGATGACATCGCTTTGGGAAACAGCTTTTTTTCGTTCGCTGCTGACGCTTATTTGTCCAGAGTTGAGGTGGCTTTTGAGGTCAGCTTCAACTTGCAGTTGTGAGCTGGAAGTTTTTCCCTTAGCCACTTTTTTTATAACCGTCGGGTCAGCGTCCGTGCAGATAACGCTAAAGCCTGCTTCCGCGAAAGCGTTGGCATAGAGAATTCCTTTTTGCCCGCATCCGATAACGCTCACAGTGTATTTTGAGCGTTTCTCATTAGTATCTACCTCTTCGGGTTTTAGGTTTAGGACTGTGGGCATCGGCTGAATTTCTCCAGAGCAAGGCTTTTAGGCTTACTATATGATTTCTAATATTTTTTTAAGCCTTGAACTGTAGTCTTCCACTAGCTTTAATGCTTTTTCTTGATTTTTCGCCTCAGCATATAACCGGAAAACTGGTTCGGTGCCGCTTGGCCGAATCAGGATGGCGCTGGCGTCGTTAAACCAGATTTTTACTCCGTCGATGGTGCTGATGTTTTCGCCCTTTACCTGTTCAGAAAGCTTTTGTAGGAGAGTTTCTTTTTTGTCGTCTGCGCAGTCGATTTTTGCTTTTTCAATAAAGTATTGCGGTTGTTCAGCAATGAGTTCAGCAAGTGACTGTCCAGTTTCAGCCATGATATTAAGCAACAGCACAGTCGTCATCGCCCCGTCGCGGACGGCTTGGTGGGGACCATAGAATACTCCGCCGTTCTCTTCCCCGCCCAAATTGGCGTTTAATTCTTTCATTTTTTGGGAAACCGTTACGCTTCCAACTTTAGTCCAAACTAAATCGCCCTTGTACGCCTCAACAGTGTCCTTGATTAGGGTAGATGAGCTTACTGGCGTGATTATTTTTGCGCCGGGATTCTTGAGTAAATACTGTTTTATGATTACGGCAAAGGTTTTGTCTCCCCAGTAAATCACGCCATTTGCGTCAACAAATATTGAGCGATCAGCGTCACCGTCAAAAGCCACCCCCATATGTGCTCCGATGGCTTTCACAGTGGAAGCTAAAACGCCCAAGTTTTCAGGTCTGGGCTCAGGCATTCTGCCTGGAAAAGTGCCATCGATGTTGGCGTTGATGCTGGTTATTTTGCAGCCCAGTTCCCTTAGCAATGACGGTGCAGTGAGTCCCCCTACGCTGTTAGCGGCGTCAACGACCACGTGGAAGTGTGCGTTGGCTATTTTTGTTTTGTTAACGTGTTTTTTTATGGCTTGGATGTATTCATCGTTAATTCCAGCCAATTCACGCTTTGTACCCAGTTTATCCCATGGAGCAAAGACGATTTTGTTGTCAAAGTAAATGTTCTCTATTTCAACTTCTTGCTCGTGCGAGGTTTCGATGCCGTCGCTCCAAATAACCTTAATACCATTGTATTCTGGCGGGTTGTGGGAAGCGGTGATTATTACTCCGCCGTCCATCTTGTGGTTTTTAACTGCGAATTGCAAGGAGGGTGTGGGTGCCATTCCAGCGAAGAAAACGTTGCATCCAGTCGCTGTCAGTCCAGCAATCACTGCTTTAGCAAACATTGGACCGCTGGTTCTAGCATCATATCCTAAGAGTAAATTTTTTTCTTTTCCGAAAAAAGTTCCAATTGAAGATCCGACTTTTATGGCCATTTCAGGCGTCAATTCTACGTTGACGAGGCCTCGGATGCCATTTGTTCCAAAAAGTTTTCGTGCGCTCATGTAATTTTCAACTCAGTACCTATCTAACAGTCTATCTTGGGTTTTAAAATGTTTTCAGTGACTTCCTTGGCTGGACATACAGCGAACCCGTCATGCAGGTGAATTCCGTCTTTGATTTTGGCTTGGTCTCCAACAATGCAGCCTTTGCCTAGTTTGACGTGTTTGCCTATTCGTGCACCTTCGCCGACGATTGCCCCGTTTATGATTGCGAAGTCATCGATTTCTGCGTCTGGAAAAATCACTGAATTACAAATTTGTACGTTTTTGCCGACTTTTACGTTTTTGCCTAAAATGGCGTATGGACCGATGATTGATTTGTCGTCCACAGAAACGCCGTTGTCGAGGGCGACTGGTTTTTTTAGCTCGAAATTTTTTGGTTTTTCCAGCTTAACGCGGTTTGCAAGCGAATCAAGGATTATCTTGTTTGTGTCCAAGTACTCTTGAGGCTTACCAATATCCATCCATAAACCATTAACACATAAACCGAAAAGTTTGCCTTCCTCAGCTAATTTGGGAAAAACTTCTCGCTCTATAGAAACCGCTCTCCCTTCTGGAATGTAATCGAAGACTTCTGGGCTTAGAACGTAGGCTCCAGCGTTTATGAGGTTGCTTGGCGCTTCACCTTTGGCTGGTTTCTCAATGAACCTCTTAATGCGGTTGCCGTTTACCAGTTCGGCAACGCCAAAACAGGATGGTTCCTCAACTTTGCAAAGTGCAATCGTGGCCAAAGCACCCGATTTCCTGTGCGTATCAAGAAGTTCTCGGTAACTTATGTCAGCAAAAATGTCCCCGTTCAAAACAATGAATGGCTCTTCATGGCCGATGAGTTTTTCCGCTTTTTTTATTGGTCCAGCGGTTCCCAAGGGCATCTTGGGCGGGTCAATAGAAAACCTGACCTTTAAACCGCATTTTGGTGGGCGATACTGCCTTATGTAGAACTGTGTGAGTGCGTTTACTGCCAGTATGGCTTCGTCGACGCCGTTGTTGGCTAATCGTTCAAAAATCCACTGCAAAAGTGGCTTGTTAACTATGGGGAAGAGGGTTTTGGGTCTAGTGCAGCTTAGGGGTCGTAGTCTTGTGGCGAAGCCGCCTGCTAAGATCAAAGCTTTCAGAGGTGTCACCTTGAGTATGTAGTAACCTATTGACTCGTTTTTATATAAACAATTATGGAGCAGTGGGCTCTGAATTTTGAGGCATATTTGGATCCTAATAGAAATAGCATGCAGAAACCTATAGGGGGTAGTTCGCTAACGGCGTTTTTCAAGCCAAAGCCTGTTGGAATCCCTAAGAGGGTAGGTCGGTAATGGTGCTTTTACAAGCCATTAAACGGCTAAACAAGAAAACAACCAATTAGGCGGCAAGCTTAGCGTTTATTCCCATTCGATGGTTGCAGGCGGCTTATGAGTAACGTCATAGACCACGCGGGTGACCTGTGGAATCTCGTTTGTTATTCTGGTAGATATCTTCTCCAGCACTGGGTAGGGAATCTTGGCGAAGCTAGCTGTCATGGCTTCGCGGCTCTCCATAGCTCGGACCGCAACAACGTAACCGTACGCTCGCGCATCTCCCTTGACGCCAGTGGCTTTGGTGTCCGTTACCACCGCGAAGTACTGCCAAAGGTTCTCAGCCAAACCATTCCTCTCGATTTCTTCACGGACGATTTTGTCGGCTTTCTTGCCGATCGTAACCTTTTCTTCAGTTAATTCGCCGATTATTCGAACTGCCAACCCGGGTCCAGGAAACGGCTGCCTGTTAACGATTTCTTTGGGTAAATCAAGCATTCTGGCAACCTTGCGCACTTCGTCTTTGTATAAGTCGCGGAGGGGCTCGAGGATTTTTTTGAACTTAATCTTCTCAGGCAACCCAGCCACGTTGTGGTGGCTTTTTATTTTGTCAGAGTTTTTTCTGAAGCCTGATTCGATTCTGTCTGGGTAGATGGTGCCTTGGATTAGGTATTCTGCGCCTGATTCATTGGCGATTTCTTCGAAAACCCTGATAAACTCTTCCCCGATAACTTTCCGCTTGGTTTCGGGTTCAACGACGCCTTTGAGTTTCTGCATGAACCGTTCTTGCGCATTTGCCACTACAAAGTTTATTGGGTACTTTTGGAAGGTTTCTCGGATTTGTTCAGGTTCGCCTTCACGCATGAACCCGTGGTCAACAAAAACCGCCGTTAACTTGTCGCCGAGCGCTTGGGCTGCGAGTGCGGTGGCGACGCTGGAGTCTATGCCTCCGCTTAAACCGATTATAGCTCTGCTTCCAGCAGTTTCGGTTTGCAGTTCTTTGACCATTTTTCCAATTAGGTCTTCCATTTGCCAGTTGGCTTGGCATTTGCAGACTTGGAAGATGAAGTTTTGAAGCATGCGCATGCCGTTTTCGGTGTGGATGACTTCTGGGTGCCATTGTAGGCCGTAGATTGGTTTTGTCTTGTGCCTAAACGCTGCGACGGGGCAGTTTTCGGTGTGAGCTAATGCTTCAAACTCTGGTGGTGGAGTGAAGACGGTGTCGCCGTGGCTCATCCAAACCTGCTCTTTCTCACTTAACCCTTCCAGAACGCCCACTGGCTTGTCGATGGCGACTTGGGCGATGCCGTATTCTTTGCAGGTTGCAGGTTCAACTTTGCTACCCGTTAATTGAGCTAACAGCTGGTGCCCATAGCATAAACCCAGAATCGGCAAGTTTACTTCTAAGATGCGCGGGTGGAGTTTAGGCGCGTTTGGCTCGTAGACGCTTGAGGGTCCACCTGAAAAGATTAAGCCTTTAACGTTGAATTTTTGGTTTAGAGCCGCTATTTCTTCGGGTGAAATGTCGTGGGGAACGATTTCTGAGTAGACGCCGTGTTCTCTGATTCTTCTGCCGATGAGGTGGCAGTATTGTCCGCCAAAGTCAAGTACCAGTATCGTGTCGTATTTTGCTTGCATTATAGGTGGCTCAGAACTATTGGAGTTTAGGGTCTAATTTAAGATTACTATCTATTTTCTGTTAAAGGCAAGCAATTTCCTCTCTTTGTTGCCTTAATTGGTATCCATTGGGTGGCGGGGAAAACTAAACTTTTATTAACTTAATCATCTGATTATCAAAAGGATGTTCCAAAAAAGCCTGTTTGGCTGAAAGAACGTGCAGGATACGATGGTTATGGAATTAAATGAAACTGACGTAAAAATTCTCAAAGGACTCTTAGAGGACGCAAGGTTCTCAAGCAGACAAATAGCCAAGAACGTTGGCGTTTCAGTCGGCACCGTTTTATCCAGGACCAAAAAGATGGAAGAAGACGGGTTAATCAAAGGTTACTCGGTTATTTTGGATCATGAAAAGCTCGGTTATCAACTTACGGTAGTTACCGAAATTACGGTTTCTAAGGGCAGGCTTGTGGAAACAGAGAATGAAATAGCCAAAATCCCCAACGTGTGCGGAGTTTACGATGTCACTGGCTTAACGGATGCTATCATTGTTGCGAAGTTCAAGAGTCGAGAGGACCTAGGGGTGTTCACCAAAAAACTACTTTCACTGCCGTACATCGAACGCACAAACACCCACGTAGTCTTAACTACAGTGAAAGAAAACTTCCGCCTACTCTAAAAGCAAAAGCCAAAAAATTAAGGCTCAGTTTTTTGAGAATGGTTTTCCATTTTGTATTTTAATTCTGGCACTGCGATGGTTATTTTTGTTCCCGAAGCGACGGGTGAGGTTATCCAGACGTTTCCGCCTATGACTACGTTGTCGCCTATTTCTGCTTCTGCTCCTAGAAGTGTTGCGCCCGAGTAAATTACAACGTTGTTTCCTATGGTTGGGTGCCTTTTGCGGCCTTTGATGATGTTTCCTTTCTCGTCTTTTGGAAAGCTGAGTGCGCCAAGGGTTACGCCTTGGTAGAGTTTGACGTTGTCGCCGATTTCTGCGGTTTCTCCGATGACGACGCCGGTGCCGTGGTCGATGAAGAAGTTTTTGCCGATTTTTGCGCCTGGGTGGATGTCTATGCCTGTTTGTGAATGGATGTGTTCGCTCATTATTCTTGGAATTAAGGGGACGCCGCTGAGGTAGAGTTCATGCGCCATCCTGTACGTGGTTATTGCCAGCACGCAGGGGTAGCTTAAAATTACTTCTTCCGTGCTCACCGCCGCTGGGTCACCGCCGTACGCGGCTTCAATGTCTCCGCTAAGCATCGAGCGGATTTCAGGCAGTTTTTCGAGGAGTTCTTTAACCACGACGTTGGCTCTTTTTTGGCATACGTCCTGTGGGCACTCGCTGATTTTTCGGCAGATGTACTTGAGGCTTTTTTCAACCTCTTCAGTTAGCCGCGTATAAACCGATGTGAGTTTTGTGCCAAGATGGTATTTCACGTTGGCTTTGGTGATTTCTGAATCGCCCAAGTAGCCTGGAAAAAGAATCGTGAACAAGTCTTCTAAAACTTCGATGACTACTTTTTTGGCTGGAAGGTCTTTGCCTTCAAGGTGGTCCATGCCGCCGAACTTTTGGTAGTTAGTCATGATTTCGTCGACTAGTTTCGGTAAACCTTTTTCAACCCAGTCCTGCTCCACTTTATCGTGGTTGCGCATGAGGGCGTCTAGCATTCTGTCTGGGTTCCAGCAGTCATTTTCCAAGTTTTTGTCTTTGCATTCTTGGCACTCTTTAGGTCGGGGCTGGTTGGGTTTTGTGGACATTTTTGCTTCCCTTTCTCTCAACTATGTGGAAAGGGGGAATATAAGAAAAGCGTCTTTTAGACGAAAATTAGATGGTGGGGGCTGCGTTTGTGGACGGCTCTTGGAATAGCACTGTGCTTAGGTAGCGTTCGCCCGTGTCTGGAAGAATGACAACGATGAGTTTGCCCTTGTTTTCTGGTCGTTTCGCGATTTCTATAGCTGCATAGGCTGCTGCTCCAGAGGATATGCCGACGAGTAAACCTTCCCTTTGTGCAAGTTGCCTCGCCGTTTGCAATGCTTGGTCGTCTGTTACTTTGAATATCTCATCCACTAAGTCGAGTTTTAGTACGTCGGGTTTGAAGCCTGCGCCTATTCCTTGGATTTTGTGGGGTCCTTTCTGGCCGCCGCTTAAGACTGGTGAGGCTGCTGGTTCTACGGCGACAGATTTGAAGCTTGGTTTTTGCGGTTTGATGTATTGGGCTATGCCTGTTATGGTTCCGCCCGTGCCGACACCTGAGACTAGGATGTCTACTTTGCCGTCTGTGTCTTCCCAGATTTCTGGTCCCGTGATTTCTCTGTGCACTTTGGGGTTGGCTAGGTTTTTGAATTGTTGGGGCATGAAGCTGTTGGGTGTGTTTGCGGTGAGTTCTTCGGCTTTTTTGATGGCTCCGCCCATGCCTTCTGGTCCTGGTGTGAGGACGAGTTGTGCGCCGTAGGCTTTGAGGAGGTTGCGGCGTTCGATGCTCATGGTTTCGGGCATGGTGAGGATTAGTTTGTAGCCTTTTACGGCTGCGACCATGGCTAAGCCGATGCCTGTGTTGCCGCTTGTGGGTTCGATGAGGGTTGCACCGGGTTTGATTATGCCTTGTTTTTCGGCTTCCGCTATCATGCTATCGCAGATGCGGTCTTTGACGCTTCCGCCTGGGTTTCTGGATTCCATTTTTGCTAATATGGTGGCGTTGGTGTCTTGGGTTAGTTTGTTTATTTGGACTAGGGGTGTTTTTCCGATTGTTTCTAAAACGTTTTTGTAGATTTTCATTTTTAACACCTAAACATTATAACAGTGTTATAGAGGCGTGATATAAACCTTACCACAACCCCCAAACACAACTCCATAAAAACAATAATACAAACCAAACCTAAAACAATTGCGCCCAAACACAAAGTAAAGCCTTTAAATGTGCCCTGTTTCTATATTTCCGCAACACAGCGCGGAGGTCGCCCAGCATGGCCAAAGGCGTAGGACTGAGGCTCCTATCCCGCAGGGGTTCGTGGGTTCAAATCCCACCCTCCGCACTTCTTTCGCCCTAAAGGGGCTCAAGTCAGCCTTATTGTTTACCAGCGATTGATTACCATTGTTCACCAGTCTTACCAATTCAATTGAGAAAGAATGCATCCTCTCTTCGCTTGTTTGATGCAATCGGCTTAAAGGCTTTTCGTATGACTCAACAAGCACCACTCAGAAGTATCACGTTAAACGCACAGAACGTTGATAGCAGTCTACTGGATTCTAAGAAATACGACCGCCAACAAGTCTTAAATGCTATCTTCATAATATTTTTTAAGCGGTGTCTGCATTGCTAAAACCCATTCCGATTTCTTGCAATAGATGCGGGGTTTGCTGTTCATCTCTTATTAAAACCAAGGATGGCATATCCAAGGGGCTCTTTCTTACTGAAAAAGAGAGAGATTTGTTCAATTATGACGTGGTTAAGCCGTCACGCGCATTAGGCAGAAAAAAGCCTGAAAAGGTGATTTCTTACCAGCTTAGTGTTTCCCCATGTCCCCATTTAGAAGGCAACGTTTGTAAAATATATGAAAAAAGACCCCTTACATGTAAGGCATACCCATTTCAGATATCTCTAAGCAACGATATAGACACCGACTGCACGGAGATTAGAAAGGTCTTGAAACCCAATGAGCATAAATTCTTTGACCCTCCTCTTGAGAGTAAGGAGGCGCTCAATAAAATTCGCTCATACTTCACGAATCGTGTAGAGAAATATATGAAGACAGGTTATAGGGAATGGAACTACGATTTATCAAGCAATGAATGGATAGTCCGCTCTTCCTTAAGTTAGCATTTCTCTTACGCTATTTAATGTAACTTGTAATATTCGAATCGCTACTAAACGGTCTACTGAATTTTGTGTTCTTGATTTATCCGAGTTCTCCCTTAAGGCATAATTCTAATATGTTAAGAGTGCACTGTGTTCCTTTTCCTGCTCGTATGCTTGAAAGCAAAGCACATTCTCTGCAATTATGATCACAATCGTCAGTAGCCATTGCATCATCAACGATTGTTTGAAGTTTTTTGCGAATACTTTTTGCGTCTTTTTGTGTGAAATTGGTCATCTCAAATCTCTCTCTCGCTTGCTATATACAGCACTTAGCTTTTAACACTTTTTCTTACTGGCAAATTGCAAAAGCGTCTCAGAATTCCTTGTTGCTCGCGAGATGTATTGTTGCAAATCGTGGTTAAGGACACGTAGTACCCTCCTATCCCGCAGGGGTTCGTGGGTTCAAATCCCATCCTCCGCACCAACCAAAAACCTGTGGAAATCCTAAGATACAAAGCCTTGACCTTTTCCAGCGATGTGGTGTACCCACCCTCTGTTTTTGTTTGTCAAGAAACCTTGACTAACCAGTAGTTCAAGCTTAGTCAAGAAAGTTTGACGAAAAGGCTCTTATGATACCAAATCAATACGCATCTTATATGAAGAAGATACATTCGTTTATTGTTATCTTGCTTCTAAGTATGTTCATTGCAGAGATTCCAGTTATAGCTGAATCCCAACTGACAACTCCTTCCCCGACATCAACGATAAACACACACCCGCCAATAATCATAAACTCCGATGGCAGCGTTAGTCCCTCAACAGCACCAATCAAACAAACTGGAAATAGTTACACCTTGACTGACAGCATAACAGGTGCAATTGAGATAAAAAGAAACAACACTATCATTGATGGGAATGGGTTTATGGTTTCAGGTTGGGGTAACGGCTTTGGTGGAATTGACCTATTCTTAGTTAGAAACGTAATTTTAGAAAATTTTGTAATTAGCAACCTTCAGTCAGGCATTCGATTAACCTATTCCGAAAATTGTATTGTAATTAATAATACTGTGAAATCAGGTGTTTCTTGGCTTCAGCATACTGCTGCAATTTATATTGAAGCTGGTTCTTCAAACATTATAGCAAAAAACAACTTAGTAAACAATGTCAACGCCACATATTTCATTTCGACAACTAAAAACATCATTGTTGCAAATAACATTATAGACAGTTCAGGAGTTGCTTGTCTTCTTTACGATAGTTCAAACAACACTTTTTATCATAACAACTTTGTAAATAATCGTTTGCAAGTTTTAGATATTAGAGAGTCCAACTATCCATTTGTAGTTCCTCAATCAATCAATACTTGGGATAATGGCTCGGTTGGCAATTATTGGAGTGATTATAACGGTGCAAATACTAACAATGATGGCATGGGTGATGGCCCTTACGTAATAAATGCAAACAATAAGGATAATTATCCTCTTAACAGCCAGTTTAATATCAAAAGCGAAATAGTTGAGTTGCCGACATCCATTGCAATATCAACTCCTACACCTTCTCCACCCAATTTTGGACCAACTTCCTCTCCAACAATTCCAGAGTTTTCATTGTTGGCACTTTTACCTTTGGTGATGGTTATTCTCTTTGTAGCTATCAATTTTAGGCATCGAAAACCCGCTAACTTAAGTGATTGACCTTTTCCCATGCCTTTGTATACCTAACTCATGTTTATGTTAAAGCATAAGGCTTATTCACCGTTCTTTTAGAGGAACAGGTTGTTCTCTGCGGAGAATTATAAGCAACCTTTTCTTATTGCTTCAATGATAAACATGCCAAGAACAAAGTCTTCCAAGCAACTAATTACTTTGATTCTTATTCTTTGCCTTTCAAGCATGGCTTCGTTTTCAATAGCTAAGAGCCAAATAGAACCGATTGTTTCGTTTACTCAATGGCATACAAATTCACCAATTATTCAACCGCCTGCAATCCGTGAAGCACATATTCCGCCAATCGTTGAGATTATATCGCCAGAAAACCAAACCATAATTCAAGCAAGCAACTTTACATTAACAGTAGATGTGGCTTCGTATTTTTGGATAATTGATAGTGTTTATTACCAAGCGGATTGGCAAGACGGTATTCACCAGCTTTTTGGTATTCAGACTAATTATGTAAACTCATTAAACGCCTCAATTGTCGCAACGTTTCAACAGATTCCTTTCGGTAATCATACATTGACCGTTTATGCTAATACCCATGATAACTCCCATAGCAATGCCACAGTTACATTTCCAACCGAAAGGTTCATAGAAAAACCACAGCCTTCTTCGTCTTTTTCCGTCATAGCTGTTGTTTCTATCATCTCAGTAGTTTTCGGAATAAGTGTGGGTATAATGCTTTATAGAAAGCATCGAAAACCCGCTTACCTGAAGCAATGACCTTTTCCCACGCTTGGGTGCCCCACCTAAATAAGCAAAGTTACAACTTGTTGTTCCAAGATGGGAACAGTATGTTCCATGAATAGAACTAAAAAGAGGGTTATACATATCAGTTCACGCAAGAGAGAGAAGTGATGAGTAGGTTAAGTTATTCGTTAATTGTTGTCATTGTGGTTGCTCTTTTATTTGTTACTGTTGGTGCTATAGTTTTCATTAACAGTCTAAGCAGTAAAAGTTCTCCAACTGCCACACCAACTCCAACAATTACCGCTCCAACTCCGACCACGTCACCAACTCTTTTGCCCACTCCATCTATTATTCCCTTCCCAACAAGCATAATAGTGGCAAATGAAAATCTGGCATCTACTGATGTTCACGGCGGGTCTGGTCCGGGTGGTTGGAACATGACGTTTACTCTTCAAAACTCTGGTGCTAATACTGCCACAATTACGAACATAATCATAGATGGGACGCCTTATAGGAGTATGAACCCTGTGCCTGTAATTATTCCCGCGATAGAAAATGGATATGCGTTACCTCCTACTCAAAGCGTTACAATAACAATACAGGTACAGGGTAACAATTCACCAAACCCGTTTCATAATGGCGGAACAGTTTATGTTGTCACCGCAATAGGCAACAGCTATTTAATCTACACAAGCAGTGGACTTTAGATGTAGAACGCATCGAAAAACAACAAACCTGAGCAAGTAGACCTTTTCCTACACAAGTATCTGCCTACCCTTTCTTTGCCAAAGTATCTTTCGGGAAAAAAACCTTATTGAGGTTCAAATCCCACCCTCCGCACCAACCAACAACCTATCCCCTTGACCTTTTCCAGCGATATGGTGTACCCACCCTCTCTATCTTTTAAGTCCAGAAACCTTGACTAGCCACAGTCAAGGAACTTTTACGGATAACCTTTTATTGTAAACTGTTTCCAATTGAAATTATGAGCAAGATAAGAACCGTAATAACAGCTTTGATTGTTGCTATGCTCTTTGTAAGTGCAATTGCTGGAACGGCAATTTATTACAACACTACATTAAATAATAGTAATTCAAAAATAGCTTCGTTAGAATCTCAAATTTCAAATCAAAATAAAGAAATAGCCAATTTGACAAACCAAATCGCAGTTCAGCCAGATTTATCCAAACCTCACGTCATAACAGACTTAGGAGTCACTGAACTGGAAACCGATTGGGGTCCGTCTTGGCGGCTTTTCATTCAAGGGTCCGCTTATAACATGGGGAACAGCACAGCATACAACGCTGGATTAAAAGTCGAAGCTTATTCTGGCACAGGCGTATTAGAGATAAACATGACCGTGCCATTTGTAAGTGGATACAATTACGGGACGGATTCGTCAATTACTTCTGTTAATTCAACTTGGTCCAGCTCAACTTGGAAATTTAACTAGCGGTCAGGCAGTGATTATTGACTTAGACATCTACCATGAAGGCGTTGTTACCAACTGGACTGTAACACCAGTGTGGACAAATTTGCCATAAAAGACTTGTAACCTTTTCCCACGGTTGGGTGTATAGTCCCCTATTCCTGGTTCAAATCACTCCTTGGCAATCTTTTCGCTACTGCGTGGCAAAGCACGCTCATAAAGTTCTAGTTTGCATTAGTTGTCCTGGTGGATTCTGGGACGGCGCTTTCGGGTAGGGCGGAGATTTTGGGTTTCTAGTTTCTCCACAACCCGCTCACCCCAACATAGCTCACATCCACAACCAACCAAACCAACATACTTGTGAAGCCAAAACCTCCTATACCACAACCAAACAGCAAGCAAAAAACAACCCTGACCAAAAAACCAGCAAACCCCCCAACCCAAAAGACGTGCAACAGAAAAAACCCACAACCACACAAAAGAAAAAACCATAAGCGCATTAACGAACCAGTCATCGCACAAACCATGCCTTTTAGGAAAAATTAATTTGCCACTGTGTCTTTTAGCAGATTGGTGATTTATGTGCCTGTTGTGCAAGTTTCTGTTTGGTCTGGAATTAGTTTAGAGAACAAGAAAAAGGTAGTTGAGGGAATAACAAAGGTTTTTGTGGACATAGGTATTCCCAGTCAAGCCACTACAATTGTAATATCTGAAATACCTAGGGAGAACTGGGCTTCAGGCGGAAAACTCCATTCAGAAACGTTTGCAAACCGAGGGCACTGAGCATCCAAGGCAAAAATACAGCAAACGATAACTAAAAGTCACATTACGTACCATATTGTTGTTAATTTGTGTTTTCAACGTCTTTTCCATGAAAAAAGCGTTTTTCTTGGGTAACGGTTAAAAGCCAATTATGCACAGTGATACTCTACCCACCAGAAGGTTTGGTATTAATGTCTGCTAAAACTCAACAAAGAAAATTCGTTTCAGTTGACCCAGGCAAATGCATTGGCTGCGGAATCTGCGAGTACGCTTGCACAGTGGAGAAGGGTGAAGGCATCTGGAATCCCCTCAGGTCCAGAATCAGAGTTGTCCGCATGGCGCCTGTCTTCAATTTTGCTTTAACTTGCCGAGGATGCCAAAACGCAAGGTGCGTAAAAGCATGCCCCGAACGTGCACTCTCGCAATCAGCGAGCACAGGCTTACTAATCATCGATGAGGATAAATGCAAAGGCTGCGACTGGTGCGTACAAGCCTGCGAACACGGAGGAATCACCATCCACTCCGACACCGGAAAAGCCATCGCATGCGACCTCTGTGAAGGCGAACCAAAATGCGTCGAATCATGCCCCGAAGAAGCCTTAGAAATAGTTGAGTCAGACGAAGCAGCAGAAAAACGCTTCAACGACGCCCTAGCAAACCTGTACGCACAAACAGAAAAATTAACGGCGACTATCAAGAACAAAGACTGGAAACCACTCTTAGCCACCGCAGAAAAACGATCTGAAAAAATCACAGAGAAACTACAAGCCCTAAACAAGAAGGAAAAGACTAAAAAACAAAAATAACCTTTTTCGCCATTTACTACAAGTTTTCTTCATAACCCCGCAGAAAACTGTCAATATCCAATCCAACTTTCTCGCCAACGTAACCGCCTTCCAGAACAAAGAACGCGGGCTTTTTTAGTAACGCGACTCTTTTGCCGATCTCAAAGTAATCCTGCTCAACCAAGCCTAAAGTTGCTAAATCACCCTGATGCGTGTCAAAACCCGCGGAAACTGCAACCGCCTCAAACTTTGCCAAATCAACCATGCCTAATGCTTTGTCGAGGGTTTCTAAGTACCGTTTTCCACCATAATTCGCTGGCAACGCGAAGTTAATGCAGTTGCCCTCGGTGAAATTGCCCGTTCCTGGGTAATTGGGCGATTGGTGCAGCGAAACATAAACGACTTTTTCGTCCCCTTGAAAAATCTCCTGCGTTCCATTCCCGTGGTGGCCATCGATGTCCAAGATCAATGTGTGTTTCCCTGACTCTTTAACGGCTATGGCGATGTTGTTTAGGTAGCAGAATCCACGCGTGTAAACACCCAAAGCAGCACCATTTCTTCCAACATGGTGTCCAGGTGGGCGCATGAGTGAAAAACCATTAATCTTGCTAGCTAAAAGTGCACCGCCGACCGAGAGTCTTGCGAACTGGTAGATGTTGTCGTATGCGGGTGTGTCTGAATCTTCAACTAACCCTTTTTTTACGTTAAAAAGGTAATCAGCGTCATGAATGGTCAAAAGCTCCTCGTCGTTTGCTGGCGTTGGCTCCATGAACTCGTAACCCTTCGCTTGCAAAACTTCATGTGCAGCTTTTACTCGTTGGGGTCCTTCCACGTGCCATGTGCCATAGCCTAAACATTTTTCTGAATAGACTATCTTTGTTTTCATCGCTAACTGCATCCATTAGACACATAAGTACGCTTTCACATTTAAAAAACATAACTAGCCAAAGTTAGCATTAACATCCCCAATCGGAGAAAAAAGTTCATGATTTCACAGAATCCATTCGACCAATTCCGCCAAGAATGCCAAACCGCACTAGCAAACGCCCTAAACAAGACCCTGCCCGAAATCAAACACCAAGCCATCACGCTAAACAAAACGCCAAACATCGAATACGGCCAATTAGCATCATCGTTATGCTTTGAGTTGGCAAAGAAACTCCACCAGAAACCACTCTCTTTAGCCGAACAACTCGTTGGCGCCATAGACAAATCGAGCTTTAACCTTATCGAGAAGGTTGCGCCAGCTGGTGCAGGATACATAAATTTTCATGTTAACTTCGCTAAATTCTCGGCTTTAACTTTGGAGTCGGTTAAAAAGTTAGGGTTTGAATACGGCTTTGTCAAAACCGCTGAGCCTAAAAAAATCATCGTTGAGCACACCAGTGTTAACCCGTTGCATCCCATTCATATTGGTCAGGCCAGAAACCCCCTGTTGGGCGACGCATTAGCCCGCATCCTCCAGTACAGGGGGCACGAGGTTTCACGCCATTACTACATTGACGATGTTGGGCGGCAATCGTCTGTTGTGGCTTATGGTTACGCGAAGTTGGGCAGACCAAAACCCACCGAGAAAGCAGACCTTTTCGTGGGCAAAATCTACACAGTAACCAGTTGCCTAGTCGAGATTAACCGCCTCAAGAAAGCCCGCGAACTCGCCATCGCCGTCCATTCGGCTGATGACTTGGTGAAGGCAAACAAGGAAATCGACGAGTGGATGTCCATTGCAGCCGAGCTCAAAGAAAAATATCCAGTGCTCTTTGAAGCGTTGATGATGAAAATCGGTGAAGATGAAAACCCTGAAGAAGAAATCAATCGGTTAAACCGCGCTTACGAAGATGGCGAACCCAACGCAAAACAACTCATCCGCCAAGTCAGCGATTTGTGCCTTGATGGTTTTAGAGAAACCATGAAGCGCGTTGGAGTCACTTATGACTCGTGGGATTGGGAGAGCGACTTTGTTTGGAGTACGCAGGTTAGTGATGTTTTGCAGAAGCTCAAGGCGACGCCGTTTGTCTTCAGCGAAAAGGGCGTGCTGGAGTTTGATGCAGAAAAAGTTGTGCAGGTTCTAAGCTTGAAGGCAAAGTTGGGTTTAAGCGAAAACAACGAGGTTCCTCCGTTGACGCTTGGGCGCGCTGACGGCACCTCACTCTACACCACCCGCGACATCGCCTATACCCTATGGAAGTTCAAGCAAGCACAAAAAGTCATAAACGTAATCGGCATGGAACAGTCGCTAGCGCAGTTGCAACTAAAAATTGCGCTCTACGCAATGGGTTACAGTGAATATGCCGAGAATCTGGTGCACTTCGCCTACAACTTGGTTACGTTGCCGGGCTACAAGATGAGCAGCAGAAGAGGCCACTACATCACGTTCGACGATGTTTTGAGCGAAGCGGTCCAACGGGCTTACGAAGAGGTTTCGAAGCGTTCCCCATTGCTTTCGGAGGAGGAGAAACGCAAAATCGCCGACTTCGTGGGTTTAGGTGCGGTGCGTTATGCGCTTGTGGATGTTGATCCTTCCAAGCCAGTGGTGTTCACTTGGGAGCGCGTGCTGAATTTTGAGACTAACAGTGCACCGTACGTTCAGTACACTCATGCAAGAGCCTGCAGCATCCTGCGCAAAGCCGCAAGAGAACCAGAGAAACCAGCGTTTGGACTGCTAACTGAGAAGCTGGAGCGCGAACTCATCTTGGCTTTGGCTGGGTTCCCTGACATGTTCATCGAAGCCACAGAATACCATAAACCCAACATGATAGCAGACTACACAAACTCGTTAGCAGACAAATTCAACACCTTCTACAACGCCTACCCAGTCATAAAAGCCGAGTCGCAAGAACTCAGCGACGCACGCATAACCCTGACCCAAGCCATACAAACCGTAATGCACAACGCCCTAAACCTCATCGGCGTGGTTGCCCCAGAAAAAATGTAAGGTAACTGGCTTTCTATTTCCCACAATTTCCGTAAGCTATTGCAATGGAAAAACGCCATTACTGACCTACCCCCTATAGGTTTCTGCAACGTATTACTATTAGGCTCCAAATATGATGGCGTCAATTCTTTTCGAAGTAACAATGTTCTAGTTATTTCTTCGTGAAATCACATACGTTATAATAACGCGGTTTCCAACAATAATCGGTAGATTCTTTGCCATAACGTTTAAAAAACTATCCATCTCTATCCTGAGTAATTTTTCAAATTTGGTTGAACGTGAAAACTTCCAATAGTGAGGAGCAAAACATGGGACAGTTGCATGTGCTTTGTAAAAAAATATTTAGCGTATCCTTACTCTTCAACGCGCTCCTAACCATAGCTTGTGCAATCGGAATTATAGCGGGTTTTAACTGGGTGTTCCCTAATTGGCGCCCGTTCTATCCCTATCTTGTTGACGGCAACGTTTTTTGGGTTGCAATTGCTGCAGCAGCGATTAACCTTTTTCCAAGCGCCAGCCTAGGACGAGCCCTACATACAGGCAGGTTTCTGTTTCATCATTATTTCTATGGTTTTCTGGTTTTATTTTGCTCAGCAGTTTACGTTATAGTTTTCACGCCTGTATCTTTGTTCAGCATCTTTTTGATAAATAACGCAAGCGTTGCAGTTAACACTGGACGATTCTTCATTCTGGGCGGTTTAACTTTGGTTTTAGACGACCTTCCAGACGTTTCTAAAAAAGTTGAGTCTGCCCTAAACTGGATAAAGGCTAAAGCCCATAAGGGAGGAAAAATTGTTCTTGTCGCTCAATTGGTGACTGGCTCAGTTTCGCTGTATCTCTTTTTTGCCATCTGCGTTTCTTTAACTCAGAATCCCCAGTGGGTTACTTTGGCTAATTTCATCCTAATTTGCACTGTGTTAGCAACAAGCATCACTTCGTTTGTATCTGTGAAACGGAAGATATGGCTAAACATCTATGATTAAGCGGTAAATCCAATACTCTCACATACTTGCAAAGCTGATTAGCAATAACAAATTTCAAATATTAGGCAAATAACTTACAACGAGGTGCACCCTAATGAGTAACGATTCATACTTCAAAAAGAAACTCGAACCAATCCAAGTTAAACAAAAAAGCATTTCACAACTTTTAGCAGAAATGAGCAGAACCGCTTACCAAGGAAGAAAGCTCGGCGAAGCTGTTGATGTTTGGGAAAACATGCTTAAAGAAAAAGACCTCACCATCGCCATGGGCTTTGCAGGTTCCATGAGCACGGCGGGGCAGTGGACTATTGTTAATTGGCTTATGGAAAACCGTTTCATAGACGTGCTGGTTTCGACCGGCGCGAACGTTTCCGAGGACATTGTTGACGCTATGGGTTTGGGTTACTGGCAGGGAAGCCACATGGTGGACGACGAAGCGCTCCTCAAAGCGGACGTGAACAGGTACTACGACGTTTTCGGCAAAGAAACCGACTACCGAAAGATGGAAGAAGTAGTCACCGACTTTGTCATGACCCTAAAAACCGACTACAATTACACCTCAGCAGAATTCCTCTACTTACTCGGCAAATATCTTGGCAAGAAAAAGATTCCAGCAATCTCCGCGGTTGCAGCAGCCAACGGCGTGCCAATCTTCAGCCCAGCCATGGTTGACAGCGCCTACGGCGAAACCTTTCTCATGGCTAAAAACCAAGGACACAACGTCGTGATAGACAGCGTCAAAGAATTCGACCAGTTCGTAAGCATTGGCACAAGAACCAAGGACGTCGGCGTAGTCTACATCGGCGGCGGAGTCCCCAAAGACCTAACCCAACTCATCGCCATATCCGTTTCACCCCTCACCTGCGACCAAGGCGTAAAAGGCAGAAAAGGCGGCTTACGCAAAAGCCTACAAGAATACTACTACCCCCACAAATACGCCATACAAATCACCACAGATTCACCGCAATGGGGCGGCTTATCTGGCTGCACGTTGGAAGAGGCGATTAGCTGGGGCAAAATCAACAGCGACTCAGGCAAAAGAGCGGTTTGCTACTGCGACGCCACAATCGCGCTGCCACTCATAGCCCATGCACTATGCGAGCGCGTTCCAGAAAAGCGGAAAGGGCCAGACATGAGCTGGCTATTCAAAGGCGTAACTTAAACGCCCAAACTTTATTTTTTCTTCTTGTTTAATCTACTGAAAAGCGAACCCGCCATCACCGGCAAAATAACCGAAGCATCGCCCTCAACCATTATTCGCCTTGCTTTTTCGCTGATTTTCCCCCACGAAACCGCTTCGCGCGGGCGTGCACCGCTGAGGCTGCCATCCCACTCATCCGCCGTGGACACGTAGACGACGAAGTCTAAGCCATCTTTGAACTGGTTCCACCAAATCGTGTGGTGCTTACTGATTCCTCCGCCGACGATGAGGGCACCAGATTTTTTGGCGTCAAAAACTATGTTGTTTAGTTCACCCTCGTCTTTGAGCAGGTTGAGTTTTAAGTCGTGGTCTTGGCTGAAGAGCCACATTTGGTAGCCTACTGCGCCATCGACTATGCCGGGCACAAAGATTGGAATGTTGTTTTTGGCTGCCCAATACTGAATTGAGCTTTCGTTGCAGCAGCGCAACCCAATTTCGCGGACCAGTTGGCTAGCGGAAACTTCCCGTTTGCCTTCGTTATACAATTCCTGCAGTAATCCTTGGATTTTTTTCTCTATAATCGTGCCGTAACTGTCATTTGGCACGAGCACGTTTCCCAGGCGGTTTACGCCTTCCTGGTGGAGTTTGGAATCGTTCATTACAAAGCTGCCCTTGTAGTAGTCTCTCCAGCACCGTGCTAAATCATGGTCTAACGTGCCGCATGTGGTAATTACGACGTCGACGAGTTTGCGTTTAACAAGTTCCCGAATTACTCCGCGCGTGCCCGTTGCCACCAGGTTGCCGGTGAACGAGAAGAACTTTACGCAACCCTTAGCGTTGATCATGCTTTCCATTATGTTTACGCTTGTGGCGAGTTTGCCCGCGGTGAAACCCCAAGCGCCGTCCATCTGCAAAACAAGCTCGTCAACGGATAGGTCTTTTGTAAATTCGTAATCTTTCACTGGTACCTTGTGTGCTGCTTCTTTATGCATCCCGATTTCTCCTAGTACACCTTGTTAACGAAAAATGGGAATAAATAGGTGTCGAAAACGCGACGCTATTCTGATAGGTAAGCGATGATTCGCTGGTAAATGTCCTTGTCCATGGAGTCTTCGTAGCCAGCGTAGATGCTTGGATTATCGTTGATTTCCACAACCACGTAGTCGCCGTCGACTTCTTTGATGTCAACGCCATAGAGCCCTTTCCCGGCTACGCTGCACGCCTTAAGTGCCACTTCCCTGAGCCTAGCAGGCATGTCCCGCTTCTGTGAACTTACGGTTCTGCCCCAAACCACCGTCGGTTTGCCTCGGAGTTTGGCGCCATGCTTCCATTTTCCCTTCGGAATCATGTATTTGCAAACGTACAAGACATCGTTGTTTAGCACGCCGACTCTCCAATCGAAAGCTGTCGGAGTAAACTTCTGAATCGCCAAAACGTCGGATTTCTTGAAGTACCGTTTTGCAACGTCTCGGAAACTGGTTTCGCACGCAGCCTTCTCCACATAACGCGAAAAACTCGTGTAAGGCGCTTTAATTACGACGGGTTTGCCTAGTTCGTCGAAGATTTCTGTGATTTTTTTGTGGTGCAAGTCGTCTTTGCTTAGGAAAACTGTTGGGATGCGGGGTACATTGTATTTTTCGAAGAGTGCGTACTGGTGGATTTTGTTTCCGCATATTTTGATGGATTCTGGGTCATCAATGACTTTTAAGCCCAGTTCCCATGCGGTTTTGGAGACAATGTAAGATGTGAAAAGCGGATCCGTAGTTGCCCTGATGAAAACAGCGCTATAGTTGGGTATGTCTTCGATGTTTTCACGGAAAAGAAAACTAAATTCTTGCCCAGACCGTTCTGCAGCCAGCTTGAAGTTTTGAAGGGCGGCTTCTTCTCTGTGGTCAGTGAAATTGTATTTTTCAACAAAACATGCGATTTTAGACACTAACGTGTTCACCCTGCTGAGAAATCAGCATAATCTCCTTGGAGATTAACTCTAAATCACTCTTTGACAACTCGTTTTCTTTCAAAGGTTCAAGACCACACAGGAACGCTTTTCCCTCTGCTTTTTGAACATGTAATTTACAGATTGGAATCTTGAAGAGTTCATAAACCTTTTCTGTGATAGCGCTAATTTGCTCATCTGCCATTTGGCATTTTCCAAAAAACGACTTGACAGTGAATATTTCACCCATGAGCGGCTGGGCGCAAACCGTAAACTTGTAGTTCATTCCTAAACTCTTCATCGCCCGATACAATGCGCTCTTGTTTTTAGCAACTTGGTAACCCTCATAAATGAACGGGTTAACCGCAAAAACCACCACGGGCAACTTGATTTCAGCCATGATTTTCTTCACTGAATCAGTAACGAGAAACGGCAGGGTGGGGATTTTTGCTCTCGTCGCACGCAACAAAAGAATTGGTGTTCGGCTTGAATCAATAATGTTCTCGCAAGACGGAATAACGTTGTTGCCTAAAACTTCCGCATGTAAAGACACGTAATAGCCTGTTTTTAGGTAGCGGTAGTCATTGTTGATGTTGATGGTGGTGTCTTTTATTGATGATTCGAGAAACTGTGAAGGTTTTAGCGCGTTTAAATCATCTGTAAGGTCGATGTTAGAGACGACCAACACTCATGTGACACCAGGTAATTGAAAGGCGTTATTCGTGCAGTTATATTTAAAATTAACTATACATAATAACAGCATCTTAAGATAACGCTAAACAAAACAAGAGGAAAAATCCACGTACAAACCGCTCGAAGTCTTAGGCCCAGAACACGAATACTCACTGGTAAACAAAGACCTGAAAGTGCTGCCAATCGCCGACAAAATCATAAAAGAATACTGCGGAAAAATAATCAACTTCATCGAACTGCCCAACTTCACTTTTGGCAAAGAAATGCAACTGCACGTAATGGAAATCAAAGCCAACCAACCCTTCAAATCGCCAACAGAATTTGAAGAAACCATGCAAACCGCCGTTTCAACACTCAGCCAAATTGTCAAAAAACATGGCGCCAACCTGCTTGGAACAGGCATGCACCCGCTGCTAAAACTGCAAGACACTGCCATCTGGCCTCACTACCACAAAAAAATCTACCAACAATACGGCAAAATCTTCAACCTAAACCAGCACGGATGGCTCAACATTCAAAGCTTCCACCTGAACTTGCCCTTTCTTAAAGAAGCCGACGCCATCCAAATCCACAATCACCTTGCTAACATGTGCGCTTATCTCCCAGCAATCTCTGCTTCCTCACCAATCTACGAAGGCATAAACGGCCAAGACATCGACAACCGACTGCAATTCTACAAAATCAACCAGCGAGAAGTGCCATCAGTAACGGGCGACGTCATCCCCGAATACGCATCCTCACTCAATCAGTACAAACGAGACGTTATTGAGCGGTACTCAAGGGATTTAGCCAACGCAGGCGCAGACAAAACACTGCTGCACCGAGAATGGGTTAACTCAAGAGGCGTAATTTTCAGGTTTGACCGTTCAGCCCTCGAAGTCAGGGTTATGGATGAGCAGGAATGCATAAAGTCGGACGTGGCGCTGGCATGTTTTGTACGTGCTGCCCTCAGAGGCTTAATTGAGTCAAACGCCGAGCTTCTGCCTCACGACCTTTTAGTCAAAGACTTCAATGCCGTTATTAAGGATGGATTGAACGCTAAAGTCTCAAGTCCACATGGGAAAACGGCAAGGCAAGTTTGCCAATACTATCTCAACCTAGCCATAGAGCATGCGACCGAAGACGAGAAAAAGTACCTGTGGCTTGTAAAGAAGCGGATTGAAGAAGGCAGCCTCTCAGAAATCATAAGGGCAAGGGTTTTGAGGCGCGCCCAAAAAACCGATTTTCATCAAGCAATAGTTGATGTTTATTCAACGCTTATTAAGTGCCTCTCCGATAATCAACCCTACTCCTAAAAAACAGGTGAAACCACATGCCTGAAGACAACAAAGGAACAACATACTCGTATGATGTCTGTGGCAAATGCAAAATTATTTGCTGCCGAGACGCAAAACCACCAGTGAGTGAGAGCCGCAAAAAAATAATAAAAGAATACATGGAAAAGCAAAAGATTAACATTGGTAAGCCCTTTACAAAAGAAACCTATTCTTACCCCTCGGTAGATGAAACGCTTCTCTGCAAGTTTAACAGCAAAGAAACCAAAAAATGCATGGTGCATTCAGTTAAGCCTGAAACGTGCCGAGCAGGACCAATAACTTTCGACATCAACTTTAAAACTAAAAAGGTTGAGTGGTTCCTCAAAAAATCGGAAATATGCGCTTACGCGGGCGAATTGTACAAGAACAAAGCTGCTTTCGACGACCATTTTGAAGTAGCCAAAAAAGAGATAATGAGGCTTATCAGAGAGTTGGATGCGGACGAGTTGCGGGTGCTTATGAAAATTGAGGAGCCGCAAACATTCAAGGTCGGCGAAGACGATTTGCCCGTTGAAGTAGTTAGGAAACTCGGCTTATAGAAAGCCAGCGTCCCTTAGTTTAAGTGCCACGCTTAGGTTGCCTTTAAACTGGACTCTTCCAGTGAAGAAGGCTTTTTCTGCACTCAATTTTCCATTCACCATGTCCATGAAATCGTTCTCATTCATCTTCAAAGTTAAAGAAGGCGATGGATGGGTTCCTTCCGTTACCTGGAGCTTCTGGTCTTTTATGGTAACTGTCCAATTGCCCCCCTCAAGTCCAGTTACGTTTATTTGAGCTACAACATCAATGCCTGCCGATTTTTCTGGTTTAAACCTCGCGGGTAAGGCTTTTTCGAAGAAATCTTTGGGTGTTTGTGTCTCCATCATTTCAACCCGTTAATTTTCAGCTATTTTACGCAGTTGGGTTATTGAACTTTTGGTTACCGCTTATCTGAAGAGGTCTCTTTCTTTGGGTCTGGTTAGTGATGTTGCTGACGCGTTTTCGTCTGTTTGGTAGCTGTATCCTCGGATGATAGCGGCTGGGATACCCTCATTTGCTTGGCCAATCACCAGCTCTGCTGCTGAGGAGAGTTCGTCAGCGATGGCGGTTTGCTTTATTTTTAGAACATAACCAAAGAGGTCTTTTTCGCCTCGCCTGTCCCTTATGGGTTTGAATCCTGCCACGCCAACTGCCACGTTAATCTCGCCTATCCTAAACGGTCTGCCATGCGTGTCAGAAACAATAACCGCGACGTCAGCGCCAGTTAAAAGTTTTATTTCTTTCCTAATACGCTCTGCCGAAGCGCTCGGGTTTTTTGGCAAGGGCACAACATTTCTATCCCCTGAAACATTAGAGCGGTCAACTCCAGCGTTGGCGCAAATGATGCCACTGACGGTTTCTGTTATGATGCTGTTTTGGCCGATTCGAACGATGTCTCTGGTTTCTTGAAGAACAACTTCGACCAATGCGGGATCTTTGTTGGTTTTTTGCGCAATTTCTTTTGCCCTTTCCGAGGGCGTGACTTTGTCCAGGTCTATTACGTTTCCTTCAGCCTTCGAAACCACAACATGCGTAACCACAATAACGTCTTTTTCTTGGATTGGGGTGCTCTGTTTTTTTGCCGCTTCAACGATAAGCTTACCTAAGTTGTCTCCTTTTTTTATTAACGGTAAATTTTCAACAGCGAATACTTGAACAGGGTTCACGCTATTTGCCTCATCTAAGGTTGCTAATTAAGCGATAGAACTTAAGTTTATCTCGGCAAAAGTTTGGAAAAGAGAAAATAAAAAAGGTTAGTTGGAAATTTTGGGAGAGACCGTAACGGTCTCAATTGTTTTTGTCGGTAGTGTTGTTTAGCTTCTGAACTTTTGCAGTTTCTGCAACATCAGTTTGTCGCCTTCAGCATCGCCTGCGCATGTTGCGATTATGCCGTCGACTAGACCGTTGAGTTGTGCTGCTTTTTCTTCAACCGTTTCCATGGTTGCGGCGGTTGGCCAACCGATCATTTTTACGGTTTCTACGTTTTTGGCTGTTCCAACTAGGAAGTACGCATAGATTGGCTTGTTTAGTTTCTTGCATTCTTTAGCGACTGCCTCAAGGGTTGGGAAGGATTTCTCTTCGAGCCTCATGAAGTATATGAAGTCCCATGGCTCTCTCACACGGGCAAGAGTTTCATCTAAGGAGCGTCTTGCGGTTAGTAAGCAGCCGAGTTTGAGGTTCTTGGTTTTCACCGTGGTACGTATGAAGTCTCTGGCAGCCTCAGATGTTGGTAGCATCTTTATGGGTTCACCATACTTGGGTTTATCACCCATAGTTACTGCCAAGCCGTCGAGGCCTATGATGTCGGCGGCTAATGCTAAGCCTCCAACTTCGACTGGTCCCTTGTAGTGCAGTATGAATATGGGTACGATTATTTTTTCAGGGTATTTAGTTTTAAGCACGCAGGATACAACTGTGCCGCTTGCGGCTGGGAAGCCGGCGGCGCTGTCAGTAACGTTCCATCCATCAACCAGGTCCTTGATTTCGTCGGCAAGCTTTAGAAATTTACGTGTTGGCACAAACTCATTTAGTATTTTCATGGAGATTTCATCTCAGGTTAAAGGGATGAGATGTTTGGGTTAAAAAGTCTTTTGCATATGCAACGAAGGGCTGTCTATTTTGGGGGTTTTCCATGGCGGAAGGCTAAAAAAGGTTTACCGTGGACTATTTAGGGCAAGGAAGCTTTTTTTGGCGCGCTCTTTCTTGAACTTGGCTAATCTGGCTACTTCTTGCTTATCAACCGTTTCCTTGGCGGCATCCAGGTTTTCTACGAGTTTTTCTCCTGCTTTTGACCTGACAATGACAGTTGAGTAACCCTGTTTACAGCCAACTGAACCCACCGAGACATCAGCAAACTGCGAAGTGAAGTCACCACAAAAACCACAAGCCTTCTCGGCGGCGCCATCAAGGTCTTTTATCCTGCAACCATACTCTTTCCCATCAACGTGCACCATAAATTTGCCCTGCCGCACCTGAGCTTTCTCGACTTTGTCCAAATCGACGCCTAAGCGCATGGTTATTTCTTCTTTCAGTTTGGCGGCGTCGAAGGCTTCAAAGCAGAATAAGCCGATGATGGTGATTTGGCAGTCGGTTTTGAGGGTTTGCTGTATTTTTCTTGCGGTTTTAGCCTCGCAGGGTGTGCAAACGATGGCTATTCGCTTTTTGCCTTGGCTGATTAGTTCCCGCAGTTTTTTTGTTACATTAACTTTGAGGTATTTGGTCCCTTTTGCAGCCAAAACTTCGTTGATGTTTTCTGCTACGACGGCTTCCGCGCTGTAACCTTCCATGCGTCGAACAACTATAGCCGCGTCAAAAGTGCCCTCCTCAAAACCCTTAACCAACAGCGTAGTAACTACTCCACCGTCCTGCCCCTCGATGATGCTTTTGGCGGAAAAAAGGTCACAGTAAACGCCGAGGTCTTGGTCTTTTGTTCCCTTCAAAAATTCCTGCTCGATTTTTGCTTCGTCGTCTGCTTTGTAGGTTTGGTACTTTTCTGTGTGGATATCAGGCATTTTAGAAGTCAACCGAAACTTTTGGTAAACTTAGAGGGTGTTTTCGCCCAAATAAAGCTTTAAAGAATTTACCATCAACTTTGATTAAGCTATTGCGGACTTTCAGTTTACGCCTTGTTAGGTTTTTTCAAGAAAACCAATTGCTAAAACAAGTAAAAAACCCTATAACGCCTGCTCTGCGACTTAAGAGAATGAATTTTAACATGATAATAGCTCCAAAGTTGCCAATATCGACCTACCCCTCTTAGGTTTCTGCATGCTATTTCTATTAGGCTCCAAATATGTTCCTACTCAGCAATTTTCTCGGCATGTTTGTTTGTGGATTTTCAAGGAAACGTAAATTAGTTTGGCAAGGAAATTATTCATAGTTTGTGGTTTGTATGAAGGTTGCTGTTTCTGGTAAAGGCGGCGTTGGCAAGACCTTGATTGCTGGCGGTTTAGCATGTGGCTTTGTCGAGCGCGGGCTTAAAACTATGGCGATTGACGCCGATTCCTCTCCAAACCTCGGTTTGACTTTGGGTTTGTCGGCTGAGGAAAACCGCAAAATAGTGCCCATTTCCGAAAATAAGCAGTTGGTTGAATCAAAAACGAGCACGGGTTACTCAGGCGTCTACAATCTAAATTTCAGTGTCGACGACATCGTCAAACAATATTCAGTCGCCACCCCTCTGGGCGTAAACTTGATTGTTATGGGTACAGTTCAGTCGATGGGTGCAGGCTGCATGTGCGCGCCCAACGCTGTCATCCGTGCCCTCCTAAGGCATTTGGTTGTGGAACGCGATGAGGCGGTTGTTTTGGATTTGGAGGCAGGCGTAGAACACATCGGCCGAGGCACAGCACGACAAGTTGATGCTTTGGTAATCGTTGCCGACTCCAACCTGAAATCCCTTGAAATCGCCAAACACATCCATGACATGGCTTCGGCGGCTGGAATGAAACAACTCTACCTTGTCGGAAACAGAGTAATGAACGACGCCCAAAAAGAAGCAATCCAAACTTTTGCAGACAAAAACGGCTTATCTCTGCTTGCTTTTGTGCCCTTTGACCAGAAGATAATCGAGGCTGACATGCTGGGCGAAACCCCGCTTAAAAACAAGGAAATAGCAGCAGTTAAGACCATAGACAATATATGCGAGCTTTTGCTAAAGAAAACAGCGTAAAACGCTTTGATTCATCAAATAACTACTTTTTAACGCTTTTTGTCTGTGTGTGTAGGCTTGACTTCTGTTTAGTCGTTGTTTATACAGTTTGCTTATACAATTTGTTTATACAGGTATGTCGTATGCCATTCTGGGATTAGTTTAGAGAATTAACTTACAAACCCAATAGATATTGGGCTTTCGCCATTTAGGAACCAAAAAGATTGCTCGAGGTAACCAGCAACTACGAAACTCGTTTATGAATCATAGGAAAGAACCTAAAAGTATCAAAATTGATTAAGGGTACATAATGTCTCATCATTGGGGTTACGTTGCAGCAGTCGTTTCGGCAGTTCTATTTGGTGTAAGTTCTACTCTAAACAAGATTGCATTGGAAAATGTTAACCCAACAGTTGTCGCTGGAATGATTTACTTTGTTGCGGGCATTTTCCTTTTCGCAGTTCACCTCTCACCACTGTGTAAAAAGATTCTAGCTAGGCTCAATTCATCAGAAACAGAAACCAAAATAACGAAAAGAGACTTTAAACTTCTTGGCCTCGTGATTCTTTGCGGTTCTACAATTGCACCTTTACTTCTCTTAAATGGCCTCAGTCAAACAACAGCGATTAATGCGTCTCTTCTTCTTAATGCTGAATCGCTGTTTACCGTGGCAATAGCATTTATTTTCTTAAATGAACGTTGTGCAAAAAGAGAGTATTTAGGAATTCTAATGTTGCTTGTTGGGGTAATTTTTGTAACGACAAATGGGGCTTTTGAGAAACTTTCTTTGTCGGAAAATCTCCTTGGTAATCTCTTAATCATTGGAGCCTGTTTCTTTTGGGGAATAGATAACAACTTGAGCAAATTCTTGAGCAGAAAAAGAGACATAGTTCTGGTAACTGGTTTGAAATGTTCTGTCGGAGGCTTAGCTTTGTTAAGCATATCTTTCTTGCTTGGGTTCAGTTTCACCATTCCGTTAATTTCTATACCTTACATTCTGTTTGTAGGAGCATTCAGCATAGCATTCTCAATCCTGTTTTTCCTTTTTGCCCTTAGAAAAATAGGGTCAATGAGGACGGGCGTAATCTTTTCATTATCTTCTCTTTTTGGGGCAGCGCTTGCTTTTGTTCTCTTAGGAGAAGTATTCACGCCTATTCAGTTGATAGCTGGGTTAATTATGCTGTTAGGAATTTATGTTCTTTATCGTTGTGGAAAACGAAAATAACCCTTTGCCACGGTGAGTATGTTGTGGAGCCGAGAGGTTGCATTGGGCTCTTGCAGGCTTTTGCTTTGGAAGCTTGGGGTGAAGCGGAGCCCTAAAGAGAGCTGTCGATAAACTTGCTTTCCACTTGTCGATTCCTCGTCTTTGCCTGCTTTCAACTTTAACGAAGAGTCCTCTTTAGAATTACTGTTGATATCACAAAAAAGATTATTGAAAATATTATCAAGGCTGCTACATCGATAACAAGAGCTTGAGGAAATGTTTGTCCAGTTGTCGCTTGCTGCAACATGTTAACCGCGTATGTTATTGGAAGCAAGTGGGCTACGAGCTGAAGGAAACCCGGCATTGCATTGATCGGAATGAATACTCCGCCGAGGAAAACCATGGCAACGCGAATGAGAGTTGCTGGAGGCATAGCCTGTGGCACATCTCGAAATGGCGTTGAAATGCATACGCCTAAAGCTGAGAACGCCAAGGCTGAGAGTGCAATTCCCAAAGCGAATAAGAGCGGGTTTGCGATGGAAGCCCCAGGAAGCAACAGGGCAATCACCATGTATCCAATCGATAGGAAGATACCAAAGAAGAATCCTCCTAATGCCTTGCCAACTATTATGGTAGTCAGCGAGATTGGAGCGGCAAGCAACCTATCGAAGGTGCCCTTGGCTCGCTCTAAAGGCAATGCCAGAGACTCAATTGCGCCTGCGCCAAAAAGAGAAGACATCGCAACAAGGCCAGGTATGATTAAGGAGGGACTCTCTGCTGTTCTTCCAACTGAGAAAGCCAAATAAATGATCGCTGGAAATAAGAGTCCAAACGTGATGTTTGGTCCTTTGAAGAAGTATATCTTCGCGTCTTTTTCCGCTATATGAACTGCCTTCAACACGTTTTCTCTCAGTGCCTCAATCAAGGTTCTCAATCCTCTTTCTTTTAACTGGCTCTTTCTCTGTCTTCATGACTTCTGGACTTAGACCAGTAAGTTTAACAAAAGCTTCTTCCAAACTTGGGTTTAAAGTGTTAATCGATATAATTTTTAGACTGTTTTTTCGAGCGAAATCAACTAGGGAAGGGACCGCTTCGGAAGCTTCATCGACCTGAAGCCTACACTTGTCGCCGAGCATTGAAACATCGTTCACACAGCTTAAGCTTCTAAGTTTGTCCTCTAAGCCACTAGACGCTGTGAAGGAAACTTCGATTACTTGGCGTTTTTCCATTGACGCCTTGAGTTTTTCAGGAGTATCTACGGTGACTATTTTTCCTTTGTTAATTATGGCGACGCGTTGGCAGAGTTGGTCTGCCTCCTCGATGTAGTGTGTGGTGAGAAAAACTGTTACGCCATCATCATTGAGTTCTTTTATGAGGTTTCGAATCATTCGTAAGCTTTGAACGTCAAGGCCGCTGGTTGGCTCGTCTAAAAACAGCAGCTTGGGTTTATGGATTAAGGCTGCAGCTATAGTTAGACGTCTCTTCATTCCTCTTGAGAAACCTGCAGCACGGTCTTTGCGTCGTTCATAGAGTCCGAAAAGTTCCAGAAGTTCTTTCGCACTTTTTTCTCGCTCAATTTTGGGTACGCTGTAAAGTTGGGCGGCAAAAATAAGGTTGTCCCACGCGCTCATTTCTTCGTAGATGTTTGATATGTCGGGAATAACTCCGATTTGTTGTTTTGCCTTAGTAGACTCATGGATGATGTCATGGTTGGCAACTCTGGCAGTTCCGGAGGTGGGTGTTGTCTGTCCGGTAAGCATGCGTATGGTGCTTGTTTTTCCTGCGCCGTTAGGACCCAGCAAGCCAAAAATCTCGCCTTCAAATACTTCAAGGTCCAAGTGGTCAACTGCCAAAGTGTTGCCGTATTGCTTTGTTAGGCCTTGAATTTTTATTATGGAGCTCATTTTCGATGTTTCCCGTTACGTATTTCTAGACATTACTTTAATTTATGCTATTTTGTTTTGCATTTCATCGTGAACTAGCCCACTTCATTATTGGCATAATCAACCTTCGAAGCTCCACGCCATCCTGTGTGAGAGAGTACTCGACTCTTGGTGGGATCTCTGCGAATGCTTCTCTTTTTACTAAGCCCTCTGTTTCCAGTTCTTTAAGTCTGTCCGTTAACGACTTAGGGCTTATCTTGTTTAAATGTTCCATAACCTCGTTGAACCTTAATTTTCTGTGTTTGAGAAGCTTTCTTTTGGTGTTCCTTCAGAGGCAACTTTGCCTTTGTCTAGAATGAAAATTTTGTTCGCGAACATCGGCACCATATCAACGTCATGCGTAGCTAACAGCAATGTAATGCCGTTTTCTTTGCTGAGATGAAGGAGCAAATGCAGAATTTCGCTGATAGCACGAGGGTCAAGATTTGCAGTGGGTTCGTCCATGATGATGACTTCAGGCTGCATAGCAAGAACACCCGCAAGCGCAACCCGCTTCTTCTGTCCTAAACTCAGGAAATGCGGCGGTTTTTCTGTGAATCAAAGAGCACTATGCCAAATATCGCGGCTTTTTTGGGTCGGGGGAGGTCTTCAAGGACTCGGATGTTTCCGTCGTATCCTTTTGCGTTCATGGCAACGAAGGTACGTTCTCCCTGCTCTAAGGTTCTAATAAAAAGGTTCCCAGCAACCAAAGCAACAGAATAAAAAAAATTTGACCTATTATCGTGCGTTAGGATCAGCCGCGATTAAGCTGTTGAGAATAGACGCTTTCGGTATAGCGGTAGTGATGATACTCGTTTTTGCGCTGTCATTGGCAACCATATAGCTCATCGGCAAAGTCACTACAGGAATGCCGTTGGCTACAAAAAGCAAGAGCCTAACGCGCTAAGTATAAAATGTTCAACGATCTTCTGTTAGCATGCTCAATAGGGAGGATATAGAATGCCTAGAACAATCATAGTTTTGGAAGTTGAGGATCCCCATTTCACAATTAGGCTCTACGAGGATTTACTCAAAATTGACTTGAAAGGAAGTTTCAAGAATGAAATCGAAGAATCACTAGAGAATAAACCAGTTCTCAAAGAAACGATCGGTAGGATGCTTGGAATATTTGTTCCGTTGCACATTCGCTTAAGCGCCATAGATTCGGTGCATTTAGACGAGACCGGAAAAATCACTGTAAGCCTCCCGCATCATCGCAGTATTGTCATTCCGCTTAAACGCAAAGAAGATGCTGAGAAACTCGTGGAAAAACTGAATGAGTTGACTTCGAACGCCTTGGATGTGAAAATCAAGGAAGATATTGCGAAGAGGCGAGTTAAAAGAAAGCTAAAAAGGAAATCTAAGGGAGTCTCTCCAAGTTCCTATGGTACGGTGCCTTACTACTTTCCTACCGAACAAGCTGACATTGTTGACAAGCTCAAACGAAAGAATAAGAAACAGAAAAAGTAGACAGATTTTTTGACCGCCAATTTTGACGTGTAAACTGTTCCGAAAATTGACAAAAATGTTTTTTATTACTTTTAATTTTGGAGTTGCAGCTCCCAATCACCAAAAACCTATATGAGACCGCGATAATCGTTTCACAATTCCCTTTTTGAGCCATAACATTACGAAATATACTGCAGCTGTTACCTCAGATTTCCTGTTTCACCATTTTGTAAAGTAAACCTTGTTATCTTCCTTAAATGCACGGCAATTCACAATGACGAAGAATGGCAAACTCTTGATCTAACTCTTCAGGCTTAATATTAACTGTCACTAGTAATTCTTCCCTTGTGATCTTTCCTTTTTTCTCAATTTTCACTGTAAATCCGTTTCTGCAACTCCGTTAAGCCCAGCAATACCCGACTGCCCCAACTGTTTCCGAATAGACAATGCAGCCGAAACAGCCATGGGTCACAAGCTTTTGGCGGATTTGTTTCATACATGTAACAATCTTCACACAAGATTTTTCCATGCAAATCGTAACTCTCGCCTTCTTTGAGAAACGACCCACAACACTCACACTTCATACCGAACAAACCATCTAAAAATACTTTCACTTACTTATTTTTCTTGCACCATTCAGGTGGTTGTTAACAGACCTCCGAGTTTTTCACAATAAAACCCCTCCAATCCCGTTCTCTTCTTAGATACTCTTCGCCATTCTACTTACGACAAATAGTTTAATTATCTTAAGTCTTTATACGGAGAATTTTATGCCGCGAGCGTTTGTCTTGCTTAACGTAGAAACTGGCTCAGAATACAATGTGTTAAAACAGCTCAAGCAAATTGGGGTCGCAGAGGAAGCCTATGTTTCTTATGGCGTGTATGATTTAATCATAAAAATAAAAGGTGACAACATGGAAGAGCTAAAAAATTCAGTAACCCATAAAACTCTACCATTAGCAATGTTCGGTCAACTTTAACTCTAATTATAATGGATCAATAGTCTAAACTGCTAAACTTATAGCCGGTAAAAGTTTCCAACGCCATTAAATATGAAAGCGTCTGGCAAGGCTTCAGCTATAGCGTATAACGCTCGCCATCCAGTGCAATGAGACGGTACAATTAACTTGGGGTTAATTTGCTTAAATTCTTCAATAGTAGGCCCAATTCTTTTTTCAAATTCTTTTCCAGCTAAATGGAAACCTCCCATAACCGCGCAAACCTTTGCTGTGCCGGTAATCTGTTGGGCATACTGTATGGTGTTTATTATACCAGCGTGCGCACACCCAGAAATGATAACTAAGCCCTTGCCTTTGATATTAACGACTAAGGCACGTTCATCTAGGACAAATGGGTCGGGCTGCCAAGAGTTTTCACTGTAAATTCTATTTTGCATGAAGCCCTTTTCAAAATCGACTTTTCTTGGAATTTCTCCAGTGATGCATGCGAAATCATTGGCGATTAAATGCGGCTTTTTTGTGTTTACGATTTTTGCTGGAGTTATCTGTTTTAAATTTGGAAAAGGTGGATACTCCCTTATATCTCCTTTAAGACTGGCGGTTCCTCTGCGTTTAACCATGTCTTTGTGAGCTATTATTGGTAAGTCGATTTTGTTAACAGCTTCAACTATTGCCTGTAATCCGCCAAAATGATCATAATGGCCATGGGAAAGGACAACATAAGAAACTTCGCTTAAGTCTATGCCCATACGCTTAGCATTCATAATAACCCCGTTAGAACTAACACCTGTATCAAAAAGAATAGTGCACATATTTTCACTACTAAAAACTCTAACAAGCAGGGAAAAACCATGTTCTGCAAACGGTAGTTCCGTGTGCGTTTGATTCCAGTGTCGAAATGATTGCACTTCGTTTCTAGTATTGCTTGATAGAAAATCAGCTGTGTTATCCATTAAAGAAACAATTTCTAATTTAGATGCCTCTTTTAACTCAACAGTTCTAACTGCCAAACCTTAATCCCAGCTATAGAGTGCCTCGATAATGTATGGTTGTGGGGCAGCCGACGCATTTTTTGGTTTCATATCTTGTGCATGTGCAGCAATCGACGTCACACGGTGCTTTATCCTTTCCCTTATGTGTCAGGTATTCTCTGATTTGAAGAAATTGCGAAAAGTCGTTGTCGCTGATTGGGTAGAATTCTGATCTGCGGATGCCTGGGCTGCTTCTCAGCGAGCACTTTTCGATGGATATGCTGTCTAGTGTGTCTTGGTTTTCTGCAATTACTAAAGCGATGAGATTGTATCCGCCAATAGTTTTGAACATGTGGACGACTCGGGGGCAATCTTTGAATCGGTTCATGATGTCTTGCATTGCCTCTGCATCTTTCATCTCTAGCAATATCATTGCGGGAATGAGCCCAAAAGCTGATGGGTTTAGTAAGGCTTGATTTTTTATTGCGCCTTGTTCGACTAGTTTTTTCAGTCTTTTTTTGACGCCCATGCTTGTGAATCCCGTAATTTGTGCTATTTCTTCAAGCGTGGTTCTTGCGTCAACTTGAAGTTGGGAGATGATTTTTCGGTCAACCTCATCCATATATTCACACTTCAGTGTTTACTTTCTAAACATAAACTATTAATATGGTTTACTCATTAAACCAACATATTCAATTCTAAAAAGGCGCAAGTACTATGACAAAAAAAATCGTTATACCCGTAAATAATGAAGGCGGTTTAGATGCCACCCTCGCCCAACATTTTGGTAGAGCACCCTACTTCGCAGTTGTGGAATTAAACCAAAACGGACAAATTGCCAACAACAAAACAGTAGCAAACACAGGCGAACACATGGGCGGTACAGGACATCCGCATGAAAACCTGTTAGCTCTAAAACCAGATGTCATAATAACCTACGCCATGGGGCCAGGCGGATTACAGAGCTTCCAAAACGCGGGAATCACGGTACTGAAAGCTGAAGGAAACACCGTCAAAGAAGTAATGATAAGTTTCAACGAGGGCAAACTAAAAGAACTAACTGGTGGCTGTGAACATGCACATGAGCATCACCATACTCATTAAAAGCAGATATAGACGCTAAAACAAAGATATTTTGGTGAAATTAAATGCCAAAAATAAAAGCCAAAGCAACATGGGTCGAAAACGTACATTCAAAGGTTGATAATCAAAGAAACCACAGCGTAGAATGTGACCTCTCAACTGCTGCAGGCGGAACAGATTGCGGTCCTACAGCGCTTGAACTAAGCCTGATGGCGCTAGCCGACTGTGGCGTAACAATTTTCGCTGATGTATGCAAAAAAAGCAACATAAAACTCAACAAGGTTGAAGTAACCGCTGAAGCCGAGAAATCTCCAGATTCACCGATGATAAGTGGCGTCACTATGAAGGTCAACGCTTCTTCTAATGCTAGAAAAGAACTGCTGGAGGCGGCATGGAGAAGAACCGAAGCAAACTGCCCCGTCTTGTTCATCTTCAAAGAGCCAACCGCCGTAAAGGTTGAATTTGAAGGGAAAACAGAATAACTGCTTAAGAGCTTAAGAAATGAAAACTGCACTGATAATCTACTGGTCTAAAACTGGAAACACCGAGAAAGTGGCTAAATCAATAAAGCAGGGGTTAGAAGAAGCAAGCATTCAAGTAACTATTAAGAAGCCTGAGGAAGCAGAAGCGCTAGATTATTTTGTCTATGATTTAGTATGCGTAGGTTGTCCATCGTACTCTTGGCATCCTCCTGAACCGATGACAAACTATCTAAAGAAAAAGTTTGCTGAATATCGGCAAAACGGCAAAATCAAGCCTTCGGCTCCAAAAGTTCAAGGCAAAAATGCCATAGTGTTTGTGACTTATTCTGGAACACATACAGGAATTGATGAGGCAACCCCAGTTGGCAAAGATATACGGCAATACTTTGAGCATATAGGTTTCAATGTTATCGATGAATGGTACGTTTTAAGCGAATTCCACGGTTCCCTGGATCACAGCACACTAGGCAGATTAGGGGATATTAGGGGAAAACCCACTGCCGAACAATTGCAAGTCATCAAAGATGACTCAAAGCGCATAGGCAACACGCTTTAACCGTCTATTTTTTATTCTCTTACCATTTTGTAAAGTAGACTTTGCCGTCTTCTCTGAAGGCACGAATTAGTTCACAGTGTCTAAAAAAAGCAAACTCCTGCTCTAGTTGCTCTGGTTTGATATTTAGGATTTTAAGCAGTTCCTCTTTAGTGATTTTGCCGTGTTCCTCTATTATGCGGTAAATCTTTTGCTGTAACTCTGATAAGCCTGAACTGCCTGATTGACCTAACTGTTTTCGAACAGACAGGGCTGATGATACAGCCATGGGGTCGCATGCTTTTGGAGGGTTAGTCTCGTACATGTAGCAGTCTTCACACAAGACTTTTCCATGGATGTCATAGGTTTCTCCTTCTTTTAGAGTTGATTTGCAGCGTTGGCAATCCATTTTTTCCACGATCACTTTAATTGTTTTTTCTTATTTGCTTAACTTTTGTTTTGATATGCTTGTTATTATTGACAAATCAATTGTTAATTCATTTCTAAGTGTTTTTTGAGGTCTGACTCAAAGCTATCAATGAGAGCTTCAAGGCTTTCGGTAATTTCTTTTACCCTCTCTCTTGCATCTTTTTTAATCTTGATGGGCTCAACCATGGCGTAAGCATGGTAGTATCCGCCGACTTTGAGAGATTTAGACTGCTTGGTTACTAGATTTGCGCTCACAAGTTTTGAAAGACAGCGATGTACGGAGCTTCTATCTCGTTGTACTAATTTGGCTATTTCGTCTAGGGTGGCGTTTTCGTTTCTTGCAACCTGAAGGAGCACTTCGAGGTCTGTCGGTTTTAAGTTGTATAGGCAACTGAGGAGGTCCGTGCATGAGGCGCTCTTTTTTGTTAACAATTGTATGCTGTCCATGATGCATTAAGTGTGTTATGTTGCATAAAAGGGTATTGTTTGGTATTGACAATACCGCAAAATATATTTGAGGCGACAAGGGAGTATTAGAGCATATTGGAAGTGTAGCAATGCAGAAAAATCTTGAATGCCCTCATGGCATACCTGAAGATCAATGTTGCAGGTCATCCACCTGTAAAACATGGATAGCCAGATTAAATGCCCGAAAAGAGCAACATAACCAACCATAAAGGAATCATATAGAGGACAAGTTGTATGTTTGAGGAAAATGAGCTGACAAAAATACGCGCTAAGAAAATTCAACAGATGCTGAATGGCTCAAAAGCGCAGGCACAGATTGCTAAGGAACCAATTATTTTAACTGATGGCAACTTTTCAGCAACGGTCTCAGCGCACAAGCTGTTGGTAGTTGACTTTTGGGCGCCATGGTGTGGTCCTTGTCGAATGGTTGGCCCTATAGTAGAGCAGCTTGCCGTTGAATATTCCGGGAAAGTAGCATTTGGAAAGATGAACGTTGACGAGAACCAAATGGTCCCAAGCACTTTTGGAATCATGAGTATACCAACGATAGTCATTTTTAATAAAGGCGAAGCGGTTGAGCGAATAATCGGTGCTTATCCAAAGGCGCATATCGAATCGGTATTCAAACGTTACGTTGAGAACGATAACCAAACTTAAAAGGTGTAAGACGTGTCAACTGTAGAAGAAAAGATCGAAACAACCAAATCTCGGCTTCTATCTGGCAACCTCCTTGTTGCTATATGGATTATTGTAGGAACAGTGGGCTGCTGGCTAGTCACCCCTTTATTCGGATGGCTTTTCCTAGGGTTTTCATCGTTCTCCATCTTAATCATTATACGACGGCTTCTTTGTAATTCATGCTATTACTGCAAATCATGCACCAAAGGATTCGCCAAACTATCAATCCTCTTTCTTGGCGCTAATCGTATTCCAGGCTTAAGTAAGGGCTCAATACTGGGCATGACTGCTACTGTCTACGTAATCCTTACGGTTCTTCCCGGCTCATTACTTACTAACTCTGTATTGCAGGAATTTACCTTACTCAAGTTCATAGCGCTATCTTGCCTTGTTGCCATTACTTTGTACGCCATAATAAGCAAACTAAAAAATGGCAATCGTACCTTATGGAAGCTTGAAGTTGCGAAGTGACGACAAATGCATAAGGCCTTCATTGACCCATATGAATGTCTACGATGTTTTGAGTGCCAGGCAGCAAAGGCATGTCCCGTCAAAGCCATTTTTCGCATTGATAGCAACGACCCAAATTTTGTAGAGCCAAAATTTTGTCACGGATGCGGCGATTGCATAACAAAATGCCGCGCCAACGCAATTAAATTAAAAATTAGTTGAGTTTAGGGCAACCGCCAACCTTTGAAATTTTGCTCCATCAATTGATTGGCTTTACGTTTGCTGATGAATCAATCTCTTCTTTATTTGGTCATTTAACACAATTCCAAAAACAAAGAACCAACCTAACACTATGACTACGTAAAGTAGTGGTATTGGGGCCAATCCTGGTATACCGATAACTGATAACAGCGAAGAGACGATTATATCAACAACAATTGCAATCAAGAGGGGCTTACTAGGTTTTGATTTCCAGAAGTTACCTCTCTCTCGTACCACAAAAATTGTGAATAAGCCGCCAAATAGCAGAATATCAAAGACAAACGTGTTTAACTGAGAAGTATTTGAAAGATTCAAGTATGTCAACCCTAAGTACAGCAGCGCAAAGGATTCAACAACAATAAAGACGCCTAAGATAATCGATGCCTTAAGAAGCGACGCTATATTCCATGTTTCAGGCTTTTCTGAAGGTCTAGTGTTATCTGTAGCAAGTGAAATAGTGACAAAATCAACTAAAAATAGTAATAATACAACCTGAAAGGCGTTGACAACGAATAGTCCAGTAAAAAGAAAGGCTAGGACGACAAATACTACTATCTGGAATGTCTTTACAATTTTGTTAAATATCCAAGTTAGAATTCTTTGGTAAATCATTCTTCCAGATACCACAAGACTTAGAATGTTTGTTAATCCTGGCGATGTAAGAACTACACTTGCCGCACCCTTTGCCACATCGGTTGCATTACTTACCGCGATTCCAACTTCAGCTTGCTTTAGGGCTGGGGCATCATTTATGCCGTCTCCTGTCATCCCAACTACATGTCTTTCAGTCTGCAGGGCTTTTACTATTTGGTATTTACCTTCAGGGTAAATTTCAGCGAAGCCATCGCTTTTTTCAACTATCTCTGCCGCAACAATCGCATCTTTGTTTGCCGTCTCTTTGATTTCAGGAGCCCGTGCTATTTTGTTACCCAAATGTACCTCTTCGGCAACCTGTTTTGCAATCGGTAACGAGTCCCCAGTAAGCATTTTAACGGATATTCCCAACGCTCGAAGTTTAGCTATGATGCTTGCAGAATCAGGTCTAGGTTGATCATAGAGCGCTACTAAACCAGCGAGTTGCATTTTCGTTTCTTGATGACTTACGGCGACTGCAATAATTCGGTATCCTTTGCTTGCGAAGGCTTCCATTTTTGTTTCTAAATCGGCAAGTTCTTTCCCGTTGATTCCAGACATCGGCGCTAGTACTGCCACCGCACCTTTGGTGACACGTAGTTCATGTCCATTTTTCTCTAGTTCTGCCTCCGTTCTTCTGGTCGTTGGATCAAACGGCATAAATATTTTTTGCGTATAATCATTTAAGGGCAGATTTTTTTCTTGGGCTGCTGCCAGAAAAGCCATGTCTATAGGGTCTTGGTTTGCTTTTTGAGACGCTAAAGCGCCAAATAACACAACGTCATCTTTTGTGTAGTTATTAATTTCTATGACATCAGCTATCTTTAGCATATTCACAGTTAGTGTTCCTGTTTTGTCCACGCATAAAACATCCATGAGAGCAGCGTCTTCAGATGCGCTGAGGCGTGTAACTAAGACTCCTTTCTTTGCGAGTTCTTGCGATCCAAGCGCCATTGTAATGGTGAACATGGTAGGCAGGGCAACTGGTATTGCTGATACTAACAAAATTAACGCCAAAGATAACATAACCAACAGGTTTATGCCACGTATCCATGACACTGCAAAGGCAACAGCAAGCAAACCAACAACTAAAATTAGAAGCCACTTCATTAATCCAGAGATTACTGTTTCCATATGCAATTTTGGTTTGGCTAGCTGAACCAATTGGGTTGTTTTGCCAAAATATGTATGGACGCCCGTAGAAGTCACAACACCAGTGGCTTCACCTTTCCGTATCATTGAACCAGAGAAGACAAGATCATTTTTTTTCTTTTCAAGAGACATAGATTCTCCAGTGATTGCTGACTGATCTGCAGTGATCTCGGCGTCAATGATTTTAAGATCTGAGGGTACAAGATCGCCTGACCTTATCCGAATAATGTCGCCAGGAACCAACTCTACTGAACTAATTGTTGACCATAATCCATCTCTTATCACTCTTGCTTGCAGTTGNNGCCGCAATAATGTATAAGTCTAAATAGTTACCTAAAACAAATGATATCACTATTGCTATTTCAAGCATCCAAGCTGTTAAACCCCAAAAACGTTTCAAAAAAGCAATTAATGGATTCTGGTGCTTTTCCTCTACTGCGTTAGGGCCATATCGTTCAATTCTTTGTTTTACTTCTTTTTGGGTTAAACCTGTCGCTGGATTGCTCTGCAATCGGCTCAAAGTTTCATCTATTGTTAGCGTGCTGAAGTCATCGGAGGTTTGATTTTTATCCATATTAACCAATTCAAATATTAATGAAAAAATCAGGGCTCGAGTATTTGTTATTTTTGCCCTGAACAGGTATAATTAAGCAAGAGAACGCAACGTAGGCTATAGGGTTTTCGCGACTTCACTCAATGGTTTAACAGGTCTTACTTCAACTGTCATTGGACCAAAGAATTTTTTGATTGCTTCTGGGTTCTGTGCATCTATTGTAAAGAAACCTTTGTGGTCTGCGGCTGTGTCTTGAGGGCAACTCATATAGGCGGCGGCTAAGTTGATTCCTGCGTTTTTTATGTTCTGCTCTGAGAAAAGCTGCTTGAGCATGGCTTTTCCTTCAGGACTGAGAAGGGGACACTGCGCCCGCTGGATGAGAATGTGTAGCTTCATACAACAAGTATATCACCTCCTTTTTGATCTTCAAAAATACAAATCCTATATTTGCTAAAGGTTTGTAATCATTTAAAACTTTTCTAGAGTTTGTATCATCCGTCACTGAGGTTGAAACTCCCATTTTAAAACAAGGATATAGCCATGTTAGGACCATAGACAATATATGCGAGCTTTTGCTTAAAAAAACAGCATAACGTACTTTGAGGTTTGTTTAAATGAAAACTTTGGTTACGGTTGGTCGCGGTGGAACAGGAAAATCCAGCTTCACCGCTCTAATGGCTAAGAGCTTCATCGAAACCAATCAAGCACCCTTGTTGCTGGTTGATGCTGACCCAGACCAGAACCTTGCGGAAATGCTTGGAATAGATCTTAAAGAGGCAGGAAAATCCACCATAGCCGAACTCTTAGTGAGCACTTTTATTGAGCAGGGCGGCACCACGGTCGGCGTTGCCCCAACCGAGCGCATTGAAAGCCGCATTTGGGAAAAAGGCTTGTACGAGAGCAGCAATTTTGATTTCCTCGCAGTCGGCACAAAATGGGTTGAAGGCTGCTACTGCATGCCAAACTCTGCCCTGAAAGGCGCTTTGGAATCGTTAACTAAAAACTACAAGTACATACTCGTCGACTCTCCAGCAGGACTTGAAAACCTAAACAGGCGAATCACCTCAAAAGTAAACGACATCTTTGACATACTAGATCATTCAAAGAAATCAATGGACCACGTGAAGCGAGCCTACAAAATTGCTAAAGAGGTTGACATGAAGTTTGAAAACTTTTACCTAGTCGGTGGCTACCGTTTTCCAGCAGAATTGGGAAAAGTGGCGGAAGCTGAATTAAAATTCAAGTATTTGGGTAAAATTGTTGAAGACGAGCAACTTGATGAGTATGTTTTAACGGGAAAGTCCCTGCTTGACTTGCCAAAAGACAACAAAGCGTACCTTTCAGTGAAGAATATACTCAAAACCCTGGGTTATTTATAATCTCAGGTTTTTTACATAACTTTTTTGAAACCTTGCATACCTATAACTACAACGTGACTTTTGCCTAAGAAATCTGGAAAGGTTTAAAAAGTCTGTAATGCAGCATAGTCATAAACCTTTACAGAGGTTTCCAATTTGACTAGTAAAAACGTCCATGTAAAAATCGACGAAATGAAGACCAATAGCGGTTTCATTAAAAATCTTGAATTATCCATAGGCAAAGTTATCAATGACAACTATACTGAGCCCATGGGACCAACACCTAAGCCATCACTAAGCACCCTCCGAGATTGGGACATGAAACTTCTCACCAGGTACAAACCCTTCTATATGCCTGATTGTGACTTGTGCTGTCTCTGTACTTTTGGCAAATGCGATTTAACCGCTGGAAAGCGTGGTGCCTGCGGATTGGACATAGGTGCTCAATCATCACGTATTGTGCTTATTGCTTGTTGCATCGGAGCAGCAACTCATACGGCGCACGCTCGTCACATGCTCCATCACCTGATTGAAAAATACGGCAGCAGATACCCCTTGAATGTTGGCGGTTTGAACATAAAAGTCGAAGCGCCTGTAACCCGTTTGGTAACTGGTATAAAGCCTGAAACTCTCGGCGACTTGAACGAAGTTTTAGAATACGCCGAAGAGCAAATTACGCAAGCAGTCGCCGTAGCTCACACGGGTCAGGAAGGTAACAACCTAGATTTTGAATCGAAAGCTTTCCACGTTGGTATGATAGACCATGTCGGTATGGAAGTTGGCGATATAGCTCAAATTTCAGCTCTTGGCTTTCCAAAGGCTGATCCTGAAGCTCCACTCATAAAACTAGGCATAGGCAGTGTTGATACCTCTAAGCCAGTTATCATGTGCATTGGTCACAACGTGGTTCCATCAGTTGGAATCATAGACTACGCGAAAGACAACAAAGTTGACGACAAGATCGAAGTTGTCGGTCTGTGCTGCACAGCCTTCGACATCACAAGGTACTACAACCGAGGCAAAATCGTTGGTCCAATCAGCTGGCAACTACGCTTCATAAGAGGCGGATTCGCAGACGTAGTCGTCCTCGACGAGCAATGTGTCCGAACAGACGCTTCTGATGAAGCACGCAAAGTCCACGCTCCAGTAATCGCTGCATCAGAAAAGAACTGCATGGGCTTCAAGAACCGCACAAACGACCCAGCAGACGAAATCGTCGCTGACCTCGTAAGCGGCAAAGTAGCAGGCGTACTTATCCTTGACCCAGAAAAAGTCGGCGAAGTCGCAGTACGCGTTGCACAACAAGTTGCTCCAATCCGCAAAAAGATGAAGAATCTTCCGAGCTTAGATGAACTGAAACAAATCGCAAAAACCTGCAGACAATGCAACTTATGCCAAAGAAGCTGCCCACAAGACCTCCAAATCCCAAAAGCACTAAAAGCGGCGGCAGAAGGCGACATAGCTCCCCTAACTGAGCTATACGAGTACTGTATCGGATGCGGACGATGCGAAGAAGCATGCCCACAAAAAATCATGGTACACAGCATGATAGTGAAAGCGGGCGAGAAAGCGATGCTTGCCGAGAACAACCTGTGCCGCGCTGGCAGAGGTGCAGTTCAAGACGTCGAAATCCGAAACGTCGGCAGCCCAATNNATCGTTGCAGTAGTAGGATGCAGTAACTATCCACACGGCGGCAAAGACGTCTACGACATATGCAGAGAATTCGCCAGCAGACGATACATCGTTGCATTATCAGGATGCTCAGCCATGTCCGCAGGAAGCTACCGCAACAGCGAAGGCAAAACACTCTACGAAGAATTCCCAGGCGGATTCGAAGCCGGAGGAGTCCTCAACGTCGGCTCATGCGTCGCAAACAGCCACATCGCAGGTGCAGCAATCAAAGTGGCAAACATCTTCGCAAAACGCCCACTAAGAGGCAACTACGAAGAAATCGCCGATTACATATACAACCGTCTTGGCGCAGTCGGCTTAGCGTGGGGCGCATACTCACAGAAAGCCGCAGCAATCGCAGCAGGATTCTGGCGTTTAGGCATACCAGTTCTCGTTGGCCCACACGGTGTAAAGTACCGCCGTATGCTCTTGGGCAGAGAAGATCATCCTGAAGACTGGGAAGTCCTTGACGCACGCACAGGCAACAAAGTAAACGTTGGACCAGCACCCGAACACCTNNCGCAGCATAAAACTAAGCCACTACGTTGACTTAAGCAAACGCTACATGGGAGTAATGCCGCAAGACTTGCACCTGTTCGTGAGAACAATGGCTGATGTCCCAATGACATTAAAAGAAGAATTCGCAAAGATACTAGAAGCAAAAGATTGGAAAGAAACAGTAATTCCGGACCCAACCTTGCTTCCAAGAATGGTCCGAAAAATGAAGGAGTAATACGACATGTCCTGTGAACCATGGCAATGTGCAGAAATAGCTGCCACTAAAAAAGCAAACCCCATAACTAAACCCGAGATAGCAGTAGCATTGATCAAAAAAGCCCAACGTCCCCTTCTCATAGTGGGAAGCAATGCCACTGAAAGGTGCATGGAAGGCAAACAATTAATCGAATACTTAATTGACTTCGCTAACGCCTCCAAAGTACCAGTAGTAGCAACAGCCCACATGGTTGGCGAATTCCTAAAACGCGGATACCAACCCGCAGGCTTCATGTCTGCAATGGACATAGGCCAAAGAATTGTTGACCCAACATGGCAAGGAATCGACGGCAAAGGCCACCCTGACCTAGTTTTGTTGGTCGGGTTACCATACTACATGGAATCGTTGTTGCTCTCAGGACTCAAACACTTTGCACCAGACCTCAAAACCATGACCCTCGACAACCTCTTCCACCCCCATGCAAGCTGGTCTTTCCCAAACGCAACCCTCGAAGAATGGGCTGCAAACCTCACAGTAATGACCTCAAAATTTAATGGAGGAAATTAAAAAATGTCAATGTTTAAAGATATACCTGTTGAAGTTGGCGTAATCTACGAAGGAGAACGTATCCGAAGAAACGACATGCAAATCGAACTCGGCGGTCCCACAGTTAAACAGAAATTTGAATTAGCCAAAGTAAAACCCATGAATGAGATTGAAGATGGCAAAATAACCATCATCGGTCCAGATATAAAAGACATGAAAGAAGGCGGCGCATACCCACTCGGCCTCCTCGTTGAAGCTGCAGGCTCAAAACTCGATCAAGGCTTAGAAGGCGTCATTGAAAGACGCATCCACGGCTACCTAAACTACATTGAAGGCTTCATGCACCTAAACCAGCGCTATGACATCTGGATACGCTTGGGCAAAAAATCATTCCAAAAAGGCTTAAATAGTTTTGAACCAATCGGCAAAGTACTCTACCGCCTCTTCAAGAGTGAACTGCCAATTATCGAGAAAGTACAAATTACCTTCATAACAGACACAGCAAAACTAGACGAACTCTACCCTGAAGCCGTCCAAGCATACGAGTCACGTGACGCAAAGGCAAGAGGCCTCAAAGACTCAGAAGTTGACACATTCTACGGCTGTGCTCTATGTCAATCATTCGCACCAAGCCACGTCTGCATCATAACACCACAAAGATACAGCAACTGCGGTGCAATCAGCTGGTTTGACGGCAAAGCCTCAGCAAGCATCGACCCGAAAGGTCCAGTCTTCGCAATCCCAAGAGGCGAAATAATCAACGAGGAGAAAGGTGAATTCTCAGGCGTCAACGAAGCCGCCAAGAAACGCACCATGGGCGAAGTTAACCAAGTCTGGCTCTACACAGCATTCGACCACCCACACACTTCATGCGGATGCTTCGAAGCAGTAGCTTTCTACATCCCGGAAGTTGACGGATTGGGCGTAGTCAACAGAAGCTTCAAAGGCGCAGCCGTAAACGGCTTACCCTTCAGCACCATAGCAGACTCAGCAGCAGGCGGACGACAAATCGACGGATTCCACGGAATGTCCATCGAATACATGAGAAGCCAGAAATTCTTTGCAGCAGACGGCGGATGGGACCGCATTGTCTGGGTACCTAAAGAAGTCAAAGAAAAAGTGAAGGACTTCATACCCAAAGACATCATTGACAAAGTAGCAACCGAAGAAGACGCAAAGAACGTCGACGAACTCAAGGCATTCCTTAAAGCGAAGAACCACCCCGTCGTCGCTAAATGGGAAGCTGAAGAAGCACCAGCCGCAGAAGCTCAAGCAGTACAAGTTAACGAAGAAGCAGCAGGCACCATGATGCCAGTTGCAACAGCAGCATCACTTCCAATAATGGCAGGCGGATTCAAAATCATCCTCAAAGACGCAAAAATCTACGCTAACAAAGTCATCATCCAAACAGTCAAAAGCGACAAAGACAAACGGTGATATCTACGCCCCAAAACGATACAGACAAAAAGAAAGACGCTGAAGGACTAAAGTTAAGCAGCGACTTACTGGAAGCGCTCGCAAAATTCCAGCAAATCGAGCTGGAAGACTTCCAAATGGACGTCAAAGAATTAGAAATCATCTTTGAACCCGGTATGGCTGGGCAAATAATGCCCAAACTAAAGCTTCCAGGCATCGCGGGCGGAAAACCCACCAGCATGCTGCAGACAGCTTTCCTACCTCCAATCGAAACCTACCCAAACAAAATCGCTGAAGTAAAACTTGGGGCAACAAGAAGCGAAGGCGGCACACGCGGAAAATCACTCACCATAGGCGGAGAAGTTTCTCCCGCTTTCTACACTTTTGAGAGACCAATAACCCACAAGCCAGTAATTACACTCGACGTTTTCGACATGGAAGTCCCACTGAGCAAAGCTGTCAAGATGCACGTTAAAGACGTCGTTGGCGACCCCGCGGCTTGGGCAAAACTTGCAGTTGAAAAATTCGGTGCAGACATGGTTACAGTCCACTTAATCAGCATCGACCCCTTACTCAAAGACGCCACACCAAAGGATGCAGTAAAAACCGTTGAAAAAATCCTGCAAGCCGTTGATGTTCCACTCGTAATCGGTGGATGCGGTGACCCAGTTAAAGACGCAGACGTCTTCCAAGCAATCTGCGAAGCCTTCCCCAACGAACGCTTCCTAATCAGCTCAATAACCCGTGACATGGATGTTGAACGCTGTGCAAAATACGTTAAGAAAAACGGTCATGTCGCGTTATCATTCACTCCGATGGACTTGAACTTGGCACGTGAACTCAACAGGCGGCTATACGATTACCTTGGCAGAGAAGACATCGTTATGGACTTAACCACGGCGGCATTAGGCTATGGCTTAGACTACGCATTCACAAACATGGAGCGCGCAAGAATAGGCGGCTTAATGGGCGACGTTGAATTAGCACACCCAATGTCCTCAGGCACAACTAACGCTTGGGCAGCAAGAGAAGCATGGCTAAAAATGTCCGCTGAATGGGAACCGCGAGAACTCAGAGGCCCGCTATGGGAAGTAACTACAGCCTTAACACTATTGCTTGCCGGCGTTGACTTATTCATGATGATGCATCCCGCAGCCGTAAAAACGCTAAAAGACGTCACTAACTACCTAACAAGCGGCAAAAAAGCCGACCCATCAAAGTACGCTAATTGGGTCACAGTCAAACCTTAAGGAGCATGGTTGAGATGAGCGAGAAAAAGAAAGCTGGATTAAAAGAATTAAGCCCCATAGACATTTACAAGCTGCTTCCAAAGATTAACTGCAAAGAATGCGGCGTAGACAACTGCATGGCATTCGCCACAAAAATTGTCAACCGCGAACTAAGCATCGACCAATGCCCACCACTGCTAAAGAAGGAAAACGAGAAAGCCTACGCTAAACTCCAAGACATCCTAAAACCCGCAGTCAAAGAAATCATCGTTGGCGTCGGAGACAAAGCAAAGAAAATCGGCGGCAAACTCGTCATGTACCGCCACGAATTCACCTACAAGAACCCAACAGCCATCGCAATCGACGTAACCGACGAAATGTCTGAGCAAGAAATAGTCTCACGCGTACAAAAAACAGATAACTTTAGCTTCGAATACATAGGCAACACCCTAAAATTAGACATGATAGCTGTCAGATGTACCTCTGGAGATGCTGACAAATTCAAAGCAGTCGTCAAAAAAGTTTCAGAAACAACCAAACTACCCATGATCCTATGCACCTTGAACCCTGCAATAGCTGAAGCAGGCTTAATGGCGGCGCCAAAAGCAAGACCGCTCCTCTACGCGGCAAACGCAAGCAACTGGAAAGACATGGCGGAATTAGCTCTAATGTACAATTGTCCACTAGTCGCTTCCGCACCAAACGACCTAAACACGCTTGTTTCCTTAGCAAAGACCCTGATGGCTTACGGTGTAAAAGACATAGTTTTAGACCCGGGCACCTTCATGAACGAAGGCCTCGGCGATACACTAAACAACTTCACCATGCTACGCAGAGCAGCAACCAAAGGCGGCGAAGAACTCGCTGGCTTACCCTTAATGGGTGTTCCAATGGTTGCTTGGGTAGACAAGGGCGAAACAGCTGACGACCTCATAAAATGGCGAGAAGCATACATAGCCTCCATGCTCATAGTCCGGTACGCAGACGTACTCGTACTGCACGGCAACGACGGATGGTCACTACTCCCAACCACAGTACTTAGGCAAAACATCTACACTGACCCGCGCAAACCAGTCGCAGTCGCTCCAGGACTCAAGGTCTTTGGCACACCAGACGAGAACTCACCAGTATTCTTCACATCAAACTTCGCATTAACATACTACACAGTGGCTTCAGACTTAGATACCAACAAACTCAACGCCTACCTAATCGTCGTCGATACAGAAGGCTCAGCCATCGACAGCGGAGTTGCAGGACGCAAACTAACCGCCGAACGAGTCGCAGAAGCAATCAAAGCCTCAGGCATCGAGGGCAAAGTTAAGCACAGAAAAATCATCATCCCAGGCAAAGCTTCACGCATCAGCGGCGAAATCGAAGAACTCAGTGGCTGGAAAGTCCAAGTTGGACCACGCGACAGTAGCGAGATACCCAAGTATCTCATAGAGAAATGGCAACCATAGCCTTTCCTTTCTTTATTTTTACTTTTATTTCTATCGTTTTTCTTGTTTCTTTAAATCTGGATTATGTTAAAAATACCGTGCTTTTTAGCTAAATTTGTACTAAAAGCGTATAAACCCCTTCTTTCAATACATCAACATTTACTGCTAGAAGGGACTGAAAATAGGCTGCGGTATCTTTGGCGTAATAAATTATGAAAAACAACCCGTTTTCCCATATGTTTACTGGGGACTACGAGCTCAAAACCACAGAGGACACCAATCACACGGTTTCCTCACATACAACAACAAACAGTTCTTTGTTTACAAGAACTTGGATTTAGTTCCAAAAGTAAAGAGTAACGCAATACAAGAGTGGTTTGGGCGTCTGCCTGGGTCAATAGGCATCGGCAACGTAAGGTACACAACCTCAGGCAAATGCGACGATGTTTCCATAATTCAGGGTACGCAGCCAGTCACGGCTTCTATTGATGGGATAAAAATTGCGCTTTCATTCAACGGCAACATCGTAAACACAATGCCGCTGAAAAGAGAAATGACTGAAAACTTCCCAGATTTTCTCTACAACTGTGATTCTGACATAGTTTGCCACAAAATGCTCTTAGGGCTAAAGCAAGGCAAAGACCTGGAATCTGCAGCTCGCACCGTTATGGAAAGTTTAGATGGAGCATTCTCGGTAACAGGTATAACTGGAGACGGCGACTTCTTCGCCTTCAAAGACCCGCATGGAATAAAACCCCTGTGCGCTGGACATGACCCGGCTGGAGCAACCTTCGCTTTTTCATCTGAAACCGTCAGCTTAGACATGAACAGTTTTGTAAGAGACTTCGAATTAAAACCAGGCGAACTCGTCACAGTTTCACAGGAAGGCTTCAAACGCACCCAAGTCATCAAGAATCCTCAAGAGGCTTTTTGCGCTTTTGAATATGCTTATTTTGCCAGACCCGATTCAAGGTTTGACGGAAAATACGTTTATGAAATTCGAGAAGAATTCGGAAGAAACATCGTAAAAGAATTCCCAGAAATCGCCAAAGACGGGGACATGATTATGTCAGTGCCTGAAACAGGCGACGACTCCGCGATGGGTGTTCATGAAGAATCAGGTTTACGGTGGGAACGTGCATCAAGACGGCACCGTTATGTAACCGAGCGAGCTTTCATTCTGTTAAACATGGAACGTTACTCGACGATTGATAAGAAAATTAACATTTTAGGCTCCAAAGTAGCTGGAAAACGAGTCATAATAACTGAAGACAGCATCGTTCGCGGAGACACAACCAAAGTTATCATAGAAAAAATGCGTAAAGCAGGCGCCAAAAAAGTCTACGTCTTCGTAACTTTCCCCAGAATCATCGGACCCTGCTTCTACGGTATTGACATGTCAACTTACGGGCAACTTGTCGGTTCAAAAAATAATGCTGAAGAAATCGCTAAAATCATCGGTGCAGACGGAGTATGCTACCAATCCCTCGAAGGACTGATACGCGCCACGGGCCACACAGAAGACCAGCTTTGTTTAGCCTGCGTTACGGGTAAGTATCCAACGCCGTGTGCCCAGAAAATGGCTGACGTAATGAAAAAGCGTTTCCAAGCAGGCTATGAAGAGAAAACTAGAATCTACGAGTCCGAAGAGGTTCAGCCGTAATCGCTATTAAGCGTTCCCTCCACTGTCTATGCAGTTAACGGTGTATCTGGATGGAAAAAATCGGTGTACTGGTCGTTTCTTATGGCGCAAGAGAAGTCGCCATGGCGGATGCTCTTCTAAGAAGCAAAAAATACCGAGTGGAACTCTACGTCGCCGACAAACAATGCAACCCCTTCAACGCCGAAAAAGCCACAAAACACGTAGTCATCCCAAGCCTTGACATAAACGAAATCTGCAAATTCGCACAGGAAAACAAGGAAAAACTCGACTTTGTCATGGTTGGCTCAGAGAAACCCATAATCGAAGGCATACGCGACCTAATCGAGAAACAAACTGGCATACCTGTTATTTGCCCCAAGAAAGAATACGCAATAGAAGAAAGCAAGATTGCCCAGCGAGTGCTCTTCGAGGAGATTGCTCCGGAAGCGAACCCGCGCTTCAAAATTTTTCACCCAGCTGATTACAAGGGCAAAGACGTTCGGAGCGCTGTTTACCGATGGTTAGATGAATTAAACAACCAAGCCGTTGTAAAGCCTGATAAGCCTGCCTTGGGCAAAGGCGTCGGAGTCTGGGGCGACCACTTCGCCAGTCGGGAACAATTGTTTGAGCATTTCATGTCCAACTTCCAGTACGGCTCAGTTATAATCGAAGAAAAAATAGACGGCGAAGAATCCAGCTGCATGGGTTTCTGCGACGGAAAACACTTCATTCCCCTGCCCGACACCCGCGACTACAAGCGCGCCTTCGACGACGACAAGGGACCAAACACAGGAGGCATGGGTTCCTATAAAGACGTAGCTGATTGGTTGCCCTTCTTGACTGCAGCAGACCGAGAACAGGAGCTTGCGTTAGCCAACAAAGTTTTCAAGGGCTGGAAAGCCAAAATAAAAGACGATTCGGCGCTAAGAGGCGTACCCCTGTACCTTGCCTTCATGCACACAGGCAAAGGCATCAAAATCCTCGAAATCAACAGCCGCCCCGGCGACCCAGAAATAATCAACCTCCTCCCAATAATCAAAGACGACTTCGTCGACGTCTGCCTCAAAATGGCAGAAGGCAACTTAACAGGCGTTGCGCTTGAGAAGTCAGCGACGGTTTTAACCTACAAAGTTCCATCAGACTACGGCGGCTACGCAGACGTGCATCCAAACAAAGTGGATAAATCCGCCATCAACACACCAGTTGATCTCACCAAAGCAGAGGCGCTTTCCAAAAAGTACGGCGACAAAATCCGCGTCTACCCCGGCTCCATGGAATTGCGCGACGGCAAAAACTACGCCCTCCAATCCCGAGCCATTGGTATTCTTGGTATCGGCGACAGCATTGAGGAAGCGCGCCAAATCAGCCAAGAAGGAGCTAAAACCATCAAGGGCGGAGCCTTGTGGAACCGCACCGATGTCGCCTCAAAGCAGCACATCGCCAAAAGTGTTAGCCACATGGAGAAGTTGAGGCGCAGGGCTTGAAGCGCGTCTTCGTCTCTGACTGCGAAGGACCCATATCCAAAAACGACAACGCCTTCGAGTTGGCAGAGAACTTTATTCCAAACGGCGACAAATTTTTCACGAACATAAGCCTGTACGATGATGTGTTAGCGGATGTTCTTGGAAAACCGGGCTATTCTGCAGGCAGCACATTGAAGTTGATTTTGCCCTTCTTTAAAGCCTACGGCGTAACCGACAGCCAGATGGAAGAGTTCTCCGCCAAAAACATCATCCTAATCGCAAACAGCCAATCCACCCTCCGCCACATACAAACCATAGCAGACACCTTCATCGTCAGCACCAGCTACGAGCACTACATCAAGGCACTATGCAAAACAATCGACTTCCCATACAAGAACACATACTGCACCAAAGTCACCCTCGACAAAATCGCAATTTCGCCCAAAGAAAAAGAACGCCTAAGGGAAATAGCACAAGAAATCGCTACAATGCGCCTAATCGACATTCCCCCAGACGCAAAGACCATCGAAGATTTCTCACACAACGACCAAGCCACAATTCAGCGCCTAGACGAGATTTTCTGGAGCGAAATCCCAAAGATGTTCGTAGGCAAATTCCTAGTCGATGTAGTCACGGTTGGCGGCGAGCAGAAAGCTCAAGCTATTCGTGATATCGTTAAACGGTTAGGCATAAGTTTAACGGATGTAATGTATGTAGGCGACAGCATAACCGATGTTGAAGCGTTTAAGCTAGTCAACGAAAATGGTGGATTAGCCGTGTCTTTCAATGGTAATAGTTATGCAGTAAGGAATGCAGCTATCGCAGTCATATCTGAAAATAGCATTCCCGTCTGTAAAATCGCTGAGGTGTTTCTTGAGAATGGGCAAGAACGGACGTTGGCGCATTTTAGCAAACGGTTCCACGAGGTCTGGGATGAAAAGCCGATGTTGTTTTTTTCGCCAAAATCAGCTCGGGGCGTCACTATTGATTTTCCGAAAGTTCAAATAGTAATAGCAGAAAATATGGAATCACTCATAAAAGAGAGCAGTGCGTTTAGGAAGAAGGTTCGTGGAGTAGCCGTCGGGAGACTTGGATAAATGGGTAAAGCAGTAATCGAAGACACTTACGCTGAAGCGTTTACTGGGATTTATTGTCGGGTAATCGTGACTGCAGATGATGAGCAAACCCTGCGTAAGGCAGCCGAAGACTCCACAGCGACGCCATCCGTTGTGATCGGCAGAACTGAAGGCGGCGTAGAAAAATATCTAACCCCAAATGAAACACCAGACAAACGCGTGGGCGCCATCTTGCAGTTCTGGGGAGAAATCAACCCAAAAAAAACTTTCGAAGAATCGCTAAAAAAATTCGAAACAGAGTTCTCTTACCGCATCCGCCAAGACATCCTCGTTAAACCCTTCACCGCAGTCTTCGATGCTTTGCCAAGGGCTGAAGGCAAGCTGGACATGATGGAGCGCGTTGGACACTGCGGTGACGGCTATGAGTGGGTCGAAAAGCGGTATGGCAGAGAAGTCATCGTTGTCCCATTGATGGTTCCAGACTTCATCATTGAACATTATATTGGTTATGCGAAGGGTGTTATGGGCGGCAACTTTTGGATAATGTGTACTTCAAAACAAGCACTCAATGAAGCGGGCGCCAAAGCCCTGAAGGCAATTCATAAAGTACATGGTGTCGTGACGACCTTTGATATTTGCTCAGCTGGCTCCAAACCGGAAACTCACTTCCCCAAAATAGGGCCAACAACCAACCACCTCTACTGCCCCTCGCTCAAATCACGCTTAGGCAAGGAATCGAAGGTTCCAGAAGGCGTCGGATACATCGCCGAAATCGTCTACGACGGCATTTCCTTAGACGCGGTTAAAGAAGCCACCAAAACAGGAATCAAAGCCGTATTAGATGTTGATGGCGTTTTGCGGGTTTCCGCTGGCAACTACAGCGGCAAACTAGGCGAACACAAAATCTCATTAAAAGAGTTGTTTGTATGACAAAATTTGATGTGATAGGGTTCGGAGCACTCAACGTTGATATGCTCTTCAAAGTAGACAAGCTTGCATCTGCAGAGGAAGAAAGCTTCATCGAAGATTACAAGGAAGCCTGCGGAGGCTCAGCTGCTAATGCAATTGTTGGATTGGCTAGGCTCGGCTGCAAAGTAGGCTTCATAGGCAAAGTCTCCAACGACCGCGAAGGCAAAATGCAACTCGACTGCTTCAAAACTGAAGGCGTAGACACCAGCGGCATAGTTGAAGCAACAAAGGGCAAAAGCGGTTCAGTGATGGGTTTCGTAGACAGAAAAGGCGCAAGAGCCCTCTACATTAACTCAGGCGTCAACGATTTAGTTGAACCTCGGGAAATAAAATGGGACTATATTTCTCAAACCAAATTCCTCCATTTATCATCCTTTGTAGGCGAAAAATCATTCCGTGCACAAAAAAAGCTCTTAAGCGCCCTGCCTGACGGGGTTAAAATCAGCTTTGACCCCGGTTCACTTTATGCGCAAAAGGGTTTTGCAGTTATAGAACCCATTATTAGGAATTCTTATGTTTTGATGCCAAACGCAGTTGAACTTGAACAATTAACTGGCGAGGAAGACTACCGCAAAGGCGCCGACTTCATGATAGCGATGGGAGTTAAGATTGTGGCTGTGAAACTTGGCAGCAAAGGCTGCTACGTCACTGACGGTCAAGAAAGGCTCAGCGTAGAACCCTTCAAAGTAAAAGCGGTTGATACGACTGGCGCTGGCGACGCTTTCTGCGCTGGCTTCCTCTACGGCTTAATCCACGATAAAAGCCTCTACGAATGCGGTCAGCTGGGCAATTTTGTTGGTTCCAGAAGCGTTATGGCGATGGGTGCCCGCGCTGGTTTGCCTTATGCTAAGGATTTAGCACTTCTTGGTTAGCTTGTCGATTATGCTTTGGAAGATTAGTTTTCCGTCGCCGTACTGGAGCATTTGTTGTTGGCGTGTCCAGTCGGGTTGCTGCCACCAGTACATCGCCCTCTCGGGATGCGGCATCAAGCCGAAGATGTTGCCTTCTTTGTTGCAGATGCCTGCGATGTCGTAGAATGAGCCGTTGGGGTTGATGGGGTACTTGCCGTCGGCTACTTTGCCGTCTTTGGCGCAGTAGCGAAAAACCAACATGTCATCATCAACCAACTTCTTTAGCAGTGCCTCTTCCTTCTCCTTGGGGAACAATAGGCGTCCTTCGCCGTGGGCGATGGGCAACCTGATGACTTTCCCAGCGGGGATTTTGTTTGTGAAAGCGCATTTGCCTTTGTTTTCTTGTTTGAGGTAGGTCCATTGGCACTTGAAACCCTGCGGCTCATTCGTCGTTAACGTGGCTTCAGGATAGGCGCTTATTCCTTGGAATCCTGGGAGCAGACCGTACTCGACGAGGATTTGGAAGCCGTTGCATATGCCAAGAATCGGCCTGCCTTCGTCAACGAACGTTTCAATTTCCTTGCCCAGCTTAGCTGAGAGATGTCTCGCGAAAATCACGCCTGAACGGACGTAATCGCCGAACGAGAAGCCGCCTGGAAAAACCAGCATGCTATAATCCAGCAGGTTGCGGCGTTTGATTAGCTCGTTAACGTGGACTGTTTCCGCTTGCACACCCAACTCTTGAAACGCACGCTGTGTTTCTGCATCGCAGTTAGTGCCGCCGACTCGCATTACGCAAACTTTGATGTCTTCGATGTTCATTGAGGTGCCTCCTCTGGGCTTAGGGTTTGTTTCCAGCTACGCCTGAGGCTTTCAAGCGTGGCATCAACCACAACTTTCCCATTCAAGCCATGCACCAGTAGCTTCTGGTCTTTGGTTACTTTGCCAATTAGGGCGCAAACTTTGCCCTTCATTAAATCCTCAAAATCCTCGCTATCCGCTTGTGCGACTTCTATTAGGAAGCGGCTGTTTGACTCGGAGAACAACACAAAATCGTTCCGCACTAACTCTTTGCCTGGAACCTTGCGCAAATCCAGTTCTAAGCCGTAGCCGCCTGCAAACGCCATCTCCGCCGCCGCCACCGCCAAGCCGCCTTCCGAGAGGTCATGGCACGATTTGACCATGCCTTCGTCGATGGCTTTTGTGACTGCTTTGAATGTGCGTTTGGCTTTGGCGCCCCTCACTTTGGGCACGCTTGCGCCGAGGAAGCCTTTGAGCTTGTAGTATTCTGACCCGCCGAGTTCGTTGAATGTTTCGCCGACGATGTAGAGTAGGTTGCCGGGGGCTTTGAGGTCCATGGATGTGGTTGATTGGATGTTGGGAATTACGCCTACTGCGGTGATTAGGAGTGTTGGCGTTACTGGACCCAGCGGCGACTCGTTGTATAGGCTGTCTTTGCCTGAAATGAACGGCGCTTTAAATGCCACCGAGAAGTCGTAGCAGGCTTCGCAAGCCCTCACAAGCGAGCCGAGGCGCTCTGGTTTTTCTGGGTTGCCCCATGTAAAATTGTCCAGTAGGGCGATTCTTCTTCCGCCCACCGCAACGTTATTGCGTACTGCCTCGTCGATGGCTGAAGCAGCCATCCAGTAAGCATCAATCTTCCCATAGTTCGGGTTCATGCCGCACGAAATGGTCAAGCCCTTTAGCGAATCATCCAGCGGTTTCAGCACGGCGGCATCGTTTGGTCCAGCATACTCACCCTGCAAGGGCTTAAGTGTGGTGTTGCCTTTTACCTCATGGTCGTAAGTGCGAATGACGCTCTCCTTGCTGGCAATGTTGGGTGCCGCGAGCAGTTGCAACAGAGTTTCGGTTAGGTTCTCTGGCTCCGCAAACACTGGCTCAGTTAGGTTTGGCGTTTCTATGGTTGCAACCTTCATGCTCTTGCACGGATTAAACAAGAACGTCATGTCCATATCCGCGACTTTCTCGCCATTATAATTTAGTTGCAAACGCCGCTCGACTACAAGTTTCCCAATCGCCGTAGCCTGCACATCTTCTTTCTCAAAAACCGACATGACACGCTCCAAATTTTCTGGTGGGACAGTTATGAGCATTCGTTCTTGGGATTCTGAAATGTAGATTTCCCATGGCGCCAAACCCTGATACTTCAACGGCACCTTGCCAAGGTCAACTGTTATTCCGCAGTCGAATCGTTCTGCGGTTTCGCCGATGGCTGACGATAATCCTCCGCCGCCNNTCTTCTTCGATTGGGTCGGCGATTTGAACGGCTGGCCGTGAGATTTCTTCCGATTTCTCGGTTAACTCAGCTGAGGCAAACGTTACGCCGTGGATGCCGTCTCTGCCTGTTTTGCCGCCTGCCAAAACAACGATGTGGTCGGGTTTGGCGTTTTTTGTAAACTTGCTTAGGGGCAGTAGTCCTATGCAGCCGCAGTATACGGTGACGTTGCCTGTGTAGGAGTCGTCGAAGTATATTGCGCCGTTAAC